>JAWQNE010000022.1:0-96362 GCA_033741175.1 Mycolicibacterium sp. 120270 | reverse complement strand
TGGCACCCACCGCCGGATCTGGACCACGGACAATCCCGAATCAACTACTACCACCGCCCCGAAGCACTCCTCCGACCCGACAACGACGACGACGAGACCACCGACGAGACCCAAGGCGGACCCGACCCACCCGACAACCAAGCCGCATGACACCCGCGCGGCGGTCGACGCGATTCGTCAGCGCGCCATCCGGTAGCGCCGCTCCGGTCGGCCGACGCCGTACTGCAACCGGATCTCCAGCGCCCCTGTGCTGAGGTAGTGTTCGAGGTAGCGCCGCGCGCTGACCCGTGAAATACCCACTCGCTCAGCACATTCCGCTGCCGAAACCTCACCGGCCTGGCTGACGGCTTCCAGCACCAGACGACCTGTCTCCGCCCCGAGGCCCTTCGGCAGCACCTCCTGGGGCGGCGCGCCCGCACTGCCAAAGAGCGAGTCGATCAGCGACTGATCGACGTCGTCGGCGGACTCCAGCGCGTCGGCGCGCGCGGCGAACGCCTCCAGCTTCGCCTTCAGTTGGTCGAACTCGAACGGCTTGATCAGGTAGTCGGCGGCGCCGCCGTCGAGCGCACCGGTGACCGTGTCGAGTTCGCGTGCCGCCGTGATCATGATGACGCCGACGCCGTCGCCGCCGGATCGCAACCGCTTCAACACTTCCAGACCCGTCATGTCGGGTAGGTAGACGTCGAGCAGGATCAGCTGCGGCCGTAGCTCGCGCGCGGCTGCCAGCGCCTCGGCACCGGAACGAGCGACACCGACCGCGCGGAAGCCGTCGACCTGTTCGACGAACCTGCGATGGATCTCGGCGACCATGAAGTCGTCGTCGACGACGAGCACGTCACGCATGCGCGGCCTGCCTCGGCGCGGAGGTCACGGGCAACTTCACCACGAACAGCGCACCACCTGTGGGGGCGTCGGTGACCTCGACGGTGCCGCCATGCTGAGCGGTGACCAGCCGCACCAGCGCCAGCCCGATGCCCCGACCACCCGGCACGTCCGGTTTCGACGTGACACCCCTGGCGAAGATCTCCTCCCGAAGATGTTCCGGCACACCGGGTCCGGAATCGGCGACCGAGATCGTCAGGCCCTCGCTGTCGTCGATCCGCACGGTGACCCGTGCCGTGTCCGACCCGATCGATACGTCGACCGCGTTGTCGATCAGGTTGCCCAGCAGGGTGATCACGTCTGTAGCCACCGCGGGCGCCAACGTCGTCAGGTGCGAATCCGGCTCGAGCGCAAGGGAAACCCCGCTTTCGGCCGCCAGTGAGGTCTTCGCGATCAGCAGCGCCGCCACCGCGGGATCGGAGATCCGGCTGGTGACGGCGTCGTTGATCTCGGCGCGCCGCCGGGTGAGCGTGCCGATCAGGTCGCGCACCGAGTCGTACTCGCCGAGCTGGACGAGCCCCGAAATGGTGTGCAGCTGGTTGGCGAACTCGTGCGTCTGCGCCCGAAGCGTGTCGGTGACGCTCTTGTGCGACGACAGCTGCCCCTGCAGCGCGGCCAACTCGGTGCTGTCGCGCATCGTCGTCACGGTGCCGATCACCTGGCCCTGGCTGGTCGCCGACCGCCTGTTGAGCGCCAAAACCTTTGTCCGCGTGGCGATCACCACGTCACGGCCGTCGTCGCCGGACAGCAGGAACTCCACCACAGCGGGATCGAGGCCGATGCTGTCCACCCGCTTGCCGACCGCGTCGGCGCTGACACCGAGCAACTCCTGGGCGCTGTCGTTCAGCAGCGTGATGTCACCCTCGTTGTTGACCGCGACCACACCCTCACGGATGCTGTGCAGCAACGCCTCCCGGTGATCGGCCAGGCCCGCGATCTCGGCGACCTCGAGGCCGCGGGTGTGCCGCTTGATCCGGCGCGACAGCAGCCACGAGGCCAGCAGGCCGAGCGCAGCGCCGAGGCCGAGGTAGAGCAGCAGCCGACGACCGGCGCCGCTGAGTTGTTCCCACACAGACGGATATGGCTCGCTGACCGACGCGACGGCAAGCACGTCGCCGTCGGTCGACAGGATCGGCACCTGACCGACGAGGCTGTGCACGCCGTCGATGTCGTCGTCGCCGAACCACGCCCTGCCCTCGTCGGCGCGACTCGGGCCGAGGTCCATGCGCGAGCGGATGCGGTCGGGATCCGACGACGCGCGGATCGTGCCGTCGGGTCCGAGGATCTCCGCCATGCCCGCACCCGACAGGGCGACGGCACGGTCGGTCTCGGGGGCGAGCACCTGCGCGGCGGCCGGATCGGCGAACCGGTCGCGCACGATCGGCGTCGAGGCCAGGTTCTCGGCGACCGCGATCATCCGCTGGCCGCGCACCTCACGGAACTCCCGCGTCGACTGCGCAACCGAAACGATGGCGATCGCCACCAGCACGACGACCACCACCAGTAGCTGGAAGACCAGGAACTGGCCTGCCAGGCTCCGCGACCAGGTCATGTACTTAATGACCAATACTTCCTTTGCGTTCTCATCAGTGACTTGCATCACTGGCCGGGTCCAGTATTGACCAGCATCACATCCGACGTGATTGGGGACGACGTGAAGTGCACTCGGAAATCGGCGGTGTTGGTGATCGCCGTCATCGCCGCGCTGCTGGTCAGCGGCTGCGGTGTCACCCGCGGAGGTGAGGAGAAGGGGTTTCACCGGCTCCGCATGATGGTGCCCAACAGCCCCGGCGGCGGCTACGACCTCACCGCCCGCACCGCGGTGAAGATCATGGAAGACGACGACATCACGGGCCGGGTCGAGGTCTTCAACGTGATCGGCGCCGGCGGCACCGTCGCGATGGCGCGCCTGATGAACGAACGAGGCAACAACGACCTCATGATGACGATGGGGCTGGGTGTCGTCGGAGCCACCTACACCAACGGTTCGAACATCAAGGCCTCCGATGCCACGGCCATCGCCAAACTCATCGAGGATCCCGGCGCGTTCTTCGTGCCTGCCGACTCGCCGTTCAAAACCATCGGCGACTTCGTCAGGGCGTGGAAGGCCGACCCGTCCAAGGTGACGATCGGCGGAGGCTCGTCGCCTGGCGGTCCGGACCATCTGTTCCCGATGGAGACCGCGCGGGCCGTTGGCGTCGACCCCAAGGCGGTCAACTTCGTCACCTACGACGGCGGCGGCGATCTGCTTACGGCTCTGCTGGGCAAGAAGATCGCGGTCGGCACGTCCAGCCCCGGTGAGCTGTCCGACCAGATCGAGGCGGGCCAACTGCGGGTGCTGGCGGTCTCCAGCGAGGAGCGGGTCGAGGGCATCGACGCACCGACGCTGACGGAGTCGGGCATCAATCTGACCTTCGCCAACTGGCGCGGAGTCCTTGCCCCACCGGGCATTTCCGACGACGCGAAACAGGCGATGGTCAAGGTTCTCGAGGAGTTGCACGCGACCCAGCAATGGAAGGAGGCGCTGGTGAAGAACGGCTGGACCGATGCGTTCGTGACCGGTGCACAGTTCGAACAGTTTCTGAAGGAACAGGACCAGCGCGTCTCGTCGACACTCACGGAGTTGGGGCTGCTATGACTATGACCGAAGAGCCCAAGGAGAACGCGGTCGCCAAGACCGTCGACAAGGCGCAGTACCTGGTGTGCGTCGTCCTCGTTCTGGTCGGGGCGTTTCTGATCTACGACGCCATCACCCTGGAGGCGGGATTCGCCAAGGTGGATCCCGTTGGTCCCAAACAGTTTCCGATTGCCATCGGCGTGATCCTGATCGTGCTGGCAGTCATTCTCGCGCTCGCCATCCCACGCGGGTCGGTCGGGGAGGCCGATGCGGGCGAGGACGTCGACCCGACGATTCCGGGGGACTGGCGCACCGTCGGGTTGCTCGTCGCCTTGTTCGTCGGGTTGATCTTGCTCGTCAACCCGCTCGGCTGGGTGATCACCGGTGCGCTCTTCTTCGCGGGCGCGGCGACCATCCTTGGCAGCCGCCACTACATCCGCAACATCGCCATCGGCACGCTGCTGGCACTGGCCAGCTTCTACGGCTTCTACTCCGGGCTCGGAATCCCGCTGCCCGCAGGAATTTTGGACGGGATTCTGTAGATGAACAGCTTCGATTGGTTCCTGCAAGGCCTCGGTGAGGCCGCCACGCCGACGAACCTGCTGTATGCGGTCATCGGTGTGCTTCTGGGCACCGCCGTCGGCGTGCTGCCCGGCATCGGCCCGGCCATGACGGTTGCGCTTCTGCTTCCCGTCACATACAACGTCAGCCCCAGTGCGGCATTCATCATGTTCGCGGGCATCTTCTACGGCGGCATGTACGGCGGGTCGACGACTTCGATCCTGTTGAACACGCCGGGAGAGTCGTCTTCGGTGATCACCGCGATCGAAGGCAACAAGATGGCCAAGGCGGGTCGAGCGGCGCAGGCCCTTGCCACCGCGGCGATCGGGTCGTTCGTCGCGGGCTTGATCGGCACCGCGCTTCTTGCTGCGTTCGCACCGCCGATCTCGAGATTCGCTGTGACGCTTGGCGCGCCGTCGTACCTGGCGATCATGCTGTTCGCGCTCGTCGCGGTCACCGCGGTGCTCGGCGCATCGAAACTGCGCGGGGCGATCTCCCTGTTCCTCGGGTTGGCCATCGGCATCGTCGGCATCGATTTCCTGACCGGCCAGCCTCGGGCGACGTTCGGGTTACCGCAGTTGTCCGACGGCATCGACATCGTCGTGATCGCGGTCGCCATCTTTGCCGTCGGCGAGGCACTGTGGGTCGCAGCGCATCTGCGGCGCCGGCCCGCCGACGTCATCCCCGTCGGACGGCCGTGGATGGGCCGCGAGGACTGGCAGCGGTCGTGGAAGCCGTGGCTGCGCGGCACCGCGTTCGGATTCCCGTTCGGCGCACTGCCCGCCGGCGGCGCGGAACTGCCGACATTCCTGTCCTACATCACCGAGAAGCGGCTGTCGAAGCACAGGGATGAGTTCGGCAAGGGCGCGATCGAAGGCGTTGCCGGACCAGAGGCCGCCAACAACGCCTCGGCCGCAGGAACTTTGGTGCCGATGCTGTCGCTCGGTCTGCCGACGAACGCGACCGCGGCGGTGATGTTGACGGCGTTCGTGTCCTACGGCATCCAGCCGGGGCCGACGCTGTTCGAGAAGGAACCGCTGCTGATCTGGACGTTGATCGCCAGCCTGTTCATCGGCAACCTGATGCTGCTGGTGCTCAACCTTCCGCTGGCGCCGTTGTGGGCCAAGCTGTTACGCACGCCGCGGCCGTATCTGTATGCGGGCATCTTGTTCTTCGCCGCGCTCGGCGCGCTCGCGGTCAACGTCCAACCTCTGGACCTCGCGCTGCTGCTGGTGTTCGGGCTGCTCGGGTTGATGATGCGGCGTTTCGGGTTACCGGTGCTGCCGTTGATCATCGGCGTCATCCTCGGCCCGCGGATCGAACGACAACTGCGGCAGTCCCTTCAGCTCGCCGACGGTGACTGGTCCGGCCTGTTCACCGAGCCCGTCGCGATCATCACCTACGCACTGATGGTGATACTCCTGCTGATTCCGTTGGTGCTGAGGCTGATGCACCGCAGCGAAGAGACGCTCCTGGTCGTCGAGGACGACCGCGACATGCAGGAGAAGGCGGTCCAGTCATGACGGTGGTGGTCGGATACAGCGCCGATCCGTTCGGCAGGGCGGCCCTCGAGCACGGCATCGCAGAAGCCAAGCTGCGCGGAACATCGCTGCGCGTCGTGAACTCGACCGCCGGCGACGCCTACGTCGACGCGAGGTTTGCCAAGCAGAGCGAGGTGGCTGACATCGAGGAGCGGCTGGCGACCTGCGGGGTCGAATTCGAGTTGACCCAGCCGGTCGGCGTGGACGCCGCCGAGGAGCTGCTGAAAACCATGGAACGCAACGACTCGGATCTGCTGGTCATCGGCATCCGCCATCGCAACCCGGTGGGCAAGCTGCTGTTGGGCAGCGTCGCGCAGCAGTTGCTGCTTGAATGCCCGAAGCCGGTGCTCGCGGTGAAACCCGACGAAAGCTGACGTGGCGAAGCTCACGATTGTTTCGGTTACGTTTCGTCCGTCCACCTGCGGACACATCGGCGAAGTGAGCGGGTGTTGACGTTTCGGTCACGACCGGGCAACCGGTGTGGAATGGGTTCGGATGAACCTAGGGCTTGTGAAGACTTTGAGCCGCAACCGCAATATCGAGCACTGGGACGCCGAAGACGTCGAGGCATGGGAAGCCGGCGGCGCCAAGATCGCCAACCGAAACCTGATCTGGTCGATCTTCGCCGAACACGTCGGCTTCTCGATCTGGTCCATCTGGTCGGTGATGGTGCTGTTCATGCCCCAGGCGACCTACCACATCGACGCCGCCGGAAAGTTCTACCTGGTGGCCATGCCCACCCTCGTCGGCGCCGTGATGCGGATTCCCTACACGATCGCGCCTGCGAAATTCGGTGGCCGTAACTGGACGGTCGTCAGCGCGCTGCTGCTGCTGATCCCGACGGTGTTGACGCTGTGGGTGATGAAGCGCCCCGACGCGTCCTACACCACGTTCATGATCGTCGCGGCCGTCGCGGGTCTCGGCGGCGGGAACTTCGCGTCGTCGATGACGAACATCAATGCGTTCTATCCGCAACGCCTCAAGGGCTGGGCGCTCGGCCTGAACGCAGGTGGCGGCAACATCGGTGTCCCGGTGATCCAGCTGGTCGGCCTCCTGGTGATCGCTGCGGTCAGCAACACCGCACCCGAAATCGTCTGCGCCATCTACCTTGTCGCGATCGCGCTGGCGGCCATCGGCGCCGCGCTGTTCATGGACAACCTCGGTAACCAGCGGTCGAACATCGGCGCGATGGCGGAGTCGCTGCGCTTCAGCGAATCGTGGGTGATGAGCTTCCTCTACATCGGCACGTTCGGTTCGTTCATCGGGTTCTCCTTCGCGTTCGGCCAGGTGCTGCAGATCAACTTCCTTGCAGGCGGCGACACCCCAGCGCAGGCCGCGCTGCATGCCGCGCAGATCGCGTTCATCGGCCCGCTGCTCGGATCGATCTCCCGGCCCTACGGCGGCAAGCTCGCCGACCGGATCGGCGGCGGCAAGGTCACGATGTACACGTTCATCGCGATGATCTTCGCGGCCGGAATCCTGGTCGCCACCGGCATGATCGACGACGGCGCGGCGGGTGCGCCGACCGGAGCCCAGATGACCGGCTACGTCGCCGGTTTCATCCTGCTGTTCATCCTGTCCGGCATCGGAAACGGGTCGACCTACAAGATGATCCCGTCGATCTTCGAGGCGAAGGCCCAGGGCCACGACGAGTGGAGCCGCGACGAGAAGGCCGCGTGGTCGCGCAGCATGTCCGGTGCGCTGATCGGGTTCGCCGGTGCGATCGGCGCGCTGGGCGGCGTGTTCATCAACATCGTGCTGCGCGCCTCCTACGTCGGCGAGGCGAAGTCGGCCACCAACGCGTTCTGGGTGTTCCTGGCCTTCTACGTCGTCTGTGCGATCGTGACGTGGGCGGTGTTCCTGCGGATGCGGTCGCCGAAGACCAGGGCGGGCGAACTCGTCGGCCCGCTGCCCGCCCCTGCGGGCTGAGGCGGCGATGACGGTCACCCGTACCGCGTGCTCATACTGCGGCGTCGGCTGCGGTATCGAAGTCACCACGGACACAGGCGCATCCGTCATCGCAACGGTTGCCGGCGACAAGCTGCATCCAGCCAATTTCGGCAGGTTGTGCACGAAGGGCGCCACGCACGCCGAAATGATGGCCGCGACAGACGGACGCCTGAAATCGGCGCTGGTGCGGCCGACGCGCGCCGAAGAGGCGGTGCCGACGCCGGTCGACGATGCGGTCGCCGAGGCGGGCAGTCGACTGCGCGCCATCGTCGATGAGCATGGCCCCGACGCGGTCGCGCTGTACGTGTCGGGGCAGATGTCCATCGAGGCGCAGTACCTCGCCAACAAACTGGCCAAGGGATTCCTGCGCACGGTGCACATCGAGTCGAACTCACGGCTCTGCATGGCCAGCGCGGGGACTGGGTTCAAGCAATCGCTCGGCGCCGACGGCCCGCCCGGCTCGTACACCGACTTCGACCGCGCCGATCTGTTCTTCGTGATCGGCTCGAACATGGCCGACTGCCATCCGATCCTGTTCCTGCGGATGGCTGAACGGCTGAAGGCCGGGGCGAAGCTGATCGTGGTCGACCCTCGTCGGACCACGACCGCGCAGCGCGCCGATCTGTACCTGCAGATCAAACCCGGAACGGATCTGGCGCTTCTGAACGGACTGCTGCATCTGCTGGTCGAAAACGGCGACATCGACGCCGATTTCATCGCCGAGCACACCGAAGGTTGGGCGGACATGCCGGCGTTTCTCGCCGACTATCCGCCCGAGCGGGTCGCCGAGATCACGGGTCTGGCCGAGGAGGACATCCGCACCGCGGCACAGATGATCGCCGACGCGGGCGACTGGATGAGCTGCTGGACGATGGGGCTCAACCAGAGCACGCACGGCACCTGGAACACCAACGCGATCTGCAACCTGCACCTGGCCACCGGCGCGATCTGCCGGCCGGGCAGCGGACCGATGTCGCTGACCGGTCAGCCCAATGCGATGGGCGGCCGCGAGATGGGTTACATGGGACCGGGATTGCCCGGCCAGCGCTCCGTCGTGTCCGCCGACGACCGCGAGTTCGTCGAGAAGCAATGGGGGTTGCCGGAGGGCACGATCCGCGACGACGTCGGCCCCGGCACCATCGCGATGTTCGAACAGCTTGCCGCGGGCGACATCAAGGCGTGTTGGATCATCTGCACCAATCCCGTTGCCACAGTGGCGAACCGGTCGACGGTCATTGCGGGCTTGGAGGCGGCCGAGGTCGTCATCACCCAGGATGCCTACGAGTCGACCGCGACCAACCGCTATGCCGACATCGTGTTGCCCGCTGCACTCTGGGCGGAATCCGATGCCGTGATGGTCAACTCCGAACGCAACCTGACCCTGATGCAGGCCGCCATCCCACCCGTCGGACAGGCCCGGCCGGACTGGCAGCTGATCTGCGACGTCGCCAAGCACCTCGGTTTCGGCGCGCACTTCGACTTCTCCTCCAGCGAAGAGGTTTTCGACGAGATCCGGCGGTTCTGGAACCCGGCAACGGGATACGACCTGCGCGGGGCGAGCTATTCGCGGCTACGCCGCACACCGCTGCAGTGGCCGTGCCCACCCGGAGACGACGACGACCGCCACCCGATCCGCTACGTGAACGACGGGGTCAGCCAGTACCTGTTCGTCGACGCCGCCGGGCATCGGCCACGGCTGGCGTTCCCCACCCCGTCGCGCAGGGCGGTGTTCCACCCCAGGCCGCACATGGCGGCTCGCGAGATGCCCGACGAGAAGTACCCGTTGGTGCTCAACACCGGCCGACTGCAGCATCAGTGGCACACCATGACCAAGACCGGCCGGGTCGCCAAGCTGACGAAGCTCGACAGCGGGCCGTTCGTCGAACTGAATCCCGTCGACGCGGCTGTCATGGGCATCGCCGACGGCCAGCAGGTCGAGTTGGCGTCGCGCCGCGGTCGTGCCGTGCTGCCCGCGGTGGTGACCGAACGGGTGCGGCCGGGCAACTGCTTCGCCCCGTTCCACTGGAACGACGAGCACGGCGAGCAACTGACCGTCAACGCGCTGACCAACGACGCCGTCGACGCCGACTCGCTGCAGCCGGAGTTCAAGGTCTGCGCGGTGCGCGCCACGCCCGTCGGCCCCGCACCGGTGCGCCCCTCGACCGCCGTGGTCGAAGAGCGCAGCGGTCCGCTGGTGCTGTGGGCGTCGCAGACCGGCACCGCCGAGGACTTCGCGGCCCGGCTGGCGCGACGGCTGGGGGATTCGCACCTGGTCAACATGGACGATCTGCCGCTGTCGCGGCTGGCGTCGGCGCGCGACGTGCTGATCGTCACCAGCACGTTCGGCGACGGTGGCCCGCCCGACAACGGCGCGGGCTTCTGGGATCGCCTCGGCGCCCCCGATGCGCCCCCGCTCGACGGTGTCCGCTACGCCGTTCTCGGCATCGGCGACCGGACCTACGCCGACTTCTGCGGCCACGCCAGATCCATCGACGGCAGGCTGTCCGCGCTCGGCGCCTCCAAGCTGGTCGACCGAGCAGAGTGCGAGGCCTACGACAGTGCGCCGATGTCGAAATGGGTCGACGACGTGGCCGACGCCCTCGGCGTGACGGGGGAGGCGGACACCGTCGTCGACGAACCGTTCACGCGGGCTGAGCCCGTCATGGCCAAGCTTTGCCGCAACTCGGTGCTCACCGCGCCGCTGTCGGCAAAAGAGGTGCGGCAGTTCGGGTTCGACCTCTCCGAGTACGACGTCGGTTACTCCGTCGGCGATTCACTGGGGGTGTGGGGCACCAACAGTCGCGAGGTCGTCGACGCGTGGCTGGCGGCCACCGGCCTGGTCGGCAACGAGACCGTCGAAGTCGACGGGGTCCGTCAGCATCTGCGCGAGGCGTTGACCCGGCATTACGACATCTGCCGGGTCACGCCCGATCTGCTGCGCTTCGTCGCCGAGAACTGCGCGGGTCGCGAGGCCGCGAAGATGCTGCGCGCGCCGTCGGACCGGATGAAGAAATGGCTGGTGGGCCGCAACGGGCTGGACATCGTCGAGCAGTTCAACGTCCGTGCCGAGCCGTCGCAGTGGCAGGAGGTGTTGGTGCGGCTGACGCCGCGGCAGTATTCCATCTCGTCGAGCCCGCTGGTCAGCCCCCATGAGGTGCAGTTGACGGTGTCCGTGGTGCGCTACCGGGGCACGCGCGGCGCCCAGCGCGGCGGGGTGTGCTCGACGTATCTGGCCGATCGCGCGCATTCCGGACCCGTGCCGGTCTTCCTGCAGCGGTCGCCGCATTTCCGCCCGCCCAAGGATGCGGACACGCCGATGATCATGGTCGGGCCAGGGACGGGCATCGCGCCGTTCCGCGGGTTCCTGCAGGAGCGGCGGGCGCTCGGCCACACCGGACGCAACTGGTTGTTCTTCGGCGAACAGCGGCGTGCTGAAAACTATTACTACCGTGAGGATTTCGAGGACATGGTCCGCGACGGCTTCCTGAGCCGGCTGGATCTCGCGTTCTCGCGGGACCAGGACAAGCGCGTGTACGTCCAGCACAAGATGCTCGACTACGGCGCAGAACTGTGGCGCTGGATCGACGACGGGGCGCATTTCTACGTCTGCGGCGACGCCAGCCGGATGGCCCGCGACGTCGACGCCGCGCTGAAGTCGATCATCAAGACCCACGGCAGGATGAGCGATGAGGACGCGCGCCACTACAAGCGCGAACTGGTCGCCGACAAGCGCTATGTGCGCGACGTGTACTGAGGTTTCGACCGATGAATATTTTGGTGTCCGAGGGGGGACTTGAACCCCCACGCCCGTTAATAGGGCACTAGCACCTCAAGCTAGCGCGTCTGCCATTCCGCCACTCGGACCCGCTCTGGGCAGCTAAGGCTATCGGATCGACAAGCCCAGGCCCAAACCCAAGGGAGGTGTGGGTGGTAGGAAAGGTGACTGTGAGCCAACCCCTCAACGCAGCCGACGAGGTGGTCGACCTCGTCCGCTCGCTGATCCGGTTCGACACCTCCAACACTGGCGAGCCGGAAACCACGAAAGGCGAGGCGGAATGCGCCCGCTGGGTGGTCGAGCAGCTCGAGGAGGTCGGCTACGAGGCCGAGTACATCGAGGCGGGCGCGCCGGGCCGGGCCAACGTCTTCACCCGGCTCAAGGGTGCCGATTCCGAGCGCGGGGCGTTGATGCTGCACGGCCACCTCGACGTGGTGCCCGCCGAGGCCTCCGACTGGAGCGTTCACCCGTTCTCCGGCGCCCTGGAGGACGGCTACGTCTGGGGCCGCGGCGCCGTCGACATGAAGAACATGGTCGGCATGATGATCGCGGTCGCCCGCGCCTTCAAACGCTCCGGCACCGTCCCGGCGCGTGACCTGGTGTTTGCCTTCGTCTCCGACGAAGAGGCGGGCGGCAAGTACGGCTGCAAATGGCTCGTCGAAAACCGCCCCGATCTCTTCGAGGGCGTGACCGACGCCATCGGAGAGGTCGGCGGGTTCTCCCTGACGGTCCCGCGCCGCGACGGGGGCGAGCGCACGCTCTATCTGATCGAAACCGCAGAAAAAGCCATGAAGTGGATGCGGTTGACCGCCCGCGCCCGCGCGGGTCACGGCTCGATGATCCACGACGACAACGCCGTCACCGTGCTGGCCGAGGCGACGGCCAAGCTGGGCCGCCATCGGTTCCCGGTCGTCCTGACCGACGCCGTCGACCAGTTCCTGCAGGCGGTGTCCGAGGAAACCGGCTACACATTCGACACGAATTCGCCCGACCTGGAGGGCACCGTCGCCAAGCTCGGGCCGATCGCCAGGATCGTCGGCGCGACCCTGCGTGACACCGCCAACCCGACCATGCTCAAGGCCGGCTACAAGGCCAACGTCATCCCCGCCACCGCGGAGGCGGTGATCGACTGCCGTGTGCTGCCCGGCCGGCTGGCCGCATTCGAACGTGAGGTCGACGAGATCATCGGGCCCGACGTGGTGCGCGAGTGGATCACCGACCTGCCCGCCTACGAGACGACCTTCGACGGCGACCTGGTCGAGGCGATGAACGACGCGATTTTGGCCACCGACCCCGATGCCCGCACCGTGCCGTACATGCTGTCGGCGGGCACCGACGCCAAGCACTTCGCCACGCTGGGCATCCGCTGCTTCGGGTTCGTGCCCCTCAAACTGCCGCCCGATCTGGATTTCGCGGCGCTGTTCCACGGCGTCGACGAGCGGGTACCCGTTGACGCGCTGACGTTCGGCGCCCAGGTTCTCGAGCACTTCCTGCTGCACTGCTGATCACACGAAAGGGACGACCATGGCTTTTCCGTACAACCCCTACGACCACCTGCCGAAGCTGCCGAGCTTCACGCTCACCTCCGAATCGTTCAAAGACGGCGAGCCGTGGTCCATGCCCCAGGTCAGCGGCATCATGGGCGCAGGCGGCGAAGACGTCTCACCCCAGCTGAGCTGGTCGGGCTTCCCCGAGGAAACCAAGAGCTTCGCCGTCACCGTCTATGACCCTGACGCCCCGACGGCATCCGGCTTCTGGCACTGGGCCGTCGCCGACTTGCCCGCCAGCGTCACCGAACTGCCCGCGGGTGCGGGCGACGGCAGTGAATTGCCCGGTGGCGCAGTCACTTTGGCCAACGACGCCAGCCAGAAGCGCTACATCGGCGCCGCGCCGCCGCCCGGACACGGCGTGCACCGCTACTTCGTCGTCGTGCACGCCGTCGGCGTGGAGAAGCTGGACCTGCCCGATGGAGCCACGCCTGCATACCTTGGGTTCAACCTGTTCCAGCAGGCGATCGCGCGCGCGATCATCCACGCGACCTATGAGCAGAACTAGCGGGATACTCGCCCGCCTGCTGCAGAACCGCACCCTGGTTCGCGCACCGATCTGGCTCTATCGCGCCCACCTCGGGTTCCTGCTGGGGCAGCGGCTGCTGCTGCTCGAACACATCGGCCGCAAGACCGGCGCCCGCCGCTACGCCGTCCTGGAGGTCGTCGAACAGCCCGCGCCCGACGAGTACGTCATCGTGTCCGGATTCGGCGCGCGAGCACAGTGGTACCGGAACGTGTTGGCCAATCCGCATGTTCGGGTCAGCGTGGGACGGATGCGCAACGTCCCCGCCGTCGCGACACCGATGACGCGCGACGCGGCAAAGGACGCGCTGGAACGCTACGCCGAGCGCTACCCGAAGACGTGGGCCCGCATCGAGCCGACGCTGGAGGCGGCGTTGCAGACGCCGGAGCTCGACCTGCCGATGCTGACGCTGAAGCTAGCGCGCGGCTGAGCCGACGGCCTCGGCCAGCGACGAGAACCCGCACTCGTGCAGCCGGCGGGCGATGCCTTCGTGAATGTGCTTGGCCCACAGGCCTCCGCCGTAGATGAACCCGGTGTATCCCTGCAGCAGCGAAGCCCCGGAAACGATCCGGTCCCACGCATCGTCCGCCGTCTCGATGCCGCCGACGCTGATCAGCACCAGCCGGTCGCCGACCCGGCTGTACAGCCGGCGCAGCACCTCGGCCGAGCGCTTGGCCACCGGCGGCCCCGATACTCCGCCGGGCCCCAGTTCGGCCGCCCCCGGTGTGACGAGACCGTCCCGTCGCACCGTGGTGTTGGTCGCGACGATTCCGGCGAGACCCAATTCGACTGCCAGATCGGCGATTTCGTCGATATCGGAATCCGACAGATCCGGTGCGATCTTCACGAGCACCGGCGTGCTCGTTTCTTCCCGCACGGCCGCAAGGATCGGCCGCAACGACTCGACGGCCTGCAGGTCGCGCAGGCCCGGGGTGTTCGGTGAGCTGACGTTGACCACCAAATACGCCGCCAACGAGCCGACCAGCCGGGCGCTGGCACGGTAGTCGTCGACGGCGTCCTCGGCGGGCACGCTTTTCGTCTTGCCGATGTTGACCCCGATCGGCACATCGGGGGTGTGTCGCGCCAGCCGCAGCGCGAGGTCGCCCGCGCCGTTGTTGTTGAACCCCATCCGGTTCAGCAGCGCCCTGTCCTCGGGCAGCCGGAACAGCCGCGGCTCGGGATTGCCTGGCTGGGGCTGCGCGGTCACGGTGCCGATCTCCGCGTAGCCGAAGCCGAGCGCGCCCCATGCGCTCAGCCCGAGGCCGTCCTTGTCGAATCCTGCGGCCAGGCCCATCGGGCCGGGAAACCGGACCCCGAACACGGTGCTCTCCAGAATCGGGTCCTTCGGCGCGAGCCACTTCTTCAGCGCGCGGCGTGCCGGCGGCGGAGCCGTCCCGGTGCGAAGTCCCCGGAAAACCCAGGTGTGTATCCGCTCCGCGGGAACCAGGAAGAACGCCCGCCGAACAGCTCGATACATCACATCGCCGGCTGGTCGGCGACGTCGGAGCTGTTGGCGGCGGACTTTCTGCGGCGCAACAGCACTCGGCGGCTGCCGTCGGTGTACAACCGGACCCGCGTCAGCTCCCAGCCCCGGTACTCGGCCTCGATGGACAGCCGGGTCGACGCGCTTATGCGGGTCAGGTCGGGCGGCAGCCGCAAGGGAACCCATTCGTACTCGTCGGACAGGTCGGCATCCCAGCCCGGCGGCATCCGGCCGCGCTGTACCGCTGTCACCGCGCGGCCTCGGCGTTTTCGATCACCTGCACGCCCGCTCCCGTACCCGACACCACATACAGAGTGCCAGACGCTTCGTCGAAGGCCAGGGAGTTCGGCTGCTGCACGGTCGGATAGCGCACCTTCTCGACGGGGATACCGGTGGCCAGATCGTATCCAACGACGGTGTTCGTTTTCGTCTGTGACACCCACGCCAACCGCGAGGACCCGGCAAGCCCGTAGGGTGCGCCCCGCACCGGGGCGCGCTGCCGCAGTATCAGCGGGTCGACGGTGAACACCAGCAGCCCGTCGCCCCTGGTGTCGGCAACGAGCACCCGGCCCGCGGTGTCGGCGGCCAGTGTGGTGGCCCCTTCGCCGGCGCGCAGCGAGTGCTCGGCGTTGGTTCCGGAGGGGTCGACGGTGGTCACCGAAGTCTGCCCCCGGTCCAGGACCACGGTCGTATCTCCCTGTGTGGCAAGGGCATCCACGCGGGCGAAGATCTTCAGCTCGGCGCCGACGGTGGTGTCGGAGCTCAGCGTGTACACGGCGCCGTCGGCGCTGCCCAGCACCAGCTTGCCGTCGGCCCGGCGGGCGATGGCCGTGAATTCGGTGCGGTCGTGGCCGTCGACGGGCACCCGGCTGGCCCGACCCTGTGCGATGTCGATGCGGAAGTATCCGCCGCGGGTCGCGGCGTAGGCGTGACCGTCGCCGTCGCCCGCCATCGCCGACGCCGCCGCCGACAGCGCCACCGTCCTACCCTGGCCTCTTGCCGGCATCACCGTGACGATCCCGTGCCCGGTCTCACCGGGGGCCAGCGCCACCAGCGAGGTTGTCGCGGCGTCGAAGAGGGCCGCGGTGCCATGTCCCGCCAACGGGCGGACGGTCCCGGCAGGCGGGCGGGCGGCCGGGGGAGACACCGCGGCCTGGGCGGGCGCGATCGTTGGTGGCGGCGTGTCGGATTGATTTGATGTGCACGCCGTCACACTGCAGCAGATAATGACAAGCGCACCACTACATGCGGCTTGACCTGCATGTTTGATACGTGTCAGCAACGGGTAGCTTTCGTGCGTTCGAAGTGGACGGCAATCGAACAGCAAGTGTATGCATGCCGCCAGAAAAGGTATGGTTCGACCATGAGCCTTGCGCCGAGTCGTGATTCGGCCGACAAAGGGTTTGCTGTCGAAGATATTTCGACTGGTCTGCATGCGAGTGGTTTTGGCCAGCTCGACGGCGGCAAGAGTTTCTCCTTTCACGTCGAACATCAGCAGCTTGTCGTCGAGATCTACCGCCCACGCCTCGCGGGCCCCGTGCCGCAAGCCGAGGACGTCGTGGCCACCGCAACCCGTAAGGCGAGCGACATCGACCTGTTCGATGAACGCAGCCTGGTCGCGGCGGTGCGTGATGCGGTGGCGAATGCCCAACCGGTGCCGCGCACAGCGCGCTGACCGACACGCACGGTACGGTCGTCGTCGTGATCGAGGTCCCGGCGATGTCCTGGCTGCAGGTCGTCGTGTTGTCGGTGCTGCAGGGCCTCACCGAATTCCTTCCGGTGTCGTCGTCAGGGCACTTGGCGATCGCCTCCCGGCTGTTCTTCGATGACGATGCCGGCGCATCGTTCACCGCCGTAACGCAACTCGGCACCGAACTGGCGGTGCTCGTCTACTTCACCCGTGACATCGTTCGCATCGTAAAGGCTTGGCTGCGCGGCCTTTTCAGTCCCGCCGCGCGCGACGTCGACTACCGCCTCGGCTGGTATGTGATCATCGGAACCATCCCGATCGGACTGCTCGGTCTGCTGTTCAAGGACGAGATCCGTACGGGGGCAAGGAATCTGTGGCTGATCGCGTCGGCGTTGATCGTCTTCTCGGTGGTGATCGCCGCGGCCGAGTACTTCGGTCGGCAGACCCGCGACGTCGAAAAGCTCACCTGGCGCGACAGTGTGACCGTCGGGCTGGCCCAGTGTCTGGCGCTGATTCCCGGGGTGTCACGGTCCGGCGCGACGATCAGCGCGGGGCTGTTTCTGGGTCTCGAGCGCGAACTCGCCGCCCGGTTCGGTTTTCTGCTGGCCATCCCCGCGGTGTTCGCCTCCGGTTTGTTCTCCCTGCCCGACGCGTTTCATCCGGCGGGTGAGGGCATGAGCGCCAGCGGGCCACAACTGCTCGTGGCCACGGTCATCGCGTTCATCGTCGGCTTCGCGGCCGTCGCGTGGTTCCTGCGGTTCCTGGTGCGACACAGCATGTACTGGTTCGTCGGCTACCGCCTTCTCCTCGGCACGGTGGTGCTGATTCTGCTCAGCACCGGGGTGGTGGCCGCAACGTGACCGTCATCCTGCTGCGGCACGGCCGCTCGACCTCCAATACGGCGCAGACACTGGCCGGCCGCACCGACGGCATCGATCTCGACGAGAAGGGCCTCGAACAGGCCGGCGCGCTGGTCGACCGGATCGGGTCGCTGCCGGTGCGCGCCATCGTGCGGTCGCCGCTGCTGCGGTGTCGGCGCACCGTCGAGCCGCTGGCGGCCGCGCTCGGTGTCGAGCCGATCGTGGACGAGCGCATCACCGAGGTGGACTACGGCCAGTGGACCGGGCGCAAGATCTCCGAGCTGGTCAAGGAGCCGCTGTGGGCCGTGGTACAGCAGCAGCCCAGCGCAGCGGTCTTCCCGGGCGGCGAGGGCCTGGCCCATGTGCAGGCCCGTGCGGTGGCGGCGGTGCGCGAGCACGACCGGCGGCTCGCCGAGGAACAGGGCGCGGACGTGCTGTGGCTGGCCTGCACGCACGGCGACGTGATCAAGGCGGTCGTGGCCGACGCGCTGGGCACCCACCTGGACAGTTTTCAGCGAATCACCGCCGACCCGGCGTCGATGAGTGTGATCCGGTACACCGCGCTGCGGCCCTTCGTGGTTCATGTCAACCACACCGGCGGCCAGCTGGCTTCCGGTTTGGCCGCGAAACCACCCGAGACCTCCGACGGCGAAGCCAAAGACGTGCCGCCGAGCGATGCGGTGGTGGGCGGCTCCACCGACTGAGCGCGGTATTTTGGAAGTGCCATGGCCCGCGCAATTCACGTATTCCGCACACCCGACCGATTTGTCGCCGGGACCGTTGGGCAGCCCGGAAACCGCACCTTCTACCTGCAGGCCGTGCACGACAAGCGGGTCGTCTCGGTGATTCTGGAGAAGCAGCAGGTCGCGGTTCTGGCCGAGCGCATCGCGGCTCTGTTGGTCGAGATCAACCGGCGGTTCGGTACGCCCGTACCCCCGGAGACCGACGTCGAGGATCTCAGCCCGCTCATCACGCCCGTCGACGCCGAGTTCAGGGTCGGCACCATGGGGCTCGGCTGGGACTCCGAGGCCCAAACCGTCGTGGTCGAACTGCTGGCGGTCTCGGACACCGAGTTCGACGCGTCGGTGGTGCTCGACGACGCCGAGGACGGGCCCGACGCCGTGCGGGTGTTCCTCACCCCGGAGTCGGCGCGCCAGTTCGCGACCAGGTCCAACCGGGTCATCTCGGCCGGCAGGCCGCCGTGCCCGCTGTGCGATGAGCCCCTCGACCCGGAGGGGCACATCTGCGCGCGAACCAACGGTTACCGGCGGAGCCTGCTCGAGCCAGACGATGAACCCGACGCGTAGCTCGGGGCCCGCGTCGGGGCCGGAGCGCGAATGCGAGGCGCTGCGGTGCGGCGAACTGACCGTGATCGGGCGGATCCGCTCCGCGAGCAACGCCACGTTCCTCTGTGAGGCACAACTCGACGACCAGAGAGTGCACTGCGTGTACAAACCCGTCGCCGGGGAGGCGCCGCTGTGGGACTTTCCCGACGGCACGCTGGCTGGCCGCGAGGTGTCCGCCTATCTGGTGTCCGCGGCGCTGGGGTGGGATATCGTGCCCTACACCATCATTCGAGACGGGCCCGCGGGCAGCGGCATGGTACAGCTGTGGGTCGACCAGCCCGGCGACCACGTGGGCGAGCGCCCCGACTCCGGTCCAGATCTGGTGGATCTGCTTCCCGCAGGACAGATTCCGCCGGGATTCCTACCGGTGCTGCGCGCATACGACTACCGGGGCGACGAGGTGACGCTGGTGCACGCCGACAACGCCCCGCTGCGCCGGATGGCGGTGTTCGACGTGTTGATCAACAACGCCGACCGCAAGGGCGGCCACATTCTGCACGCGACCGACGGCCACGTCTACGGCGTCGACCACGGCGTGAGCATGCATGTCGAGGACAAGCTGCGCACGGTGTTGTGGGGCTGGGCGGGCAAACCCGTCGACGACGAGACGCTGGAGACGGTCTCCGGGTTGCGCGACGACGTCGGCGGAACACTCGGTGAGCAACTACGCCAGCACGTCACCGATCACGAGGTGAACGCGCTGCGGCGCAGAGCCGCTGCGCTGCTGGATGATCCGGTGATGCCGTCGCCGGACCGGCACCGCCCGATCCCGTGGCCCGCGTTCTGACGCGAATCGCCTGATGGTCGAGTAATCGACTACTCACGTTTTTCGGCCGCGTGCCTGATAGGAACGCGGTATGGCCCGCGCCCGCAACCGCACGAACAAGTACTCACGCAAGCTGCACCCCTGGCTGCGCATGGTGCAGAACGGCGATCGCGACGTCAACGCGTTGCGCGCCGACGGGTCCACCAGGGTGGCCTGCACGGCACAGGTAGGCCCCGACGGCCTCGACACCGCAGTGGAGCTCCAGCAGGGGCTCGAACAGAACGCTGCCTACCTCCCGACGATCGACATGGCCAGTCCCGCGCCGCCGGTGTTCCGGGCGGGCCCGCGCCCGAAGATGTCAACGCGCAACGGCGCCAACGACTCCTATGTGAATGTCCTCGTCGAGGTCTATCCCGAGTTCGCCGCTGACGGCGTCGACGCCCTCAAGGCAAGGCTGGAAAGCGCCGTCGACGCCCCGCAGGGCGCCGTGGCGCGCGAGCTGATCGCGCGGCGCAACCTCGTCTGCGCGACGGTGCCGGTGACCGACCTGAAGAAGTTGCAGCGCGACGCGGCGGTGGCGTTCGTGCATCCCTTCGAACCGCTGGCCCTCGACAAGCCGGTGACGCGTCATGCGACCGGCAGGACGGCTCCGAGGTCCAAGGCGATCGGCAGCGCCGCGAGCAATGGGCGCGGTGAGGACGTGCTGATCGGGATCATCGACGTCGGCGGCTTCGACTTCGCGCATCCGGACTTCCTCCGCAACGGCAAGACACGGTTCATCTCGATCTGGGACCAGGGCGGCGACTTCCGGCCTCCGCCCGACGGGTTCTCCCGGGGATCGGAACTTGTGGCTGACGACCTCAACGCGGCGATCGCCGCGGCGAAGAAGCCAGGCATGCCGCCGGCGACGTGGATCGAGCGCCAGTCGCAGCTGCAGCCGGGGTCGCACGGCACCCATGTGGCGAGCATCGCCGCGGGCAATTCGGGGGTGTGCCCCAGGGCCAAGATCGCAGCCGTACTCCTCGACGTGCCGAAGATCGACGACGACATGGAGCGCCGCCGATCGACGTTCAGCGACACCAGCTCGATCATCCACGCGGTGGAATATCTGCTGAAAATCGCTCAGCGAGAGAAACTCCCGATCAGCATCAACATCAGCCTCGGGACCAACGGCGGGTCACATGACGGAGCCGGCGCCGTGTCGCGGTGGCTGGACGCCTACTTGACCGATCCCGGGCGTGCCATCTGTGTCGCGGCGGGCAACGCAGGCCAGGAGAAGTCCACGGCCGCAGACGACATCGGTTGGGTGACTGGCCGGATCCACACCAGCGGGCGAATCCCCGCACGGGGCTTGGAGGTCGAGATCGAATGGTCGGTGATCGGCAACGGTATCGAAGACGTCTCGGAGAACGAGCTGGAGATCTGGTACGGCGCCCAGGACCGGTTCAGTGTGTCGCTGAAGCCCCCGGGATCGTCTGACTGGATCGAAGTGCGTCCGCTGCAGGAGATGCCGAACGAGCCGGGTCCCGGCGGCGTGCACATCTCGATCTTCAACGATCTATACCACCCGACCAACGGGGGCAACTACATCTCGATCTACCTCAGCCCAAATCTCAAGCCGAAGAATTTCCGCGGAATTCCGTCGGGCGTCTGGCGAGTACGGTTGCGCGGCGAGGAGGTTCGCGACGGAAGCTTCGACGCATGGATCGAACGAGACGACCCGATGGAGGTCGGGGTCGACGGTAACCGCCGGTTCTTCCGGTTCCCGTCGTTCTTCAGCGAGAAATCCAACGTGGACTCCCATTCGATCACCAGTCTGGCCTGCGGCCACAACGTGATAGCGGTGGCCAATCTCGACGCCCAACACGACCGGATCGCCATCACAAGCAGCCAGGGCCCGACGCGGGATGGGCGGTTCAAGCCGGAGATCGCCGCGCCGGGCACAGAGATCCTGGCCGCCAACGGGTTCGGCGGACCGGACGAACCGTGGATCTCCATGTCGGGCACCAGCATGGCCAGCCCGTACGTCACGGGGGTGCTCGGACTGATGCTCGCCAAGAATCCGGATCTGACCGCCGCCCAGTGCCGCGGCATCCTTCAACGCACGGCGCGGCCGCTGGCAGGCGCCACGTACAACTGGGTCAACGACGTGGGCTTCGGCAAGATCGACCCGAAAGCCGCCATCGCTGAAGCCAAACTGATCAACGACCGGGTCGAACTGCGATAGGGGGAGTCGTGAAGCTGACGATATTCCAATCGGACAAAGGTGATTGCCTACTGCTGCAGGCGAAATCGGGTCAGCGTGTGCTGTGTGACGGTGGCATGGACAGGAGCATGAGGGAACACGTGCGCGCGGAACTGGCCAAGCTCGACAAGCTCGACCTGGTCTATGTGTCCCACATCGACAGCGACCACATCAGTGGTGTCTTGCAGCTGTTGAGAGACGAGGTGGAATGGCGGGTCTTCGACTTTCAGCAGGACAGGGGTCGGCCCGTGCGCACACCGGAGGTTCCGCGACCGCCGGCCATCAAGGGCATGCTGCATAACAGTTTTCGCGATCAGATCACCGCGAACCGCAGATCGCTGGCCGACTTCTCGGTCATTCGCGAGATCGAGAACACACTCAACGCCCTTGCGCCTGCGCTGGCGTCGTCGTCGGACGGCGACCTGACCGCGGTGGGCGAGGGCATGTCCGCCATCGCAACGTCGATACCCGAATCCTTAGAGGTGACCGGACTGATCGGGCCCGATGCGCTGGCCATCCCGTTGAACAAGCCGCCGGGCGTCGACAAACCCGCGCGCCTGCTCTATGCGGGCAGGCCCGGTGAGCGGTTCACGATGGGATCGATGTCGTTCACGCTGCTCGGCCCGACATCAAAGGAGCTCAGCGACCTTCGGACCGGGTGGAACAACTGGCTGCGCGAGAACCGTGAACGGGCCAAAGCGCTTCGGGAGAAACTCAAATCGCGTTTCGACGAGTTCAGCAGCGGAATCGCCTCTGAGTCGATCGATCTGCGCGACTGGTTCGGCATACCGGACTTCGAGGGCGTCACGATGCCCAACATCGCGTCGCTGATGTTCATGGTGGAGGAAGACGGCAAGACGCTGCTGCTGACCGGCGACTGTCAGCAGGACTTCATCATCAAGGGACTCGAACGAACCCGCTTCCTCGAGCCGGACGGCCATCTGCGGGTCAACGTGCTCAAGGTGCAGCACCACGGATCCGAGCACAACATGGACAAGAATTTTGCGGCGCGAGTGTCGGCGGACCACTACGTGTTCTGTGGCAACGGTGAGCACGAAAATCCCGACCTCGGAGTCCTCGACATCGTGTTCGAGTCGCGCGCCGACGATGACGACCCGTTCGACTTCTGGTTCAGCACGACATCGAAAGCAGAAGTAGGGCGGCCGGGTCGCGCCCACTTCCGCGAGGTGGAGAAGAGGGCCCGCGCCCTTCGTTCGCGCTCCGGGGGCCGGCTCACGTTGCACTTCAACGAGGACGCGGGCACCGTCCTGTCGGTCTGATGCGGCGTCACAGCCCCCGTGTCGCATCGTGGCGGTACTGGATGGCCCGATACGGCCAGTCGGAGCCGTCGCCGGTGTTCCAGTGGCTGACCACCAGATGAAGGTTGCGCAGCGTCGACCCGGGGACGATGTAGCCGCCGTAGAGCTGGCTCAATGTGCCCGCCGTGCAGCCGTCCGGCGGGCTGCAGCGTGGTGCTTTCGTCGCGGGCCACGCCGTGTTACGCAGCACCGTCGTCGTCGGCGCGGTATCGAAATCGTCGGTCGGATGATCGAGCACCTTGACCCGGATGGTTCCGGAGTTGCACTCGAAATAACTGAACAGCCAACGCTTCTCGACCCGCCGCAGGCACATCTCACCGATGGTGGTACCGGCGGGCAGTAGCGGCTTCGGTTCGCTGTTGAACCAGCCGCTGGTCCACGGACGCCACGCCGAGCGATCCAACAGGTCGTCGGTGCGCACCTTGTAGAGAAACGCGTTCTCGCGACGGTTGAACGCGGTGGCGACGATGTAGACCGTGCGGGAAACGGGATCGTGCTCCCAGGTGATCAGCTGTTGGCGCCCGCCCGCGTGTGAGCCGAGCCTGCGGGCCTCCGGCCCGGCGTCGTGCCACGTGTCGCCGCAGTCGTCGCTGTAGTTGATCTCGGTCCACAGCACGTTGTGCAGCCCCCGGTTGACCATCGCGAACAGGTAGAGCCTGCCGTCGATCGTGATCGCATCGGCGGGCAGCACGGTGGAATAGCCGCTGCCCTTCCACGGAGGTTCGTCGTGCTGGTAGTCCCACAGTTGGCGGGCGTAGTCGCCGCCGACGGCGTCGTGAAAGGTGATCCCCGCATTGAGGTTGCTCAGCGAGGTGTCGTTGCTGCGCAGCATCACCGGGCTTCGCCAGCCCGGCCCACCCGCGCGGCATTCGTCGAACGTGTCGCCGAAGACGAACCCGGTCCGCCCGTCGGCCAGCGATACGGCGATGCCGAGGTCGGTGCCGCCGACACCGAATCGTTGCGCCGAACTGCCCGGCCCGGTCAGGTCTTTCACCTTGACCGTCGCCGGTTGGACCTGCGCGGTCTTGATGCCCCGGGCAATCACCACCCCATTATTGGCGCGATACTGCTTGCTGTGACCCTGACCGACGCCGCGCTGGCCGCCGAGTTGGCTCGCGATGCCGGTGAACTCCTCCTCGAGGTGCGTCAGGAGGACTTCTGGGATCCGTACGACCTCGGCGACGCCGGCGACCAGCGGGCCAACGCGCTGATCCTCGACGGCTTGGCGCGGGCCCGCCCCGACGACGCGGTGCTGTCGGAGGAGGCCGTCGACGATCTGTCCCGCGTGCACGCCGACCGGGTGTGGATCGTCGACCCGCTGGACGGCACGTGGGAGTTTTCCACCCGGCGCAACGACTGGGCCGTCCACATCGCGCTGTGGCAGCGGAACGGCGCGGCGGCACCGCGGGCTCTCGGCCCGGACAGGCCCGACAGCGACGGCGGCATCACCGACGCCGCGGTCGCACTGCCCGCGTTCGGCGCCGTGTTTCGCTCCGACACCGTCACACCGCCTTCACCACGCGCCGACGGTCCGCTGCGGATCACCGCGAGCGCAAGCAGGCCGCCCGCGGTGCTGTGGCGACTTGCCGACCTGATGGACGTCGAACTGGTGCGCATCGGGTCGGCAGGGGCCAAGGCGATGGCTGTGGTGAACGGCGACGTCGATGCCTACCTGCACGCCGGCGGCCAGTGGGAGTGGGACTCCGCGGCGCCCGCGGGCGTGGTGTGGGCGGCCGGCCTGCACGCGTCCCGGCTGGACGGCTCGCCGCTGATCTACAACCGCCGCGACCCCTACCTGCCCGACCTGCTGATGTGCAGGCAGGAGGTCGCAGAGACGCTGTTGAACGCCATCAGGTCGGTCATCAGAGGCGGCCCGCGGCGAACCACATAGAGTCGAGGGCATGCAGTCGTGGCACGAACCGAGCCTTCCAGTGCTGCCGGGCCGCGGTCCGCAGCTGCGGCTGTACGACACGGCCGACCGGCAGGTGCGCCCGGTATCCGCTGGTGACACCGCGACCATGTACGTCTGCGGCATCACGCCGTACGACGCCACCCACCTCGGCCACGCCGCCACCTACCTGACCTTCGACCTCGTGCACCGGTTGTGGCTCGACGCCGGTCACGACGTGAACTACGTGCAGAACATCACCGACGTCGACGACCCGCTGTTCGAGCGGGCCGAACGTGACGGGATCGACTGGCGCGACCTCGCCGACCGGGAAACCGCGCTGTTCGCCGAGGACATGACGGCGCTGCGGGTCCTTCCTCCGCGCTCCTACGTCGCCGCGACCGAGGCCATCGCCGAGGTGGTGGAACTGGTCGAGAAGATGCTCGCCTCCGGCGCCGCCTACGTCGTGGACGACCGCGAACACCCCGACGTCTACTTCCGGGCCGACGCCACCGTGCAGTTCGGCTACGAGTCCGGCTATGACCGCGACACCATGCTGCGACTGTTCGGCGAACGGGGCGGCGACCCCGATCGCGCGGGCAAGAGCGATGAGCTGGACGCGCTGCTGTGGCGGGCCGAGCGTCCCGGTGAACCGAGCTGGCCGTCGCCGTTCGGCCCCGGCAGGCCGGGATGGCACGTGGAATGCGCGGCGATAGCGCTCAACCGGATCGGCACCGGTCTGGACATCCAGGGTGGCGGCAGCGACCTGATCTTCCCGCATCACGAGTTCTCCGCCGCCCACGCCGAAAGCGTCACGGGGGAGCGGCGATTCGCCAGGCACTATGTGCACGCGGGCATGATCGGCTGGGACGGCCACAAGATGAGCAAGAGCCGCGGCAACCTCGTGCTGGTCTCGCGGCTGCGCGCCGACGGCGTCGAACCGGCCGCTATCCGGCTCGGGTTGCTCGCCGGTCACTACCGGTCCGACCGGTCATGGAGCAACGAGGTGCTCGGGCAGGCGACGGCACGGCTGCAGCGGTGGCGAGAAGCGACCGCACTGCCGGCGGCCCCGGATGCCGCCGACGTGGTCGCCAGGGTGCGCCAGTACCTGGCCGACGATCTCGATACACCAAAAGCCCTTGCCGCGCTTGACGGCTGGAGCGCCGATGCGCTGACCTACGGCGGCCACGACACCGAATCGCCTGCCGTCGTGGCGACGGCGGTCGATGCGCTGCTCGGAATCAAGCTGTAGAACGCCTTGGCTCGCACAGAAACGGAGTGCACGTGAGTTCGGTCAACAAGAAAGTAGTCCTGATCACCGGCGGTGCGCGGGGCGTCGGCGCCGAGGTGGCCCGCCGCCTGCATGAGCGCGGCGCCGAACTGGTGCTGTGCGACGTCGACGAGGACGCCCTCGCCGAGATCGCCGCAGAACTCGGCGAAGACCGGGTGCTGACCGCGGTCGCCGACGTCCGCGATCTCGATGCCATGCACAAAGTGGCGGCCAGCGCATCCGATCGGTTCGGCGGGATCGACGTCGTCATGGCCAACGCCGGTATCTCCACATACGGTTCGGTCCTCAAGGTCGATCCAGAAGCCTTCCGCACGCTGGTCGACGTCAACATCGTCGGCGTCTTCAACACCGTGCGGGCCGCGCTGCCCTCGGTCATTGAGCGCCGCGGCTACGTGCTGATCGTGTCGTCGGCGGCCGCGTTCGGCGCCACGGCGGGACTGGCGCCCTACGACATGTCCAAGGCAGGCGTCGAGCACTTCGCCAGCGCACTGCGGCAAGAGGTCGCCCATCTCGGGGTGGACGTCGGTTCGGCGCACATGCTGTGGATCGACACCCCTTTGGTGCAGGAAGCCAAGTCCGATCTGCCCACCTTCCGCAAGATGCTGGACGCCATGCCCGGTCCGCTCGGCAAGACCACGTCGGTCGAGGCCTGCGGGAAAGCGTTCGTCAAGGGCATCGAGGGACGCAAACGCTACGTGTACTGCCCCGGATATGTGGCCGTATTGCGCTGGCTCAAGCCGCTGCTCACCACTCGGATCATCGAGGCCGCGATGAGTAGAGATGTGCCGAAGCTGCTGCCGCAACTGGACGCCGAGGTCGAGGCGCTCGGCCGATCGTTGAGTGCGCGGACGCAGAAAGTCGAAAAATGAGGCGGCTGCTTGCCGTCGGCGCGATCATCGCATTGCTCTCGGCATGCAGCGGTAAGGAGGCCGATGAGGCGGACAAACCGGCGCAGCCGACAACGACAGCAGTAACACCCGATCAGGCCCGCGCGATCGCGAAAGAGGCCTATGTCTACGGCTTCCCAATGGTCGACAACTACCGGGTGATGTACTCCTACTTCGTCGACAAGCAGAACGCCGAATACAAGGGCGGCTGGAACCAGGTGCACAACACCGCAAGGGTTTACACCCCCGAGGACAAGACCATCCAGACGCCGAATTCGGACACCCCCTATTCGACTGTCGGTGCCGACCTGCGCACAGAGCCGCTGGTGCTCACCATCCCGCCGGTCGAGCAGAACCGTTACTACTCATTGCAGTTCGTCGACGGCTACACCTACAACGAGGCCTACGTCGGCAGCCGCACCACGGGTAACGGCGGCGGCAGGTTCTTGCTGGCCGGGCCGAACTGGAAGGGTGAGAAGCCCGAGGGTATCGACGAGGTCATCCGGTCGGACACCGACCTGATGCTCGTTCTGTACCGCACGCAGCTTTTCGGCCCGTCCGACATCGACAAGGTCAAGGAGATCCAGGCGGGTTATGCGACCGCGCCGCTGTCGGTGTACCTCAACCAGACATCGCCGACGCCTGCACCTGCCATCGACTTCATGCCGCCGCTGACACCCGACCAGCAGAAGACCTCGCCGCAGTTCTTCGAGATCCTCAACTTCGCGATGCGATTCGCCCCGACGCTGCCCGCCGAGAAGGAGATGCGAGATCGCTTCGCCACCATCGGAATCGAGGCCGACGGAGACTTCGAATCCGACGACCTCAGCCCGGAGATGCGGACGGCGATCCAAGCCGGGATGGCCGACGCGTGGGCCGAATTCGACACGCTCAAGAAGGAGAAGGTCGACCCCGGCGAGGTGGGCGCGGCACAGTTCTTCGGCACCGCCGAGGACCTCAAAGGCAACTACCTCTACCGGATGGCGGGCGCGGTGCTCGGCATCTACGGCAACACCGCCGCCGAGTCGATGTACCCGAACTTCTCCAACGACGCCGCCGGTCAACCGCTCTCCGGCGCCAACAACTACACGTTCACGTTCGCCAAGGACCAACTGCCGCCGGTGAACGCGTTCTGGTCGCTGACCATGTACGAGCTGCCGCAGAGCCTGCTTGTCGCCAACCCGATCAACCGGTATCTGATCAACTCGCCGATGCTGCCCAGCCTGGTGCCCAACCGCGACGGCGGCTACACGTTCTACATCCAGAACGAATCGCCGGGCGCCGACAAGGAAGCGAACTGGCTGCCTGCGCCGAAGGGGCCGTTCGCCTTGGTGCTGCGGCTGTACTGGCCGAAACCCGACGCGCTCAACGGCACCTGGAAGGCGCCCAAGCCAGAAAAGGTCTGATCACTTCGGCGACCATGCGCGGAGTGTCGAATTTCGACGGCGTGTCGGCGGCAAACCCGCACGCTCGCGGAGGAAGGTTCCCCGCCTCGCGGAGCGACGGTTGTCAGCCGCGGAAGCCGGGTCCGCGGCGGCGCAGATACCGCTCGAACTCGGCGGCCAGCGCATCGCCGTCGATCTTGCCCAGCGCCTCGGTCATATCGACCTCGGCATCACCGCGCTGTTCCAGCGACGCGACGTATTCGGCGATCTCCTCGTCCTCCGACGTCATCTCGGTGACCGCTTCCTCCCACTCCTCGGCTTGGGCGGGCAGGTCGGCCAACGGCACCTCGATGTCGAGCACATCCTCGACCCGCCGCAGCAGGGCCACGGTGGCCTTGGGGTTGGGCGGCTGCGAGACGTAGTGCGGGACGGCGGCCCAGAACGTCACCGCCGGAATGCCCGCGGCGACGCAGGCGTCCTGGAACACCCCTGCGATGCCCGTCGGGCCCTCGTAGCGGGTCTCCTCGAGCCCGAAGAACTTCGCCGAGTCGGGGGAGTAGGCGGCACCCGACACCGGAACCGGACGCGTATGGGGCGTGTCGGCCAGCAGCGCACCGAGGATGACGACCGTGTCGACGTTGAGCTTGTCGGCGATCGCGAGCAGCTCGGCGCAGAAGGTGCGCCATCGCATGTTGGGCTCGACCCCGTGCATCAGCACGATGTCACGATCGGATCCCGGCGGCCGGCAGTGCGAGATGTGCATCGACGGCCACACCAGCTCCCGGGTGACGCCGTCGATCTGCCGGATCACCGGCCGGTTCACCTGATAGTCGTAGTACGCCTCGTCGTCGATCTCGATGAGCGGTTCGGCCTCCCAGATCGCGTCCAGGTGCTCCAGCGCGTCGCTGGCGGCGTCGCCCGCGTCGTTCCAGCCCTCGAACGCGGCCACCACGATGGTGTTCGTCAGTTCTGGCAGGTCGGCGGGCTTGCGGCCGGTCGCATCCGACGGGGTCACTACGCCAGCGTAAGGCTTGCGTGGGCCTGGCGAGCGTCATCCAATCCCGGCAAGCCGCGCGGCCGAAATAATCGAAATACGTTCGGCTGCGCTCTGGTTAACCTGGAAGCCGCGGCATTGCCGCGGTGGATCCACGCGCTGCCGGTCGCGGCGATGGGTTGGGCGTCCAGACGTCGATCAACCGACGACGTAGACTTACCTGGTCGAGAGGCGTTGCAACGGGTCCGGGTCTTTTAGCCGGTTCCGCCACGCTCGGCGAAGTCAAGGACGCCTTCCGCTACGGAAGGAGTGCATGTGACCGCTGTTCAGTCGAACAATTCCGACACGGGCACCTTTGCGCCGAACACCCGTCCCGACTGCACCGACGAACTGACCGCGGCCCTGCGCCAGCGGATCCTGGTGATCGACGGCGCGATGGGCACCGCCATCCAGCGCGACCGGCCCGATGAGGCCGGCTACCGCGGTGAACGCTTCGCCGACTGGCCCAGCGACCTCGTCGGCAACAACGACCTGCTCACGCTGACGCAGCCGCAGATCATCTCCGGTATTCACCGCGAGTACCTCGAGGCCGGCGCCGACATCATCGAGACCAACACGTTCAACGCGAACGCGATCTCGCTGTCCGACTACGGCATGGAGGAGCTCAGCTACGAGCTGAACTACGCGGGCGCGGCGCTTGCCCGCACCGCGTGTGACGAGGTCAGCACCCCGGAGCGGCCCCGCTACGTCGCCGGTGCGCTGGGGCCGACGACGCGGACCGCGTCCATCTCGCCGGACGTCAACGACCCGGGAGCCCGCAACGTCACCTACGACCAGCTGGCCGAGGCCTACCTCGAAGCCGCGCGGGGCCTCGTCGACGGTGGTTCCGACCTGATCATCGTCGAGACGATCTTCGACACGCTGAACGCCAAGGCCGCGATCTTCGCCATCGAGACGCTCTTCGCGGAGCGCGGACGCCGCTGGCCGGTGATCATCTCGGGCACCATCACCGACGCGTCCGGCCGGACGCTGTCCGGTCAGGTCACCGAGGCGTTCTGGAACTCGGTCCGGCACGCCAAGCCGCTCGCGGTCGGCCTCAACTGCGCCCTGGGCGCGCCCGAGATGAGGCCCTACATCGCGGAGATGTCGCGGATCGCGGACACCTTCGTCTCCTGCTATCCGAACGCGGGCCTGCCCAACGCGTTCGGTGAGTACGACGAGTCCCCGAAGCGTCAGGCCGGCTACGTCGAGGAGTTCGCCGAGGCCGGTTTCGTCAACCTCGTGGGCGGCTGCTGCGGAACGACTCCTGCGCACATCGCCGAGATCGCCAAAGTCGTCGAGGGCAAGCCGCCGCGTGAGGTCCCGGAGATCCCGGTGGCCACCCGGCTCGCGGGCCTGGAGCCGCTCAACATCGACGACGATTCCCTGTTCGTCAACATCGGTGAGCGCACCAACATCACCGGCTCGGCCCGCTTCCGCAACCTGATCAAGGCCGAGGACTACGACACCGCGTTGTCGGTCGCACTCCAGCAGGTCGAGGTCGGTGCGCAGGTCATCGACATCAACATGGACGAGGGCATGATCGACGGCGTCGCCGCGATGGACCGCTTCACCAAGTTGATCGCGGCCGAGCCTGACATCAGCCGCGTCCCGGCGATGATCGACTCCTCCAAGTGGGAGGTCATCGAGGCCGGCCTGAAGAACGTGCAGGGCAAGCCGATCGTGAACTCGATCTCCATGAAGGAGGGCGAGGAGAAGTTCATCCGCGAAGCACGGCTGTGCCGTAAGTTCGGCGCCGCCGTCGTCGTGATGGCTTTCGACGAGCAGGGCCAGGCCGACAACCTGGAGCGCCGCAAGGAGATCTGCGGGCGCGCCTACCGGATCCTGACCGAAGAGGTCGGGTTCCCTGCCGAGGAGATCATCTTCGACCCGAACTGCTTCGCGCTGGCGACCGGTATCGAGGAGCACGCGACCTACGGCATCGATTTCATCGAGGCCTGCCGCTGGATCAAGGAGAACCTGCCCGGGGTGCGCATCTCCGGCGGCATCTCCAACGTGTCGTTCTCGTTCCGCGGCAACAACCCCGTCCGCGAGGCGATCCACGCGGTGTTCCTGTTCCACGCCATCAAGGCCGGCCTGGACATGGGCATCGTCAACGCCGGTGCGCTGGTGCCCTACGACTCGATCGACCCGGAGTTGCGCGAGCGCATCGAGGACGTCGTGCTGAACCGTCGTGAGGATGCGGCCGAACGGCTGCTGGAGATCGCGGAGCGGTTCAACAGTAAGGACAAAGGCGAGGATCCCGCGGCAGCAGAGTGGCGTAGCCTGCCGATCCGCGAGCGGATCACGCACGCCCTGGTGAAGGGCATCGACGCGCACGTCGACGAGGACACCGAGGAACTACGGGCCGAGATCGCCGCCGCAGGGGGGCGGCCGATCGAGGTGATCGAGGGCCCGCTGATGGACGGCATGAACGTCGTCGGCGACCTCTTCGGCTCGGGCAAGATGTTCCTGCCCCAGGTGGTGAAGTCGGCCCGGGTGATGAAGAAGGCCGTCGCGTACCTGCTGCCGTTCATCGAGGCCGAGAAGGAACAGAACGGCACGACCAGCAGCAAGGACACCAACGGCACCATCATCATGGCCACCGTCAAGGGCGACGTCCACGACATCGGCAAGAACATCGTCGGAGTCGTGTTGCAGTGCAACAACTTCGAGGTGATCGACCTCGGGGTGATGGTGCCGGCGCAGAAGATCCTGGACGCCGCCAAGGAGCATGACGCCGACATCATCGGGCTGTCCGGCCTGATCACCCCGTCGCTGGACGAGATGGCGAACTTCGCCGTCGAGATGGAACGCGAAGGGCTGGAGATCCCGCTACTGATCGGCGGTGCGACCACCTCGCGCGCGCATACGGCCGTCAAAATCTCGCCGCGGCGCAGCGGTCCAGTGGTGTGGGTCAAGGACGCGTCGCGCTCGGTGCCGGTCGCGGCCGCGCTTCTCGACGACAAGCAGCGGCCCGCCCTGCTGGAGGCCACCGAGAAGGACTACGCCTCGCTTCGCGAACGGCACGCGCAGAAGAACGAGCGGCCGCTGCTGACGCTGGAGAAGGCCCGCGCGAACCGCACGCCGATCGAGTGGGACGGCTACCCGCCGCCCGTGCCCGCCCAGGGTCTCGGTGTGCGGGACTTCTCCGACTACGACCTCGCCGAGTTGCGCGAGTACATCGACTGGCAGCCGTTCTTCAACGCCTGGGAGATGAAGGGCCGATTCCCCGACATCCTCAACAACCCGGCGTCGGGCGAGGCTGCCCGCAAGCTGTACGACGACGCGCAGGAGATGCTCGACACCCTGATCAAGGAGAAGTGGCTGACCGCCAACGGCGTGATCGGATTCTTCTGTGCCAACGCGGTCGGCGACGACATCGAGGTCTACACCGACGAGTCCCGCACCGAGGTGTTGACCACGTTGCACAACCTGCGCCAGCAGGGCCAGCACCGCGACGGCATCCCGAACAGGTCGCTGGGCGACTTCATCGCTCCGAAGGAGACCGGTCTGGCCGACTACATCGGCGCGTTCGCCGTCACCGCCGGCCTCGGCAGCGCTGAGAAGATCGCCGAGTTCAAGGCCGACCATGACGACTACAGCGCGATCCTGCTGGAGTCGCTCGCCGACCGGTTGGCGGAGGCCTTCGCCGAACGGATGCACCAACGTGTTCGCAAGGAGTTCTGGGGATACCAACCCGACGAGCAGTTGGACAACGAGGGGCTCATCGCGGAGAAGTACCGAGGGATCCGACCAGCCCCCGGTTATCCGGCATGCCCGGAGCACACCGAGAAGGCGACGCTCTGGAAGTTGATGGACGTCGAGGAACGGACCGGCATCGAGTTGACCGAGTCGATGGCGATGTGGCCGGGTGCTGCCGTCAGCGGCTGGTACTTCTCGCACCCGCAGTCGCAGTACTTCGTCGTCGGCCGGTTGGCGCAGGATCAGGTCGCCGACTACGCGAAGCGCAAGGGCTGGACGCTTGCCGAAGCCGAGCGCTGGCTGGCCCCGAACCTCGGCTACAACCCAGAGGACTGAGCAGCCCAGTCCAGTCGAAACAACTTGCGGCAGAACGGAATTCAGTCCGCTACGAACAGCGCGGCGTTCTGTCGCGCCCAGTCGGCGACGGACTGCGCGGGGCGGCCGGTGAGTTCGGCGACCAGTTGGTTGGCCCGCTGTGGCCTGTCGACGGCCGCGCCGATCGTGTCGAGATACCAGGCCGCATTGTCGCCCATGATGGGCCGTAGCAGCTCGATGGCCTCGTCGCGGGTGCATTGCTCATAGCGGACGTCGACGCCGATTCCCACGCCGATCTGCTGGGCGATCTGCGCGCGACTCAACGCCTCAGGGCCGGTGAGCTCGTACATTTGACCGTGACGCGCTTGGTCGGGGTTCATCAGCAGGGTGGCGGCCACCCGTGCGATGTCATCCATCGAGATCATCGCCTCGACCACATCGGGATACGGATCCCGCACTGTTGCCGTTGATTTGATCTGGTCGGCCCAGATCGCGAGGTTCTCGAGGAACTCCCCGGGTCCCAGTTGCGTGTTGGCCAGCCCGGAGGCATCGATGGCATCGGCATGCGCTTGCCAGTGGCCGTCGCCGGAGAGCGCGACGACATACGACACATCGGCGGCCTTGATCATGCGCAGCGTCGTATCCAAGGTTGCGGGCAACGGGGCGAGATACATCCGCTCGACGCCGGTCAGCGCCGCCGAAAGAGAGTCCGGCCTGCCCAGATAGCCGACAACGGGTCTGACCCCATCGGGCAGCTTGGCTTTCGCTGGATCTGTGGTCAACGCCCGGATGTCGTTGGCTCCCATGTCGATCAGGTGATCCACGATGCGCCTGCCGATATTGCCGGTGGCCCCGGTCACAAGAATGCTCATGAATTTCACGCTACGTGGCACGCATGACACAATCGCGGACGTGAAAGCGGTGCTGTGCGATATGGACGGCACGCTTGTCGACTCCGAGAAGGTATGGGACGTCTCCCTTGCCGCCCTCTACGAGAAACTCGGCGGCGAACTGACACCGGCGGTGCGCGCCTCGATGGTCGGCAGCGTTGCCGAAAACACCATGCGCATCGTCTACACCGACCTCGGTCTCGAGCATGATCACGGCGCGATGGCCGAGTCCAGCCGCTGGCTGAACGATTACACCGCTGAGCTGTTCGACCGTGGCCTGCCGTGGTGCGACGGCGCGAAGGAATTGTTGGACGCGCTTGCCGCCAAGGGTATACCGGTCGCGTTGGTGACCAACACCGAGCGGGCGCTGACCGAGCGCGCACTGAATGGCATTGGCCGCGAGTATTTTTCGATCAGCGTATGCGGTGACGAAGTACCCAGTGGCAAACCCGCGCCAGATCCGTATCTGCGTGCGGCCGAACTGCTCGGGCTGGCGCCGGAGGACTGTCTCGCCGTCGAGGACTCCGTCACCGGCACCACCGCCGCCGAGGGGGCGGGCTGCCCGGTTCTGGTGGTGCCCAACGATGTCGAGGTGCCCGTAGGCCACAGGCGAAGGCACGTTTCTTCGCTGGCCGGCATGGGCCCCGCCGACCTGCGTGCCATTCATTCCCAACTGATTACGCAGTTCCGAGAACGCACCGCTTGACCCTGCGTCTGTGATTGAATGTGACGTCCATCACGCAGAGCTGCGGAAGGTCGTCCCATGACTCACGGACCCGCCGGTGATCCCTCGTCAACTGTGGATTACGAAGAATCAGAGCACAGCGGCCGCGTCGTCCTGATCGCTTCCGTTGCTGCTCTCGGCGGGTTGCTCTTCGGCTACGACAGCGCCGTCATCAACGGTGCCGTCGCATCCGTCGAGCAGCACTTCGCCATCAGCAAGTTCACGCTGGGAGTCGCGGTGGCGGCGGCGCTGATCGGTGCCGCGCTCGGCGCGGTGGTCGCAGGCCGTCTGGCAGACAAGATCGGCAGGCTCGCGGTGATGAAGATCGCCGCGTTGCTGTTCCTCATCAGTGCCTTCGGTACCGGCCTGGCCACGGGTATCTGGATGTTTGGACTGTTCCGGGTCGTCGGCGGCATCGGTGTCGGCGTCGCGTCGGTGATCGCACCGGCCTACATCGCCGAGACCTCGCCGCCGCGCATCCGCGGTCGGCTCGGTTCGCTGCAACAGCTGGCGATCGTGACCGGTATCTTCATCTCGCTCGCGGTCGACGCGCTTCTCGCGCGTCTTGCCGGCGGCGCCCGCGAAGAACTGTGGTTGGGTCTGGAAGCGTGGCGATGGATGTTCATCGTGATGGCGGTGCCCGCCCTCGTCTACGGCGTGCTGGCCTTCACGATTCCCGAGTCGCCGCGGTATCTCGTTGCCACATTCCGCATTCCGGAGGCCCGCAAGGTACTCACCAAGCTGCTGGGTGAGAAGAACCTCGAACTGACGATCACCCGCATCCAGGAGTCGTTGAAGGCCGAGAAACCACCGTCATGGGCGGACCTCCGCAAGCCGACGGGCGGGATCTACGGCATCGTCTGGGTTGGCGTGTTCCTGTCGATTTTCCAGCAGTTCGTCGGCATCAACGTGATCTTCTACTACTCCAACGTGCTGTGGGAGGCCGTCGGGTTCGGGGAGAGCCAGGCGTTCACCATCACGGTGATCACCTCGATCACCAACATCTTGACGACCCTGATCGCGATCGCGCTGATCGACAAGATCGGACGCAAGCCGCTGCTGCTGATCGGTTCGGCGGGCATGGCCGTCACGCTCGGCACGATGGCGGTGATCTTCGGCACGGCCCCGGTCGTCGACGGCCAGCCGAACCTGGGCGACGTGTCGGGCCCGATCGCGCTGATCGCCGCCAACCTGTTCGTCGTCGCGTTCGGCATGTCGTGGGGTCCGGTGGTCTGGGTATTGCTCGGCGAGATGTTCCCCAACCGCATCCGTGGCGCGGCGCTCGGCCTTGCCGCCGCTGCGCAGTGGATCGCCAACTGCCTGATCACCGCGTCGTTCCCGGCGCTGGGCGACTTCTCGCTGGGCGTGGCGTACGGCTTCTACGCGGTGTGTGCGGTGCTGTCGTTCGTGTTCGTCTCGAAGTGGGTCGAGGAGACCAAGGGCAAGCACCTGGAGGACATGCACGCCGAGGCGCACGTCACTCCCGCCGGGCACTGATCGGCACGAACGCCTAAACCCGCGTGACCGGCGCCTGCCGCACGTGAAACAATCGCAGGCCGTGAAGACCTTTGACGCGCTGTTCGCTGAGCTCAGCGACAAAGCGCGCACCCGGCCCGACGGCAGTGGCACGGTCGCCGCGCTCGACGGCGGCGTACACGGCCTCGGCAAGAAGATCCTCGAGGAGGCCGGGGAGGTGTGGCTGGCCGCCGAGCACGAGGGCGACGAAGAACTCGCCGGCGAGATCAGCCAGTTGTTGTACTGGACGCAGGTGCTGATGATCGCCCGCGGCCTGACCCTCGACGACGTCTACGGCAAGCTGTGAACGGCACGTTACGGGTCGCAGTACCCAACAAGGGCACGCTCAGCGAACCGGCAGCCGAGATCCTGGCGGAAGCGGGCTACCGGCGCCGCTCCGACCAGAAGGACCTGACCGTCATCGACCCGGTCAACAACGTCGAGTTCTTCTTTCTGCGGCCCAAGGACATCGCGATCTACGTCGGCTCGGGTCAGCTGGACTTCGGCATCACCGGGCGCGATCTGGCCGCCGAGTCCGACGCTCCAGTGCGCGAACGGCTGGCGCTGGGCTTCGGCTCGTCGACATTCCGCTACGCCGCCCCGCGGGGCCGCGACTGGACCATCGCCGACCTCGCAGGCAAGCGGATCGCCACCGCGTTCCCCAACCTGGTCCGAAAAGACTTGGCGGACAGGGGAATCGAAGCGACCGTGATCCGGCTCGACGGCGCGGTGGAGATCTCCGTCGCGCTCGGCGTGGCCGACGCCATCGCCGACGTGGTCGGTTCCGGCCGCACGCTGGGTCTGCACGGTCTGGCGGCATTCGGTGAGCCGCTGTGTGATTCGGAGGCGGTGCTCATAGAACACAGTGAACCGGGCACCGACAACGCCTCTGCGCGTGACCAATTGGCAGCGCGCGTACAGGGTGTGGTGTTCGGCCAGCAGTACCTGATGCTCGACTACGACTGTCCCCGTACCGTGCTCGATGCGGCCACCGCGGTCACGCCAGGACTGGAGTCGCCGACGATCGCGCCCCTGGCGGATCCTGCGTGGGTTGCTGTGCGCGCGCTGGTGCCCCGCCGCGACGTCAACGCGATCATGGACCAGTTGGCAGCCATCGGCGCGAAGGCAATTTTGGCTTCCGACATCAGGTTTTGCCGGTTCTAAAGCCGGGCTTCCGCCAGCCGTGCGTGTTAGCGTCCGGAAAACGATTACACCTGGCCGGAGGTTCGCGTGACGTATTTCCTGGTTTTGCTGTTCGCTCTGCTGATCGGTGTGGTCGCCGGTCTGCGTGCGCTGTCGGCACCCGCGGTGGTGGCCTGGGCGGGTGCGCTCGGCTGGATCACCCTCGACGGGACATGGGCCGAATGGGTGGCGCACCCGATCACCGTGACAGTGCTGACGATTCTGGCGCTGGGTGAATTGGTCACCGATCAGCTGCCGAGCACACCGAGCAGGCGGGTGCCGATGCAGTTCGGGGCCAGGCTCGCCACGGGCGCGTTCGCGGGCGCCGTTCTGGCCACCGGCGCCGTCGTCAACCCGACCGCATGGGTCGTGGTCGGAGCCATCGGCGCGGCGCTCATCGGTGCCGTCATCGGTACGCTCGGCGGTGCCGAGGCGCGCCAGCGGCTCGTGGCGGCCACTGGCGGGCACGACCTTCCGGTGGCGCTGGTCGAGGACGCCATCGCGATCCTCGGCGGGTTCGCAGTCGTAGCACTGGCTTCGGTCATCTGAATGGCAACCGGGGCACAGAAATTCGACGCGATCATCATCGGCGCTGGGCAGGCAGGCCCACCGCTGGCCGGTAGGCTGACGGCCGCAGGCCACACGGTCGCGGTGATCGAGCGCAAACTCGTCGGCGGTACATGCGTGAACTACGGATGCATTCCGACCAAGACGCTTGTGGCCAGCGCATACGCCGCCCGCATCGCCCGCCGCGGCGAGGAATACGGCGTCGGCACCGGCGAAGTCAGCGTCGACATGTCGAAGGTCAAGGCCCGCAAGGACAAAGTGATGATCGGCGACCGAGAGGGCGTCGAGTCGTGGCTCAAGGGTATGGACAACTGCACGCTGATCTTCGGGCATGCACGCTTCGAGGATCCGCACACCATTCGCGTCGACGACGAGATTCTGAAGGCCGACAAGATCTTCATCAACGTCGGAGGCAGGGCGGTGACGCCGGACATGCCGGGTCTTTCCGACGTCGACTACCTGACCAACGTGGGCATCCTCGAGCTGGACACGCTGCCCGAACACCTGGTGATCGTCGGGGGCAGCTACATCGGGCTCGAGTTCGCGCAGATGTACCGCCGCTTCGGCGCGCAGGTGACCGTGATCGAAAGGGGTTCGCGGCTGACCTCACGCGAGGACGAAGACGTATCGGCCACCATCAAGGAGATCCTGGAGAACGAGGGGATTGCGGTAGAGCTCGACGCGACGGACATCGCGTTTCGCAAGCGCGACAACGGCTTCGAAGTGATTCCGCGAGAGGGTGCGGACCCGATCGCGGGTACCCATCTGCTCATCGCGACCGGGCGGCGGCCGAACACCGACGATCTGGGGCTGGAAAACGCCGGCGTGGAGACGGATTCGCGCGGGTACGTGGTCGTCGACGATCATTGCCGCACCAACGTCGAGCACATCTGGGCGATGGGGGACTGCAACGGCCGCGGCGCGTTCACCCACACGTCGTACAACGACTTCGAGATCGTGGCGGCCAATCTGCTCGACAACGACCCACGCAAGATCAGCGACCGCGTGCCGACCTATGCGCTCTACATCGATCCGCCGCTGGGGCGGGCCGGGCAGACCGTCGCTGAGGTGCGCAAGTCGGGCCGAAAAGCGTTGGTGGGCAAGCGGCCGATGACCAGGGTGGGGCGTGCGGTCGAGAAAGGTGAGACGCAGGGCTTCATGAAGGTCGTCGTCGACGCCGAGAACAAGCTGATTCTCGGCGCCGCGATCCTCGGCGTCGGGGGAGACGAGGTCGTGCAGGACATTCTCGATGTGATGGCCGCGAAACTGCCCTACACGGCGATCTCGCGCACCATGCATATCCACCCGACGGTCAGCGAGCTGGTGCCGACGTTGCTTCAGGAGATGACACCGCTCGGCCGAGATTGAGCTGACGGGTCGTCGCGGCGACCCGCTGCCCGAGATGACGGCAGGTCGCAACGTCGGAGGGATGCACACCGTCCGGCGGAGCATCGACGTCGGTCTGCGCGCCTGCGCCGAGAAAGAAACCCAGCCTGTTCAAATCGTCCTCGCTGCCGAACGAACTGTTGTGCCCCGGAGGCAGACCCAGGCTGACCCAGTGCATGCGGTGCTGGGCGGCGAACACCGCCAGCGACGTCAGCGTGTTCAGCTTGTCGCCGCTTCTGCCGCCGGAATTGGTGAAGCCTGCGGCCACCTTGTCGCTCCAGGTGCCGTCTATGCACCGGCGCCCGGTCTGCTCGGCAAACGACTGGAACGCCGCTGAGACGTTGCCCATGTACGTGGGGCTGCCGAACACGATGGCATCGGCGCCGTCGAGGACATCCCACGCCTCGTCGGTCATCGCGCCGACGGCGACCATCGTGACATCCGCTCCCGCGTCGACGGCACCAGCCGCCACGGCCTCGGCAAGCACCGCGGTGTGGCCGAACCCGGAATGGTATGCGACCGCGACCGTCGGGGCGGCGATGTGAGAACCGTTGTGCAACATGTTAATTCGACTCCAATTGTGCTTTGACGATTTCCTGGCGCCTGGTGAGCCAGTCGGGTAGCTCTGTGCCTGCTAGATAGGCCTCCAGCCGGTCGAGGTAGGCATGCGTTCCGGCCCGGAAGCCGGACGCGTTGCGCACGCCGAGCCCGCGGTGGGTGAAGCGCAGCAGCGTGCCATTGCCGTCGGGATGCAGTTCGTAGCGCACGACGCTGTCGTCGACGATGGCCTGTTTCCATTCGTGTTCGAGCACCCGCGGGGGATCCCACACCAGGATGCGGCCCGTCATCCGCTTCTTCTCGACGGGCAGTGGCGGGCCGGTGGCCACCATGTCGATCAGGCCGCCCTCGCGCGGGTCGATGGTCGTCTCGCCGAACCACTGCGCCCGTTCGGCGGGATCAGCGATCGCCGCCCAAACCGTTTCGACGGGATACGGCAGCCGACGCTCGAACGTCAGCACCGCACGATCGCCTTCGACGGTGAGCCGTCCCTCCCGCGCGGTCATTCCGAGTCTCCTGATTTCGATTGCAGATGGCGCTCGAGCGCATCGAGGTGGTCGGCCCAGTAACGGCGGTACCGGGCGATCCACTCGTCGATCTGCACAAGTCCGTCAGCCCGCAGCGCATAGATGCGGCGCTGAGCGTCGGGTCGTACCTCGACGAGGCCGACCTCGCGAAGCACCCGTAGATGACGCGACACCGTCGGCTGGGTCAGCCCTGGGAGGGTGCCGACCAGTTCCCCGGCCGTCCGCTCACCCTCGGTGAGCGCGTCGAGCAGGGCCCGCCTACTCGGCTCCGCGACCGCTTCGAACACATCCATGGCAGTGAGTATTGCACTTCATCTATATAGACACAAGCAAATATAACTACCGGCGCTGGACCAGCAGCGTCTGTGCGCAGGTGCCGATGAAGCCCTGTCGGTCGAAGATCTCGGCGGTGGTCACCCCGATGCCGTCGGGTCCGATGGAACCCCTTGCGCGCAGCGCGAAGTCGTTGCCGACCGGCACCCGGTGGACGTGCATCGTGGTGTCGGTGTTCATGAAAACGAACGCCGCCGGATCGATCGCCGCGCCCGCGCCGTTGGCGCAGTCGACGACAAGGGCAAGGCGTTGCATCTGCGTCATGTCCTCGTCGTCCACCAGCCGGGCCAGCGGGCTCATCCACGCGACAGCGGACCCGTTGTCCAGCGCGGGCTGCCTGCGCCAGTCGATCGACTCCAGGTAGCCCGGCGCGCCCGCCCAGCTGTGCGGCGACGGGTCGGCCTCGCCCTCGACGAGCGGGGGAAACCGGTCGGTGGCGACGTCGGCGGTGTCCGTGGTCGCCAAGAACCACGCCGATGCTCGGGCCACCGCCCGGTCGGTACCCCCAGGCCGTGCGGCCACCATCTCGGCCGACAGCAGGGCGATGCGGTTGCCCGGTCGCTCCACCCAGGCCCGGACCCGCACCGGCGCAACGGGAACCGCGCCGAGAATGTCCATCGACACCCGGCCGATTCGCATCGCCGAGCCTGCGGTCTTGTCGCTGAGTTCCTCGATCAGTTTCGTCATCAACGCCAGTGGCGGTGAACCGTGCTGGATCTGCGGATCCCAATTGCTTCGGGTGAAGTCGGTGGACTCGAAGACCTGGAATTCGCCGTCGGCGCCGAGCCGTCGGTAGTGAGGCGTGCTCACGCAGCAGGCTCCGCGGAGTACAGCACGGCGTCCTCGTCGCCCTCGGCGGGCTGATCCGGCCAGCCCGGATACGGCGGCGGTGTCCCGCCGAACACCGGGCAGTGCGCGTGATGTGCGCACCAGTCACACATTCGCGACGGGTTCGGACGGAAATCGCCTGTGGCCCCGGCAGATTGGATGGCCCGCCAGATGGCGATCAGGGTCTTCTCGAAACGCTCCAGCTCGTCGAGATCGGGGGAGTAGTCGAGCACCTGGCCGTCGGCGAGATACAGCAGCCGAAGCTTGGCCGGCAGAACCCCGCGCGAGCGCAGCAGGGCCACGGCATAGAACTTCATCTGGAACATCGCCTTGAACTCGGCGAGTGCCCGCGCCTCCGGCGGCGCCTTGCCGGTCTTGTAGTCGACGACCCGCATCTCGCCCGTGGGTGCGATGTCGATGCGGTCGACGAATCCGCGCAGCAGCGTGCCGTCGGCGAGTTCGACCTCGACGCGCTGTTCGCAGCTCTCCGGCTCGAATCGGGTCGGGTCCTCGAGCCGGTAGTACCCGGACAACAGCGCCCTGGCCTCATCGAGGAGTTCCGCCCGCACGGCGGGGTCGACGTCGGTCACCAGATCGGGCGCCTCGGCGGCGATGCGGTCCCAGGCCGGGTCGACCAACGACCGTGCGGTCTCGGGGATGCGGTCGGCCGCAGGCAGCCCGTAGAGCTGTTCCAGCGCGGCGTGCACCACCGACCCGCGGAGCTGCGCCGTCGACGGCGGCTCGGGCAGGCGGTCGATGGCGCGGAACCGGTAGAGCAGCGGGCACTGTTTGAAGTCGCTGGCCCGCGACGGCGACAGCGCGGGCCGCCGAGTCTCGGTCGGCTGCGTCGGGACCTCGTGCTGGTCCATGACTGGCAGCTTATGACCGCCGACTGACAACCCCGGGCACGTATGTCGGCGCGTCTGCTGGCAGGCTGATGGGCTGTGAAAAGGACCGGTCCGTTCGCCGAGGGCGATCGCGTGCAGCTCACCGACGTGAGGGGCCGGCATTACACCGTGGTGCTGACCCCCGGTGGGGAGTTTCACACCCACCGCGGCCAGATCGACCACGACGCGCTGATCGGGCTGCCCGAGGGCAGCGTGGTGAAGTCCGCGAACGGCGATCCGTTCCTGGTGATGCGCCCCCTGCTGGTGGATTACGTGATGTCGATGCCGCGCGGCGCGCAGGTGATCTACCCCAAGGACGCGGCCCAGATCGTGCACGAGGGCGACATCTTCCCCGGCGCGCGGGTGCTGGAAGCCGGTGCCGGCTCGGGCGCGATGACGTGCTCACTGCTGCGCGCGGTCGGGCCGGACGGCCGGGTGGTGTCCTATGAGGCGCGCGACGACCACGCTGTGCACGCATCGCGCAACGTCGAGACGTTCTTCGGTGAACTGCCCGAGAACTGGGAACTGGTGATCGCGGACGTCAATTCCTACGCCGGGCCCGAGGTGGACCGCGTCGTGTTGGACATGCTGGCCCCGTGGGAGGTGCTCGGCACGGTGGCCGACAGTCTGGTGGCGGGCGGTGTGCTGATCGTCTACGTCGCGACGGTGACCCAGCTGTCGCGGATGGTCGAGGCGCTGCGCGAACAGCAGTGCTGGACCGAGCCGCGGGCCTGGGAGACGCTGCAGCGAGGCTGGCATGTGGTCGGCTTGGCCGTGCGGCCGCAGCAGAGCATGCGCGGCCACACCGCGTTTCTGATCAGCGCCCGAAAGCTCGCTCCCGGCGCGGTGCCGCCGACGCCGGCACGCCGCAGGAAGCAGACCTAGAACTAGTCGTCGTCGCTGCGCCGCAGCCCGCGTCGCGCGGACAGCAGTTCCATCTCCGGTCGCGCCGCGACGAGGCGTTCTGCGGCGTCGAGCACATCCACGACGTGTGTGCGGTCACCCGACACCAGCGCCAGCCCCACGCCTGCGCGCCGGTGCAGTTGCTGCGATCCGGTCTCGGCGGCGGAGACGGCGAACCTGCGCTGCAGTTCGGCGATCACCGGGCGGATCAATGAGCGCTTCTGTTTGAGCGAATGCACGTCGCCCAGCAGCAGGTCGAACTCCAGCCAGCCGATCCACATGCCCGACATCGTCACGGAGGAGGCGACGTCGCGGTCGCGCCTTCGCCGAAATCCAGTAGCAGGTTGGCGGTCTTGCGGGTCAGTTCCCACCCGTTGGCCACCGGCGCGAACTCCATCGGGAAGCTGAACTGCCCGGGCGGCTTGTTGGCGGTGGTGACGTTCACGGTCGCCACGACGTTTCCGGCCTCGGTCTCCGACCACCTCAGGTCGACGGCCTCGAACGTCAGTGGCAGCGCGCCGTTGTCGGCTAGCGCCTTGCCGAACGTGTCCAGTGCGGCTGCGTCATCCGCGGTCGCCAACTCGACGAGGCCGACCTTGTCCGCGCCGGGCACGGCGGGATCGGACAGCCGGTTGAGAACGTCGATGAGCGCCTCGGGCGGAGGCAGGGGCGTCGCGGCAGGCGCCGGAGAAGCGACGGTGCTGGTCGTCTCCGTGTCCGGCGCCGCAGGCGGTGGCGGGCTGTCGCACCCGCAAAGCCCGAACGCCGCCACCATTGCGGTGACGGCGCCCAGGAATGCGGTACGGCGGTGGATCTAACCCACCAATTCGCCGAGGGCGAACAGCGACTGGCTGGACAGCTGCCAACCGGTCATGCTCGGACCCTGCACGAAGGTCAGCGGCATGGACCGCACCTCACCGTTGGCGAGCGTCGCGGTGACGTTGGCGGTGGCCGTGTTGCCGTTCAGGTCGGGGTCGCTGACGGTGGCGGTCAGCGGCAAGTAGCCCTTGGCGACGGCGTCGTTGTACTTGATCTCGACGCCCTTGCCGGTGAAGCGGCCGAGGCCCTGGATGTAGGAGGCCTTGCCTGCGAACGAGCCGCCGGCACCGAGGGTGTTGACGGTCTGCGTCAGCGGGTCGACCAAGTCGGGTGCCGGCGCGGCGGGCAGCGGGATGTCCCATACCACCGGCTGCACGGCCGGAGCCGCAGTTATCGCGGGAGATGCAATCGATGTCACACCCGCCGCTGCGCCGCCGACGGCGGCGACTGCTGCAACGCCGGTTACGAGGGATTTCAGGGTCACGGCTGTCCTTCCGATGGGCTCAGATCAAGCTTCAGGTTAACAAGTGGTGCTGGTGTGTCGAATCGCTACACCGCACACGATGGCTGAATCGCCGGTAGCGTTGAAGTTGTTACTGCACCAACTTCGGGTGCGGGGAGGGAGCGCAACATGAGCGAGTCAGAGCGTTCTGAATCCTACGGGACACCGGATCCCAGCGATGAGGCTGCAGAACTCGAGCAGCTTCGCCGGGAGGCGGCGATATTGCGCGAGCAGCTGGAGAATGCGGTCGGTCCCCAGAGCGGGCTTCGTAGTGCCCGCGACGTGCACCAGCTCGAGGCGAGGATCGATTCCCTCGCTGCCAGGAACTCCAAGCTGATGGAAACCCTCAAAGAGGCGCGCCAGCAATTGCTGGCGCTGCGCGAAGAGGTCGACCGGCTGGGGCAGCCGCCGAGCGGTTACGGGGTGCTTCTCGCCACCCATGACGACGACACCGTCGACGTGTTCACCTCGGGCCGCAAGATGCGGCTGACGTGCTCGCCGAACATCGACGTGAAGGTTCTCAAACAAGGCCAGACGGTTCGTCTGAACGAGGCGCTGACGGTCGTCGAGGCCGGAAACTTCGAGTCGGTGGGAGAAATCTCCACCCTGCGCGAAATTCTTTCCGACGGTCACCGCGCACTCGTCGTCGGTCACGCCGACGAGGAGCGCATCGTCTGGTTGGCCGAGCCGCTCGTCGCGTCCGAGGACCTGCCCGAGGGCTACGACGACGAACTCGCCGGGGACGAGCGGCCGCGCAGGCTGCGTCCCGGCGACTCGCTTCTGGTCGACACCAAGGCTGGCTACGCGTTCGAGCGCATCCCCAAGGCCGAGGTCGAGGACCTGGTGCTGGAGGAGGTGCCCGACGTCAGCTACCACGACATCGGTGGCCTCACCCGCCAGATCGAGCAGATCCGCGATGCCGTCGAGCTGCCGTTCCTGCACAAGGAGCTCTACCGCGAGTACTCGCTGCGGCCGCCGAAGGGCGTGCTGCTGTACGGCCCGCCCGGCTGCGGTAAGACGCTGATCGCCAAGGCAGTGGCCAACTCGCTGGCCAAGAAGATGGCCGAGGTGCGCGGCGACGACGCCCGCGAGGCGAAGTCGTACTTCCTCAACATCAAGGGCCCCGAGCTGCTCAACAAGTTCGTCGGCGAGACCGAGCGCCACATCCGGCTGATCTTCCAGCGGGCTCGCGAGAAGGCGTCCGAAGGCACCCCGGTGATCGTGTTCTTCGACGAGATGGACTCGATCTTCCGCACCCGCGGCACCGGCGTCAGCTCCGACGTGGAGACCACGGTGGTCCCGCAGCTGCTGTCGGAGATCGACGGCGTCGAGGGGCTGGAGAACGTCATCGTGATCGGCGCCTCCAACCGCGAGGACATGATCGACCCGGCGATCCTGCGGCCCGGCCGGCTGGACGTCAAGATCAAGATCGAGCGCCCGGATGCTGAAGCGGCACAAGACATCTTCAGCAAGTACCTCACCGAGGACCTGCCGGTGCACGCCGACGACCTCGCCGAGTTCAACGGCGACCGGGCGGCCTGCATCAAGGCGATGATCGAGAAGGTCGTCGACCGGATGTACGCCGAGATCGACGACAACCGATTCCTCGAGGTCACCTACGCCAACGGTGACAAGGAAGTCATGTACTTCAAGGACTTCAACTCTGGGGCGATGATCCAGAACGTGGTCGACCGCGCGAAGAAGAATGCGATCAAGTCGGTGCTGGAGACCGGCCAGCCAGGCCTGCGCATCCAGCATCTGCTCGACTCGATCGTCGACGAGTTCGCCGAGAACGAGGACCTGCCCAACACCACCAATCCCGATGACTGGGCACGGATCTCGGGCAAGAAGGGCGAGCGGATCGTGTACATCCGCACGCTCGTCACCGGCAAGTCGTCGAGCGCATCGCGCGCGATCGACACCGAGTCCAACCTCGGCCAGTACCTGTAGGAAGGCACCTCACCCCGCGAGCGCCTCGCCTATGTCCCACGAACTCAGCGTGATCGACGACGTGTTCGGGAAGCGCTACGGCGAGGTGCTTCTCGTCTGCGTCACCGAGTCCGGTCCCGAGGCGACCGTCTACAACACGTTTCCGCTGAACGACTGTCCCGCCGAGCTGTGGGACAAGCTCGATGCGAAGGCGATCGCCGAGGAGAACGGCGCGGTGGCCGCGCTGTTGAACGGACCCCGCTATTGGCTGATGAGCGGCATCGGCAAGGTGGACAGGGAATCGATGGTGCGCAAGACGTTCGGCGGACTGGAGATGAATCGGCAGGCCACGGTGCGGCTCGACTCGATGAGCCCGGCGCCCTACAGCGTGAACACGGTGGACCGCAAAGCGGTCTTCACCTTCGACGCGGGACGCGAGATCTACGAACTGATCGATCCCGACGGCAGGCGATGGGTCATGCAGACCTACAGCCAGACCGTCGATCCGACGCTGTCGTCGGCGGACCTGCCGAACCTCGCGGATCGTCTTTCGCTTCCGGCTGGTTGGCGCTACGAGGCACGCACACCGACCGCGCCACTCGTCGTCGACACCACTGGACACCCGGCGAGCGTGACGCAGGACGATCTCGCGAACAGCTACTCACTCTTGACGTGACGCCGTCATCATCTCGCGGTAGGCGTCGCGGCCTGCAAGGCTGGTCGCCACGTCGGAGACCAGCGGGTCGAAGAAGCGCTGCCGGTACAGCGGGTCGACGCTCGTGCTCACCGTGAAGTAGAGCCCCGACAGCACCGCGACGATCAACGAGGTGTGCACCACCGTCTGCGGTATCGGAATGTGGACGCCGAACCACGTTCCGGCGCAGGGTGGTTCGCCGACGGGGCAGCTCTCCTCGGCGGACCACAACACAGTCACATCGTCGGGGATGGCGACGATGCCGAGTGCGAGAAAGAATGCGAACAGGCCTGCGGTGAAGAAGACCACCTGGATCGCCTGTGACACCACCATCACCGCGACCACGTTCACCTGCTCGGCCAGCGACAGGGGAGTGCGCGGCGGTTGGCTGTCGGGTTCGGTCTCCAGCGGGGTGCCCTTCAGCAGGCGCGCCGGATCGTGCTGTTCGGCCCGGTCCTCCCGCAACGCGCGGACCTCGTCACGGATGGTGGTGATCATGAAGGCGATCGCCACAATCGCCAGGAATCCGATTGTTTCCCAAAGTCTTTGGCGTGTCATGCGGGCGGCCAGCTGCCACAGCTCACCCGTGAAATACACCACCACGGTGAGCATGAGGAGCGGAAGCGCACGGCTCATCAGCGTGCCGAGCGCGCCGACCTGAACCAACGCGTACCGGAACGCCCACAGCGCGATCGCGCCGAACCCGAGATAGGTCAACCAGATCACCAGCAGTGCCACCACCGCGAAGCCGAGGATCTCCGCCGCGGCGATTCCGGAGAACCCGCTGTCGGCGAACGGAAGTCCGAACACGAAAAGCGCCATCACCAACAGCGCCGCCGACCGCCTGCCCGCGTCGCCCAGCCTGGTGCCCGACTGATGCAGCAGATACAGCACAAAGGGAGCGGCGAGCAGCACGAGTGTCAGCACCCCGAGGCGGATCACGTTGCCGAAGTCGGGTTCACCGCCGGTCAGTTCGGCGAGCATCATCGTGAGGGCGATGATGGCACCGACGCCGCTGACCACCGGCGCCGAGCGCTCGATCAGCGCACGTGAGCGCACCCGGCGGGTGAGCACCAGCGGCAGCCCGCGGTGCAGAAACCACTGGTGCACCTGTCGCATTTCCGCCACGGCAAACATTGTGCGGGACAGATGGCGAAATTCCGGCGCGAATGATGGACTGGTGCCGATGCGTCGACGACGGCGGTGGAGCTGGGGCATATCTGCGCGCTCGGCCCTGGTGGCGGCCACGGTCGTGTTCGTGGCTCTCACCGCGGCGGGCGGCATACTCGCCGCAGCGCTATACCGCTCGATGCTGTCGGGAATCGACAGCACCGCAGCCGCCCGCGTCGCCGATGTCGCGGCGAGCCTCGAATCCGGTGGCGCCGCAGGTCTCGATCCGGGGCTGCTGAGCACGGACGAACGCATACTCGCGGTGCAGGTGATCACGCCCGACGGCACCGTCGTGCGGCGTTCGTCGTCGGCACCGGACGCCCCGATGGTGCCGATCGCCGAGATCGGCGACGGGCTGCACATCGGCATGCCGGAACACGAATCACCTTACGGCCAAATACGTTTCAGCGCGCAGACGGTGGACGGTCCGGACGGTCGCTACACCGTGCTGGTCGGCGAGGGCAGCCAGGTTGTGTTCGCCACGGTGAAAGCGGTGGTGATCGCGCTCGCGGTGGCGGCGCCGATCGTCGTGCTGGTGTCGGCGGCGATCACCTATGTGCTGGTGTCGCGGTCGCTACGATCCGTCGACGCGATCCGGACCCGGGTGGCCGAGTTCAGCACTTCGGATTTGACCGAACGGGTACCGGTGCCCGACAAGCACGACGAGATATCGGCCTTGGCCGTCACCATGAACGAGATGCTGGCCAGGATCGAGGCCGGCCATTCGGCGCAGCAGCGGTTCGTCGGCGATGCGTCACACGAACTGCGCAGCCCGCTCACCACGATCATCTCTGCGCTGGAGGTCGCCGTCGCTCACCCTGAACTGCTCAACGGCGAACTCGCGACCACCACGCTGTTACCCGAGGCACATCGCATGCAGGCCCTCGTCGACGACCTGTTGCTGCTTGCCCGCGCCGATGAGCGCGCGCTCACCATTGCCCAAGACGACGTCGACGTGGACGACCTGCTGGGCGCCGAAATCGAAAGACAAAGCAGGGAAACATCTTTGATGATCCGCGCCGATGTCACGCCGACCCGTGTCGTCGGCGACACCGGTGGATTGTCGCGGATGCTGCGCAACCTTCTGGACAATGCCGTTCGTCATGCGAAGTCGGAGGTCGTCGTCACCCTTCATGCGTGCGGTGAACATGCCGTGCTCATCGTCGACGACGACGGGCCCGGTATCGCCCCTGACGACCGGGAACGGGTCTTCGACCGGTTCGTCCGCCTCGACGCGAACAGATCGCGAAGCGCAGGCGGTGCGGGACTGGGCCTGGCGATCGTGTGGGAGATCGTCACAGCGCATCAGGGCACCGTGACGATCACCGACCGGCCGGGCGGCGGTGCCCGGTTCACTGTTCAGTTGCCGTTGGCGTATGCGCCCGACTCGAGGCGGTAACCGACACCGCGGACGGTCTCGATGGTGTTGGTGCCGAATGGGATATCGATCTTTCGGCGCACATAGCCGACGTAGACCTCGACGACGTTGTCGGGCCCGCTGTAATGCGCATCCCAGACGTTCTGCAGGATCTCGGTTTTCGTCACCACGGTGTCTTTGTGGCGCATCAGGTATTCCAGCAGCCCGTACTCCCTCGGCGTCAATCGGATCGTCGTCGCATTCCGTTCCACCACCCTTCGCGCCGGGTCCAGCGTCAGCGTGCCCGCGGTGAGCACGGCGGGCCGCTGCGGGGCGCCTCGACGGACCAGTGCACGCAATCGCGCGACGAGGACGATGAACGAGAACGGTTTCGTCAGGTAGTCATCGGCGCCGAGGTCGAACGCGTCGGTCTGGTCATAGTCGCCGTCCTTGGCCGTGAGCATCAACACGGGCGTCCACACGTTGCGCTCGCGCAACCGGCGAAGCACCTCGTAGCCGTTCAGCCCGGGCAGCATGATGTCCAGCACGATCACGTCGAAGTCGTTCTCGACGGCCTGCCAGAGCCCGTCGATCCCGTTGGCGGCGTGGACGACAATGAACCCCTCGGCGCGCAGACCGATCGACAACGTCGAGGCCAGCCGCTCCTCGTCCTCGACGATGAGCACCCGCATGCGACGAAACTAGTTCATGTTCCAGGGCTCGCCGTAGGTGGTGACGCTGTCGCCGGTCGAGGAGATCAGCCGAGCGAACGGACGTAGCAGCACGCCGCCTGCCGCACCGGTGACGGTGCCGTGCGCGTTGGAGACTGCGACGCCGTTCGCCGGGCCTGCCACGTCGACCGAGAAGGTCGCGACCTCCTGGATGCCGGGGCCGTTGCCCAGGTCTGCGCTGATCGACACGCCCGGGAACAGGTTCGGGGTGATGACCGAGCCCAGCGGGTTGAACGTCGGGAACAGGGAGACGTCGTCGAGCAGGATGTTGGGCGTGGTGTAGCTGAAGTTGATGCCGAGACCCAGCGACCACGGGAAGCCGATCTGGTAACCCAGCTCCAGCGTGCCCTCGAATTCGTCGGCGCCGGGCCCGGTCACGATGTACTTCGCGCGACCGGAGTGGAACCACTCGCGGGTCAGGCGGTTGCGGTCGAGCGGGAACACGCCGTTGAGGAACGTGTCCCACTGTTGGACTGTCAGCGTCCGATCCTGACCGTCAACCAGGCTCAGCTCGTTGTCCAGCCCTGCGTGCGAGGTACCGGTGCTGACGAACAACCCCGCGACCGCCATCACCGTCGCGACGAGTATCCGACTGATTGCCTTCATGTTCTCCCTAGCTGTCTTTTGGCATGGCAAGCACCTGTCGGCTCCTCGTTGATCCGCAGGGTCGCGAGCTTGGCAAGACCTCGCTGTGAGAACGCTTAGAGGGGCTCAGAACCCGCCTTCTGACACAGCGGCGCGGTAGCGGCTGCGCGCGACCAGCGTCAGGCGAAGGTCGTCGATCAGGGGGTCGATGAAACGCGCTCGGTAGTCGGCGTCGCCGACCGCCCTCGCGCTGATGTACATGAAGGTCAATGCGCCGAGGAACATGCTGGTCTGGATCAGCGCCTGGGGTATCGGCAGCGTCATCCCGAGGATCTCGCCGTCACCGGAGCCATTGCGGGTCCACTGCGCCAGCAGTTCGGGGCTGAGCAGAATCAGGCCGAGCACGAAGAAGATCAACGCGGCGACGATCGCCACCAGGCCCACCTGCAGGACCTGTGACGTGGCGAGCACGAACACGACGTTGACTCGTTCCATGCGCGAAAGAGGCGCGGCCGCAGCGGGATCGGGCATCGCCTCGAACGGGGTTCCCGCCAGCCGGCCGTCGTCATCGCCTTCGGGGTGACGGGAACCCGCCAGCATCGGCCGGACCCGGTCCACCGTGGCCGAGGTGATGAACGCGACGGAGATCGCGCCGAGGAAGACCAGCGCCAGCCAGAGCCGAGGCCGCGTGACGATCGATGCCATCAGCCACACATAGGTATTGAAAAAAACGAGCACGGTGAGCAGCACGACCGGCAGCGCGCGCACGAACAGCGCGCCGATCGAGGCGAGGTTGGCCATGGCCGTGCGCAGCCCCCAGCCGAGGATCGAGCCGACCCCGCTCGCGGTCAGTGCCAGCCCCACCGCGACGACGATCGCCTCGAATACGAGGTTGGCGAGGATCCGCTCGCTCGGGCCGCCGAGGATACCGCTCGCGACGATGACCACCGCAGACAGCGTCGCCACCAGCGTCAGGACGCGGATGCTGGTGACCCGCGAGACCAGCCAGCCGACAAGCGCGGCAATGGGCAGCACCAGAACCAGCAGGGCGAGCACGAACCACTCCGTGCGCGTCGGCTCACCGTCGATGTTGATCGTGTGCTTGCCGGTGATCGCGACGGTCAGCACCGAGTTCGCCATGAACACCGCGAACGCGGCAAGCGCGGGCGCCGATCGCGGCCACAGCCGACGCACGAGCGCGCCGGGACGAAGGACGGTGGGCAGTCCGCGCTCGAGGAACCAGAAGTCGGCAGCCAATCTCGCGTCGGAAGGCACGGTCGCAGGCTACTTGGGGTCGTCACCTAGGCTTGGGGATATGCAACGGATCATCGGGACGGAGGTCGAGTACGGCATCTCGTCGCCGTCGGACCCGACCGCGAATCCGATCCTGACGTCGACGCAGGCGGTGCTCGCGTACGCGGCCGCCGCCGGTATCCAGCGGGCCAAGCGCACGCGCTGGGACTACGAGGTGGAGTCGCCGCTGCGGGACGCTCGGGGGTTCGACCTCAGCCGGTCCTCAGGGCCGCCGCCCATCGTCGATGCCGACGAGGTCGGCGCGGCGAACATGATCCTGACCAACGGGGCGCGGCTGTACGTCGACCACGCCCACCCCGAGTACTCCGCGCCCGAGTGCACCGACCCGCTGGACGCCGTCATCTGGGACAAAGCCGGCGAGCGTGTGATGGAGGCCGCAGCGCGGCATGTGGCGAGCGTGCCCGGCGCAGCGAAGCTGCAGCTCTACAAGAACAACGTGGACGGCAAGGGCGCGTCCTACGGTTCGCACGAGAACTACCTGATGTCGCGGCAGACGCCGTTCTCCGCCGTCATCGCGGGCCTGACGCCGTTTCTGGTGTCCCGCCAGGTCATCACCGGCTCCGGTCGGGTCGGGATCGGCCCGTCCGGCGACGAGCCCGGCTTCCAGCTGTCGCAGCGCTCGGACTACATCGAGGTCGAGGTCGGCCTGGAGACGACGCTCAAGCGCGGCATCATCAACACCCGCGACGAACCGCACGCCGACGCCGACAAGTACCGGCGGCTGCACGTCATCATCGGCGACGCGAACCTCGCCGAGACCTCGACGTACCTCAAGCTGGGCGCCACCTCGCTGGTGCTCGACCTGATCGAAGAGGGCATGGACCTCACCGACCTGGCCCTGGCCCGGCCGGTGCACGCGGTGCACGTCATCAGCCGTGACCCGTCGCTTCGCGCCACCGTCGCACTGGCCGACGGTCGCGAGCTGACCGGCCTTGCGCTGCAACGGATCTACCTGGATCGGGTGGCCAAGCTGGTGGACAGCCGCGATCCCGATCCGCGGGCCGCCGACATCGTGCAGACCTGGGCCAATGTGCTGGACCTGCTCGAGCGCGACCCGATGGAATGTGCCGAGATCCTCGACTGGCCGGCGAAGCTGCGGTTGCTCGAAGGGTTCCGCAACCGGGAGAACCTGAACTGGTCGGCGCCGCGCCTGCACCTGGTCGATCTGCAGTACTCCGACGTCCGTCTCGACAAGGGGCTCTACAACCGGCTCGTCGCCCGCGGATCGATGAAGCGGCTGATCACCGAGCAGCAGGTGCGCGACGCGGTGGACAACCCGCCGACCGACACCCGCGCCTACTTCCGCGGCGAGTGCCTGCGCCGGTTCGGCGCCGACATCGCCGCCGCGAGCTGGGACTCTGTGATCTTCGACCTTGGCGGTGATTCGCTCGTCCGGATTCCAACTCTCGAGCCGCTCCGGGGCAGCAAAGCGCACGTCGGAGCGTTGCTGGACTCCGTGGACAGCGCCGCCGAACTGGTGGAACAGCTGACCACCTGAGCGCTCATATCCGCCTTGCCTGGCCGCGCTATCCCAGGCAATCCGGCGGCTGAACGGTACTGTGGAGTGACGGCGGGCGGTCATACGCCCGCCGGCGACTGGCTTAGACGATGCAGGAGGCAGCGATGGCTCAGGAGCAGACCAAGCGTGGTGGTGGTGGCGGCGAGGATGACGACCTCACCGGCAGCACGGCCGCCGGGCAGGAGCGTCGCGAAAAGCTGACCGAAGAGACCGACGACCTGCTCGACGAGATCGACGACGTGCTCGAGGAGAACGCCGAGGACTTCGTTCGCGCATATGTCCAGAAGGGTGGCCAGTGAGCTGGCCGCACCGCGATCAGCTGCACTTTGCCTCACCCCTACCCGGAGCGTCTCCTGCGCCCGCAGGTTCATATGCTCCTCACGTGCGAGTCGACCTTTCGTCCTTTTCTGAACTTCTGCGCCAACAGGCGCCCGAGCTGCTACCCGTGAACAGAACCGGCCACGAGGGCGGGGGTGCGGGCGACGCGCTGCCGCACGGCACCACGATCGTGGCGTTGACGTTCCCCGGCGGTGTGGTGATGGCGGGTGACCGCCGCGCCACCCAGGGCAACATGATCGCAAGCCGGGACGTCAAGAAGGTCTACATCACCGACGACTACACGGCGACGGGTATCGCGGGCACCGCGGCCATCGCCGTCGAGTTCGCCCGCCTGTACGCCGTCGAACTCGAGCATTACGAGAAGGTCGAGGGCGTTCCACTGACCTTCCTCGGCAAGGTGAATCGGTTGGCGACGATGGTGCGCGGCAACCTCGGCGCTGCGCTGCAGGGTTTCGTCGCGTTGCCGCTGCTGGCGGGTTACGACATCGGCGACCCGGATCCCGAGGCGGCGGGCCGCATCGTGTCCTTCGATGCCGCAGGGGGCTGGAACTTCGAGGAAGAGGGCTACCAGTCGGTCGGCTCCGGCTCGATCTTCGCCAAATCGTCGGTGAAGAAGCTGTATTCGCAAGTCACCGACGCCGACTCGGCGCTGCGGGTGGCGATCGAAGGCCTCTACGACGCCGCAGACGACGACTCCGCAACGGGTGGACCCGATCTCGTCCGCGGCATCTATCCCACTGCCGTCATCATCGGGGCCGAGGGCGCCGAGGAGGTACCTGAGGAGCGGATCGCCGCGCTGGCCCGCGAAGTGATCGAAAGCCGTTCCCGTGCAGACACATTCCGGCACAGCGCAGGCCCCTCGACGGATGCTCGGGGTGAATCATGAGCTTTCCGTACTTCATCTCGCCCGAGCAGGCGATGCGCGAGCGGTCGGAGCTTGCGCGCAAGGGCATCGCCCGCGGCCGCAGCGTGGTGGTGCTGGCATACGACTCGGGCGTGCTGTTCGTCGCCGAAAACCCTTCTCGCTCATTGCAAAAGGTGAGTGAGCTGTACGACAGGGTGGGATTCGCCGCCGTCGGCCGGTTCAACGAGTTCGACAACCTGCGCCGAGGCGGAATCCAGTACGCCGACACCCGCGGCTACGCCTACGACAGGCGCGACGTCACCGGTCGCCAGCTCGCGAACGTGTACGCGCAGACACTCGGGACGATCTTCACCGAACAGGCCAAGCCGTACGAGGTCGAGCTGTGTGTCGCCGAGGTCGCCCACTACCGCGAGACAAAGGCGCCCGAGCTGTACCGCATCACCTACGACGGGTCGATCGCCGACGAGCCGCATTTCGTGGTGATGGGCGGTTCGACGGAGCCGATCATCGAGAAGCTGAACGACTCCTATGCAGAGAACACCAAGTTGTCGGACGCGGTGAAGATCGCCGTCGAGGCGCTCACCGCAGGCGGAAACGGCTCGGAATCCCGCAGCCTCGGCCCCGACACCCTCGAGGTGGCGATCCTGGACGTCAACCGTCCGCGCCGCGCCTTCCGCCGTATCACCGGGTCTGAGCTGGAGGCCCTGCTGCCCTCCGCGGATACCAGTTCAGCTGACTCCAAGGAATAGGCCGACGGGTCGTCAACCGAAGACGTACTGCACGAACAGGTTCCACTCGTCGGAGTAGATGTGGTTGACGTCTCGCGCTCCGGCGCGCGCCAACAGTGCGAGCCAGCTCGCTACATCCAGCTCGTATACGTCGCGGTCGGCGCGGTCTGCGAACGCGTAGTCGACCTCGTCCAGGCACCAGTGTCGCAAAATCAACTGCCATGGGTGCGATGACTCGTCGCCGTCACCCGAGCGGGCCATTGTGTCCGCGACTGCCCTTGCGGTGCGACGAACGTAGGCGTCGATGAAGCTGTCGATGAGTGCCGGGTCGCCCGGGGCCAGGTCGATTTCGTGGTAGCAGTCCGCCTCGTTGAGCACGGCGACCCCTGCTCGATCGCGGATCGCGGCCAGGCAGCGTTGCAGGATTTCCAGCTTGCCGACGCCGTCCAGGCCAAACGCCGCACGTTCCTGGGTATCTCGTCCGGCGACATGGTGAAGCGTCAGACTGCATACGAGAACGTCGCACCCGGGGATGTCGGCGGTTTCGGCCGGCTCGATGATCGAGTGGAGTTCGACGTGTTCGGGCAGGCGCCCGGCGACGGCGGTGTGCGCATTCTGGTTGGGGTCGATCAGCGTCAGCGTGCCCGGCGGTGCGTCGGCGAAGAACTCCTGCCACAGCGCGCCGTTGCCCCCGCCGATCTCCACGATCCGCCAGTCCTCGCGGCCCGCGATCGCCCGCCGGATCACCGGGCGATTGACCTCGTAGACGCCCTGTGCCAGGGGCAGCCGGGTCCACGCTTGATACAGGCTCGTCGAGTCGAATGTGGTGTTCCACTGTTCGTGGTCGGCGGCTTGCGTCTTCTGGCGGAGGGTCTGCAGCGCCTCGTACTGCCGTCCTCGCGGAAGTAGGACGAGATCGTTCAGATCGTCGATCCACACCCTTCAATTAGAGCGCAGGGCACACGCAGCTTCTCAACGGCCGCGTTCGGGGCCTCAATGGGCCGACGTGCCGCAGACGACGTCTTTCGAATAGCCCAGATTCAACGGATCCATGAACGATTCGATCCCCTTGCATACTCCGTCGGCCACGCCGGGCTCGTTGATCCCGCCCGGTCCCTGTGCATCGATCAAGGCACAGGCGCCGTACATGCCAGTCGAGAAGTTCTTCGGAAGCGCGCCGCCACGCTCGAGCGCCGCCTCACTTCCCGGGGGCATCTGGTCAAGGGGTAACGACTCCGCGCACGTCGGCTCGACCGACGCGGGTTGGCCGGTGCGCGGGTCGATGCCGTTGGGCATCAAGGCGAAAGTCGTATCCGGGTGGGTCGTGTCCGTGCCGTCCAGGTGGGTGAGCGACAGTGTCACGTTCCAGGTGTTGTCCACGCACGGACCCGAGGTGACGTGCGCGGCGACGATCCGATTGGTATCGGACGGCCGGGCCACCTCGGTCCAGGTGGCATGGCACACCCCGGGAATGTCTATTTCGCCTACGAGGGGAGTCGTGCTGGAAAGCGTAACGCTGGCAGGGGATTCCATCCCTCCGGAACGCCAGGTGCCTGCCCAGTTCGGCGGCAACTCGGCTATGTCGGCCCGACCGACCGGGGCGGGAACGAGGCCGACGACATTGAGACCAAGTGCCATCGCCGCCAACGCGAAGCCTGCACGAAGAGATAGCGCCGAACCGCTCATTGAGTCTCCGCTCGTCCGAATGCGCGACCCGTGCGGCACGCGCAGGCGGAACTCTAGCAAACAATTGTCGGCAGCGTCATTTTCTTGTGGTGGTGCCAGGACGACATCCACCCGCCGAACAGCACATCGCGGAGTTCGCAGAGTGGGTAGTGTCCCATCTCGGCGCTACGACTGAGCGGTGAGCTGATATGAACGGTGAACCTGATCTCCTGATCGGCGGCGTGTGGCGACATGCGTCCGACGGTGGAACGCGCGAGATCATCAACCCCGCCGACGCAAGCGTCGCCGCGGTCGTCGACGAGGCCACCCCGGACGACGCACGCGATGCGATCACTGCCGCGCGCAAGGCATTCGACGACGGCGAGTGGCCCGCCACACCGGTGGAGGAACGCGCCGCGCTGCTGAACCGTGTCGCCGACCTTCTGGTGCGGGACAAGGAATCGCTCGCCGAGCTGGAGACCAAGGACACGGGCAAGACGCTGGTGGAAAGCCGCATCGACATCGACGACGTGACATCGGTTTTCCGGTATTACTCCCGGTTGGCCGGCGTCGAGTCCGACCGCCTCGTCGACGTCGGCAGCCCGGCCGTCGTCAGCCGTGTGGTGCGCGAGCCGATCGGGGTGTGCGTGCTGATCGCGCCGTGGAACTACCCGCTGCTTCAGATGTCGTGGAAGGTGGCGCCTGCCATCGCAGCCGGTTGCACCATGGTCGCCAAGCCCAGCGAAGTGACACCACTGAGCACGATCGCATTCGTCCATCTGCTCATCGAGGCGGGAGTGCCCGCTTCGGTGGTGAACCTGGTCCAGGGCAGCGGCGCGACTCTGGGTGCCGCGCTGACAGATACACCCGACGTCGACTTCATCTCGTTCACCGGGGGATTGGCGACCGGAAAGGTCATCTCGAGGGTCGCGGCGGAACACGTCACCAAGGTCGCCGTCGAACTCGGCGGCAAGAACCCGCACATCGTGTTCGCCGACGCCGACTGGGAAAGCTCGGTCGACCAGGTGCTCACCGGGGTCTTCCTGCACTCCGGTCAGGTCTGCTCCGCGGGCACCCGGGTGATCGTGGAGGAGTCCATCGCCGACGACTTCGTCGCCGCCCTTGCCGCGCGCGCCGAGAAGATCCGGATGGGCAACGGCATGGACCCGGCCAGCGAGACCGGACCCCTGGTGTCCGAGCAACACCGGGCAAAGGTCGAAGCCCATGTGCAGCAAGGAATTTCCGAGGGCGCCAAGCTGGTCACCGGCGGCGCCAGACCCGCGGACCCCGCCCTCGCGAAGGGCTATTTCTATCCACCCACGATCTTCGACCGCTGCGACCGGTCGATGCGAATCGTTCAGGAGGAGACCTTCGGGCCGATCCTGACGGTGGAGCGATTCACAACCGAAGCGGAGGCGATCGAACTCGGCAACGACACGCAGTACGGTCTCGCGGCGGGCGTGCGAACGTCCGATCCGGCGCGGGGCGAACGTGTGGTGCGGGCACTTCGGCACGGCACGGTGTGGCTCAACGATTTCGGCTACTACACCGCGGCGGCGGAGTGGGGCGGATTCGGACAGTCGGGTAACGGCCGCGAACTCGGTCCCACCGGGCTGGCGGAATACCAAGAGATCAAACACATCTGGCACAACACCGCGCCAGCGCCGGCCGGCTGGTTCAAGGGTTTAGGGGAATCGCATGGTCATCAAGGACCCGCACGCCGAAACCGGCATGGAGGATTTCGGATACAAACAGTCGCTGGACCGCAGCATCGGTAAGTTCGCCAGCTTCGCCGCGGGCGTCAGCTACATCTCCATCCTCACCGGCACGTTCCAGCTGTTCTATTTCGGCTTCGGCACCGCGGGTCCTGCGTATCTGTGGTCGTGGCCGATGGTGTTCGTCGGCCAGATGGCCGTGGCGCTGTGCTTCATGGAGCTTGCCGCGAAGTACCCGGTTGCGGGTTCGGTGTACAACTGGTCGAAGAAGCTGGCCAGCAGATTCGTCGGGTGGACATCCGGTTGGCTGATGCTGACGGCGTCGATCGTCACGATCTCGGCTGTCGCGCTGGCCTACCAACTCAACCTGCCACGGCTGTGGAGCGGCTTCCAGATCGTCGGCGACGGCACGGGCGAATTCGACTATGCGGCAAACGCCGTTGTCCTGGGCACGGTGCTGATCGCCTTCACCACCATCGTGAACGCGCTCGGCGTGCGGCTGATGGCGCGGATCAACAGCGCGGGGGTGTTCATCGAGTTGATCGCCGCCGTGCTGATCGCCGTCATCCTGGCACTCAATATCAAGCGCGGACCCGACATCTTCTTCTCCACAGAGGGTTACGGCGCAGGCGAAAGCTACGGCTTCCTCGGCGCGTTCCTGGTCGCCTCGCTGGCATCGCTGTACGTGATGTACGGCTTCGACACCGCGAGTTCGCTGGGGGAGGAGACGGTCGAACCGCGCCGTACCGCGCCGAGGGCGATCGCTCGCGCCATCCTCGCATCGTTCGTCATCGGCGGCGCCATACTGGTTTTCGCGGTGATGTCCGCGCCGAACCTGGCCGATCCGCAGCTCGGCGAGAGCTCCGGCGGGTTGCAGTACATCGTCGAACAGGTGATGTGGGGCCCGCTCGGCAAGATCTTCCTGATCTGCATCGTCATCGCGGTGACCGTCTGCTGCCTGGCCGTGCACACCGCAGCCATCCGACTGTCATTCGCAATGGCGCGTGACAACGCGTTGCCGTTCGGCGAGAAGCTCGCAACGGTGAACCCGAAGACGCAGACGCCGATCGTGCCTGCGGTGACGATTGGCATCATCGCGGTCATCATCCTGGTGCTCAATATCGCGAACGCACAGATCTTCACGGTGCTGACCTCGATCGCCATCATCATGATCTATCTGGCCTACCTGATGGTGACCGGCCCGATGCTCAAGAAGCGTCTCCAAGGGCAGTGGCCGCCAAAGGATCTCAAGGAGGGCGGCTACTTCACGATGGGCAAGTGGGGACTACCGGTCAACCTCTTCGCCGTGGCCTGGGGCTCGCTGATGGCGCTGAACCTCGCGTGGCCGCGCCCGGACGTCTACGGCACCCCCTGGTACAACACCTGGGGTGCGTTCGTCTACATCGGCGTGATCGTCGGCGCGGGCCTGCTGTGGTACTTCGTCAAGGGCCGCCATCACATCGGCACCCTGAGGTCACACGCCGCGGAGACCATGGCAGAGGTAGAGAAACCACTCGAGCAGGCGTGATGGGCGACACCGGCACATTCGACTATGTGATCGCCGGTGGCGGCACCGCGGGATGCGTGCTGGCAGCGCGGCTTTCCGAAGATCCCGACGTCACCGTCTGTCTGCTGGAAGCCGGTCCCTCCGACATCGGCGACGACAACATCCTGGTGCTGTCGGAGTGGATGCACCTGCTCGACTCCGGCTACGACTGGGACTATCCGGTCGAACCGCAGGAGCGCGGAAACTCGTTCATGCGACACGCCCGGGGCAAGGTTCTCGGCGGCTGCTCATCGCACAACTCGTGTATCGCGTTTCTGCCTCCCGCGGAATGCCTCGACGAGTGGGTCACGATGGGCGCCGACGGGTGGACCGCCGCCGAAGTCCTTCCGTTGACCGAGCGTCTGAAGCAGACCGTGGTGCTGCGCGATGTGCCGCCGAAAGACCCCTGCGGCGCAGCGGTTCTCGAGGCGGCCGCGAAGGTCGGGATACCGACCGTGGCGTTCAACCGCGGCGAGACCGTCTGCAACGGCGCGGGTTGGTTCCAGATCAACGCCGCCGAGGACGGCACCAGGATGTCGAGTTCGCACGCCTACCTACACCCGATCCTCGACTCCAGGCGCAACCTCGAGGTGCGCACCGGCTGCTGGGTCGCCGAGATCCTGTTCGACGACGGCAATTCCGCGACCGGCGTCCGCTACCACCGGCCCGACCTCACCGGCTACGACACCGTATCGGCGCGGCGTGAGGTCGTCGTGACCGCGGGTGCCATCGACACCCCGAAGTTGTTGATGCTGTCCGGGATCGGGCCGAGCGTGCACCTGCGGGAGATCGGCATCGATGTGCGGGTCGACTCGCCCGGCGTCGGGTCGAACCTGGACGACCATGTCGAAGGCCTGGTGTTCTGGCAGGCGTCGCAACCGATGGTCACCACGTCGACGCAGTGGTGGGAGATCGGGCTGTTCACCACCGTCGACGACGGCTGCACGCAGCCGGACCTGATGATGCACTACGGCAGTGTGCCGTTCGACATGAACACGCTCCGTCGCGGATATCCGACGACGGACAACGGATTCTGCCTGACGCCCAACGTGACGCAGGGCCGTTCCAGGGGCACGGTGCGCCTGCGCAGCAGGGATTTCCGCGACCGTCCCCGCGTCGACCCGCGCTACTTCACCGATCCCGAGGGCTACGACGAGCGGATCATGCTGACCGGCGTCAAGCTGGCCCGCAGGATCGCCGAGCAGTCACCGCTGGCGCCGTGGGTGTCCCGGGAACTGGCACCTGGGCCCGATGCGACCACCGATGACGAACTGCTCGACTACATCCATCAGTGTCACAACACCGTGTATCACCCGGCCGCGACGGCCCGGATGGGTTCGTTGAGCGATCCGATGGCGGTTCTCGACCCCCAGTTGCGGGTCAAGGGCACCAACAGGTTGCGCGTCGTCGACGCTTCGGCGATGCCGAAACTGCCGTCGGTCAACCCCAACATCACGGTGATGACGATGGCGGAGAAGTGTGCCGACCTCATCCGACACGCCTGACGCGCTAGCGAGTTTCCTGGGCGAGCACACGCCGTTCCAGGCGATGACCGACGACGAACTCGCCGAACTGGCCGCCGGATCGGAGGTGGTCGACTTCCCCGCGGGTGCCGTCGTCGCCGACTACGCGACGCGGGTGCCCGACGACGTGTGGATGGTCCGCAGCGGACAGGTGACGCTGCATGCAAGCGCCGACGGAACCACGATCGACACCGTCGAACCGGGCGGCATCTTCGGCTACACCCCGATGCTCATCGGTGGCGGCATCGAGTTCGTCGCGCGAACGTCGATGCCCAGCACCCTGATCCGGCTTCCTGGCGCACAGGTCCGGTCCCAGTTCGCCAAACCGGCGGGGCTGGCCTTCCTGGCGTCCACGGTGTGGCACATGACGAGTCGGCCCGACCGCTCGACGATCGCGCCGACGCTCGACAGCAGACCGGTCGGAGACCTCGTCCACGGCGACACCCTCGTCGTCGGACCCGAGGCATCGGTGCGCGATGCGGTGTGCCGAATGACCGAGCACCATGTGTCATACGCGCTGATCCGCTTGCCGGGCGGCGACCTGGGCATCTTCACCGACCACGACCTGCGAACCAGGGTGGTGGCCGCAGGCGTGTCGATCGACGCGCCGGTCAACCAGGTGATGAGCGCCCCGGCGCGCCGTGTCACCGCCGACCTGACCGCCGAGACGGTGCTGATGGAGATGCTGGAAGCCGGCATCAGGCACATGCCGGTCGTGACCGCGCGCGGCGAGGTCATCGGCGTGCTCGAAGAGGCCGACCTGCTCGCCGCGTCGGCCAAACAGAGCTTCAGCCTGCGCCGGTCCATCGGATTGGCAGGCGATGCAACGGAATTGCAGAGCATCGGTCAGCGCGTTACCGGAGTCGCGGCCGACCTGTTCCGCAACGGGACCAAGGCGTCGGCGACAAGCGCGATCCTCTCCGTCGTCATCGACAGCCTGGTGCGTCGCGCGCTCGAACTGGCGCTGTCCGAGGCATCGGGTGAGGTCGACGGATTCGCGTGGCTGACGCTGGGCAGCGTCGCGCGGCGCGAGGCGATGCCGTCCTCCGACGTGGACAGCGCGCTGTCCTGGCATGACGACAAGTCCTCTGCGAGTGAGGAATTACGCGCCGTCGCGAGGCGCACACACCAGATCCTGGACGGCTGCGGACTCCCGTCGGACCGCAACGGGGCGGTCGCCTACGAGGCGCTGTTCTCGCGCTCGCAGTCGGATTGGTCCGCGGCGGCCCAGCGCTGGCTCGACGATCCGCTGCAAGGACAGGCCCTGATGATGTCGTCCCTGCTCATCGACGGCCGGGTGGTGTGGGGCGACGCCTCACTGCACACCGTCCCCGCCGCCTACCGGTCGATGCGCAGGGACCATCCGGATGCGCTGCGGCTGCAGCGACTTGACGCGCTGTCCTCGCGGGTCAAGACCCGTTCGCTGCGAGATGTGCTGTCGCGGCGCGGTGGCACGTTCGATCTCAAGCAACACGCGATCACACCGATCGTGAACCTGGCGCGGTGGGGCGGGTTGAGCGCCGACGTGGGATCTGCGTCGACGCCTGCCCGGCTGACCGCCGCCGCGCAGGCAGGCGCGATCAGCGACCGCGACGCCCAGACGCTGTGCGATGTCTTCGTCATGCTGCAGCGACTGCGCCTTGCGCATCAGGTCGGCCAGATCGCCGCAGGCCACATACCCGGCGACGTGATCACGATGTCCGAACTGTCGCCGCTGAACCGCAGCCTGCTCAACGACGGCCTGCGCGAGATCGTCGGGGTACAGCGCCGGGTGCGCAACGTCGGAATCCCGCCCGGCTAGCCCGGGCCTTCCTGCGCCATCGCGTCCTGGACGTCGTGGCTGATGCGCATGGAGCAGAACTTCGGACCGCACATCGAGCAGAAGTGCGCGGTCTTGGCCGGTGCCGCGGGCAGGGTTTCGTCGTGAAAGTCCCTTGCGGTGTCGGGGTCGAGGGACAGGTTGAACTGGTCGTCCCACCGAAACTCGAAGCGCGCCTTGGAAAGTGCGTTGTCGCGCGCTTGAGCGCCGGGTAGGCCCTTGGCGATGTCGGCGGCATGGGCTGCGATCTTGTAGGCGATGACGCCGTCCTTGACGTCTTTACGGTTGGGTAGCCCGAGGTGTTCCTTCGGAGTGACGTAGCACAGCATCGCGGTGCCGGCCTGGGCGATCATCGCGGCGCCGATCGCCGAGGTGATGTGGTCGTAGGCCGGGGCGATATCGGTGGTCAGCGGTCCCAGCGTGTAGAACGGGGCTTCGTCGCACAATTCCTCTTGCAAGCGCACGTTCTCGGCGATCTTGTGCATCGGCACATGGCCGGGCCCTTCGATCATGACCTGCACACCCCGGGCTCTCGCCACGGCGGCGAGTTCGCCGAGGGTGGCCAGTTCGGCGAACTGCGCCGCGTCGTTGGCGTCGGCGATCGAGCCGGGCCGCAGACCGTCGCCGAGGGAGAACGTGACGTCGTAGCGGGCCAGGATGTCGCAGAGCTCGGCAAAATTGGTGTACAGGAACGACTCAGTGTGACGGGCGAGCATCCAGGCGGCCATGATGGACCCGCCGCGTGACACGATCCCGGTGACCCGGTCAACGGTCAGCGGGACGTGGCGCAGCAACACACCGGCGTGCACGGTCATGTAGTCCACACCCTGTTCGCATTGCTCGATCACGGTGTCGCGGTACACCTCCCACGTCAGCCTGACGGGGTCGCCGTTGACCTTTTCGAGGGCTTGGTAGATCGGGACGGTGCCGACGGGAACGGGGGAGTTGCGCAGGATCCATTCGCGCGTCATGTGAATGTCGCGGCCGGTGGACAGGTCCATGATGGTGTCGGCGCCCCAGCGGGTGGCCCAGACCATCTTGTCGACCTCTTCGGCGACCGACGAGCTGACGGCTGAATTGCCGATATTGGCATTGACTTTCACCGCGAACGCCTTGCCGATGATCATCGGCTCGGCCTCGGGATGATTGTGGTTGGCGGGGATCACCGCCCGGCCGCGGGCCACTTCGTCGCGCACCAACTCCGCCGCGACCCCTTCACGCTGCGCGATGAACGCCATCTCGGCGGTGATCTCCCCGGCCCTGGCCCGCTGCAACTGAGTGCCACGGGTGCCAACCACCGGCCGGCGCGCAAGACCGGCCGTCAGGTCGATCGTCGCCTCCGCATCCGTGTACGGACCCGACGTGTCATAGAGATCGACATGCTCACCGTTGGTCAGATGGACACGGCGGAACGGCACGCCATTGCGATAAACCTTCGTGCTGCCCGCGATCGGGCCCGTCGTCACCGACGCAGCCGTGATGACATGCGACATGGGTAAAACGCTCCTCTCCCTACGCCGGCATTACCCGGACAGGTTCATACGGTCGACGGGCCTACCCGTCCTCTCAGCACGTAAATGCGTGCTCCCGTGGTGCTTTTCGCACACTACATGCCGCCGACCGGATTGGGAAAGGGGCCGCGGCACAGCAGCTACGGTGCTAGCGCCCGTCCAAGCGATCGAGGATGAGCTCGGCATCCGTGCCGGTCGAACGCGAGTCGGAGCCCGTCGACCGGGCTGCTACGGAACGACATCGCAACCGAGTGTGCCAACCGTCACCCCGCTTTGTGCAGAGTTCGTGAATCGCCGGTGATCACCGCCAGGATGTTGCGCCAGGAGTCCGACGGCGCATTCACGATGTCGGTGTGCGCCCGAGGGCCTGCCATCGGCCGCCCGTCGTCGTAATCTCCTGCCGACAAACGGATTACCCCAGGCATCTCGTCGGGGTCGGCGCCGTGCGGACTGCCCGGGTTGCCCTGCACCACCTCGATGAGGTCGCCGGGGGCCGTCATCGAGAACCGCAGGACGTCGGGGTTGCGGTTGTGCCAGTCGGTCGGGTCGTCGACGCCGACGCCTGCGCCCGCCGCCGCGAGATAGAGCGTGCGGTCGGCGGTCAGGCCGAACACCTCCGCGGTGCCCAGGATCGAACCGCCATAGGAGTGGCCGATATACGTGACGGGAATGTCGCGGCCGATGGCGTCGACCGTGCGGTCGACATCCTCGCTGAACGCGACCAGTCGGGGCGCCATGTCCAGCGCGTAGCGCGGATCGGCCGCATCGGCCACCCCGGCGATCACGTTGTCTCCGCGGGGAAAGGCGCCGCCGAGATAGGTGATCGCAGCGACCTCGCCGCGGGTGGCCGACACGAACCGCCGCGCCGTCGTGGTGTTCGCCGCCGACGACTCGATCGTGGTGTTCATGCCGGGCACCATCACCGCGACGCTCTTGGCGGTGGCGAGGTCCCCGTTGAGTTCGATCAGCGAGGACCGCTGCGGGTCGAACGCAAGGATCTGCCGATCCACCCTGCGGCCACTGCGCGTCGGGTCGTCGACCTCGGCGAGCAGATCCTGGTAGAACGCGATACGCCGCTGCGCTTCGGGGCCGCCGTCGCGCCGTTCGTCGGCGATCGCCTGCGCGATGTTGACCCGGTTGGCCGCGATCCGCATGGGCCAAGGCACCCCGTCGGTGTTGCCCACCTGCTCGGGGAAGTCGTCGATCAGCCGCTGCCGCTGTTCGGGCGTCATCGCGTCGATCTGCGCGGCGATACGGTCCTGGCCGATGACGGACCAGCCCGCAACGACGTCGCCGAGCGGTACCGGCCATGCCCCGGACGGCGAAGTCTGCGCCTTCGGCGCCTGCGCCGGGGTGAGCGCCTCGGTGATGTCGCGTGCGGCGTCCTCGTCGGCCGCGTCCAACTCATCGAGCGCGGTCGTGACGCGTGCGGTCAGGACATCGGTGGTGACCTGCGCTTCGCCACCGGTCAACTGGACCAGCACGGAAGCGGCGCCGCGCCCGGTGACGGTGCCGTCGTAGGCGACCGCGAAGCCGTCGGCGCGGGCGATCGACAGCACGTCGACCAGAACGGCTCGCGCAGAGGTCATCTGAACGGCGCCGTCACGCGCGGCGACGGCTGCGGTGATCAGGCACCGACAGGCCAGCGCGCCGTCGGCGGCAATCGTGGCGCCGCGACCGCGGGCCGCCTCTGCGGCCGAGCCGGACCAGAAGTCCCTGCTGCGGTCGATCGCGCCCACGACGGCGTCGACGCGGCTCCGAAGGTCGGCTGCCGCAGCGTCCCAGTTGTCGGCGGTGTGGCGCAGCGAGTCGGGATTCCACGCCTCGGCCTGCGTGACGGTCGGCCGGCTCACCGGCGGGGGAAACGGTCGGCGCTGCGGGTGTCCGCCCCCTCGAAGGCGTCGGCGGCCATCCGGGCGGCGGTCGCCCACCCCCGCATGTTGGCGATGACGTCGTCGAGTTTCGCCGCGATCAGGTCGGGCGCAGGCACCCTGCCGACGGCCGAGCCGGTCAATTGATCGGCGGGCAGTGTGGGCCAACGGATTTCCGCGATCGCGTCGGCGGCTTCGGTGACGTGGTCAGCGACGGAGCGCAAGGCGTCCAGGTCGACTTCGGTGTTTCCCCCCATGCCTCATGCTGGCAGATCAGCGCGTTCTGGCGCTGACGTTATCCACAGGGCGCTCACAGGAAAGCCGACCCGATCGGCGCGGCTGATCGCCCGCGACTCGAAACCACCCCGTAAGCTCGATGAGGTGCAGCGACGGATCATGGGCATCGAGACAGAATTCGGTGTGACCTGCACCTTTCATGGGCATCGACGGCTGAGCCCGGACGAGGTCGCACGGTATCTCTTCCGGCGTGTGGTGTCGTGGGGCCGAAGCTCGAACGTCTTCCTCCGCAACGGCGCGCGACTGTACCTCGACGTCGGCAGCCACCCGGAGTACGCGACCGCGGAATGCGACAGCCTGGTGCAATTGGTCACCCACGATCGCGCGGGCGAGCGCGTGCTCGAGGACCTGCTGATCGACGCCGAGCAGCGCCTCGCCGACGAGGGCATCGGCGGCGACATCTACCTGTTCAAGAACAACACCGACTCGGCGGGCAACAGCTACGGCTGCCACGAGAACTACCTGATCGTGCGCGCGGGGGAGTTCTCCCGGATCTCCGATGTGCTGCTGCCGTTCCTGGTCACCCGCCAGCTCATCTGCGGCGCGGGCAAGGTGCTGCAGACGCCCAAGGCGGCAACCTTCTGCCTGAGCCAGCGCGCCGAGCACATCTGGGAGGGCGTCTCGTCGGCGACCACCCGAAGCCGGCCGATCATCAACACCCGCGATGAACCCCACGCCGACGCCGAGAAGTACCGACGCCTGCACGTCATCGTCGGCGACTCCAACATGAGCGAGACCACCACGATGCTCAAGGTCGGCACCGCCGCTCTGGTGCTGGAGATGATCGAGTCGGGGGTGGCGTTCCGGGATTTCTCCCTGGACAACCCGATCCGGGCCATCCGCGAGGTCAGCCACGACCTGACCGGGCGTCGCCCGGTGCGGCTGGCGGGCGGACGACAGGCCAGCGCGCTCGACATCCAGCGCGAGTACCACTCTCGGGCGGTCGAACACCTGCAGACCCGCGAGCCCAACCCGCAGATCGAGCAGGTCGTCGACCTGTGGGGACGCCAGCTCGACGCCGTCGAGAGCCAGGACTTCGCGAAGGTCGACACCGAGATCGACTGGGTGATCAAGCGCAAGCTGTTCCAGCGCTACCAGGATCGCTACAACATGGACCTGTCCGACCCGAAGATCAGCCAACTCGACCTCGCCTACCACGACATCAAGCGCGGCAGGGGCGTCTTCGATCTGCTGCAGCGCAAGGGTCTGGCCGCGCGGGTGACCACCGACGAGGAGATCGAAGAGGCGGTCAACACCCCGCCGCAAACCACCCGTGCCAAGCTGCGCGGCGAATTCATCAGCGCCGCACAGGAAGCCGGCCGCGACTTCACCGTCGACTGGGTTCATCTCAAGCTCAACGACCAGGCGCAGCGCACCGTGCTGTGTAAAGACCCCTTCCGCTCGGTCGACGAACGGGTCAAGCGGCTCATCGCCTCGATGTAGCCGCCGCGAGCGCTCACCCTTGTACGGTTTTCCGCCGCAATTGTGTACAAGGCTGTGCGCTCGCGGGTTATGCACAGGGCGTGGTGGCCGTGCGCCGCTGGCGCGGACCAAAATGCGGCATGCCGCCGGAGCTTCAGGCCGTCTTCGCCGCACAGGGCGGCGTCGCGGCTTCATCGCAGATATTGCTGCACCTGAGTCGTCGCGGATTGCAGCGTCGACTGCGCAGCGGCGAGCTGGTGAAAGTCTTCCCGAGCATCTACAGCGTTGGTGCACCCGACGCGCTGACCCGGCTGCGCGGACTGGACCTGCGCTGCGGTGAACATGTCGCGGTGTGCTTGGGCACTGCCGCGGCGATGTATGGTTTCGACACCGAAGACGTCACGGATCTGCACGTGCTCAACCCGGACGGTCATCTCCTGCGCGACCACCGCGGCCTGGTGGTACATCGGCGCGACGGGGCACCCCTTACCCGTCACCGCGGCCGCCTCATCACCACGCCCGCATGGACTGCTATCGAGGTGGCGCGCAGCCTTCGCCGCCCCCGCGCGCTGGCGACGCTCGACTCAGCCCTGCGCAGCCACACATGCGATCAGCAGGATCTGCTGTCGGCGGCGAAAGCCCAGGCAGGCAGGAGGGGGATCGTGATGGTCCGGGACCTGATTCCGTTGGCCCGACCGGGGGCCGAGTCGCCCATGGAAAGTGAGGCCCGCCTCGTCATGCTCGACGGAGGTCTACCGGAACCGCTGCTGCAGTACGAGATCATCGACCGCGACGGTCGACTATGGCGAGTGGACTTCGCGTGGCCGGAGTGCAGGGTTGCCGTCGAATACGAGGGATTCGATTGGCACAGCACGCCCGAGGCGCTCAGGAAAGATCGGCAGAAGAGGGCCGCACTCGAGGAAATCAGCTGGGGCGTCTTGTCCATTGTCAGCGACGATGTGCGCCGGCAACCCGACGTGATGGTGCGCCGCATCGACGCCAAACTCATGCAAACCGCCGCGTGAGCGCTCACTCTTGTACGGATTCGGCCCGACATTCCGTACCAGGCTGAGCGCCGGCGAGGGGTGGGCGAACATTAGGCTGAAACCGTGGGGATCTCCAAAGTCGAGCGGTTGATGAATCTCGTCATTGCGCTGCTGTCCACGCGCACGTTCATCAGCGCGGAAAGGATCAGGGAGACCGTCTACGGGTACTCCGACAGCGCCAGCGACGAGGCCTTCTCCCGCATGTTCGAGCGGGACAAGAACGAACTGCGCGATCTGGGCATCCCCCTGGAAACCGGCCGCGTCTCGCAGTTCGACCCGACCGAGGGCTACCGCATCAACCGCGAGGCGTATGCGCTGCCCGCCGTCGACCTGACCGCCGACGAAGCGGCCGCCGTCGCGGTGGCAACCCAACTGTGGGAGTCGCCCGAACTGATCACCGCGACGCAGGGCGCACTGCTGAAACTGCGCGCCGCGGGCGTCGACGTCGACGCGGGAGACGCGAGCGTCGCCATCACGTCGACCGCGGGCATGCCCGGCATCCGCGGGTCGGAGGAAGTGCTGGGAATCCTGTTGTCCGCCATCAACTCCGGCCAGGCCGTGCAGTTTCCGCACCGACCCTCGCGCAGCGAGCCGTACACCACGCGCACCGTCGAACCGTGGGGTGTGGTCACCGACCGCGGACGCTGGTACCTCGTCGGGCACGATCGCGACCGCAACGCCACCCGCACGTTCCGGCTGTCCCGCATCGGCTCAGACGTCAAGACCATCGGCCCCGCCGGTGCCGTCACACCGCCTGAAGGAGTGAACCTGCGCGAGATCGTGCACAAGGTGATCGGTGAGGCGCCGACCGGTACGCAGGCCAAGATCTGGGTCGCCGACGGCCGCGCCACGGCGCTGCGCCGCCTCGCGCTCGTGCTCGGCCCGCGCGAACTCAACGGTCGCAGCGGTGAGGAGATCAGCATCGACATCGGGATGAGCGACCGGTTGGCCCGCGAGATCGCCAGCTACGGCGCCGACGCGGTCGTGCTCGAACCGGAGTCCCTTCGCGACGACGTGCTCGAACGGTTGCGCGCGCAGGCGGGAGTGGCATGAGTCCTATCAGCGAGCGCCTGGTGCGGCTGCTGAACATGGTTCCGTACTTCCAGGCCAACCCGAGAATCACCTACGCCGAGGCGGCCTCGGATCTCGGTGTCACCGAGAAGCAGTTGCGCGACGACCTGAACCAACTGTGGATGTGCGGGCTGCCCGGCTACGGGCCCGGCGACCTGATCGACTTCGAGTTCTCCGGCGACACCATCGAGGTCACCTTCTCGGCCGGTATCGACCATCCGCTGCGGCTGACCTCGCCGGAGGCCACCGGCGTCCTCGTCGCGCTTCGGGCCCTCGTCGACGTGCCCGGCATGGTCGACCCCGAGGCCGCGCGCAGCGCCATCGCCAAGATCGAATCAGCTGCGGGCACGGTCAGCCACCCCCATGAGGCCGCCGTCGATGAGCCCGCGCCTGCGGAAAGCCAGGCGGCCGCCGCGGTGCGGGAGGCGGTACGCCACAACAGGGCGCTGACCATCGAGTACTACTCGGCTTCCCACGACATGCTGACCAGCAGGGTGGTCGACCCGATCCGCGTCGTGCTGGTCGCCGAGCACAGCTATCTGGAGGCTTGGTGCCGGTCGGCCGAGGGCGTGCGGCTGTTCCGGTTCGACCGCATCGTCGACGCGTCCGTGCTCGACGAGCCGTCCGCCCCGCCTGAGCCCGCCGTCGCGGCACCGCCGGACACCTCGCTGTTCGACGCCGACCCGTCGCTGCCGTCGGCCACGCTGCTGATCGACCGCTCGGCGTCCTGGATGTTCGACTACTACCCGCTGCGGGTCGTGCGGGAACTGCCGGACGGGGCGTGCGAGGCGGAGATGACCTACGCCTCCGACGAGTGGATGGCCCGCTTCGTGCTCGGCTTCGGCTCGGGAGTGCGGGTGCTGGCACCGGAGTCGCTGGCGCAGCGGGTCCGCGATTCGGCGGCCGCGGCGCTGCGTGCGTATGGCGTGGGCGCCGAGACGGGCGGGTAGACTCGCCCCAGACCTCTGGAGGTGACCAAATTGGGCGGTTTACAACCCTGGCACTGGGTGATCGTCATCGCTGTCTTCGTCCTGCTGTTCGGCGCAAAGAAGCTCCCTGACGCCGCTCGTTCGCTGGGTCAGTCGATGCGGATCTTCAAGTCCGAGGTCAAGGAGATGAAGGACAAGCCGGAGGCTGAGAAGCCTGCGACCCCGATCGCCTCGGAGCGCGTCGACACCCCCGAACCGCAGCCCAAGTCCGATGTCGCCGGCGGAGCGGCTCCGGCGTCCGAACCCACCGACAAGCGCCCGGCCTGAACCCCCGTCGTCCGACCGCGGCGTGACGCCGCGTCGACTGTCCGTGTCCATACATAACTAGGCGAGTTGCGTGCAAACCCCCGGGTTCCTCAAGCGGCTGGACCCTCGCCGTCGCCGCGCGAAGATCAATCCCGACGGGACGATGTCGCTGGTCGACCACCTCAGCGAGCTACGCAACAGGCTGCTTATCGCGGCCGCCGCCGTCGTGCTGACCACGATCGTCGGCTTCTTCTGGTACACCCACAGCTTCTTCGGTTTCCACAGTCTCGGTGAGTGGCTGCGCGGACCGTACTGTGCGCTGCCGGCTTCCGCGCGGGCGACGATCGCACCCGACGGCGATTGCCGGCTGCTCGCTACGGCGCCGTTCGACCAGTTCATGTTGCGCCTGAAGGTGTCGCTGACCGCGGGCCTGGTCCTGGCCTGCCCGGTCTGGCTCTACCAGATCTGGGCGTTCATCACCCCGGGGCTCTACCGCAAGGAGCGCCGCTTCGCGATGGCGTTCGTTTCGGTGGGCGCCGTGCTGTTCATCGCGGGCGCGGTGCTGGCGTACGTCGTGCTGGCCAAGGCGTTGCACTTCCTGCTGACGGTCGGCAGCGACGTCCAGGTCACCGCGCTGTCGGGTGAGCAGTACTTCGGGTTCCTGATCAACCTGCTTCTGGTGTTCGGGATCAGCTTCGAGTTCCCGCTGCTGATCATCATGCTGAACCTGGTCGGCGTGCTGACCTATGACCGCCTCAAGGCCTGGCGGCGTGGCCTGATCTTCGGGCTGTTCGTGTTCGCGGCGTTCGCGACGCCGGGGTCGGATCCGTTCTCCATGCTGGCGCTGGCGCTGGCGCTCACCCTGCTGCTGGAGGTCTCGATCCAGATCGCCCGCGTACACGACAAGCGCAAGGCGCGCCGCGAGGCGCTCCAACAGGTCCCCGATGACCAGGCCTCGGTCATCGCCCCCGTCGACCCGATCGAACCGCCGACCGCCGTGCCCACCTCGTCACGCGTTGTAGTCGATGACGACGCCACTTAGCGGCGAACTCGGTGTCTTCTCCGAGCAGCTGCCTTTCACGTTGGACGACTTCCAGCAGCGTGCGTGTCAGGCCCTCGAGGACGGCCACGGTGTGCTGGTCTGCGCGCCGACCGGCGCGGGGAAAACCGTGGTGGGGGAGTTCGCCGTTCATCTCGCCCTCGCCGCGGGCCGAAAATGCTTCTACACCACGCCGATCAAAGCGCTGAGCAACCAGAAGCACGCCGACCTGGTGCGCCGCTACGGCCACGACCGCATCGGCCTGCTGACCGGCGACCAGTCGATCAACGGCGATGCGCCCGTCGTGGTGATGACCACCGAAGTGCTCCGCAACATGCTCTACGCCGATTCCGACACCCTGCACGGCCTTTCGTACGTCGTCATGGACGAAGTGCACTTCCTCGCCGACCGGATGCGTGGTGCGGTGTGGGAAGAGGTGATCCTGCACCTGCCGGAAGACGTCAGGCTGGTGAGCCTTTCGGCAACGGTCAGCAACGCCGAGGAGTTCGGCAGCTGGATCCAGACCGTGCGCGGGGACACCACGGTGGTCGTCGACGAGCACCGGCCGGTGCCGCTGTGGCAGCACCTGATGGTCGGCAAGCGGCTGTTCGACCTCTTCGACTATCGCGCGGGCGACGCGACGAAGGACGGCCGCGAGCTTCGCGTCAACCCACAACTGCTGCGGCACATCGCACATCGGCGTGAAGCCGACCGGCTCGCCGACTGGCGCCCGCGCGGCCGTGGTGGCGGCGATCACCGGGGGCGGCGGCCGAGCATCCACCGCGGGCCGTCGCGACCCGACGTCATCGAAGTCCTGGAGGCCGAGGAGCTGCTGCCGGCGATCACGTTCATCTTCTCGCGGGCGGGCTGCGACGCCGCGGTCAAACAGTGCCTGCGCTCGTCGCTGCGGCTGACGACCGACGCCGAGCGGGCCCGCATCGCCGAGATCGTCGACCGCCGTTGTGCCGACCTGTCCGAGTCCGACCTGGTCGTGCTCGGCTACCACGAATGGCGCGAGGGGCTGCTGAGAGGGCTCGCCGCACACCACGCCGGCATGCTGCCCGCGTTCCGGCACACCGTGGAAGAGCTGTTCACCGAAGGTCTGGTGAAGGCCGTATTCGCCACGGAGACACTGGCTTTGGGTATCAATATGCCTGCCCGCACGGTGGTGCTCGAGCGGTTGGTGAAGTTCGACGGCGAGCAGCACGTGCAGTTGACCCCCGGCGAGTACACCCAGTTGACGGGCCGCGCGGGCCGGCGCGGTATCGACGTCGAAGGCCACGCGGTGGTGCTGTGGACGCCCGACGTCGACCCGGCCGAGGTGGCCGGCCTGGCGTCGACCCGAACCTTCCCGCTGCGCAGTTCGTTCGCGCCGTCGTACAACATGACCATCAATCTGGTGAACCGGATGGGTCCGACCCAGGCGCACAAGTTGCTGGAGTCGTCCTTCGCTCAGTACCAGGCGGACCGTTCGGTGGTCGGCCTGGTCCGCGCCATCGAACGGGGCGAGAAGATGCTCGACGAGATCGCAGCCGAACTCGGTGGGCGCGACTCGCCCGTCCTGGAGTACGCACGCCTGCGCGCGCAGGTCAATCAACGCGAGAAGGCGCAGTCCCGCGCATCGCGACTGCAGCGCAGACGGGCGATCAACGAAGCGCTTTCGTCGTTGCGCAGGGGCGACATCATTTACATCGCCAACGGGCGGCGCGCCGGGTTGGCCGTGGTGCTCGAGGCTGCCCGCGACGACGACGATCCGCGTCCGCTCGTGCTGACCGAAAACCGTTGGGCGGGAAGGATTTCCTCAGCCGACTATTCAGGCGGATCGGCGAAGGTGGGATCGATGCCGCTACCGAAGCGGGTCGAATACCGTCAGCCGCGGGTGCGCCGCGACCTGGCCGCCGCGCTGCGGTCGGCGACGGCGGGCATGACCTTGCCCAAGGGCAGGCGCAGCGGCCCGGCGCGCGACGACGACGTCGACCCCGAACTCGCGGAGCTTCGCGAGCAATTGCGGCGTCATCCCTGCCACGGGATCGCCGACCGTGAGGAGAAGGTGCGCCTGGCCGAGCGGTATCTGCGCATCGAACGGGACAACGAGCAGCTTCGACAGAAGGTCGCCGCAGCGACCAACTCGCTGGCCAGGACGTTCGACCGGATCGTCGTGCTGCTGACCGAGCGGGGCTTCATCCGCGATGTCGATGGCACCCCACGGGTGACCGACGACGGCAAGCTGTTGGCCCGCATCTACAACGAAAGCGACCTGCTGGTCGCCGAATGCCTGCGCGCGGGCGTCTGGGAGGGGCTGAGCCCCGCGGAGTTGGCGGGCGTGCTGTCAGCGGTGCTGTACGAACCTCGCGGAGATGCGGCCACCCCGCAGGCCGCCGAGGTCCCCACCGGCAAGCTGCGCCGCGCGCTGGCCGACACTCGCCGGTTCGCCGCCGAGTTGCGCGCCGACGAAAAGCGGCATGGGATCGCGCAGAGCCGTGAGCCGGACGAGGGTTTCGTCGCCGCGATCTACCGCTGGGCCACCACTGGCGATCTGGCCTCCGCGCTCGATGCCTCCGACATCGGGCGCACCGGTTCGCCCCTATCTGCGGGCGACTTCGTGCGCTGGTGCCGTCAGGTCCTCGATCTCGCCGATCAGGTGCGCAATGCCGCCCCGACGGCAGAGCTCCGCGCCGTCGCGAAACGCGCAATCGCCGACATTCGGCGCGGCGTCGTGGCTGTTGATGCAGGGTAAGGTGTCGGCAGTATCAGCGATCATCAGGAACTTCAGGGAGAGACGATGAGCGGACCGCAGGGGCCTGACCAGACGCAGCCGTGGCCGGGTCAGGACCAGCCGTCGAGCGACCCGTCGCACCAGCAGCCGCCGGCCTGGCAGCAGCCCGCACCCGGTGCGGATCCCGCGTGGCAGCAGCAGCCGCCGGCCTATCCGCCGCAGCAGTACCCGTACCAGGCGCCGGGCCAGCCGCAGTATCAGCCGCCACAGCCGTATCCGCCGACCGAGCAGCCTTACGGTCAGCAACCGCCCCAGGACTACACGCAGCAGGCCTACCCGCAGTACGGCCAGCAACCGGGCCAGTACGGCCAGCAACCGGGACAGTTCGGTCAGCCCGGCCAGTTCGGGCAGTATCCGCAGTACGGTTCGACCGAGACGCCCGAGGGTTCCAAGCGCTCGCTGGCGCTGGTCGGCGGCATCATCGGCCTCGTCGCCGCGATCGTCGTCGCGGTGGTCGCAGTGCTGGGCTTCTGGAAGCCCGGCTTCTTCGTCACCACCAAGCTCGATGTCGAGGCCGCACAGTCCGGTGTGCAGCAGATCCTCACCGACGAGTCCAACGGTTACGGCGCCAAGAACGTCAAGGACGTCAAGTGCAACGACGGCCAGAGCCCGACGGTGAAAAAGGGTGAGACGTTCGAGTGCGAAGTCAGCATCGACGGCACCAAGCGCCAGGTGACGGTGACGTTCCAGGACAACGACGGCACCTACGAGGTCGGCCGCCCGAAGTAGTCGACACTAGTCGAGCGCGTCGAGTGCCTTCTGCAGGCGGCCGATTGACGATGTCACGCCGTACTTTTCGGCGAGTTTGGCGACCTTGCGCGGGTGCTCGGCTGCCAGCGGCAGCGCATCCGACGGCGTGGAGAAGTTCACGTCGGCGTCGACGGCCACTTTGACCACGCGTTCGGCCGCCGCGATGTAGTCGGTGGCCGCGAGCAGCTTCGCCCGGTACGCCTTCGACATCTTCGATTTGGGGTCGTGTGCGGCGGCGAGGATGGCTTCCAGCGAACCATGTTGTGCGAGAAGCGTGGCCGCCGTCTTCTCACCGATGCCGGGTACGCCGGGCAGCCCGTCGGACGGGTCGCCGCGCAGCAGCGCCAACTCGGCGTAGGCCGCGCCCGCACGTTCGAGCGGAACGTTGTAGGTGTCGGCGACCTCCTCGGGTCCCCATTTCGTCGCCTTGGCCAGGCCGCGCCCGAGGTAGAGCACCCGCACCGGAACCGGCTCGTGGCGCACCAGTTGAAGCAGGTCGCGGTCGCCGCTGACGACGACGACGGGGTCCTTACGTTCCCGGCCCGCGAGGGTGCCCAGGATGTCGTCGGCCTCGCAATCGGGCGCGCCCGCGGTGGGGATGCCGAACGCGTCGAGGATCTCCATGATCATGTCGACCTGCGGGGTGAGGTCGTCTGGCACCTCTTCGATGTCGGGTTGGCCCGCGGGTTCCTCCTCGGCGACGCGATGGGCCTTGTAAGAGGGGATCAGGTCGACGCGCCACTGCGGACGCCAGGCGTCGTCGCGGCACACCACGAGCCGGGTGGGGCGTTCGCGGGTGATCACGGTGGCGACGGCGTCGAGAAAGCCGCGCACGGCGTTGACGGGCCTGCCGTCGGGCGCGGTGATCGACGAGGGTACGCCGAAGTACGAGCGAAACCACATGCTGGCGCCGTCGAGCAGTAACAGGGGAGCGGCCACGGTCACCGACAGTAGCGTGAGGTATGGCCTTCAGCGTGAACCGAATCGATCACGTCGTGCTCAACACCGGCGACGTCGACGCAATCGCCGCCTGGTACGTGCGGGTGCTGGGCATGCAGCGCGAGGTGTTCGGCGAGGGCCGGGTGGCGCTGCGGTTCGGGAACCAGAAGATCAATGTGCGGCCGACGGGCGCGCCGAACTGGAAGACGGGCGCCGTCGATGCGCCGGGATCGCTGGACCTCTGCTTCATCGCCGAGGAGAGTCCCGACGAGGTCGGCGCGCACCTGCGCTCGTGCGGTGTGGTGATCACCGAGGGCCCCGTCACCAAGACCGGTGCGCTGGGCCCGATGACGTCGCACTACTGCCGTGATCCGGATGGCAACCTGGTGGAGGTCGCCAGCTATTCGAGGCCCGATTAGCCTGACTGCCATGACAGCAGGCCGCTTCAGCACCGACGTGTACGCGCAACGACTCCGGGCGGCCGCGGCGGCAGCCGCCGATGCCGGCCTCGCCGGGCTGGTCATCACGCCCGGTTACGACCTGCGCTATCTCGTCGGCTCGCGCGCGCAGACTTTCGAGCGGTTGACGGCGCTGGTACTGCCGTCGTCCGGCGAGCCGACCATCGTGGTGCCGCGACTCGAGCTGGCGTCGCTGAAGGAGTCGGCGGTCGCCGAACTCGGTATCGCGGTGCGGGACTGGGTGGATGGCGAGGACCCGTACCGGGTGGTGGCCGACGCGCTTGGCGGCGCGCCGGCAGCCGTGGCGGTCACCGATGCGATGCCTGCGCTGCATCTGCTCCCACTGGCCGAGGTGCTCGGCGTGACACCGGTTTTGGCGACGGATGTGTTGCGCCGGCTGCGGATGATCAAGGACGAGGCGGAGATCGACGCGCTGCGGAAGGCGGGCGCCGCGATCGACCGGGTGCACGCACGTGTGCCCGAGTTTCTGGTGCCGGGCCGGACCGAGGCCGACGTGGCCGCCGACATCGCAGAAGCGATAGTCGCAGAAGGACATTCGGAGGTCGCGTTCATCATCGTCGGCTCCGGGCCGCACGGCGCGGACCCGCACCACGAGTGCTCGGACCGCGAACTGCGCGTCGGCGATGTCGTCGTCGTCGACATCGGTGGCCCGTACGACCCCGGCTACAACTCGGACTCGACGAGAACGTACAGCATCGGCGAGCCGAGTCCGGAAGTGGCGCACCGTTATTCGGTGCTGCAACGCGCGCAGCAGGCCGCGGTGGAGGCTGTGCGCCCCGGCGCCACCGCCGAACAGGTGGACGCGGTCGCGCGGGGCGTGCTCGCCGAGGCGGGTCTTGCCGACGCGTTCGTGCACCGCACCGGGCACGGCATCGGGTTGTCGGTGCACGAAGAGCCCTACATCGTCGCCGGCAACGACATGCCCCTTGCCGAGGGCATGGCGTTTTCCGTCGAGCCGGGCATCTACTTCCCCGGCGAGTGGGGAGCGCGGATCGAGGACATCGTCATCGTCACCGCCGACGGTGCTGAACCGGTCAACACCCGCCCGCACGACCTGATCGTTGTATCCGCGGGATCTGAATCCAGTTCCTAGTCAAGGTTTTTCACCCTCGTCGTCATCTCCGGCGTCCTCGGTGGCGTTTTCGTCGGGGATGAGGTAGCGCTCGGGGTGGTGGTAGTTGTCGACCCGGGCCTGGCCGTCCCCTTGCACGCGGGGAGGGTGCCCCCAGTCGAGGTTGGGTGCGCAGGGCCACCGAACTCATACTTTGAGCACCAGTTCGAAGCACCGACAAGAGGCAGGCGGTTAGACCAGCGAATTAACCCCATCGTCACGAAATCGCCGTTGGCCTGCTTGAATGCGCCAAATGTGGAACCATCAGCTATCTGCACTTCGGTTCGAGAAGAGGCCACAGATGGCACGAACAGATCCGCGGATGTCTGCTGAAGATGCCGAAGCATTGACCCCGGACGCGATCATGCAACTCGGCGTCGGGTTCTGGGGATCGAAGACGCTGCTGAGCGCGGTCGAACTCAGGCTATTCGGGCAGTTGAGCCAAACCGGGCCGCAACGGTGCGAGGAACTGCGTGATCGCCTCGGCCTGCATCCCCGCAGCGCACGAGACTTCTTCGACGCCCTCGTCGCGTTGGGCATGCTGGAGCGTGACGACGACGGTCGGTACTCCAACACCGCAGCGACGGAGCGTTTCCTCGATCCCGCGAAACCTTCTTACGTCGGCGGTCTGCTCGAGATGGCCAACTCCCGGCTGTATGGATTCTGGGGCTCGCTGACCGAAGCCCTTCGCACAGGAGAGCCGCAGAGCGAGTCGAAGAGCGGTGATGAATTCTTCACGACGCTCTACGCGGATCCCGAGAAACTCGAGCAGTTTGCGGGCGCAATGAGTGGCCTCAGCACCGCAACGGGCCAGGCGATCGCCGCCAAGTTCCCGTGGAGTGACTACACCAGCGTGATCGACATCGGGTGCGCGCAGGGCGCTGTCCCGGTCGCGATCGCGACCGCACACGACCATCTGACCGGAGGCGGCTTCGATCTTCCGGTTCTCAAACCGATATTCGACAGCTACGTCGACCGCCATGGACTCACCGGCCGCCTCAGTTTCACGCCGGGCGACTTCTTCGCCGACCCGCTCCCGAACGCCGATGTGCTGATCATGGGCCACATCCTGCACGACTGGACCTTGGAGCAGAAACGCGTGCTGCTCCAGAAGGCCTACGACGCCCTGCCGGAAGGCGGCGCTTTGATCGTTTACGAAGCAATCATCGATGATGATCGACGGCACAACGCTTTTGGGCTTCTCATGAGCCTCAACATGCTGATCGAAGGATCGGGCTTCGACTTCACCGGCCAGGACTGTCGCGCCTGGATGAGCGATACGGGCTTCGAGCACAGCTACGTCGAGCACCTCGTAGGACCCGATTCGATGGTCGTCGGCATCAAGTGAGAAAGCCGGCCGACTGCGCAATCACGCGGCCGGCCGGCTTCAACTCTCACTGGCGACGGTCAGCACTCACCGTCCAGCGCGGCGAGAACCCCGCCGCTGCAGCCCGGAAGCGAACTCCACATCGTCGAACCGATCGTGGTCGGCTCATACGACGGGGCAGGGGCGATCGACGACGACCCGAACGCGCCGGAACCGCTGGCGGGGGAGCAGTAATAGCTGTAAGCGAGCGCGCCGTAGCAGTCGTCGGCCTGCGCGGGCGCCGCACCAGCCACGAGCAGCGCGGGAACCGCGACGGTGCCCGCCGCGATTCCGAGTGCAGCGATGAAGCGCTTGGTGTGGTGGATGGCCATCATGAATTGCCTTTCACGAGGAGGGAAATGTGGCGAGGCAATAGTCCGCAGCGATGGCCCGTCGGCGTAATGGCCGTCGAGCCAGGTTCTGCTTGCGAACGAAAAGGTTTTCCTGACCGACAGGCAAGGTCAGAATCAGCGCGAACGACGTCGGCCCGCGCGGCGTTAGTCGCCCGTGCGGTCGAGAAGCTCGGAGGAGCCGAGGACCCGCTCGACCCTGACCTCGATCACCACCCGGCGCGGATTGACTCGCGGCGTCCGGTAGCGCTGCGCGTAGCGGAGTTCGGCATCGCGAACGGCATCGGCGTCGGTGTTGACCGTCGCCCGGCCTTCCAGCGACAGCCACCGGGCGCCGTCGACCTGACTGAGCACGGCGATGCCCCGCTGCTCGGCGTTGACCGCCTTCTGCGACCCGCCGCTGGTGATGACCCTGGCGATATGCGTCTTCGGGTCGAAGGTGAATCCGACCGCGACGACATGCGGTGAATTGTCCGAGCGCAACGTCGTCAACATCGCGAGATGACGCTCCGTCAGGAACGCCAGCGCGTCGTTGGTGAGCCGGGTGGTCGCGTTCGCCATCGGGTCTAAAACTAGCGCAGGTGATAATCGCAGCCGTGGATGACACGAGCCGCGGACCGGTGGTGATTTTCGGCGGCCGCAGCGAGATCGGCCTCGAACTCGCGCAGCTGCTGGCGCCGGACCGTACCGTGGTGCTGGCCGCGCGCGGCCCTGAGCGGCTATCCGAGCAGGTCACCGCGGTCGAGAAGGCCGGTGCGGCGAAGGTCGACGTCCGGCAGTTCGACGCCGACGACCTCGCCTCGCACGCACCGCTGGTGGCCTCGATCGTGGCCGACCACGGGCCCATCGGCACCGCCGTGCTGGCCTTCGGCATCCTCGGCGACCAGGCCCGCGCCGAGAAGGATCCGGCGCACGCCTCGGCCGTGCTGCACACCGACTTCGTCGCCCAGGCGAACCTGCTGACCGTGCTTGCCGACACGATGCGCACGGCGGGGTCGGGTGCGATCGTCGTGTTCTCCTCGGTGGCCGGCGTGCGAGTGCGTCGCGCGAACTACGTCTACGGTTCGGCCAAGGCGGGCCTGGACGGCTTCTGCAGCGGCCTGTCCGATGCGCTGCACGGGTCCGGGGTGCGGCTGCTGCTCGTCCGCCCCGGATTCGTCATCGGCAGGATGACCGAGGGCATGAAGCCCGCGCCGATGTCGAGCACGCCGCCGCAAGTGGCCAAGGCGACCGCCCGCGCGCTCGCCAAAGGCCGTCGCACGGTGTGGATTCCGTGGGCCCTGCAGCCCCTCTTCGTCGGCATGCGATTACTGCCGCAATTCGTGTGGCGGAGGATGCCGCGATGATCGTCGTCGTCGGAATCGGTGCGGACGGCATGTCCGGCCTCGCGCCGGCCTCGCTGAACGAATTGCGCAGGGCCACCCTCATCTTCGGCTCGAGCAGGCAGCTGGATCTGCTCGACGACACGGTGACCGCGGTGCGGCGGCCGTGGCCGTCGCCGATGCTGCCCGCCCTGCGTGCCCTGCTCGACGGTGTCGAGGGCGACGTTCACGTCGTCGCCAGCGGCGATCCGCTGATGCACGGAGTCGGCGGCACGCTGATCCGGATGTATGGAAACGACAAAGTCGCTGTGCTGCCGCACGTGTCGTCGGTGACGCTGGCGTGCTCGCGCGTGGGCTGGGCCGTGCAGGACACCGAGATCATCAGCCTCGTCACCGCCGAGACGCACACTGCGGTTCGCCGCGGCGGGCAGGCCGTCGTGTTGTCCCGCGACTCCACCAGCCCCACCGAGCTGGCCCGCCTGCTCACCGAGACCGGACGCGGAGATTCGGAGATCACCGTGCTCGAACAACTCGGTGGCGCCGCGGAGCGGCGGCGGTCGGCGACGGCGCGGGAGTGGGCGCGGCGGCCACCGGCCGACGTCGACGACCTGAACGTCATCGCGGTGCGCTATCTGCCGGACGACCGCAGGTTCAGCGTGCTGCCCGACGACTCGTTCGCCCACGACGGGCAGATCACCAAGCAGGCGATGCGTGCGGTGACGATGGCCGCGCTCGCGCCGCACCCGGGCGGCTACCTCTGGGATGTCGGCGCGGGCTCCGGCAGCATCGCCATCGAATGGTGCCGCAGCGGGCCGGGTTGTCGCGCGGTGGCATTCGAGCGCGACGAGCAGCGCAGGAAGCGGATATCCGACAACGCGGTGGCATTCGGCGTCAACGTGGAGGTGCACTTCGACGCGCCGAAGGGGTTCGAGTTCGTCGCGCCGCCCTCGACGATCTTCGTCGGCGGCGGCCTGACCCAACCGGGCCTGCTCGACGCGTGCTGGGAGCGGCTGCGCGACGGCGGCAGGCTCGTCGCCAACGCGGTCACGGTGGAATCGGAAGCCCTTGTCGCGCAATGGCATCAGCGCCATGGTGGAGAGCTGCGCCGCTATCAGCACTACCTCGGCGAGCCGTTGGGCACGTTCACCGGCTGGCGCCCCGCGATGCCGGTCACGCAGTGGGTGGTCACCAAGCGATGACGGTTTACTTCATCGGCGCGGGGCCGGGCGCCGCCGACCTGATCACCGTTCGCGGACAGCGGCTCCTCAGCAGCTGCCCGGTATGCCTGTACGCGGGCTCGATCATGCCCGATGACCTGCTGGCGCTGTGCCCGCCGGACGCGCGGGTCGTCGACACCGGACCGCTGACGCTCGACGCGATCATCGACGAGATCGCCGACGCACATCAGGGCGGCCTGGATGTGGCGCGGCTGCATTCGGGCGACCCGTCTCTCTACAGTGCTCTCGCCGAGCAGTGCAGACGTCTCGACGCGCTCGGCATCGACTACCAGATCGTGCCCGGCGTACCGGCGTTCGCGGCGGCCGCCGCCGCGCTCGGCCGTGAGCTGACGGTGCCCGGCGTCGCACAGACCGTCACGCTGACGCGGGTCGCCACGCTGTCGACGGCGATGCCGCAGGGGGAGGACCTCGAGACGCTGTCGGCGCCAGGCGCGACGCTGGTGCTGCACCTGGCCGCCGCCCAGGTCGATGCCATCGTCCCACAGCTGCTCGCGGGCGGTTATCGTCCCGAAACACCCTGTGCCGTAGTGGCTTTCGCCAGCTGGCCGCAGGAGGCCGTGCTGCGGTGCACGCTCGCCGAACTGGCTGACGAGATGCACGCGGCGCAGATCACCAGAACGGCCGTGATCGTCGTCGGCGACGTACTCGCCGCCGAAGGATTCGCCGACAGCTACCTGTATTCGGCGGGGCGGACACGAGGGGACCGGCACTGATGCGGGTGCTGCTGCTCGGCGGCACGTCGGAGGCCAGAGCGCTCGCCTCGCGGCTGCATCCGGGCGTCGACGTGATCAGCTCGTTGGCCGGACGCGTGCCCGATCCCGCGCTGCCCGTCGGCGAGGTGCGTATCGGCGGGTTCGGCGGAGTGGCCGGGCTGCGGCGCTATCTGGCCGAATCACGGATCGACGCCGTCGTCGACGCCACCCATCCCTATGCCGCGACGATCACCGCGCACGCCGCAGAAGCGTCTGGCGCGCTCGGGATAGCGCACCTGGTCGTCGCGAGGCCCGCTTGGCCGCCCGGCGGCTGTATTCTGGCGGCGTCGGACGCCCAAGCCGTCGAAGCCGTGCGGGACAACGGTTTTCAGCGGGTGTTCCTGACCACCGGACGATCGGGCACCGAGCCGTTCAAGGACGTCGATGCGTGGTTCCTCATCCGGGCCGTCACACCGCCGGACTCGCATACCCTGCCTCGTCGTCACGAACTCGTACTGTCCCGCGGGCCGTACCGGTACGAGGAAGAACACAACCTGCTCACCGAACACCGCATCGACTGTCTCGTCACGAAGAACAGCGGCGGCGACATGACCAGGCCGAAGCTGGACGCGGCTGCCGCGCTTGGTGTTCCGGTGGTGATGGTGGACCGGCCGCCGCTGCCCGCGGACGTCGTATCCGTCGCCTCCGTCGACGAGGCCGTGGCCTGGGTCAGGGCGACGGATACGAGCTGATCAGTTCCAACGTCTCCAACTCGCGGATCATCTGGCAGCCGCGGCTCAGCATGGCCATCATCATGTCGTCGCCCCGCTCGGTCGTCGACGCGAACGCGGTGCCGAGGGCGACGAGCAGCGGCACCTGCACCGCCCCGAGTCGGTAGTCGCTCCAACAGGTTTCGAGATCATAGTCAGCGACGTCGAATTCGAGCAGCGAACGGTGGTACCGCTCGACGAGGTCGCGTTCGATGTCGGAACGCACCGCCGGTTCCAGGCTCGTCCCGGTGAAGTAGGCCAGATCGCGTCCGGGCAACCCGATTCCGACGGTCTGCCAATCGACCACGGTGACGCGGGTCCGATCGGGGTCGAAGAGCATGTTGTCGAGCCGGTAGTCGCCGTGCATCAGCGCGTACCGCTTCGGTTCGGCCATCAGCCACGGCGTCACCGATGACATTGCGGCGACCAGTGTTTCCTGGTCCTGCGGGGCGATCTTCGCGCCGAGCCGGTCGATCACGATGTCGGCGGCCATCCGGGACACCTCGCCGAGGCCCTTGGCGGCGTCGTCGTCGCCGGGCTTCGGCATCACGATGGCAGACAGGTCCATCCACTGCGGGTCGCACCAACTCGGGCCGTGCAGTCCGGCCAGCGCCTCCACCGCAAGCCGGGCTTCCGCGGGCGAGCAGCCTGCGATCTGGTCACCCTGCACCGCGGGCGCCATGTCGGCGAGCAGGAGGACGACGTCCGCGCCGTCGTCGGAGATCTCCGTGTGGTAGGCGCGGGGGACGGGGATTCGCATCTTGTCGGCGATTTGCGAGTAGAACTCGACCTCCGAGCGGTAGCCGAGGGCCACCCGCTCGCGGACCGCGTCGTCCTGCGCGCTCAGCTTGACCGCGAATGACGTTGGCACATCGGACTGCTCGGCTTCATACGTCGCCGCCACGCGGTACGTCGCACCGGTCTGACCCGTGCCGATCGGCGTGACATCGACCCGGCTCACGCCGACTCCCAGCACGGAGCCGAGCCACGCCGGCGTTACATTTTCGGGTCCACGTGGAATGGTCATGGCGCCCGGACAGTATCAGAGCGTCGGGTATCGGCGGGGTGTGAACACCCGATCGTCGTACCACTGGGTCTGCGACGACCCGATGATCAGCAGACACCGCATGTCCACATCGGCGGGGTCGAGATCGGCGAGCCGAACCACCTTCACCTCTTCGCGGGGGCCGGAGACGTCGCGGCCGATCACCACCGGGGTGCCGGGGTCGCGGTGCTCCAGCAGCAGGTCCCGCATGGCGCCGACCTGCCAGGTGCGGGTCTTGGATGCGGGGTTGTAGATGGCGAGCACCAGATCGGCCGCGGCCGCGGCGGTCAGCCGTGCGGCGATGACGTCCCACGGTTTGAGCCGGTCCGACAGCGAGATCACCGCGTAGTCGTGTCCGAGCGGCGCGCCGACGCGGCTCGCGACCGCTTGTGCCGCCGTCATCGCGGGAATCACTCTGACGTCGACGCCGGGCCACTGCTTGGCCTCCTCGAGCACCGCCGTCGCCATCGCGAAGACGCCCGGGTCACCGGACGACACCACGGCCACCGCGCGGCCCCCCTCGGCGAGGCTGCAGGCCAGCCGCGCTCGCGCCGGTTCGTCGGTGTTGTCGCTGGGGTGCAGGCGTTGTCCGTCTCGCGGCCGGACGCGCTGCAGGTACGGGCCGTAGCCGATCAGGTCGGTCGCGGCGGCCAGCTCGCGGCGGCTCTGCGGCGTCATCCAGTTCGTGTCGCCCGGGCCGAGCCCGACGACGGCGACCGAGCCTGTGGTCGCCGGTCTGGCCGCGCCACCGGGCAGCATGGCGAGCGAGAAGTACGGCACCTTGCCGCCGTCGACGTTGGCCGCTGGCGCCACGTGCTGCTGCGTGGTGCTGGCCCGCTCCACGTAGTAAGTGTCGTCCAGGCGTCCTGCTGACGAAAGTGCCTCCCGCACAGCGGGAAACGACCGGCCCAGTTTGAGTACGACGGCGGCGTCCGTGTCGGCCAGCCTGCGCTCGAGTTCGTCGACGGGCAGGGTGCCGGGAAGGATCGTCAGCACCTCGTCGCCCTGCACCAGCGGGGTGCCCGTCGCGGCCGACGCCGCGCTCACCGATGTCACCCCCGGCACGATGACCGCGTCGAAGCGCTCGGTCAGCCGGGTGTGCATGTGCATGTACGAGCTGTAGAACAGCGGATCGCCCTCGGCGAGCAACGCCACGTCCCGGCCGGCGTCCAGGTGTTCGGCGATGCGCTCGGCGGCCTCGCGGTAGAAGTCCTCCATCGCGCCCGCGTAGCCGCCGGGGTGGTCGGTGGTCTCGGTGGTGACGGGGTAGACGAGGTGCTCCTCGATCTGGCCGGGCCGCAGATAGGGTTCGGCGATGCCGCGGGCGATGCTGCGGCCGTGCCGCGCGCTGTGATAGGCGACGACGTCGGCCTCCGCGATCACCCTGGCGGCCTTGACCGTCACGAGTTCCGGGTCGCCGGGCCCGAGCCCGACGCCCCAGAGCGTTCCGCGGCCGCTCATTCGGCGCTGCTCGCGATCGCGTTGACGGCGGCCGCGGCCATCGCGCTGCCGCCGCGGCGCCCGGTGACGATCAGATAGGACATCCCGCGCGGGTGCTCGATGAGTTCCTGCTTCGACTGCGCTGACCCGACGAAGCCGACGGGGCCACCCAGCACGGCGGCCGGGGTCGGCGCACCGTCATCGATGAGTTCGAGCAGCCGGAACAGCGCGGTCGGCGCATTGCCGATCGCCAGCACCGCACCGCCGAGCCGGTCGGCCCATAGATCCACCGCCGCCGCAGACCGGGTGCTGCCCATCCGGGCGGCAAGCTCGGCGGCTCTGGCGTCGGCCACCAGCGACACCACCTCGTTGTCGGCGGGCAACCGGGACCGCGTGATCCCCGCTGCCACCATCGAGGAATCGCACAGCACCGGCGCGCCCGCGGCGAGCGCGGCGTGGGTCTTGGCGACCACGTCCTCGGTGTAGGCGACGTGCTCGCCGACGTCGACCTGACCGCAGGTGTGGATCAACCGGACGACCACCCTGGCGATGTCGTCGGGGAATCGCGAGAGATCGGCCTCCGCGCGGATCGTCGCAAACGACTGCCGATAGATCTCCGCGGCGTCGCGGATGTAATCGAGCACCCGCTCACCCTACGGGGGCGGTGTGCGCAGCACGTATCCGTCTTCGGTGGCGATCAGCACCTGGCCGTGGGGTGGGCTTCCGCAGGCCCGCTCGCAGCCGACGAAGTGCCGGTGAACATCGGCGATGTCATTGACGGCGCGGGCCGCGTCGGCCCGTACGTCGGCCGCGGAACGCTCGCAGCCCGGGCGGCCTGTGCATGCGCTGACGTCGAGCCACGGAGACGTGTCGTCGAAGACCAGGCCCATCGGCGCGAGCACCCGCAGCGCGGTGTCCGCGACGCCGTCCTCGAGATCGCAGACGAGCACCGAGCGCCACGGCGTGACGACGAGCGGCGCGTCGACGGCGGCGAGGTATTCGGCGACCCGGGCCTGCAGCACGCCGAGCGGCACAGCCCCACCCAGCGCGATCCGGCCGTCGTCCTGGGTGAGCCAGCCCACCGGCGGACGGGTGACGGCCGGCCACGTCGTACCCGCTTCCTCGGACGGGGCGAGGCCGCCGATCAAGGCCGACGGATCGGCGAGTTCCGATATCCGCCAGGCGTTTTGGCGGATCTCGGCGAAGCGGCCCGCGATCGACACGAGCGTCGGCACCACCTCCGACGGTGACATCCGCACGCCGGTGTCGCGGCCGGCGAGCAGGAGCGCGACCGTGTCGCCGAGAGCGTGGGCCCCGACGTCGGCGCCGAGACCGGAGACGTCGCCAGTGCCGTCGTCGAGGCTGAACCAGAACCGGCCGGGCAGTGCGGCCAAGGCGGGATCGGCGCAGATCGCGGCGTCCAGCAGGCTCACCCATTCCCGCACGTCGGCGCGTCCACCGAGCCGGCCCGACAGCGGCGAAGCGACGATGTTGCGCACCCGCTCGTGCGTCGGCGATGGCAGCAGTCCCGCGTCGGCGACGGCGTCGGCGAGGCCTTGCGCCGCTTCATCGTCGTCGATGCCGCGGATCTGGATGTTGCCCCGCGAGGTCAGTTCCATGGCCGGGGAACCGAACCGCATCGCGGCGTGTGCGAGCGCCTCCAGTTGGCGCGGGGCGACCATGCCGCCGGGCAGCCGGACCCTGGCCAGCGCACCATCGGCGGCCCGGTGCAGCTGAAGTGCTCCTGGGCAAGCGTCCTGGTCACGGGCTCGGGCCATCGGTCTCACCGTACGCGTCGTGCCTTGTGGCCCCATTGGGGTAGTGGACTACGCGTGTTTCGGTAAAACAGCCGACTTAGTTTTCACCCATAGCGATCCCAGAGCAGTAGAGCACGGGATATTCGGGCGGTTGGAGTAGGAACAATGACCACGCTAGGAACCGAGACAGGTAACCAGACGCCGAACACCACGAGTGCGCCTGCGGTCGACCAGTCGACCGACGCCGCAGTGATCACCGAGCAGCAGGTGCTGTTCGCCTCGGCGGCGGCGCTGGCGCCCGCGCCGGCCAGACGCCACAGTGTCGCCTCGGCGGTGCGGGCGATGTTCGTCAACCCGGAGAAGACGCCGCATCCGCCTAAGCACTATCCGCAGCGGTTCGCCTATCTGGAGAACTCTGCGATGTCGCGGGAGATGTACCGGCTCTAACCGGCCAGCGGCACCGGATCCACGACGTCCGAGTACTGCGACGCGTCGCCTGCGATCACGCGGCTGCGCCTGCCGTCGACGCTGACGGGGATATCGCCTGCCAGCGTGACGCGGTGGAGCATGCGGAACTGGTCGTCGTAATCGGATACGGCATAGTGCTGGGTGGCGCGGTTGTCCCAGATGGCCAGGTCGCCGGGTGCCCAGTTCCACCGAATGGTGTTCTCCAGCTTGGTGATCCGGCTTTGCAGCAGGTTGAAGAGGGCGGTCGACTCGGTTGTGCCGAGGCCGACGAACCGTTTGACGAACTGGCCGAGCAGCAGCACCCGCTTACCCGTCTCCGGGTGAATGCGCACCACCGGATGCTCGGTCTCGTAGTAGTCGGCGACGAACTCGTCGCGGAATTGCTTCTCCTCGGCGGTGAACTCGCGCGGCGATGCGTAGTCGTAGAGGTTGGTGTGGACGGCCCAGAGGTTCTCGGCGAGTGCGCGCAGCGGCGCAGGCACCTGGGCCTCGGTCGAGGCCCAGGTGGTCGTGCCCCCGTAGCTCGGCAGTGTGATCGCCCGCAGCAGCGAGGCTTTGGGGATCCGGTCGACGAACGTGACGTCGGTATGCCAGGCGTCGGCCTTGTCGTAGCGCGAGTCGATGGGCAACAGGCGGTTGCCGCGCGACGTCACGGTCGGATGCGCGGTGGTCGGGATGCCGAGCCGTCGGGCGAACGCCAGTTGACCCTCGTCGTCGAGATCGTGCTGTTCGCGGAAGAAGATCACCTTGTGCTCGAGAAGGGCCGCGTTGATGTCCGCCGCGGTCGACGCGTCGACGTCGCCGGCGAGATCCACACCATCGATGCGGGCGCCGATGTTGGCGCCGAGTTTCACAACCTGCATGTGCCCAAGCTGTCGTTCGTCCCCCGCCGCCGACAAGGGTTCGGCGCATCGGGAACAGAACGGAATGTGACTGCCATCACAGCCTTGGCCTGCGAGTTCCGTCCGGCACACATCGACCCCTACTGGGGAGTTACGTCGTACGGTGCTCGCAGTTGCACGCGTGTGTAACAACGAACGGAAGGGCCAATGATGTTCTCCTTGATCGTCTTCGGCGCAGTACTTGTTCTGCTGATCGCGGCCACCGGACTGCCATACCCGCAGACATGGCACGGCCGTTTCGGCGACTGACCGCCGTTGATATAGGAATGGTGGGTGCCAGAGCCCACCATCTTCCTACTGTCGACGTCTGACACGGACCTGATCACCGCCCGTGCCAGCGGCGCGCACTACCGGTGGGCCAATCCGTCCCGGCTGGTGGACGGCGAGCTCGCCGAACTGCTCGACGGTGCCGACCTTGCCGTGGTGCGGATCCTCGGCGGGTACCGGTCCTGGCAGGACGGCATCGACGCCGTCGTTGGTAGCGGTGTGCCGACGGTGGTCGTCAGCGGCGAGCAGGCGCCCGACGCCGAGCTGATGAGCCACTCCACGGTTCCCGCGGGCGTCGCCGTGCAGGCACACGTCTACCTCGCCCAGGGCGGCATGGAGAACCTACGGCAGCTGCACGCGTTCCTGTCCGACACCGTGCTGATGACCGGTTTCGGGTTCGCGCCGCCCGCCTCCATCCCGAACTGGGGTGTGCTGGAGCGCGCCTCGACGCATCCTGAAGGCCCGACGATCGCGGTGCTGTTCTACCGGGCCCAGCAGCTGGCGGGCAACACCGGTTACGTCGAATCGCTCTGCGACGCAATCGAAAACGCCGGCGGCAGGCCGCTGCCGATCTACTGCGCCTCGCTGCGCACCGCGGAACCGGACATGCTCGATCTGCTGAAGTCCGCCGACGCGATGGTGACGACCGTGCTCGCCGCGGGCGGTGCTGTCCCTGCCACGGTTTCCGCGGGCGGCAGCGACGACACGTGGAACGTCGCGCATCTGGCCGCGCTGGACATCCCGATCCTGCAGGGACTGTGCCTGACCAGTTCGCGGTCGCAGTGGCAGGACAACGACGACGGCCTGAGCCCGCTCGACGTCGCCACCCAGGTGGCGGTCCCGGAGTTCGACGGCCGCATCATCACGGTTCCGTTCTCGTTCAAGGAGATCGACGACGAGGGGCTGATCTCCTATGTCGCCGACCCCGAACGCTGCGCCAGGGTGGCGGGCCTCGCGGTGCGGCACGCACGCCTGCGCTCCGTTGCGCCCCAGCACAAACGGATCGCGGTGGTGTTCTCCGCCTATCCCACCAAACACGCCCGCATCGGCAACGCCGTCGGCCTCGACACCCCCGCGAGTGCGGTGGCGCTGCTGCGGGCCATGCGCGACGCGGGCTACGAGATCGGCGACATCCCCGGCGTCGACGCCCACGACGGTGACGCGTTGATCCACGCGCTGATCGAGCAGGGCGGTCAGGACCCCGACTGGCTCACCGACGCGCAATTGACGGGCAATCCGATTCGGCTGTCCGCCAACGACTACCGCGCGTGGTTCGCCACGTTGCCCGATGCCCTCACCACGGCTGTCGAAGAACACTGGGGTCCCGCACCGGGCGACCTGTTCGTCGACCGCACGCGCGACGCCGACGGCGAGATCGTCATCGCCGCGCTTCGGGCGGGCAATGTCGTGTTGATGGTGCAACCCCCGCGCGGATTCGGGGAGAACCCGGTGGCCATCTACCACGACCCAGACCTGCCGCCGAGCCACCACTACCTGGCGGCGTATCACTGGATCGACAAGGGTTTCGGCGCCGATGCGATCGTGCATCTCGGCAAGCACGGCAACCTGGAGTGGCTGCCGGGTAAGACGCTGGGCATGTCCGCGGCGTGCGGGTCCGATGCGGCGCTGGGCGACCTGCCGCTGATCTACCCGTTCCTGGTCAACGACCCGGGGGAGGGCACCCAGGCCAAGCGACGGGCCCACGCCACCCTCGTCGACCACCTCATCCCGCCGATGGCCCGAGCCGAAACCTACGGCGACATCGCGCGTTTGGAGCAGTTGCTCGACGAGCACGCCAACATCGCCGCGCTCGATCCCGGCAAGCTGCCCGCGATCCGCCAGCAGATCTGGACGCTGATGCGCGCGGCGGAGATGGACCGCGATCTCGGCCTGGCTGAGCGACCCGAGGACGACTCGTTCGACGACATGCTGCTGCACGTCGACGGTTGGCTGTGCGAGATCAAGGACGTTCAGATCCGCGACGGGCTGCACATCCTCGGCCAGGCGCCCGCGGACGAGGCCCAAGTCGACCTGGTGCTGGCCATCCTGCGGGCGCGTCAGCTGTTCGGCGGGGATCAGACGGTCCCGGGCCTGCGGCAGGCGCTCGGTCTCGCCGAGGACGGCAGCGACGACCGCGCGGCCGTCGATGACGCTGAAACCCGTGCTCGCGCACTGCTGGTCGACATGCAACGGATGGGGTGGGACCCGGACGTCGTCGAAACCCTCACCGACAACTCCGATGTCGCGGCCATCCTGCGGTTCGCCGCGACCGAAGTCGTCCCCCGCCTCGCGGGCACCGCGGGAGAGATCGACCAGATCCTGCGTGCGCTCGACGGCCGGTTCATCACCGCGGGGCCGTCGGGGTCGCCGCTGCGCGGTCTGGTCAACGTGCTGCCGACCGGGCGCAACTTCTACTCCGTCGACCCCAAGGCCGTCCCATCACGGCTGGCGTGGGAAACCGGGAGCGCGATGGCTGACTCGCTGTTGGCCCGCTACCGCGAGGACAACGGTGACTGGCCGCGGTCGGTCGGGCTGTCGGTGTGGGGCACATCCGCGATGCGGACCTCGGGTGACGACATCGCCGAAGTGCTTGCCCTGCTTGGTGTTCGGCCGGTCTGGGACGATGCATCGCGACGCGTCGTCGACCTCGAACCGGTTTCGCTCGCCGAACTGGGCAGGCCGCGCATCGACGTCACCGTGCGGATCTCCGGCTTCTTCCGCGACGCCTTCCCGCACGTTGTCACCATGCTCGACGACGCGGTCGCGCTCGTCGCGAACCTCGATGAACCGGCCGAGCAGAACTATGTGAAGGCGCACGCCGACGCCGACATCGCCGAGCACGGCGACCGGCGCCGTGCCACCACAAGGGTTTTCGGCTCGAAGCCCGGCACCTACGGCGCGGGGCTGCTGCAGCTCATCGACAGCCGCAACTGGCGCGATGACGCCGACCTCGCGGCGGTGTACACCGCGTGGGGCGGATTCGCCTACGGCCGCGGCCTCGACGGCGCCGCCGCCGCCGACGACATGAACCGGCAGTACCGGCGAATCGCCGTGGCCGCCAAGAACACCGACACCCGCGAGCACGACATCGCCGACTCCGACGACTACTTCCAGTACCACGGCGGGATGGTGGCCACCGTGCGGGCGCTGACCGGGAAGGCGCCCGCCGCCTACATCGGTGACAACACCCGCCCGGACGCCGTGCGCACCCGCACCCTTTCGGAGGAGACCACCAGGGTGTTCCGTGCCCGCGTGGTCAACCCGAGGTGGATGACGGCGATGCGCAGACACGGCTACAAGGGCGCCTTCGAGATGGCGGCGACCGTCGACTACCTGTTCGGCTACGACGCCACCGCGCACGTGATGGCCGACTGGATGTACGAGCGGCTCACGCAGGCTTATGTGCTCGATGACGAGAACCGTAAGTTCATGGCCGAGTCCAACCCGTGGGCGCTGCACGGGATGGCCGAACGCCTGCTCGAAGCCGCCGAGCGCGGCATGTGGGCACAGCCAGAGGCCGACACGCTGGACGGCCTGCGCCAGGTCCTGCTGGAAACCGAAGGCGACCTGGAGGGCTGATTCCCGCTACGTTGACTCTCGTGTCTGTCACCTTTGCCGACGTCGCGAAGAGCGAGTACATCCTGCTGACCACGTTCACCAAAGACGGCCGCCCCAAGCCCACCGCGATCTGGGCCGCGCCGAACGGTGACGGCCTGGTGGCCATCACCCAGGAGAAGTCGTGGAAGGTCAAGCGGATCCGCAACACCCCACGGGTGACCATCGCGGCGTGCGATCGCAGCGGAAACCCCAACGGCGAGGCCGTCGAGGCGACCGCCACGATCCTGGACAAATCGGCCAACGGCGCCACCTACGACGCGATCGGCAAGCGGTACGGCCTGATCGGCAAGACGTTCAACGTCTTCTCGAAACTGCGCGGCGGCATGAAGAACAACGTTTCGATTTTGCTGAAACCGGTGAATTGAAGGGCATGGCCCCGAGTTTCAAAGACGTCTACGACGAGAAGTACCTGCTGCTGACGACCTTCACCAAGGACGGACGGCCGAAGCCGACGACGGTGTGGGGTGTGCCCGAGGGCGACAAGCTGCTGATCATCACCGACGACGGGTCGTGGAAGACCAAACGCATCAACAACACGGCGCGGGTGACCATCCAGAAGGCGGGTGCGCTCGGCAAGGTCAAGGGTGAGCCGGTCGAGGCGACTGCCCGCAACCTGCCCAAGTCGGAGACCAAACGGGTGTTCGAGAAGGTCACCAAGCGCTACTGGTGGCACGCGTGGTGGTGGGTACCGCAGGCGCTCGTGCGCGGCGGCATCGACAAGGTGCACAGCGCCATCGAGGTCACCGCACCGGCCTAGTGTCGTGAGTCATTAATTCTGGTGCAGTAGTTTCCGATGCTGGCCAGGATTTGGTCGGCGGTTTTGGTCCAGACGTAGGGTTTGGGGTTGT
>JAWQNE010000021.1:0-103043 GCA_033741175.1 Mycolicibacterium sp. 120270 | reverse complement strand
GGCCCACCCCTCCAACTCGGCCCGCTCATCAGCGGTCAACACAATCTCGGCAGCGTGAGGCGTCGGCACAACCCAGTTTAACAACTAGATCACAAATAACGACTCACGACACTAGGAACGGGCGATGTTCTCGACGATGACCTCGCGCGCCGCCTCGTAGAACGCGCTGATCAGCGTCGAGAACGACAGCTCGAACGGGTAGATCATGTGCACCTCGAGCGGTTCGAGCTGCCAATCGGTCAGGACCGGCACGATGCTGCCCTCGCGCAGTTCGGTGGTGCAAATGATCTGTGTGGGCATCGTACCGATGCCCAGCCCCTGCAGGATGTACTGCTTGCACACCTGAAAGTTGTTGGCGCGCGCCCGAACCTGCGGCGCGACTTCCTGTCGCCGCTTGTTCTTCGACAGGCTGAGCCTGCGCGGGCCCGCGAAGCCAAAGTCGATGAACGGCAACGTCTCCAATTGCGCCGGAGCGGTGACCGGCTCCGGCAGCCCGTTCACGAACTCCGGTGCCGCGCATAGGAACAGCTCGAGATCGAAGACCTTCCTGGCGATCAGCGTGGAATCCTGCAGCGGCCCGGTCCCGAACACCACATCGAACCCGTCCCTGATCGGGTCGACCATGTTGTCGACAAGGCGGATGTCCAGCCGCGAGTTGGGATGGCGCGCCAAGAACGTCGCGCCGACCCGCGATGCGTAGTCGATGCCGACGAAGACCGGTAACGCCACCTTCAGCTCGCCCTGGGGCTCAGCCCGGCTGCCCTCGACAAGCGCGCGGACACCGTTGGCCTCGGCCAGGATGTTCACCGAGTGGGCGTAGATCTTCTCGCCGAGATCGGTGACGGTCAGCTGGTGGGTGTTCTTGCGCAGCAGCTTGATGCCGAGATCGGACTCCAGCTTGGTGAGCTTTCGGCTGACCGTCGACTTCGGCATGCCGAGCAGCGTGGCCGCCTTCGACAGGCTGCGGTTCTCGACGACCTTGCCGAACACCAGCAGGGCGTCGAGGTCGAACGGCAGGTTCTGTTCCATGGCTCTTCGATGCTCCTCGCGTGCGCGGTGTTCCAAATATGCAACAGGATGTTGCGCCCATGGGTCTGTTTTCGTCATTTCGCCGGCTGTAGTTTTCGCCCAGGGAGGTAAGCCTCATGAGTCACAACAGCCTGGTGACCAAGCCCGCGAGCGGTCATTGGACCGACGCCTATCCCGAACTCGGCCGCGGCCCGGTGTCGCTCGAGGACTGCGTATCGCCGGAGTTCTACGAAAAGGAACGCGAACACGTGTTCCGCAAGACCTGGCTCTACATGGGTCGCGTCGAACGCGTTCCGAAGTCGGGCAGCTACTTCACCAGGGAACTGAAGTTCCTCAACACCTCGATCATCATCGTGCGCGGCAGAGACGATGTGATCCGTGCCTTCCACAACATCTGCCCGCACCGCGGCAACAAGATGTTGTGGGAGGACGATCCGTTCAAAGAAGTGCAGGGCCGCGCGCCGCTGCTGTACTGCCGCTTCCACGGCTGGCGTTACAAGCTCGACGGCTCACTGCATTCCGCCACCCGCAAGGATCTGCTGCTCGACTTCGACCCCGACAACTGCCGGGTGCCCGCCATCCAGTGCGAGGTGTGGGAAGGCTTCATCTTCATCAACCTCAATCCGCACAACACCGAGTCGGTGCGGTCGTACCTCGGCGAGCTGGCGCACGGCATCGAGGGCTACCCGTTCGCGGGGCCGCACCAGGTCTACCAATTCAAGGCCGAACTGCAGTGCAACTGGAAGATCTTCCTCGACGGCTTCGCCGAGAGCTATCACGGGCCGTATCTGCACGCGTTGTCGTTCGGCGCCCTCACCGCCGAAGCCAGGGAGGCGTTCGATCAGCCGAACCCGTTCACCGACGCGTTGGCCTATCAGCTGAAGGGCCCGCACCGGATGTTCTCGTTTTCCGGTGAGCCGTCACAGAGAACGCCGTACTCCAAGCCGATCGAGTGCGTATTCGAAGCCAGCGCTGCGGGGCCGTGGAACAAGAAGCCCGACCGCGGCCCGATGCCACCGGGTATCAACCCCACCCGCTCGGAGAAGTACGGCTTCGACTCGTTCCAGTTCTTCCCGAACTTCGTGCTGATCTTCGGGGCGTCCGGCTTCACCGTTCACACGCACTGGCCGACCGGGCCGCATTCGCACATCTTCGAGACCGAGGCGTACTACCAGGTGCCCAGCACGCACAAGGAACGGTTGGGCCAGGAGCTGACGATGACGTATCTCAACGACATCATCCTGGAGGACGCCAGCCCGTCGGAGGGGTTGCAGGCCATGCTCAACAGCGGTGCGCTGACACACTTCACCATGAACGACGAGGAGATCCTGCTGCGCCATCTGCACAAGACGGTGCGGGACTACGTCGAGGCAGGGGAGGCGGGGCGATGAGCGGGCTTCTGCCGCCGGAGTTTTCGCAACTCGAACATCTCGTCGACGAATGGGCCATCGAGGACGGGCACGAGCGTTACGTCAAGCGCGTCAACAGTTCGATGGACGAGATCAAGGCGTTCTACGACGAGGTCTTTCCGTTCGCCGAGGAAGCGCTGGCCTACGTCGACAAGTTCGACTACTCCGAACCGCTTCCCGATGACGTCGCGAACCTGCGAAACCTGCTCTACTCGCTGATCACCGTCTCGCTTGCGGTGGAGTTGTGGAAGCAGCCGCGGGTCAAACATTCCGCCAACACGATCCTGACGAGGGTGAGCTGACACCATGGGCCTCACCTCCGCACAGTTGGACGTCGTCGATCTCACCCCGAGGATCGGCAGCGAGATCAGAACCGACGTCGAGACGCTGTTGAGCGGCACTGAGGCCCAGAACATTCGCGCGATCCTCGAACAGCGCGGCGTCGTGTTCTTCCGCGGCCTGGACATCGACGACGAGCAACAGGTCGCGATCGCCAGGACGCTTGGCGCGATTCCGGAGAACGAAGGTCAGGGCGGCATCTACAAGATCTCCCTCGACAAGAACGTCAACCAGCGGGCCGAATACCTCAAGGGCTCGATGTTCTGGCATTTCGACGGCTCGCTGCAGCCGTACCCGAACCTGGCCACGCTGCTGCGTGCGGTCACGCTGTCCGACACCGGCGGCGAGACCGAGTTCTGCAACACCTATGCGGCGTATGACGATCTGCCGCAGGAGGACAAGGACGCGATCGCCGACCTGCGGGTGGTGCACAGCGCGGAGCGGTCACAGTATTACGTCCGCCCCGAGATGAGCTATGAGGAACTCGTCTTCTGGCAGAAGTCACCGACGAAGGCGTGCCCGATCGTGTGGACGCATCAATCCGGACGCAAGTCGCTGCTGCTCGGCGCGACGGCCGATTACGTGATCGGGCTACCGGTAGGGAGAGCCGCGCTCTGCTTGCCCGCCTGCGTGATTGGGCCACCCAGCCGCAGTACGTGTACCGCCACCAGTGGCAACCCGGTGACCTTCTCATCTGGGACAACACCGGCACCATGCACCGGGTGCTCGAGTACCCGGTCGACAGCGGGCGGCTGATGCACCGCACGATCCTCGCGGGCGAAGAGCCCCTTCAGTGAAACTCGGTCTCGCAACACCCGTCGTCACCAACGTCGCCGGCGCACCGCTGACCTGGGAGCAGGACGCCACGATCGAGGACATCGGTCGCGTCGCCGAGGCCGCGGATCGCCTTGGCTATCACCATCTGACGTGCAGCGAGCACATCGGTGTCCCGGCGACGGAGGCGGGCAGGCGGGGTTCGAGGTACTGGGATCCGCTGGCCACCTTCGGCTACATCTCCGCGCGCACCACGCAGATCCGGATGGCGACGATGACCCTGGTGCTCGGTTACCACCATCCGCTGGCCATCGTGAAGCGTTACGGCACCCTGGATCACGTCAGCAGCGGACGGGTGATCCTCGGTGTGGGGGTGGGAACGCTCAAGGAGGAGTTCGACCTGCTCGGCGCGCCGTTCGAAGACAGGGGCGAGCGCGCCGACGACGCGCTGCGCGCACTGCGGGCCGCCCTCGCGAGCAACGAACCGGTGTACGCAGGCAAGTACTACCAGTTCGCCGGCCTCACGGTCGATCCTTGTGCGCTGCAGCCGAATATGCCGATCTGGATCGGCGGTCGAACGCGACGGTCGCTGCGCCGTGCGATAACCCTCGCCGAAGGCTGGTGCCCGTTCGGCATCTCGCTGGGGACCGCGTCAGAATGGTTGGCGGTCAAGGAGATACCGCCCGGATTCGACGTCGTCCTTCCCGCGGATCGGCCGCTGGATCCGGCGGGCAAGCCGGAGGCGACGGCCGAAACGCTCAACGCGATGGAGGCGGCGGGGACGACGATCGTCTCCGCGCGCTTCGTCCACCATTCGCTCGAGCACTACCTCGAACAGCTCCACGCGCTCGCTGAGCTGCATCCGCAGGGCTAAGTGACGGGTCACCCTCCTCGGCGAGCAGACGCAAACTCATACTTTTTGGCCCGAAATTGTGCGACTTTGCGTCTGCTCGCGAGAAGAAGTCAGAGCGGTCAGTCGAAGGCGATGACGCCGCGGATGTTGTTGCCCGCGCGGAGATCGCGCATCGCCTCGTTGATGTCATCGAGCTTGTAGCGCTGGGTGATCAGCTCGTCGAGCTTCAACGTGCCCGCCTCATACATGGACAGCAGCTTGGGCATTGCGTCGCGCGGGTTCATCTCGCCGTAGAGCACGCCCTTGAGCGTCTTACAGGAGCTGACCATGTCCGGCAGGCTCATCGGCACCATCAGGTCCGTCACCTTGGCCATGCCGGTCAGCACGCAGGTGCCGCCCTTGCGCAGCAGCATCATCGCGATCATGACGAGGTCGGGCGGCACCACACCGGGGGTCAGGATGACACGATCCGCCATCACTCCCCAGGTGATCTCCTTGACCAATTCGACCGCACCGGCCGCATCGGGTGCGGTGTGTGTGGCGCCGAAGCTCGGCGCGATCTCGCGTTTGAACTCGTTCGGGTCGACCGCGACGATGTGTTTGGCGCCGGCGATCTTTGCGCCCTGCACGGCGTTCATCCCGATACCGCCCACGCCGATCACCACCACAGCGTCGCCGGGTTCGGTGCCGGCCGCCACCGACCCGGAGCCGAAACCCGTTGTCACCCCGCATGAGACCAGCGATGCCGCCTCCAACGGAATCCAGTCGTTGATCTTGACCAGGGACCGCTCTGATGCCACGACGTACTCCGAGAAGGTGCCCACCTGCATCATCGCCATCAGGTCCTCGTCGCCGAGGTGACGACGGCGGGTGTGGTCGGTGGTCATGGCCTTGTCGTAGATGTCGGCACCGACGTCGCACAGGTAGGTGTGCCCGGTCACGCACCAGCGGCAGCTTCCGCAGGCGGGAAAGAACGAAACCGCCACGTGGTCACCGGGTTTCAGGGTGTGTACCTCTGGGCCGACCGCCTCGACGATGCCAGAGCCCTCGTGGCCGCCGAGCATCGGGAACCACTCCGGGACCTTCACCCCGGCGGCCCGCATCAGCTCCTCCATGTCGGGACTCGGCACGCTGTCGCCGGTGTAGAAGTGCTCGTCAGAATGGCAGACGCCCGCGTACGCCATCTTGACGAGTACTTCGCCTGCCTGCGGTGGATCAAGTTCCACCTCGGTGACTTCCCAGTCGACGCCGACGCCGCGCAGGACCGCTGCCTTGGACTTCATCGTGTTCTCCGCTTCCTCACCACTGCCGGAGTTCCTTCACCGCGTCGGAGGCGCGAGGCGCCAGGGTTATGTACGGAATGAAAGCGCTGCTGCCACAGCGAATGACGTTGTCAACGACCTCGACAAGGTGTTCGACGTCGATGAGACCGCCGAGCATGTACTTGTTCTCCATCCAGAACCTGATGGCCTTCTCCAGCGCGTCAGGGTCCCAGCCACTACTGAACTCGGTTTGCGAGTCGCCGGTGCCGCCGAGGCTGTCGCCGACCGCGAGGCGGGTGAAGCCGATGTTGGGGTGTTCGACGCGCCAGGCCTCGACCAGCTTGTCCAGCGCGCCCTTGGTGACCGCGTAGGAGCCCAGGAATGGCCACGGGGTGGTGTAGGACGCGCTGAGTGACGACAGATAGACCGCTGAGCCCGCCGATTCCGCCAGGTGCGGTGCCGCGGCCGCGGTGATGAGCGAGGCACCGGTGACGTTGGTGGCGAACAGCTGTGCCCACTGCTCGCTTGTCACATCGGCCAGCGGCGCCAGCACGCCCATGCCGGTTGTGTAGACGAGCGCGTCCAGCCCGCCGAACTCCTCGACGACCTCGGCGACGGCGCGTTGAGAGGCCGCTGCGTCGGTGACGTCGCATGTCACCGCGATGGCGCCGTTGCCGGCTTCGTCCATCGCCCTGACCAGCCGGTCGTGACGTCGGGCGAGGAACGCGACCCTGCTGCCCTTCTTCGCCAGCCCGATGCCGATGGATCGGCCCAGCCCTGCCGATGCTCCGACGACGGCAGCTCGCAGTGCGGGCCTGTCAGACATGATTCTCCCTACGAACGGCGGACGCGAGGAACATTATCAGGAGTTGAGAGTGACCATTGTCAATCACGATAATGCTCATTTCCATCAACGCCGCAATACCTTCCGCGGCTCGACGGCGAAGCTCAGCAGCAGGCGGTCGAGTACCTTGGCCGCCCGTCCACGGGCGCGAGCCGGACGCGCGGCATGGGCGACGAGTAGCGCGCCCTCCTCCAGTGCGGCGACGACCATGTGCGTCAGCTCTCCGACGGGCTGGTCGTCGATGACACCCTCGGCGATGGCCTCGCGGACCATGTCGTTGATGAGAGCGATGCTGTTGCCCTCCTGAATCGCCCGCAATGTCCGCCAGCCCAGCACCACGGGTCCGTCGAGCAGCATCACGCGCTGCACTTCGGGTTCCAATGCCGATTCCAGGAAGCCGTGCAAGCCGGCTGAGAGCCGCTCCCACGAGTCGGCGCCCTTCGGCGGGGAGGCCAGCGACCGCAGCGTCAGGTCGCGCTCGACCTCCTCGAACACCGCGCGGAACAGCTCGGACTTGTCCTTGAAATGGTGGTAGAACGCCCCGCGGGTGCCGACACCCGACGTCGCGACGAGTTCGCCGATGCTGGTGTTGAAGTAGCCCTTCTCGACGAACAGGGCCCGGCCCGCATTTACGAGGTTGCGCCGGGTCTGATCGCCGCGTGCCCGCCGCTCGGTATCGGTGCCTCCCCGCTTGGCCATGTCGGCATGCTATCAACATTCATCCTGTATGTTGCGGGTATGGCAGACGACGACGTTCGCGGATACGGTTCGGTGGCACCGCTGAAAGTCGGCCTCTTGAACGACTATCCGACGAGGGCCGGAGTGGACAACGACACCCTCGACACCCTGCGGATGGTTTTCGACGAGGCCGTTTCGGCCGGCGTCGTCGACCGCCCGATCGAACTGGTTGAGCGCAACGTGGTCGGGCTGCCCAACGGCACGTATCAGGCGGTGGAACGGGCTTACGACGAACTGGTCGACGCCGGGTGCCTGGCCATCTTCGGCCCGTATGTCTCCGACAACGCGGTCCCGTTGACCGCGCACGCGAACCGGGTGGCCAAGGTGCCCAACATCATTCTCTCGGGCTCGGAGGGGGCGCTGAGCGAGTGGACGTTCGCGCTGAACAACGGGTCGATGCCGGAGGAGCCCGTGATGTTGGCCGCGGTGATGATCGGTGACGGCCGGTCGCGGATCGCCATCGCCTATGAGGCGTCGCTGATCGGTAAGGAGTATCTGGCCTTCGCCGAAAAAGCTTATTCCGCAGCCGGTTTGAAGGTCGTCACGACGGTGGCCATTCCGCAGGTCGAGGCCGACAAGGCCGAAGCGGTCAAGGCGCTGCGGTCCGCTGAGCCTGATGCCATCGTGCATGTCGGCTTCGGCCACGGCCTGTGGGGGTTTTCCGACGCGTTGGCCGCCGCGGGTTGGGATCCACCGCGGTACACCACCACCGCGTTCGAGATGGCGCACATCAGCGCCGAGTGGATGCGGCAGCTTTCCGGCTGGATCGGGCTGGACAGCTACGACGAGCGCAATCGGGTCGGGCACGCGTTCCTGGACCGGTTCGAGGCGCGCTACGGCCGCAGGCCGTGTCATTCGATGCCCGGCCTCTGCCACGACGTCGCCACCGTGATCGTGCGCGGCCTTGCCGCGGCGCGGCCGTTGACGGGGGAGGGCGTCAAGGAGGGCATCGAAGCGGTCAAGCTCATTCCGTCGGCCAGCGGGGCGCCGGGGACATTTCTGCGCTTCGGCCGGTTCATCCGGCAGGGGTGGATGGGCACCGACTATCTGGTTGCCCGGCGGGTGCTTCCCGACGGCACTGGCCATGTCTTTCATGCGACGCCGAGTGACCACATCTCACGGGCGGTTGGCGCCGGCTAGCCGGATCGCGCCGAAGACCGGTGCGGTGACGATGCCCGGCGGCTGCGCCAGCACGTCGGGAATTGCGCGGATCGCGCCCATGGCGATCATCAGATGTCCCGGCTGGGCATGCTGACCGCTGGGCAGTTTCCCGTCCCAGCCGACGTCGAGCTGTAGTTCGAAGCTGGGCACCCCCTTGATCACCGCGCGAATCAGCGGGGCCTTCTCCCCGGGCGCCAGCGGCTGCAGGCCCCACTGCGGCAGGTCGCGGGTGAGCACCCACTCCTCGTGGATTGCGAGCAATGGCCGGCCCGACCAGTGCCCGACCCAGGAGAACCGCTGCCCGACAACGGTTCCCGCTTCGATGGTTCCGGCCCGTACCTCGATGTCGTGCGGCAGCGTCGTGGCGTCCACCGAGATGTCGATGTGCGAGAGGGTGACGCCGAGTACGTCGGCGGTGGCGTTGAGGGCCTGCCGGTAGGCCATGTCGAGTTTCTTGATGATCGGCGAGTCGACGCTGACGTCTTCAGGCGGCCTGCCCATTCCCATCAGGTCGACGAGCATGGGCCGACTGTCGACGGCCGACACATCGGTTGCCTCGTATAGATCGATCCGGTCGATCGTCTTGCTCAGTCCGGTCACCGTTGCGACCAGACGTTCGAACATGAATCCGGGGTTCTCACCGGCGGCGTGGAAGCGCGACTGGCCTTGGCGGCACGCCTCGACGAAGGCGGCCTCGGTCTCGGCGCCGTAGGTGGGCAGATGGTTGTAGGACGTCGTGGTGATGACGTTGGTGCCCGCCGCGAGCAGTCGGCAGATGTCGGCGGCGTTGGTCTCGACGGCGTGCGCCTTACTGGCGGCATGTATGACGACGTCGGCGCCGAGGGCGACGATCTCGTCCTTGTCCGTCGTGGCGAGCACGCCGGTGGTTGGTGGAAGCCCGCAGAGCGCGCCCGCATCCTGACCAGCCTTCGCTGGGTCGTAAACGAGCAGTCCTACCAGCTGATAATCGGGATTCTCGATGAGCTCCGCCAGCGCCGCCCGCCCGACGGCGCCGGTTGCCCACTGTACGACTCGAATGGCCAATCGAACGCTCCTGGTTGCGGTTTGGGGTCTGGTCGGTTCAACCTACATCATGTAGGTTTTCAACCACCAGGATGTATGTTGTATCGGCGATGCCACAGTGAGGAGCCGCCAATGACTGAGCCGGCGACCATCGAGGAGCTCGAGCAGAGCATTCGAGATGCGCAGGCGAAGTTCAATGCCGGGATGGGTGCCGACGGCGATGCCTCGCCGTATCCGATGCTCGCCGAACTGCGGGCTCAGGGCCCCATCCATGCCGGTTGGCCGGAGATGGGCATGCACGGCAACTCAGGAGATGGGCCGCCGACGTTCACCGCCTACACCTTCGACACCGTGAAGGCGATCTTCACCGACAACATCACGTTCAGCACCCGCTGCTATGAGGATGTCGTGCGCCCGCTGCAGGGGCCGACGATCCTGGAGATGCAGGAACCCGAACACGCCGTGTACCGCAAACTGCACGAGTTCGCCTTCGCCCGCTCCTCGATGAAGCGCTGGGAGTCCGAACTCGTTGGACCGCTTGTGGATGCGACGATCGCCAAGTTCAAGGACGCCAAGCGGGCCGACCTGGTCGATGCGGTGTTCATGCCCATCCCGGTCCGGGTGATCGCAGCGTTGTTGGGTCTTCCCGACTCCTACGTCCTGCAATTCCACCGACTGGCGATCGATCTGCTCGGCTTTCGCGGCGACATGGACTGCGCGATGCGTGCGTCCGCCGAGATGAAGGAGTACTTCGTCGGGATACTGGCCGACCGGCGCAGGGAACCCCGGGACGACATGGTGTCGATCCTCGCCGGCGCCGAGATCGACGGCGTGAAGATGTCCGACGAGCAGATCTACGGGTTCATGCGCAATCTGCTGCCCGCCGGCGCCGAGACCACATCCCGGTCCACGGCCAGCCTGGCGATGGCACTGCTGACCCATCGCGACCAGCTGGACGCCGTGCGCGAGGACCGCACGCTGCTGCCCCAGGCGATCGAGGAAGGAATCCGCTGGGAGACGCCGCTGCTGAACTTCATGCGGGAAGTCACCTGCGACACCGAAATCGGAGGGGTCGAAATCCCGCGGGGCGCGACGATGATGCTCAGCCTCGGCAGCGCGAACCACGACGAGACCCGATGGGAGGATCCGGAGAAGTTCGACATCTTTCGGGAACGTAAGTCGCACATCGGTTTCGCCCATGGCGCGCATGTCTGCCTCGGCATGCACCTTGCGCGACTCGAGAGCATGAAGATCTTCAATGCGCTGTTCGACCAGCTGCCGAACCTGCGACTCGATCCCGACGCACCGCCGCCGTTCATCACCGGCACGATGTTCCGATCGCCTCCGCGCCTCGACGTGGTCTGGGACTGAGGCGGCCGACGATGACACGAGTGATCCAATGGGCGACAGGCGTCACCGGAATGATGTCGCTGCGGCACGTGCTGAGCAGGCCGGATCTGGACCTGGTCGGCGTGTGCGTCTACGACGAGGCGAAGGCGGGCGTTGACGCGGGCGTGCTTTGCGGGGGCGCCGAGGCCGGTCTGCTCACCACCGCCGATCGCGACCAGATCATCGGCACCGATGCCGACGTCGTGCTCTACATGGGCAAGGTGGAGACCGACACACCGGGCTGTTTCGCCGATGTCTGCGACCTGCTCGCGTCGGGGAAGAACGTGGTGGCCACCGGAAGCCGGTTCATCCATCCCCGTTCGCTGCACGCGTCGCTCGCCGACGCAATCGAAGACGCCTGTCGCGCAGGCCGATCCTCCTTCCTGGGACTGGGCCTGTACCCGGGCTTCGTCGGTGAGTCGATCGGACCGATCCTGGCCCGGCTCACTGAGCGCACCACGCGCATCAGCGTTCGCGAAGTGCTGAACTACTCCACCTATGCCAGCCACGACCTGATTTTCAACGCGATGGGCTTCGGCCACGCACCGGACGACACCACGCCACTGCTGTGCAACACCGATTATGCGGCGAGCGCGTGGATCGGCAGCGCCACCGTGCTGACGCAGGCACTGGGATTGGAGATCTGCTCGGTGGAGGGATTTCGCGAGGTCGCGACGACCCCGCGCGCGTTGACGGTGGCAGCAGGCGAGATCGCCGCGGGCACCGTCGGCGCCATGCGGTTCGGCGTCGAAGTCGACTGCGGGGAAACCGTCTTGGCCGTCGAGCATCTCACCCGAATGGCCGACGACCTCGCGCCTGACTGGCCTACGGAGATCGGCTACGAGGTGACGTTCGAGGGCAAACCCACCATGCGACTGCACCTCGTAATCGGCTCAGAGGGCGAGGACCACGCCGAACAAGGCTGCCTGGCGACCGCCATGCACGCGATCAACGCCATTCCAGCGGTGGTGGCCGCCGCGCCCGGCCTGTACGACCTGTCGACCATCGCGCCCTTCACGCCGCATTGGACCAACCTCGCCACCGCGCCAACCCGCTAGGGAGCTCGAATGAGCATAGTGTCCTTCACAGACCGAGTCGTGCTCGTCACCGGCGGCGGTCGCGGGCTGGGAGCGGCCTACAGCCTCGAAGTCGCGCGCCGCGGTGCCGCGGTGGTCGTCGCAGACAACGGTGGCGACCTGGACGGCAACGGCCACGACCCGGCGCCGGCCAACGACGTCGTGCGCGCAATCCTCGCCGAGGGTGGGCGCGCGGTGGCCTGCACGGAAGACCTGAGCACGGAGAAGGGCGGTCAAATGGCTGTTGACCTCGCGGAGCGTGAGTACGGCCGGCTCGACGCGATCATCGCCAACGCGGGCAACGTGTTCAACGCCCCTGTCGACGACTGGCCGTCGGACCGATTCTCATCACTGCTGCGACACCACCTTCTTGCTGCCTTCAACGTGGTCCGACCGGGGTTCACCGTGATGAAGCGGGCTCGTTACGGCCGCGTTGTGCTGGTGTCGTCCTCGGCGGGGATTTTCGGTCAGCACGGCATGCTCGGCTACGCGACGGCGAAGACCGGCATGCTCGGGTTGATGAACATCGTGTCGCTCGAGGGTGCCGACTGCGGTATAGCCGCCAACGCGATCATGCCGATGGCCCGTACACGTATGGCCGACGGTGTGACCGGAGCGGGCGCCGACGATCCGGACGGCAGCGGATTTTTGGACACCCTGCGGCAGGATCAGGTGGCGCCGGTGGTCGCCTACCTCGCCAGCGAGGCGTGCACCACCACCCAGACGGTTCTCAGCGCCTTTCTCGGCCACGTCGCGGCATTGCAGATCGGTCTCACTCGCGGCTGGACGGCTCCCGGTGGACATCTGACCGCCGAAGACGTCGCCGCACACCTGCCCGAGATCCTGAGTACCGACGACATCCTCGTTCCCCGAACGCTTTACGATGAAATGGCGCACGTAATGGCGCAGGAACACTGACGTCTAGGTGGCCGTCCACCGCGGTCGACCCACGCGATCAGCGCCCGTTGCCGAACCCGGTGTAACTACGAATCAACGGAAGATCCGCCATGGTTGCGAAGCCGGGGGGTGCCGCGCAGACCGCAGGAATCGAATTGACCACCTGCAGAGCGACGGTGACCAGGCCGGCCCGGACGTGCTCCTCGATCGACGCCTCGCGCTCGAAACTGGCCAGCGGAAAGAAATGTGTGCGCATCGACGGGTCGCCCTCGATGGTCAGCGTCCAACCGTCCAGAGGTTTCGGCCAATGCGAGGGATATTCCCCGCCGACCGTCCACAGGGTCTCGAACTCGATGAGCGTCTCACCCCCGCGATGGCCGACGAAGTTCCACCGTTGTCCCGCCGTCGTACCTTTCTTCACCAGGTGGCCGAAGATGTCGAAATCCCGGCTGGCAGGCACAGTTTCGAGGGATACCGAGACGTCGTCGATGTCTGCGTTCAACGTGTCGGAGATGAACCAGGTCTGCTCGACGAAGAGCTTCGTCAAGAATTCGAGGTAGGCGTTCGCGGTCGGCGTCACCTCAGCCGGCGGTCGGCCGAACCACATTCCGTCGAAGGTGATTTCCGTGCTTTCCCACAACGTCCAGTCCGCTCGTTCCTGGAGGGTCAGGCGATCGATCGTGCGGCTCATACCGGAAAGGGCCAACGGCAGCACACCGGAGAGATTCCCCGGATTGAGCCCGCTGCCGTGGATCGTGCTGCCGCCTTTGTCGCAAGCCGCCAACAGCTTGTCGCGCTCGGCTTCGGGAATGCGACGCGGGTGGAACAGAAAGGAGGGGGTCGCGACGTTCTTGCCGCTCGCCAGAAGTGCGCACACGTCGTCGAGGTCGGTGAACGACGGCGCATAGAGCACCAGATCGGCGGCCAGTTCGAGGATCTGCGTGATATCAGTCGTCGCGGTCACGCCGATGGGTTCCCTGCCGACCAGGGTGCCGATGTCCACGCCGTCCTTGGCCTCCGAATAGACGCGCGCACCCACCAGCTCGATGTCTGGCCGATGATCCAGGATCGTGGTGATCATCTCGGTGCCCACCGCGCCGGTGGCCCACTGGATGACTCGCAGCGGCTGCGTGCTCACGGACAAGCCTCGGCTCCCTTCAGATGACCTGGATATCTCACGGTATCGCCGGTGATAACGTTTGTTCTCATAGTGTGTGAATCAAGTTCTCGCAATCTTCTGAAGGAGCGGCCGTGAACGATGTGCTGGGCTACGTTGGCAAGTCGGTCGTCGTCACGGGTGCCGCCTCCGGCATGGGGGAGGCGACGGCGCGGATCCTGGTCGAGCTCGGAGCCGACGTCACGGCGTTGGACATCAAGGACACGGTGGTGCCTGTCGCTCGCGCGCTGAAGATCGACCTGCGCGACCGTGCAAACATCGAAGAGGTCGCGGCGTCGATAGACGGTCCCGTCGACGGCCTGTTCAGTTGTGCCGGCCTTCCGGGCCCCCCGTTCAGCGAGTGGGACACGATTCTGGTCAATTTCGTTGGCGCACGGCACCTCGCGGAGCTGCTGGTTCCGAAGATGTCCGAGGGTTCCGCCATCAGCGTGATCTCGTCGTCAGCTGCGATCGGGTGGCAGGACCACATCAAGACGATCACCGGCCTGCTCGAGACCAAGGGATTCGACGCCGCCGTCGAGTGGTTGACCGAAAACGAGAAGAAGTGGTCCTGGAGCGGCTACGCGTACTCGAAGTACATCATCGATGCCTGGGTGGGGTGGTGGTACCCGGAACTCGGCCGACGAGGTATTCGGATCAACTGCATCAACCCCGGTCCCACAGAGACCGCGATGATGCCTGCGTTCCAGGAGTTGATGGGCAAAGAGACCGTCGACGATGCGATCGGTCCGGTCGGGCGGTATTCAACGGCAGAGGAGCAGGCGTGGCCGCTGGTGTGCCTCGGCAGCCCGAGGCTGAGCTATGTGGGCGGCACCGTGCTGTGGACCGACGGCGGGTGGAACGGCGCGATGACGATGGGTCGCCACAAGGCCCGGTGGGCCGACACTGCCGCTGATCAGATGGCCAAGAAGGGATGACCCGTTCGGTCCGATGAAATCTGGCGGCGAGGATGTCTTGGAGTCAGCGCTCCTTCGTCGAGTGAGCATCGATGATGGAACGGATTGAGCGACGACACCTGCCGCATTCCGACCCCGCACCGCACACCTTGGACACCTGTCGGCACGTCGCAGCCCCGGCCGCGACGGCCGACGCGACGGTCTCGATCGTGACACCGACGCACAGGCAGACGTACATCAGTGCAGGTCCGTTCCGCTGGTCTCGGCCAACCGCATGGCGTGCACGAATCGGCCAACGAAGACAGGGGGATAGGCGCCAACCCCTGCGGCGGCGAGCCAGTCGGACGCGACGCGGGAGTTCGATGCCCATTGCAGCGCGGTCTTCTCGCTTGCCAGCTGCTGGAGAAACAACACCTCGTGCGGAGTGTCGAAGGCGCGGTAGACCAGTGTTCGCCGGATGCCAGCGCCGGCGAACTCCTCGAGCGAGCCGCGCACGTGGGCCACGAATGCCTCGACATCGTCGACTCGGGTGACGGCTGAGACCACGACTTCGCGACCGGGAGCGGGAGGCTCGCCGATGTCAAACCGCTCGATGGTCTGGCCTGCGAACACCGCAGGCAGATCCTGCACACCGACAGCGTCGAACCACTCGAAGAAGTATCGGGAGCGCAACAGGTCCAGCAACGGCTGCTCGGAGCGCAGTCCGATGACGACCAGAACATTTCCCGGCTCGGCGATTGATTCGTACACGAACGCGTACCTCGCGCCGAGGTCGTGGAGGCTCTTCTCGTGACGCGCGAGCACCGGACCGATGCGGTGTGATTCAGGGATGTGAAATTCCACGGCAAAAACGAAGCTCCGGGCCAAGTCCGCTCCTCCGTTCGCGTGGTCGCTGTGACAGTAGGCATTCTCGCATGTGAGAATCGGAGTTCTCACTGGGAGGTGACGTGATCGACTTCTCCGGCCAGGTCGTGCTGGTCACCGGCGGCGGTGCCGGTATCGGCAGGGCGACCGTGTCCGCATTCGTCGACTGCGGGGCGACAGTCGTCGTCCTCGAGATCGATGCGGCTCGTGCCGCCGAGCTCCGACAGGCGTACGAGCAACGGGTGCTGGTCGTCGAAGGCGATGCGTCCGACCCCGCAGACGTCACCACCCTGGCTGAGGTCATCGGCGAGCGCTACGGTCGGCTGAACGTGCTGGTGAACAACGTCGGTCACGTGGTGACCCGGCCGATGCGGTTCGAAAGTCTGCGCGACGACCAGATCGACGACATCTACCGGTTGAACCTCAAACACATCTTCCTCGTCACGCGCACCATGCTGCCGTTGTTGCGTACCGCGGACGCACCTTCCAGCATCGTCAACGTCTCGTCGGTCGAGGCAATGCGGGGTATCCCGGGGTTCTCGGTGTACGGGGCGTTCAAAACGGCCATCACCGGCTTCACCATGAGCCTGGCCCTGGAACTGGGGCCAGAGGGCATTCGGGTCAATGCGGTGGCACCGGAGACCACCGACAGCGCACACGTGGTTCTCGACGACATGATCCACCCGTCGCAGCGCCACAACATTCCGCGCTGGATTCCGCTGCGGCGATTCGGCACACCGGAGGACATCGCGGGGTGCGTACTGTTTCTGGTCGGTTGGTACCGCGACGATCGAGGCAAGTGGACGAATATGCCGGTGATCAAGGGCAACAGCTCGCGTCCCGCCGAGTAGCTTGCGAAAATTGACTAGGGACAGCCGATAATGCTTATTCTCGTCGGGTGACATACAGGGTGAAGGTTGAGCCGTACTACGACCCTTTCGACTTCGCCATCGACGATGATCCGTATCCCGTGTGGAAGCGGTTGCGCGACGAAGCGCCGCTGTACCACAACGAGAGATATGGCTTCTATGCACTGAGCAGGCACAGCGACGTCGCCCGCGAGCTGGTGAACTGGAAGGACTACCGGTCGGGTAAGGGCACGACCATCGACATCATTCTGAACGGTGTGGATGTACCACCGGGGATCATCCTGTTCGAGGATCCACCGATCCACGACCTGCACAGACGACTGCTCTCGGGGGTTTTCACACCGCGTCGAATGGCCGCCATCGAGCCGTTGGCCCGGGAGTTCTGCCGACGGGCACTGGAGCCGCTGAGCGAAGCCGACGGGTTCGACTTCGTCGCAGACCTCGGCGCCTGGATGCCGATGCGCACCATCGGCTACCTCCTCGGCATACCAGAGGACAGGCAGGTGGCGATCAGGCAGCACACCGACCGAATGCTCGAACTCTCCGACGCGGAACTCGCGGAGGTGGCCGATGACATGTTGACTCGACAAGGCTCGATGCTCGAGGAGTTCATCGACTGGCGCTACGACCACCCCTCCGACGATCTGATGACCGAACTCGTCAACGCGGAGGTCGAGGAACCCGACGGCAGCAGGCGGCGGCTGACGCGCGGAGAAGTTCTCACCTACACAGGCACCCTCGTCGGAGCGGGCAACGAGACCACGACGCGGTTGATCGGCTTCGCCGGGCAACTCCTGTCGGACCACCCGGACCAACGCCGAGCGCTGGCAGCAGATTCCAGCCTGATACCGGCGGCAGTCGAAGAGGTGCTGAGGTATGAGGCGCCGTCACCCGTGCAGGCGCGCTGGGTCGCCCGCGATGTCGAACACTACGGCCGAAAAGTACCCGAAGGCTCGGTCATGTTGCTGCTCAACGGGTCTGCGAACCGGGATGAACGCCAGTTCCCCGACGCCGATCGGTTCGACATCCGTCGGCAAGCCGCGCACCTGTCGTTCGGGCACGGCATCCACTTCTGCCTGGGCGCAGCGCTTGCGCGGGTGCAGGCGCGCATCGCACTCGAGGAAGTGCTCACCAGGTGGCCCGACTGGGAGGTCGATTACGACAAGGCGAAGCGGGCTCACACCACCAGTGTCAGGGGTTGGGCCAGCCTCCCGGTGAAAGTGTGACGTGACCGGAACCGTGGACTCCGATAAGGATTCGGTCCAACCCAAGGCCTACCAGAAGTTTTCGCCATGGCCGGCCCGGGTGGGATGGGCACTGTTCATCGGCGCCTATTTGGTTTTCGCGACCGTGACGATCGCGACCATCCAGACGGGGCTGCATGGTGACCCGACACGGACTCACCCGAATCCTGGGCCGGCGCCCTACCCGCCCTTCCTCGGATTCGACAACTGGCCGCTCGCCGTTTCCATCAGCTCGATTCCGATGGCCGTCGGCTTGATCACGGTGCTGGTTTGGCTGTCGTGGCGACAGCGCAGGGTGCACTGGGCGGTCATCATTGCATTCGCCGGCCTCATCACCGGGGCTCTCGACCCGCTCGCCAACTGGGCGACGTTCGCGATCTTCGATCCACGCATGCTGCACTTCCCGCTGACGTGGCCGTACGTGAACATCTCGCCGAATCTCGAACCGGCGCTGGCGTTCTTGGGCGGGTACGCGGCGTACTACCTCCTGAACGGACTGGGCTTCCTCCAACTCCACGACTGGCTGCTCGACCCGCTGATGCGACGGGTCAACTGGCTCACCGGACACCGCCTGGTGCGGGTGTTCCTCGGCGCGACGATCATCGCCGTTCCGATCAACGGCATCATCCAGTTCACGTGGATGCGGGCAGGCATCTTCTTCTACACCGAGGCCGTCGGCCCAGTCGTTCAGATCGGCCATGTCCACTTTCCGCTGATCATGGCCGTCTACGATTCCGTGATCTTCGGCATGGTCGCGGTGATGTGCGTCCGCGACGGGGACGGCGAACTCGTGCTCGTCAATCGCATCGCTGCGCGGCTGCCGTCGCGTCGGGGACGCCCCAAGGTCACGCTCACCCGGCAACTGTTGATATCCGTGGCCGTCGGGTTGGTTTCGTTCGCGTTGCCGTTGGCGGTGCTCGCGGGGTTGCGCGAGGCGGGGCTCTCCCGGCCGGCGTTCGACAAGAACCCGTACCCCACGGTGAACCTCTACGACCCGTACGGACACCTCGAAGAGGCGGGCAAGCCGGGACCGTTCTACCGATGAAGATGACCGGTCGTCCCGCGTCGATGTCCGACGTGGCCGAACAACGAAAGGATCGGTGAAGCAGTGGCGAACGAGCATGACCGACGCTATCGGGTGGCCCACGTCGGGACCGGCTTGACCGGCCGGGAGGCATTGCGGGCCGTGATCGGTGATCCTGCGCTCGACCTCGTCGGGGTGAGGGTTTCGACACCGCAGAAGATCGGCGTCGACGCGGGTGAGCTCTGCGGTGTTCCTGAGGTCGGTGTCGCGGCCGTCGGTGACGTTTCTGAGGTTCTGGCGCTGGCGCCCGACTGCGTGCTGTACTGCGCGACCGCTGTCCGGCGGGAAGCCGAGGCGATAGCGGATATCGCGGGTTATCTCCGAGCGGGTGTCGACGTCGTGACGATTTCGACGATCCCGATGGTTTATCCCGAGGCGGCCCCGGCCGAGTGGCGCGACGCGTTGGAAACCGCAGCGGCCGAGGGTGGTTCGACGTTCTATGCGACGGGAAGCGAGCCCGGCTTCATCAGCCTCAACATCCCGACCGCACTGCTGGCCGGAGCGGGCGAAGTGACCGCGTATCGGATGGACGAGTACGCCGTCGACCTCGACAAGGCCTATCCGATCTGGGACGTTCTGCATGAGTCGATGGGCTTCGGCAAACCCGATGGTCACGTCCCCGCGCGCATTGCGTACGGCAAGGTCAACGCCGATTGGGAGTCGGTGGTGCGCTACATCGCCGACATCCTCGGCGTGAAACTCGATGCCGTGGAACTTGATTGGGAGACACTGCTGGCCCCCGAGGATCTGCAGACGGCGATAGCCGTGATCCCCGAGGGAACGATCTGCGCCCACAGATGGCAGTTGGCCGGAATGGTCGACGGCCGGGCGGCCGTTGCTGTCCAGTACTTTGCCACGGTCAGCGCCACGCCCTGGCCGGATCGCTGGCCGAGGCCGGCGCGCGAGAACGAGGGCGGAATGGTGTTTCGCGTGGAGGGCAGGCCGAGCATGAGCTTGGAACTGCACTTGGAGCAGTCGGCCTCCGATCGCGTTAATCCAGGGGTGACCGCGACTGCGTTGGCTGCCGTCAACGCGATACCCGCCGTCGTCGACTCGCCTCCCGGAGTCATCAAATATCCGCTGGCCGGCCCATCGATTGTCAGTCGCCAGTCGCGCAGTTAGCCGCCGCTGATGTAAACCACTGTTCTCAATAATGAGAGTGTGCGCTACCATCCGCGTACGAGGATGGGAGCACACGTGGTCATCGAGCTGATACGCCTGACCTTTGCCTGGGGGGCAATGATCGGGATCATCTGGTTCTGGTACTGGTTGCTGTCCAACATCGGGACCTTCTGATGACGAAGCGGCCCCCGATGAGCCTGCAGGATCGTCGCCGCCACCGTGCCCTCATCGTCTTCCAGCTGGTGGTCTACGGCGCGCTGATCGCGATGTTCCTCATCCAGCTGCAGATGTACTTCGTGAGGGATTGGTAGCGCTCACATGACATCGACGACGCTGGACCTGCATGAAGACGAGAGTCACCGCGCGCAGAAAGAAGCCGACCGCTGGCTGATCGTCGGGACGATCCTGATGGGCACCCTCGTGCTCGGACCGTTGGGACTACCCGTTTTCTGCCGCGGCATCTACCTCCTGCGCAAGGCGGAAACGGACGGCCTCTCGGTGCGGCCGATGATGGTCACGCTGATCGGCTACGTCATCATCCTCGACGCCGCGATCAACAGCATCGGCTGGGGCCTGGACATTTTCGCCAACCACGCCCTGATCACCCGCACGATCTTCACGGCGTGGGGCAATCTCATGGACGGCGGCTACTTCTGGCACTACAACGAACTGTGGATCGGCGGCGCGGGCGCTCCGGGCGAGAAGGCCTGGATTCTCATCTGCATCCTTGTGGTTTTCCCGATGCGCATCGCCGCGGCCATCGCCTTCCTGCAGATGCGGCGCTGGGGCCACCAGTGGATGATCGTCACCTGCTGGTTCGGTCTGATCACATGGATGGGCTACATCCTCAACATGACCATGTACGCCGATGTCCGATATGCGGGCGTGGCGATCCCGGTGCTCGGCTGGTGGCTTTACAACATCTTCTACATCACACCGTTTTTGGCGATTCCCTACTTACACACCGTCAACCGCGAGATCTTCTCCGACTGATAGAAAGTCAACTTTCGTGAGCGAAGACGAGTCGACTCAAACGCGAGACCTCCCTCCGGGCACCACGCCTGCGTTCGCTCGAATGCACAAGTGGCTGAAGCGCGGTCTGTATGTGTGTCTGTTCGGATTGGTCATCGAAGGCGCGCTCACCGTTCCGGCGATCGCGGTCTGGTACGGCTGGCCGAACCTGTCGTTGACCGAGATCTGCAGCGAGCTGATGAAGGTCAGATACTCCGACGACACCCTCGAATGCGAGCAGCCGTATCCGCTCGGCGGTCCGCCGTTCGGCGGCGCACCGGAAGCGGCGGGCCAACATACTGCGCAGGACACATGGGGCGTTCAGCCCGTACCCGGATACCCGCGGGTGGGTTTCCGGGAGCTCGTGGCGATTCACAACGAACGCGAGGCGGCCGAGTCGAATCCGTGAGCGTCACGTTCCCGTCACGCCGACGTCGACGGGGATGGCGGCGGCCGTCACGTATTTCGACTGGTCGGAGGCCAACCATGCCACAGCGTCCGCGACGTCCTCTGGCATCATCACCGTGTCGGGAAACAACTGTTTGGCGATGCCATGCCGCAGAATGGGATTCGTCTCCGCTGCGCTGGTCATCGCCTCCACCAACTCCACGCTGCCCATCGGGGTCACGACCGAACCGGGATGCAAGCTGTTGACGCGAATCTTGTGCTTGCCGAGTTCAGCAGCGAACGAACGGGCAAGCCCGACCACCGCGTGCTTGCTCGCGGTGTAGGCGATCATGAACGGTTCCATCGTCAGACCTGCGGCCGACCCGATGAGGATGATCGATCCACCGCGCCCGCCGGCGATGATGTGTTTCGCCCCGGCCATCACGGTGTTCCACGTGCCCACCACGTTGACGTCGATGGTGTCCTGGAAGTCCTGGGCGGAGACCTGATCCCAGGCGGACGGAACACAGATGCCTGCGTTGGCGACGATCACGTCGAGTCGTCCCAGTTCGGCGACCCCGTCGTCCACTGCTGCGCACAAGGCTTCATGGTCGCGGGTGTCGACTGCGGCGGTGACTGCGCGTCTTCCGTTGGCTGACACCAACTTCGCGGTCTCCGCCAGATCGTCGGGAGTCGCCGAATCGTAGGGAACGCCAGGGGGCAGGGGCCCCGCGACGTCGATGAGTATGACGTCGGCGCCCTCGGCGCTGAGCCGTGCCGCATGGGCACGTCCTTGTCCTCGCGCGGCACCGGTGATCAGCGCGACCTTGTTCGTCATGTCTGGCACAGGCGTACGTTACCGCACGGAGAATCGTGATTTCGATAATCGAGAACAGCCTTTAGCGCTCAGGGTACCGTCAGACGTATGGGTGTACTCGACGGTCAGACAGCTTTCATCCTGGGGGCTTCGGCAGGGATCGCGCAGGCGTCAGCCAAGTTGCTCGCCGCCGACGGCGCGACGCTCTACCTGTTGGGGCGCTCGGCGAAACGACTCGAGGCGACCCGAGACGGGATCCTCGCGGTCGCGCCCGCCGCCGAGATCGTCATGCAGAAGGGTGATCCCGAGGACGAAGCCACTGTGAAGGCTGCTGCCGAGGCTGCCTTCGAAGTGCATCAGCGGCTCAATATCGTCATCGGCACAGTTGCCGCAGGCGGCACGGGTCCGCTCATCGAGCAGGATCTCGACACCTTCACCGACTTCGTGATGGGAAACCTGCGGTCGAACTTTCTCGCCTTGCGTTACTCGGCGCCCCTGATGACCGACGGCGGGTCGATCGTGTTCATCTCATCGACCTCGTCGAAGATCCCGATGGAGGGTCTGGGCCACTACTCGGCAGGCAAGGCCGCGCTCGAGATGCTCATCCAAGTCGCCGCCTCCGAACTCGGTCCGCGCGGAATACGCGTCAACGCGGTACGACCCGGTTTGACCGAAGCGGCCACCACCCAGGGGTACATCCACCTCGAGGAGCTGACGACGAGCTTCTTGGAGCGGGTGCCGCTCGGCAGGCTCGGGGTGTCGGACGACATTGCTCCCGGCGTGCGGTACCTGGCCGGTCCGGAATCCAGCTGGATGACGGGTCAGAGCTTCGCGATCGACGGAGGCAATGAGGTTCGCGGTGCGCCGCGTGGTCCGATGTTCACCGTTTAGGCGAAATCGAACGCGTTGCGCGGCGCGGTGATCGGCAAATCCAGTGACGTTGCGATCCCGGGTGGCGCATCGACGACATACGGAATGGCATTGACCACGCGCATCGCCGTCGCCTCCATCGCGTTGGCATTCGCCGACTCCGCGGTGTCCTCTGTGCCGAGCCTCAGGTCGCACTGCATGTGGGGTTGACCTTCGATGATGAGGCGATACGTGCCGTTGGGCGCCGTTGCCCACTCGGGCGCCAGGTCCGGGGCCATCCGGTTGATGTGCTCGATTGTGATCGCTGGATGGCCGTCGACGACCCCGGTGGTCACTGCCCGGACGGCGCCCACGGTGCCCGCCGGAATGATTCCGCAGGCGACGTGGAGATCGCGCGGTGTCACGACGCGCTCATAGGATTCGTCGATGCAATCGAGTTCGACGCCGAGCGCCTTGGCTACCAGCCCGATCGGCGGACCCCAGGCGAACTGCTGCGCGCCTTCGAGTTCCAGCATCGGGACGAAGTCGAGCGGTTCACCGAAGCCCATGGCGGTGACCATGAGGTCGCGATTGGGATAGGCGGAGTAGTCGAAGATCTCCTGCGCGTGAACGGAGCGGATGGTGTTCGACAACGTAGTCAGCAGGATCGCGAACTGGTCGCCCGCAAAACCCGGTTCGATGCCCGAGGTGTAGATGGTGACTCCTGCGGCGAGGGCGGCGGCCCGCACCTTCTCAGCGAGGTCGGGCATCCACCTATCGGGGAACATCATTCCCGGGGTGTTGGTGGTGACGACGTTCAAGCCACCGTCCAACAGCCGCACGTAGTCCCGAACTGCGGCGGCGTCCATCTCGGCGCTGGCGGCACCGTAGACGACACAGTCGGGTCTCAGCGCGACAATGTCGTCGAGATCGCTGGTCGTCGTCACCCCGATCGGTCCCAGCCCGACGATCTCGCCGGCGTCGCGACCCGTCTTCTCCGGGCTGTGTACCCACACACCGACAAGTTCGAGATGCGGACGTCGAACGATCGCGCGTATTGCCAGGCTGCTGATCCAGCCGGTGGAGATCACCGCAACCCGTAATATGTTGTCGCTCATTACCTGTCCTTCTTTGATCACAGATCGGGCATGGGAAGTGTCGAGTTGGGTCCTTGCAGACCTCCGTCGACGATGAAAACCGAGCTGGTGGCGTAGCAGTCGCGCGTTGACAGGTACAAGGTCAGCCGTCCCAGGTCCGCCACGTCCCCGACACGGTGCAGTGGAGTGAGTTCCTTGAGTTTCTCTTCCGACCCGGGGATGAGATCGAAGCTGTATTGCAGCCCGCCGGTCATGAATGAGCCGAGCGAGATGGCGTTCACCCGGATCTTCGGTGCGAGCTCTTGTGCCATCGCGCGCGTGAGTGCTTCAAGGCCACCTTTGGCCACGCTGTAGGGCAACAGTCCGCGGATGCCGAAACGGCTGGCACCAGAGGAGATGTTGACGATCGACCCGGCACCTACGCGGAGCATGTGCGGCACGACGAGCTGGCTCATGATGAACGCCGACGTCACGCAGTATTCGAACGCCGAGCGGAGGTTTTCGTCGGTCTGGTCCAGGAACGGGGCGTAAGCGACGTGAAAGCCCACGTTGTTCACCAGGATGTCGATGCGACCGAACTCTTCGACAGCGGTTTTCACCACGCGCTCGCTGTCTTCACGCTGCAGCGCGTCAGCCGTCAGCGCCAGGCCATTTCCGCCTGCCGCCTTGATGTCGGAGATCGTCGCCTCGATCTCCGAGGTCGTCCGTGCGGTACCCACCACCGTCGCACCCGCTTCGGCGAGCACCTTTGCGATGCCCTCGCCGACACCGCGACCGGCGCCCGTCACGATTGCCACCTGACCGTCCAACTGAAACTGTTCCAGCGCCACGCCGCGAATCTACCCGAGCGAGAATTCAAGTTTCCGTAAATCGAAAACAGCTCTTTGCCTTCAGCAATAGAGTTCGAAGATGACTGGAAGCAGGCTGCACCATGTCGTTTTTGCGATCGCGTTGGAACGACTGGATGCGGCGGCCGCATATCTCACGGCGCTCGGGTTCGAGTTCCAGGCGTTCGATCACGACGAGCTGGGGCTGGCGATCAGACTGGATTGGGACCGCGGATTCGAACTCATCTCGCCGCTTCCCGGCGCCCCGCAGGAGCCGGGATCGGCTGCCGAATACCTTGCCCGTAACGGCGATGGATTGTTCTCGGTGGTGGTGCGAACAGCGGACTGCGATACCGCCGAGCGTGTTGCGGAGAGTCACGGCGCCACTGCGGATTTTCGCCAGCAGGTCGAGGGCGACGGTTTCAAGGTGGCGGAGGTCAAGTTCGAGCCGCTGTTCGGTATCCCGCTGACTCTGCTGGAGACCAACCTGCCCTGATGGTCCCCCCGGTCACCCGTGCGCGAGAAGACCGGTCAGCTGAACCGCCAGATCTGATTTCTTGAGCTTTCCCGTCGCCGTGAACGGTAGCGCGGCCTTGTCGGTGATCCAGATGAACTTCGGCACCTTGTAAGCCGAGAGGCGACCGCGCAGCTGTGCCCGCAGTTCTTCGCTGTCGAGGTTCGCGCCGTGCTTGGGCACCACCGCGGCGGCCACGATGGTGCCGTTGTCAGCGCTTCTGGCGCCGACGACGTAGGCCTCGAGCACGCCGTCGCAGTCCGCAAGCGCGAGTTCGACTTCGCTCGGCGTCACATTGGTTCCGCCGCCGGTCTTTATCAGGTCGCCGAGTCGACCGGTGAATTTGATCCAACCGTCGTCGTAGGCAATTCCGCAGTCGCCCGTGCGGTAATAACCGTCGGGAGTGAACACCTCCTCGCGCTCGCGCTTGTACAGGCGCTGCATCAGCGAGTAGCCGCGAACCCAGATCTCACCCTCGCTTCCAATCGGAACCGGTTCACCGGTATCCGGGTCGACGAGAACATGACTCAGCCCTTCGACGGAGTAGCCGCCGGTTTCGGCTCGGTCGGGCGGCTGCGGGGGATACGGATCGACGCCGATGTGATTGCCGCACAGCTCTGTCATACCGAGAGCGTTCGGTCCCTTCGGGCGCCTGTCGGGCGGAACCATCGCGGGCATGCTCGTGCGCTGCACCGACGTCAGGTCGCGATACGGGAAATCCGGGTGCTCTGCCAACGACTTTCCCTGCTGCGGCCACCCGAGTGTGATCGTCGCACGGTGGCGTTCGATCAGCTCGAGTGCCTCGGCGGCGTCGAAGGCCGGCTGCGTGACGAGCGTCGCGCCGTGATGAATCACGGCGTGTAGACCCGTGATCAGGCCTCCGACCCAGAAGAAGGGCATCGAGGTGAACATCACGGAATCTGACGTCACCCCGTAATGGAAGGTTTGGTTGTAGGTGTGGCGGACCAACGCGCCGTGGCTGTGCACAGGCCCCTTCGGATCACCGGTGCTGCCCGACGTGTAGATGATCATCGCGTCGTCGGCCGGCGTCACGCAGGTTTCGACCTCAGCCAGGAAGTCCGCGTCGAAGTCGGCGGGAGTCTGTCGGTCGTTCAGCGTCGTTGCCCAGCCACGATCGCTTGGGCCCCACAGCGCGATTGTGCGGAGGAAGGGCGCTGCCGCAACGGCGAGGCGTCCTGGCGTGCGTTGGTCAGCGAGGCCGGGTAGCGCTTCTTCCAATCGCTCGGTGTAGTCGTGGTTGCGGAAGGCCGACCAGGCCAGGATCGCGCGCAGGTCGGCGTGGCGGACAGTCCAGGCCAGCTCCGATGCCTGATAGAACGTGTTGAGCGGCACGGCGACGGCGCCGATGCGCGTCGTCGCGAACCACGCCACCGCCCATTCGACGCTGTTGGGCATGAGGATCCCGACGTGGTCGCCCTTACCGATGCCCTCCGCGAGGAGCTTGGTCGCCAGCGCCGATGAGCGGAGGTCGAGGTCTGCGTAGCTCAGCTCCTGATCGCCCGCAATGAGGAACCGTTTGTCGCCGAATCGCTGCGCACCCGACCGCACGAGCGCGGGGATCGTGGGGGCGATGGTGGGGAAGGGCATGCGTGGGCATCCTCGCTCGGACGATCATTGGGCCTCAACAGGATAGTTGGCTTTGCGCAAACCGAGAACACCGGTTCTCAATCTCAGGTCGCACCGCACGCCGTCGCCCGTGATTTACAATCGAGGACGTAAGTGACATTCTCAATGTTGAAAACGAGCGTTATCGCAGGCTAGGAGGCGCGACATTACCTACAAAGTGCTCAGTGGGGTACGAGTGCTCGAGGTTGCCGCGTGGACGTTCGTCCCCTCAGCCGGGGCGGTGCTCGCGGAGTGGGGCGCGGAGGTCATCAAGGTCGAACCCCGCGAAGGCGGAGATCCCCAGCGAGGCCTCGTCACGATGGGCCTCGTCGACGAGGGCGGTGGGGCGGTCAACTACATGATCGAGATCCCCAACCGCGGGAAGAAGTCCATCGGCGTCGATCTCAGCACTCCCGGTGGCCAAGAGGTGGTCCGCGAGTTGGCCAAGTCCTCCGATGTGTTCCTGACCAGCTACCTTCCGCAGCGCCGCAAGAAGCTCGGCATCGACGTCGAGGACATCAGGGCCGCGAACCCGAGCATCGTCTACGTGCGCGGCTCAGGACACGGACCCAAGGGTCCCGACTCCGACAAGCCGGGCTACGACGGCGTCTCGTACTGGGCCCGCGGCGGCATCGCCACCGTGCTCACCGAGGACGCCGACGAGCTGGTGCGCTCACGGCCGGCCTTCGGCGACCTACTCGGAGGCATGGCGATCGCGGGCGGTATCGCGGCGGCCCTCTACAAGAAGGCCACCACCGGCGAGGGATCCGTCGTCGACGTGTCACTGCTGGGGCTTGCGGCGTGGAACCTCAGCCCCGACGTCGCGGTCAGTCAAATCCACGGCGGGAGTTCGATTCCGAAATTCGGTCATGCCGATGCACCCAACCCGCTGGTGAATCAGTACCGCACGAAGGACGGTCGCTACGTCCAGCTGATGATGCTGCAGCTCGACAAGTTCTACGCCGAGGCGATGCGAGTGATCGGGCTACCCGAGTTGATCGAAGATCCGCGGTTCGCCGATCCCGCGTCGCGGTACGAAAACCGTGTCGCTTTGATCGCACTGCTCGACGACGCGTTCGCAAAGCGGACTCTCGACGAGTGGCGCACCACGCTGGCCGCGCTCTCCGGCGCTTGGGGGATCGTGCAGACGCCCGGCGAGCTGTGCGAGGACCCCGCGGTGACGGCCAACGGTTACGTCGCACACACCACGACGCAGAACGGCGTCCCGTTCGCCCTGCCCACCAACCCGGTTCAGTTCGACGAACACAGCGTGGTTCCGCCGGGAGCGCCCGAGCACGGACAGCACACCGAAGAAATCCTGATGGACAGTGGTTTCGACTGGGACACCATCGAAAAGCTCAAGGCATCGGGAGTGATTCTGTGAGTGCGGCGACGGCGCGCGAAGTCACCGAAGACGCAGTCGAATTCGACCCGTTCTCACAAGACTTCTTCGACGGGGCGTACGACACGTACCGCCGCCTTCGCGACGAGGCGCCGGTCTACTACAACGCGAAGTGGGACTTCTGGGCGCTGACCCGATATGCCGACGTGGCGCCGGGAACGAAGGACCATGAGCTCTTCTCGTCAGCTAAAGGTGCCACGCTGGACACGGTCAAGGCGCACGACGACGCGATCCCCGCGCCCAAGGTGATCATCTCGATGGATCCGCCGGAGCACGAAAAGATGCGCAAGCTCGTGAGCAAGGTCTTCACACCGCGTGCAATCGCCGCGCTGGAAGACATGGTGCGGGCCAAGATCTATGAATGCCTCGAAGCAGTGGACCCAAGGTCTTTCGACATCGTGGCCGACTTCTCCGCGCTGTTCCCCAACGAGGTCATCACCACGATGCTCGGTGTGCCGAAGGAGGACCGCGACCAGATCCGGCACTGGCTGGACCTGTTGCTGCTGCGTCGCCCCGGCGAGATCGCAACCACCAAAGAGGGTTACGAAGCCTCGATGAAGACCGGGATCTACTACTACAACCTCATACAGAAACGGCGTGCGCAGCCGCAGGATGACATGATCAGCCGTCTCATCGAGACCGAGATCGAGCGCGACGGCGTGGTGGAGGAACTCACCGACGTCGACATCTCGGGTTTTGCGACCATGCTCGGCGGTGCGGGCGCCGAGACGGTCACCAAGCTGGTGGGAAACGCCATGGTTTCGTTTGCCGACTTCCCCGACCAATGGCGCAAGCTACGCGAAGACCGGTCGAAGATTCCCGCCGCGGTCGAGGAGCTACTCCGTTTCGAGCCGCCGTCGCAGTATCAGGTCCGTACGGCGACAAGGGATGTGACGTACTACGGAACGACAATCCCGGCCGGAAGCGCAGTGCTTCTCGTGACCGGATCGGCAACGCGCGACGAGCGGATGTTCGAAAATCCGGACGTACTGGATGTCGATCGCGAACGCAAGATGGGTTTCAACCTCGCGTTCGGCTACGGCGTCCACAGCTGTCTCGGTGCGGCGTTGGCGAGGATGGAGAGCCGCATCGCGCTCGATGCGTTGCTCGACCTCATCCCCGAGTATGAGGTGGACCGCGATGGTTTGAGACGCGTGGCGATGTCCAACGTCTGCGGTTGGTCCAACGTGCCGGTACGGCTACGCGCGGGGTAGCGGCGGCGGCACGTCCGCGCTCGGGCGCACTGTGCTGTGGAACGTCTCACCGCTGCAGGCGCGCGCGTCCATTCCGGCGGCCCTCATGGCTTCTCGCTTGAATGCCTGTGCGGCGCTGCTGAGTCGGTGCTCGATGTCGTCACCAGACGCGTCCCAGGCCGCGGTGAAGGCGCGTCGGCGCCGGCTCACCTCGTCGATCAGCTTGCGTACCCCGCGATCACGCTCCTGCAGTCCCGCCGCGAAGAAGATCGCATCCGGCAAATCCGGCTCGAACTCGAAGCGTGCCGGCAGGATTCGGCCGATCACACCGAGGACTTGCAGCGCCGCGTGCCCGCCACCGGTTTCGAGGTATACATCGACATGCCAGCCTGATCGAGCACAGTCGAACATCAGTCCACCGATCGCCGAAACGGTGTCGGCGATGTCGGTCCCGATCACCGCCAGTTTGTAGGGCGCCGCACGCCCCCGATCCGGCAGGCGACTACTCGCTTGTTGTGACACGATGCCTGAGTCCTAACGCCGCCGAGAGCCGCCGTCGACGAAGCCGTTGACGACGTAAGGCGCGACGAACGCCGCCACGGCATCGTCGTCGTGCATGTCGATCGTCGGTGACGGAGTGGTGAACAACGAGAACAACATTCGCGCGAACCATTCGGTCGCACTCGGGATGTCGAGATCGCTGCGCACCTCACCGGTGAGCCGCGCCGCGGAGACGTACGGGGCGAGGAACTCCGCGCACTCCTTCAAGAGCGTGGCGGCGTTCTTCGTCATCATGAGGTTGACTTCCTCGGGATCGAAGTACGCCTCGGGTTCGACGACTTGGCGGGCCTGCGTGACGAACACCGCGGCCCGCACCAGCCGTCCTTGCAGCGTGCTGCCGCCGTGCCGGTCGATGGCCTTGGCCATGTTGCGGTAGAAGCGTTGCGATGCCGCTTCGGCGCATGCCTCGACGATTGTTTCCTTGTCCCGGAAGTATTCGTAGAAGGTGCTGCGGGACACGTCGGCCGCCTTGGCGATGTCGACGATGGTCGTCTTGGCCAATCCGCGGGTACGGAAGCAGCGGAAGGCCGCCGAGATGATGGCATCCCGGGTGTCGACCGCTACGGCCTGCGTCACGTCAGATCCCACCGCACGACACTATCGACTCATCGGTCCGGGGAAAGGATGAGGCCGCTGGTCGGAACGCCGGTGCCCGATGTGACGAGTACGTGTTCGACGTTGTCGACCTGGTTGTAGGACGTGCCGCGAACCTGGCGGACGCCTTCTGTGATGCCGTTCATTCCGTGGATGTAGGCCTCCCCGAGCAGTCCGCCGTTGGTGTTGATCGGCATCCGGCCGCCGAGCGAGAGGTCGTCGATCGACACGAAGTCCTTGGCCTCTCCTCGCCCGCAGAACCCGAGTTCCTCGAGTTGGGTGAAGACGAACGGGGTGAAGTGGTCGTAGAGGAAGGCCGTCGAGATGTCCTGCGGCTTCAGCCCGGAGTCGCCCCACAGCTTGTTGCCGACGACGCCCATCTCGGGCAGGCCGGTGATCTCCTCGCGGTAGTAGCTGGTCATGACTTCACCGTCGTACGCCGCGCCCTGCGCGGCCGCGGTGATGACCGCGGGCGGGTTGGGCAGATCGCGCGCCCGCTCGACGCTGGTCACCACCATCGCCACCCCGCCGTCGCTTTCCTGGCAGCAGTCCAGCAGACGCACGACCGGCTCGACGATCCAGCGCGATTCCTGGTGCTGCTCAAGGGTTATCGGCTTGCCGTAGAACCACGCGTCCGGATTCTTGGCAGCATGCTTGCGGTCGATGACGGAGATCTTGCCGAAGTCGGCGTTGGTGACGCCGTACGTCGTCATGTAGCGGTGGGCGTGCAGCGACACCCAGGCGGCTGGGGTCATGAACCCGAACGGCGCATACGGCGCCATCCACAGCGGCGTCACGCCGGGTTGGCGGCCCGCGCCGCCGAACCGGAAGCCGGAACGCTCGTTGAACGCGCGGTAGCACACCACCGCGGTAGCAGCGCCTGTGGCGACGGCCATCGCGGCCTGCATCACCGTGCCCGCCGCCGCCCCGCCACCGTGCGGGACCCGCGTGAAGAACGTGAGGTTCTCGATGCCGACGTTGCGCGCGACCTCGATCTCCTCGTTCTCGTCGACGGAGAACGTGACCATGCCGTCGATGTCGCCTGCTCGCAACCCGGCGTCGTCGATCGCGGCCTTGACCGCCTCACACGCCAACTGCATCTCGGTGCGCCCGGACTCCTTCGAGAACTCGGTCTGGCCGATGCCGACGAGCGCCGCCTTACCACCGATCCCATCTTTGGTCACGCGTCGACCCCGCCGAGCAGGCTCAGCACCGCGGTGCCCTTGACATGGTCGCCGAGGCTGTTCGTGCCCTTGAAGGTGACCTCGACCAACCCTTCGCCGTCGCCCACCGACTTGCCGGTGACGCTTCCGGTGAAGCGAAGTGGATCGTTCGGGTAGGCAGGCACGCCGAGCCGGATCGCGAGCTTCTTGACCATCGCCTCGGGCCCCGCCCAGTCGTGCAGGAACTTCACGCACAACCCGTTGGTGGTCAGGATGTTGAGGAAGATGTCCTTGGAGCCTTGCGAATTCGCGAAATCACGATCGTGATGCACCGGCATGTAGTCGCGGGAGGCGATAGCGCCCGCGACGATCAACGTGGTCGTGACGGGCACCTCCAACGGCGTGACCTCGTCGCCGATGTCGATCGCATTCCACGCCAACGTGCTGGTCCGTCCAATCGTCGATGTCATGCGTCGCTTCCTTCCGCGTATTTGGCGCCGAGCCGAGCCAGTTGTTGAGAGGCCGATCCGAGCGCAAGCTCGTTCTGCTTGGCCCATAAGAAGTACCGGGACAGCGGATACGTGACATCGATGCCCATACCGCCGTGAACCTGCTGGGCCGAAGCGGCGACGCGCGCGCCCGCCTCGGCCGCCCAGAACTTGGCGATCCGCGCCTCGCGTTCAGCGGGCCTGCCCTCGGCGATCAGCCATGCGGCGTGCCACGTCGTCCACCGGATCGCTTCGACGTCGATGAAGGCGTCGGCCAGGCGCTGCTGCACGGCCTGGAAGGAGCCGATGGGCCTGCCGAACTGCTCGCGCTCGCTCGTGTAGGAGGCGGCCAGTTTCAACGCGCGCTCGACGACGCCGATCTGGATTGCGCACAGTCCGACCAGGGCCCTGGTGTAGAGCGCGTTGACGATGTCGGCTCCACCGTGTTCGGTTAGCCTGCGCCCGACCGCATCGGTCAGCGTGACGTCGGCATACGGTTCGCCGTTCGTCGTCCGGGCAGGCGTGATCGTCACTGCGTCACTTCCGGTTTCGACGACGAACAGACCTGGCCCGTCGTCGGCTCGCGCGGAGACGACGATCGCGGTCGCGAGTTGAGCCGCCGGAACAAGCGCCTTGGTGCCGTTCAGCAGCCAGGTATCACCGTCGGCGCGCGCGGTGGTCAGTGGTGCCGTCGGGTCGGAGTTCTCGGGTTCGGCGAGTGCCGCCGTGAGGATCGTGGCACCGTCGACCACACCGGGCAGATAGCGTCCCTGAACGTCGGAATCGCCGTGGCGGGCAATGGTGTCCGCACCGAGCACAAGCGTCGGATAAACGGGCACGGGGGAGACGCTCCAGCCGACCTCGCTGAGCAGCACGGCCAACTCCAGGAAACCGCCTCCGGTCCCGCCCACCGACTCGGGAAGTGCAATGCCGAGCAGATCCGCCGACGCCAACTCGGTCCACAACGAGGCGTCGAAGCGCACGTCGCCTGCTTCCAGCTCGGTCAGATGCTCCGGTGTCGCGCGGTGCTCGAACAGCTGACGGGCGACTTTGCCGACCGTCTCCTGTTCTTCGTTGAACGTGAAATCCATTGTGTTGGTTGCCTTCGGCTAGCGGGCGGGCCGGAACTGGTGCAGGACCAGCTCGTCGCCGCTGGGTAGGGCCTCGAACGTCTCGTAGAACACTTCGACGGGCATTCCGACCTCGATGTCGCCGGGCTCGATGTCGCAGAGGTTGGACACGATGCGCACACCCTCATCAAGCTCGATGAGCGCAACGACGTAGGGGTACTGGAGAAACGGAAGCGGCGGATACTGCGGCATCACAAAGCTGTGGACGGCGCCGTGACCCGACGACACGACGTAGTCCCAATTGAGCGATTGGCAGTTGCCGCACATCGGGCGTGGTGGAACACGCAGCGTCGCGCAGTCGCTGCAGCGCTGGATGCGAAGTTCGTGCTCTTTGAGGCCCGACCAGAAGAATTCGGTGTCGGGGCTGATCGATGGTGCGAGTCTGGCGGCCATCAGTTTCCCGTCTTGAATCGCAGTGTGCGGAAATACTGTTTGCCGATCACCTCGTTGTTCTGATCGCGGTAGGTGGTGACCCAGGTGACGAAGAAGCCGCTGCCCATCGCGGTCTGCTTCTCGTCGGAGATCGAGTCGAAGACCGTCTCGGCGGTGATCTGGTCTCCAACGCGTGGATACCGTTCGATCTCGAACTCGGAGTTCGTCGCGATGATGCCGGTGTAGCCGGCATCGGCTAGGAACTGCAGCGGGTTCGTCTTGATCTCGATCGGCACGCCGCCGCGCTCGTGAATGCCTGCGAGCTTCGGCGGTGGCATGGTCCAGGTCTGCAGCATGACTGGTGGTGACACCACATCGCCGTAACGCGAGCTCTTGGCGAAGTCGGGGTCGAGGTACGCCGGGTTCATGTCGTCCAACGCATAGGCCCAGTGTCGAATCATCGCGGCGTTCACCGGGTCGGGGGCGTGGGCGGGCTTACCGACACCGTCGGTCGGGGTGCCGATCAGCGCATCGAGGCGCTGGCGCAGTTCGTCTTTCGCTGTCTCGGTCACGGGTCGTCGTTCCTTTCAGGATGCGTTGGCTCGCATATCGCGGGGTGCGCGTGGCATGCCGAGGCCGGCCATGGCAATGATGTCGCGCTGGAGTTCGTTGGCCCCGCCGCCGAATGTATTGATGACGGCGAGCCGGTAGGCGCTTTCCAGCTCGCCCTTCAGCGGGGCGGCCGAATCCTTGCGCATACCTGCCTGGCCGACCACATCCAGCAGCTCGCGGGCGACCTGTTGGGTGAGTTCGGTACCGAAAACCTTTGCCGCAGAGGCTTCTCCCATGCCGAGAGCGCCGGAGCTCATGTTGGTGTTCACCCGCAGGTTCAGCAGCCGGTAGGCCGCGACCTGCGCCTCGACCCGCGCAAGCGCCTGCTGCACCCACGGCTGGTCGATCACGAAGCCGCCGTCGAGCGGCGTCGTCTTGGCCCAGGCGAGGGTCTTGTTGAAAAGGGGCTCCAGGGCACCCAGATTGCCGAGTGCGGCACGTTCCAGGTTCAGCTGGTTTGTCACCAACTTCCAGCCCTCGTTCTCGCCGAGCACGATGGCGCTCTCCGGCACCCGCACGTCGTCGTAGAACGTGTAGTACGTCGACACCCCCGGCATGGTGTGTAGGGGTTTCCAGGAGAACCCGGGGGAGTCGGTGGGCACGATGAACACCGTGATGCCCTTGTGCTTCTTGACGTTCGGGTCGGTCCTGGCCGCCAGCCAGATGTAGTCGGCATATTCCGCGCCGCTGGTGAACATCTTCGAGCCGTTGATCACGAACTCGTCACCGTCGCGCACAGCGGTGGTGCGTAGCGATGCGAGATCGCTTCCCGCGCCCGGTTCGGAGTAGCCGATCGCGAAGTCGACCTCACCGGAGAGAATCGCTGGAAGGAACTTCTGCTTCTGCTCCTCCGTGCCGTACTGGATCAGAGTCGGTCCGACGGTGTTGAGGGTGATCATCGGCAGCGGCGCGTTCACCCGGCGGGCCTCTTCGCCGAAGATGTACTGTTCGAGCGCCGTCAGACCGCTGCCGCCGTACTCGACCGGCCATGCGACGCCGAGCAGGCCGGCTTTGCCGAGCGCGCGCCTGCATTCGGCGACCGCCGCGCCGCCCTCCATCAGCCCGGCCACGGCGGCGCGACGCTCCGGCGTCATCACGGCCTCGAGGCGCTGGCGGTACTCCCTACGCAGTTGCTCCTGCTCGGGGGTGTAGTCGAAGTCCATCTAGCGGCTCGCTCCCAATCGCACTGGCATACGTTTGACGCCGGGCACCATGGTGGCGCGCAGCCGCGTCACATCGCCGGTCAACTCGATCGAGGGATAGGTGCCGAGCAGCACTTCGAACATCACCCTTGCCTCGAGCCGGGCCAGCTGTGCGCCAAGGCACGCGTGCTCACCGGCACCGAACGCGATGTGCGGGTTTGGATTTCGGGTGATGTCGAAAACCTCTGCCGTGGCGCCGAAGACGTCCTCATCGCGGTTTGCGGCGCCGTAGAGCATGACCACGGTTTCGCCGGCTTGGATCTTCTGCCCGCGAATCTCGACGTCCTGGGTTGCCTCCCGCGCCATGTGGGTGACCGGGCTGGTGAAGCGCAACAACTCCTCGACAGCCAGCGGCAGAAGTTCGGGTTTCGAGCGGAGCAGCGCGAACTGGTCGGGGTGATCCAGCAGTGCCAGGGTTCCGAGGGCGATCAGGTTGCGGGTCGTCTCGTTGCCCGCGACGAGAAGAAGGAAGGAGAAGTTCAGTAGGTCCTCGTCGGATAGGCGCTCACCGTCGACCTCAGCGGCGGCCAATATGGACAGCAGATCATCCTGGCCGGTCACCTCGCCGGAGCGGCGCGCGGCGATCAGCTTGGTGAAGTACTCGTAGAGCTCGCCGAGGGCGACCAGGTGGTCGAGCTCGATATCGGGATCGGCTGTTCCAACGGCGGCATCGGACCAGGTGCGAAACTTCTCCCAGTCCTCAGGCGGAGCGCCCAACATCTCGGCGATCATCCGGGTGGGGAGTGGTGCTGCGATCTCTTCGGCGAATTCGTACTCACGGGTGGGATCGACATCGTCGACGATGCCCTTGACGATCTCGCGAACCTTGGGTTCCAGCAACGACACCTGGCGACGCGTGAAGCCGGCGTTGATCAGCTTGCGCAGCTGCCGGTGCCGCGGCGGATCGGTGAAGATCAAGTTGCCCTCTTGCACGGGCTCGGGCTGGCTCGGATCGGGGATCGTGATGCCCTTGGTCGACGAGAAGATCATCGGGTGGCCGGACACGTAGCGGATGTCTTCGTACTTCGTCAGCGCCCAAAAATTCGTGACGTCGTTCCACACCACGGGCGTGGAGTTGCGGAGCTCCCGGTATGCCGGATAAGGGTCGCCTGCGTAGAAGTCCGGAGAGTGCAGCGGGACAGTGGTAGTGGGCACCAGAGGCCTTCCTCGACGCTGAGCTGATCGAACACATTCAACGATTATGTCCGGTATGGGTTGTGTCTACAGCACCCAGGGCGCACTGTCAATTACCATCTCCACAGGTAAACGGCAGTGTCATTGACGACTCCGTGGCGATAGGTGTACATAGTGGGACTTGATGTAGGGCACTGCCGCCCTGCGAGAAGCGGAGAAACCGATGGCTGAGCCCCAATCGCTCATCGATACCTACAGCCACTACATCGGCGGGCAGTGGGTCGATCCCGACAGCGGACGGTATGACGTCATCAATCCCGCGACCGAAGAGGTGATCGGATCGGCACCCGACGCGAGCGTGGCACAGGTCGAACAGGCCATTGCCGCGGCGCGGCGCGCGTTCGACTCGGGTTCGTGGGCCGGCGCGGAACCGGCTGAACGGTCGCGCTGTCTGCAGCAGCTGAGTGAGGCGCTACTTGCCCGTGCAGACGATTTCTACGCGCTCGCGCAGGCGGAATGGGGATGCACAGCAAACGAACGCCTGATCCAGATCGAGGGGCCGGCGTTCATGGTGGGCCGCGCCGCGGAGCTCGCGCTCGAACCTGTCGAAGCGCCGATCGATGCCTGGGGTGCCGCAGGTACCACACTGCTGCGCTATGAGCCGCTCGGCGTCGTCGGCGTCATGACGCCGTGGAATTTTCCGCACACCTTGAACGTGATGAAGCTGCGCGCCGCGCTGGCGGCCGGCAACACGGTCGTGCTCAAGCCCTCGCCGTTGACGCCGCTGGCCGGGTTGGCACTCGCACGAATCATCGATGAGCAGACCGACATTCCGCCAGGTGTCGTCAACGTCGTGACACCGAGCGGCCTCGAGGGCAGCAAGCTGCTCACCCTCGACCCGCGCATCGACATGGTCAGCTTCACCGGCAGTTCGTCGGTCGGACGAGATGTGATGGCGGGCGCGGCCACCACGATGAAGCGGATTCTGCTCGAGTGCGGAGGCAAATCGGCGTGCGTTCTGCTCGACGACGTCGACTTGACCGACGAACTGCTGCAGCGTCTGCTGTTCGAAGGCTGCACACTGCACGCAGGCCAGGCCTGCATCCTCAACAGTCGGCTGGTCGTTCCCGATCGTCTGCACGACGAGGTCGTCGACAGGCTGGTGGCGCTCGCAGGGAAGGTCACAGTGGGTGATCCGCGCGATGATGCCGTCGGTATGGGCCCGCTGATCAGCGGGCAGCACCGTGACCGCGTCGAGGGGTTCGTCGAGCGGGCCGTATCCGACGGTGCCACAGTCGTTGCCGGGGGGACCCGACCTCAAAACCATGACAAGGGTTTCTATTTCGAACCGACGATCCTGACCGAAGTGTCCCCTGTGTCCTACATCGCGCAGGAGGAGGTGTTCGGTCCGGTCATGACCGTGCTGCGCTACCAGGACGATGCCGACGCCGTGGCGATCGCCAACAACTCGTCGTACGGACTGGGCGGCGCGGTGTGGGGCACCGACATCGACCGCGCCCTCGACCTCGCGCGTCAGATGAGAACCGGCCAGGTCTCGATCAACGGGACGGTGGCAGGCGATGCTCCGTTCGGCGGGTTCAATCAAAGCGGCATCGGCCGGGAGAACGGCATGATGGGGCTGCGCGCCTACATGGAACCCAAGGCGATCGGAGTGCCCGCGTGACGGAATCCCTTGCGGGCCTGCGGGTCGTCGAACTGGGAACCGACATCACAGCGCCGTACTGCACGAAGCTGCTCGTGGATCTCGGTGCCGACGTCTGCAAGGTGGAGTTGCCGCCGGGTGACCCGATGCGCGGATGGGGTTCCGGTGGCGGTCTGTTCGAATACCTGAACGCCGGAAAGCGCGGTCTGACAATTGATCTGACGTCCGATCCCGCCATGCTGGTTGACCTGCTCGCGCGGGCCGATGTGTTGGTGGAGAATCTGCCTGCCGGCACCCCGCAGCGATGGGAGTGGGGGCTGGACCGCGACAGCCTCCAGCGGATCAACCCGAATCTGGTCGTCGTCCGGATCTCCGACTACGGTCAGGATGGCCCGCGATTCGATCGACAGTCCACAGCGTTGACCCTGCAGGCCGCGTCCGGCTGGGTGTCGACCCGTGAGCCCGATAGGCCGCCGGTGCAGGCAGGCGCACGCATCCCCGAGTACATCGCGGGTGGCTACGCCGCGCTCGGCGCTCTGACCGCGTTGCGGATCGCCGACGCCGGGGCGAATCGGGTGGTCGAGGTCGACGTTTCGGCCTTCGAATCCCTGCTGTCGACCCTGCCTTATCCGATGCTCATGGCCGCGCGGCTGAAAAGCCTTGGCCTACCTCCGAACTCGAAGGCGGGCCCGATGCTGGGCATCGTGCGGGCGGCCGATGGCTGGATTGGAATCAACTGCCTGACCGGCCAACACTGGCTGGATGTGTGCGCGATGGTCGGCCTTCCCGAGTTCGGCGAACATCAGATCGTGATCATGCTGGGCGGACCCGAACGCGACGAGTTCTTCGCCAAAGCGCAGCCCTGGCTTGATTCGATGTCGGTCGCCGATCTGGTTGAGCTGAGCCAGGCCATGCGGATTCCCGCGGCGCCCGTGAACGACGGCGCGACGATTCTGGACTCACCCCAATATCGCGATCGCGGGTTCTTCCTCGAGGGCACCATCGACGGAGCGCGCTTCGTGCGGCCGGGCGCACCTTTCCGGTTGGCGAAGACGCCGGTGGTTGCCCCACGTCCCGCGCCACGACTGGGCGATACGGCCGACGCTGACTGGAGCGACCGCGGCGCGTCTCAGTCGGACATCGTCGATCAGGTCGACGCACCGTTTTCGGGCCTGAAAGTGTTTGATCTGAGCACATTCTGGTCCGGTGCCTACCTCACGATGTACTTGGGTGCATTCGGCGCGGACGTCATCAAAATCGAATCGATCCAACGCCCGGATGGGCACCGCTACTCGGGTTCGCTCTTGCGTAGCAGCGACGACTGGTACGAGATCGGCCCGATGTGGCAGGCCACCAACCTCAACAAGCGCGATGTCACGCTCGACCTGACGTCGGAGGCCGGTCGCGAACTTGCTCTGCGGCTTGCCGCAGAGGCCGACGTCGTGGTGGAGAACTTCTCGCCGCGTGTGGTGGAGCAGTTCGGTCTGGACTATGCATCGTTGAAGGCGATCAACCCGGAAGTCATCATGATGCGCATGCCGGGCCTTGGACTCGAAGGTCCGTGGCGCGACTACGTTGGGTGGGCGCTGAACTTCGAACAGCTGTCCGGGATGTCGGCCGCGACGGGTTATCCGGATGGTCCGCCGTGCAATCTGCAGGGGCCGGCGGATCCGATTGTGGGTGTGCACGCCACTGTTGCACTCCTTGCGGCGCTCGACCACAAGCGCAGAACCGGTGAGGGTCAGCTGATCGAGGTCGCACAGATCGAGGTCGGCGCCGCCGTGATGGCCGAACCCGTCATCGAGTACTCGCTGACCGGCCGGGTGCCAGACCGGGAGGGGAACCGGCATCGCATTTACGCGCAGGGTGTGTATCCCGCCGGCGGCGACGACGAGTGGGTGGCCATCTCGGTGCGCGATGACGCTGATTGGTCAGCCGCGGTCGAGGTGATCGGTCGACCCGAGCTCCGCGACGATCCCCGGTTCGCTTCGCGTGAGGTTCGGCTGGTCAACCACGACGCACTGGATGAAGTGCTTGCAGCGTTCACGTCCGCACGAGGGCCGGACGAGGCGGCCGATGAACTGCGTCGACGCGGGGTGCCCGCGGAGCGCCTGATGAAGGGCGACCGCATGTACGAGATCGATCAGCTCGACGCGCGCGGGTTCTACGTAGACCTCGAGCATCGGCTGTCGGGACGACAACGGTTCCCCGGCTGGCCATTTCGCATCACACCGGGGCCCACGCGGCACCACCGCACGCCATCGCCGACGCTGGGCCAGCACAACGACGAGGTGTTGCGGTCGCTCGGGTTGTCGGACAACGAGATCGAGTCGCTTCGGACCCAACAGGTGATCGGCGAGCGGCTCCTGAACGCGTAGGTACCGCCGAGACTGCGCTTATGGCGGGAAAGTGCGAGTAAGTCTCGCCATGATTGCAGTCTCGCGATGGGCCGGCGCTACTCCACCATCGCGGCGATGGTGTCGACAACACACGCGGGTCGATCGGATCCCTCGACTTCGACAGTCACCCGGACCGTGGCCCGACCGCCCTTGTCGTTGCGCTCCACTTTGATCAACTCTGCACCGGCACGAATTCGCGAATCAACCGGAACCGGTGCCGGAAACCGGAGTTTGTCGACCCCGTAGTTGACCTGCATCGACAGCCCCGTCACCTTGTAGATCTGTTGCACAAGGATCGGAACGAGTGACAGCGTCAGGTATCCGTGGGCGATCGTCTTCCCGTACGGACCCGCCGCGGCTTTCTCCGCATCGACGTGAATCCACTGGTGATCGCCGGTCGCCTCGGCGAACAGGTCGATCTCCCGCTGGGTCACCGTACGCCAGTCGCTGTACCCCAGATGCTCGCCGACGTGCGCCTCGAATTCCGAGATTCCGTCGTACAGCTTCGGAGGAGTGGTCGCCTGCGTCACACCGCTACCTTTTTCAGCCCTAACTGTTCAATCGCGTTGCCGCCCATGATCTTTGCCTTCGTAGCGTCGGAAAGGCCTTCGAGTCGGTCGACGAAGCTGAGCGGGTCACCGATGCCCTCGGGGTGCGGGAAGTCGGAACCAAACATCACGTGGTCCTCACCCATGATCTCGATGATGCCGGGGATGTCGTCCTCCAGGAACGGGTGGATGTAGACGTTGCGCTTGAAGACCTCGACGGGGTGCTCGTCGAACTCCTTCGGCATCGTCCGGTAGGCCTTGTCCAACAGCCGCAGCAGGTTTCGCACCCAGCCGCTGCCGTTCTCCACCACGAGGACCTTGAGGTCGGGGAAGCGGGAGAGCGCACCGTGGCAGATCAAGGCGGCCAGCGTGTCCTCCATCGCCCGGAAGCCCATCACCACTTCGCGCAGCGCGCTGGGCTTGAACGACAGGTACTCGTCGCCACCCTCCCACTCCATGAGGTGCTTCTGGTAGCCGCTGTCGGCGGCGTGGAACGTCACGGGGATGCCGGCGTCGACGACCTCCTGCCAGAACGGATCGAACTCCGGCAGGCCCATCGAGCGCGAGCCGCCGAACCGGCTCGGCACCGGGGCGGGGCGGACCAGGAAGGTCTTCATGCCGCGCTCCAGGCACCAGCGGAACTCCTTGATGGCCTCGTCGACAAGCGGCAGGCAGATCACCGGCGTGGCGAAGATCCGGTCATCGTAGTTGAAGGTCCAGTGCTCGTGCATCCACTCGTTGAGCGCGTGGATGATGGCGTGGGTGAGAACCACGTCGTCGGTGGTGCGCTCCTCGATCAGGCTGGCCAGCGTCGGATACATCACGCATTGGTCGATCCCGAGTTCGTCCATCAGCTCCAGTCGGGGCGCCGGACTTTGGAAGGCGGGAATGACAGCCATCGGCTCACCGACGAACTCGCGGAAGTTCAGCCCCTCGGGGTTGTTGCCGAGGAAGTAGTCCTCGGCGCTACCCGGCCGCGCGACCCGCTCGAACGTCGGGTTCGGGATCATGTGGCTGATGTGGTCCTTGACGACGAGCTTGGGCCTGCCGTTCACCTCGACGTAGCCGACCTTGCCCTTGTGCTGTTTCGGCAGGTACTTGGTGAGCGCATCGGTCGTCTCGTACATGTGGTTGTCGATGTCGAAAACCGGGTACGGCAAGGAGCGCGTTGACATGCGGCGGATCCTCCTCAGAGCTGCGAATATGAGCGTTTACGCTCTGTGAGAACGACGTTATCACCTTCGTCGCACGACATCCACAACGGACCCTCAGGTTGCGAATCCCTCCCATACGTCGACGACCGCGTCCGTCGTCGTCACCGTCGCCAGAAGCGCAAGGGTGTTGTCGATGACCGCATCGGCGTACTCGCGGGGAAACCCACTGACGGCGTCGCGGGGCAACACGAACTGGTAGCCGCGGTTGACCGCATCCATGGTGAAGTTGGTGATGGCGACGTTGACGGAGACGCCGACGCCCACGATCGTCCGGATCCCGAGGTTGCGCAGGACAGAGTCGAGGTCGGTGCCCGTCATCGGCCCTGCTCCGTGGAGGCGTGTCAACACCAAATCGCTTGGCTGCGGCCCGAACTCCGGAAGTACCGAGGCACCTGGACTTCCGGGTGTGAGGTCAGCCGGAATCGACTTCCCCGCGGCGAACAACCGCGCGTTGGTGTTGGATCCGCGACCGTCGGCGCGGCGTTGGATCAGGCAGTGCACCACCGCCGCACCCGTCGAACGAGCGGCGGTCAGCAGCCTGGCGATGTTCGGTATCGCCTCACTGCGGGCCTCCTCGGCAAGCATGGGCAGGCCCGCCTGGGGGCCGATCACCCCGCCCTGACACTCTTGGGTCACGAGCGCCGTTGTGGCTGGGTCGAGAAGGTCACGGAGGCTGGGTTGCGGCATGAGAACAGACGTTATCGTGTGCTGCACCGCCTTTTCCAGAGGAGACGCGATGGACGACCTACAGCTCGCAGTACGGGAGTCGGTACGGCAGACGTTGTCCGACTACACCGCCGCGACCGATCGTTTCGACCTGGCCGCGCTTGCGGCGTGCTTCACGGCCGATGGCGTACTCGAATTCACCGGTGGCGCGCAACCGCTTGTTGGGCGGGCAGCGATCGAGGCCGGTCTTCGCGAAGCGGTGAGCAGGGAGCGCGACCCGGCGACCCCCGTGCCGACGCACGTCCGGCACCATGTTTCGAGCATTCGCTTCGGGGCGGTGACGGCAGACCGCGTCGAGGCCAGCAGTTATTTCGCGGTTCACACCGATATCGGGCTCGACCACTGGGGCCGCTACCGCGACGTGCTCGTTCCCGTCGACGGTCGATGGCTGTTCGCCCATCGCCGCATCAACGTGGACGCCTTCGCGGCCAACAGCCTGATGGCCTGACCGTCAGCCCGCGATGAACTCCTCTGCGAAGGCCCGCGCGTGATCGATGACCTCCGCCCGGGTCTCACCCGACGGTGCGATGGTCAGCCAGGTGACCCCCGCCGCCTCCAGTCGTGCGATCGTGGCGTGGCGTTCGTCGGCGGACCTGCTGTCGTCGAGCAGGTTGCCCGCCGAGAAGCAGATGTCCAGCGGCTCCGTTCGACCGATCTCGGCGGCGTACTTCGTCGCCCACGCGATCGCCGCCTCCAACTCCTCGAGCGTGGAGATCTCCGCCGTGCGTGACGCCGCGGCATAGCCGAAGGTGTTGAACGGAGCCCATCCCGCGGCGCGTGACACCGCACGCCGAACGGCAGGCCTGCTGTTGCCGCCGACCCACACCGGTGGCGGTGTCGTGGGCAGCGGGCGCAGGCGCACCCCGCGCGAAGAGAACGATGAACCCTCGTAGGCGATGTCGTCCCCGCCGAGAACCTTGTCCAACACGTCGAGCGCCTCGTCCAGCAGAGCGCCACGGTTGTCGAAATCGATTCCCAGAGCTCTGAATTCGGGCTTGAGATAACCTGCGGCGGTCCCGAGGATCAGGCGGTCGCCGGACAGCACGGCGAGGCTCTGGATCGACTTCGCACCGAGGACGGGGTTCCGGTAGGCGGCGATGTAGACGTTCGTCAGCAGTTTCACATCGGTCGTGGCCGCGGCGGCGAACGACAGCGCGACGAACGGATCGAGCGCATGATGCCCCCCGTGGTCCAGCCATTTGGCATCGGGAGCCGGATGATCGGTGACGTGCACCGCGCGGAATCCGCTCGCTTCCGCGGTCCGAGCGATCTCGGAAATCGCTTTCGCAGAGACGAATTCCTCGACCGCTTCCACCCGATGAGTGGGCAGTTCCAGGGAGTACGAGATGGTCACGATCGTCCTTTCGGCTGATGGAGTGATGACGGGACGAGGGCTGCCAGGCGCTGTGCGTGATAGTCGGGGCTGCCGAACATCAGGGCGGTGGCCTTCGCCCGGCGGACATACAGGTGCGCATCGTGCTCCCAGGTGAAGCCGATGCCGCCGTGGATGCGCATGTTGTCGAGCGCGACCTGCAGGAAGGCCTCCGAACATGCCATTTTCGCGACCGAGGCCGCCACCGGCAGTTCCTCGGTGTCGGCGACCTCGGCCGCGTGCACGACAGCCGAGCGCGCCCCCTCCACCAGAACGAGCATGTCGGCGCATCGGTGCTTGACCGCTTGGAAGCTGCCGATCGCGCGGCCGAACTGAATTCGTTCCTTCGCGTAGCCGACAGCCATGTCCAGGCACCGCTGTGCGGCGCCCACCTGCTCGGCGGCGAGCGCGACCATGGCGAGGTCAGCGGCGCGGGCCAGGGCCGCTTCTGCGCCACCGTCGGGGCCGATGAGTCGTGCGGGCACCTGGTCGAAGCGCAGGCGTGCCACCTTGCGGGTGCGGTCCAGCGTGGCGAGCGGTTGGCGAGTCAGGCCCTGCGCGTCGGCGGAGACGGCGAACATGGACATGCCCGCTGCGGTGCTGGCGGCGACCAGGACGAGGTCCGCGGTGTGCCCGTCGAGCACGAGTTCTGCGTCGCCGGTGATCCGGTGACCGGTTTCGTCCGCATCCGCGGTCAGGCTCACCGCCTCGGGGTCCCAGGCGTCGAGTCTGCCGTTGAGAATCAGCGTCGCGGTGCTGGAGCCGTCGACGAGCCCTGGCAGAAAGTCGTCCATCGCCGCCGGGTCGCCGCCGGCCAGCACGGCCTGCATCGCGAGCCCGACGGTGGAGAAGAACGGTGCACAGAGCAGCGCCGCGCCCATCTCCTCGAATACGACCGCGAGTTCCGCCATCCCCGCACCGGCGCCCCCGACCGATTCCGGCGCGGCGATGCCGTGCAGGCCGAGCTCACCGGCCATTTGGCGCCATACCGCATCGCTGTAGCCGCGATCGGTGGCCATCAGCTCGCGTACCCGGGCGGCGGGCGATGTGACCTCCAGGAAGTCGCGCACCGCGCGCCGGAGTTCCTCGGCTTCACTCATCGCGATTCCCTTGGTGGAGGCTTGCCCGGCCCAACCCGGGATAGGCATTCCCGGCTGAGGATAGTATGTTTTCTGGAATAGGAGAATCACCATTCTCGCACGAAGGAGCCGCGCCGTGACCACGAGACTCGACTACGGGATCTTCGACTGCGATACGCACTGCTATGAGACGCGTGACGCGTTTACCCGCTACCTGCCCAAAGAGTTTCAGGATCGGGCGATCACCACGGTGCGCGGAGCTGACGGAGTCGAGGTGATCCTCGCCGGCCGTCGCGTTGCGACGTTCAACAGCGAGGGTGGGTTGGGGCTCGACGTCGCGTACCGCCCAGGATCGCTCAAAGAGATGCTCAGGCAGATGGGATCGGGCAACCCCGAGGAATCGTATGAGCCGCAGCCCATGCAGCCCGAGTACATCGAGCGGTCGGCGCGCCTCGCGGTGATGGAGAAGCAGAACGTCGAGCGGATGGTGATCTATCCGAGCGGGATGGCACTCGCCGCCGAGCACTATGTCGACGACACCGCGGCGTTGTATGCGAACCTGCGGTCCTTCAATCGGTGGTTCGACGAGGAGTGGGGCTTCAACCACCAGGATCGGCTCTACGCGACTGGGCTGCTGTCGCTGCGCGACCTCGACTCCGCAGTCGCCGAAACCGAAGCGCTCATCGCGCAGGGCGCGAAGTTCGTCCTGCTGCCGACAGGGCCGGCCTACGGCCGCTCGCCAGGTGACCCCTACTTCGATCCGATCTACGCCCGCCTGCAGGAGGCCGGCTGCGTGCTCGTGTTCCACATCATGCCGTTCTGGTACTTCGACGCGATCTCACCCGCGTGGGGGCACAATGCCGATCCAGCCTCATGGCACATGTCGGCGTGGCAGTGGATGAACATCTACGGCCAGCGGCCGATCGAAGACACGCTTTCGGCGCTGATCTTCGACAACCTGTTCGGCCGGTTCCCAGGACTGAATGTGCTTGTGGCCGAACATGGTGCGGAGTGGGTGCCGTTCTTCACCAAGCACATGGACAAGAGTCGTGGCATGGGCCGGAATGGTCCGTGGATCGGCGGAAAGCTCACCGAGCGGCCTTCGGCGATCTTCCGCGAACACGTTCGGGTAGTGCCGTATCCCGAGGACGACATTCCGGCGATCGTCGCAAGCCTGGGTTACGACGACTGCCTCGTGATGGGCTCCGACTACCCGCACGCCGAAGGTTTGGCCGAGCCCGCCGACTTCGTCAAGCTTCTCGACCCGCTCGACGACGCGGCGAAAAAGCGGATCATGCGGGACAACGCCGATCAATTGCTCGTCAGGAGCTAGCCGCCTATGCCCGGCGACGACGTCGACCTCGAACTGCTGCGGGGCTCGGCGCGTGGCTTCCTGGCCGAGCGCGGAGAGAAGGACTCCGTCGAAGACCTCGCGGCTATGGACTGGGTCGGTCTGCTCGTCGACGAGTCGCTCGGCGGGGCCGGGTGGTTGCCGGTCGAGGCAGCGGTCATCTCGGAGGAGCTGGGACGAGCGCGCGACCGCTCCGCGTGGTTCGGCTGCACGCTTGCGGCGGCGGCCTTGGCGTCGGGGCCGGACGAGACACGCGATCGCTGGCTGACCTCGCTGCTCGACGGCACCGTCGCGGCAGGTTGTGCGCTCGCCGGCGACACCGTGCGGGTCACCGGTGGGGACGTGATCGACATTCTGATCACGCTCGGGCGCAACGGTATTCATCTGTTCGAACTCTCCGACGCGACGCCCAAGAGCCGTGACGACGAGCTTCTGGATGTCAGCCGCGCCGCCTGGCGCGTCGAGACCACCGGATCGGACGGCGTTTGGATCGCAGGCCCCGAACGGGCGGATCGGCTGCTGGCGGTGGCCAAGGTGTTGCTGAGCGCGGATTCACTGGGCACCCTGTCGGCGACGTTCGAGCGATTGGTCGCCTATTTGAAGGAGCGCATCGCCTTCGGTGTGCAGATCGCGAGTTTTCAGGCGGTACAACACCGTCTCGTGGATCTGTTGGTCCTCGAGGCGAAAGCGCGGGCAGTCATCATGAAGGCCGCGCGCGCGATGGCGGCCGATGACATCGCACCCGATGCCATCGTGCTGTCCGCCGCGGCGCACGCATACACGGCCGCGAACGCGACAGCTGCCATCGATGAATGCATGCAGCTGTCCGGTGGCATCGGATTCACCTGGGAGTACCCGTTGCATCACGAGCTTCGCCGCGTGTTCACGAACGGTTATCTCCTGGGAACGGCGCGCGCGAGCCGTGTGCGGGTCGCGGAGAGGTCCGGCTGGTGAGCGCGGCGGACACTCGGCCAAGCGATGCGCAACTGCGCGAGTTCAGGGCTCGGGTCAGGGCGCACATCGCCGAACACGCACCGCCGTTCGATGCGCGGGAGGGTCACAGGGCGCCGGAGAACGTCGCGCAGGAAGCGCAGTTGCGGGCATGGTTCGCCAGCCTTTTCGACGCGGGCTTCGTCGGCGCTGACTGGCCCGTCGAGCACGGCGGACGTGCCGACCATCACCCGTTGCACGACCGCATTCTCAGCGAGGAGATACTGCGCGCGCGTGCGCCGCGGCCCGTGGACCAGGTCAACCTGGCCGCCCACGTACTGCTGCACTTCGGCTCCGACGCGCAGAAAGCTGCGCTGCTGCCGCCCATTCGGCGCAGCGAGCATGTCTGGTGTCAGCTGCTCAGTGAGCCCGATGCGGGCAGCGACATCGCCGCGGTCCGCAGCAGGGGAGTGCAGCAGCCCGACGGGACGTGGGTGATCGACGGTCAGAAGACGTGGATCACCGACGGACACTGGGCCGACATGGGGTTGGCGCTCATTCGCACCGACCCGACGTCGTCGCGGCACCACGGTCTTTCGGCGTTCATCGTGCCGTTGTCGGCGCCCGGTGTCGAGGTGCGGCCGATCAGGACGATCAACGAAGCGATCGAGGTGAACGAAGTCTTTCTCGACAGTGTCACCGTCCCCGCGGACAACCTGATCGGTGAACCCGGCCAGGGCTGGTCGATCATCATGGCCGGCTTGGACTTCGAACGGTTCGGTATCGGTGGCAACGTCATCCTGCTCGAGCTGCTGATCGATGATCTCGTCACGGTGACCCGTCATGCCACTCTTGACGGCCGCCCGGCGTTCGAACACGAGGACATCCGGCAGACGGTGGCGGAGTTGGCCGTCGAGGTGGAAGTGGCGAAGTCGTTCATCGACGATCACGTCGAACGCCTTGTCATCGGAGCGGAGCAACCGGGTGACGGCTCGATCGCCAAGTTGAGCTTCGCCGAGACCTACCATCGGGTTTCGGCCTACGGCGCGCAACTTTCCGCGATGGTGTGCACCGTGGCTGCCGATTCGAGTGTGGAACAGGCCAAACAGCGTCTGCGAGAATGCTGGCTGTGGTCACGCGCTTACACCGTTTCGGGCGGAAGCAATGAAATGATGCGCAACATCCTCGCCAAACGCCGGCTGTTGCTGCCCACCCGCTGATGCCCGAAACATATTGGGCTCTGGTCGAAGAGGCCGCTCGGGCACACCCTGAGCGCATTGTTCTCGTCGACGACTTCGGCCGCTCCCTGACGAATTCGCAACTGCGGGATACGGCGGAGAGCACCGCGGCCGCGCTGGCCGAACGGGGAGTCGCAACCGGCTCGGTGGTGACATGGCAGCTGCCGACCACGTTGGAGACGATGTCGTGATGGTGGCACTCGCCCGCATCGGTGCTGTCCAGAATCCTGTCCTGCCGATCTGGCGCGAGAGCGAAGTCCGGTTCGTGACCGCGCAACTCGGCACGGAGTTCCTCATCGTTCCCGGTGTCTGGCGTGGGTTCGACCACACGGCGCTGGCTCGCAAGCTGGCGGGGGAGCGGCCGATGACGGTGATGGTGGTCGACCACGACGTACCGCCGAGCGACGGGCTTCGGCTCCCTGCCGGCGATCCGGCGTCGCTTGCGCCGCCCCCGACGTCGGGAGAGGAAGCGCGCTGGATCTACTACTCGTCGGGGACGACTGCGGCGCCGAAGGGAGCGCGACACTGCGACCGGTCGGTGATGGCCGGGTCGTCGGGTGTGATCGGCATCGTCGGCGCCTCCAGCGAGGACGTCAACCCCATCGCGTTCCCTGTCTCACACATCGGCGGCGCCGCGATGCTGGCGGCGAGCCTGCGCACAGGAATGAGGTTGGCGCTGTTCGATTCGTTCGATCCGGCGACCACCCCGCAGGCGATCGCGGCGCATCGGCCGACGTTGCTCGGTACCGCGACCCCTTTTCTCGTCGCGTTCATGGCGGCGCAGCGCGCACACGGACCCGAACCGCTCTATCCGGCCCTTCGTGGTTGCGTCGGCGGCGGAGCTCCGATCACCGCTGAGTTGGGACGTCAAGTCCGTGAGACGTTTTCGGTCAACGGTGTCGCCAATGCGTGGGGACTGACCGAATTCCCCGTGGCCACCTCCCAAACGCCGGACGCCCCGCCGGACCTGCTGGACCGCACGGTCGGCCGACCGGTTCCCGGGGTGTCGGTGCGCGTGGTCGACGACAACGAGCGTGAAGTGCAGATCGGCGGTGAGGGCGAACTGCGGTTGAAGGGGCCGCAGTGCTTTCTCGGCTACGTTGACAGCGCGTTGGATGCCGCAGCGTTCGACGCCGACGGCTGGTTCCGCAGTGGTGACCGCGGCTACGTCGATGCGGGCGGGAATGTCGTCGTGACCGGACGTATCAAGGACGCCATAATCCGCAACGCGGAGAACATCTCGGCCTCCGAGATCGAGGAGGTGCTGGCCACCTGTCCCGGTATCGCCGATGTCGCCGTGATCGGGGTGCCCGATGAGCGGACCGGCGAGCAGGTCTGCGCTGTCGTCGTCACCGAACCCGGCGCCGCAGTGACGGTGTCGGAGATGTTCGAGCACTGTCAGAGGCAGGGGCTGAGCAAGCACAAGGCACCTGAACGCGTTGAACTCGTCGATGCGTTGCCGCGCAACCTCACCGGGAAGGTGCTCAAGAACGAACTGCGGGCGCGCTACGCTCCCGGCTGATTCCCGCTGTCTCCGCAAGCAGACGCCTCGCAGCTGAGCGAACTTCACGAGAATTCATGTCTTTCAGCGGGTGGATCCCGACGATGAGCCGCACGTTGTCGGTGTCGTCCACTACAGGGGCGGAAATCGTGGCAATCGGGTGGGTGCCGTGTGGTCCGTCATCCGGCAGCAGATTCGCCGTAATGAACTCCGCGCGCAGTTGATCGATGATCGCGCGCAGATTGCGGGGCACTGTCTCGCCCGACAATGATCCGATCGCATGGGCTGCCTGGGCCAGGGCGGGTGTCATCCAGTCGACGTCATATCCGCGCTCCCGAGTCTGCGACAAGACGAGACGTAGGCGCTCGGCCAAACGTTGATCGCCCCGGGCGCCGCGCTGAATCCACGCCTCCTGCTCGTCTATCGAATCCCAAGCGGCACAGGCAATACCGAAGGGGGGTGCGTAGGGAATGCGATCGTACGGAAGGGTCGCGTCGGAGAGACCACCGGGGCTCTCGAACGCGGTGATCACAAGATCGTCTCCGGTGCGCTCGACCACCGACGCCGGTACGCCGACCGATTCGGCGAGGCGGCCGATGGCCTCCCGTGCGATGGCCGCCAGTGGGCGCATCGAGTTCACTCTCTCCGCGATCGCGGCCAGGTTGAGGCCCAGCGCGAAGGTCTTACGCACCGGATCCCGGGTGATCCATCCGCGATCGCACAGCGTTTTGAGGATGGAGTGCGCCGTGGCCTGGGAGAGATCGAGTTCTCTGACGACGTCGCTGAACCTCAACCCATCGGCTGACGACCTGCTCAGGAGCTCGACGACGTCGACGACTCGTTCCGTCGGCGCTGAGCTGGCTCCTCGCACCTTGACTCCCTTCGGCGGGCATTCTACGGTCGTCTCAATATTTCGAGACATATCTCTCGAATAATAGAGAAGCTTACGCTCGATCTGGAGGTGCAAGATGCGGGCGGTTGTCCTGCGGGGCGGTGAACTGACGGTTCGGGACACCGCCGATCCCGTTCCGGGCCAAGGCGATCTGTTGCTCAAGACGCTCAGCACCGCCATCTGCGCCTCCGACGTCCATTTCATGGACAATCCGCAACTGGGAATCGACGATCCGACCGGCCGCTCGCTGTACGACGCCGACCGGGACATCGTGATGGGGCACGAATTCGTCGGCGAGGTGATCGGGCACGGGCCAGGGGGTAGCGATGCCTTTCCGATCGGTAGCCGCGTGACATCGATGCCGATTCGGCTGGTGGACGGGGGTGCGGGCGGACTGCGGATCATCGGTCAGCATCCGGAGGCTCAGGGCAGCTTCAGCGAACTCATCGTCGTCCCGGAAGCCACCGCGAAGGTGGTCTCGGGCTCTGTGTCCAGTGACGCAGTCGCTCTCGTGGACGCCTTCGCGGTTGGCGAGTATTACGTGCGCGTTGCTGATGTGCAGCCAAACGAGGTCCCGATCGTCATCGGAGCCGGCGCCATTGGTTTGTCAGCGGTCGCCGCGTTGTCTGCTCGGGGTATCGAGCCCATCATCATCTCCGATTTCAATGCCGAACGCCGCGAACTCGCGCGTTCAGGCTTCGGCGCCCACGTGCTGCATGACCCCGCCAAGGGGTCGGTGTTCGATGCGTTCCGAGAGACCCGTTCGCGTCACAAGTTGTCTGGTACAGCCGTGGTGTTCGAATGTGTCGGAGCACCTGGTCTGATCAACTCTCTGGTCCACGAGGCGGACTTCTACACCCGGATCTATTGCGCGGGTGGCTGGTACACCGGAGACACCCTGGACATCACCGAAGCGACCCGGCAAGGACTGACCCTTCGGTTCGGCGGTGGTCCGATGCCGGAAGATTGGTACGGCGTACTCGACGCCGTCGTGGAAGGACGTCTGAACCCGACGCCCAGCATCGGCAGAACAATCGGACTCGACGAGGTTCCCGATGCACTCGACGAGGCTCGCAGGTCAGTCGGCCCACCGCGCGTCGTCGTGCATCCGAACGGGGACGTCGCATGACCACACCGAGCGATCGCGACGAAATCGTCGAACTGACCCATCGCTACGCCAGCGCCATCGACGACCGGCAATACGCGCGCCTCACCGAGGTTTTCACCGACGACGCCGACATCGACTACGGCGAGGTCGGACACTGGACAGGTGCGGCAGAGGTGACGCAGTTCATGGAGGCGGTGCATGCGGGTGCTGCACACACCATGCATCGAATGACCAACCAGGTGATCGCAGTGGACGGTGACAAGGCCACTGTGCGGACCTACGTCGATGCGTTGATCCTGGCTGCGGATGGGTCGGGTGCCAACCCGGTCGGGTACTACGACGACGTCGCGGTGCGGACTGCTGCAGGATGGCGAATCGCGCGACGTTCCTACACCTCTGTTCGACTGGTCGCGGTCGGCAACTGATCATGGGTGAGATCCGCGACAAGTACGGCCCGTGGGCGATCGTTGTAGGCGCATCCGACGGGTGCGGCGCCGCCTTCGCAGAACGGTTGGCCGAGAACGGTATCGGCGTGGTGCTCGTGGCGCGTCGGGAGCACGTCCTGGCCGACGTCGCCTCCGGGATCACCGCCCGCACCGGGGTCGAGACGCGGACGTTGGCCATCGATCTGACCGACACCGATGCCGCTTCGCGGATAATCGACGACACCGCGGACCTCGAGATCGGCATGTTGGTCTATTGCGCGGGCGGCGATCCGAACTACCAACCCTTCCTCGCGAACCCGGTGGCAGCCGCGGAAGCCCTGCTCTTGCGTAACTGCCTGGTGATGATGCGGCTGTGCCACCACTTCGCAGGCCAGATGGTCGATCGTGGCCGGGGTGGAATCGTGAACTTCACTTCGGGTGCCGCGTTGGCCGGTGGCCGAAACATGGTCGCGTACGGCGCAACCAAAGCCTTCGACATGGTGTTCACCGAAGGCCTCTGGGTGGAGTTGCAGGACACAGGTGTGGATGTACTCGGGTTGGTGCTTGGGATGACGGATACACCGGCGTTGCGACAGTTGGAGTTCGAACGCGGGCGCCTGGCATCACTCGACGAGGTGCCCGCGGGAGCGGTCACCGCCGCGAGCGTGGTGGACGAGGCCTTCGCCAATCTCGGCAACGGTCCGACCGTCGCGACGGGTGATGACGTTCGGATGGCTTTCGAAGTCTTCAAAACCCTGTCACGCAACGATGCGGTTCGGTTGATCATACAGGCGAGTGCCGACGTCATGGGGACCGACTCGAGGCAGGGGAGTTAAACCCCGAGCAGCTCCTTGAGGTTTCCGCCCATCACCCGCGCCGTGGTGTCCTGCGGCAGGTTCGCCAACTCGGCGATGAAGTCCTTGGGTTCGGCGAGACCTTCGGGATGCGGGAAGTCCGAACCGAACATCACGCGATCCGCGCCGAGCAGTTCGACGAGCTGGGACATGTCCTCCTCGTGAAACGGATTGATCCAGACGTGTCTTTTGAAGACGTCGGCCGGGTGCTCGCTGAAGTCGTACGGTCTCTTGCGGTACACGCGGTCGAAGACGTCGATCAGCCGGTGGGCCCAGGATCCACCGTTCTCCACCACGCCGATGCGCACGCCGGGGAACCGCTCGAACACTCCGTGCGCGATGAACGCGGCGAGGGTGTCGAAGATGTTCCGGCTTTCCTCGTAGATGAAGCCCCGCAACTTGCTCAGCGCGAAGCCGTTGAATTCCGCGGCGTCCTCCCAATCGTCGATGTAGCGCTCGTAGCCGGAGTCCGAGTTGTGCATCTGAACCGAGATCCCCGCCGATTCGACCAGTCGCCAGAAGTCGTCGAATTCGGGTAGCGCCGCGGACCGGGAGGTGCCGTCTTCGCGGGGCACCGGTGCGGGCCGAATCAGGACGGTCTTGGCGCCGTTCTCCAGGCACCACTCCAATTCCTTCACGCCGAGCACAGGGTCGTTCAAAGAGATGGCCGGTACGGCGAAGATCCGGTCCCGGTAGTTGAACGTCCAGTCCTCGAGCAACCAGCGGTTGAACGCGTGGGTGATGGCGTGGGTGAGTTCGGTGTCGGACTTCGTCCGCTCCTCCAGCATGCCCGCGGTCGTGGGGAACATGACCGTGCCGTCGACGCCTTGCCGGTCCATCAGCGCCAGCCGCAAGTCCGGACGTCGGAACTCGTCAGGGCAGCGGATCGGCTGGGCGAGTTCACGCAGCGTCTTACCCTCCGGATTGATGCCGCGGAAGTAGTCGGCCCACGCGCCGGGCGTGGGAATCACCTCGTAGGTCGGGTTCGGGATGGTCTCGGAGATGGTGCCGAGAATCTGAAGTTTCTTCCGGCCGTTGACGTCGACGAACTTCAGCGCCTCGGAGTACTTGTCCGGCAGGTACCGGGTGTACGCGTCGACGGTTTCGTACATGTGGTTGTCGGCGTCCCAGACCTCAAACGCTCTTGCTTCGCCCACCAGCGCCTCCGCTCACCGAGAATGTTGATTCTCAACATAGCAAACGGCGATATTCGGCGGCTGGCAGGGCTACAGATTGGTGAAATGGCCGCCGTCGATACCCAGCGTCTGGCCGGTGATGTAGCGCGCCGACGGACCCACGAGGAAGGCGACGGCCGGTCCGATGTCGTGTTCCGGGTCGCCGATCCGGCCCAGCGGGATCCTGCGGGCGAGCCTGTCCGCCATTGCGGGCTCGGCCTCGATTGCCGCTGTCATGGCCGGTGAATAGGCCAGTGGCGACACGACGTTGACCGTGATCCCGCACGGCGCCCACTCGCGCGCCAGGCTCTTGGCGAAGCCGCGAAGCGCGCCCTTGACGGTGGCGTACAGCGGTAATGTCGCACTGCCCTCCATGCCGGCAGCCGATGTCAACACAAGAAACGCGCCACCGCGCTCTTGCAGCGCGTCGAAGGCTGCAGCGGCGAAATTTTGAGCTCCTCCGATCGACACCGAGAAGTGGTCGTCCCAGAGGTCGCGGTTCACCTCGGTCAGTTGGTGCGGCCTGCTCGAGGAGTTGCTCGTGGCGTTGTGCACGACGGCATCGAGGCGCCCGGTTGTGTTGACGGCGAGGGCGACAGCGGCCGAGACCGCGGCCGGATCGGTGACATCGCACTGCGCCCACGTCGCGCGGTGGCCCCGCGACCCGATCTCGTCGACGACCGCCTGTCCGTTCGGCGACCTGGTGGCGGCGACGACGTGCGCGCCCGCGGCGGCAAGGGCCATCGCTATACCGCGTCCGACGCCGGCGCCGGAACCGGTCACGAGTGCGGTGAGGCCCTCGAGGCTCATGGCGCCATCACCGAACCGCCGTCCACGATGATCGTCTCGCCGGTGAGGTGGTCGATGTCGGACCGGAGAAGAAACTCCACCGTCTCCGTGACGGAGCGGACCAGCGTTCCGGTGTCGGCGACGGCGGGAGCGGTCAGGTGGCGTGCGTCGCCCTCGGCGGTGAACAGGCGAAGCGGAGCGGCGACCATGTTGACCGCCAAACCTATCGAACCCCATTGACGGGCAGCCGATTTCGCCATCGCTCGGATGCCTTCGACCGCCGTCGTATAACTCACCAGTCCGGCCGCGCCCGACATCCCGATCGTCGGCAGAACCAGCACGATGCGGCCGCCGCGGTCGGCCATCTCCGCGTGTGCGGCCTGAAGCGCCACCAGCGCCTGCCAGATCATCTCGTCGACGGAGGTGTCGCCACGGATGACGACGACGTCGCCGACAGCGTCGAACAAAGCCCGCGTCAGGGCTTCGCCCGGATCGACCGCGACTGTGGTCACACTCGAGCCATCGCAGCAAGATCGCGCTTGACCACTTTGCCGACGTCGTTACGGGGCAGTCGATCCACGAACACCACCCGAACGGGAACCCGGTACGGCGTCAGGTGTTCCCGGCACCATCGGATCAGGTCATCTTCGGACAGTTCGTCGGTCTGACGGGCGACGAACGCCCACGGCACCTCACCGAGTCTTTCGTCGGGTATCCCGACCACCGCGGCCTCGCGAACGCCGTCGGCGGACAAGAGCACGTCCTCGACCGCGCCGGGAAAGACTTTGAGGCCGCCGCGGTTGATCATGTCCGAAACGCGGCCGTCCAGCCAGAGAAAGCCGTCGTCGTCGAACCAACCCAAATCGCCGGTGTGGAACCAGCCCTCGTCGGTCAGCCTGTCGAGAAAGGCGGGGTCGATGCTGCGCGCGGCAGTGGTGGGTGTGCGGACCATGACCTCGTCGTCGACCACCGCCACATCGATGCCGGGCAGCGGGCGACCCACCGAGCCCAGCTTGGTCTCACCCCACTCGCGCGCGTCGGCGGCTGACCAGCCGACGACCTCACCGCCGAGCTCGGTTTGTCCGTAGGAGTTCAGCACCAGCACCCCGAACCTGTCGCGGAACCGCCTCGCCTGCACCGGGGACAGGGGCGCGGTGATCGAGCGAACAATCTTCAGCGGCGAGAGATCGGTGACCGACTCGTCGTGAAGAACCATCGTCAGCGCCGCGGGTGGCAGGACCGTCGAGCGCAGTTGGTGCCGCTTGACCAGCGCGGCGAAGTCGGGGGGCGAGAACCTGTCCATCAGCACGACTCCCGAGCCGGCACGGAAGGCGAACAGCACCTGATAGATGCCCGCCCACAGCGACAGCGACAGCGGAACCAGGTTCGGCATCGGTTTGCGGTCCGTCGTAGCCGCGCGCGTTTTCGCGCCGCGGAGCTTCGCCAGCAGCCGATCGATCAGATCGAGCACCGTGGCATGACGAAGCGGCACCGGTTTGGGCGGGCCGGTGGTTCCCGACGTGAACTGCAGCAAGGCGACGTCGGAACCGTACCGCCGCGGATCGGTCGGCGCCTGTCCGCATGACGTCACCGTCCAGTCCAGGCTCGCACCCCAGATGACAGGCAGGTCGTACGACGAAAAGCGATGCGCCAGTTCGGGCGTGGTGATCACCGCGACAGGTCGCAGCGATTCGAGTTGGGACCCTATCTCAGCGTCGGCCGCCCTCGGGTTGAGCGGCGTGTACACACCACCGGCGCGCCAGGTGCCGAACAGGGCGGCCACTGTGGTGGCGTCGTTGGGCATCATGACCGCGACCACCTGTCCGGTCGTCAGCCCGGCATCGGCGAGTAGCGCACCAAGCCGGTCGGCACTCGCGATGAGGTCCACCCGCCGAACATCGTCGGCCACGGTGTGCACGGCGATATCGGGCACGTCATCGCAGAGGTCGCCCAGGCTCACGAGTCTGCCTCGAGCGGAAGCCAATTCGGCGTTCGCTTGTCCGCGAACGCAAGCGGGCCCTCGTTCTGATCGGGATGGCCCCACATCGACGTCAGATGCTTTGCGCCCACCCGGCACGCATCGGTCAACCCGTGTTCAAGCGCGCCCCACAGCGCCCGCTTCGTCGCTCGCATCGCCGACGGCGAATTCCTGGCGATTCTCTCGGCAAGCTCCTGCGCGACGTCGCGGAGCGAATCCGGGGGATCGACGACCTGGCTGATCATGCCCAGCTCATACGCGCGCCGGGCACTGAGGCGCTCGTGGCTACCGACCAGCGCCATGCGTAACACCGCCTCCGCAGGCATCTTTCGCATCAGGGCGATGGTTTCCAACGCGCTCACCTGCCCGATGGAGACGTGCGGGTCGACGAAGCTGGCGTCCGAGGCGGCGACGACGATGTCGGCGTCGGCAACCCAGTGCAGCCCACCTCCGGCGCACACCCCGTTGACCGCGGTGATGACCGGCTTGCCGACATTGCAGTGCCATGCCGTCAAATTGAGCTCGAGGGTGTCGATGGTCTCCTGGAACTGCTTGACGGCGTCGCCGTCCAGATCGTCGACGTCGGCGCCCACCTGGAAGGCCCTGCCGTTGCCGGTGTGCACGATCACCCGCACATCGGGGTCGCTGTCCAATTCCGCCCAGGCTCGCGGGAACTCGGCGCGCATCTGCGCGTCGTATGCGTTGAGCCGGTCAGGCCGGTTGTTGATGATCCAGCCGACCGGACCTCGCCGCTCGACGATCAACTTCTCATACGTCACGTAACCTCCGCGGTGTCGAGGGGTAGCCAGCGGGCTTGACGCTTCTCCCGCCAGGCCTGTACGCCTTCGGCGTGGTCGGGATGGTTACGCAATCGCCAGATCTCTTGCGCAGCCTGGATTTTCGCCTCAGTTAGCCCGACTTCCAACGAATGCCACAACGCCTTCTTGGTAGCGCGCATCGCAGTTGGTGAATTGGTCGACACGGACGCGGCAAGGCGGCCCGCCGCCGCGAGCAGATCGGCTGCGGGCACGACGTCGGAGACGATGCCCAGTTCGTACGCCCGTTGCGCCGAGATTCGCTCGCCCTTGCCTGTGAGCGTCATCCGGGTGATCGCCTCCATCGGAGACTTGCGCAACAGGGTGATGGCCTCGTATGCGACGGCCTGCCCTACGGATACGTGTGGGTCGACGAAGGATGCCCCTTCGGCGGCGATGACGATGTCGGCGTCGGCGACCAGGTGCAGACCTCCGCCCGCGCACACGCCGTTGACCGCGGCGATCACTGGCTTCCATACGTCGCAATGCCACGACGAGATCTTCAATTCGGCGTCTCTGGTGCGGCGGGAGTGTCGTCGCATCGCTTCCTTGTCGCGTGCGACCTGCACTACGTCCATCCCGGTGCAGAAGGCCTTGCCGCTGGCAGTGTTGACGATGACACGCACATCGGGGTCGGCGTCCAGATCGGCCCACGCGGCCTCGAGTTCGTCGAGCATCAGCGCGTCGAATGCATTGCCGGCCTCCGGACGGTTGAGGATCAGCCATCCGACGCCGTCGCTCTTCTCGACGATCAGCCGTTCGTAGGTACTCATGAGCGCGGAATTTCCCGCCACGGCTTGCCCTTCCACGGATCGGGCTCTTTGGGCAGGCCGAGCACCCGCTCGCCCAGGATGTTCTTGTTGATGTCCGTCGTGCCGCCCTCGGTTCCGTTCGCAAGACTGCGCATCATGCCCGCGACGTCGCGGGGAAGCGCATCGGGATCGTCGGTCGCCTCCCAGGCGATTGCCGTGGTGCCGAGTATGTCGACCATCAGATCCTGGATCTGCTGGTTCAGCGTCGCCTGGTGGACTTTGCCTATCGAGGATGCCGCGCCGGGGGACTGGCCTGCCGAAAGCGCTGCGCGAACCCGCGCGTTGGTCCATCCCCGGATCTGCTCCTGCGCCCAGAGCCGCATCACCTTGTTTCGCACCACCGGGTCGATCCAGCGTCCGGTCTCCTGCGCGAGCGTGATCAGCCGCTGCGCGCTCGAGCCGCCGAGGCGACCCATGCCGCCGGATCCCGAACCGGACACCATCTGGCGCTCGCTCGACAGAGTGGACGCGCTGACCCGCCATCCGTCGTTGACGTCACCGACGCGCTGCGCATCCGGCACCAGGGCACCGTCGAGGAAAACCTCGTTGAACTCCGCCTCACCGGTGATCTGGCGCAGCGGCCGCACCTCGACCCCGGGTTGGTGCATGTCGAGAAGGAAGTAGGTGATGCCCTTGTGCTTCGGCGCGTCGGGGTCGGTGCGAGCGAGCAGGATCGCGAAGTCCGCCTCGTCGGCCCAGGTGGTCCAGACTTTCTGTCCGGTGATCACCCAGTCGTCTCCGTCGCGGAGGGCCCTGGTCGCAAGCGAGGCAAGATCCGAGCCTGCGCCGGGTTCGCTGAAGAGCTGGCACCACTTCTCTTCGTTGCGCACGATCGGCGGCAGAAAGCGCAGCCGCTGCTCTTCGGTGCCGTGACTGAAGAGCGCGGCCGCGGCATTGTTGAGCCCCAAGGGATTGAGCCGGGCCAGGCGCAGCGGGGCGAGGATCTTTTCGATGGCACGCGCGACATCGTTGGTGATGCCCAGGCCACCGTGCTCGGGCAGCCATGTCGGTGCCACCAATCCCGAATCGGCGAAGGTCGGGTACCACTGCCGGTAATCGGCTTGGCTGCGCACTGCTCGCAGTGCGGCCGCACCTTCGGCCGCCGCCGATCGCCACGCGGCAGGCACCTCGGCGTCGACCCACTGCCGGACAACGTCGACGGCTTCGTCCGTGGTTGATTCCGGGGTGATCGGCAGGCGCGTCATCGCCCCTCGAACCTCGGCTCACGCTTGTCCTTGAAGGCCGCCAAGCCCTCCTTGAAATCGTCGCTGCGGCTTGACAGTTCGAGCGCCAGTGCTTCGTTCTGCAGATGCCGGTCGAGGTCGAGCCCATTGCCGCTCTGCAGCAGCCACTTGGTCAGCCCGAGCGCCACCGTCGGCGCCTCGCGCAGCGACGTCACCAATTCCGCGGCGACCGGTTCCAGTTCGTCGGGCGCACATGCTCGATGGATGATGCCCCACTGGGCCGCGGTTTCGCCGGAGATCTCCTGGCCGAGCATCAGCAACTGTCTGGTGCGCACCAGCCCGATCACCCTGGGCAGCAGCCACGCTGCGCCGCTGTCGGGGGTGAATCCTCTGGCCATGAACGGCTCCCAGAACCGAGCGTCGTCGGCCGCCACACAGAAGTCGGCCGCCAGGGCGATGTGAAAACCCAGCCCCGCGGCCCACCCGCGGACCATTGCAACGATGGGCACCTGGGTCTCGAGCATCAGCGGGATGAGCCGGTTCGCCTTGTTCGGCAGACGACGTTGTGTGCTTCCGACACGTGGCTTGCGGTCGGACTTCGCGTTGTTCGCGATGAGGTCGGACCCTGCGCAGAAATCCGGCCCGTCAGCGTCTATGCGGATGACACGCACCGACTCGTCGGTGCCTGCGGACGCGAGGTGGTCGATCATCGCGTCCAGCATGACGTCGTTGACGGCGTTGCGGCGATCGGCGCGGTCCAGTGTCAGGCGAAGGAGGGGACCTTGCTGTTCGGCTCGTAGCCCGGGAACGGAGTCGTAGCTCATGGTCTTCTCAGTGTTCGGCGAATCGGGCCGACACGGCGGCGAGCAGTTCCGTCAGGTTTTGCGCCCCGCCGGGGGGATCGGGCAGTCGGACCGGGCCGAGCTTTCGGCTGGGGAGCAGGATCGAGGCGTGTCCGGGAGCGGTGACCTGCCCGCGGTGGTTGGTCGCGGCGAGTTCGACGTCGACGGCCGGACGGTCGCCATCGGCGAGGTACTTGCGCACCACCGTGCCGGTGACGGTCTGAAGGTCACCGACGTAGTTGAAGAGCCTGAACTCGCAATCGAGCTTCCACAGCCACGCGTCGTCGCCCATCCAGTCGGTGCACAGGTGGATGAGCCATGTCTCGCGCATCCGGCCATAGTCGAATGTCGTCGGGTTACCCGCATTCCGGGCCGCCTCGGGATCCCAGTGCACGCGCTGCTGGACGTCGGGGACACCGTGCTCGTTCGGGGTGTAGAAGCGGGGGATTCGTTGACGGTTGCGCCAGGCCAATCGCAGAGGTCGAACACCGTACATGCCTGTGCCCATGCCAACGTGCCAACAGACCATGTCGGTGACGGTGAGCGGGCCCTTGACCAGTGAGCCCATGTCGTCACCCTCGTCGACGTCTTCCCACCACCGCGGTTCGGCGCCTCTCGGGGCCTCGCGGGCATAGCGCTCGTCGATCTCGGCGAGCTCGTCGGCGGTCCAGTTCTTGAGCTCGACGGCCTCGTATTTCTTGCGTCCTCGTGCCTTGCTGCGCTCGGTCCGAATCATGTTGCGGTACTGGCCGCCGAGGATGATGCCCTCGTCGTCCCGGAACACCTGCGCGGACCACTCGTGCACGGCGCGGCCGGCGAAGTCGCTGCTCTTGTCCAGAGCGGCCACCAGGGCGCTGCGGCGGAACACCCGGTGATTCGCGCGCAGCGGGGCCCACCACTCCCGCGAGGACGACGCATAGAACGCGTGGACGCCGCGCAGCGGGTCGCCTCTAGTGAGCGCGCGATCCTCCTCGCTGAGCTCGGTGACCTCGTCCTCGCCGATGAGGGTGTCGCCGCCGATCAGTGCGGGTGGTGCGACGGGTTCTCCCCACACCGATTTGGCGGCGTACTCCGGATCGGTCCATAACGGGTTGTCGTCACCATGGGCTTCGGCGACATGACGGAACGTGTCCTCGTTCGGACGGACGTAGTGCGCCGGCTGAGGCGAAGGGACCGCGATGCCGATGGTGGCACGCAACCGGGCCAGCCCCTCATCGGTGATCTGACCGGTTTCTGCCATCCAACGCCTCCCTGCCGTGGCCTGCTTCGCCTGGACTTCGGCGAGAATTAAGATACCCGAAAAGCGGAAACGCCGTTAACGCCGGGGGTGCGCGAGTTGTCCGAAGATCCGACTGGAGTCATCGTCTCAGTAGGTCAGGACGGTGTCTGCCGGATCACCATCGACAGGCCGGACACGGGAAACTCGTTGTCGCCGTTGGCTCGTGACGCACTGGCCGAAGCGTTCGAACGGGCCAGCGGCGACACAGCCGTTCGCGCAGTGCTCTTGACGGCCGCCGGTGAGCGCCACTTCTGCACGGGCGCAGGACTGCCGGCGCACCCGGCGCCGACGACCGAGAAGCGTCCCGGTGACGTCGCCCGCATGCTCCAAAACGGCTGGCAGCGGTTGGTCAAGTCGGTGTTGGACTGCGACAAGCCCGTCGTCGCGGCGGTGAAGGGGACGGCGGCAGGCGCCGGAGCCAGCCTGGTGCTGGCGTGCGACCTGGTCGTCATGTCAACGCAGGCAAAGCTTGTCGAGTCATTCGTTCACCGCGGCATACTGCCCGATTCCGGGGCCATCCATCTGCTCACCAGAATCGTCGGATTGCGTAAGGCCACCGAGCTGCTGATACTCGGTGAGCCCGTCGATGCGGTGACTTGTGAGCGGCTGGGACTGGTCAATCGCGTGGCCGCCACGGAGGACACCGACCGGGTCGCCGAGGAGATCGCACTTCGGCTGGCCGACGGGCCGACCGTCATGCTGACGCTCACCAAGCGCCTGTTGGCAGTCTCGTCGGAGTCCGGCCGCGACAGGGCTTTGGAACAGGAGGCGTGGGCGCAGGAGGTGGTCTCGGGCACCGCTGACCTGCAGGAGGGTCTACGTTCGTTCGCCGAGCGTCGCAAGCCGAACTTCCGGGGGTTCTAGGCGTCGGCCGTCAGCCCGCCGTGGGCCCGCCACGAATCGTGAACGTACCGCTGTAGTCGATGTCGTCGATCGCCTCTGCGACGGCCTCGGCGGTGAGCGAGGTGTTCTCGATGCCCTTTGTGACGCCGATGAAGACCCGCGCGACCTTGCCGCCGCCCACCGAGTAGATATGGGCGGTGCGGTCACAATCACGATGGGAGAGGTAGACCACGACCGGCGTGACCAATTCGGGATCCATCGCCTTGCCGGCTTCGCCCATGATGTTCTCTGTCATCCGGGTTCTGGCGATCGGTGCGATCGCGTTGATACCGATGTTGTTCCGGGCCCCTTCGATCGCCAGGACGTGCATCATCCCGACCAAGCCCATCTTGGCGGCACCGTAATTGGCTTGACCGAAGTTTCCGAACAAGCCGGTCCCCGAGGTGGTTTGGACGATACGACCGTAATTCTGCTCCCGCATGACGGGCCATACTGCGCGCGTCACATTGAAGGCGCCGGACAGATGCACCGAGATCACCGCGTCCACCTGTTCGGCGGTCATGTTCTTGAAGGCCGCATCACGCAGAATTCCGGCGTTGTTTACCAGGATGTCCACCTGGCCGAAGGCGTCCATGGCCGCGGCGACGATCGCGGCACCGCCCTGCTCAGTGGCTACGGAGTCGCCGTTGGCGATCGCGGTACCGCCTGCCGCGGTGATCTCGTCGACAACCGCCTGGGCGGCCGAGATAGATCCACCGCTACCGTCAACCGCGCTGCCGAGGTCATTGACGACGACGCGGGCACCGCGGCGGGCGAGTTCGAGAGCGTGACACCGGCCGAGGCCGCCACCCGCGCCGGTGACGATGGCTACCTGATTGTCGAAAGTCATTGTCGGCATGGTGAGAGGTTACATTTACCCTTACGAGAACCATCATTTGCATCGGAGGACACACATGACCGGGCCGTCCGGACTTCTCCGGCATGCGCAGCGTCGAACCGCCGCGATGCGCGACGGGTACCGCGCCACCGGGCACTGGACCGCGGACCCCGTCGACCTCGTGCGTGAGACGGCGCAACGGGCGTCGAGTTCCCCTGCCCTGATCGATCGGGACGGGCAGGTCACCTACGCCGAACTCGACGAACGCATCGACGAAGTCTGCGCAGCGATGGCGGCAGCGGGTGTCGGGGCGTCGAGTGCAGTCATCGTCGTGGTCGGAAACGACATCGATTCCGTCGTCGCCGTGCACGCCACGCTGCGACTCGACGCTGTGGTGCTACTGGTGCCACGCAGCGCAGGCGAGACGCAAGTCGCCGACATCATCGCGCGCACGGGTGCCGAGTTCGGTGTCGCGCCGAACTGGTCGGGCACGGACAACCATCAGCTGGCTGGCCGCCTGGCATGGATCGATCTCCACCAGACCGGAGGCCGAGGGTCGAGCGTTGCACCCCGCCCGAGGCGGGCGGGCGACGAACCGTGCTTGGTGCTCTACACCTCCGGAACCACCTCCGCGCCGAAGGGGGTGATCCACTCGCTCAGCACGCTGACCAAGGCGTCGGCGAACTACATCACCGCCGCCGGACTCGCCGGCGACGACCGGATTTTTCTGATCAGCCCTCTGGCCTCGGTGACAGGTGTGCTGCAGGCGATCTTCATACCGCCCATGCTGGCGGTGCCGGTGGTGCTCGAAGACCGCTGGGATCCGCCGACGACGTGTGAGTTGATGGTCACCACCGGGGCGACCTGGTACGGCGGGCCCGACCGGCTGCTGGACCGCATCCTCGATGAGGCGGTCGCTTCTGAGCACGAAATCCTCTTGCGAGCAGTCTATTTGGGCGGAACGATGCTCGATCGCAGGATCGTCGAACGTATCGAGGATGACTTCGGCATCGTCGTCATGCGCGCCTACGGTTCGTCGGAGGTGCCGGTGAGCACTTCGGGGCATCGCCACGAATCGCGAGATGTGCGTCATGCCGACGACGGGGCGGCGCTGGACGACGTCGAGGTGCGGGTGGGTTCCGCAGGAGATCCCACCGAATGCTGCATCCGCGGACCGCACGCGTTTCTCGGGTACACCGACGCCGACGATGACGCGCAGGCCTTCGACGAGGAGTGGTTCCGGACCGGCGACGTCGCCGAGGTTGTCGACGGGCGCGTTCGCATCGTCGGCCGGATCAAGGACATCGTGATCCGCAACGGCATGAAGATCCCCGCCGCCGAGGTCGAGGAGGCCGTCGCTCGCATTGCGGGGGTGCGGGAGTGCGCGGCGTATTCGGTCGCCGATGCCACCACCGGCGAGCGGCTGGCGGTGGCGATGGTTCTCGAGCCCGACGTCGAGGTGACGCTTGCCCAGGTCGCCGACAACCTCACCTCTGCGGGGCTTCCGAAGTACAAACTTCCCGAAGAGCTGGTCTTCTGGGATGAACCCCTGCCGCTCAACGCCAATGGAAAGGTCGAGCGCAACAAGCTCGACGCCCGCTCCAAAGGACGACCCCGGACGATGGCGCCTCGCCTGCTCACGCCGGCCGGAAGACCGGCACGGTGAAGCTGTCGTCGTCATCCCGGAACGCGATCGTCACTTCCATGTCGGCGTGCACACGCTCGGGCGGGCAGTCCTCCAACACAGTCATCAGCCGGGGCCCTTCCTCGAGGTCCACCATGGCCAGGACGTACGGCGTTCGGGTGTCGAACGGCGCGGCGTTCTGGTGGATCACACTCCAGGTGTAGACGCGGGCCCTGCCGGTGGCCGGTGTCAGGGAAACGTCCTCGCTCCAGCAGTGCGGGCAGAACGGGCGTGGATACAACGAGTGACGACCACACGCCGCGCACGCGTTCACCATCAACCTGCGATCCTGCACCGCCTGCCACCAGGGCTCGCTGTCGGAATCGACGACGGGACGGTGTGCACCGGCCGGGACGTCCATCACTGCCTCCCGAGAATCATCGTGGCGCTGTGGGTGAAGAACCCACCCATGGCGTGCACGCATGCCAGCCGCGCACCGTCGACCTGACGTCGATCGCACTCACCGCGAAGCTGCCGCACAGCCTCCACCATGAGGAACATTCCGCGCATCCCCGGATGGCACGAGGCCAGCCCGCCCCCGTCGGTGTTGGTGGGCAATGCGCCGCCGGGGCGCAACGCGCCCGACGCGATGAACGGCCCGCCGTCGCCCTTGTCGCAGAACCCGAGGTCCTCGACGGTGAGCAGCACTGTGGAGGTGAAGGAGTCATAGAGCTGGCAGACATCGATGTCGCCCGGACCGACGCCTGCCTGCGCGAAGGCGGCGGGACCCGACCGGGCTGCGGCCGAGGTCGTGAAGTCGCCCCACTCACTCATGCTGACGTGGGAAGTGGCGTCGGCAGCGCCGAGGATCCAGATCGGTTCCTTCGCGCAGTCTTTCGCCACCCGCTCGCTGGCCAGCACGACGGCGCCCCCGCCGTCGGTGCGCAGGCACACGTGCTTGGACGTGAACGGGTCGGCCAGCATCGGCGCTGCCGCGACGTCAGCGGTGGTGATCCGGTCGCGTTCGAATGCGTTGTCGTTCATGGCCGCCCACTCATGAGCGGCAACCGCGACCTCGGCGAGTTGCTCGATGGTGGTGCTGAACTCGATCATGTGCCGTCGTGCCGCCATGGCGTACTTGGCGATCAGCGTCGGGCCGAACGGCGCCTCGTACTGCATGGCACCCGACGGGCTCATCGCCGGCGCCGAGGCGCGGACGCGGCGCTTGACATCCGAGCGGGCTGTCGAGCCGTACGTCAGCAGGGCGACGTCGATCTCGCCCGCGCTGATCGCGCTCGCTGCGTGACGAGCCATGACCTCCCACGACGACCCGCCGACATTCGTGGCATCGACCCATGTCGGCCGCAGGCCGAGGTACTCGCTCACCTCTACCGGTGGCATCAGCGACCCATGCCCGCCGAATCCGTCGATGTCGTCCTTGGTGAGACCCGCATCGGCGATGGCCCGACGGGAGGCCTGAGCCATCAATGCCATCGCGGTCTTGTCGGGAACCCGCCCACAGTCGGACAGGGCCGCACCCACTATCGCGACACGGTTGGGCGCCATACCTAATGGTTATCACACCGATAATGCCGTTAACGAATAGATGGAACGATCGTTCTCGGTCGGCTACCGTGGGGCTGTGCAGGGATCGCTTCGCGACGCTTTGAGAGGCGACGACCTCGTGTTGTGCCTTGCCCTGATGAATTCTCGGACTCCCGACGTCCCGGCCATCGCGGCGTCGTGCGGATACGACGCGGTATACATCGATCTCGAGCACACGTCGACATCGCTGGAGACCGCCGCGATGCTGTGCGCGAGTGCTGCGGGGGCGGGTATCGCAGGGTTGGTTCGGGTGCCATCGCACGATCCCAGCACCATCGCTCGCGTACTCGACAACAGTGCGGTGGGAGTGATTGTGCCGCACGTCAATTCACCAGACGAAGCGGCGCGCGTTGTCGATGCGGCGCGCTTTCCACCGATCGGGCACCGGTCGATTTCCGGACCGAATGCGGTGAGCGGCTACGGTCGTAGGACGGCGACGGAACTGACGGAGATATTCGAGCACCGCACGGTGGTGGCGGTAATGATCGAGACGCCTGACGCCGTCGACGCGAGCAGCGAGATCGCGGGCGTACCCGGCGTCGACATCGTCCTGATCGGCGCGAGTGATCTGACCGCCGAGATGGGCATTCACGGTGACTATGAGAATGCTCATTTCCGTCGTGCAGTAGAATCGGTCGCGGCGGCTTGTCGGGAGCACGGCGTGGCGCTGGGTGTGGCCGGCATCAAGTCGGTTGACCTGCTGAATCGCTTCGTGAAGATGGGTCTGCGGTTCGTTTCGGCGGGTACCGACGTCGGCATGATGACCGAGGCGGCCACGGCCCGCGCAGAAGTGCTTCGCGGGCTCCGGCGGCGCGCCGACTGAGAACGCCGACAACCGAAAACCGCGCCGGGACAACAGGAGGACGAATGCCAACCGCGATCTACCAGGAGCAGGTCACCGATGCGATGGCGTGGACGGGTGACGACTTCGACAGCAAGGAGGACTTCTGCTTCGATCTGTCGTCCCGCAACGTCGCCGCGCTCGAGTCGATCCTCGCCAAGACCTCCGGGAAGGATCGCGACGACATCACGCCTGAGGACGCGCGTCACCCCGATCTCGATGACGACCTCGCGCGCCTCTACCGGGACTTGATGTTCGGCAAAGGGCTGGCCTGCGTCCGGGGCTTCCCGGTGGAACAGCATCCGATCGAAGATCTCGAACGCATCTATTGGGCGTTCTGCACCCATCTGGGCTATCTGGTGAGTAACAACTCGTTCGGTCACCGCATGGTCCGCGTGCAGGAGGAGGTTCTGCCTAACGGGGTGCAGCCGGCACGCGGCACGAAATCGCGGGCCGAACTCGCGATGCACAACGACGCCGCCGACATCCTGGCCCTGCTCTGCGTCTATCCCGCGGCCCAGGGCGGCGAGAGCCAGTTCGCCAGCGGGCCCGCCGCCCACAACCGGATCCTCGCCGAGCGACCCGACCTGCTTGACGTGCTGTATCAGGGCTTTCCGCACCACCGGCGCAGCGAACAACCCGATGATCAGCCCGACGTGACGCCGTATGACGTGCCGGTGTTCTCCCAGATCGACGGCCGCATCTGCATCAACTTCACCTACAGCAGCATCCTGCCTGCCATGAAGACCCTCGGTCGCGAGTTCACCCCGAGGCAGGAGGAGGCCATCGAACTGCTCCGCAAGGTGCTCGTCGAACAACAGGCCGAGTTCCGGCTGGAATCGGGGGAGGCCGCCGTCGCCAACAACTTCGCGATGTGCCACTCCCGCTCGGACTTCGTCAGCAGCACCGATCCGAAGAAGGCGCGGTGTTTTTTGCGGGCCTGGATGGAAGTCCCCCGCAAGGACCGCCGACTCCCGATCGGCAGGGAGTACTTCCACATGGAGAACAAGGATCTGCGGCTCGGTTACGACGTCGTCGAGGGCAGGGACGGCGCCATTGCACGCAATGACTACAAGAATGTCGACCCCGCGCTGGCGGAGATGTTCAAGGCTGCGCAGGCGAAGCCCAAGCTGAACAAGTGAGCGAAACGCCGCGTCCTCGGCTGGTCTACGAACGGTGGACCGATCCTGCCGCGGGAGAAATGCTCGCGCGCACCGATATCGACGTCGTCAAGCTCGACCTGGGTGCGCCCGCGGAACAGGCCTGGACGACTTTGGAATCCGCTCACGGGTATCAGGTCGCCACCCGCACCGATGTTGCGTTCCTGGCCGACGGAGCGCAATGGCTGGCCGGCCCCGAACTGCTGGAGCGCTGCGCCGACCTTCTGGCGGTGTGTTCGGCGGGAGCGGGCTATGACGTCATCGATGTCGAGGCCTGCACGCGGGCCGGTGTGGCGGTGTGCAACAACTCCGGACCAGGCGCCGAAGCGGTGGCCGAACACGCGCTTGGTTTCATGCTCGATCTCGCCAAGAAGATCACTGCAGCCGACCGGGTACTGCGGACGGGTCCGCTCCAGGACCGGCTCGCACTGCGGGGCACTCAGTTGTCCGGCAAGACACTCGGCGTGATCGGTCTCGGAGCCATCGGCGGCCGCCTCGTCGAACTCTGCGCCCCGTTCGGGATGGAGGTGCTGGTCTTCGACCCGTATCTCGACGAAGCGAGCGGGCAGGCCCGCGGCGTACACCGGGTCGAACTCGACGAACTCATCGAACGGTCCGACTTCGTTCAGGTCACCTGTCCCTTGACCGAAGAGACGCGCGGGCTCATCGGGCGAAAGCAGTTCGCGGCGATGAAGCCGACCGCCTACTTCATCACGACCGCGCGCGGACCGGTCCACGACGAGGCGGCGCTCTATGAGGCGTTGGTCGACGGCGCGATCGCCGGTGCCGGGCTGGACGTCTTCCACGAGGAGCCGCCGAGGCAGGACAACCCGCTGCTTCGACTCGACAACGTGGTCGCCACGCCGCATACCGCGGGCATCACCGTCGAGGCCGCGCGTGACATCGCGATCGCCACCGCAACGCAGTGGCAGACGATTTTCGCCGGCGGCATGCCGCCACGCCTGCTGAACCCCGATGTCTGGCCCCGATACTGCGAGAGGTTCAACGACATCTTCGGGTTCCGACCCACCGCCGCAACCGCTTCGCAGAAGGAGAGTCACAGCCGGTGACCGATTACGACACAATCGAGGTCGAGGTCAGGGGGCACACCGCGTGTGTGACCCTCAATCGTCCTGAGGTGCTCAATGCGATCAACGACGAGATGATCGCCGAACTGAACACCGCTTACGCGGAAATCGAGCAGTCGCAGGACATCTGGACGGTGATCATCACCGGAGCAGGCCGCGCTCTGTGCGTCGGAGCGGACGTCAAAAAGGCCGCAGACCACGACATGGAGAATGCCGCGGGCATCGACAACCAGGGTGAACCGATCCTTAGTTCGACGCGGCAATGGGACGCGCCCCAGGAGGCGACGCCGCCGTGGCTGCAGATGACCAAGCCGATCATCTGTGCGGTCAACGGCATCGCCTGCGGCGCGGGTATGGACCTCGTGACGACGGCGGACATCACCATCGCGTCGGAACGCGCGACGTTGATGGATCCGCACGTGAGCATCGGGGTGGCGTCAGGACGTGAAGGGGTCAGGCTCGCCCGGATCCTGCCCCTGCCCGTTGCCATGCGGTTGATCCTGATGGGCAAGCACGAGCAACTCGACGCGCAGCGCGCCTACGACCTCGGGGTGTTCACCGAAGTGGTCGCCCACGATGCCCTGATGGACCGTGCCTGGGAGATCGCCGACGTGGTCAATTCGAATGCGCCCCTTGCCGTGCGGGGGTCACGGATGGCGGTTCGCAAGGGCCTCACGCTGCCCATCTATGAAGCCGAGTTGCTCGCCGAGAACTACCGGATGAAGGTGGCTTTGACCAAAGACGCCATCGAGGGGCCGCGCGCCTTCCTCGAGAAGCGCAAGCCGAACTGGAAGGCGCTGTAGCGGCGGGAGATTTCACCGCGCGAGCTGGGCCCACCGTGCGAGCTGGGCCCACACCGCAGGTAGGGGAACGCAAAGGTACCCCGATCGCCGCCTTTCAGGGCACTTTTGCGTCTCCTCGCGAGGGAGAGTTACGCCAGGCCGAAGAAGTTCTTGGCGTTGGTGGACAGCACCTTTCGCTTCGTTTCCTCGTCCAGACCCTCCGTCGCCTTGTTGGCGACGTCCATGCTCTTGGGCCAGTTGGTGTCGTTGTGCGGGTAGTCGGTTTCGAACATCAGCTGGTCCGGCCCGACGAGATCGAGGATGCGGAATGCCACCGGGTCACCAAAGGTGGAGAACCACACGCGCCCGGGCACCTGTGTGCTGGGCGGCTCGGTGAGCAGGGGATGGATGCCGCCCCATGCGCGGCGGTCCTCCCAGACCTCGTCGACGCGCTGCAGGTAGTACGGAATCCAACCCGCCTGGGCTTCGGCGAACGCGATCTTGAGGTTGGGAAACTGCTTGAGCTTCGCGGAGAACAGCCAGTCGACGAGGGCGATGGTGCAATTGACCGCCATCAGCGCGCTGGTGACGACGTGCGGGGCGTCGGGGGAGGATTTGGTCAGCGACGAACTCGATCCGATGTGCAGCATGATGCCCACGTCGTTGCGCTCACACGCCGCGAAGAACGGGTCCCAGTAGCCACTGTGGATGGAAGGCAGGTCCAGGCGGGACGGCAGCTCCGAGAAACACACGGCGTGCATTCCTTTGGCGGCGACCCTGTCGACCTCCTTGGCGGCGAGATCGACGTCCCACAGCGGGATGATGCCGAGCGGGATCAGCCGGCCGTTGGAACTACCGCCCCATTCGTCGATCTGGAAGTCGTTGTACGCCTCGACGCACAGCCTGGCGAGCTCTTTGTCCTTGCCGTACAGGAACCGTTGTCCGCAGAACCGGACCAGGGTGTTGGGGAAGCAGGCCGATGCTTCGATTCCTGCGATGTCCATGTCGGCAAGCCGGTCTGCCGGGCGGTAACAGCCTGGGCGCATCTCGTCGTAGGTGATGGGATCGGTGGTCAGCTCATCGAGCTCGTACCCGGCGGCGGCACTGATCAGTGGGATCGGGATGACCGCGTCCTCGTAGTGCCAGATATCGGCGTCGCGGCCGTTTTCGTCGTCGATGAACGCGACGTCCGAGGTGACTGAGGGGTCCATCCGTCCGCGGTGCCGCACGATCCGCGGCCCGATGTCCCGATAGCGTTCGGGCAGTCTGCTTGTCCACAGGTCGGCCGGTTCCACGAGGTGGTCGTCCGGCGAGACGATGAGGATGTCGGTGCTCAAGCTGGACTCCTAACGCGGCTGACAGGATGCGCGGCAGAACCTGTGTTCCCGCTGACGAGAATATCGGTTCTCAGCCTACCGCACTATCTCTGCGCTCCATGCAGTGCTCCCGCGCGCACGGATAGGAGGTGTGAGGCGACAAAGAACGCGTATTCTCTAATCACCATGACTGCCAAGAAGCGTGCCGAACAGGATGCAGACGCCGGCCTCGAGCTCGTCGACGCCGAAGTCGAGGTCCCGACCAGTTGGCAGGAGCGAACGATCGAACGACGTCTGAGCCAGGCGCGAGCCAGGGCGCTTGCGCGCAGCTCCCGATTCCTGGCGACCGCGCTGGAGTTGGTGGAGGAGTCCGGTCGCGCCGACTTCACCATCCAAACCCTGATCGATCGGTCGAATCTGAGCCTGCGTGCGTTCTACCAACATTTCGCGGGCAAGGAAGAGCTGTTGTTGGCGCTGTACGAGAACGCCACCAGCCAGTTCATCGAGGCCATTCGACACGAAGTCGCCGCCGCCGACGGTCCGATGGAGCAGCTCGAGGCGTTCTGTCGCGGATTCCTCTCCAGAGCTGAGTCGTCGGAGGCGATCGGCGGCCGGGTCATGACCATCTACAACCTGAGCCTGGAGATCGAGCGACCCGCGGACTTCGCCAAGATCTGGGAACCGCATCAGAAGCTGCTGACGAAGATCCTCACCTCGTGCTCGCGCGCCGGGTTGGTCCGCAAGGACATGACACCGGCGCAGTTGACCACGCTGCTGAATTCCACGCTCATCGCGCTTGCGCAGATCGGCGTGTTCCATCTCGGTGTCAAGGGCGCAGAACTCACCGAGGATCAGCTGTGGGCCTGGTGCAAGCAGGCGCTGACCCCGCCCGCCTCGACGACCAAGCCGAAGGCGATAGCTGCCAAGAGCGCGACGAAGCGAACGACGACGCGCAAAGCGCGGAAGCTAACGGGGTAGGCCAAGCCCGCGCTGGGCAATGATGGAGCGCTGCACTTCGCTTGTGCCCGCGTAAATCGTGGTGCCCAAGGAGAACCGCATGAGGTGTTCGAAACGGCCGCCCTCCGGTGCCGTCGGCTCGAAGTAGCTGCGGACCCCATCCGGCCCGACCATCTCCGCTATGTCCTGGCTGGCCCGCACGAGTGCCTCCGTGCTGAACACCTTCGACATCGGTCCTTCCGCGAACGGAGTCTGACCCGTTTCCGTCATCCAGATGCAGCGCCGCAGAAGCAGTCGCGACACCTCGTCTTCCATTGCAACCCTGGCGATTCGGCGTCGCACATCGGTCTTGGTCAGCTGAGGTGAGCCGTCTTCCGCCGGGGTCGTCGCCGCCCACTGCTCGACGTGATGCAGTAACCGGGTGATATGCGGACCCCACCCAGACGCGTGTTCATCCTGTAGCGACATCCCGAGCACATGCCATCCGGCGTCGACATCACCGATGCGCCACTCATCCGATATCCGGACGTCGCTGTAGAAGGTGATGTTGGTGCGCTCTCCCGAAAGCGTCCACACGCCTTGCGCTTCGAAACCATCGGAGTCCAGCGGCACGAGGAACATGGTGAGTCCCTTGTGTTTCGGCTTGTCGGGACTTGTGCGCGCCAGCAGAAACACGTAGTCGGCGATATGACCGTTTGTGGTGAACATCTTGGAGCCGTTGATGATCCAGAAGTCGCCGTCACGTACGGCCCTCGTGGTCGCCGCTGCGACGTCCGATCCGCACTCGGGCTCGGTGAATCCCAGAGCGATCGTGATGTCGCCTTTCATCGCGCCGCCGAGGATCCGGTCTTTCATCGTCGGCGTACCGACCGCGCGGATGATGGAAGCCACCATGCGAGTGGTCTCCGAGAGGTACATCGGGGCATCGGTGCGCATGAGTTCCTCACGCAGGACCTGCTCATCCCATGCGCCGCGATTCTGGCCGCCGAATTCCACCGGCCAGCGAGGCGCGAAATAGCCCTCGTCCACCAGGCCTTTGGCGAAGTCATCGTCATGGGAGACGCCGGTTCGGTAGATCCGTTCCTCGAACTCGGGCGTCATCGCCTGTGCGAGGTGGCGGCGAACTTCATCGCGGTACGCCACGGTGTCGGGGTCGAGCTGAAAGTGCATGGAACTGAACCCATCCGTCTTTAAGAGGCCGCTGAAGCATGCGGGCGATAATGTTACTCTCATTTGTGAGAGTAACCATATCCGCACGTGATGGGACCCAGAGTGGACCTGAGCCTGACCGCTGAGCAGCAGCAGCTCGTTGATTCGTTCGCCGCCATATATGCGCGTGAGTCGACGGCCGAACGTGTGCGCGCCGCGGAGCCTTCGGGTTTCGACCCACGGCTTTGGACGGCTCTGAGGCAGACCGGTGTCGTGGAGATGGCGGTCGGTGAAGCGGTAGGTGGTTGGGGCGCCTCGGAATTGGAACTGGCGTTGATCGCCGAGCAATATGGCCGGGCGGTGGCATCGGCACCCATGATCGAGGCGCAGGTCGCCGCCAGGTTGCTCAGCCGATGCGGAGACGGGGGCCTCGGCCTCCTGGGACAGGCCCTGGCCGGTGACAAGCTGGTCACCTTCTCACCGCGGGCGGCGCGTGCCGCGATGCTCGGACTCGTACCCGCAGGTGCGGTGGCGGACTTCGTTATCGCCGTGGTCGACGAGACGCTCGTTGCCGTGCCACTCGGTGAAAACCGGCGGTGCGTCGAGAATCTGGGATCACTTCCGCTTGCCGACGTCACAGTCGACGACGCGGTGACCGTCCTGGCGGAAGGCGAAGATGCCCGGCGGAAGTTCTCAGAGGGTCTGGATATCTGGCTGACGTTGACCGCCGCGGCACTGGCGGGCGCGGCGAAGAAGGCCGTCGAGCTGGGCGTCGAGTACGCCAAGCAGCGACATGCGTTCGGAACTGCGATCGGCTCTTTTCAGGCCGTGTCGCATCCGTTGGCCGACAGCGCGACCGCCGCCGACGGAGCCGTTCTCCTGGCGTTTGAGGCGGCGTGCGCGTTCGTCGACGACCCGAACCGGACGAAAGAGCTGGCGGCCATGGCGTTCGCCTTCGCATACGAAACGGCCCGCGACGCGACGCTGCGCAGCCTTCACATCCACGGCGGTTACGGATTCGGGATGGAGTCCGACATCCAGCTCTACTACCGCCGCGCCCGCGGCTGGGCGATGGCGTACGGCGAATCGGCGGTCGCGCTCGACCGGGTGGCCGATGCGCGCTACGGCGCCGTCGCGGGCTGAGAGTCGTCGCGCGGGGGCAGGATCGCGAAGCTCAGGGTGGCTCGGGCGGCGATTCGACTTCGACCAACATCCGACACGTCGACGGCGACGACGATCATCCGCTTACCCGCTCGCACCAGCGTCGCCGTCGCCCGAGCAGGTCCCTCCTCGATGGGCGCCAGGAAGTGGATGGACATGTCCGCCGTCCCCGCCCCTGCGCCCTCGGGTGCGTACTTGATGGCGAGGCGTCCGCCTGCCACGTCGATGAGCGTGGCGAGCAGACCGCCCTGAATGGCGCCGCGAACGTTCACCAGGTCGGGGCGGTTGTGCAGGTCGATGACGACCTCTTTATCCGTATCCACCACGTCGTAGAACGGCAGCGTGGCGAACAGGTGGTTCGGGATGGTGACGGTCATCGGGCGCGGCTCTGCGCTTGTAGGGTCGGTCATCCGTGCCACGTTAGACGTCGGACCGAACCTGGTCCTTCACCGCGCTCACGATCGGGGGTGCAGTTCGCCAGTTCGGCACACCCTGCTCCTCGCCCGCGGTCGCCCTCCTGTCGTCGCGTACCCCGACCCAGTGCGCGTGGTTGAGCTGGTGCAGGGTGAAGCAGGACTGCAGCGCGTTGTAGAAGCCCATGTTGTCGACGCTCTGGTTGACCGACTCCTTGATCAGCAGCGCCGCCATCGTCGGCACCGTGGCGATCCGGCGCGCCATGTCGAGGGTCTTGTCGGCGAGTTCCACGCGTTTGAACACCTTGCTGACCATCCCGAGGCGGTAGGCCTCCTCGATGCCGATCGCGTCACCGGTCAGCATCAGTTCCTTGGTGCGGCGGGGGCCGAACTCCCATGGATGGCCGAAATACTCCATCCCGCACATGCCCAGTCGCGTTCCGACGACGTCGGCGAAGCGCACGTCCTCGCTGCCGACGATCAGGTCGCAGGCCCAGATCAGCATCAGCCCCGCCGAGAACACGTCGCCGTGCACCTGCGCGATGGTGATCTTGCGCAGGTTGCGCCAGCGCAGGTTGTTCTGGAAGAAGTAGTGCCATTCCTGCAGCATGATCTTCTCGGCGCCCTCACGAGTCCCGCCGTTGATCGTGGCCGTCGGATGCTGGTCGGGGCCCGGCCTGAACTCGGCGCGCGCCTGTTTGGAGCCGATGTCGTGCCCGGAGGAGAACATCGGCCCCTCCCCGGCGAGGATCACCACCCGCACGGTGTCGTCGGCCTCGGCGCGCAGAAACGCGTCGTCGAGTTCGACCAGCATCCCGCGGTTCTGGGCGTTGCGCTGTTCGGGCCGGTTCAACGAGATTCGAACGATCGAGCCCTCGTCGAACGTCTCCCACTTCAGAAACTGGTAGTCGGTCATTCCTGCCTCCGCGGTCCTAATGATTCCGGCAATGGTGTTATCGATAACTGAGAAGGTATGTTCTCACGATCGGGCTGGTGAGCTGAGAAGGGTGCACATGACAGACGGCCAACATAACCCGAGGGTGATTCTGTGGGGCCCTGGACAGGTTGGTGTGGGCGCCCTGCGCGCCGTGATCGCCCATCCCGGTCTGGACCTGACGGGTGTGGTGGTTCATGCCGAAGCCAACGACGGCAAGGATGCAGGCGACCTCTGCGGGATGCCCGCGACGGGCGTCGTCGCGACGCGCGACATCGACGCCGCATTGGCGTCCGACGCCGACGTCGTGGCCTACTTCGCCTCGGGTGACTACCGGTATCGCGAAGCGGCAGAGGACATCGCCCGCTGCCTGCGCGCGGGCAAGGATGTCGTCTGCACCTCGCTGGTGCCGATGTGCTACCCGCCGGCGGCCGACAAGGAGACCGTCGAGCTGATCACCGCCGCGTGCGAGGAGGGTGGCACCAGCTTCTTCAACAGCGGTGTCGACCCGGGTTGGGCCAACGACGTCATCGCGCTGACCATGACCGGCTTCAGCAGCCGCGTCGACAGCATCACCATGCTCGAACTGCTCGACTACGGCCCGATCAACCAGCCCGACATCATGTTCGACTTCATGGGCTTCGGGCACCCGCCGGATCATCCCGCGCCGTTGTTCGACCCCGAGCGGCTTGCCGCGCTCTGGGCGCCGATCGTCCATCTGGTCGCCGACGGCGTCGGACTGCCGCTCGATCGGGTCGACACGACGATCGAGAAGTGGTTGGCGACAGAGCGATACGAGGTTGCCTCGGGGTGGATCGAGCCGGGCACCATGGGCGGGATGCGGTTCAAGCTAGCCGGTACGGTCGACGGCGAAGAACGAGTGGTGCTCGAGCACATCACCCGGATGGGCGAGAGATCGGCTCCCGACTGGCCGCGGCACCCGTCACCGCACGGCGGTTACCGCGTGATCGTCGACGGGCTGCCCACCTACACTGTCGACATCGAAATGCACGGTCGCGGAAACAATATGCGCGGCCTGACGTATGCGACGGTGATGCGCGAGTTGAACGCGATCCCCGCCGTGATGGCCGCCCCGCCGGGTGTCCTGTCGACGCTGGACCTTCCGCTCGTCACCGGCCCGGTGCGAGGGGGCACCTGGCGCGGTGTACTGCCGTCGACGCGCGAGGCGCTGTGACGATCGACGTCTTCGAAGCCATGCGCACCGCCTCGGCCGTGCGACGGTATCGCGACGAACCCGTACCCGATGAGGTGCTGGAGCGCTGCCTGCTAGCCGCCACGTGGGCGCCCTCCGGCGGAAACCAGCAGCCCTGGCGGCTGGTCGTGGTGCGATCGGCCGATATCCGCGAGGTGATCACCGCGGCGGCGCAAAAGACGTGGCGGGTGATGGCCGACTTCTACGACTTTCAACCTCCTGACGATGATGCGGCCGATGCGAAATCCCGTGTCTTGCGGGCGATGTCAGAGCATATGCACGTCGGCGGCGGCGCTCCGGTCTGTGTGCTGTTCTGCGTCCAGCCGCAGCGCGGAGCCACCGACCTGCAGAACGGCGGATCGATCTTCCCCGCGGTGCAGAACTTCCTGTTGGCTGCGCGCGCACAGGGGCTCGGTGCGGCGATCACGTTGTGGCACGACGCCTGCGACGACGAACTGCGCCGTCTCGTCGGCATACCCGACGACTGGCGGATCGCGACCCTGGTGACCGCGGGCTGGCCGAAGGGCAGTCACCATCCGGTGCGTCGCAGACAGCTCTCGGAGGTGGCGGTCGTCGATCGCTGGGACGAACCGTGGGCGTGAAGCCCGCTGTCGTGCTGCACCCCTCAGGGACGGCGGTGACGTTCGACGACCTCGACACCCGGGCCAATCGACTCGCCCACTTTCTCCGTCGCGCAGGCCTGGCCGCCGGCGACACCGTCGCAATCCTGATGGAGAACAACGAACACATCCACGCCGCGATGTGGGCGGCCCGCAGGAGCGGCTTCTACTACACGATGGTCAACACCCATCTGTCCGCAGGCGAGATCGCCTACATCGTCTCCGACAGCGCAGCCAAGGCGGTCATATCGTCGCGCGCGATGCGCGCCGTGTGCGAACGACTCCCCGGAGTGATGCCCGACGGTATGCCTGCGGTGTTGTTGATCGCCGACGACGATCTGGACGGATGGCTGCGCTATCCCGAATGTGTGGCCGATGAACCCGCCGAGCCGATGGTGAGTGAGCGCTGCGGGCAACTGCTGCAATACTCGGCGGGCAGCACCGGACGGCCGAAGGGGATTCGCAGACCGCTGGATCCGCGCAGCGCCAAGTTGACGACACCCGTGTTCGAAGCGCTCGGTGTGACAGGCGAATCCGTTTACCTGAGCCCGACGCCGACCTACCACACCGCACTGGCGATGTGGACGATGGCGGCCCAATCGGTCGGCGCCACCGTCGTCATGATGGAGCGGTTCGACGCCGAACAGGCGCTGCGCTGTATCGAGACCTACGGCGTCACCCACGCGCAGTTCGTTCCGACGATGTTCGTGAAGATGTTGCGGCTGCCGGAGTCGACGCGGCAGCGCTACGACCTGTCGAGCCTGCAACGGGTCGTGCACGCCGCGGCGCCGTGCCCACCGGCGATCAAGCGTCAGATGATCGACTGGTGGGGGCCGATCATCGATGAGTACTACGGATCCTCCGAAGGTGCGGGCATCAGCTTCATCCGGGCGCAGGAATGGCTCGACCATCCCGGTTCGGTCGGCCGACCGATGCTCGGCACGCCGCACATCCTCGACGAGAACGAATCTGAGTTGCCTGCCGGACAGATCGGCGAGATCTATTACGAGGGCGGCTACCCGTTCGAATACCTCAACGACGAAGCCAAGACCGCCGAGGCGCGCACACCCCAGGGCTGGGTCACCGTCGGCGATGTCGGATACCTCGACGCCGACGGCTATCTGTATCTGACCGACCGCCGCAACCACATGATCATCTCCGGCGGCGTCAACATCTACCCGCAGGAGACCGAGAACGAACTGATCGCGCATCCGCTCGTCGTCGACGCGGCGGTGTTCGGCGTTCCGGACGACGAGATGGGCCAGTCCGTGAAGGCGGTGGTGCAGTTGACCGACCCGTCACGGGGAACCGACGACTTCGGTCGCGAGTTGATCGACTGGCTGCGAGAACGCCTGGCGCACTACAAGTGCCCGCGGTCCATCTCATTCGAACCGCAACTGCCTCGCACCGATGCCGGAAAGCTCTACAAGCGTGCGCTTGTCGAGAAGTACGGGTGATCAGGCGTTCTCGACCATCGCCCAGTACCGCTTCTCGCGGTCGGTCATCTCGTTGGACGTGATCGCGCCGAACGCCGCGGCATCCCGCTCGAATCGGGCCGGTGCGTCGGGAAGGGCGTCGGGTCCTTCGAGCCGGAAGGAACTCGGGGTGAGTGGACCGAACAGCAGTGCGCGGTGCAGGTGCGGCCAGTTCTCCAGGTGCGGTTCGACACCGGCGGCCCTGGCGAACATCAACGCGGCCAGGTTCATTCGGGTCTTCTGCGACAGCCCGCGCCGGGCGCGGTAGGTTCCGATCGCTGCGCGTAGTTGCGTCTCGTTCGGCCCGTCGACCACGCCAGCCCACGTGTAGGCGATCCAGCGGGCCTGGAGTTCCAGTGGAACGAAGAGCCCGCCGGACTGGTCCCACATGCCGACGAACGCCAAGCCGGGCAGGTCCGGGTGGAAGGTGTAGCGGTCGGCGCCGAGGTGCACGTCGTCGATGTCGAGGATTGTGCGGATCTCGTCGCTCAGGAACGGCATGTCGAGGACGAAGCCGGTGCCGAACAGGATTCCGTCGAACTCGTCGCAGGAGCCGTCGGCGAACGTGACCCGACGTCCGTCGACCGCAGTCATCCACGGCCGCACGGTGATTCGACCCTCGGCGACCAGGGGCAGATACTGCTGCGCGAGGGTGACGCCCGCGGCGAACAGCGACGGGTCGGGGGTGGGTGCGCCGTACTGTTCGGGGCTGCCGCCCGCCTCGACGACGATCTCCTTCAACTGCCGGTCGACCTCGGCAGTCGGCAGCGCTTCCGTGGCCAGTGTCTGATAGCGGGTGAAGATGCGGGAGTCCGAGGGCACACCCGCGGCGAATTTCGGCAGGACATAGCGTTGGCGTCGCTGCGTCAGTGTGACGGTCGAACCGAGTTGCGTTAACTCCGAGGCGATTTCGAGTGCGCTGATCGCGCCGCCCGCGACCAGTACGCGCCTACCGAGGTAGGGAGCGGGATCGCGATACTGATACGTGGACATCACCTTCGCCGAACCGGTGAACGTCTCGAGCCCGGGAACCCCTGGCACATAGGGCGATTGGAATCGGCCGCTGGCGACCGCCGCACGATCGAAGGTCTCGGCCGTACCGGAGTGCTCGACAAGCCAGCCTCCGTCGCTGCGGCTGAGCCCGTCGACCCGGGTACCGAACCGGATACGTGACGTCAGGCCGAAGGTCTCGGCGTAGCGGTGCAGGTAGGCGAGGATGTCGCGGTTCGACGGAAACGTGAGGTCGTTGTCGGGTTCGAGGTCGCTGAACGACGTCAGGATGCGGCTGGTGTTGGTGTGCATGGTCGGCCAGACGCCGCTGGTGCCTTCGAGGCCGGCCCACTGACCACCGAGGGACTGGGTCTGCTCGAAGATCGTCGGCTCGAAGCCCTGCGACAGCAGCCAGCGTGCCGTCACAAGGCCGCCGGGCCCTGCGCCGATCACCGCGACGCTTCCTGTCATTGGAGCAAATGTCGCACAGGCGTGAATTACGCTCAGCGGAATGACCGTCGTTCTCGCCCTGCGATGCGCCGACGGCATCGTGCTCGCGTCGGACTCGCAGATCACCGATCCGGGTCGGGGGGTCAGCTATCCCGCTCAGAAGCTGCACCCACTCGGCGACAACGCGGCCTGGGGCGGCAGCGGGTCACGCGCTGTGCTCTATGACATCGAGCAGTTGCTCAATGCCGAGCCCGATGCCGTCGTCGATGCGCAGGATGTCGGTCGCGCGTTGCAGGCCAGGGTCCTGCCGATCTTCAAGCACCACTACGAGAACTTCATCGCCGACGTACCGGAAACCAAGCCAGGCGCGACACCCGCCACGTACGTGCTCGCCGCGGGTTACGCGAACGGCGAGCCGTTCATCGTGGACATCGACCCGCACGGGTTGATCGGCCATCACGAGGAGACAGGCTTTCAGGCCGTCGGCAGCGGCGCCCCGATGGCGCAGCAGGCCTACGCCCTGCTGGCGAGTTTCCAGACATCGAAGCGCGGCGTCGACTACGGCGTCGCCGCCGCTCTGCGGGTACTCGACGCACTCGATGTGTCGTCGCCGACCGTCGGCGGACCGATGGACATCTGCCGGATCACGCCCGACGGGGCACACCACCTCAGCCCGGACGAAATCGACCAGGTCCGTGGCCAAATCGCCAAGTGGCAGGAACTCGAACAGCGCGCCGTCGACGAGTTGTTCGCATGACACGTGCGCCTGAGATCTCGCTGTACCTGCGGAACTTCTCCGACGACCCGGCGTTCGACTGGGCGGCGACGCTCGACATGGCGCGCGCCATGGACGCAGCAGGCGTCGACCGTGTCGTGGTGTCGGATCATCTGGTGTTCGGCGAGAACCTCGACGCCTATGCCGACCCCACTATCGGTGGCACCGCAGGGGGCAAGCAGCCGACCGGTCCCGACGGGTTCTGGCTCGACCCGTTGATCTACTTGACGACGGTCGCCGCCACCACGACGCGCATTCGCCTGGGCACGGCGATCCTGCTCGCCGCGCTGCGACGTCCGGCCGCGCTGGCCAAACAACTGGCGACGATGGACGTCATGTCCGGCGGACGCATCGACCTCGGCGTCGGAGTCGGCTGGCAGCGCGAGGAGTACGAGGCGGCCGGCCTGTCGTTCGAAGACCGTGGGCGACTGCTCGACCACACGCTCGAGGTCTGCCAAGCGTTGTGGACCCAACAGCGCGCGACCTACGATTCGCCGGAGCTGACCTTCGACGGCATCCATCAGATGCCAAAACCGGTGCAGCCCGGCGGAATACCGATCTGGGTGAGCGGCACCGTGAACAAGAGGGTGGCCCGACGGCTGTCGAAGTTCGGCTACCGCTGGATACCGTGGGGACCCGCCATCACCGATCTGCAGGGTGCGATCCCCGCGATGAAGCAGGCGATCCGGGACGTCGGCGGCGATCCCGCCGGTCTGCAGGTGCAGGGCACGGCGTTGTTGCGCAGAGACGCCGAAGGGGGTATCGACGTGGACGCCTCCGTCGCGCCCGTCGGTCACCTTGTTGCGTGTGGCGCAACGGAAGTTCGGTTCACGGGGCCGCTGCCGCGGCCGGAGACTGCGGTCGAGCAGTTATCCGACCTCGTGGCAGCGTTCCGTGAAATAGCCCACGGTGCCGTTTAGGTCGGCTGAGCCCGGGTAGGTGACGTTCTGGCCGTCCGCACCGCGAAACAAGGGCGGTCGTCCTGAAACAGCACGTCGGCCCGTGTGGTCGGCGTGCCGATCCAAGGAGACTGATGATTCGCACAAAGACTGCTGTCAAAGCAACGCTCGCGGGCGCGTTGGGCGCCGCCACTGTCGGCTTCGGTGCAGGCATCGCGCAGGCGGAGCCGTTCCCTCCGCCCCCGCCGTGGCCGGTCCCCGCACCGGGTGAACCGGGCATCGGCGTGCAGGGCCCGAACGTCAACACGCCTGGCCTGGACATTGCCGCGCCGGGTGCCAGCGTCGAGGGCCCGAGCGTGAGCGCTCCCGGGCTGAATGTTCAGGGCCCCGACGCCAGCATCGCCGGTCCGGATGTGAGCGTGCCCCCGGTGGGCGTGCAGGGGCCGGGCGTCGAGATCGCCCCGCCGGTCTGGGCACCGCCGCAGCCGCCGCCTCCGCCGTGGGCGCCGTTCGCGCAGGTTCAGTGGAACGCCCAGGCGCAGGCGTGGGGTGTCTACACGGAGGCCGGCTTCCAGCCGGTTTAACCACCTGACTGGGATGGCCGCCTCGCAATGCGCGGGGCGGCCGTTCTATGTCGAGGCGAAGCGGTTGTCGAAACCGGCCTGCCGCTCGGCGATCTGGTTTTGCCGGTAGGGGTCGCCCTCCGGAATGAAGGCGTCCGCGGGCAGCTTCGTAGACAGCTGATCGTTGTCGACAACTCCATAGCCGACGATCGTCGGGGCGGTATCGCCGAGATCCTGGAACCGGATGGAGAACGTGCCCTGGTTCAGGCCGCCGGTGGACACCCAGTTCTTCGTGTTCGAGTCCGTTGGCGAGATCACGAATGTGTAAGTGCCATCAGGATTCTTGTAGGCCTGCTCGATGTTGAGGCTCGAAGGTTGATCCCAGTAGTTGTCGGTGATCGTCCAGTCGTTGGTCACCGGCACCACGAAGTAGCCCGAGTCACCGGGATCGATGGTCACGACCAGCGACTGGTTGTCCTCGAGTTGGAAATAGCCTGCGCTCTGCAACTGCGTGGAAAGGAATGACGCGTTGCTCGACGGCTGCGGCACCACATTGGGCGCTCGCTTGTCGCCCGCCGCATCGACCGTCGCGACGCGGATGTACTCGCGTTCCATCTGCAGACCGATGAGCATGATCGCCGACGTGTACGCGCCCCGCACGATGGGCAGTTCGGGCAGCGGCGGGATGATGGACACCAGGTGCGTCAACACCGGGCTGTCGGTGATCGCCGGCCCGATGAGCGGGATTGCGAAGATGCCCATCTGGGCAAGGAAGCTGTTCGGCGGACCGCTGATGCGCTCGATCGACAGGCTCATCGGCTGCTCCGCGTTCCAATCGGCCAAGGTGTCGCGCGCCGCGATCAGCGTCGAATCCGAGGTGAGCTGAAGGTAGTTACCGGTGTAACCGGGAGGCGGCGGACCGCCCGATACGTAGATCTCGAATTCACCGTTGTCGTCGACCACCAGCTCCTTCTGCTGGATCACCCCCGCGGTGTTGCCGGACAGGCCGGTCAGCAGGCTGAACGTCGTGTCGGCCGGCGTGCCGGTCCCGTCGAAACCCGTTTGCGGATCCCAGTTTTCGAACTTACCCCTGATGATGTATGTCGAGGTCTTGTTGACCGGCATGAAGCGGTAGACGGTGTCGGGGTTGTCGTAGAGGATGCGCGAGCCGCCGACGGTCTGCCCATACCAGCTGTGCGGCGGCGCGACCTGCATGACTGCGCGCGGTGTCATCGGGTTGAGCAGTTGCTGTTGGAACGCCGCGCCCATCGCGTACTCGTCGACGGACCTGCGGAGCTGTTCGAGGTTCGCCTTGTCCGGCCCGCCCACCTCGCTGTACTCACCGAGCGCCGTGAGGTACCAACCGGCCTTGAGGACGAGCTTCGTCAGCGCGACCGGCAATGTGTTCACCGTCTCGGTGGCCGTCTGCTCGGCGTCGCGTTGCTCGGGTGTGCCCAGCGGACTGACGGCCTGAGTCGTCACCGCTTGTGCGACCGCTGACGGCGCGACGGCTTGCGAGGTCCTGGCCGGTGTCACGGCCTGCTCGATTTCGCGCCGGACGAAGCCCGCGACCGCCACAAGGGCGGGGTTCGGTGCGCGCTTGGGCGGTTTAGGCGCGTACGTTGCGGACTGGGTGACGAGGGAGTTCGTCGCTTCTTCTGGTTCGACGGTCAGCCGGGTCGCCTTGCGCGCCTCCCGGATGGTCGAACGGGTTTCCTCTCGCGCCGACTCGACCTTCTGCTTCACCTCGTTGAGGCGCGAATGCACCTGTTTGGCAAGTGATTTCACCGGGTCGTTGGTCTTGGCCGACGGCTCCGTGTCGGCGGGCTCGGAGCTCACGGCTGCCTTCTCGGACGTCTGGCCTTCTTCGGCCCATGCGGTGGCCGGGTTGTTGGCGATCGCCACCCCGATACCCAGTGCGACGGCCAGACCGCCGATACGGCCGACGAAGCGGCCGTAGGGTGGATCGGCCGAGTGTTTGCATGGCGCCTTTGCCATGGTTACCGCCCTTTCGTGCGACCCCCGCTGCCGGGTACCGTAGCCAACTGCCGAGGGTCGGCGACGTCGAATCCGTGATATTGACGGGCGTTTGCCCAGCATGGGGGAGGTAAGCGATGCGGGTGCCGCGCGCAGTCGCGCGATTCAATCGCCGGATCACCAATCCATTGGCGGTTCGGTTCGGCGGATGGGCGCCGTTGAACGGGACGCTGGAGCACGTCGGGCGGAAATCCGGCAAGACGTATCGTACTCCGTTGAACATCTTCGAAACGGCCGACGGGTTCGTCATCCCCATCGGCTACGGCCTCGAATCTCATTGGGTACAGAACGCTTTGGCCGGCGGTCCGCTGACGATCCACAAGGCAGGACGAACCGTTCCCGTCGCCAATGCACACATAGTCAGCAAGGCGGATGCCGAAAAGCTCGTGATTCGCGGCCGCACGATGTTCCGCCTGCACCCGTACAACGAGGCAGCCCTGGTCGTCACCGCCACCTAGCCCTGTTTCGCGATCGCGAGCACCTCGGCGGCCGGCAGTGCGGCGAGTACCTGGGACGCGGCGAGCAGCTTGGAGCCCCGTATGCCGCTGCCGATGACCACCCGCTGCTGGTCGGCCACGTTCCGATCGACCAGTATCGGCCAGTCGGCGGGCAACCCGACCGGAGTGATGCCGCCGTACTCCATGCTCGTCAGCGACACCGCGGTCTCCATCGAGGCGAACGAGATCTTGCGTGCGTCAACGTGTTTGCGCACGACCCCGTTGACGTCGGCGCGGGTGGTGGCCAGCACCAGGCACGCGGCGTGCCACACCCGGTCGGCGCGCTTTGCCTCCACGACGACGCAGTTCGCCGAGGCGTCCAGTCCGATGTCGTAGTGCTCGCAGAAGGCGGCGGTATCGGCCAGCTCCGGGTCGATCGCGCTGACCCACAGCCCGTCGCCACCTGATTGTTCGATGTGGCGGCGTACGGGAGCGGCGACCAGGTCCATCGCTTCTCCGACCGGTACGAACGTCAACTTTCCGAGATTCACGCTGCCCATGTCCACCCGTCAATCCGTGCTGCTGGCCCGCTCGCCGATGTAGTCGAGCAGTCGCCGGTCGTCCGAGGTGAACCGGTCCACCTCTTCGCCGCCGTCGCACCGCAACAATGCGACGGTCACCCGGTCGTCTCTTCGCGCGACCACCGACCAGACCGCCCCGGAGTCTTCCCAACGCTGAAGTTCTGCGACCCGATCGATCATCATCCTTCTACCATTGCACTCTGATGAGCGGCAGCCACCGTGTCACCGCCTCGCGGGTGTATGACACCGGCCCCGACGACGGGGAACGGATACTGGTGGACCGGTTGTGGCCGCGCGGCTTCCGCAAGGACGATCCCCGCATCGACCGATGGATTCGCGACGTCGCGCCGTCCACCGAACTGCGCAAGTGGTACTCGCACGACCCGAGTCGTTTCGACGAGTTCGTCGCCCGCTACACCGCCGAACTGGAAAGCGGTTCCGCCGCCGCGGCGCTGGACGAACTGCGGGCGGCGGTGCGCGAAGGCCCCGTCACGCTGGTCACCGCCACCCGTGACGTCGAGGGCAGCCACGCCGCCGTGCTGGCAAAGCTGCTGTCGTAGGCTGCGGCCATGGGTTGGGCATCGGCCGTCGCCGTCGCGGCGACCTTCGTATGGCTGGGCATGGTGCTGGCGATCTCGTTCATCGAGGCGCCGCTGAAATTCCGCGCGCCAGGGGTCACCCTGCAGGTCGGCCTCGGCATCGGCCGCCTGGTGTTCCGCGCGCTCAACGCGGTCGAACTGCTGCTCGCCGCGGTGCTCGTGGTGACCGTCATCATCGGGCGGCCGGGCGTCGGGCCGGTGGTGGCGGCGGCCGTCGCGGCGATCGCGCTGCTGGTGCAGGTGTTGTTCGTGCGGCCGCACCTGACCAAACGATCCGATGCGGTGTTGGCCGGTGGCGAGGGGCCGCGGTCGCGCGCCCATTACGTGTACATCGGCTTCGAGGTGGTCAAGGTCATCGCGTTGGTCGTCGCGGGGGTCTCACTGCTTGGGGCGTGAGACGATCGCCTGATGCGTCTGGGCTTGCACGCACTCGGCATCGGCACCGGTGCCAAGCGTGAGGTGATCGACGCCGTCGCTGTCGCCGCGGAGCGCGCAGGCCTCGCGACGCTGTGGGCCGGAGAGCACGTCGTGATGGTCGACGAGTCGGCGTCGCGCTATCCCTACTCCGACGACGGCCGCATCGCCGTTCCCGCCGAAGCCGACTGGATCGATCCGCTGATCGGGTTGAGCTTCGTCGCCGCCGCGACATCGACGATCCAGATCGCGACCGGCGTTCTGCTACTGCCCGAGCACAACCCGGTTCTGGTGGCCAAACAGGCGGCCACACTGGACACGCTCAGCGGCGGACGGCTGACACTCGGCGTCGGGATCGGTTGGTCGCGTGAGGAGTTCGACGCGCTCGGGGTGCCTTTCGAGCGTCGCGGCGCGCGCACCAAGGAGTACGTCGACGCGATGCGGACGCTGTGGCGCGAGGACGCCGCCTCGTTCGACGGTGAGTTCGTCGCGTTCGACTCGGTGCGCGTCAACCCGAAGCCGGTGCGCGGCCGCGTGCCGATCGTGTTGGGCGGCAACAGCGACGCCGCGCTGAGAAGGGTCGCGGCATGGGGCGACGGGTGGTACGGATTCAACGTCGACGGAGTCGACGAGGTCGCAGAGCGGGTCGGTTTCCTGCAGGAGCGCTGCCACGAGAGTGGGCGTGATCGTCACGAGTTGCGACTTGCCGTGGCGCTCCGCGATCTCAAGCCGGGTGACGCGCCACTGCTCGCTTCACTCGGGATAGACGAACTGGTGCTCGTCGAGGCGCCGCCCGACAACCCGCGCGATGCGGGCGACTGGGTGCGCGGCCTCGCCGACCGCTGGACGCCGAAGCTGCTCTAGCTGTCCCCGCCGTTCGCGAGTGCCCAGTCAGTAGTCGAAGAGCGCCAGGTCGGTGCTGCCGCGGCGCTCGCCGTCGTCGATCGACACCAGCGCCGGGACGAGTTCGCTGGTCACCAGGCCGTGTCCACTGGTCAGCTCGTCGATGATGTCGAAGCTCGCGGCGATGCGTTCGGGGGCGTCGACGACGATCGTCGTCACCGGCACCCTGCGCACCAGCTGCAGCCACCTGTCGCCGTGCGGTGCGTGGTCGCCGTGGAATCCCCAGATGCCGCGCAGCACTGTCGCGCCACTGCTCGCGCGCGTGTCGAACAGCCGCTGCACGATCGCGCGGTGGATCGGGGCGCCATCGTGCAGGTCCGCTTCTGAGGTGTAGACCATCAGCTTCTGCCACAGCGCCCGTCCACGCCCATCGGCGGCAGGCAGCGCGGGAGGCCGCGCCAGCATCTGGCCGTCGCGTTTACACAGTTGTGCGCGTTCGATCGTGAAAAGCGGCTCCTGCAACAGGCTTTCGAGCTCCGGCAGCGCCGCGGCGACCTGCTGACCGGTTCCGACGGCGATGATCATCACCGGCACGCCCAGGTTGCGGCTGAAGAAGCGGGCCCTCCTGCGCTCACCGCGTGCGGTACCGTCGACGCCGAGAAACACTGAGGCGCCTGCGAATCCGAGGCGGTGCAACACATCGCACACCGTGCGGTAGGCGGGCCGGCCGTCGGCGCGATCCTGTCGGCCGACGTAGATCGTGAGCTTCGCCGCGTCAGGCGCCGGACCTGAATCGCCGAACTTCGCTCGTTCCAGTGTTACCAGGCCGCGCGTCAACATCTGCGACGCCTGCTCTGCCAGGCCGGCGATCTTGGCGGCTTCGTCGACGGCCGCGACGGCGATCGGTGAGTTCTCCGACATGCTCAACGTCTGGTCGGTGCGCAGCACGTGATGCGGCCCGAAACCCGAGATACCACGCAGCACGATGCTGGTGGCGATCGCGTTGTCGCCGTAGAGATCCAGCAGTGCATCGGAAACGAAGCTGTCGCCGTGCCGGAGCCGCTCGTCGAAGTAGGCGGTGAGCTTGAGGTAGTCGGTCACAGCGCGGCCCCGATCGCTTGGCCGAGCCACGCCGCGGGCAGTCCGAGCGCGACGCTGACCGCGATGTTGGCGAACGCCGCCATCACCTGGCGCTCCTCGCCGAGGCGCTGGGTTTCCAGCATCCACGTCGAGAAGGTCGTGTAGGAGCCGACGAAGCCGGTACCCACGATCAGCGCCAGGTGCGGGTGAAGGGCTAGTCCGGCGAGGAAGCCGAGCAGGAACGCGCCGCTGACATTGACGACGAGGGTGCCGAACGGAAACGGCCGCCCGATGCGCTTGGTCACCGCGCGGTCGAGCAAAAACCGCGCCACCGCGCCGAGTCCACCCATGACCATCACGCCGAGCCAGATCGCGACCGTCATCGGCGCACCCGCACCCGCCGCGTCAGCGCGGTCGCGAGGTATACCGCCAGCAGTCCCAGCAGGATGCTGGCGACGGTGTAGCCGACGGCAAGGCCGTAGTGGTGGTGTTCGAGCATCTTGATGGTCTCGACCTGCATGGTGGAGAACGTGGTCAGCCCGCCGCAGAACCCGGTGCCCAGCAGCGGACGCCGGTAGCTCGACGTCGGCAAACGCTCGAGGAGCCGCGTGACGAAATAGCCGAGCAGGAACGCGCCCACGATGTTCACGGTGAACGTCGGCCACGGCCAGCGTCCGGGGTCGGGCGCGGCTAATTCCTCGAAGCCCGCCCGTGCCAGCGTTCCGATGGCACCGCCGACGAAGACCGCGGCCAGTTCGCGGCCGTCGAAACCAAACACACGCCAAAGTATCGCCGTCGACGGGCAGAATCGAAGATTATGGCTGCCAACCCACGCGCCGGTCAGCCGGCACAACCCGAGGACCTCATCGATGTGGCTGCGGTGGTCACGGCGTACTACACGGTCCAACCCGACCCCGACAACGTCGACCAGCAGGTGGTGTTCGGCACGTCGGGGCACCGGGGCTCCAGCCTGGACGCCGCGTTCAACGAGGCGCACATCGTGGCGACCACGCAGGCCATCGCGGAGTACCGCACGAGCCAGGGCACCACCGGTCCGCTGTTCATCGGCCGCGACACCCACGCGCTGTCCGAGCCCGCGTGGGCGTCGGCGCTGGAGGTGCTGGCCGCCAACGACGTGGTGGCGATGATCGACTCGGCCGACCGGTACACCCCGACGCCGGCGGTCAGCCACGCGATCCTGACGTTCAACCGTGACCGCGACGGCGACCTCGCCGACGGCATCGTCGTCACCCCGTCGCACAACCCGCCCCGCGACGGCGGGTTCAAGTACAACCCGCCCAATGGCGGGCCCGCCGACACCGACGCCACGGGCACGATCGCCAAACGGGCCAACGAGATCCTGCGCGGCGGGTGCAAGGACGTGAAGCGCGTGCCGCTGGCGCGTGCCCTGCAGAGCGCGCAGCGACACGACTACATGGACGCCTATGTCGCCGATCTGCCGAACGTCGTCGACATGCACGTCATCAGTGCCGAGAAGATCCGGATCGGCGCCGACCCGCTCGGTGGGGCCAGCGTGGACTACTGGGGCGCGATCGCCGAGCGGCACAACCTCGAGCTGACGGTGGTCAACCCGCTGGTCGACGCCACGTGGCGGTTCATGACGCTGGACACCGACGGCAAGATCCGGATGGACTGCAGTTCGCCGAACGCGATGGCGTCGCTCATCGCCAACCGCGACAAGTACCAGATCGCGACCGGCAACGACGCCGACTCCGACCGGCACGGCATCGTCACCCCCGACGGCGGGCTGCTGAACCCGAACCACTACTTGGCGGTGGCGATCGAGTACCTCTACACCAACCGACCGGAGTGGTCCGCGTCGACGGCTGTAGGCAAGACCGCGGTCAGCTCGTCGATCATCGACCGGGTCGTCGTAGGCCTCGGCCGCAAGCTCGTCGAGGTGCCGGTCGGGTTCAAGTGGTTCGTCGACGGGTTGATCAGCGGCACCATCGGATTCGGCGGTGAAGAGAGCGCGGGTGCGTCGTTCCTGCGTCGCGACGGGTCGACGTGGACGACGGACAAGGACGGCATCATCCTGGCGCTGCTGGCGTCGGAGATCCTCGCCGTCACTGGGACCACGCCGTCGCAGCGCTATGAGAAGCTGGCCGAAAAGTACGGTGCGCCAACGTATGCGCGCATCGACGCGCCTGCCGACCGCGAGCAGAAGGCGCGGTTGGCGAAGTTGTCGCCGGAGCAGGTAACTGCGACGGAGTTGGCGGGCGAGGAGATCACCGCCAAGCTGACGACCGCGCCGGGCAACGGTGCACCGCTCGGCGGCTTGAAGGTGACGACGGAGAACGCGTGGTTCGCCGCGCGGCCGTCGGGCACCGAGGACGTGTACAAGATCTACGCCGAGTCGTTCAAGGGGCCCGAACATCTGGCCGAGGTACAGGAGGCGGCTCGCGAAGTGGTGAACAAGGTCATCTCGTGAGTTCGGAGAGCGACTGTTTCAGCGAGACAGGCGAATCCGACAAGAAGTTACCCCGCGAAGTCTGGGTACTGATCGCGGCCAACGTGGTGGTGGCCCTGGGTTACGGCGTGGTCGCGCCGGTGCTGCCGCAGTACGCGCGGCACTTCGGGGTGAGCATCAGCGCCGCGACATTCGTCATCACGGCGTTCGCGGTGATGCGACTCGTCGCCGCGCCGCCGGCCGGACTGCTGGTGCAGCGGATAGGGGAGCGGCGGGTCTACGTCAGCGGCCTGGTGATCGTGGCGCTGTCGACCGGCGCCTGCGCGTTCGCCGAAACCTATTGGCAGCTCCTGCTTTTCCGCTCACTCGGTGGTTTGGGTTCGGCGATGTTCACCGTATCATCGCTCGGTCTGATGATCCGTATCTCGCCGCCGGATGCGCGTGGCCGCGTCGCGGGCCTGTTCTCGTCGGGCTTCCTCGTCGGGTCGGTCGGCGGCCCGGTGCTGGGCAGCTTGACCGCGGGCTTCGGCTTGGCGGCGCCGTTCGTGATCTATGGTGCCGCGCTGCTGGTGGCGGCGACGGTGGTGTTCGTCAGCCTGCGCAACTCCGAGGTGGCCGCACCCGAATCGAGCACGGAGCCAACTGTTTCGGTGCGGACGGTGTTGCGCCACCGGGCGTACCGCGCCGCGTTGTTCTCCAACTTCGCGACGGGGTGGGCGGCGTTCGGGCTGCGTATCGCGCTGGTGCCGCTGTTCGTCGTGGAGGGCCTCGGGTACGGCGCGGGTTTCGCGGGTTTGGCGCTGGCGACGTTCGCCGTCGGAAACATCCTGGCCGTGATCCCCAGCGGGTATCTGTCCGACCGGGTCGGACGGCGCAAACTGCTGATCGCCGGGTTGACGGTGTCGGCGGTGTCCACGGCGCTCGTCGGGTACACGACGTCGCTGCCGGTGTTCCTGGCCGCGGCCCTGGTGACCGGCGCCGCGACGGGCATCTTCGTGTCGCCGCAGCAGGCCGCCGTCGCCGACATCGTCGGCAACAAGGCACGCGGGGGCACCGCCGTCGCGACGTTCCAGATGATGGCCGACCTCGGCTCGATCGTCGGATCGCTGGCGGTCGGGCAGGTGGCCGAGCACACGTCGTATTCGTGGGCGTTCTTCGCCAGCGGCGTGATCCTGCTGGTGGGCGCGGTCTGGTGGGTGTTCGCGCCGGAAACCCGCGGCCGACCGCCTGTTCACCCGACCCCGATGCGCGCGATCGGCCCGGAGGCCGGTGGAGAAGTACCGTGACCAGTGGTTTTGAACGCTAACCGCAGGTGGTGTAGCTTCGATGGGCACAACTTCACGGGGCTATGGCGCAGCTGGTAGCGCACCACACTGGCAGTGTGGGGGTCAGGGGTTCGAGTCCCCTTAGCTCCACTTCATTGACGCAGATCAGGCCGGTACTCATACCGGGGTCTGATCTGTTCAACGGATCCAGTGGGCCGCGAGTGTCCCAACGAGCGGTGAATGGACCCTGTGCGGTTCCGGTTCAGCTTGCCGGTTCGGTCCCGGTTAACGGCGTTGGGGTCATAACGGGCGGGTTCCGATGTCGTTGTCCATGTCATGACGAGGACATGACCGACTCGGAGGGCGAACAAGTCGAAAGTTTGAGGGAGCCTAGCCCCGGCCTTCCGTCCTTGCGCGGGAGGAGCGACTGAAAGCGGTCCCTGCTATCCGAGTGTCCAATTGCGCTTTTGCCAGGCCGTATGGATTGGGGGTCGTGCGGCGCCAACCGTGGATCCATGCTTGCTGCGTTGGATGGTGTCAGCCGAGCATACCGACTCCCGAATTGTTGACCAGGCGTACCGAGTGGGATTAAGTGGGTCCGAATCACTCTAATGCTGTGCAGTGTTCAAGGAGCGTCCGTGCTGGATCTGCTGTCCCTGTGGATCATCAAGCAGCTGTTCAATGCCGCATCGGATCCCATACGCAAGCGGTTGAGCGAGAAGTTCAGCAAGCTCATCCTCGGAGACCCGCTACAACGCGCGCTGCAGGAACCAACGAAAGTTGCGCTCGAAGCCGCCATTGCATGCGCTCTCGGCGAGGACGCAACAGAGGAGCAGCACAAACGCGCATTCGACATTCTTGAAATGTTCTGGAACGACGACCTAAACGTCAGCTCCGGCCCAATCAACGCTACGATCACCGAAGCTCTACACATTATCGTTGCTTCCGGGATAAACCGTGCCAATGCCCCGATAGAGGGCCTGCCCGCCGAGTGTCCTCCAACGACATCGTTGACCTCGTTATCGGACGAATTGGGCATCCCGATGATCGATGCCGACGCGTTCGCCGCGACGTTTACCACGCGTTGGCTGAACGCTATCCGCGACGAGTCCCTGACAAACAAGGATTTGCAACAATTGGCGCTGCTGCTCTCAGACGAAAAAACCCAACATCAAATGGCAGGCTCCGAGGAACGACTCTCCGAAACGGTGCGCTCAGCTGTTCAATCGCTCCTCGAACATGTCCACCGCGATGGTGAACTAGCTTCTGACCAACGCCGTCAGTGGTTCGAGAAATATATCGTCCCGGCACACCAACTCATGGAGGAAATCGCTGCGGACTATCAATCGGGATTTTCAGAAACACTGGAAGCGTTGCAATCCGGACAGCGACTGGAAGCAACCATGCAACGGCTCAAGGTGATGCGGCGACGGAAGATAATGGGTCGCGCAGACCTGGAAATCATCGCCGAAAAGTTAGAGTCCAACCCTAGACTGTTCGGTACCTCGCTTGATGGCCCGCTGACCAAATATGTCGAAGCTGTTCAGGCATTCAAAAGCTCCGATAGCCCCTTGAATAGTACGTGGTACAGCTACTACATCGACGAATTCAGCCGTTTAGCCGAAAGAGGCGAAGATCCGCGCGACCGATCGAAGTACGCGATCTCAGGCCTGGTGCGGGACCTAGAAGGCCATCTGGCTCGCCAGCTCGAAATAGTGGTCGATCGCGCGTTGCCGGAGAGGTGGAAGGCGTACAAGGCCGCATACGTGGACCTTGAAAAGGCCGCTGAGGCAACCGCTTAGCACACGTCACGCTTATGAAGACAACACTTTTTGGCCACGTAGGTGGCGCGAGCAGCGCAACTTAAGCGTTGGCGAACTCATCGATGAGGCGTTCGGCTTCCTCATCCAAGTCAACATCCAGCCAGCCGCGGAGTCCTAAAACGGTCAGCGCCTCGACTATTGCGCGTCGTTTAAGGGGGGGTTTGCGGCGGGCTTTCCACCGCTCAACCTCGGCGATTACCTCGGTTGCGGTGGGCCGTCGGCCTTGCTTTGCCTCTAGTTCGGCGGCCGTGTAGTGAACCGTCGCGGCAACCTCGGCAGTTGATGCGTTCATTCGCGCCATAAGATCCGCGGTGCGCTCTACGGCATCGCGCCAAGGCTCCATGCGGTCCCGGTAGTTCTCGACAGCGTCGAGATAGGTCGGTCCGACACGGATCTCAAAAAGGTTTCCGCGCTGTTGCTCGACCGCTAGGCCGTTGTTCTGCAGCCGGGCGATGTGACTCTTGAGGGCTCGGGCGAAAGGGCCGTAGCTGTTGCGCTCAAACTCCAAGCCAATTGGGATTCCGGTCTGCGAAGCAAAGTAGACAAGTTTCTGGAAGATGGTGTGGCCAACCGGCCAGTGATGGGGCTGGCGTTGTAAGCGATCGAGGACTGCGACGATCGCCACCCATTCTGGCGGCACAAACCTCCGTTCAGTGGATTCAGTGGCGGTGCCGTCTTCGGCTATCGACATAAGAGCAAGCTGCTCGACGTCAGGTGATTCGCCACGCGGGACGTAGAGGTCTACGGGGATCTTCAAGCGCGTCAAATGCCTGATAAGCGTCGGACCTACGACCTTCCACTCAAGCTGGCCGTTACCGCATCCCAGCGGCGGCATGGCCAGCGACGTGATACCCCACTCTTGGTAATGCTTCTCAAGGTAATTGAGCCCGTCCACGATGTCGCTTAATCGGGAAACAGCACGCCAGTGCTTCTTTGTGGGGAAGTTAATGATCCAGTGATCATCGGCCTTGTACAAGTAGGGCTGGCCAAGTCGGAGTTCCTGGCGGTCACACCGGGCAACGTAGTCGTTGAACATGTCGGGGTAGCGCCGCTTGAAGTCCAACGCGATGCCCTTGCCCATGACACCGACGCAATTGACGGTATTGACGAGCGTTTGCGCTCGCGAGTTCAGGATGTTCCCCGAGACGAGCCGGACGTTTCGATCAGAGGAAGAAGACATGCTTATTAACCTCCACGCTCAGTCCGATGACGCCCGTGGCGCTAGCGCAGGGCTGAACAACGTGTTCAGCACACACATAGCAGCCTCTTAGGTAATTGGACCCTACGTTGTGCGGAACAAGTACCTCGGCCTGGCGTTGCTGCTTCTGCCTCAGCTGTACCCAGGGATTCGGATCACGCCAATCGTCGGTGTACACCCGCTCCTCGTCGAGCTTCGCAAGGCCTCCCGGCGACTCGTAGAACGCGGCACCCGAGGTCGCAGCGTTGAGATCAGAGATTACAGCGCCGGGGGCATCCAGCACCGCCGGATTGACGCGCACCACGGCGAGAGTCTCTCTCAGGTGGAGACGGCAATACATCATGGCATTGCGGGCATCAAAGTAGATGTTGACGTAATCGTGGAGCCACAGTCCGCCCGGGACGCGCTTCGCCCGATTCGCCTGTACCGACTCCTCAGCAACCGATTCATGCGGAATCTTTGCGGCTTGGTTATGGCTCAAGAGCCCGTGGGTCATGATCGACCGCAGGTTCGCCATCGGCGTTATGTAGTGCAGCTCGTTGACTCGGTGGCGCTCCACTTGGACATTGTCCCAGGGTCGGTGTCCGCCGCGTATTCATGGCACATACCTGTCCGTTCGAGACGCGCCGCCCGGCGGGGCGATCGGTGTCATGACCTTACGGTAATAGCACGGACCGACATCAAAATCGGTCAAGGAGCGCCGCGGCGTCACGGTGAGTCCACACGTGGTGGGTAACTCCGGGGTATGAGCTAACCGGTCGCCTCGGCGGACCCGAACATCGCTGACGCTGCGGCCGTCAGACCCTCGTCGTAGACCCGGTTGTAAACCGCGGTCGTCATGCGAACGTCGTGTCCGTGCCAGGCGGCGACCGTGGATGCCGGGATACCCGCGTGAAGCATCACCGAGACGGAGCTGTGGCGCAGGTTGCGGAGCGTGATCCGGGGCAACCGGGCTTCGATCCGGATGCGGTGGAACCACCCGGTGAAGGTCCGAGGAAGCACTGGAGTGCCGTCCTCATGGGCGCAAACGTGCGAGGAGTCATCGAACCCGACGCCGACGGCGAGACGTTCCCGCTTCTGCCGGGTCTTGAGTTCTTGCAGCGCGGCCGTCACGTCGGTCGGCAACGGCAGCGTTCGCCGGGACCGAGCTGTCTTGGGTTCGTCCACTGCGTGCTCATGGCCGTCGACTTCAACGTGGGATTGTTCGACGCTCAACGTCCCAACTTCGAGGTCGATGTCGGCCCACCGCATCCCGCAGACCTCCGAGCGCCGCAGGCCATGGCATGCGAGTAGGAACGCCGCGTGGAGACGGTGCTCAGCTGCCTTGGCGGCGAACGCCTGCACCTGCTCACGGGTCCACACATCGGTGGGTGCGACCTTGGCCGCACGCTGACGCGGTGCCTCGACGTACTGCGCCGGATCGCGGGCGACGAGACCTTGTCGGGCGGCGTACTCGGTTACTTGCTTGAGCATGATCAGCGCCAGCCGAACGGTGCCCGGTGCCAGTGGCTTGCCGGCCTGCGACCCGTGGTTCATCATCGCTGACACCCACTGGTCGACGTGATGCTGACGGACCGCCTGCATCTTCATCGCGCCAAGGTCACGCACGACGTACTTGAGTGCATCGCGGTAGTTGCGCCGGGTGTTCGCCCGGATGTCCCGGCGTGAGGCAAGCCATTGCTCGGCGACCTCAAACACCGTGGAGTCCACGCGGCCGACGAACTGCCCCGAGGCGATTTCGGCGCTGAGTCGCCGATACTCTCTCCGGGCCTCAGCAAGCGTGCGGAATGTATACCGGCGGCGGTCGCGGGTGCCGTCGGCGCGACGTCCGGTGTCAATACGGAACTCGTAGGTCGTCGTCCCGTTCTTGGCGACCCGCTTGCTGATTGGCTCAGCCCGGCGGGAGCGCCGGGGCTTCGGTTGCCCGGACCACCCTGTCACGGAGCCGGTCTCGATGCTCACTGTCCTGTCCTCTCGGTTGTGGTGGGTGTGCTACGTAGTGCGTCTTGAGGGAGCAGCTTGCGGCGCTTGGCTTCTGCAATCCAGTCGCGGACGGTCGTAACCGCGGGTCGGTCGGCGGGCCAGCGATCCTGGAAATCTCGGTAAAGGCTGCGGGTCTTGGTTCCTTGGAGGTGAAGTATCAGTTCTGCCACCGCGTGGTAGTGCTCATCGGGGAGCTTCGGCCTGCCACGGCGGCGCTTGGAGGCGGGATTGTTCTCGGCGGGGCGGTAGAGGTCGCGTGCGTCGAGTGGCCGGTAAGAACCCAACCATTCGTACCCGGAGCGGGGGAGCCCGGACTGCGCTGCGGCGTCCTCGAATGCACGTTGTGCCCCAGTCCAGGCTTCGCTGGCACTGGCGGTGTCCACGGAGGCGACGACGGCAGCGATCCGATTCAGGTTGATTTTCAAGTCCAGCGGCGTGATTGCTTCGCCGTCGCGGGGAACGACTCGAAGATCGGTCACCACTGGCTGATTGTCGAGCACCGTCCATGCCAGCTCGTAGCGGCAGCGACGGCCCTCTATCTCAACCGTCACCGGCCGCGGGTTATCCGTGGTCGGGTCGACGCTGACCCCAGCTACGTCGCCTGCTGGGCGTCGGCGCTTGCCTGACGAACTATTGCGAACAGACCGCGCTCGACCGATGACGCGTTTATCCGTCATAGCGTAATCATACGATATAGCGGAATATTAGTCGATATGAGGCAGATCCATACGGACGTACCGGACAAGACCCGCGCAGCAGTCGCACGCATCAACGCTTTCCCGACCGCTGCTGTGGAGGACGCTGCTCTCGCGTTCGGGGTCGCGCGATCGACCGGATATGAGGCTGTGCGAGCCGGTGAATGGCCGACTATCCGGGTCCGCGGTTGTGTTCGCATACCGAGCGCCTGGATACGCGGGCAACTCATGCTCACCGGGCAGGTGTGCGATTAACCCATTGCGGGGCAGTACATCTGCTGGCTAAGAGCCGAGACGTATTGCCCCGCAAAGCAATAGAGGGCCCGAGCATGATCGCGACAACGTGTGGGAGGAACACATGATGACCAACAACGATTACGAACAGGAACTCGACCTGTGCCGCACGGCGGCTGCGCATGGCTACCGGCTGGTGAAGATGGATTCCGACGACTTGGGTCGCCTTGAACTTTCCTCCTCAACCGTTGTGTACGCGCTCGCAGAGACATCGCGTGCGACGGCGGGGGTGATCAACCCATTACGGCACTCGGGGAGATAGGGGGACTGGACGTTGTCGCGGAGCAACTCGCCGAGAGGGTCTGTGGCTAGGGACTCACCGCCCTGCAGGGCGTGATGGGGCGACCAGATCAAGACCGACAACAAAAGGCAGCGCCCCCGCCCGAAGGGCCGGGCGGGGGCAGGAAGGTCAAGAACGTCCGTGGACGAAAGCGATTCTACCGACGCCGACGAAGCCATCGAAGGCTTCGGAGCCGCGGCACCCATCTACCGAGAGCGCGGCTGGGAAAGCCCCTTCCCTCTCCCGAAGGGGGAGAAGTTCCCGCCGCCGAAGGGGACGACGGGCAGGGAAGGCAAGACTCCCAACCCGCAGCAGATCACAGCCTGGCGGCGGAAGAACCCTCACGGCAATACCGGGTTGCGGTTGCCCGATGGCGTTATCGGTATCGACGTAGATGCATACGGGGACAAGACTGGTGGTCGCGCCTTGCGGGAAGCGGAGAAGCGATGGGGACCGCTTCCGCCCACGGTGATCTCCAGCAGCCGCGATGACTGTGTATCGGGCATCCGCCTGTACCGCATCCCCCAGAGCATCGACCTCCCCGGTGATATCAAACTGATGTTGGATGACGGCACTCTGGTCGGCGACATCGAGATCATTCAATGGTTCCACCGATACGTAGTCGCCTGGCCGTCGATCCACCCCAGCGGGCACCGCTACCAATGGCTTGATTCCGATTGGAACCCCCTTACCCGGCCTCGACATGTCGACGACTTACCGGATCTGCCGAAGGCTTGGCTGGCGGGTCTGTCTGCGATCCCGTCCAAGGCTCCGAAAGCCCACACCGCCGGTAGTGCTGAATCCACCGCCAGCGGCCAAACCGCAAGCACCGCCCGGCATTCCGCAGAATTCGACGCAGCGGTCGCGGAGGCACTGACCGAAGGCACGATGTCCCCGACAGTGCTGCGCCGCTTCACCAAGGCCGTCAACGACTGCGCTGGACCAGGCAGGCACGACACCATCCGCGACCACGTGATGGCACTCCTCCGGTACGGCTACAGCCGAGAACCCGGCGTGCGGACTGCACTGCTGTCCTTGCGGACCGTCTTCATCGACGCGGTGTCCGTCGACCGGAAGGGCGGCGAGAATGAGGCGGTCTCAGAGTTTCACCGGATGATCACTGGTGCTGGCCGACTGCTTGCTGAAGGGGTGCAACAGCTCGACTTCGATCCACCCGTTGAAGGCGCCGAACCGGCACGCGGCGAAGATCACCGCCAGGTCTCCCGCGTAGACCACAAGCAGGACGGCGACACCGAACACCCGCGGCTCTGGCCCGCGCCGGAGCTGGAGGCATCGAAGCCCCTGGAATGGCTCATCAAGAACTTCATTCCGCTGGCGGCCGTGACTCTGCTGGTCGGGGATGAGGGAATCGGCAAGTCAGCGTTGTGGGTGTGGCTGACCGTCTACATCACGACCGGCAAGCCGTGCCTTGAATTCGGTATCCCGCTCCGTGATCCCGCCGACGTGATCCTGGTACTCACCGAGGACGACTGGAGCACTGTGGTACGACCACGGCTGGAAGTCGCCGGAGTAGATCTCAACCGCGTCCACGTCGTTGCTGTGGAACGTGACGGTTCCGGCGCACCGACCTTCCCCGACCACATGGACGTACTGACCTCGGCAGGGATCACCCCGGCGCTGGTCATCGTGGATGCCTGGCTGGATACGGTGCCGTCCAAGCTGTCCGTCCGTGACCCGCAACAAGCCCGCCAAGCTCTGCATCCATGGAAGGAATATGTCACCACAGTCGGTGCCGCGGTCTTACTGCTGACTCACACGAACAGGGTCGCCACGCCGAACGCCCGCGACAAGTACGGAGCCACCGCCGAACTGCGCAAGGAGGCCCGCATGACGTTGTTCGCACAAGCCGACTCCGAGGCCGACGACTGCCTGATTGTCGGGCCGGAAAAATCCAACATCACCCGCGCTGCAGAAGCCAGCAGATTCCGCATTACGTCGGCCAGGTACACCGAGCCGACGGAGGACAGCGATGGGACTGTGCCGCTCCTGGAGTACGTCGGTCCGGTCGGTAAGTCGACGAGGGAGCTGATGACCGCGCTCACTGAAATTCCCCACTGACGCTCGTCGAAATTCCCCACCCGTGTGGCTCCGCCGAGAAGGGCGGGCCTCCCTCGAAGCTTCTGG
>JAWQNE010000020.1:0-104058 GCA_033741175.1 Mycolicibacterium sp. 120270 | reverse complement strand
CCGGATTTAGTGTCCAAATTTCGACTCAACGCCACGCAAAGCCGCAGTTCAACGACCTGCGCGACCGGACGGCCTCAGAAATGTCCTAAGTCAGGTGATAATCCCGGTAGAGGACGAAATCAGCGGGAGCCAAACGGGATTGGTCGATCCAATCGCAGCGGACGCGTCCGTCGTCGGCAGCCGCGTCCATCACGCATCGGCCCCGTCGTCCGACCGCAATGCGTGTGCACCACCCTCGGCGGGCTCGTCCTCGCGAACGTCGTCGGCATCGGCACGGGACGCCTGTATCGCCGCCAGCTCGCCGCGAAGCTGGTCGAGTTCGGCGCCGAGCCGGTCGAGTACCCAGTCCACCTCGCTGGTCTTGTAGCCGCGAAACGCCTGGGTGAACTTGACCGCGTCGACGTCGGCGCCGGTAACGCCGGACGCGGGCAATGCCGTCGCGGTGGTGCCCCGCGGCAGCGGCGGAAGCACCTCACCGCGGCCGAACAGCACACTGCCCACCCCGAACAGCACGACGGCCACCAGGATCAGGACCACGAGATACACCAGGATCAGCGTCACGCCGTCGATACTGCCTCACAGGTCCGACGTGAGGGCAACTCGCGGAGCGAGGCTGCGGCTACCGGGGGCGCAGCGCGATCATCGGCGGCCGGTCGTCCAGCCGCACTTCCGACGTGCGCGGGGTGTAGTCGTCGCCGTCGGCGAAGAACTGCGTCAGCGCGACCCCGGAGTCCGGGATGCCGCAGCGGGACAGCAGGGTGGCGATGACCTGTCTGCTCATCGCGGCCAGCTCGGTCAGCGGCCGGTTGCGGTGCTCCCGCACACCGAGGTTGACCTGCGCAATCGCGTCCAGCCCGAGCCGGTCGTAGGTGTCGATGAGCAGCCCGATCTCCACGCCGTAGCCGGGCGCGAACGGCACCGACGTCAGCAGCTCGCGGGTGCCCGCGTATTCGCCGCCCAGCGGCTGCATCAGATACATCAGCTCCGGCCGCAGCGAGGCCAGCAGTGGGCGCGCCACCAGTTCGGTGACCCGGCCGCCGCCGTTGGCGTCCTCGCTGCCGCTGACCTTCAGCGGACGCCGGTAGAAGCCCTTGACCAGGTGAACGCCGTCGACCGTCAGCAGCGGGCCGAGCAGCTTCGGCACGAACATCGGGTCCGGATCGATCAGGTCGGAGTCGACGAACACCACGATGTCACCGGTGGTGACCGCGAGCGAGCGCCACAACACCTCGCCCTTGCCTGGCTGCGGCGGCACCTCGGGCAGGGCCACCTCGCGGCTGATCACCCGGGCCCCGGCGGCCAGCGCGCGGATCTCGGTGTCATCGGTGGAGCCGGAGTCGAGCACGATCAGTTCGTCGACCAGCCCCCCGAGCAGTGGCGTGATGGTCTCGACGACGGAGCCGACGGTTTCTTCCTCGTTCAGTGCGGGCAGCACGACCGAGATCGTGCGTCCGCGCTTGGCCGCCTCGAGTTCCGAGACGGTCCACGACGGACGGCTCCAGCTGTGGTCGGCCAGCCATCTACCTGCGACCACATCCGTTCCGGAGAGTTCGGGTATGAGTGTCATGCCAGTCCCCTAACCGTGCGCGTGGGCGAACGCACGCCCTGGATCGACGCGACCATTTCGAGTACGCGCCGTGTGGGCCCGACTTCGTGCACTCGGAACATGGCGGCGCCCTCCGCGGCGGCCAAGGCCGTCGCTGCCAGGGTGCCCTCCAAGCGTTCCGTCAGGTCCACACCCAGAGTTTCCCCGACGAAATCTTTGTTGCTCAGTGCCATAAGGACCGGCCATCCAGTGTTAACAAGCTCTTTTACCTGGCGCAATAAAGTAAGGCCGTGATAAGTGTTTTTGCCGAAATCATGCGTCGGATCGATTAACACGGCGTCTCTGGCCACGCCGGCGGCAACGGCCCGTTCGGCGGCGGCGGTCACCTCGGCGATGACGTCGTCGACCACGCCGCGCTCAGACGTGCCGTAGTGGACCCGGAATGGGCGGGTGCGCGGCGTCGCGCCGCCGGTGTGTGAGCAGACCAGCCCGGCGCCGAACTCCGCGGCGACCTCGGCCAGGCCTGGGTCGTGACCGCCCCACGTGTCGTTGATCAGGTCGGCTCCTGCCGCGCAGGCCTGCTTGGCGACGGCCGAGCGCCAGGTGTCGACGCTGATCAATTGGTCGGGATAGGTGTCGCGCAGCCATTCGATGAACGGCACCACCCGCGCGATCTCGTCGTCGACGCCCACGTCCTCGCCGGGCCCGGCCTTGACACCGCCCACGTCGACCACGTCGGCGCCATCGGCGATCACCCGGTGAGCTGCGGCTTTGGCCGCCTCATCGGTGAACGTGGCGCCGCGGTCGTAGAACGAATCCGGGGTGCGGTTGACGATCGCCATGATCAGCGCTCGATCACCCGCCACCGGGCGGCCGCAGAAGGTCGACTGCACCCTTATAGGCTACGGGCCAGCGACTTGGGCGTGATTTCCCGCGCTCAGCGAAGGTTTTCACGCCCGAATCGCTACTTGGGCTTCTTGCCGTCCTTCACCTCGGCGAGGTACTCGTCGTAGAACTCGACGTACCCCTCGTCGGGGCCCGACAGCACATAGATCGGATCTTCGATCTTGCCCGCGTCCTCGTCGCCTTCGCCGGATTTGCCGCCGTAACCCTCCTTGCGGAGGTCGACCTTCTGGCTCTTGAACGTCGAGGTGTGCGCGAGTTCCTTGACGATGCGGACGAACAGCGGCACGGCGTAGCCGGGCAGGTTGTCGTAGGCGGCCTTGGCCAGGCTCTTGCCGTCGAACTCCTTGCCGTCCTTCAGTTGGATGGCCGCCATCCCCGCCCTGCCCCCGACATCGGGTACCTCGACGCCGAACACCGTCGCCTCCTCGACCTGCGAATCGGTCGACAGCGCGGCCTCCACCTCGGTGGTCGCGACGTTCTCGCCCTTCCACCGGAACGTGTCGCCGAGGCGGTCGGTGAAGGCCGCGTGGCCGAAGCCCTGCGAACGCATCAGGTCGCCGGTGTTGAACCACACGTCGCCTTCCTTGAAGGCGTTGCGGACGAGCTTCTTCTCGGTGGCTTCCTTGTCGGTGTAGCCGTCGAACGGCTGGAAGCTGCTGACCTTCGAGATCAGCAGCCCCGGCTCGCCGTTCTTCACCTTCTTGACGCGGCCCTTCTCGTCGCGCTTGGGCTCGCCGGTCTCCTCGTCGTACTCCACGAACGCCACCGGCGTCGGGCAGATGCCGGTGCTCTTGTCGACGTTGAGCACGTTGACGAATGCGGTGTTGCCCTCACTGGCCGCGTAGAACTCACATACCCGGTCGATGCCGAACCGTTTGGTGAACTGGTCCCAAATCGCGGGCCGCAGACCGTTGCCCGCGATCACCCGCACCTTGTGCTTGCGGTCGGTGTCCTTCTCCGGCTGGTTCAGCAGATACGCGCAGACCTCGCCGATATAGACGAAAGCCGTTGCATCGTAACGGATTATCTCGTCCCAGAACTTCGACGCGGAGAACGACTTGCCGAGGGCTAGCGTCGCGCCGGAGTTGAGCACCGACGACAGCGCGACCGTCAGCGCGTTGTTGTGGTACAGCGGCAGGCAGCAGTACAGGGTGTCGCTGCTGTTGAGCCGCATGCCGAGGCCGCCGAAACCGGCCAGCGCCCGCAGCCACCGGTAGTGGGTCATGATGCTGGCCTTCGGCATACCCGTCGTGCCGGAGGTGAAGATGTAGAACGCCTTGTCCTTGGCCAGCACGGCCGACGCGGTCGGCGGATTCTCCGTCGGCGCGGTCTCGGCGAGCTTGCCGAACTCCTCGAGGGTGATCAGCCCGTCGGTGTCGGCACCGCTTTCCTTGATGGGGTCGACGAAGTCGGGGTCGGCGACGATCACCGTCGACGACAACAGCCCGAGGCTGTGGGCGAGCACATCGCCGCGCTGGTTGTAGTTCAGCATCCCCGAGATCGCCCCGCACTTGACCGCCGCCAGCATCAACAGCACCGGTTCGGGCGAGTTGCGCAGCATGATGCCAACGACGTCGCCGTGGCCGACACCGCGCGCGGCGAGCACGGCCGCGAAGCGGTTGACGGTCTCGTTGGCCTCCCGGTAGGTGATCTCGCGGTCTTCGAACTTCAGGAAGATCTTGTCCGCGTACTGGGCCGCACGGTCCTGGAACACCTTGCCGATGGACGTCTTCGCCGACGGCCGGGCGCCGAAGCCGGTGATGACACCGCGCAGGATGGTCGGCGTGTCTGCGATCAGGCCGGGCACGCGCGCGGCGATGTCCAGTAGGCCGACGCTGCTGCGGGTCCCCGATTTCTCGTCAGTCATGCGACGCTCCCCTCCGGTGTCATTTGACCGACACCATATCCATGCGGGTGAGCGCCATCACGGGGCCGGTGCGCAAGCCGCCAAAGCATCGTCGATGTCGTCCACCACAACAAGCCGATCCAATGCCGTCTGGCTGACGTAGCCTCCGTCGATGAGGCCGCGCAACCAGACGAGCAGCCCGTCGTAATGCCCGAACGGATCGAGCATCACCACCGGCTTGTCATGCATACCCAAATAGCCCGCTGTCCACGCTTCGAAGAACTCCTCCAGCGTGCCGATACCGCCAGGCAGCGCGATGAATGCGTCGGCTCTGTCCTCCATCACCTGCTTGCGTTCCCGCATGGTCTCGGTGACGACGAGCTCGTCGGCCTCGACGTCGGCGAGCTCGCGGTGCACCAGCGCCTTGGGGATCACCCCGACGGTGCGGCCGCCGCGCGCCCTGGCGGCGTGGGCGACCGCGCCCATCGCCGAGACGTTTCCGCCGCCGGACACCAGCGTCCAGCCCCGCTCGGCGATGGCGACACCGACGCGGTCGGCCAGGTCGAGCAGTTCGGGATGTCTGGGGCCCGACGCACAGTAGACGCAGACGGCCCATTCTCTGAGCTGGTTTTGCTCCTCACGTCCGCGGTCGAAGTCGACTGACACACCGCCAACGTAGACGAGTACGGCACGCCCGCCGCGGCCACACCCTAAACTCCGGCGAGTGCGCGTGGACTGGAAGACCGCGCCGCCGGAACCGGGAATCGAGGCCGTCGAATCGGCGGTCCGGGAGCACGGCGGGGCGGTCGTCATCGCACCTGCCGGTGCGGGCAAGACGACGGTCGCGGCGGCAGTGGCGGAGCGGCTCGACGGCCCGTCGGCCCGGGTGACAGGGACGGTGTCGGATCGGGTCGTGCCGTTCGCCGCGGTGCGCCACCTGATCGGGGCGCCCGACGACGGCAAGACGACCGCGGTGCTGCGGGCGGCGCGCGAGTCGATTCCCGAGGGGCTGCTGCTCGTCGTCGACGACGCACACCTGCTCGACCATCTGTCCGCGACGCTGATCTATCAAATTGCGGTCAGCCGCGCGGTGCGCCTGATCGTCACCGTCGATCCCGATGAGGGCGCCCCGGACTCGATCAGCGCGCTGCAGCTGGACAACGTGCTGCCGCGGGTCGAGCTGACCGTGCCTGCCGGGGGCCGCAAGCGGCTGGACGCCTCGGTCGCGGAGTTCGTCTCGACGCTGCCTGCCGATGCCCGCACAGCGATGGAGTTCCTGGCGGTCGCCGACCCGATACCGCTGGCCGACCTGACGGCGCTGGCCGGCGAGGACGCGGTGCAGGCAAGCATCGCGGCGGAGGTCGTCTCGGTCGTCGACGACATCGCCAGGGCGGCGCACCCGTTGTATGCGGAGTCGGTGCGCGCGGAGTTGTCCGGCGAGACGTTGACGGCGCGGCGGGCCTCGCTCTACGCACGGCTGTCGGACCAGCCGCCGCGCGATGTCGTCGACCGGCTGCGGCTGGCCGTGCTCGCGCTGGACAGCGGTAACCCGCAACCTGTTTCGGTGATGGCGGCGGCGGCCGCCGACGCGCTGCGGCTGGGCGATCTTTCGCTGAGCGAGCGTCTCGGCGAAGCGGTGCTCGCGCGCGATCCCGATCTGGATGCGAGGCTCACGTTGGCTCAGGCGCTGGCGTGGCAGGGCCGCGGCCGCGAGGCCGACGACGTGCTCGCCGCCGTCGACCCAGCCGCGCTGTCGGACACCGAGCTGATCGCGTGGGCCCTGCCGCGCGCGGCCAACCAGTTCTGGATGTTGTCGCAGCCGGAGCGTGCGACGGCCTTCCTGCAGACGACCCGCAACCGTGTCACGTCACCGGTGGCCCGCACGACGGTGGACGCGTTGTCGGCCACGTTCGCGATGAACGCAGGCAGGCCGGGCCGGGCGACGGAGATCGCCGAGGAGGTGCTGGCCTCACCGGACGCCGACGACACCGCGGTGGGCTGGTCGGCGGCGGCCGCGGCGCTGAGCTGCGCACGGATGGGCCGGTTCGCCGACGTCGACGCGCTGGCCGTGCGGGCGATGAATGCCCAGCACCCGGGGCTGTTGCGGTTCACCAGCGGGCTGGGCCAGACGACTGCGCTGATGATGGCAGGCGAATTGGATCGGGCTCAGGAGCTGGCGCAGCAGCTGACGGATTACGCGCAGATGCAGCAGCCGGGGCGCGCGATCGGTGAGGTGTTGATCGCCGATGTGTTGATCGCGCGGGGTGATACGGCCGCAGCGGCCAAGTTGTTGCGCGGCGCGGCCGAGGCGCTGGCGCCGACGGGTTACTCGTGGGGGCCGTTGGCCTGGATGCTGCTGGCCCAGGCGCTCGGGCATCAGAACGACATGGGTGAAGCGGCGAAGGCGTTGTCGCGGGCGGAGTCCCGGCACGGGTTGAAGTCGATGTTGTTCGGGCCCGAGTTGTTGCTCGCGAAGGCGTGGACGACGTCGGCGCGCCGTGACCCGACCGGGGCGCGGTCCGCCGCCCGGGATGCCGGACGCGCTGCGGAGCGCGGCGGCCAGTCCGCGATCGCGGTGCGCGCGTTCCACGACGCGGTGCGGTTCGGCGACATCCGTGCCGTCGATGCGCTCGCCCGGCTCACTTCCAACGTCGACTGCGTGGTCGGCAGGCTCGCGCTGCGGCACGCCCGCTCGTTCGTCGCGGGCGACGCCGACGAATTGTCAGCGGTGGCAGCGGAGTTCGCCGACATCGGCATGATGGCCGCGGCCGCCGATGCGGCCAAGCAGGCCGACGCCGCCCGCTAAACCCCCCGCGAAATTGCATTCCGGCAGAGGAATTGCGAGTAACCGCCTGCGCGGATGCAATCTCGCGGCGCTTACAAGCGGATGGTTCGGTCGAGGCGGATGTTGGCCAGGAAGCGGGCGTCGTGGCTGACTGCGACGAACGCGCCGCGGTAGGCATTCAACGCGGACTCGAGCTGGCCGATGCTGACGAGATCGAGATTGTTCGTCGGCTCGTCGAGCAAAAGAAGCTGCGGCGCGGGCTCGGCGTACAGCACGCATGCCAGCGTCGCGCGCAGCCGCTCACCGCCGGACAATGCCGCCACGGGCAGGTGAATCATGCTGCCCGTGAACAGGAACTGCGCCAACAGGTGCCGTCGCCGCGTCATGCTGAGGGTCGGCGCGCACGTCGTGAGGTTCTCCAGCACCGACCGCCCGGCTTGGAGCAGGTCGAGCCGCTGCGACAGGTAGGCGATCCGGCCATCGACCCGTTGGACCACGCCTGCGTCCGGTTCGAGCTCGCCGGAGATGACGCGCAACAGCGTCGTCTTCCCCGCTCCGTTCGGGCCGACGAGCGCAATCCGCTCCGGCCCCCGGATGGAGACGTCGATGCCGTCACCGAATAACTCCCGCTCGCCGCGACTCATGCGTATTCCATTGCCCGCGAACAGGTTACGTCCCGCAGGCACGTCGGTGTCGGGCACATCGAGCACGAGCATCGGGTCGTCACGCAGCGCGCGTTCGGCGTCCTCGAGACGGGCCTTGGCATCGTCGACCCGCGCGGCGTTCACACCGTCGATGCGCCCCGCCGACTCCTGCGCCCTGCGCTTGAGCCCGCCCGCGATGATCCGCGGAATTCCACCCCCGGCGAACCTGCGCTCAGCCGTGCTCGACCGGCGGGCCGCGCGTTCGCGGGCCTGCTGCATCTGGCGTTTCTCCCGCTTCACGAGCTGTTCGGCGTTACGCACACTGCTCTCGGCGACGCGTTGGCTTTCGCGGACCGCCTCTTCGTATGCGGTGAAATTGCCTCCGTAGAGGTTCACTTCGCCGCGATGTAGTTCGGCGATGCGGTCCATCCGGTCCAGCAGCACACGGTCATGGCTGACCACGAGCAGAGAGCCCTTGTAGTCGTCGAGCGCGCCGTACAGGTTGGTGCGGGCCTCGGCGTCGAGGTTGTTGGTCGGCTCGTCGAGCAGCAGCACGTCCGGTCGCTTCAACAACTCGGCGGCCAACCCGAGCGAGACCACCTCGCCACCGCTGAGCGATCCCAGCCTGCGATCGAGCGTGACTTGTGTCAGTCCGAGCCGGTCGAGTTGTGCGCGGGTGCGCTCTTCGATATCCCACTCGTCGCCGATCGCGGCGAACACGGCGTCGCTCGCATCGCCGCCCGCGAGCGCATCGAGCGCGTCGAGAATGCGTGCGGCACCGAGTACTTCGGCCACGGTGCGCTCGGCGTCGAACGGCAGGGTCTGCGGCAGGTAGCCGACGGACCCCTCGACGGTGACGGAACCAGAAGACGGGCGGTACTCGCCGGCGATGAGCTTCAGCAGCGTGCTCTTACCCGCGCCGTTGGGTGCGACGAGACCGGTGTGGCCGTCGCCGACGGTGAAGGACAGCCCTTCGAACAGCGGTGGCTTGCCGGGCCAGGCGAAGGACAGATTCGAACAGACGATGGCGGTGTCAGACATGGGTGAGCTCTTCGTGATCGCACGGAAAAGGACGACGAGGGTGTCGTCAGAACTCACATGCCTCCAGGGTAGGCACCGCGTCAAGCGGATAAATACCGCCGCAGCATGTTGGTGGCCGCAGTGATCTGCGCGACCTCGACGCGCTCGTCGACCTTATGGGCCAGGTTGGGGTCACCGGGCCCGAAGTTGACCGCGGGCACGCCAAGTGCGGCGAACCGCGCCACATCGGTCCAGCCGTACTTCGCTCGCACTTGCCCGCCCGCGGCTTCCACCAGCGCGGCTGCGGCGGGTTTCGTCAGCCCGGGCAGCGCGCCAGGCGCGGCGTCGGTCTGTTCGATGTGCACGTCGAGGCCGTCGAGCACCTCACGGACGTGCTGGCCGGCCTGCTCGATGCTGCGGTCGGGCGCGAACCGGAAATTGATCGTTACCGACGCCGCATCGGGGATCACGTTGCCCGCGATGCCGCCGTCGATGCGCACCGCCGACAACCCCTCGCGGTACACACACCCGTCGATGTCGACGCTGCGGGGCTGATACGACGTCAGCCGGTCCAGGACAGCGCCGAGCTTGTGAATGGCGTTGTCGCCCAACCAGGATCGCGCCGAGTGCGCCCGGGTTCCCTCAGCTGTGACGACGACGCGCAGCGTGCCCTGGCAGCCGGCCTCGATGAAACCGCCCGACGGCTCACCGAGTATCGCGACGTCGGCCTGCAACCACTCCGGCAGTTCGCGTTCGATCCGGCCCAGGCTGTTCGCCGATGCCTCGATCTCCTCGCAGTCGTACATCACCAGCGTGATGTCGTGGGCGGGCCGCTCGACGGTGGCGGCCAGGTGCAGGAACACCGCATCGCCCGACTTCATGTCCGACGTGCCGCAGCCGTGCAGTTCGCCACCGCTCAAATGGCTCGGCACGTTGTCGGCGATCGGCACGGTGTCGAGGTGCCCGGCCAGGATGACCCGCGACGGCAGGCCGTGGTTGGTCCGGGCCAGCACCGTGTTGCCGGTGCGCACGACCTCGAACCCGGTGGTCTGCTCGCGCAGCGCGGCCTCGACCTCGTCGGCGATGCGCTGCTCATCGCGCGACTCGCTGGGGATGTCCACCAGCGCCGCGGTCAGCGCGATCGGGTCGCCACGCAAATCCAGGCCCACACCCGTTGAGGCTAGTCGAGTAGCCTTTGGCCTCGTGACTTCTGCTTCTGGCGTCGGCGTGGCGACCATCGCCGCCGACGGGACCGTCCTCGACACCTGGTTCCCTGCCCCCGAATTGGCCGGTGACGGCCCATCGGGCACGACGCGGCTTTCGGTGGCCGAGGTCCCGCCGGAGCTGGCCGAGCTGACCGGCCGCGACGAGGACCGCGACGTCGAGGTCGTCGTGGTGCGTACGGTGATCGCGTCCCTCGACGACAAGCCCGCCGACACCTACGACGCCTACCTGCGGCTGCACCTGCTCTCGCACCGTCTGATCCAGCCGCACGGCGCGAGCCTCGACGGCATCTTCGGGGTGCTGGCGAACGTCGTGTGGACCAGCTTCGGCCCGTGCGCGGTCGGGGGGTTCGAGACCGTGCGGGCCCGGCTGCGGCGGCGCGGCGCGGTCGCCGTGTACGGCATCGACAAGTTCCCGCGGATGGTCGACTACGTCACCCCCACCGGTGTCCGCATCGCCGATGCCGACCGCGTGCGGCTGGGTGCCCATCTCGCAGCGGGCACGACGGTCATGCACGAGGGCTTCGTCAACTTCAACGCGGGCACGCTGGGCACCTCGATGGTCGAGGGCCGCATCTCGGCCGGGGTGGTCGTCGACGACGGCTCCGACATCGGCGGCGGCGCGTCGATCATGGGCACACTGTCCGGCGGCGGCACCGAGATCATCTCGGTCGGCAAGCGGTGCCTGCTCGGCGCGAACTCCGGCCTCGGCATCTCGCTCGGCGACGACTGCGTCGTCGAGGCGGGCCTGTATGTCACCGCGGGCACCAAGGTGCAGACCGCCGACGGTCAGACCGTCAAGGCGCGGGAACTCTCGGGCGCGAACAACCTTCTGTTCCGGCGTAATTCGCTGACCGGCGCCGTCGAGGTGGTCAAGCGCGACGGCACGGGTATCACGCTCAACGAGGCACTGCACGCCAACTGACGAATCTCAGCACTCGACGACGTTGAGCGCGAGGCCGCCGCGCGCGGTCTCCTTGTACTTGTCCTTCATGTCGGCGCCGGTCTCGCGCATGGTCTTGACGGCCTTGTCCAGCGACACCTGATGGGTGCCGTCGCCGCTGAGCGCGATGCGTGCGGCGGTGATCGCCTTGACGGCGCCGACGGCATTGCGCTCGATGCACGGTATCTGGACGAGCCCGCCGACGGGATCGCAGGTCAGACCGAGGTTGTGCTCGATGCCGATCTCGGCGGCGTTCTCCACCTGCCACGGCGTGCCGCCGAGCAGTTCGGTGAGCGCACCGGCCGCCATCGAGCACGCCGAACCGACTTCGCCCTGACAGCCGACCTCGGCGCCGCTGATGGAGGCGTTCTCCTTGATGATGCTGCCGATTCCCGCCGCGACGAGCAGGAACCGCACCGTGCAGTCATCGTCGGCGCCGGAGACGAAGTCGTGGAAGTACTGCAGCACGGCGGGGATGATTCCCGCTGCGCCGTTGGTCGGTGCGGTGACGACGCGACCGCCCGCCGCGTTCTGTTCGTTGACCGCGATCGCGTACATGTTGACGCGGTCCATCGCGACCAGCGGATCGGTGGAAACCGTTGCGTCGGCCAGTTTTTTCGCCAGTTGCGGAGCCCGGCGCTTGACCTTGAGGCCGCCGGGAAGCACACCGGAGGCGTTGATGCCTGCCTGGATGCATTCCTGCATCACCGACCAGATCTTCAGCAGCCCCGAACGGACTTCTTCCTCGGAGTGCCAAGCCATTTCGTTGGCCATCACGATGTCGCTGATACGCATCTTGGTCGCGGCGGCGTGGGCGAGCAGTTCGTCGCCGGTGCGGAACGGATACCGGACCGCGGTGTCATCGGCGACGATGACTGGTTCGTCGGCAGAGGACACCTGGCTGTCGTCGAGCACGAAGCCGCCGCCGATGGAGTAAAACGTCCGCTCCGCCAGCACTGCCCCGTTCTCGTCGCGGGCCCGAAACGCCATGGCGTTGGAATGGAATCGAGCTTTCTTGTTGCGGTGCAGGACGATGTCCTCGGTGAGGTCGAAGACGATCGAGTGTTCGCCGAGCAGCGACAGCCGACCGGACTCGGTGATCGCGGCGATGCGTTCAGGCGTGAGTGCCGGGTCGACGACGTCCGGCCGCTCCCCCATCAAACCCAGCGCGACCGCGGGGATGCTGCCGTGACCCTTACCGGTCGCGCCGAGTGACCCGAACAGTTCGACGGTGACGCGCCGCGTCGCGTCGAGAGCCCCGCCGTCGGCCAACCCGCGGACGAACCTGTCGGCGGCGATCATCGGGCCGACGGTGTGTGAACTCGACGGCCCGATGCCGATCTTGAACAGATCGAAGACGCTCAGTGCCATGTCAGGGTCGTATCTTGGTGCCGCTTGGATCATAGATCGGTCGCAGCGACACCGATACGGGGTACAGCCGGCCACCCACGTTGACCTGGTACTCGCCCGATTTCACCCAATCGGCGTTGATGACGGAGTTGTCGGCTGCGCGCACGTAGGCCAAACCCACGCAACCGCCGACGGATTCGCCCCACGCCGCCGACGTGACCTGTCCGGCGACGGCACCGTCACGCAGCACCAGTTCACCACCCCACAGCATGGCCTCGGGATCGTCGACGCTGAAACCGACGAGTTTGCGGCGCGGGCCTTCGGCTTTGGCCTTCTCGACGGCTTCCCTTCCCAGGAACGCGATATCGGACTTCAGCTTGCAGGCGAACAACAAGCCCGCCTCGACGGGGTTCTCGCTCGGCGTCAGTTCGCGTCCGAACGCGCGGTAGCCCTTCTCCAGCCGCATCGACTCGATCGTGTAGTAGCCGCCGCGGCCGATCCCGAACTGTCCGCCGGACTCCATCAGATCCTGGTACACGCCGACGGCGAATTCCGCGGGTACGTAGAGCTCCCAACCCAACTCGCCGACGTAGGTGATCCGGGTCGCGCGCACAGTCGCATATCCCAACGGGATCTGTCTGCTGGTGCCGAACGGGAACACCTCATCCGACAGGTCGGCGTCGGTCAGGGTCGACAGCAGGTCGCGCGAGTTCGGGCCCATCACACCGAAAACCGCATAGGCCGACGTGACGTCCACCAGCGATGCGTGAGCGCCCTCGGGCAGGTTTCTGCGGATGTGGTCCTTGTCCCGCTCAGTGGTGGCGGCACTGCTGACGATGAAGTACTCGTCGGCAGCGATGCGGGTGACCGTGACATCGGACTCGTATGTGCCGCGCTCGTTGAGCATTCCGGTGTAGACGGCCTTGCCGATCTCCACACCGACGTCGGCCGTGCACAGCCACTGCAGCGCCGCTTCGGCGTCGGGGCCGACCATGAGGTACTTGGAGAACGAGGTCTGGTCGAACACGGTGACCGCGTTGCGGGTTCGCGTCTGCTCAGCCGCCGACCAGGGCAGCCAGTTCGGCTTGCCCCAGGTGTATTCGATGGTCGGCTCCTCACCCGGCGGCGCGAAGAAGTTAGCGCGCTCCCAACCGTTTCGGCTGCCGAAGTTGGCGTTGGCGGCCTCGAGCAGATGGTGCACGGGTGAGCGACGGAACGGTCGGGCGGTCTTCATCTCCCGGTTCGGCCAGGGGATTTCGTAATGCAGTCCCAGCACCTCGGCCACGCGGTCGTGCAGCCAGCGGTTGTTGCCGTTGAACGGCGCGAAGCGGCGGATGTCGACGCCGGTCAGATCGCTTGTCGGCGCGCCGTTGACGATCCACTCGGCCAGCGCACGGCCCGCCCCGCCCGCGGTGGCGATACCGACCGAGTTGAAGCCCGCCCCGACGAAGAAGTTCCGCAGTTCCGGACCCTCGCCCAGGATGAACTGGTTGTCGGGAGTGAAGCTCTCGGGCCCGTTGTAGAACTTCTTGATACCCGTCACCTCGAGCGCCGGGATCCGCAGCAGGGCGTTGTTCATCAGGATCTCGAAGTGGTCCCAATCCTCTTCGAGCAGCTGGAATTCGAACGGATACGGGATGTCATCGGGTGAAACCCACGGCTTGGCTTCCGGTTCGAAGCCGCCGATGACGAGACCGCCGACCTCCTCCTTGAAGTACGTGTAGCCGTCGGGGTCCCGCAGGATCGGCAGGTCGGTGTGCACCCCGTCGATGTCCTCGGTGACCACGTAGAAGTGCTCGGCCGAATGCAGCGGCACGTTGACGCCCGCCATCGCGCCCACCTGCTTGGCCCACTGCCCCGCGCAGTTGACGACGATCTCCGCTTCGATGTCACCGCGATCCGTGCGAACCCCGGTGACCCGTCCGTCGCTGGTGAGAATGCCGGTGACCCTGGTCTTTTCGACGACCCGGGTACCGCGATCACGCGCGCCCTTGGCCAGTGCGAAGGTCAGATCGGTCGGGTTGGCCTTGCCGTCGGCGGGCAACCAGATCGCACCGACCAGATCGTCGACCCGCATCACGGGATAGTGCTCGAGCGCCTGCTCAGGGCTGAGCAACTCACACTCCATGTTGAACGCCGCGGCGTTGGCCGCCGTACGGCGCAGCTGGACCATCCGGTCTTCGGTGCGGGCGACCGTCACGCCGCCGCACTGCTTGTATCCGGCCGAAAGCCCGGTCTCCTCCTCGAGTTCGGCGTAGAGCTGGGTGGAGTACTGCACCAGTCGGGTCGCGCTCTCCGACGCGCGTAGCTGCCCGACCAGGCCCGCGGCGTGCCAGGTGGTGCCGCTGGACAGTTGGCCCTGCTCCAGCAGCACGACGTCGGTCATGCCGAACTTGGTCAGGTGGTAGGCGACGCTGGTGCCGATCACACCGCCGCCGATGATGACGACCTGCGCGCGGTCAGGCATTGCGGCGGCCACTAGTCGGTCGCCTGCACATCGTCGAGGAGACGGGCCAGATCCGGCCCCTTGAACGCGGCCACCGCGCCCTCATAACGTTCCATCGCCCAATCCCAGAAGTCGAATTCGATTGCGCTGGATCCATTTTGGATACAGCCCCACAGAGTCCAGCCGTACTTGCCGACGATGCCCTGCAGATGGGCGCGTGCGATCTTGTGCCGCAGCCGCCTGCCGTAGTACGCCGTCACGTAGTCCTCGAGCTGGTCGGTGGACATGCCCACCTCGGCCCAGGTGTTGCCCAACTCGAAGCACGGGTCGTTGTTGCCGGAGTACTCGTAGTCGATGAGCCACATCTTGTCGCCGGCCTCGATGAAGTTCCCCGCCAACAGATCGTTGTTGCACGGCACCGTGGTCTGGTCCGTCGCCCGCAGCACCCTGGCGATCTCGTTGAACGTGTCCAGATGGTCGAGGTAGTCGGCGGGTAGCCGAAAGCCGTTCTCCTGAACCGTTTTCAGGTACGCGGGCTGCCTCTCGAACATGTCGAACCGGCCCTGGAACCGCGGACCCTCATGCAGGGTCCGCACCGCCGCGGCCGCCTTGGCCAGCACCTCCGGCCGCCGGAAGTCGTCGTTGTCGAGGGTCTTCCCGTCGAGGTAGCTCAGCAGCAGGATGCCGAGGTCGGACCGATAGTCGATCACCTGTGCGCCGACGCCGGCCTGCTCGGCGGCCCTGGTGTTGTGGTACTCGCGGTCGCGGTCGATGCCGAGGAAATTGCTGCCCAAGTCGCAGCACCTGGCCACGTAGTCACCATCCGGCGTGGTGATCTTGACATTGCGGTTGGTCAGCCCGCCGGACAGTTCGACCAGTTCCCGAGGCCGCCCGGCCAGGATCGGAAACTCCTCGAACAGCTCATCGAGCTGAGCATCGGTGAGTGGCGGCACCGACTCACTCTAAGCCGACGGACGGCTAAAGGTCTAGACTTTCTGCATGGGGTCGGCGACCGATGTGATTCACCAGTGGCTGAGCACGGACCGCCCGGCGGTCATCTTCGACTTCAACGGCACGCTGTCGAACGACGAACCGATCCTCTTCGACATCTTCAGCGACCTGTTTCGCACCCATCTCGGCTGGGCGATGACCCCCGACGACTACCGAACCGAACTGCTCGGCCGTAGCGACCGCGAGATCATCGAGCACGCGGTCACCCGCCACGGCCGCGGCACCGACGGTGAAGTCACCCAGCTGCTGCACATGCGCAAGACCGCCTATGCGCAGCGCGTCGCCGTCGAGCACCCCATCGACGACACGACGGTGGAGTTGGTGAACACGCTTTCAGCCGAAGGGATTCCGATGGCCATCGTCACCGGCGCCCAGCGCGACGATGTGCTCGCCGTCCTGACGAGCAGTCCGATCGGGCAGGTGTTCGCCGCGGTCATCACCGAAGAAGACGTCGCCGAGGGCAAGCCGCACCCTGAGGGATTTCTCATGGCGGCGCGACTGCTGCGCCGTCAACCGTCCGACGTGCTCGTCTTCGAGGACTCGGTACCCGGCGTGCGGGGTGCGCTGGCGGCGGGCATGCACTGCATCGCGGTTGCCGGACCCGAGCCGAGCCGCGAGTTGAGCGCGGTCGCGCCCGCGATGGTGACCAGGCTGTCAGCGGAACTCTGGCGAGATGCGCAGGTCACGACGCCGGGTGCGAGTCCGCCCGCGTCGGCCGATCCTCGACCTTCGACTTGATCCGGATGCGCGCGCGGTCGGAGCGGTGGTAGTCGCGCGAGAACTCGACAGCGACACCTGCCTCGGTGAACGACGTCCGCGTGATCAACAGCAGCGGGCGGCCCGCATCGATGCCGAGGATGTCGGCCTGCTGTTCGTTGGCCTGTGTGGCTTCGATACGTTCGTCGGCCGAATAGGGCGCGGCGCCGTATTCCCGCATCAGCGCGTAGAGCGAACCGCTCAGATCGGCCGACAGCAGGCCGGGAAAGACCGTCGCCGGTAAGTGGGCCTCTTCCAACACAATTGGCTCGCCATTCGCCAACCGCGCGCGCAGGATCTCGTGCACACGGCCGTTGCGCGGCAGGCCCAGGCCCCTGCGGACCTCGGCCGACGCGACGCGGGTGACGGCGCTGAGCACCCGTGCACCGGCCTCGACATGGATGCGGCGCATCTGCTCGGTGAAGCCCGGCAGGCTCGCATGGTCGAACTCGATGCGCGGTGCGGCGACGAAGTTTCCGCCGAACCGGCCCCGCCTGCGGTCGATGAGACCCTTGGACTCGATCGAGGCGAGCGCCTGACGCAGCGTCATGCGACTCACGCCGAGAGCGTTTGCGATCTCCACCTCGGCGGGCAACTTGTCGCCCGGCCGCAAGGTCTTGGACGCGATCAGCTGCTCGAGCCAGTGGCCGATCCGTAGATGCGCGGGCGAATCGCCGGCACCGGCGATGTCCGGTCGGACCGCCAGCGCTGGATCGTCCATGCTCAGCGCGCGCACCTCATGAGGATAACCACGGCACGCGCGTCAGTCGTTGGGCGCCAGAACGCAGAACTCGTTGCCCTCGGGGTCGGCCAACACGACCCAGGTCTGCTCGCCCTGACCGATGTCGACGTGTTTGGCACCCATGGCGATCAACCGGTCGACCTCGGCCTGCTGGTCGTCGGGCCGGAAGTCGAGGTGCAGACGGTTCTTGACGACCTTCTCGTCGGGCACCGGGATGAAGATCCAGTCCGGCCCCGCGCCCGGCGGCGGATGCAGGCGCACATCGCCGTCGGCGTCGACGTCGTGCGGCCAGCCGAGCACCTTCGCCCACCACGCGCCCAGCGCGGTGGCGTCGCGGGCATCGATGCAGATCTCGTCGAAGGTGAGACTCACTTCGTCAGTTCCTTCTTCAGCACCTTGCCCATCGCGTTGCGCGGCAGGCTGTCCACCACCCGGACCTCCCGCGGCCGCTTGTGCACCGAAAGCTGCTCTGCGACATAGTTGATCAAGTCGCCGGGGTCGGCGTCACCGACGATGTAGGCGACGATGCGCTCGCCGAGGTCGTCATCGGGTACGCCGACGACCGCCGCCTCGGCGACCCCGTCATGACCGAGCAGCACCGTCTCGATCTCACCGGCACCCACCCGGTAACCACCGGACTTGATCAGGTCGACGGACTCCCGGCCGACGATGCGGTGCATTCCGTCGCTCTCGATGACGGCCGCGTCGCCGGTGCGATACCAACCGTCGGCGTCGTAGGCGGCCGCGGTCGCATCGGGCCGGTTCAGATATCCGTCGAACATCGTCGGGGCCTTGACCTGCAGTGCCCCAATGGTTTCCCCGTCGTGTGGGGACGGGGCGCCGGCCTCGTCCACCAAGCGTGTCCGCACACCGGACAGCGGCAGGCCGACCCAACCGGGGCGACGCTCGCCGGCGGCGCGGGTGCTGACGGTGATCAGGGTTTCGCTGGCGCCGTACCGCTCGACGGGCGGGTGGCCGGTCAGTTCGGCAAGCCTGTCGAACACCGGCACCGGCAGTGCCGCACTGCCCGACACCAGCAGCCGCGCCGACGCCAGCGCCCGCGCGGCGGCTTCGTCGTCGACAACGCGCGACCACACCGTCGGCACCCCGAAGTACAGCGAACCGCCAGCCTCGGCGTAACCGGCTGGTGTCGGTTTTCCGGTGTGCACGAAGCGATTTCCGATCCGCAGCGAACCGAGCAGCCCGAGCACCAGCCCATGGATGTGGAACAGCGGAAGCCCGTGCACCAGCGTGTCGTCGGCCGTCCACTGCCACGCCTCGGCCAGCGCGTCGATGTCGGCGGCGATGGCCCGTCGGCTGACCACCACACCCTTCGGCGGCCCGGTGGTGCCCGAGGTGTACATGATCACCGCGGTGGACTCCGGCGGCGGTTCGGCGTAGCGGTGCCACGATCGGGCGTGCAGCCGCACCGGCACATGCGGCAGGCCCTCCGGCTCGTCGGGTTGTTCGCCGAGCCACAGCTGGGCGCCGGAGTCGGTCAGGATGTGCCGTCGCTCGGCCACACCGACATCGGCCGGCACCGGCACCACCGGCACGCCGGCGATCAGACAACCGGTGACGGCCAGGACGGTGGTGGCGGTCGGCCTGGCGAGCACCGCGACCCGCTGCGCGCCCGCGATCCGTTCCGCCACCGATGTCGCGGCGCCGACGAGGTCGCTTCGGCTGAGCACAGCACCGTCGATGCGCACCGCGTCACCGATGTCGGCACCGCCTGCGACGGCCGCGGGGTTCAGCGAGGCCAGCAACACGACAGCGAGGCTACCCGCATGCCCTCGGCATACTTGGCGCGTGGACGAGATCCGGCGCATCGCCTCCCGCGAGGTCTACCGCAACGACTGGATGACGGTGCGCGAAGACCAGGTACGCCGACCCGACGGGTCCGACGGCATCTACGGCGTCATCGACAAGCCGACGTACGCGCTGATCATCGCACGCGACGGCGACCGCTTCCGCCTCGTCGAGCAGTTCCGCTACCCGCTGGGTCTGCGCCGATGGGAGTTTCCGCAGGGCACCGCGCCGGGCCGAGCCGACCTCGATCCCGTCGCGCTCGCCCACCGCGAACTGCGCGAGGAAACCGGGTTGCGCGCCGAGTCGATGGTGCCGATCGGCGTGCTCGACGTCGCGGCGGGCATGAGCAGCCAGCGCGGCAGGGTGTTCGTGGCCACCGGCATCACCGAGGGCGAGCACGACCGCGAGCACACCGAGCAGGACATGCACAGCGAGTGGTTCGCCCGCGCGGACGTCGAGCGAATGATGAGAGACGGCGAAATCACCGACGCGCAGTCGCTGGCGGCGTGGACACTGTTCCTGTTGAGCGAGTGAAGAGGAGGCCGTCGTGTCCGCAGCCCTGATCACCGGCGCGTCCACAGGCATCGGCCGTGAACTCGCGCGGCTGTTCGCGGCCGACGGTGTCGACGTCGTCGTGGTGTCCAGCAAGCGCAGCATCGCCGAATTGACCTCTCTCGCAGAAGAATTGGGTGCCCGACACGGCATCCGCGTCGACCCGATCACGATGGACCTCGCCCAGCCCGGCGCCGGCGCCGACCTGGTGGCTCGCATCGACGCCCTCGGTGTCGAGATCGAGTACCTGGTGAACAACGCGGGCGTCGGGATCCTCGGTCTCACGGTTCAGGACTCCGACCCCGACGCAGTGTCGCGGATGGTCCAGCTGAATGTGGTCACCACGACCGATCTGACGCTGCTGTACGCCCCGCGAATGGTCAAGGCGGGCCGGGGCGCGATTCTCAACGTCGGCTCGGTCGCGGCGTACGTCATCCCGCACGGGCTGGAAGCGGGATACGCCGCAAGCAAGGCGTACGTCAGGAGCTTCTCCGAATGCGTGGCCCACGATCTGCGCGGCACCGGCGTGACGTGCACCCATCTGGCGCCCGGCCCCACCCGCACCGAGTTCATGGGCACGGCCGGACTGGGCGATACGTCGCGGTTGGACCGCTACTTCTCCGATGCCGAGACGGTGGCCAAGGCGGGCTACGCCGCTATGCGGGCAGGACGGGTCAACGTGGTACCCGGTGTCGGTACGAAGATCATGCGGGTGATGTCGGCGGTCTCGCCGTCGCGCCGCCTCGTCGGCGATTTGTCAGGGCGGTTCGTCAGCAGGCACTAGCGCGGTTGGTTTGTGAATCCAGCGACGATTTCGCGCGATTTGCGTCGTCAGTTTCACAGTCGGCAACGGACACGGCCGCCCAATCCGCGATTTCGCGGGCTCCGGCCGTTACGGTCCCTTCGTGAGGACCGCACTGCGCCGAGGCGGTTTCGCGGTGGTGGTCGCCGCACTGGTCGGCGCCGGGGTATGCGCGACGCCGGTGGCGGGCGCAGCGGGCCAGGTGTGGAACGGCATGTACATGCTCTTGCGCTATGCGGGCGAGAAGACAGGAACGAGCCTGGCCGCCCGCCAGTCCGAGCCGGATTTCAGCAACATCTACACGTTCGTGACCGACTGCTCAACCGGCACGTGCATTGCCACCGTGATCGACGGTCCCAAACCCGCCAACCCGACGCTGCCGCTGCCGCTGCCGCCGCGGTACACCTGGAACGGTTCGACGTGGGTGCACATCTACGAGTGGCAGTGGGATTGCTATATGGGCGAAGGCAATCCGAAGGTGTGGGCACCAGCGAGGTCGGTCGCGTACTACACGCCGCAACGCGACGGCACGCTGCGCGGCAGTTGGCGCACCGACATCTACGGCGGGCCGTGCGACGGCACGGTCGTCATGGACGTCGCCGCGTTTCCGGCTCAGTAACTCAGTGCCGCCGCTCGGCGAGTGCGCGCAAGAAGAACGTCAGGTTCGCGGGCCGCTCAGCCAGTCGGCGGACGAAATAGCCGTACCACTGCGTACCGAATGGGACGTAGACGCGGACGTGATTTCCTTCGTCGGCGAGCCTGCGTTGTTCGGCGTCGCGGATTCCGAACAGCATCTGGTATTCGAATTCATCCACGCCGCAGCTGTTCTCGCGGACCAGCGCGGGCACCGCTTCGATGATGACCGGATCGTGCGAGGCCACCATCGGATAGCCATCACCGGCCATCAGCACCCGCAGACACCGCATGTAGGAGTCGTTGACGTCGTCGCGGTCACGGAATGCCACCGATGCGGGCTCGTCATAGGCGCCCTTGCACAACCGGATTCGTGCGCCCGAGGCGGCGAACTCTTTGCAGTCGCCTTCCGTGCGCTTGAGGTAGGCCTGCAGAACCGTGCCCAGCCACGGGAACTCGGTTCGCAGATCACGCACGATAGACAGCGTCGAATCGGTGGTCGTGTGATCCTCGGCGTCGACGGTCACCCAAACGCCGACGCGCTGGGCCCGCTCGCAGATGGTGTGGGCGTTGTCGCGGGCGATCTTCTCACCGTCGCGGGGCAGCGCCTGCCCGAGCGCCGACAGCTTCAGCGACACCTCCAGCGGCCGCACCGTCGCCGTCGCGCTCTCACACCGCGCGCCGAGCGCGTCGAGCAGTTCCAGGTAGGCCTGCACGGTCTTCTCGGCGTCCTCGATCTCGGTGGTGTCCTCGCCGAGGTAGTCGATGCTGACCATGCGGCCGGTGTCCCGCAGCTGCGCGACGGACTCAAGAGCGTCGTCGACGGTCTCCCCGGGTACGAAGCGGTGCACCACATCTCGCGTGACGGGCAACCGCTCGGCGGTACGTCGTAACCCGTCCGATCGGCTGGCGGCCAGGATCGCGGGTCGCGCGACCCGATGAAAAAGCTCGGCCATCACTCCGCCTCCATGTGGGGATAGTTGTGGTCGGTCGGCGGGACGAAGTTCTCCTTGATCGAGCGCGCCGACGTCCACCGCAGCAGGTTCAGCGCCGAACCGGCCTTGTCGTTGGTGCCCGATGCGCGGGATCCGCCGAACGGCTGCTGGCCGACGACGGCGCCGGTCGGCTTGTCGTTGACGTAGAAGTTGCCCGCCGCGAACCGCAGTCGATCCGCCGCCTGCTGCACGGCGCTGCGGTCGTCGGCGATGACGGCTCCGGTCAGCGCGTACTTCGCGCCGTGGTCGACGACGTCGAGGATCTGCTCGTAGTCGGAGTCGGGATAGACGTACACCGACAGGATCGGTCCGAAGTACTCGGTGGAGAACGACTCGTCGCCGGGATCGTCGGACAACAGCACGGTGGGCCGGACGAAATAGCCTTCGCTGTCGTCGTATTCTCCGCCGACGGCGATCGTGACACCGGCGGCGCCCTTGGCTCGTTCGATGGCTTTGACGTTCTTGGCGAATGCGCGGTCGTCGATCAGCGCGCCGCCGAAGTTGGTCAGGTCGGTGACGTCGCCGTAGCACAACGCCTCGGTGGCGGCGAGGAAGTCGTCGCCCATCGACTGCCACACCGACCGCGGGATGAACGCCCGCGATGCCGCCGAGCACTTCTGGCCCTGATAGTCGAAGGCGCCGCGGATCAGCGCGGTGCGCAGGACGTCGGGGCGTGCCGACGAGTGAGCCAACACGAAGTCCTTGCCGCCGGTCTCCCCGACAAGCCGCGGGTAGGTATGGTAGCGGTCGATGTTCGAGCCGACCTCGCGCCACAGGTGTTGAAACGTCCCGGTGGAGCCGGTGAAGTGAATGCCCGCCAGCCGCGGATCAGCCAGTGCCACATCGGAAACCGCGATGCCGTCGCCGGCGAGCAGATTGATCACGCCCGGCGGAAGGCCCGCGGCCTCCAGGAGCTGCATGGTCAGGTACGCGGCGAAGGTCTGCGTCGGCGACGGTTTCCACACCACGGTGTTGCCCATCAGCGCTGCCGCCGTCGGCAGGTTGCCCGCGATCGCGGTGAAGTTGAACGGCGTGATGGCGTAGACGAAGCCCTCGAGCGGCCGGTAGTCCATGCGATTCCACACCCCGCGCGAACTGATCGGCTGCTGCGCCAGAATCTCCCGCGCGAAGCCGACGTTGAACCGCCAGAAGTCGATTAGCTCGCAGGCGGCATCGATTTCGGCCTGATAGGCCGACTTCGACTGCCCGAGCATGGTCGCCGCGCAGAGTTTCTCGCGCCACGGCCCGGCCAGGAGGTCGGCAGCCCGAAGGAACACCGCGGCGCGCTCGTCGAACGGCGTGTTCGCCCACGCGTCCTTGGCGGCCATCGCGGCGTCGATGGCGGCGGTCGCGTCGGAGTGATCGGCGTTGGTGAAGGTGCCCAGTCTCGCCGCGTGGCGATGGGGTTGCACGACGTCGACGCGCGCACCGCCGCCCATCCGGTGCGCGCCGCCGATGACGTGTGGCAGGTCGATGGGGTCGTCGGCCAGTTCGGCGAGCGCGGTGACGAGGCGCGCGCGTTCGGGGCTGTTCGGTACGTAGTCGTGAACCGGCTCGTTGGCCGGAGCGGGAACCTCGGTGACGGCATCCATGCAGTAAGGATCCCCTTTTGGGGCATTCCTAACCGATGGCCAATCGAACAAGTCACCTGGCGACTTATAGTCGAATCGGACAAAGGAGTTGTCGATGGCGGAGCGGGACGGTTTGTCGCTGGGCCAGCTGCTGCTTGCGCTCGACCGCACGATGGTGACGCTCGTCGAAGCGCCCCGCGGGCTGGACATGACCGTTGGATCGGTCGCGCTCGTCGATATCGACGACATCCGCCTCGGCCTGGCCGTCGGGCCGGGGTCCGCCGACATCTTCTTCCTGCTGGGGGTGTCCGATGCGGAAGCGGTGGGCTGGATCGCCGAGCAGGTCGCGGAGTCACCCCCGCTGCGGCAACCCGCGCCCGCGGCGATATTCGTCAAGGAACCCTCGCCCGAAGCGGTGGAACAGGCGGTCGCGCTGGGCACCGCGGTGGTGGCCGTCGAACCGCGCGCCCGCTGGGAGTCGCTGTACAAACTCGTCAACCACGCGTTCGAGCACCACGGCGACCGCGGCGACCCGCTGAAAGACTCCGGCACCGACCTGTTCGGGCTGGCGCAGTCGATCGCCGAGCGCACCCACGGGATGATCAGCATCGAGGACGAGCAGTCGCACGTGCTGGCCTACTCGGCGTCCAACGAGGAGGCCGATGAGTTGCGCAGGCTGACGATCCTCGGTCGAGCGGGCCCGCCCGAGCATCTGGAGTGGATCGGCCAGTGGGGCATCTTCGATGCGCTGCGGTCCAGCGGCGACGTCGTCCGCGTCGCCGAGCGCCCCGAATTGGGGCTGCGGCCAAGGCTTGCGGTTGGCATCCACATACCCGCAAAGAACGGACAGGGCGCCCCCGTGTTCGCGGGCACGATCTGGCTGCAGCAGGGGTCGGCCGCGCTGTCCGACGACGTCGAAGACGTGCTGCGCGGCGGCGCTGTCCTCGCGGCGCGCATCATGTCGCGGCTGTCGGCGGCCCCGTCACCCCACACGGTCCTGGTGCAGAACCTGCTCGGCATCGGCGGTGACGACCCCGCCGACATCAGCGCCATCGCCGACGAGTTGGGGATCGCCGCCGACGGCCGCGCCGCGCTGGTCGGCTTCGGCGGTGCGGGCACGACGGTGCCCGCCAATGTGATCGCGTTGAGCGCCAGCGCCTTTCGCACCGATGCGCAGGTCGCCTCGACTGGGCAGCGCGTCTATGTGCTGTTGCCGAAGATCGGGGCGACGTCGTCGCTGACGTCGTGGGTGCGCGGCGTCGTCGCCGCGTTGCAGCGCGAACTGGGCCTGACGATGCGGGCGGTGATGGCCGCTCCACTGACCGGCCTGGCGGCTGCGGCCGGTGCGCGCGCCGAAGTGGATCGCGTATTCGACAGCGCTGAGCGGCATCCCGATGCCATCGGTCAGGTCACGTCGCTGGACGAGGCCCACACCACGGTGCTGCTCGACGAGATCGTCGCGCATGTGGCCGGTCACGGGCGGTTGGTCGATGCTCGTGTCCGGGATCTGCGGGAGCGGGATCCGATTCTGGCCGACACGTTGGCCGCCTATCTCGATGGTTTCGGCGACATCGCGGCGGTGGCTCAGCGACTGCACGTGCACCCGAACACCATCCGCTACCGCATCCGTCGGATCGAGAAGCTGTGGTCGACGTCGCTGGACGACCCCGACGACCGGCTGGTCCTCGCGCTCGGACTGCGGGCCACCGAGCGGCGCTAGGACGTGAGCGCTCCGGCCACCAGCTCGTCGAAATGCTCCAGCGCGTCGTCGTTTTCGGCGTCGAGTCCGCGCAGCGGGCCGGAATCGGCGAGATAGCGCTGCGCGTAGAGTCGCGCGACCAGAGCCTTGCGGTCGGTTCCGCGTTCGGCCCGCTCCCAGGCCGCCTGCTCGGTCAACAGCGCACCGGCGTACACGTCGCCCATGAACTGCGCAAGCGGGAACAGACGGGCCTCGGCCACCGCTCCGTCGAGCTTGCTCCATGCGGTGATGGCCGCCTCGAGATCCTCGACGCGACGCGCGACCAGGGCGGTGGTGTCGTCGGCGTCGGATACCGAGGCCGCGTCGTGCAGACGCTGCAGCAGCGGTTCGTGCGCCTGTGCCCGCTCGATACCCCGGCGTACATCGAGGCAGAGGATGTTGTCGGGGCCTTCCCAGATGGTGTTCACCTGCGCGTCGCGCAGGATCCGCGCGACCGGCCACGTCTCGATATAGCCGTTGCCGCCGTGGATTTCGATGGCGTCGGAGGCCATGGTGATCCCGAGGCGGCAGACTTTGAGCTTGGTGACGGGCACGGCGATGCGCTGACGGACCGGCCTCGGCTGACGGTGGTTGGCGGCACCGGTGCCGTCGAACACGAGCGCTTGTGCGGCTTCGACGTCGACGATCATCTCGGCCAGCTTGCGGCGCATCAACGGCTTGTCGATCAGTGCGTCGCCGAATGCGTGCCGCCGCTGGGCATAACACAGCGACTCGACGAGGGAGCGGCGCGCATTGCCGAGCGCGAACAACGCGATGCCGAGGCGCGCAGCATTCGTCAGCTCCATCATCCGTCCCAGGCCCTTGCCGTCCGACGGACCCGCGTCGCCGGTGGGTTCACCGGAGAGCAGAAATGCTTCGGCGTCGACGAACTCGATCTCGCCGGAGGCGACCGAGCGGGTGCCGAGCTTGTCCTTCAGCCTGCGCACCCGAACTCCGTTGCGTGAGCCGTCGCGGCGGGTGCGCAACACCAGGAAGTTCGCCACGCCCTTGCTCGAGTCGGGAGCCCCCTCGGGTTTGGCGAGGACGACGAAGGCCTCGCCGTTGCAGTTCGACGCGAACCATTTGAAACCGTTGAGCAGCCAGGTATCTCCGTTGCGGGTGGCTGTCGTCTCCAGCGCACCGAGATCGGATCCGCCGGTGCGCTCGGTCAGCAGCTGGGCGGTCTGGCCTTCCCACTCGCCGGTCTCGAATTTGGCCAGCACGTGGTCGCGCACATCGGGCGGTGCGTACGCCGCCACCAACGCCTTCACCATGCCGCCGCCGGTGCCGAGCGCGCATCCCATCCCGATGTCGGCCTGGTTCAGCAGATAGTTCGACGCGAACAGCGGCAGCGCGGAGCTCATGCCGGCGCTCTTCGTGTCCTCGCGCAGCGCCTGCTGCGCGTCGAGTACCGCACGCCGCGATTCCACGAACGACGTCGGCATGATGACGCGGCTGACGTCGTGGCCCCATCGGTCGTAGCGTTCCAGCCGTGGCGGGTTGCGGTCGGTCTCCTCGGCCCACCGCGACACCGGGCCGGCCATCAGGTCGCCGATGCGCGTCAGATGCGGCTGGACGACGGCCAGATGGTCCGGGTGCAGGTAATAGGCCATCGTCGCCTGAAGCGTGGGATCGCTGGAATACCAATTGAGGCCGGCCGCCCCGCGGTAATCCTCGGTCCGGTAGCGCGCGGACTTCTCCGCCGTCGTGAAGGGCAACCGGTCGACGGCCTCGACGTCGTAATCGCTCATGAAGCGACGGTATTGCAGGTTCGACGTCTCGTGAAGCATCGACGGCTCCGCCTGGAGCAGCCCGCGAAAATCGCTGAGCAATCTCCCGCACCGTTACTTTGCACGGAGAACCAGCAGATATTTGCTGTCGTGACCGGTCCGGAAGGATGAATGAAGTACGGCGCGGCCCGAACAACGAATGGGTTCGAATTGATCTTGAAGATTTTCTGCCAATTATCGATTTGATTTGGCTCGTGCCCTTGCGGATTGCCCGTTGCATCCTCATACAATCGACGTATGGGGAGGTCAAAGGCACTGCCCACGCACTGTACGGTCGAGGGGTGCGACCGAAAATATCGGGCGCGTGGGCTTTGCTCAATGCATTATTACCGCTTGCGGGCCGGTACCGAGATTGCCGGTGGCGTACGTTCCGAGGGCGAAGCCCACGGTAACGCAAAGCTCACTGCCGACAATGTCAGGGAATTACGCTGGCTTTATGCCAACGGTGCTACATTGCGGCAACTTGCCGAAAAATTCGGCGTGTCGAATGTGTCGATCTACAACGCCGTGTCGGGCAAGACCTGGCGTCATCTCACCTGAAGGCACTCGGGGTTTCGTGTCGTAGTACGTCGAATACGTTGATGGCAGACGGCCCATACCCGCGAACGTTCCGTACCGGTCGACTTTTCCTCCCATTTTTCGACTGGTAAGGAACGTTCGCGGGTCAGGCGGTGAGCCGCTCGACGGCGGCGCCGATGCGTTCGTCGGTGGCCGTCAACGCGATCCGAACGTGGTGCGACCCGCGCGGACCGTAGAACTCGCCGGGCGCCACCAGGATTCCCCGCTGTGCGAACCATCTCACGGTGTCGCGACACGGCTCACCGCGGCTCGCCCAGATGTACAGCCCGGCCTCGGAGTGCTCGACGGTGAAGCCGACCGATTGCACCGCGGGCAGTAGCGCTTGGCGCCGTCGCTCGTAGCGCGCACGCTGCTCGAGTTCGTGCGCGTCGTCGTCAAGGGCGGCCACCATCGCCGCCTGCACCGGGGTGGGCATCATCATTCCGGCGTGCTTACGCACCGCGAGCAGTTCGGCCATCAAGTCGCGGTCGCCCGCCACGAAACCGGCCCGGTACCCCGCAAGCGACGAGGTCTTCGACAGCGAGTGGATGGCCAACAGCCCGGTGTGGTCGCCATCGCACACCGAGGGATGCAGTAGCGAGATCGGTTCGGCGTCCCAGCCGAGGCCGAGATAGCACTCGTCGGACGCGACGATCACACCGCGGTCACGCGCCCACCCGACGACCTTGCGCAGGTGGTCGGCGCCGAGCACGCGACCCGTCGGATTGCTCGGCGAGTTGAGATAGATCAGCGCAGGCGACCGCGGCCCCAACTGGGTCAGCGAGTCGGCGAGGAGCACCTGCGCGCCTGCCAGGCGGCCACCGACTTCGTATGTCGGATAGGCCAGTTCGGGCGCGACGACGATATCGTCGGCGCCGAGTCCGAGCAGCGTCGGCAGCCACGCGATGAGTTCCTTGGTGCCGATCGCCGGCAGGACGGCATCCTCGGCGAGGCCGGTGATCTGGTAGCGGCGGGCCAGTGCGGCGACCGCCGACGCGCGAAGTGCGGGTGTACCTGCAGTGGTCGGATAGCCCGGCGCAGAGCTTGCTGCCGCGAGCGCCTCACGGATCAGGGGCGCGACGGGATCGACCGGCGTGCCGACGGAAAGGTCGACGATTCCGTCGGGATGCGCGCGGGCCTGCGCCGTCGCGTCAGCGAGGGTGTCCCACGGGAAGACCGGCAGCCCCGCAGAGACGCCGCGGCGAACCACCTTGGGTATTAGTCCTCGCCCCGAGGCGCGAGTTCCTTGACCGCGGGCGGATCGTTCTCGGTCAGACCGACCTTCGACGCGCCGCCGGGCGATCCCAACTCAGCGAAGAAGTCGGCGTTGATCTGGGTGTAGGCGCTCCACTGTTCGGGCACGTCATCTTCGTAGTAGATGGCCTCGACCGGGCAGACCGGCTCGCAAGCGCCGCAGTCCACGCACTCGTCGGGATGGATGTACAGCATGCGGACACCCTCGTAAATGCAGTCGACAGGGCATTCCTCAATACATGCCTTGTCCTTGATGTCGACGCAGGGTTCGGCAATCGTGTACGTCACTGAGTGCTCCTCGAGTCCTCTCGATCAACCTGATCATGGGGGCTGCCCGTCTGTCCGTTGGGGCCTGCCGAAATTCGCTCCAGTATCCGATGTGGATGTCCGGAGGTCTGTGTCAGCCTGCCCTAACTTATACGTCCGCCGTGGGCGGACGCGTAGTTACTGATACTAGACGTTGCATATACAAGTGCCTAGTCGGCACACCCTCTGCGCACAGTTGCAGTGCAACAAGTTGCATAGCGCTCCGTCTGCTCTTACGCTGAGAGCGTGGCCCTCCCGCACGCGATCCTGGTGTCGCTGATCGAGCAGTCCGGTTCCGGTTACGAGCTCGCGCGCCGGTTCGACCGGTCCATCGGGTTCTTCTGGAGCGCCACCCATCAGCAGATCTACCGCACCCTTCGGGGTATGGAGGACGAGGGCTGGGTGCACGTCACGCCTGTCGTCCAGCACGGCAGACCGGACAAGAAGGTCTACACCGTCGCCGAAGCCGGCCGCGCCGAACTCGCCCGCTGGATCGCCGAACCGCTGACCGGCAGGGGCAGTTCGGTGACCGACAACCGCACGCGAGACCTGGCCCTCAAGATCCGCGCGGCAGCCTACGGGGACATCGCGGCCCTGCGCGATCAGGTCAGTGCCCTGCGCTCTGAACAGGCCGAATTGCTGGACACCTACCGCGGATTCGAGAAGCAGCAGTTCCTCGACCCGAGTGCACTCACCGGCAGCGCACTGCATCAGTACCTCGTGTTGCGCGGCGGCATCCGGGCCGAAGAAAGCGCTATCGAGTGGCTCGACGAAGTGGCGGCCGGCCTGAAGGAAAAGCCGTGACCGACGCGTACCCACATCTGTTGTCGCCGTTGGATCTTGGGTTCACGACGCTGCGCAACCGGGTGGCGATGGGCTCCATGCACACCGGCCTCGAGGACCGCGCGGGCGATATCAGCAAGCTCGCCACGTACTTCGCCGAGCGGGCGCGCGGCGGCGTCGGGCTGATCATCACCGGCGGGTACGCGCCGAACCGCACCGGGTGGCTGCTGCCGTTCGCCTCGCAGCTGGTGTCGTCATCGGAAGCCCGTCGGCACCGGCGCATCACCGCCGCCGTGCACGAGGAGGGCGGAAAGATCCTTCTCCAGATCCTGCACGCGGGACGCTATGCCTACCACCCGTTCTCGGTGAGCGCGTCGGCGATCAAGGCGCCGATCAACCCGTTCAAGCCGCGCGCACTGAAGAATGTCGACGGCACCATCGCCGATTTCGTCCGATGCGCCGAACTAGCCCGCGAAGCCGGCTATGACGGCGTGGAGATCATGGGCAGCGAGGGTTATCTGCTCAACCAGTTCCTCGCACCGCACACCAACAAGCGCACCGACGAGTGGGGCGGATCAGCCGAAAAGCGGAGGCGATTTCCCGTCGAGATCGTGCGTCGCAGCCGCGCGGCGGTCGGCTCGGACTTCATCATCTGCTACCGCATGTCGATGGCCGACTACGTCGAGGATGGCCAGAGCTGGGATGAAGTCGTCTCGCTGGCAACCGAAGTCGAGGCCGCCGGCGCGACGCTGATCAACTCCGGGTTCGGCTGGCACGAGGCGCGGGTGCCGACGATCGTCACATCCGTGCCCAACAGTGCGTTCGTCGACATCAGCAGCGCGGTCGCCGAACACGTGAGTATTCCGGTCGTGGCCTCCAACCGCATCAACATGCCGCAGGCCGCCGAGCAGATTCTCGCCGACACCCACGTGCAACTGATCTCGATGGCGCGACCGTTGCTGGCGGATCCGAACTGGGTGGCGAAGGCGCAAGCCGGCAACGCCGACGAGATCAACACGTGCATCTCGTGTAACCAGGCCTGCCTCGACCATGCGTTCGTGCACAAGAAGGTGTCGTGTCTGCTCAACCCGCGGGCGGGCCGGGAATCCGAGCTGGTGCTGTCGCCGACGCGGCACACCCGTCGTGTGGCAGTCGTCGGTGCCGGCCCGGCGGGCCTGGCCACCGCGGTTGCGGCTGCCGACCGCGGCCATCAGGTGACGCTGTTCGAGGCGAGCGGTGCTATCGGTGGCCAATTCGACTTGGCGAGAAGGATTCCCGGCAAGGAGGAGTTCAGCGAAACCATTCGCTACTACACCCGCATGCTCGACAAACACCGCGTCGAGGTACGACTGAACACCCGCGCCGACATCGACGCGCTTACCGGATACGACGAAGTGGTGCTGGCCACCGGGGTTTCACCGCGAATGCCCGACATCCCCGGCATCGATCACCCGATGGTGTTGTCCTACCCAGAGGTGATCACGGGCAAGCCCGTGGGAAAGACCGTGGCCGTCGTCGGCGCCGGTGGCATCGGGTTCGACGTCAGCGAGTTCCTGGTCACCGACGCGTCTCCGACGCTGAACCTCAAGGAGTGGAAGGCCGAGTGGGGTGCGGCGGATCCGCAAGAGGCGCGCGGCGCGTTGACGACGCCCATTCCCGCGCCCCCGGCACGCGAGGTCTATCTGCTGCAACGCACCAAGGGCCCGCAGGGCAAGCGCCTCGGTAAGACGTCAGGCTGGGTGCATCGGGCGTCGCTGAAGGCGAAAGGCGTCACGCAACTGTCGGGCGTCAACTACGAACGCATCGACGACCGCGGTCTGCATATCAGTTTCGGCCCCGACCGTAGCCGCAGGCAACTGCTCGAGGTCGACAACGTCGTCATCTGCGCGGGCCAGGAATCCGTGCGCGATCTCGAAGATCGGCTGCGCCGCAACGGGATCGAACCGCACGTCATCGGCGGGGCTGCCGTCGCAGCCGAACTCGATGCCAAGCGGGCGATCAAGCAGGGCGTCGAGCTGGCTGCGCGGCTGTAGCCTCGTCGAGAGGTCAGGCCTGCTTCAGCGCCTCGATCTCGAGGGTGATGGTGACCTTGTCGCCGACGACCGCGCCGCCGGTCTCCAGCGGCAGGTCGATGTCGATGCCGAAGTCCTTGCGGTTCAGGACGACCGATGCGGTGAACCCAGCCACTTCACCGTGGCCCATGCCCGGGTTGGTGCCGTTGAATTCCAGGTCGAGGCTGATCGGCTTGGCGATGCCCTTCAACGTGAAGACGCCGTCGAGGACGTAGTTGTCCCCGGCTTCGCGAATGCCGGTGGAGGCGAACGTCGCGGTCGGGAACCGCTCGACGTCGAAGAAGTCAGCCGCCTTCAGGTGGGCGTCGCGCTGCTCATTGCGGGTGTCGATCGAGTCGATGTCGATCTCCGCGGTGACCGACGGGGTGCCGTCTTCACCGACCACCACGGCACCGGAGAACGAGGTGAAATGGCCGCGGACCTTGCTCACCACTAGATGGCGTACTGAGAACTCGATCGACGAGTGGATGGCGTCAATGGCCCACGTACCTGCGCTGAGCTTGGCGGTTGCGGTGGCTGCGGTCATGCGGATCTCCTCGAACGGGGCGTCGGCCTTTCCGACGCCGTCAAGAAGATAAGCGGACCATAGTCCGGTTCTATTCCCTCGTGCCCCAGACCGCCTGTGCGCCGGCATCGCCGATCAGCACCACCCCGAAGGTCGCCCATCCGCCGACGATGACAGCGATCACCGCGGCGATCACCGCTAGCTTCCTCTTCGGCTCCGACGACCGAGACTCGATGCGGTGCTGAACAGCCTGGATGATGGCGACCACCAGCAGCCCGATGGCGAAGTAGATCGCCCACTGGCCTCGCTCCGCATGCGTCTCGAGGATGGGCGAGTGCTCGGTCTGCTGGTTATAGAGCCACTCACCGGCCGAGACGGTCAGCGGTGTCAGGACCACGACCGCGACGGCGAGGGCGAGGTTGAGCCAGACGAACCGTCGCCGCGCGGCAGGCCACAGGGCGGAGACGATTTCGAGCAATGCGAGCAGCGGCGCGAGCACCACGATCGTGTGGTTGAGCAGAGCATGGGCGGGGAGTCCGAAAAGGGTTGTCAAGGCGCGCTCCTGGGCTGGGGACGGCGACAGTCACTTTCCTATACGTGTCGAGCCTGACATCCCCGTCACCGTTACGCTCGCATTCCGGCCCGATAGGCCCGGCGAGTCGCGTCAGGCGGCCAGCGGCGCGTACGTGGTGGTGCGCTGTCGGGCCGGGCGGCCGATCCCCTCGGCGATCGCGGTCAATTCCTCGACGGTCATCGCCGATCCGAACTCCGAGCCCGCCATTCGCGAGATGGTCTCCTCCATCAGCGTGCCGCCCAGATCGTTTGCACCGCCGTTGAGCATCACCTGTGTGCGTTCGACGCCGAGTTTCACCCAGCTGGTCTGGATGTGAGAAATTCTGCCGTGCAGCATGATTCGAGCGAGCGCGTGTACCGCGCGGTTGTCGCGGTGCGTCGGGCCGGGGCGCGCGGCGCCCGCCAGGTAGAGCGGCGACGATTGGTGCACGAACGGCAGCGGTACGAATTCGGTGAATCCGCCTGTCCTGTCCTGGATGTCGCTCAGCACGCGAAGATGGCCGACCCAGTGCTTCGGGGTGTCGACGTGGCCGTACATCATCGTCGAACTCGACCGCAGTCCCACTTCGTGTGCGGTGGTGACGACCTCGATCCACATGGATGTGGGCAGCTTGCCCTTCGTCAGTACCCAGCGGACCTCGTCGTCGAGTATCTCGGCCGCGGTGCCCGGGATCGTGTCCAGGCCGGCTTCGCGCAGGCTGATCAACCACTCCCGGATCGACAAGCCGCTCTTGGTGACACCGTTGACGATTTCCATCGGCGAGAACGCGTGTACATGCATCGACGGCACACGTTGCTTGACCGCACGAACCAGATCGGCGTAGCCGGTCACCGGTAGTTCGGGGTCGATGCCGCCCTGCATGCACACCTCGGTCGCACCCGCGACGTGCGCCTCCCACGCTCGATCGGCGACCTCGGCCGTCGACAGCGAGTACGCATCGGCGTCGCCCTTGCGTTGGGCGAACGCGCAGAAGCGGCATCCGGTGTAGCAGATGTTGGTGAAGTTGATGTTGCGGTTCACCACGAAGGTCACGTCGTCACCGACGGTGTCGCGGCGCAGCGAATCCGCCAGCGCGGCAACAGCATCCAATGCGGGACCCTCGGCGGTGGCCAACGCCAGGTACTCGTCGTCGGAGCAGCCCGCCGGGTCGCGTTCGGCGGCGCGCAATGCGGCGAGGACGTCGGTGTCGATGCGCTCCGGCGCACGGGCGGCGAGTTCGCTGACCTTTTCCCGAATCGATTCCCAGTCGCCGAACGCGCTGTTCAGGTCGCTGCGGGCAGTGGTCAGCCGTCCCTCGGAGTCGATCGTTTCGTGGAGATCGATTCTGCCGAGCGACTCCGCGGCCTCGTCGGGCTCCTGCCACGGCCGGCCGACCGGGTTGACGTCGAGCGCGAAGCCGGTGTCCGGGTCGGCCAGGGCGGCGACATGACCCTGCACGCGGGGGTCGATCCACGCCGCGCCCGCCTGGACGTACGGCGGTTGCGCGGTGAGCCGCTGCACCAGGTCATAGCCCGCCTCCGCGGTGACCGCTTCCAGTTCGTCCAATGCAGGCCACGGCCGCTCGGGGTTGACGTGGTCGGGTGTCAGCGGGGAGACGCCGCCCCAGTCGTCGACACCCGCGCCGATCAGCGCGAGGCATTCGTCGCGCGAAACCAGGTTCGGCGGCGCCTGAACACGCATCTTGGGTCCGAGCACCAACCGGGTCACTGCGACCGTCGCCAGGAAGTCCTCGATACCGGCGTCGGGAGTCGAGGCCATCGCGGTGTGGTCCTTGGCCCGGAAGTTCTGCACGATCACTTCCTGCACGTGGCCGAACGCCTTGTGGGACTTGCGGATCGCATGCATGGTCTCGGCGCGCTCACTCAGCGTCTCGCCGATACCGACGAGCAGGCCGGTGGTGAACGGAATCGACAGCCGTCCGGCGTCGTCGAGTGTGCGCAGCCGAACGTCGGGGTCCTTGTCGGGGCTGCCGTAGTGCGCCATCCCCTTCGTTTCGAACAGTCGACGCGACGTGGTTTCCAGCATCATGCCCATCGACGGCGCGACCGGCTTGAGGCGCGAAAGCTCCGACCACGTCATCACGCCTGGATTGAGGTGCGGCAGCAGTCCGGTCTCCTCGAGCACGCGGATCGCCATCGCGCGCACGTAGTCAAGGGTCGAGTCGTAGCCGCGCTCGTCGAGCCACTGGCGGGCCTCGTCCCATCGGGCTTCGGGTCGGTCGCCGAGGGTGAAAAGCGCTTCCTTGCAGCCGAGTTCGGCGCCGCGGCGAGCGACGTCGAGGATCTCGTCGGGCTCCATGAACATGCCCGACCCCTGCGCGCGCAACTTGCCGGGAACCGTGACGAAGGTGCAGTAGTGGCAGGTGTCGCGGCACAGATGGGTGACGGGGATGAACACCTTGCGGGAGTAGCTGACCGGTAGCCGGCCGTGGGGTCCGCGCCGATTCGCCGATGTCAGCCCGGCGTCACGGACGCGGACGGCACTGGCGCACAGATCGGCCAGATCGTCGCCGCGGGCCGTCATGGCGATGGCCGCCTCGTCGACATTCAGCGCGACGCCGTCGCGGGCGCGTCTGAGGACACGCCGCAGCGCGGCCGTGCTGGGTGCGCCGGACTTGGGTGGGACCACCGGGCTGGGCAGGTCGGTGCCGTGCTGGGGGTTCAGGGCCACTCCCGTGTAACCCCACGTTCGTCGACGATCATCCGCACGTCTCACATTCTGAAACACCGGCGCCTGGCATATCGGCCACAGTAGTCCGCACGGCTGGCGGTGTGTCGGCTGCCGTCGACCCGGTTGCCACCGGACACGCTCGTGTTGTCTATTTACCGACGCCCGCGTAAACGCGCGCGTAGCTTCATCCCGGTCGGGGCAGGATTCGGGAGGGTTCGATGAAGATCTCTGCACGCTCAGTGCTCATGGCCGGGGTCGCGACGATTACCGCGAGCGCGGTCGTGCTTGCGCCTTCAGTCCAGCCCCCGCCTCCACCCAGACCGGACTTCCAGTTAGTCGCCTCGAACCAGGTGCTTCAACAACAGCAGCTCCTCGCGCAGCAGCAGGGGCTTCTCGAGCAGCTGGTGAACGGAAACGTGGCCGCCTTGGCAGCGCGCATCATCATCCCGCCGGGCGTCGGCACACCGCCGCCGACGCCGCCGGAAATTCCGCCGGCTCCAGTCCCGACTTCGGTGGCATCGTTTATCGACAACGCTTATCTCGCCATCGAGCCGTGGGTCAGCTATGGGTTCGAGGTCGGCGCGTGGGCGTTCAGCTGGGTGCCGGGGATCGGTTGGCTGGCTCCGCAGATCTGGCCCATCGGATACAACCTCGGCGAACGTCTGATCGGTAGCGCCGTCTTCAACTTCACCGACTGGCTTCGAGGCGAGGGCGGCATCATCACCAACGTCGTCGATTGGGGCGAAGACGCCATCAACGCCCTGATCGCCTTCGGGATCGATCAATGGAACTTCTGGATCGGGTTCCCTTTGCCCCCACTGCCGGGGTTGGCCACCTCGGAAACGACGACGCTGATGGGACTGGCCGAGACATCGTCTGATGAGACGACCAAGCCGGGTCGTGAGCTACTCGATGGAGTAACCGCACCCTTTGCGAACAGCGTGAACTTCGGAACTGGGCTGCTGCGAGACGTCATCGATGGGCTTCCCGGAGGCCTCGAGAAGAAGGTCGGTTCGCAGGCCGTCGATCAGGCAGTGACGGATCCAGGCGGAATGACCATTGCGACGCGGATGGAGAACCGCGTCAACCGCGTCGTCGATGCTGTCAAGGGGCCGGAAGCGGTCGGAAACACGGTTGTGCGTACTCGCGACGTGCGCGGCCCGGTCGGCAGGGCAGTCACCGAGGCTGTCGATGCGCTGCGTGCCGGCAAGCCGAACAAGGACACAGACGAAGGCTCGAGGCCGAGTTCGGTCGCCAAGAGCATTGGCGACACCGCGCGCAAGGTCGTCAAGGACGTGCGTCAGGCCGCAAAGGATGCCCGGGACACGGCCAAAAACCGCGCCGCCGACGGCGATGAGTAGCCGCTAGCGCGGTTGGGTGCGCCGGTAGAGCAGAAGTGCGGGCGGGAGCGCACCCGCGACGATCAACAGCAGCAGCTGCCACTGCGCGCTGAACACCGCGTCGTCGCCGGGACCGGGGAAAGTCAGCACGGCCACCGTCGCAAGCCAGGTCCACAGCGGCAGCCCGGCCAGCCGATGGGACGGCGTCCACTGCAACGCTGTCCACACCAGCGCGGCGTTGAGCGCGCCGCTGATGAGTGCGCTGACTGGAAAGGGAATCGGGCCGAGGCGAAGGGGAAGGAAAAACGCGGCGAGTAGCGCTGAGACGACACCGTCGATGGCGAGCAGCGTGAAGACGACGGCGCGCAGTGCCCGAGTGTCGTCGGGCCGCTGGCTCAGGTCGGAATGCTGTCGAGCAGCGACACGAAGGAGCCGATCACCCACTGATAGCTGTCGAGGCGGTCCTGCCAGTGCTGCAGGTTGGGATCGAGATCCGGATCCATGACTGTCCTTCGTGTGTGCGGCCACTCGGTCGAAGCTTAACCCTTTGACGCCGCTTATCCGAGACTCAATCCCGCGAGCAGGTCGGTCTCCCAGCCGCGGTCGTCGCGGTCGCCAGGCTCACCAGCGATGAGGATGTAGTGCTCCTCGGCCAGGATGGGCAGCGCGATGTTGTTCGACAACGCGAAGGAGCGGCCGTTCTCAGCGACCGTGACCTGGGTGGCGTGGGCGCGCATCGCGGCGACCTTGGCCTGCAGGTGGTCGCCGACGTCGATGACGGCGTCGATTTGGTCGTCGGGATATCCGAACGGAACCTGGTCGATCGTCACCCGCACCCATTCCCCGGGGGCGCCGTCGAGGTTGTCGAGGCCCGCTGCCATTGCACTCGTGGCGGTGACGGTCCAATAGAACTTCGGCACCTCCCACGGCTCACCTGGGTAGTCGTTGCCCGCCGATGCGGCGACGGCTTCGGTGGTGACGCGGTGGGCCTGGATATGGTCGGGGTGGCCGTAGCCCCCGTCGGGGTCGTAGGTGACGACGACGTGCGGCCGTAGCCGGCGAATGATGGCGACGAGTTCGCCGACTGCCTCGCGCATGTCGGCGTCCGCGAACCGCTGCTGCCGTCGCGGGGGAGTCCCTTCCATCCCGGAGTCACGCCAGTGTCCTGCTCCCCCAAGGAAATTCGGTTCTTCGACGCCGAGGGCATGCAGCGCTTTGGTGAGCTCGCAGATGCGGTACCCGCCGAGTTGGTCGGCGGCGTCGACGGCGAGTTGGGCGTAGCGCTCGCCGATCACTTCGCCTTCCTCGCCGAGCGTGCACGTGACGACGTGTACGTCGGCGCCGCTGGCTGCGTAGCCGGCGATGGTGCCACCGGTCGTCAGGGTCTCGTCGTCCGGGTGCGCGTGAACAAAGAGCAGGCGGGGAGTTTCAGGGGTGGACACCGCCTTTGAAGATACCGGCTTGGTCGGGCTTGCGTCGGCACGGGCAGTATGCGAAGCCGAGGTAGCCAAGACACGGTCGCGGTCGGCCGAGAGCGACATTGTCGCGGAGGTAAATTCTAAGTACAGAGAAAACTTTTTTGGCGATCAGCTAAGCACGTCAGCTTTTGTACGCGTTGAGTCGGGTTAGCTGGAAGTCGTTTGGCCGGCCGAGGGATAACCGCGTGCGGGGACAAGCTGTTAGACAACCCGGGCGCCTCGCATTCCGTCACGCGCCGTGAAACCGAAGCCCCGCGAAGTTGCATACATCGCGAGCGGACGCCGTCCGCAGCGAATTCGACGCGATGGCGTCGGTTTAGCTACTTTTAGTTGCTAATCATCAACTCCAAAGGTTGCTCGCCGATGGCGACAGTGGCACCAGTCTCTCAGCTTCTGGCTGGTTTGCCGACGCCGCGGGCCCGCGCCCAGCTTGTGGCTATGGTTAATCACGGCAGTTCAACAGGGGTAGCTGTGCGCCCAACAAATCTCGTCAAACCCAAGATTCACCTGAGAAACATGTAATAGATTGGGCGGCAGCAGTCCGCGGAAGTTTGCGGAGGTGCGGTCGGCAGTTCGCGAACTGTCGGTCAGCTGGGACGTAGAAGGCGAACACCCGGAAGCAGGGGGTCCCGGGGAAGACGGAGGGGGAGCCGTCGTAGAGGCAACTCTTCGCCTTCTCTTATCGGCCCCGCTGTCGGTGGTGCCCACACACACCGGCGGCGGGGCTGATCCATGTTGTGCGTCGAGTTCTGCGAGCGGGTTGTGATTCGGCGAATATCGTGACCCTCCTGCAGAACTCACGATGCGCGCATAGATTCAGCCAGTGAGTCGCCGCACGCTCGAGTTCGTTTGCGGCGTGATTGTCATCGGACTCCTCGCCGGCGTCGCCGGGTTGTGCACGACGCTGCTGCTCCGCTTCGTCGAGCACCTGACCTACCACTACACATTCGGCACGCTGCTGACCGGTGTCACTGCCAGTAGTCCGGTCCGCCGCGCCGTCGGACCCATGATCGGCGGAGCGCTCGCCGGATTCGGCTGGTGGATGCTGCGACGAAAGACCGACGTGCCCGCGCTCGCGGACACGATCGCTGGCCATCGGCGAATTCCACGCTTGCCGTTGACGATCGACGCGGCGCTGCAGGTATTGATCGTCGGTTCAGGCGCCTCACTCGGCCGCGAGGGTGCGCCCCGTCAATTCGCCGCCGCCCTTGGCGACATCGGCACATCGCGGTGGTCACTCACCGCGCGCGACCGCGAGATCCTGTTGGCATGTGCGGCCGGCGCAGGCTTGGCCGCGGTCTACAGCGTTCCTGTCGGCGGTGCATTGTTCGCAACCGCCATCATGTTGAAGACGTGGCACCCGCGCGCCGTCGGTACTGCCCTGATCACCTCAAGCCTCGCGGTCGCCGTGGCATCGCCGTTGACCCACGAGGTCCCTCCGCTGGACTGGCCCGATCCTCAGTTGTCTTATCTATTAACGGCTTTCGCGGTCGTACTGGCACCGCTGGCGCTCGGTGTCGGATCGGCGTTCAACTGGCTGATGGCGCGTGCACGTCCAGCCGAACTCATGAAGTCGTGGGTGTTGATTCCGGCCATCGCAGCGGCCGGCCTTCTCATCGGACTCTGCTCCATTCGATATCCGGAGCTGCCCGGAAACGGCAAGAGCATCCTGACGATCAGCCTCAACAGCGGCCTGACGGTCGGGGCCGCCGTCGTCCTTCTGTTTCTCAAGCCGCTTCTCACCGCGACATTCCTGCGCGCGGGCGCGGTCGGCGGCATGCTCACTCCCGCGCTGGCGACGGGCGCGGCCATGGGATCTGTTGTGGCTCTGTCGATCAACACGTGGACCGAACACCACGTCAGCGTGCCGGCCATGTCGCTGACATGTGCGGCCGGAGTGCTGGCGATAACCCAGCGGGCGCCGATATGGGCCGCGATTTTCGTCTGGGAGTTGGCGCGCCCGCCGTGGTGGCTGCTCGCGCCGTTTCTTGTCGCCGCGGTTGTCGCCCACCTGCTGCAGATCCTTGTCGCGCCGCATCAGGTCAACCCGGACGACCAACCGAATCCCGCGCGATCCTGAATGGCCATGTACGGCCAGACTGCCGCACTGGGAATCTGTTTGCCATCGCAAACTCTCAAACCTGCGTGTACTTTGCTTGAATTGCTGTTAGGGCTGCGTAACAAGTATTTTCAAACGAAAATTGATTCTCCAAAGTCGCACGCTTGTTCAGAAAACTTTTTGCTGATTGAGCACACATATGCGCAAAACGGATTTACTCTCCATTCGTCCATGAACGACTCGTCCAAAGGAGGGCGGATTGATGACTACGCACAGGGGGCCGCGCAGCAGTTCGAGGGAGAAGCTGTCTGGCGGCGTACTACTGGGCCTCGTGGCGTCAGGTTTGACTGCCACGGCATTGAGCGGAGCCGGGACGGCGAACGCCACCTGCGTCTCGGTCAACGGCTATACGACCGGTAGCGGATGCTCCAGCACCGCGACAACATGGGCCTTCGCCATGGGCGACAAGGCACAAGCGAACGCCTCCGGATCCTTCAGCGGAGCTGTCGCCATTGGAAACGACGCTAAAGCCAGCGTGAGCGGCGGACCGTTCAACTTCGCCACAGCGATAGGTGAGAAGGCGAAAGCGGAAATCAAAGACAGTTCAATAACCAACGCCCTGGCTCTCGGGACCAAAGCCGAAGCGAAGGTATCGAACGCCGTATCGAGCGGGGCCATCGCCATCGGCAACGAGGCCAAGGCCAAGGTCGAAGACAAGGCTGCGAGTCTGTTCAGCTACGCGTTTGCCATTGGGGAGAAGGCCAAGGCCACCGCAAAGGGTGCGTCCGCAATCGCGTCTGCGGTCGGCGCTGGGCAGAAGGCCGACCAGAAGTCGCCGGGGTTCAATTTCAACGGCACGACCTTCCCCTGAGCCAGTAACACTCGGGAACACCGTTCGGCCTCAACGGCGGTAAGGAGCGCGCGAATTCGCGTCGCCTGCCACCCTTACCGCCCTTGGGGCGCCACACCACCGGAAGTGCGTGGCCGCACCTCCGGTGGTTTGTGCGCGCCAAATCGCCTGCAGGACAGTGCCGATGTGAAATATCGGCGCCGATTTTCCCGGCGTCCAAAAGCACGCCGATTTCCAGCGCGACGTGCAAGGCTGTGATCCGGTACTGGGAACGGGATTTCGAGCGTCTGTGCGCAAGATTGGGGGCGAGGCAATGGATGAAGCGATCGATCAGGTACGTGCCGAGTACGACGCGGTGCCCTACGCGTCGCATGCATTTCCGCAATCAGCTCCCGGCCATCTGGCCGCCATCGCGCACTTGTTCGGGCTGAACGTCTGCGACGTATCCGGTTCGCGTGTATTGGAAATCGGATGTGCCGCGGGGGGCAACCTCCTCCCCTTCGCCACCTCGCATCCAGACGCGCAAGTGGTCGGCATCGACCTCTCGCAGGTGCAGATCGAACAGGGTCTGCGGCACGTGGAGGCGCTGGGGATTCGCAACCTGCAGTTGTTGCAAGGCGACATCGCGACCATAGACCTGACCGGCATGGGTCCGTTCGACTTCATCATCTGCCACGGCGTGTACAGCTGGGTCCCCGAGAGCGCGCAGGAAGGGATTCTGTCTGCCTTTCAAAAGCTGCTGTCTCCCGACGGGATTGCCTACATCAGCTACAACGTGTACCCGGGATGGAAGGCGAAGGAGATTGTCCGGGACGCCATGCTGCTGCGCGGCTACGGGAAGGAAACGCCGGAAGAGAAATTGGGCTATGCACGCGGCATGATCGAGTTCCTTCAGCAGGTTGCCCCGGCCGACGGCATCCTCGCCAAGGCGTTGGCGGATTTCAACGCAATAGCGGAGCGTTCCAGGGAGTATTACCTGCTCCATGAGTACCTGGAGACCTTCAACAAGCCGTGCTATTTCCTCGAGTTTCTAGAGCATGCCGGGGATTACGACCTCGCCTACTTGGCAGACGCGGCTCCCATGACGATGTTTGCAGGCAATTTCGGTGACAAGGTTGCTGACCAACTCCTTGCCGAATGCGGGCACAGCCAAGTGCTCCTGGAACAGTATCTGGACTTCATGGTCAATCGCACGTTCCGACAAACCCTTTTGGTGCACTCCGAACGCGCACCACAGATCCGCTACGTGGTGGATCCCGCTCGTTTCCGCCAACTACATTTCGCCGCATGGATGCCTCCCGCGGGCGAGGCGACCCAGCTTGACGACTCCAGCCAAGAATTCGGTGACACGCCGGGCGCGACGCTGGTGACGCAGGATCCAGGCACCAAGGCGACGTTCGAGGTGCTCAACGCCCGCTGGCCGTGGACCCTGTCATATCAAGAACTGTTGACCGCGGTGCAAACACAGCTTGTCGAGGCGGGTATCGAGGTCGCCGCCGATTTGCAGACGGACATCGACAATCTTCTCGCCTTGCTGATCGCCCGAGGACAAGTGCGTTATCGACTTGATCCGGTGCTACCCGGAACAGCATCTACGCCGCCACGGATCGATGAGGCCGCCCGGCGCATGGCCGAGCTGACGAGCACAGACACCGATCCGTTCACCTTCAATCGGTGGCACGAGAACATTCCGTTGTCGCCGGCGGACCGCTACGTATTGCCATTGCTGGACGGCAGTCACGACCGCGAAGTGCTTTTGGAGGCATTACAGAGCGTCGACGACTGGGGCGTGGTCGAGGCCGACGGCGATGACGGACAGTCAGAGTTCGTTGAGTATCTGGACAACTTGCCGCAGCGTCTCGCCGCGATGAAGCTGGCGGTGGCCAGCCCGTGGACGTCTCTGGAGTATCCGATATCCACGACTGGGGACGCGGCGCTCAATGGAGAGCCTGCTGGCGCTACCGAGGAGTCTGTCCGCTCGGGCCGGTGATCGTGGAGCCGCGCCAACAAACAACTCTGCGTGCTAAGTCTGGCACGGTGAAAGGCAAAGCACGGCAAGCAGATCCGGAGAAGGAGGCGGCTCCGGCTTTCCGACTCCAAAGGCACGGTCGGCCCCCTCAGCCCCTGAGAGGGCCGATCTCTTGTGGCGGGCGTAGCCGGTTCATGTCTGCAAGAACCGTGTGGAAGTTACCAACGGTTAGACCAAGCGAACTCCTGTCAGACACTGACGCCCTGAGACGAGGCTGTTGCCATGGCAAGCATTGCCGCCTTCGCTGGGCCCTCATTGTCGCCTGCATTGATCGGTCGATAGCCATTTGACCGCAAAGGCAACCCTCGGAAGTAACGCGACTTCTGGGAGGCCGTGCCTCACATTTTTCGTTGCAACAGCAAATTCAAGACGGATGGTCTTCGCCTGGTTCGCTATGTATCCATATCGCGAAGATGACAATTTTGCTTAGGGTTACAAATTTCCTGACGCTCGATTGTCGCTTGGCTATTATATGGCGTCTACCAGCTACTTTGCTGATATTGACGTGATTGCATATTGCACAAATGAGTTTGCCGAAATCGCTTCTTTCCTTTCTTACGGTCGAGTAAGTTCCGACGCGTCCAATCTCGCGGCTTGAGAGGAGTCGTTATGCAATCTGCCCTCCGTCCCTATGTCACGGCGGGCGTTGCGCTGGTGGGGGCCAGTGCTATCGCTGTTACTCCAGTTACTGCACCACCAACGGCTGTCGAGGAGATCCGCGACCGCGCGGTGGAACTCTCGGCACTGGCCAACCCGATTGAGATCTTCGGACCGATCTTCGAGACCGCGTTCGAAAACGCGCAAGCCCTGGGGGTACGGCTCGCCGAGAACCCCGCACCAATCCTGCAGCAAGTCCTCGTAAACCAGATCAACGGGATCGGCAACATCGGTAGCGCCCTTGAAGCCCAAGTCGGCGTGATCCCACAACTCCCGGCGCTGTTAAGCGATGCCATCGCGAACGGAACCGCAAACCTTGAAGCCCTCGCTGCATTCGTCCCAACCCTCTTCGGAAATTTCGCCGAGTTGATAAACAGCGGAATCCTGCAAGATCAGATTCAAGGAGCGCTGGATCTCGCTGCGGCAGGCGACTTCGGGCAGGCGTTCACCCAACTCCTCACCACGGGGTTGCTGTTGGTCGCGGGCCCAGGCTTGGCGAATCTCGAGATCATTCCCCTGATCAGCGGGGCGCTTCAACAATCACTCGCGGATGCAGCCACGCTGTTCCCGATTGCAGCGGGTCCGCTCGGCAACGCGCAAGCGGCAGTCGCGGCTGCGCAGACACCACTGCTCCTACTCGGCCTGGGAGCGCTTGTGCCGGTGGCCGCCGTGGGCACCGCCGCAGGCGACACGCTCAGCGGGCTGGTCAATGCCGTTCAGAACGGTGATCCGGAGGCGGCCTTCAATGCGATCGTCAATGGAGCCGCCGCTGCGACGACGGGAGTCCTTGATGGCGCTGTCGGCGAGTTCGGGATACCTGCAGGGCTCCAGGGTCTGCGGGAGGCAATCGCAGCCGCGATCACCAACCCGTCGTTCCCGCCTCCGGAGGCCCCAGCCTCGATCAGCACGGTTCCCACCACTGGAGCTCAATCGTTCACGCTGACCGCGCCGCTGGAGAAGGCATTGCCGGCGCCGAAAGCAAGCACGCCAACGATCGACGAGAAGACTGGTGCAGCCGACGGCACCGCGACGAAGGACAAATCCGGCGAGGCGACCACGACGAAGGAGGCCGCCAAGGGCGGCAACCTGTTTGTGCCCGGTTCCACGTCCACCAAGGGCGGTAGGCATCGCGCCGACACCGGCAGCTTCGCTCAAGGTCTGCGAGACACCATCAGGAGTGTCACCGGTCTGGGTCGCGACAAGAAGTCCGACTCGGAAACATCCGGCACCTCTGCCTCGACGGGCGGCGAAAGCGGCTCGGGCAGTTCAGGTTCGGGTGGTCCCGGCTCAGACGGTGACAGCAGCAAGTAACAAGCCCGGCAACCGCTCACAACGATCGGCCCCCTCCCGCCCGGCAGGGGGCCGATCTCTATGCGTAGCCTACTGCGGCTTCTTCGCCCACTTGCCTGCGTCGCCGACGATGCCCACCGGTACCGCGCCGGAAAGACTGACGTTCTGCACGCGCGGCCCGGCTGCCACGATCGTCGTGTCCTGCAGGATCGGCAGAACGGTCGACATGTTCCAGAGTCGAGGCTCGACGGCGTCGATCACCTCACCGATGTTCTCCGTACCCCGAAGCGCTGCATCTATTTTCGGCTGAATGCTGCGATCGCAGATGCCCGTGAGGTTACTTGGCGCCTGGATGAGTTCGTCGGACTCGGGCGCCTGGGTTCGGGTAGTCGGCGTCGCGGTCGTGGTTGCGGTCGTCGGCGGCGGGCTCGGTTTGGGCGACGTCGTCGAGGGTGTCGCCGTCGTTCCAGGTGCGCCCGCAGTGGTCGTCGAGACCGCGGTGGCCTCCAACGCACGACAGCCGTAGCGGGACGCCAAGGCGGTGGCGAGATCACCGCCGGCCTGATGCCAGCCGACGATTGCGTCGATCCGATTCTGCACGATGGCATCTCCGTACAGCACAACAGGATCCAGGGCGAGCACCGATGCCTCGATGCCGACGTTGCGCAGTTGATCGGCGGCGGTGTTCGCCACGGCCACCGACGTCGGGTCATTGGTCGCCACCCCGATCACCAACGACAACGGAACACCGTCCTTGGTGATGCGTCCGCGGTCGTCATCGGGCACCGGTGTACCTGGCGTAGGTGCCGGCGGATTGTCGACCGGCACGAGCTGATACCCGCTTCTCGCCAACAGCCGAAGCGCGGCTTCCTTCGTCAGCGCAGGCGGTGCCGTCGGCGTGTAGCCGGGATCCGACGGTGACCGCACCTGCGCCTGGGCCAGCGTCACGGTGTTGTCGCTACCGGCACCGACCGAGGCGAGCAGGTCGACGTCGAGCAGACCCAGAATCGCTTTGCGCACTTGGGAATCCGCAAGCTTGGGCTGCTGTGCCCGCAGGGTCAACTGCATGACCCGCGGAGTCACGATCCTCGCCGTCCGCACGTCGGGGATCGCCGACAGCTGGGCGAAGGCGGCCGCTCCCCCGTGCACCTGAGCGACCTGTGTGTCTCCGTTACGGATCGAATCCGCCAGCGCCGCCGTCGCGCCCGCGCGCCGGAACAGCAGCTGGTCGGGTTTGGCGGGCTCGGCCCAGTAGCGGTCATTGCGCGCGAGCAGGATCTCCTCCCGCTGCGGGTCGATGTTCTCCACCCGGAACTGACCACCCGTGACGGGAAGTGCCCGCGCCAATCCCGAGGCGAAGCCGCCAGGAACGTCCTTGACGATGTGGGCGGGCAGGATGTCGTTGAACAACTCGCGCCACGCCGGATACGGCTGCGAGAAGGTCACCACCGCCGTCTTGCCGCCCTCGATGGACTGGACACCGGTGATGAGGTCGTAGCCCGCGGGGTCGACGACCCCGGGCTGGCTGACCATCTGCCGCCACAGATACCAGTAGTCGTCTGCGCCGATCGGGGCGTTGTCCGTCCACTGCGCCTCGGGCCGGATCTTGTAGGTGACGGTAAACGGGTTGTCGTTCGTCACCTCTGCCGACACCAGCAGCGTCGGGTCGAGCTCCCACCGCGATCCTGTCGGCGATTTGGGATCAGGCACAGGCCGAAACGAGCTCGGCAGCACCAGCGAGCTGATCGCGGCGTTCACCGGCGACTGGTCCGACAACAGGTGAGAATTGAAGCCAGGTCCGATCGTGTCGATCGCCATGATGATCTGCATCGCCCTAGGCGGCGGTGGAGCGGTGGTTTCAGTGGTGTCAGTGCTCTGCGGTGCCGGTGGCGGGCTCACCGTGCAGCTGCCGACCAAAATCAGCGACGCAGCGAGGACAAGGCCGCGCGTGATCCGGTCACGAACGCGGGCTGTCGGCACGCCCAACAGGGTATCGACCGGCCTCCCCTGCGCCGATTCAATCGTTGGCGCCCGGCGCTGCTGTCCAACTTACGAAACCGTCAGAGCAAACAATGTTTGCTGGCTCGGCTCAAACTCTGAACCCTGGCTTGAGGGCATCTCTGAAGCACCCGTCCGAATGGGGTGAGCTGGAGCAGTCGTGCCGTCCTGACCTCGATAAATCCAATCTGCAGCTGCTCATTTAGGGGGTCCTTGCAGTGTTTTTACCGATTTTCTACGCCATCGTCAGATCCACTAGCTAGACTGCCTCACTGTGTCCGAAGGCGGGGTGAAGGGGTCGGTTGCGGCGCGAAATGAGCATGTTCGGCGTGCAAATTGAAGAGACTTGCTCAGCTAACTTGTTCTGAATCGATTCATGCCCTACGCTTCCGAAGCTAGGTCGGGTTAGATCGACACCATTTCTGAGGGGGAAGTATGAAAGAACGCGTCCAAGGAGCTGTCACCGCCGGCGTTGCGCTGGTCGGTGTAGGCGTTATGGCCGTGACGCCTGCCACACAGCAGGCACCCGAGGCACTGCGGAGTGCTGAGGCCAACGTCGCGCTCGCTGCGCAGTTCAAGAATCCTCCTGCGGAGAACCTGGCGATCTCGGCGCAGCGGCTGGTACAGAGCCTTGCGGGCGCGCCGCTTGGCCTCATTCCGGCCGCCCAGGCCATCGCCGGGGGCAATAACGCTGCGCTGTACGCGGTCTTGAAGGAATACGTCGACGGCGGGCTCTACGTCGCCGATCCCGCGATCTACGCGCTCGACGACGTCCTGCCCGAGCCGATCGGTGGCGATCCGGACAATATCCAGGAACAGCGCGGCGAAAGCCTCATCACGCAGTTCCGTGCAGACCAGCTCATCAAGGCACGTGACGACGTCAACGAAGCCCTTCGTGACAGCCTCGGCGTCGGAACGGCTACCCAGCCGGCCGGCAACGAAGTCAGTCCTGCCTACGCCGCGGCTCGGCTCGGAGGTGGCCTCGCGGTTTCCGCGCAGCGGGCCGTCACCAGCGCTGTCGCCGCGCCGCTCGGGCTGGTGGCCGTCGCCGAAGGCCTGCAGGAAAGCTTCGAGACGGGGAACAACCAGAAGCTGTACCTCGCGCTTCAGGCCTACATCGACGGGCCGAATTACGTGACGGACCCGGTCGTCTTCGCCGTCGATGACGTACTGCCGGCGCCGGTTGGCGGCGATCCGGAGACCAATCCCGCGCAGATGGACAACAGCGAGATCACCCGCCTGCGCGGCAATGTTCTCCTGAAGCCGCGGGATGCTGTCCGCAATGTGGTCGCTGGCGGCCTCGGCGTGGACCCGGTCACGGGTGTCCCCGTGCCGCCGGCTTCGTCGGCCACGTTGACCACCAACAGGGCGGCCGCTTCGACAGGTACCGCCGAGCGGACGGGCCCGATCACCCGAGTCCTCAAGTCCCTCAAGGCGACTCCGGGCGACGGTGCGTCGACCACCTCCAGCGTCGGCAGGCACCGCGCGCCGGGCTCCGGTCCCCTGGGCAACCTCTTCAAGAAGAAGGAAGAGAAGACGGCCCAGACGACCACCGAGGCGGGGACGAAGACCGACTAGCAGCTCTGAACGAAAAGCCGGCCACGCGGTCTGTGGCCGGCTTTTCGTGTCGCGAACCTATCCCCGGGCTTTCGCCCGCGCCCGGCTGCGGGCACGCAAGGTGGCGTCCAACTCGACCTTGCGCACCCGGACGACCTCGGGCGTCACCTCCACACACTCGTCCTCGGCGCAGAACTCCATCGCCTGCTCGAGGCCCAGCTCGAGCGGACGGGCAAGTGTCTCAATGACATCCGCGGTCGACGAGCGCATGTTCGTCAGCTTCTTCTCCCGCGTGACATTGACGTCGAGGTCCTCGGCGCGGGGATTGATGCCGACGACCTGGCCCTCGTAGGTGTCCTCGCCGGGCTCGACGAAGAACTGTCCGCGGTCGGCCAGCTGGATCATCGCGAACGGCGTGATCGTGCCCGAACGGTCGGACACCAGCGATCCCGTATGCCGGGCCCGGATCTCTCCAGCCCACGGGCGGTAGCCCTCGAACACCGCGTTGGCGATGCCGGTGCCTCGCGTCTCGGTGAGGAAGTCGGTACGGAACCCGATCAGCCCCCGGCTCGGGACGATGAAATCCATTCGCACCCAACCGGCCGCGTGGTTGGTCATCTCTTCCATCCGGCCCTTGCGCGCCGCCATCAGCTGCGTGATCGCGCCGACGTACTCCTCCGGGCAGTCGATGGTCATGGCCTCGAACGGCTCGTGCAGCTTGCCGTCGATCATCCGGGTGACGACCTGCGGCTTGCCGACGGTCAGCTCGAAGCCTTCGCGACGCATCTGCTCGACAAGGACCGCCAATGCCAGTTCGCCGCGGCCCCGCACCTCCCAGGCGTCGGGCCGGTCGATGTCGACCACCTCGATGGACACATTGCCGACGAGCTCAGCGTCCAAGCGCGACTTCACCATCCGGGCGGTCAGCTTGTGCCCGGAGACCTTGCCCGCCAACGGCGACGTGTTCGTGCCGATGGTGACCGAGATCGCGGGCTCGTCGACGCTGATGCGCGGCAACGCGTGCGCATGGTCGGGATCGGCCAAGGTGTCGCCGATCATGATGTCGGGCAGACCCGCCACCGCGACGATGTCGCCGGCGATCGCCTCGTCCGTCGACGTCCGGTCCACCCCCTCGGTGACGAGCAGTTCGGTGATCTTCGCGTTGGTGATGACGGGATGCCCGTCTACCTCGCGCATCCAGGCCACCTGCTGTCCCTTGCGGATCCGGCCGTTGTAGATGCGGATCAACGCGAGCCTGCCGAGAAACGCCGACGCGTCGAGGTTGGTCACCAGCGCCTGAAGCGGAGCCTCGGGATCGCCCTGCGGCGGCGGGATGTGCTCCAACAGCACGTCGAACAGCGGGTCGAGGTTGTCGCCGTCGGGGTTCTCGCCGTTCGCCGGCTCGGTCGTGCTGGCGATGCCTGCACGGCCCGATGCGTACAGCGTCGGCAACCCGAGCGCGTCCTCGGCTGCTCGTTGGGCGTCCTCGTCGAGGTCGGAGGCGACGTCGAGCAACAGGTCGTGGCTTTCGGAGACGACTTCGGCGATTCGCGCGTCGGGCCGGTCGGTCTTGTTCACGACCAGGATCACCGGCAGATGCGCGGCCAGCGCCTTGCGCAGTACGAAGCGCGTCTGCGGTAGCGGGCCTTCGGAAGCGTCCACCAGCAACAGCACGCCGTCGACCATCGACAGACCGCGCTCGACCTCGCCACCGAAGTCGGCGTGGCCAGGGGTGTCGATCACGTTGATGACCGTCACGCTGCCGTCGGGGTGGTGGCGGTGCACAGCGGTGTTCTTGGCCAGGATCGTGATGCCCTTTTCCTTCTCCAGGTCACCCGAGTCCATGATCCGTTCGGTTGCATCGTCGCCGCGATGCGTCAGCGCGCCCGACTGCCGCAGCATCGCGTCGACGAGGGTCGTCTTCCCATGATCGACGTGTGCCACGATGGCGACATTGCGAAAATCCACGTCGGTGATTGTCGCAGTGCGGTCGGCCGATCACGAAAACGAGAGACTCCCGTCACTTGAAGCCCAGCAAGCTCGCCGACCTCAAACCGAAGAAAAAATGCTGCCGCAGCAAGCCGCGCTGCAAGAAGTGCCCGGTCGTGGTCGCCAAAGTGCGGAAAGCCGAGCGCCACGGGGTCACCGGCAAGCAGCTGGTCAATGTGTTCAACCGGGCGCGAAAGTCGTGATCGCCGCAGGTTGCAGGCGTACCGTAGTGATGTCCGGCAGACAAGCGTGAAGGTGGCGAAAATGTCGGTTTATGAGGTTCTGACGGTTGTTCTGATCGCGGTCATCGGGACGGCGGCGACAGCGGCGATCTATCTCGGCCTACTGAACTGGATCGGGGCCTTTTTCGTCGTCCGCTGCCAGCAGTGTCACCATCTGGCGTTCTCGACGGCGAAGACGGGCCAGCCGTCCTGCCCGCACTGCCGTCACCCGATGCTGACGCACCCGCTGTACTCGCTGCACCATCGCGATTCACCGGTTCGCGTCATCGGCGACCGGCTGCGCTACTGAGCCCGCCGACGTCGGGAGCGCTACGGGTAGGACAGCAGCACCATCACCCGGCCGTCCGGCGACCGGTCCGGGAACGCGGCCTCGTCGAAGCCGTAGTACTCCTGCTGGTCCTCGGTGATCGCATCGATCACCTTGCCCTGCGCCTGCAGTTCGCCGTTCTCCGTGTCCTTCATCATGCCGACGAAGTCGGGCACCGACAGCGACTCGGCCAGCAGGAGTGCCTCCCCGCCTGACGGGAGGCCCACCAAAACCCCTGCGCCGGAATAGTTGTTGCCGCCACGACCCGTACCGCGTGGCGCCCAGTACACCGCATCGGTCAGCATCGGCCCCTCGATGCGGCGGTACTCGCCCGCGTAGGCCGAGTCGTCGACAGTGACGACGGGAAGCGCGGCGATCGTTCGATGTTGTTGCCAGAACATCCATCCGAGCGGAATACAGACGATGGCGTACACCATCACCATCAGCATCAGGACCGGCTTCCACGCGATCTCCCAGCCGAGCCTGCGCTGCGACATGCGCTGCGCGTCGGCTTGACTGTCGAGTTGCCGACGACCGAAACGGAATACGTACCAAGCCAATACGCGTGCCAGCGCCATCAGGGCGAGGATGACGAGCCCGACGATGCCCGCCACTCGCCAGTAGAACGTGCTGTCGCCGTGGTTTGCGGTCATCAGCACCATGGTCAGCGGGATCGGCGCGGTGAGCAGAAGCAGCAGCGAATACGACGGGTGGCTGGTGAGGTAGTCATAGCTCGTCGTCCACTGCCGGTTGCCGGCGTAGACCGTCACCGACCCGACGTCGGCGCTGACCATCGGCGTCCACGAGCCACGCACGACGCGGGGACGGATCAGGCTCTTGAAAAAGAGGAATCCGCAAACCACTGACAAGACGAGTGCACCCCAGAACACCCCCGGCATCGACTCGCCGGTGCCCGGGACACCGAACGCACCGCGGATATCGATCACCTTGGCGATGAAGAATGTCAGAGGCAACGCGAAGAACAGTTCGATGAGCCAAATCTGCACCAGTTGCGGGATCCGCGACCCGATCCGGTCGAAAGCCAGCACGCCTCGCCAGATGAACCGGAAGACACCCATGGCTCAGCAGATTAATGTGTGCCGAAACCACAGGAGGCAAACATCGAGCGGCTAGGCCGAGTCGCGTAGCGCCCGTATCAGATCGCCGAGCCAGGCCCGGTCTGCGGGCACCCACGGCAGGGCGTCGAGTTCGTCGACGGTCACCCATCGCAGCGCGCGATGGTCGTTGGGGTGCAGTGCGCCGCCGGTCTGGGACACGCGGTACGCGCGCAGCGTCATATCGTCACTGAGCGCGACGTCGTCACCCAGCCGCTCACCGACTGTCACCTCGACGCCGAGTTCCTCGAGAAGTTCGCGCGCCAATCCGGCGGCGTCACTCTCCCCCGGCGCCACCTTGCCGCCCGGCAGTTCCCAGAGACCCGCCAGTTCCGGCGGACGTTCACGTTGCGCGACCAGCAGCGCCGATCCTGTGATCAGCGCGCCCGCGACGACAATCTGGTTTGGCATCGCGGGTGGCTGGTCTCCAGAACTGCGGGGGTGTGATTACTTGTCTCGGTTGTGTCCAGGCCGCGGAGGCGGTGGCGGCTTGGCCTTCGTGGTGGGCGAGAACTTGCCGCCCTTCTTGGGATCGTAGGAGCCCTGCTTCGGATCGGCCATGGTGTTACCTCCCGATTGACCTACCACGGCTGACGCTACGGGAGGAGTAAACGCCTGACCAGACATCTACGACGACGATCTGGTTTGGCGTCGCGGCTGGCGGTATACCTGACGACATGGCTGTGTTATCGGACGAACAAGTAGACGCCGCGCTGCCCGACCTCAACGGCTGGGAGCGCAAGGACGGCGCGCTGCGCCGGTCGATCAAGTTCCCCACTTTCCTCGACGGCATCGACGCGGTGCGCCGGGTGGCCGAGCGAGCTGAACAGAAAGACCATCACCCCGACATCGATATCCGCTGGCGCACAGTGACTTTCGCGCTCGTGACGCATTCCGAAGGCGGGATCACCGAGAAGGATGTGGAGATGGCGAAGGAGATCGACGGGCTCGTCGACCAGTAGCCGCGATCCACGCCAGCGTCGTCAACGTCGCCACGATGTAGATCAGCCCCGCCCAGGCGAGGTACCAAGGCCTGCTGATCACCCATATCGTCGGCTGCGCGAAGCTGAGCAGCCACGGCACGCCGATGATCGTCAACACCAGCCAGCCCCACCCGAAGATCTGTGCGCCACGCAAGCTCCGCAACGGCCCGTGGAGTAACCAGATCATCAGCGGCAACACCCAAACCCAGTGATGGGTCCACGAGATCGGTGACAGCAGCAGCCCGAACAGTGAGACCACGAGGATCCCGCCGAGCCGATCGTCATCACCAAGCGCGCGCCACGCCAGGAACGCCACGACGGCGGTGACGACGATCGCCGCCACCACGATCGGCTCGTAGCCGGCGTCATAGCCGAGGATCCGCGAGATGCCGCCGCGCCACGACTGGTTGAACGACGTCCCGATCGGCCCCACCCGGCTGGCGTCGCCGAGCAATTCGGTGAAGTAGTAACGGGTTTGGTCGCCGACCACCAACGCGGACACCCCGATCGTCACGAAGAACACGACCGCCGAGAACACCACCGTCGCCCAGCGGCGCTTGCCCAGGAAGTACAGCCCGGCCACCGCAGGCGTCAGCTTCACACCTGCCGCCAGTCCGACCAGCAGGCCCGACAGCCACCACCGCGTGCTGTAGACGGCGTACAGGACCGCCAGCACCAGCAGCACGTTGATCTGGCCGTAGTCGAACGTGCTGCGCAGCGGTTCGAGCCAGATGCCGATCGCGGTCCACAGCATCGCGACGCGACGGCTCTTCGCGAGGTCGCTGTCGGTCACGAGCAACCGTTGGCTGACGCGCACCACGCCGTACAACGCCGCAACGATGCCCAATTGCCATATCAGCGCGACAACCCCGAACGGCAGGAAATGCAACGGGTAGAACACGACGGCCGCGAACGGCGGATAAGTGAACGGCAGCGGGAAGTCGGGCGTCTGGTCTGCGTAGACGTAGTCGTACAGCGTGCCGGGGTTATCCAAAGCGCCTGCGCCGCCGACGTAAACGTGCAGGTCGACGAAGTTCGCGCCGTTGGGTGCCAGGTAGGTCCACGCCAGCCGCGCGGCGATGCTGACCAGAAGCAGCCACGGCGCCGCGGCCGCCAATCGCGCTGGCAGCCGCGGCACTGTCGTCGTCTGTGTGGCGTCTATTCGACCGACTCTAGTGATCCGGTCTCAGGAGAACCTCGCCTCCGTAACGGTTGAATAACCGCCACACGTGTCACTTGAGCCACACCAGTAACTAGCTAGCTTCAGGTTCAGGCCTTCGCCAACCAACGATTGGGAGAACCATGAACCGCACCGGAGAACTTTTTGTGTCGACCATGATCGCCGCCGCGGGCGCGGTCACGGCGCTGTCGCTGAGCGCGACGGCCTCCGCCGAACCGGTGCCGCCTGCGCCGATACCGCCGAACCCGGGCGCCCAGCTACTCACCCAGCTGTCCACCGTCGGTGCGGCTGCCCCGCAGCTGATGCAGACCCTCGCCTCGTCGATGTCGGGCACGGCCCCGGCCGCGACGCCCGCGACGCCGCCGCCCGGCGCCACCGCGTCGCTCACCCTGCCGCAGACGCCCGCCTTGCCCGCGGCCCCGGCTGCCGCAGCGGCCCCCGCCGCGGCGTCGGCCCCCGGCAACGCCATCTCGACGCTGACCTCGGCGCTGCCTGCACCGCTGTCGAACGCCGGCGGGCTGGCGTCATTGCTTCCGGCCGGGCTGTCGGTTCCGGGCCTGACCGCACCCGCGGCACCGGCCACGGCCGCCGCGCCTCTCGCGACGGCTCCCGCACTGGCCGCACCCGCGCTGGCCGCACCCGCGGTCGCGGCTCCTGCCGCCGCGGCTCCTGCGGCTGCACTGCCCGGCATCCCCGCCGGGGTGCTGAGCGCCCTGCCGTGACGCTGAAGTGACCGCCACAACTTCGAGTCCAGGGAGAACCATGTCAACGACCCGCAAGCTGTTCGCCAACGCCGCCATCGCGGTCGGCTCGTCGGCAGCGTTGCTGCTGGGTATGACGGGTACCGCCAACGCCGATCCCGCCGCTCCGCTGCCGATCGATGCCATGCAGGCACCGGGTCTGCAGGCGATGGAGGGGCTGAGCCCGGCGATTCAGAAGGCGGCCGCCGATCCGTACAACGCGGTGTCGACGCTGATGGCGGCGGCAGCGGCGTTCACGGGCAACTCGACGGCACCCCCGGACTCGAAGAACGTGGCGTCGGCGGTCAACGACTTCGTCGCGCAACCGGCCGCCGCACACGTGCCTGCTCCGGGTGCGACGCCGAACGCTGAGGCTCACCTCCCGGCGGGCGTCGACCCCGCGCATGCCGTCGGACCGGTGCCGGAGGCCCTCCCCGCTCCGGCGCCCGAGGCGGCACCGTCTCCCGACGCGGCTCCGGCGCCTGCCCCTGCGCCGGAGCCCGCGGCGCCGGCCGCAGTGCCCGCCGCCAATCCGCAGTTCGGCGAGGACGCACCGACGACGCAGGACTTCCTGTACCCGTCGATCAGCAACGGCTGCCTCAAGGACGGCGGCAACGTGCTCGCGACCGCCATCTCGGTGGCCGGACCCGCGAAGATCCCGGCACCCGGTCCCGCGGCGGGCCAGACCGCCTACGTGTTCACCGCGATCGGCACGCCGGGACCGGCGGCCGAGCAGAAGCTGCCCCTCAACGTCACCTGGGTCAACCTGACCACCGGCAAGTCGGGCACCGCCACGCTCAAGCCGCGGCCGGACATCAACCCGGACGGTCCGACCACCCTGTCGGCGATCGTCGACACGGGCTCGGGCAGCATCATGTCGACGATTTTCGGCCAGGTCACCACGACCGAGAAGCAGTGTCAGTTCATGCCCACCATCGGCTCGACGGTGGTGCCGTAGTCAGTCGGTGAGCGTCAGTAGGCCATGAAGAGGATGGCGTCCCGGTCGTACTCGCGGCCGGGGTGCTGCTCGGAAAGGTGCTTCTGCGCCTTTTCCACGAGATCGTCCTCATCCGAGCCGGTGATCGCTTCGCCGCACGGGCAGTTCAGGTGAGTCTTCATACCTCTAGGTTCCCACAGTCAAGATGTAGGGCATGGAGTTATCCGACGTCATGCGGACAACCGGCGCGGTTCGCCGGTTCACCGATGACCCGCTGCCCGACGACGTGATCCACCGCATCCTCGACAATGCCCGATTTGCACCCAGCGGCGGCAACCGGCAGGGCGCCCACGTGATCGTGGTTCGCGACAGGGCCACCCGCGAGGCGATCGTCGACCTCAGCGTGACCGGTGCGCGACGCTACATCGCGCAGACCAAGAACGGCGAGGGGCCGTGGAACCCGGTACAGCCCATGAAGGTTTCCGCCGAGGAAGTGGCCGCCACCGAGGTGCCGCCGTATCTCGGTGCGCCGGTGCTCACCGCGGGCGCCGTCTTGGTGGTCTGCGTCGACCTCAACGTGTGCGCCGCATTCGACCAGCACCTCGACCGCATCGGGGTCATCCCGGGTGCGTCGGTCTACCCGTTCGTCTGGAACATCCTGTTGGCGGCGCGCAACGAGGGCTACGGCGGCGTGTTGACCACCATGGCGGTGGCCGAGGAGCCCCGCCTCAAAGAACTGCTCGGAATCCCGCAGGACTATGCGGTCGCCGCGCTGCTGCCGATCGGCAAACCGGTCCAGCAGGTGAAGAAGCTGACGCGTAAAGCCGTTTCAGAGTTCGCGACGAGAGAGCGCTTCGACGGCGAACCGCTGTAGCGCGCTACTTCTTCGCGGCTTTGGCCGCCGCCTTCATCTGCTTCTTGTACGACCGCACCTTTTCCAGAGAACCGGCGTCGACGATGTCGGCCACCGAAAGGTGCGAGCCCGCCTTGCCGTAGTCGCCCGCTGCCCGACGCCATCCGCTGGGCGTCACACCGTACTGTTTACCCAACAGCGCCAAGAAGATTCGCGCCTTCTGGTCGCCGAAGCCGGGCAGCTCCTTCAGCCGTGCGAGCACCTCGGGGCCGTCGGGGTCCCCTGCGGTCCACACCGCGGCCGCGTCACCGCCGTAGCGATCGACGATGATCTGCGCCAACGCCTGTATGCGCTTGGCCATCGAGCCTGGAAAGCGGTGGACGGCAGGCCGTTCGGCGCAGAGCGCGGCGAACTTCTCCGGGTCGTAATCGGCGATTTCGCGGGCGTCCACCCCGCCCATGCGGTCCGCGATCTTCTTCGGACCCGCGAACGCGACCTCGAGCGGGATCTGCTGGTCGAGCAACATGCCGACAAGGAGCGCGAACGGGTTGGACTCGAGCAGAGCATCGGCCCCGGGATCCTGGGCCAACTGGAGTGTGGGCACCTGACGAGTCTAGAGCGGCGGTTCAAGTGCTGAACAGCGCCTCGAGTGGCCAGTTAATTGCCGCTCGACAGCCTCAGACGCTCGATAACTGGCCACTCGGCGTAGCCAGCCGTGTAATCGGCGGTTTGGCCAACCTGGCCGTGGGGAACCCCTCGCCTGTGAGCTAGGTCTCACAATCCCTATGAACAGCACAATTTCAGATCGAGGTCAGGAGTCCGCGTTGTCCGATACCGACCTAACGCCTGCTGCGAACTTCGTCGCAGTCCAGGCCAGCCCAGAGTTCCAAGAACTGCGGAACAGGTTGCGCCGCTTCGTCTTTCCAATGACCGCCGTCTTCCTTATCTGGTACTTCGCCTACGTGCTGCTCGGCGCGTTCGCCCACGACTTCATGGCCACCAAGGTCTGGGGTCACATCAACGTCGGCATCCTCATCGGCCTCGGCCAGTTCCTCTCCACGTTCCTGATCACCTTCATCTACGTGCGGTTCGCCAACCGTGAGCTCGATCCGCGCGCCGAGGCCATCCGCCGCGAGCTGGAGGGCGAGGTCGTATGAGCATGCACATTCAGGCCGCCGCCGGTGAGACGGTCGGCAACCCCGTCGCCAACATCGGCATCTTCCTGTTGTTCGTTGCGGTGACGCTCTACATCGTGATCCGCGCCAGCAAGAGGAACGCGACGGCCGCCGAGTTCTTCACCGCAGGGCGAACATTCACCGGGCCGCAGAACGGCATCGCCATCTCCGGCGACTACCTGTCGGCCGCCAGCTTCCTCGGCATCGCAGGCGCGATCGCCGTTTACGGATACGACGGCTTCCTCTACTCGATCGGCTTCCTGGTCGCGTGGCTTGTCGCACTGTTGTTGGTCGCCGAATTGCTGCGCAACGCAGGCAAATACACGATGGCCGACGTGCTGAGCTTCCGTCTCAAGCAACGCCCCGTACGGATGGCCGCGGCGCTGACCACACTCGCAGTGTGCCTGTTCTACCTGTTGGCCCAAATGGCAGGTGCGGGTGGGCTTGTCGCTCTCCTTTTGAACGTCACCAGCGATATCGGGCAAGCCTTCGTCATCGCCGTGGTCGGCGTGTTGATGATCATCTACGTCCTCATCGGCGGCATGAAGGGCACCACATGGGTGCAGATCATCAAGGCGGTCCTGCTGATCGGCGGCGCGGCCGTGATGACGGTGTGGGTGTTGGCCAAGTTCGGCCTCAACTTCTCCGAGATCCTCGGCGCCGCCCAGTCCGCCGTCTCGTCGTCGACCACCGAGGGCGTCGCCAAGCGCGACGTGCTGGCACCCGGCGCGCAGTACGGCGCCAGCCTGACCTCGCAGATCAACTTCGTGTCGCTGGCGCTGGCGCTGGTGCTCGGCACCGCAGGCCTGCCGCACGTGCTGATGCGCTTCTACACGGTGCCCACCGCCAAAGAGGCCAGGCGATCCGTCGTGTGGGCGATCGTCCTGATCGGCGCCTTCTACCTGTTCACCCTGGCGTTGGGCTACGGCGCGGCCGCCCTCGTCGGACCCGACGCGATCCTTGCGGCGCCGGGCGCGCAGAACTCGGCGGCGCCGTTGCTCGCCTTCGAACTCGGCGGCGTGTTGCTGCTCGGCATCATCTCCGCGGTGGCTTTCGCGACAATCCTCGCCGTCGTCGCCGGCCTCACCATCACGGCGGCGACGTCGTTCGCGCACGACATCTACGCCAGCGTCATGAACAACCACGAAGTGACCGAGAGCGAGCAGGTGCGCGTCTCCCGTATCACCGTCGCGGTGATCGGGATTCTGTCCATCCTGCTCGGCATCCTGGCCGCCGAGCAGAACATCGCGTTCCTGGTGGCCCTGGCGTTCGCGGTGGCAGCGGCGGCGAATCTCCCGACGATTCTGTATTCGCTGTACTGGCAACGGTTCAACACGCGCGGTGCGCTGTGGAGCATGTACGGCGGGCTGATCTCCACCATCGTGTTGATCGTCTTCTCGCCCGCGGTGTCCGGCGCCAAGACCGCGATGTTGCCGAACGTCGACTTCGCCTGGTTCCCGTTGGCCAATCCGGGCATCGTGTCGATTCCGCTCGCGTTCATCCTGGGCATCGTCGGCACCCTGACGTCGTCGGACCGCGGCGATCCGGAACTGAACGCGGAGTTCGAGGTGCGGACGCTGACCGGGGTAGGCGCTGAGAAGGCGGTCACAACCCACTGAAAGCGGAATACCGCAGGCCGCTGAAACCGCTGAACAACCACATGCTGGAAACCTCGCCACGGCGACGCTACGCGTTCCCGCTGCTGACCTACGCGTTCGCCGCGGTCATGGCGGGCACGACGCTGCCGACGCCGATGTATGCGTTGTACGCCGAGCGCATGCACTTCGGGGTGCTGACCACCACCATCGTGTACGCGACGTACGCGCTGGCGGTGCTGGCGACGCTGGTGTTGTTCGGCCGTTGGTCAGATGCGATCGGCAGACGACCGGTGCTGCTCACGGGCGTCGTCTCCGCGATCGCGAGCGCCGTGGTGTTCCTGTGCGCCGACTCGGTGCCGCTGCTGCTGGTCGGGCGGGTGTTGTCCGGGGTTTCGGCCGGCCTGTTCGCAGGCACAGCGACCGCCGCGGTGATCGAAGCCGCCCCGCCGCGCTGGCATGGCCGGGCGGCGGCCGTCGCCACCGTCGCCAACATCGGCGCGCTGGGCATCGGGCCGCTGTTGGCGGGCGTGCTCGTCGAATACGCGCCAGAACCGCTGCACCTCAGCTTCGTCGTGCACATCGTGCTCGCGGTGGTGGCGGCCGGTGCGGTGGCGTTGGCGCCGGAGACATCGCCGAGCCACGGCCGCATCGGCGTACAGCGTCTCTCGGTGCCCGCCGAGGTGCGGCCCATCTTCGCCATCGCGGCGCTTGCCGCGTTCGCAGGCTTCGCCGTCACCGGGCTCTTCACGGCGGTGGCCCCGGCGTTCGTGACCACCGTGATCGGCATCGACAACCACGCCGTTGCCGGATTGATCGTCGCGTCCATCTTCGCGTCGTCGGCGGTGGGACAGATCGCGTCCACCAAGCTCGCCCCGGAGCGCGCCGTCGCGCTGGGCTGCGCGATCCTCGTCGTCGGCATGGTCAGTCTCACAGTGGCACTGCACTTCTCGTCGCTCGCCTGGCTCATTGCCGCCGCCGTCGTTTCGGGCATCGGTCAGGGCATCAGCTTCAGCCGAGGCCTCGCGGCGGTGTCTGAGAGCACACCGCCCGACCGCCGCGCCGAGGTCAACTCCACGTACTTCGTCGTCGCCTACATCGCGATCTCCTTGCCGGTGATCGGTGACGGGCTTGCGGCGAAGGCGTGGGGGCTGCAGACCTCCGGCGTCTCCTTTGCCATCGCGGTGGCGACGCTGGCGATGATCTGCCTGCTGGCGATACTGGCGCGCGAAACACGCCGACCGGCCACCGTGTAGGTCCATGCCGTAGCCCGGGAGACCGGCGCGCGCACATTCACGGCGGACGGCAGTGTGGGCCCGCGCGGCACGTCCTACTCTGGCGCTGAACCCGTCGGAGGGAGAAGGTCAGCGTGGTCAGGGCGTTCCGCAGCGACGGTCCGGTCATTGACATCCATTGCCACCGAGAATGCGCGGCCGCGGCCGAGATCATGGCCGAACCGGCGCGCGCAGCCGGCAAGGTGGCCCTCGGCCACGGCAACGCCACCACCCAGGCGGTGAACCGGCGTCAGCTGGAGACGATCCGGCCCAAGATGGACCTGCTCGACGTGCGCATCGCCGACATGGACCGCATGGGTGTCGACGTCCAGGCCGTCGCGGTCGCTGTGTATCAGTACTACTACTGGTCGGATCCGGAACTGGGCGCCAAGGTGGCCCGCCTGATGAACGAGGAGTTCGTCGAGGCGACGTCGAAGTATCCCGGGCGATTTCAGCCGCTCGGCACCGTTCCGCTGCAGGACACCGACGCCGCCATCCAGGAACTGCGTTATCTGGCAAATGATCTCGGCATGCGCGGCATCGAAATCGGCACCCACGTCGAGGGTGAGGAGATCTCCAGCGAGCGCCTCGACCCGTTCTGGGCCGAGGTGGTGTCGCTCGGGCTCGTCGTCATCATTCACACGCAGGGCGCCACACATGCCCAACGGATGGCCGACCACAACTTCGTCAACATCATCGGCCACGCCTTCGAGGCGACCCTCGCCACCGCGCACCTGATCTTCAACGGCGTCATCGAACGCCACCCCGGCCTGAAGATCCTCGTCGTGCACGGCGGTGGCTACCTGCCTGCCTACGCGGGCCGCATGGACCACGGCTGGCGAGCGCGCGAAGACGTGCGCGAAGGTGTGCCACAGCCGCCGACGACGTACCTGCGCAAGTTCTTCTTCGACACGATGGTCTTCGAACCCGGGCAGTTGGAGTACCTGGTGAACCTGTATGGCGCCGAGCATGTGCTGCTGGGAACCGACTATCCCTACGACATGGGCGACGAAGATCCGCTGGCGCTGCTCGGCGCCGCAGAAGGCGTCGATCAGTCCCAGATCGACCTCATCGCAGGCGGTAACGCGGCCCGACTGCTGGGGCTGTCATGAACCTGAAAGCGCACGGCACTGTCGGGCTCGCGGTCATCGGATGCGGCACCGTCGGGAGGATCCGCGCGGTTCTCGCCCGCGAATACCCCGGCATCGGCTGGCTCGGCCTATGTGACGTCGATGAACCGACGCTCAAGACGCTGGCCGACGACGTGCGCGCCGACTTCGCGACCACCGATCTCGCCGAGTTGCTCGCCAGGCCCGAGGTCGGCGCGGTCATCGTCGCGACCGACGAGCAGGTGCACGTCGATCCGATCATGCGGTCCGTCGAGTTGGGCGTGCCGATGTTCATCGAGAAGCCGCTGGCGACCGATCCCGTCGACTCGGCACGGGTGCTGGCGGCCATCGAGGACGCCGGTATCGACGCCGTCGTCGGCTACACGCAACGGTTCAGGCGGCGGTTCCAGACCGTCAAGCAACGGCTCCGTGACGGCCAGATCGGCGACGTCACAACGGTTGTCACGCGCGCCTTCATGAACCGGATGGTGCCGGAGGCGACACTGCGCAAGGTCGACGACACCACCGGGCTCACCCCGATGGTGGTGTCGGGGACGCACAGCCTCGACATGTGCATGTGGCTGATGGAGGGCCGCAGTCCGGTCGAGGTATACGCCCGCTCGACCGACCGCACGCTGGGATCCATCGGCACCAAGGACGGCACATCGGGCATCTTCACGATGGACGACGGCGTGGTGTTCAGCATGAACATCAACTGGGCCCTGCCGACCGTATGGCCCGGCGCCGTATACGGATTGGAGATCGGCATCGTCGGCACGCGCGGCGTCATCGACGTCGAAGACACCCACCGCGACGTGATCCTGGCCTCCGAGGTCGGCCAACCCGCCGGCTACACCAGCCGCGGATTCGCTCCGCCGCAACCGCGGCACGTCGACTTCATCGGCAGCTATCCACCCGGCGACGTGTCCGACGGCATGTTGTGGGGACCGATGCGCGAAGAAACCACGACGTGGTTCGCGCGGGTGTGCCGCGGGGTGGACACACCGCATGCGACGGCGGCCGACGGTCACGCCAACCTGATCAACACGATGGCGATGGACCTCTCGGCGCGGACAGGACAACCGGTTCCACTGCCCATCACCCCCGACGACCTGAAAGCCGGGCTCGGCTCCTAACGCGAAGGACGGGATATGCGACAGATCAACCTCGGCATCATCGGCACCGGGTGGTGCGGCGGTATCCGCGCCGTCACCGCATCACGGAGCCCGCTGGTGAACGAACTGCATCTGGCCGAGATCAACCCGGAACGCCTGGAACAGATTTCGGCGCAGACGAATCCGACCCGTGCGACCGACGACTGGGCCGAACTCGTCAACAACCCCGACATCGACGCCATCATCGTCTCGGCCACTCCGGAGCACCTGCATCATCCCATGACGAAGGCGGCGCTCGAGGCGGGTAAGCATGTGCTGCTGGAGAAACCGATGGCCATCACCCTCGACGAGGCCGACGAACTGATCGGCAAGGCCGAGGCCAACTCGCTGAAGTTCACCATCGGCTACTCGCAACGCTTCAACCCCAAGCCCGCGATGATCAAGCGCGCCATCAACGAAGGCAAGCTCGGCGACGTCACCAGCATCCTGTTGAGCCGCCACATCACCCGAACGCTGGGCGCGAAGATCAGCTCGCGGACGAAGCTCTCCCCCGCCGCGATGGAGGCCACCCATGACCTCGACTTCGCGTTCTGGTGTCTGGAGCCGCGGCGACCCGTGCGGGTGTACTCCCAAAACGCCTGGGGTGTACGCCAATCCACGCACGGTGCGCCCGACACCCAGTACATCGTCGTCACCATGGACGACGGTGTCGTCGTCACCGTCGGCGCCGGCATGTCGCTTCCGCCGCACTATCCCAACGCCTCGACGATCTGGATGGAGGTGATCGGCACCGACGGGGCGGTCATCGCCGACGCCAGCCATCGCGACATCGTGCTCAACACCGTCGCCGACGGCATCCAGTTCCCGCTCTCGACGATGCCCGGCGAGTTCATCGACCACATGTACGAAGGCCCAATGGACAGGGAGACAACGCATTTCATCGAGGCCGTCGCGCTGGACCGTCCGGTGATGGTGGACCCGCAGCTGGCCCGCGTCACGATGGAGGTGTATCTGGCTGCGGATCTGTCCGCCGAACTCAACCAGGTCGTGGAGCTGCCGCTGAGCCGCGAACAGATCGGCCTGGCCCTTGCGGAGGCATACGTCGACCGTGGGTGACTGGTGGCCCGAGCTGGCGCCGCGCATCGAGCCTTCTCGGGCGCCGCGGCACCGCGGGCTGTGCGTCGACGCGCACACCCACCTGTCGGTCCAACCGGCGGCGGCGCTGGCGAAGCCCTTCTTCCGTCCCGAGTTCGAGCCGAGGTCGTTGTACTCGTCGGAGGAGACGACGCGCTACAACGCCGAGTACCGCGCGAGCCCGCTGAACACCGCGCAGTTCGAGGACGCCGAGCAGCGGCTGGCCGACATGGACGCGCAGGGCGTCGACATCCAGGTGCTCTCGGTGCCGCCGACGGAGTACTTCTATTGGCTGCCCGAGGCGGAGGCGTTGCGCGCCAACCGGCTACAGCACGAGCGGTTCGCCGAAGTCGTCGCGCAATGGCCGGATCGGTTCGCCGCGGTCGCCAACGTGCCGATGAACTATCCCGCGCTAGCCGTCGAGATGCTGCGCGAAGCCCATCGCGACTACGGCTTCGGCGGCGTCGAGATCAGCGCCGACGTCCTCGGCCGCGACCTCGATGACCGGCGGTTCGATCCGGTCTGGGAGACCGTCGTCGAACTGGACATGTCCGTGATCCTGCACCCGCAGGGCTTCACCCACGGTGAGCGGTTCTGCGACTACTACCTGGTGAACGTGATGTGCATGCCGCTTGCGTCGACGCTCGCGGTCACGCGGATGATCCTCGGCGGGGTGTGGAACCGTCATCCGAGCCTGCGCGTGATGGTGGTGCACGGCGGCGGGTATCTGCCGTTCTACATCGCGCGCACCGATCACGCCTGGCGCCACCGCCCGGAGTTACGGCATCATCTTGACGTGCCACCCAGCGAGGTACTGCGCTCGATCTTCGTCGATACCAACGTCTTCGACCCGCGCATGGTGGAAAAGCTGGTCGCCGACCTCGGCGCCGACCATGTGCTGATGGGTACCGACTACCCGTTCGACATGGGCACCGTCGACCCCGTCGGGTTCCTCGCGTCGGCCGATCTGCGCGACGATGAGCGCGACCGCGTGATGGGTGCCAACGCCGCCCGGTTGTTCGACATCAAGGTGCCGACGTGACGACTCGCCAACCCGCCGACGATCTGATCGACCTCGCATCGGCGATCCTGCGCGCCAGCGAAGTGCTGCCAAAGCACGCGAACATCACCGCGACGCGGCTTGTCGAGGCCGATCTGCGGGGCCGGTCCGGGCACGGGCTGATCCGGCTGCGCCCCTACGTGGAGCGAATTCGGGCTGGCGGCATCAACATTCGGCCCGATATCGCGGTCACGCACGACACGCCGGTGTCCGCGCAGGTGGACGGCGACAACGGCCTCGGCCAGGTCGTGATGACCAAGGCGACCGAACTGGCCATCGCGAAGGCTGCGACGACGGGCTTGGCGTGGGTCGGCACCGTGCACTCCAACCATGCCGGCGCCGCGGGTCTCTACGCCGAACAGGCGGCCGACGCGGGCTTGGTCGGGATGTACTTCGCGGTGGCCAACGCCAACGGCATGCCGCCGTGGGGTGGCACCGAACCGCTGCTCGGCACGAACCCGATCGCGATCGCGTTGCCCACCAAGCGCACGCCGTTCGTGCTCGACATCGCCACCACGGCAACGTCACACGGAACGATCAAGGTGCATGCACGCGACGGCATACCGATGCCCGAGGGCTGGGTGGTCGATAGGAATGGCAGGCCGATCACTGACGCCACCCGCGCGGGTGAGGGCTTTCTCTTGCCGATGGGCGGTTACAAGGGATCTGGTCTGACGATCGCGATCGGTCTGCTCGCGGGGGTGCTGAACGGCGCGGCGTTCGCAGGCGATGTCGTCGACCACCGCAGAGATCAGGTGACGCCGACGAACACGGGTCAGTCGATCCTCGTCATGCGGCCGGACCTGTTCCGGCCGAACGACGAGGTGCTCGCCGACCTGACCCGTCACCTCGACGCGCTGCGGGATGCGGGCAGCGTCGACGGGCGACCGGTGCGGCTACCCGGCGATGAGGCCGCGCGGGTGCGCGCCGAGAACCAGGAGCAGGGCGTGCCGCTGTCGGATTCGCTCGCGAATGAACTACACGCCCTGGCAACCGAACTCGGTGTCGAATCACCCTTCTCTAAGGCGGATATGCGATGAAGCTCGTCACGTTCGAATCCGTCAGTGGCGCTGCCATCGGGCTGCTCGACGGTGGGGAGATCGTCTCGCTGGCCGATCCCGCGCTGCCGTCGGCGATGGTGGACTTCGTCGCGCTCGGGGAGGAGGGTCTGCAACGGGCGGAGGCGCTGCGGCGGACGGCTCCGCGCATCCCGCTCGCCGAGGCGGCACTGCTGGCGCCGATCCGGCCGCGCAACAACGTCATGTGCGTCGGCAAGAACTACCACGAGCATGCCCGCGAGTTCGCGGGCAGCGGTTTCGACGCCTCGGCCAAACAGACCGTTCCCGACGCGCCGGTGATCTTCACCAAGGCGCTCTCGGCGATCGTCGGGCCCGGTGACGGCGTCCGGGTCAGCGATGACGCCACCGCGACAAGCGATTACGAGGGCGAGCTCGCCGTCGTGCTGGGTGCAGGCGGATCCGTCTACGGGTACACGATCGTCAACGACGTCACGATCAGGGACCTGCAGAAGCGCCATGTGCAGTTCTTCATCGGTAAGAGCGCATACACGTACTGCCCGATCGGGCCGGTGCTGGTCACCGCCGACGAGGTCGACGACGTAGGGCTGCTGCGTGTACAGACGCGGATCAACGGCGAGCTGCGTCAGGATGCGCCCGTCAAGGACTTGATCTTCGACATCCCGCAGCTGATCTCGTCGATATCACGCGCCGTGCGGTTGGAGCCAGGCGATGTCATCGCCACCGGCACGCCTGCGGGCGTCGGCATCGGGTTCGACCCGCCGCGCTTCCTCGCGCCCGGCGATGTCATGGAGGTGACGATCGACGGCATCGGCACCTTGACCAACCCCTGCACGTAGCGCCTGCTGACGTCGAACGTTCCTTACCAGTCGAGAAATCGCAAAAATTTCGACGGGTAAGGAACGTTCGCGGAGCTACACGGGTGCGCCGGCGGCGCGCAATGCGTCGCGCACGCGTTCGACGATGACGTGTGGGCGATCGCGCAACATCTCAGCGCTCACGCGGATTATCCGCCAACCAAGGGCTTCGAGCCGAGCTTGCCACTCAATGTCGTGCGCACGAATTGCGGGATTGGTCCAATGCTGTTCGCCGTCGTATTCGACGCCGACCTTCCACTCGTCCCAGCCCATGTCGATACGTCTGACGAATGTACCGAAACTGTCGAAAACTTCGATCTGCGTCCTCTTCGGCCGGAGCCCTGCATCAGTCAACACAAGACGGGTGCGCGTTTCCTGCGGGGACTCGGCGCCACCGTCGGACAGAGCTATCACCTCGCGAAGTTGCTTCATGCCGCGGCACCCGCGATGACGCTCCGCGACACTCGTGATGTCTATCTGCTTCAACTGAGTTGCCTGCATCAGCGCGTCGAGCCTGATGACCGCGGTAGTCAAGCCAAGCCGTCGACCCAGGTCGTATGCCGTACGCGCTGGCGTCGTCACTGGCACGTCACCGATGACGCAGATCTCATCGTCCTCCAACTCGTCGCTGTGCAGCAGAATTCCTCTCGTCTTATGCCTGTGACGATGATTCAGCTCCGCGGGCAGTGCCGAATCAATCCACAACGAACCGTGCATTGCGGCGGCGGAAATGCCGGCAACCGTTGCTCTACGCTGGGACCACAGCCATGCGGCGACGGCCTTCTCAACCGGTGCCAGCTCGTGGCCGGTGGGGACATAAACATCGCGATACACCACGTCATAATTGGTTTTCAGTTGGTAGGGGCTGACAAGACCAGCCGCCACAGCCTCGCTGCCCAGGAACGGAACCATGGGGACTTGGACGCACCAGACGCGGCTTCCGTTCCATGGCGCGAACGTTCCTTACCAGTCGAAAATTTGGCGAAATTTCGACTGGTAAGGAACGTTCGCGGAGAAAAGGTGGCTAGCTGACTGCCAGCGCGCCCAGGCCCTCGAAGGTCTTGAACACGTCGGCCTTCATCAACGCCACCTCGCTGTCGGCGACATCGCGCGGGAACGGCAGCTTGACGTCGATATCGTCGGCGAGCCGGCCGCCCTTGGCGAAGACCAGGATTCGGTTGGACAGCTCGACGGCCTCACCCACGTCGTGGGTGACGAACACGACCGTCTTACCCGTCTCCGCCCAGATCGTGTGCAGCTCCTTGCGCAGCGTGCGGGCGGTGATCGCGTCGAGGTGGCTGAACGGCTCGTCCATGAACAGCACGTCGGGCTCCGTGGAGAACGCCCTCGCGATGCCGACACGCTGCTGCATGCCGCCGGACAGCTCACCGGGATACTTCGACCCCTTGTCGCCCAACTGCACCATTTCCAGGTAGTGCTGGCAGCGTTTGCGCGTGGCCTCGTTGCGCTCCTTTTGCACGAACAGCATGTTGTCCATGACGGAGCGCCACGGCAGCAGCCGTGCCGCCTGGAACACGTATCCCGCACGCGCGGGCCGCCCGTCCTCGGTGATGCGCACCCTGCCACTGGTGGGCACGTCGATGCCGGACAGGATGTTCAACAGAGTCGACTTGCCGCAGCCCGACGGCCCGACCACCGAGACGAACGCGTGCCCGCTGATGCTCAGGTTCACGTCCTCGAGGGCGACCACCTTGTCGTCGCCAAGACCGAACTCCTTGTGCAGGTGGTCGATTGTGATGTCTGCCATGCGTTTTCGCTTCCTCTAGTCCTTGGGTGGTTTCAGTTCGTCTTCAACGGATTGCGGGCGTCCCGACGTCACCATCGTGATGCTGCCGAGCGCCGCACCGGTCGCGGTCGATGCCGCCGCGGCGGCGCCGACGGATGCCTTGCTCGGCGCGTCGAACTGCTCTTCGACCACCTCGACGGCATCCAGCGACGGCCGCCACTTGAACAGCCGCTTGGACAATTGGTCGAACATGAACTTCTCGAACACCAACGCAAAGATCACGAACAGCAGCGCATATCCGATGACGCCGTAGGCGCGGTGCGCGTCGTACCAGAACTTGATCGTCCAGCCTGCGCCGTCCTGACCGCCGAAGACCTCCGCGACGACCAGGCCCTTCCAGCCGAGCGCGAACGCATACCGGGCCGCCGCGAACAGGAACGGCAGAAGCGACGGGATCAGCACATGACGGATCACCCGCTGCCGCGGCACACCGAACGCCCTGGCCATGTCGAACAAATCGGTCGGGGTATTCCGCACGCCTTCACGGACATTCATGATCACGAACGGGACGCCGGTCAGCACCACAGTGATGATCGGCCCGGTGTCGCCGAAGCCGAAGGCCAGGCTGCAGAACAGTGCCCAGGCCAGGTTCGGCATGGCCAGGATCGCGACCACCCAGTCGTTGAAGAACGCGTCGACGGCCTTCGACAGGCCCATCGCGAGGCCGATGACGGTGCCGATGACCATCGCGATCGCCATGCCGATGGCCAACCGTTGCAACGATATTCCGAACGTCACATACATGTTGTGCGGCGCCAGCGTGTGGCCGGTGATCTCATCCCACATGAATTTGAGCACCTGCCACGGCGTCGGCAGCACGTCGACGGCGAACGGCCAGATCGTCGTCACCGCCTTGATCGACACCAGCCAGATCACCAGGCACACGACCGGGAACAGCAGCCGTCCCAGCAGCGAACTGCGGGTCACCCACCGCCAAACACGGCCCGGCGAAAGAGTCGAAGTGCTCATGACTTCAGCTCCCCCCGCCACGCGAAGAACCGGCGTTCGATCGTCTCGAGCACGACCTTGTCGAGGAACAGCGCGAGCACATAGAACGCGAGGATCCAGGTGAGAAACTCATCGAGCCGGAAAAGCTGTGTCGCCGTTCTCATCTCGAAGCCGATGCCCTGCGATGCGGCGAACACCTCGGTCAGCACCGTGACTTTCCAGGCGATCGAGAAACCGAACCGGACGCCGGTGAAGATGAACGGCGCCAGGTGCGGCAGCACGATGTGCCGGTTACGGCGTATCACGCCGACATCGAACGACTTCGCCATGTCGATCAGGTCTTTGGGCAAGGACTTGATGCCTTCGGACACGTTGACCGAGATCAGTGCGAACGTCGTCAACACGATCGCCAGAATCGGGCCGGCGTAGCGGTTGCCGAAGATGATCGCGGTGATCAGCGCCCAGATCAAGCCGGGCGTAGTCACGCCGATCGTCACCGCGTCGCGGAAGAACCCGTTGAGGAACCGGTTCTGCATCAGCACGCCGATGCCGATCCCGACGAAGAAGGCGATGGTGAACCCGACGGCGATGCGGGCGAGTATGGTGCCGAAGGCGCCGGGGACTTCGCCTGTGGCCCAGAGTCTTCCGAATGTCTCGAAGACGGTCGACGGTCCCGGTAGCAGGCGTTCGTCCATGACGCGGCCCGAGGCGAGTTCCCAGATACCGAGGAAGAAGACGTAGCCGGCGATCCGCCAGCCCCACCTCGTCACGCGGTCCTTACGCTTGGCCGCGCGGACGAGGTCCTCCTCACTGGTGCGCTGGGCCGTCTCCGGCTTGTCCAGGGTCGTGGTCACTATGACCTTTCAAGTGAGTTGGGGGTGCCGGGGCCGGCGTCGACCTGCCCCGGCGGGGAGGTCACTGAGGAGTGATGGCTTCGAACCTAGGCGTCGGGGCATCCGGCGCGAGGTAGTTCGCGTTCTCCGGATTGAGCTGCTTCTGCAGATCCCAGATCTCGGTTTCGTTGCCGATCCAGTCCTGCTCGAGGGCGATCTTGTCGACAAACCAGTCGTTGGGACCGGAGACGAAGTCGATCATGTAGTTGACGTCGTCGTCGGACTCGACGGAGAAGTGCTGCGGGTACTTGCGGATGGTCTCTGCCTTCTGTTCCTTCCACATGTCCACACCGCGCTGCCACAGGTCGACGAACTTGGCGGCGAGATCCTTGTTCGCGTCGTACCACTTCTCGGTCGCCACGAAGTTGTTGCCGGAGACGTGAAGTTTGCCGTCGCTGTCCGGTGCAAACTCCTTGTACAGCTGGAACGGCAGCTTGCCGTCGTACATCAATTCCAGCTCGTCCTTGCGCAACTGCGGGATCGCAGCCTCGGGGATGATCGCGGCGGCCTCGCAGTCACCGCGGAGCAGGTTCGTCGGATTGACGAAGTGGTCGTTGACCACCAGGTTGAAGTCACCGCCGCCGACCCGGTAGTCCAGGTTGTGCATCTGCTGGGCCAGCACCGTCCAGAACGCCGTGTTCGACGTCGGCCCCGAGACGCAGATCTTGCTGCCCTTCGGGATGTCGGCCAATGTCTTGTACGGGTCGCCCTTGCGCTTGAACATCGGCACACGCTGGTAGTTGTACTTGCCGAAGGTCACCGTCTTGATGCCTGTCTCGGCCTCGAGTACGGGGGTCTCCTGGGTGGCCATCGAGACGATGTCGCCGTGTCCGCCTGCGAAGTAGGTGAACTCGTCCCACGTCGTGCTCGTCTCGATCTTGACGTTGTTCTCCTCCTCCCACTTGGCCAGCTCGCCCGAGTCCGTCAACAGGTCCCAGACCGGGTCCGGCGCGAACGCGAACTTGATGACCTTCTGATCCCCCTGCTGCTGATCGCCAGATCCCCCGCCCCCGCTACAACCCACGACAAGCGCAAGCGCCGCGGCCGCAGTCGCGGCGACGCGTATTGCCTTCTTGACCTTCACGATGACCCTCCTCGGTGTGAGCGCCCACCAACTGGATGGAACCCGACTGTGATGCGTACCACTGCTGAGTACAGTGCCAGCACCGCCGACGTCCTATGTCGGCCCCCGTGAATTTCGATCGCGGCGGGTGTCGCGCCCTGTGACGCCACCCGTCACCGCCGGCCGCGGTGACGAATCGCGTGATCGAACGGGTCGGTAATTCGCGGCGCACGCCACTGACTGGCCGACCTCCGCGGCATTGACTGACCCCATGCGACTCGGCTATTTCTCCATGCCCCTGCACCCCGCCGGCCGGAACTGGTCGGAGACGCTCCGCGAGGATCGCGAAGCGGTCCTGCTGGCCGACAGGCTGGGGTTCCACGACGCGTTCATCGGCGAACACCTCACCGACCGCCACGAGAACATCACCAACAGCCTGGTCTTTCTCGCCACGCTGATATCGCAGACCGAGCAGATCAAGCTCGGCACCGGCACCACCAACCTCTCGCAGCAACACCCAGTTCTGGTGGCAGCGAACTCCGCGATGTTTGACCACCTCGCCGACGGCCGCTTCATCCTCGGCATCAGCCCCGGCGCGCTGCCGTCGGACGCCGAGGCGCTGGGCATCCTCGACCAGGACCGCAACGAGATGTTCGCCGAGGCGATCGACGTCATCACCGCGATCTGGGAGGGCGAGCCGCCGTATTCGCTTGTGCGGGAGGGTGGACGGTTCAACGTCACCACCGAGAAGACACTCGATCTGGAACTCGGTGTCGGCATCCTGCCCAAACCGCTGCAGCAACCGCGTCCGGAAATCGTCGGCACCGTCGTCGCCCCCTTCTCCAAGGGCGTCATCGCGATGGGCACCCGCAACTTCCATCCGCTGTCGGCCAACTTCCTACTGCCGCAATGGGTTGCCACGCACTGGCCGAACTACGTGCAGGGCAAGGAGTCGGTCGGCGAAACCGCCAACACCGAGGACTGGCGGGTGGCGCGCACAGTGTTCGTCAACGACGACGCGAAGGTCGCCGAGGCGTACGGCCGCACCGATGCGAACAGCCCGTATCGGTTCTATTACGAGAAGATGCTGACCAAGATGCGCAAGATCGGCCGCCTTGAGCTGTTCAAGACGCACCGCGAGCAACCCGACGACGAGGTCACGCTCGACACCGTCGTCGACCAACTTGTCATCACGGGCACGCCGGATTCGGTCGCCGAGCAGCTCCTGGCGTTCCGCGAGCAGACCGGCGATTTCGGTGAGTTGGTCTATGCCGGCCTGGACTGGGTCGACGCCGATCTGGCGCGCCGGTCGATGGAGTTGATGGCCAACGAAGTGATGCCGCGGGTCAATGCCGTCTGAACTGGCAACCGGGGCCGATCGGCTACCGCTTCCGTCTACGCTGACCGCGGCGCAGCAATTCGCGATGGACAAGGTGGCGTCGGGCCCGCGCGGTGAGCTCATCGCACCGTTCGTTCCGCTGCTGCGCGCCCCCGAGCTGATGACGCGGCTGCAGCTGGTCGGCGAGTACCTGCGCTTCGGCGCCGGACTTTCGCCGCATCTGACCGAGCTGGTGATCCTGATCGTCGCGCGACGCTGGGATCAGGACTACGAGTGGGGCCATCACGTCCCGCTGGCCCGTGCCGCAGGCCTCGGCGAGGACGTCATCACCGCCATTCGTGACGGCGGCACAATCACCGGCCCTGACGACGTGCAGGCCGTCTGGCGGATGGTCAGCGAGCTCGAATACCGCCACGGCGTCAGCGATTCCACGTTCGAGGCCGCAATCGAAGCGGTCGGCGACGACGGTGTCGTCGAGGTGATCGCGACCGTCGGCTACTACACGACGCTGGCGATGACGATGAACGCCGCACGCACGCCCGTGCCGGACGACTACGAGCGGCTACCGGCGAGGTGATGATGACCGCACCCATCGTGTTTCTGCATCCGCTCGGCGCCGACGGCCGGTTCTGGGATCCGGTGCTGACCGCGCTGGGGTCGTCGGCGGTGGCCTTCGATCTGCCGGGTCACGGCTCGGCGCCGCTGCCGCCTCTCGGCGCGACGATCGATGCCTACAGCGCACCCGTCGCCACGCAGATCGCCGCGTTGGGCGAACCTGCGCATCTGGTCGGCATGTCGCTCGGCGGGCTCGTCGCACAGCATCTCGGCGCGACGCGGCCCGATCTGGCCGCATCCGTCGTGCTGGCCGACACCGTGCCGGTGTACCCCGAACCGATGCGCCAGATGTGGCGGGAGCGGGCGCAAACGGCGAGAACGAGCGGTCTGGCGTCGCTGGTGGACCCGATGGTCGAGATGTGGTTCACCGCCGAGTTGGCGCAGCGCGACGATCCGCGGGTACAGCAGGCGCGGCGCACGTTCGCGGCCACCGACCCGGAGGGCTACGCACGCACCTGCGAGGTGCTGGCCGACGTCGACGTCCGCGACCGCGTCGGGGCGCTCGCGGTGCCCGCGACCGTGGTCTGCGGGGAGGACGACGCGCCGCCGTTCCGCGACGCCGCGCACTGGCTGGCCGATGCCACCGGCAGCACGGTGCAGTGGCTGCCGGGCAAGCACGCCTGCGCCGTCGAACACCCAGAGCGCTTCGCCGAACTGGCGGCTAAGACGGCGGTGTAGCCGACGTCTCCTCGACGTTCGGCAGCAGCCGGATCAAGCGCGCGGCAACCTGCAGTTCGGTGCGCCGCTCGTTGAGGGTGTGGCCCAGCAGTTCCTCGGCCTTGTGCAGCCGGTTGCGCACGGTGTGCTCGTGAAGTTGCAGATGCTCGGCGGCCGCGACGTGCGAGCCGAACCGGAACGACGCCTCCAGCGTTTCGCGCAACCGCGCCGCCTCGACGGTATCGCTTGCCAGCGGGCCGAGTTCGCGCTCGACGAACTGCCGCGCCTGCCCGGGGTCGCGCATCAGGAGGATCTCCAGGCCGACGTCGCCGTGATGGACCACCGACGGCGCACCCGGCCGGTCGGACGCCGCGCGGATCCGTTCGGCGTCCATCGCCTCGGCCAGGGTGGTGCGGAACCCGTCGACGCCTGCGTGCGCGCCGCCGACCGTCGCGGGGATGCCGGCCTCGGTCAGGACGGCATCGAGCGCGTCGAGCACCGATCGCTTCCACTCCCCGATCCGCCCCAGCCACACCACCGTCGAGCTGAGCGTCAGCGGGTACACCAGCGAATGCTGACAGCTGACCGCGTTGCGCAACCCGACCGCCAGCTGGGTGGCCGCCCCTTCCGCGACGGTCGGCAGCAGCACCGCGATGTGACGGCTGGTGAGATCGTAGGACAGGATCGCGGCGTCCGAGCCCGACAGCACGCCGTTCTCGTCGCGCAGGATCTCTCGCACCAGGCTTCGACGCATGTGGGCCCGAGATCTGTTGAGCGCCTCGTAATCTCGGGTGTAGGTCTCTGCGACCTGGGACGCCACGAAGTCCTGGTAGCCCAGAATCGTCTGCGTGAGCAGCTGTTGAGCCAGCGCCGCCTCGTCGCGGTCCACGTCGCGGTCCTTGACGGCCTGACGCAGATGACCGCTCCACGCCTCCCACATGGTGAAGAAGCTGATGCGGTAGGACCGCTGCATCGACTTCTGCGGAATGCGCAGCTGCGCTTGCACTTTGGCGAACGACAGCACGGTCTCGAGGTATACGTCCTCCAGCGCGATCTCACCCGCGATGACCGAGCGCAGGCAGCGGGCGTTGGCGCTTGTGCTGGCCGTCAGATACTCGCGGAACTCATCGTCGTGCGCCTGGTTCGGGAAGGCGATCGACAGGCAGCGGCCGATGATGACTTCCACGAGGTCGTCGACATCGAAGTCGGATGCGAGGGCCTGCACCCATTCCGGTAGCGGACGATTGTCATGCCACAGGTTCAGCGGGGCGGGCATGCGTACGTCGGCGGACTCCATGGCTTGACCGTCATCGATGGTCAGTGACATCGCGTAGCACCTCGATCAGGTTGTGGGCGCGATATTAGTCCGCCGTCGGCTGCCCGTGCGGTCGCACCTCACCGGACCTGCTCGACCGAACCGCTCAGCGCCGACCTGGTGATCGCTTCGAATGTGCGCGCATTGGCCACCATCTCCTCCAGTGGAATCGGGTATGGCGCTTTGCCCGCGACGGCGTTGGCGAACGCCTCGATGTTCTCCCGCACCGAACCGTGCGGCGGGAAGAAGTCCGACCTCGCGGGCTCGCCGCGGACCTGGCGGGTGACGTCCCAACCCTGCGAATCCTCGGGGTGGTTGCGGTCGCGGATCTCCACCCAGCCCTCCGAGCCGAGCACGGTGATCCGCCCGACGAACGGGGTCGCCAGGATCGCCGTGATCAGCGCGGTCTGGCCCTTCTCGAACGCCAACGTGATCGCCAGCGTGTCACCGTTGGCGAAATTGGTCGCCTGCGTCGAGAGCCGCGCCCACACCTCCGTCGGGCGGCCGAAGATGCCGATCGCCAGGTCGACGAGGTGGATGCCGGTCGCCGACAGCGGCCCGACGGGCGCCTCCACGGCCGACAGCCGCCAGTTGTCCGGCGGCAGGCCGAGGAACTTGTCCTGGCTGAAGTTGCCCTCGAAGACCAGTGGGGTGCCCAGCTTGCCGTCCATGATCGCGCGGCGCAGCGCCACCACGGCGGGCTCGAAGCGGCGTTCGTGCCCGATGCCCAGCTGCAGGCCTGCGGCGGTGATCGCGTCGACGGCGCGCTGGGCTTCGTCGCCGGAGGCGCTGAGCGGCTTCTCACAGAACACGTGTTTGCCGTGCGCGGCCGCCGCGATGATCTGCTCGGTGTGGAATTTGTGTGGCGTGCAAAGGATCACGGCGTCGAGGGAGTCGTCGGTCAATACCGCATCGATGTCGGAGTGCACGGCATGCACCGAACCGGCGATCGCGTCGCGCGCCTGCGGGTCGACGTCGACACCCGCGACGATCTGCACGTATTCGCTGCCGTCCAGATCACCCACGATCTTGCGGCCCCACCATCCCAGTCCGACGACTGCTGCATTGATCACGCCAAACAGTCAATTGGGGCGGCGGCGGCAACGCATTGTCTGCGAACGTGAACTTCGCGCCCGTGTGTGTCGCAATCCGTGAGTGTTTGCACCCCCGTTGCCGTCGTTCAATTGAGCTATCAACGGCAACTACGGGAGATCGGTCATGACGCAGGACTACGTGCACACCGCTGAGTCGGTCGACACGGACCTGTTCCGCCACGTCGTCGGCCACCTGGCCAGCGGCGTCACCGTCGTCACCACCAGGCACGGCGACCGCGACCACGGCATGACCGCAAGCTCGGTGACGTCCCTGTCGATGGACCCGCCGATGATGCCGGCCTGCGTGAACAACGCCGTCCCGACGGCGGCGGCGATTCAGCGCAGCGGCCGGTACACGGTGAACGTGCTCGGCCAGACGCACGGCGATCTGGCCTACCAATTCGCCACCCCCCGCCAGGACAAGTTCGAGGGCGTCAACATCGAGCGCGGCGCCGCGGGCGTGCCGATGCTCGCCGATGCGATCGCGTCGATCGAGTGCGAGGTCACCGAGCAGGTCGTCGGCGGGACTCATTCGGTGTTTCTCGGCCACGTCACGTCGGCGACCGCGCGGGAGGGCGATCCGCTGACGTACTTCCGCGGCGGGTTCGGCCGCTTCGAGTTCGAGCGCAACGACCGCGCCTATGAGCGGGCCCGCGACATGGTGCTTAGCCGCGTCTTCGCGGCCGGTGAGGTGATCACCGTCGACGAACTCGCCGAACACCTCGACGGCGACCGGTCTCAGGCCTTCTACGCGTTGACCCGGTTGTCGGGCGACGGGCTGGTGCGTCGCGATCCCGAACGCGGCTACGTGATCACCCCGTTCGACGTCCGCACGTCTGACGACACCTTCGAAGCCCGGCTGGTGATCGAGCTCGGTGTCATCGATCGCGTTGCGGGCCAGTGCAATCCGGAACTGCTCGCCGAAGCGCGGCGCCATCTGGAGACGATGTCGCGGTACCTGGTCGATGACCATTTCGAGGACTTCCACGCCTATCTCGACGCGAATTACGCGTTCCACGAGGCGATCGTGGCGCTGTCGGGCAACCCGGTGCTGATCGCCGCATTCGGCTCGCTGAGCATCAAGAACGTGATGGCTCGCAGTTTCGGTACGACGGCGCAGTCGTCGCGTGCGTTCCTCGCAGTGCAGCGCGACCTGCTGGAAGCGCTCGAAAGCGGCGACGCCGACGGCGCCCGCACCGCGGCGCGGACGTACTGCGATCTGGCCAAGGCGCGCACCCGGCAACTGTTGGCGCTGACCGGAGGTCAGGTGTGATGACCGAACGGGTCGGGGTCATCCTGCGACCGTCGGAGATCACGCCGCGCCAGCGCGGCGGTGGCGCGAGCACGATCCCGCTGGTGTCCCAGCGGGTCGGCTCAAAGGATTTCCTCAACGGCATCACGCGGTTCGGGCCAGGCGCCGCGATCGCCGAGCACTTCCACAACTGCGACGAGAGCGTGATGCTGCTGAGGGGCGAGGGCATCGCCCACATCGACGGGGTCGCGCACCGCGTCGGCGTCGGCGACACGTCGTTCATCCCGGCCGGCGTCCACCACTATTTCGAGAACGCCTCGGCCACCGAGGAAATGCAGATCTTCTGGACGTACGCGTCCGTCGACGCGACGCGCACCATCGTCGCCACCGGCGTGACGACCCGCATCGACGAGGAGCACGGCACCGCCGTCGGAATTTGAGTGCTTCTACTCAGCCACCCACCCGCAGGTCAGGCCTACATTTGCGGCATGACCGCTGCGTTCCCCAGCCCGGCTGAGGTCGAGGCCGACACACCCGCCACTCGCGACCGTGCGATCGACGTCATCCGGATCGTGTCGCTGTTAGGAGTCGTCGTCGGACACACCGTCATGGCGACGAGCATCATCTCCGACGACGTCTTCATCTGGAGCAACCTGCTCACCGAATCCGTCGTCTTCCAGGCGCTGACCTGGGTCTTTCAGATCATGCCGCTGTTCTTCTTCGCAGGCGTCGCGGCGTGCGTCGACAGTTGGACTCCCGGCCAGAGCTGGGGCAACTGGCTGATGCGCCGCTGCACACGGCTGTATCGGCCGGTCTTCTACTACCTGGCGTTCTGGTTCTCGGCATTGGCGATCCTGCGGTACTTCCTGCCCGAGCACGTCTACGAACCCGTCGCGGGCATCTCCATTCAGCTGTTGTGGTTCCTCGGCGCCTACGTGCTGGTGCTCGCCGCGGTTCCGGTGCTGTCGCGCATCACCACCCCGAGTCGGCTCGCCGCGGCCGTCGCGGGCACGTACGCCTTCATCGCGGTGATCGACGCGGTCCGGATCAACCTCGACGTGCCTGCGGCGCTGGGCTATCTGAACCTGGTCGCCTGGCTGATTCCCGGCATGCTGGGCGTCGCCTACCGCAGGCATCTGCTTGCCGGCCGTGCCGCGCTGCTGGGCGCCGCGATGTTCGCCGTCAACCTGCTGCTGATGTGGGTGGGCCCGTACGAGCTCAGCCTGGTCGGCATCGAGACCCAGCAGCTGAAGAACATGACGCCGCCTTCGCTGCTGTTGGCCGGCCACTCAATCATGTTGTGCGCGTTCGCGATAGCCGCTGCGCCTGCGATCGCGCGCTGGGCGCAGCGGCCGCGGGTCTGGTGGCTGGCCGCGATCGGGAACTCCGGCGCCATGACGCTTTATCTATGGCACATTCCGCTGCTGCTGGGGATGCACCTGGTCTTCGACTACTTCGGCTATCCGCGCTACCCGAGCGCGCCGGGATTCGTCGCGCTGAGCATCGTGCAACTGGCGATCATGGCCGGCCTCGTCGCGATCGCGTTCGTCTTCCTGCGTCCGCTGGAGAACAACCCGCTGCCGCTGTGGGACGGCGGCCATGTGGCCGCGCCCGGTATCCGCAGCGCCGCTGTCGGCGCCCTGCTGTGCGTGGCCGGTGCGGCGACGCTGGCCTCGGTCGGCTGGGGTCTGAAGGACACCGGCATCTACTGCGTCGCGCTGATGTTGGCGGCGTTGGTCGGGGCCCGACTACTGGCCAATGACCCGCTGGTGACCGCTCAGCGCGTGGATACGGCTGGCCGTCCGGCGAATGCGAGGTAGGGGTTCACCCGCTCTTGCGACGGAACTCCCGCCTGTTCTCGACCGGCCCGTGCGCCCTGGGTTGCTTGTTTCCGCCGTCGCGATGCTCCTCGCCGCCGCCGGCCTTCGCCTTCTTCCTTTCAAGCGCCTCCCGGAACTTCCTTTTCGTGTCGTCTTCCGGTGAATCAGCCATAGCCGCAGCCTAGCGCGGCGCGCCTGGCGTCGTCGCGGGCTTTTCCCGGGTCAGCGCTTGCCCGGCGGCATCCCGTACAGGTGGTTGATCTTCAGCGTCATCAGCACGCGACGGTCGTCGACCATCGCCCGCCGGTAGTCGTCCCAGTCGGGATGCTCGCCCGCGATGTTGCGGTACAGCGCGACGAGCGCCTCGACGGTGTCGTCGTCCACGGAGGCGGCCGGCGGGGTGAGGACGACGTCGCCCTCGGCCACCGCGTACGACCAGCCGTCGTCGCCGCTGACGTGCAGTGACGCCCGAGGGTCGCGGCGCAGGTTACGCGTCTTGGCACGTGGTTCGGTGATCGACGCCTGGATCGTCATCGCGCGTGGATCGAAGTGATACGACACGTTGGACAGCTGCGGCCTGCCATCGCGTTTGACGGTGGCCAGCACGCCCAAGGAGTTGTTGCTGATCACCGCGAGCAGCTTGTCGTCGAACACCTGGCGGGACATTCCCCGAGCCTACGTCCGCCGCCGACGGGACCGGCCGCGATTGGCCGGGCGTCCCTACTATGGCCGCATGACGGCAATCAGCGGCGACACGCTGGAAGGCGTTTCCGCGACGACGCTCTGGACCCTGCACTTTCGCGCCACCGAGGCCAAGCGGTCCGACGGAGTCATCCGGGATCCCTGGGCTGTCGCGCTGTACGACTCGATCTCCTACGACTACCTCAAGTTCGGCAGGCCCAACCAGTCGCACGCGCTGCGCGCCGCCACGTTCGACCGCGAGATGCAGCAGTACCTCGAAGCGCATCCGAACGCCTCGGTGGTGGCGCTCGCAGAAGGACTGCAGACCAGCTTCTGGCGGCTGCGCGCCGAGGGCTGCGCCGACAACGTGACGTGGTACTCGATCGATCTGCCGCCGGTGATGGCGCTGCGCGAGCAGTTGCTTCCCCGGGACGACCGGATCGTCCCGCTCGCCCAGTCGGCGCTCGATTACAGCTGGATGGACCGGGTGGATCAGACGCACGGAGTCTTCATCACCGCCGAGGGGCTGTTGATGTACCTGGATCCCGCCGACGCACTCGGGTTGATCAGGGAGTGCGCGTCGCGGTTCCCAGGCGGTCGGATGATGTTCGACAACATCCCGCCGTTCTTCAGTCGCAAGACACTCAAGGGTATGAGGCTGTCCGACCGCTACCACACACCGCCGATGCCGTTCGCCATGACACCCGATGAGGCCGTGGCGTTGGCGGACAGCATCCCCGGCGTCCGCAGCGCTCGCGACGTCAAATATCCGCCCGGCCGAGGTGAGTTCAAACTCTTCCAGCGGCGGACTTTTGACCGAGGTGTGCTGAGCCGCTACCGGCCGAGCGTCACGCTGCTGGAGTTCGACCGATGACGCGGTATGCCGCGTTTCTGCGCGGCGTCAACGTCGGCGGCGTCAACCTCAAGATGGCCGACGTGGCCGCGGCGCTTTCCAAGGCCGGTTTCACCAACGTCAAGACCATCCTGGCGAGCGGGAATGTGTTGCTGGAGAGCCGATCTTGTGTCGATGCCGTCCGCCAGAAGGCGGAGAAGGCACTGCGCGACGAGTTCGGCTACGACGCCTGGGTGCTGGCCTACGACATCGACACGGTGAAGGCGATATCGGACGGATTCCCGTTCCAGCGCGAGGTCGAGGGGTATCACAGCTACGTCACCTTCGTCACCGACCCCGACGTGCTCGACGAACTTGCCGCACTGGCCAAGGATGCGGGCAAGGACGAGAAGATCAAGCGCGGCGACGGCGTCATCTACTGGCAGGTGCCCAACAAGGGCACGCTGGACACCGCGATCGGCAAGACGATGGGCAAGAAGCGCTACAAGTCATCGACGACGACGCGCAACCTGCGGACTGTGGACAAGGTGCTGAAATGACGTCGAACACGAAAGCTGATGGCTCCGCCCTCACCGGGGTGTCCGAAACCGCGCTGCTGACATTGTTGGTGCGGGCCACCGAAGCACGCAGGCCCGACTCGATCATCGACGACCCGATGGCGATCAAGCTGGTCGACGACATCGACTTCGACTTCTCGAAGTTCGGTTTCACCCGCCGCCAGGACATGGCCCTGCGGGCCCTCACCTTCGACAAGTACACGCGGCGCTATCTCGTCGACCACCCTTCGGCGACGGTGGTGGCGCTAGCCGAGGGTCTGCAGACCAGCTTCTACCGGCTGGAGGCGTCCGGCGCCAGTGAACAGTTCCGTTGGCTCACAGTCGATCTGGCGCCGATCATCGAGCTGCGCGAACGCCTGCTTCCGCCGTCGGACCGGGTGACGATGATCGCCCAGTCCGCGCTGGACTACAGCTGGATGGACCGGGTGGACACCTCCGACGGGGTATTCATCACCGCCGAGGGCCTGCTGATGTATCTGCAACCCGACGAAGCACTCGGCCTGATCACCGAATGCGCCAAGCGATTTCCCGGCGGCCAGATGATGTTCGACCTTCCGCCGATCTTCTTCGCTTCGTGGATACGCCGAGGCTCGCGGGTGTCGTTGCGGTACCGGGTGCCGCCCATGCCCTTCACACTGGCGCCATCGGACATCGCAAACCTCGCCAACACGGTTCCCGGCGTACGCGCCGTGCATGATCTGCCGATGGTGCCTGCTCGCGGCAAAGTGTTCAACGGGCTGATGTGGACGATCCAGCGGATCCCGCTGCTCGACCCGATCCGACCGGTCTACACCCTGCTCGAATTCGGCTAGCCGAACGCCGCCTCGACGTATCTGAGCGCCTCGCCCTTGTCGACGCCGAGCGCCTTGGCCACCGTCGCGTAGGTGTGCGCGGCGGTCGCCATCGCGGCGTCCGCCGGATCGGTGCGGGCAACGAAAGTGCCGAATCGACCGCGGGTTTCGAGGATTCCTGCAGTCTCCAGCTCTCGGTAGGCCCTGGCGACGGTGTTGACCGCCATGTTCAGCTTCGCCGCAAGCTCGCGGACGGTCGGCAAGCGCGTCCCCGGTGGCAGCCGCCCGCTCCGTATCCCCTCGATGATCTGACCCCTGAGCTGGTCGAACAGCGGTTGGCTGGCGTGCGGATCGGCCTGAACCCATTCCCCCAAATCGGTCACGTGCTCAGTATCGCCCATCCGCGATAGTTTGGAGAGGTGCAATTGACGGTGCTGAGCGGTGCGGGCATCTCCGCCGAGAGCGGGGTCCCGACGTTTCGCGACGTCGAGACGGGGTTATGGGCGAAAGTCGACCCCTACGAGATCTCCAGTAGCGAGGGCTGGCAGCGGCACCCCGAGAAGGTGTGGGCCTGGTATCTGTGGCGGCATTACATGATGCAGTCGGTGCAGCCCAACGACGGCCATCGCGCCGTCGCGGCCTGGCAGGACTTTGCCGAGGTCCATGTCGTCACCCAGAACGTCGATAATCTCCATGAGCGCGCGGGTAGCCAGAAGGTGTACCACCTGCACGGCAGCCTGTTCGAATTCCGTTGTGACCGTTGCCAAGGCGAGTTCGAGGGCAGCCTGCCCGACATGCCGGAGCCCGTCGAGACGGTGACCCCGCCGCAGTGCCCGTGCGGCGGGCTGATCAGGCCGAATGTGGTGTGGTTCGGCGAGGCTTTGCCCGATATCGCGTGGCAGAAGTCGGTCGAGGCGGTCAGCAACGCCGACCTGGTCGTGGTGGTGGGCACGTCGTCGATCGTCTACCCCGCCGCAGGTCTGCCGGAATTGGCGCTGGCGCACGGCATTCCTGTCATCGAGGTCAATCCCGAGCCGACGCCGCTGTCGCAGGCCGCGACGGCGACGGTGCGGGAGTCCGCGGCCGTCGCGCTGCCGACGCTGCTGCAGCGACTGGAATCAATCCTCGGCTAGTTGGCGGTTTCGGCGTGATTTCCATCGCTGAGCGCAGGTTTTCACGCCGAAACCGCTAAACCGCGGGCTTGGTCGCGCGGCCGATCGTGTACTCCGCGACGGGTGTGGGAAGCCACGCCGGCAACGCAGGCTCGAGACGGGCGTCGTTAACCGCGAAGCCCGCGCCGACGATCGACGCCTCGGTGTCGCGGTGGGTGTGGCAGTTGCCCATCAGTCGCGGCCATACGGTCGCATCGGCGATCTTCTGCAGCCGCCCGCGAATCCCGCCGGTGGCGACATGTTCGAGGAAGCGCAGCTCGCCGCCGGGGCGGACAAGCGAAAACAACTGCTGCAGAACGCTATCCGGATCATCGACCGAACACAGCACCAGCGAGCACACCACCGCATCGAACGGTTCGCCGACGGCGTCGCTCAGATACTTCTCGACGGTGCCTGCGTACACCGTGACAGGCACGGGTGCCTTCTGCGCCGCCGCCTGCGCCTGCGGCGCCAGCCGCACCTCGGGTTCGACGGCGACCACCTCGGTCACCGTGGCCGGGTAGTGCGCGAAGTTCGTACCCGTGCCCGCGCCGACCTCGAGCACCCGACCGGAGAGCCCGGCGAGGTTCTCGGTGCGCAGACGCTGGATTTCCTTGGTTTCATGGTTGGACAGGAAGGTCCACAGCCTGGCAAAGAACGGATTGTCGGTGGTGGCACCGGTATCAGTCACGAGTTCCCCTCCTGCAGTGTGCGTTTCATCAACCATTCGATCGTTTGCGCGGGGGTGGAGTCGGCGTCGTCGACGAGTCCGAGCACGATGTGCCCGAGGCAGGCCGCCGACAGCGCCTGGTCGGCGAACTCCTCGACGTCGCCCCACGGCAGATACGGCTTCGAGATGAGCAGCGCGGCAACGCCGTGCGCGGCGGTCAGCAGCTGCAGCGCCGCCACCGTGGGATCGCCCTTCGGATAGATGCCTTCGCCGATCAGCGCCTCCACCGTGTTGCGAAGATGCTGGAACGCCGAGCTGTTCAACGTCATGTCGACGTTGCTGCCCTCGCGGCCTTCGCCCATCGTGGCGATGCGGTACAGCTCCGGGGTCTGCGTGGCGAACCGCACATACGCCAAGCCCTGCGCCCGCAGCACCTCGATGGTGGTCGGCTGATCGGCCGAGACCCGCTGCATCTCCTCGTCGAGCTTCTCGAAGTACCGCGCGCAGACCGCGTCGAGCAGCGCATCCTTGTCGGCGAAGTGCAGGTAGATCGACGGCGGTGTGACCCCGACGCGCTGGGCCACCGACCGGATCGAGACGGCCTTGGCGTGCCCGGTTTCGAGCAGCAATTCGGTGGTGGCATCGAGGATCTCGTCTCTCAACTGCTCACCCGAGCCGCGCGGAGCGCGCCGTCGTTTGAGTGGCAGAGACATCGTCAACCATTCTCCGTCGCGGTGACCGCTGCCCGCTCGCGTTTCTCCGCGGGAGGTATCAGATCGCCGTCGGATTCACTGATCCCGATGCGCTCGTGCAGCCGTGCCAGCGGCTTGGGCGCCCACCAGTTCCAGCGGCCGAGCACGTGCATGAACGCAGGCACCAACACCATGCGGACAAGGGTGGCGTCGACGAGGATCGCCAGCGTCAGCCCCACGCCGAACATCCGCATGAACGCCACCTGTGCCGCGATCAACGCCGCGAACGAGATCGACATCACCAGTGCCGCCGCGGTCACGACACGGCCTGTGCGGGCCAGGCCCAGCGCGACGGCCTCGTCGTTGTCGGCCTTCGTCTTGCCCGGCAGCGAGAGCCAGTACTCCCGAATCCGGCTGACCAGGAAGACCTCGTAGTCCATCGACAACCCGAACGCGATGCAGAACAACAGCACCGGCATGTTGGCGACGAGCGTCCCCGTCGGCGTGGTGCCGAACGCGCCGAGATGGCCTTCCTGGAAGATCCACACCAGCGCACCGAACGCCGCGGTCAACGACAAGACGTTGAGCAGCAACGCTTTCAGGGGAAGTACGACGCTGCCGGTCAACAGGAACAACAACAGGAACGTGATGGCGGCGATCACCCCTAGCACCAGCGGCAGTCGATCGGTGATACCCGTCGAGCTGTCCCGGTTCTGCTGTGCGACACCGGTTATCTGAACGGTCTTGCCGTCCGGTGTTGGAACGGCTCGCACTTCGTCGAGCTGTCGGTCGGAGGCTTCGGAGAACAACGGTGCATCGCTGCCGACGGTCAGGAACGCACTGCCGTCCTTCAATCCCGCTGCGGCGGCCGGCGGTCCGGCAGGTGCCCCGTCGACGAAGGCGCCCGTCGGCGATGAGACGGATGTCACCTGAGGCACGAGCGAGAGCTCGCGCGCGTAACGGCTGAGTTCCTCGGGCGTCAGCCCGGATGCATCCGGTATGACCACGGTGATGTTGCGTGCCGAGTCGACGGCGAAGTCGTTGCGCATCTGGTCGCCGACCTCGCGGGCCGACAACGAGCTGGGCAGCACGCGGTCGTCGGGGAAGCCCCACTTGGCGCCGAGGAACGGCGCGCCGAGCACGAGCAGCAACGCGACGATGGCCAGGCCCAGCGGAATCGCCCGCCGCATAACGAATTTGGTGGTGCGATACCAGAAGGTCTCATCCACCGGCTTGGCAACCGGCTCGGGACGGCCGAGGATGCGACGGAGCAGGCGACGCACGTCGTAGGAGTCCAGTCGGTCGCCGAGTAGCACGATCGCCGCCGGGGTCACGACGATCGCGGCGACCGCGGCGAAGGCCACCACGGCGATGCCCGCGTACGCGAACGATTTGAGGAAGTACATCGGGAACAGCACCATCGCCGCCGTCGACAGCGCGACCGTCATCGCCGAGAACAGCACCGTGCGGCCCGCGGTGGCCATGGTGCGGATCAACGCCTCGTCTCGATGCGACCCCGCCGCCAGTTCGTCGCGGTACCGGCTCACGATCAGCAGCGTGTAGTCGATCGCCAACGCCAGACCCATGGCCACGGTCAGGTTGAGCGCGAAGACCGACACGTCGGTGACGTAGGTGATGGCGTGCAGCACCGCCATCGACCCGAGGATGGCGAATCCGCCGACAGCCAACGGCAGTGCCGCGGTCAGGAGCCCGCCGAAGATCCACACGAGCACGATGAAGCTCAGCGGGATCGCGATGGATTCCATCAGCAGCAGGTCTTTTTCGCTCTGCCCGTTGATCTGCACGTAGATCATCGCCTCGCCGCCGGCCTTGACCGTCACCCCCTCGCGGTCGTGCACGAGGCGCTGCGTGAGTTCCTTGGTGTACTTCTGGGCATCGCTCTCGCCACCGGTGATGCCCGCGACGATCAGGCCCGTCTTGCCGTCCTTGCTGATGAGAGCGGGGGCGGCGGACGGCGGGGCGGTCCATGCCGAGGTCACGTCGGCCACATGCGGTGACGCCGACAGCTGCGAGGCGATGTCGTTGCCGACCGCCCGCGCCTGGGGACTCTGCGCGCCGGCATCAGACGTCACGCTGATGACGAGTTGCATGTCGCCCTGGCCGAACTTGTCGACCAACGCCTGCTTCGCCTGGGCCGACTGCGAGGTCGGATCCTGGAATCCGCCCGCGGACAGGCTCTTGGTGACGGGGATACCGAAGATGCCGGTCGCCACCATCACCAACAGTGTGATAGCGATGATCCGCTTCGGGGCCCTGATGGCCAGCCGGCCGATCTGTTGCAGCACGTGAAATCCCTCCGAAGCAACATCAAAGCTATCATCGGTAACTTATCAATGGTAAGTTACCAACGTCAATGCGTATACTTCCTTGATAACCACGGCAGACGGCGCGAAATCGTTCACAGGAAAATGTCACGATTAGTTCAGCGCCCGATCAGGGTCAGCACTGCATGACATCCACAGGACCCTCACAGGCACCTACGCTCGGCGACATGTCCACCGAGACGACCACCACGTCCACGTCCGCTGCCGACATCGGCCTGCTCATCCTTCGGATCGGTGTCGGTGCCGCCATGATCCAGGCCGGGCTGATCAAGGCATTCGACTTCGGCACGACCGTCGGTTTCATGGAGTCCGGCGGCTGGCGGCTGGCCACGTTCGCGGCCCTGTTGGTGACCGTCGCCGAAACCGCGGGCGGCATCGGGCTCATCCTCGGCCTGCTGACGCCGCTGTCGGCGTGCGCGGTCGCCGGCGCGATGATCTGCGCCTGGGCGGTCAATGTTTCCCAGGCCGCGTTCTGGTCGCAGCCGTTCAACGTCCCGTTCCTGTTGTTCGTCGGCGCCACCGCGCTGCTGTTCACCGGCGCGGGGGCCTACTCCCTCGACGCGAAGGTGTTCGGAAAGGTCCATTGGTCGCCCAAGATCGCGGTCGGACTGCTCGTGCTGGCGTTCGCCGTGGCGATCCTGACCTGGGTTGTGTTGAACGGCACAAACCCGATCCACTTCAGCTCACCGACGTAATCGCTGGTCAGCTACTCGCGAGTAACCGGGGAACCTACCGGGCGGTAAGAATTGCCAAGGTTTTCCGAACCGTGACTCAAAGATTCCTTAAGGGTGACCCATACGCTCAGTGGCATGTGGATCGACGACACCAGTGCTGATGTCATCAAGGTTGACTTCGAGGCGCTCTACCACGGCGATGTCCTGGTCGAGGGCGACACCTCCGAGCAGCTCGACGACGCTCAGCAGCTGCCCTACGCGGTCTGAGGCAACGCGCTCGCAATGAGCGCGTTGACCCGTCAGACAGTTTGCCCCGTACGGGGCCCTCGCCGTTGTCTCGTTCGTTCCAAAACTCGCCCGCCGCTCAAGCGACGTTCTCCTCCGCCGACACCTCGACCATCCCGGCGAGCTTCTCGGTGATGATCTCCTCGGCGTCGGCCACGATGCGCGAAACCAGCTCCTCGCATGTCGGGATGTCATTGATGAGACCCATCGCGGTGCCGACGGACCAGATGCCCGCGTCGAGGTCGCCGATCTCGTAGACCTTCACCCCGCGCGAGCCCGCAACGAGGTCCTTGACGTCCTCGAACTTGCCGCCGTCGTTGAGGATCTGCACCACCTCGCGCGACACCGCATTGCTCGCGACGCGGGCGGTGTTGCGCAGCGGCCGGAAGATCAGCTCGGTGTCGAGCTCGGTGCCCGCCACGATCGCTTCCTTGACCTTCTGATGGATCGCCGACTCGACCGTGCACATGAACCGCGACCCCATGTTGATGCCGTCGGCGCCCAGCGCCAGCGCCGCCACCAGGCCGCGTCCGTCGGCGAAACCGCCCGACGCGATCATCGGGATGTCGATCTTGGCCGCCGCCGCGGGGATCAGCACCAGGCCCGGAATGTCGTCCTCGCCCGGATGCCCGGCGCATTCGAAGCCGTCGATGCTGATGCCGTCGACCCCGAGGCTCTGCGCCTTCACCGCGTGCCGCACCGAGGTGCACTTGTGCAGCACCTTGATGCCGTTCTCGTGGAACATCGGCAGGTGCGGCGCCGGGTTCGATCCCGCGGTCTCGACGATCTTGATGCCGGAGTCGACGATCACCTGCCGGTACTCGTCATAGGGCGGCGGGTTGATCGTCGGCAGGATCGTCAGGTTGACACCGAACGGCTTGTCGGTCAGCTCGCGGCACTTGGCGATCTCGCGGGCCAGATCCGCCGGCGTCGGCTGGGTCAGCGCGGTGATGAAACCCAACGCGCCCGCATTGGCCACGCCCGCAACGAGTTCCGCGCGGCCGACCCACTGCATACCGCCCTGCACGACGGGGTGCTCGACCCCGAACGTCTCGGTGAATTTCGTCCTGATGCTCATCGCGGCGCCATCCTGATCGCGCCGTCCAGCCGGATCACTTCGCCGTTGAGCATCGGGTTCTCGACAATGTGCACGGCCAGCGCGCCGTACTCGTCGGGATCGCCCAGGCGCGCGGGGTGGGGCACCTGCTTGCCCAGCGAGGCCTGCGCCTCCTCGGGCAGCGAGCCCAGCAGCGGGGTCTTGAACAACCCGGGCGCGATGGTCACCACGCGGATGAACTCACGGGAAAGGTCACGCGCGATCGGAAGCGTCATGCCGACGACTCCGCCCTTGGACGCCGAGTAGGCCGCCTGGCCGATCTGGCCCTCGAACGCCGCCACCGAGGCGGTGTTGATGATGACGCCGCGCTCGCCGTTGACCGGTTCCGTCTTGGCGATCCGCTCCGCCGACAACCGAAGCACGTTGAAGGTGCCGATCAGGTTGACCTCGATGACCTTCTTGAAGCCGTCGAGCGGGAACGGGCCGTCCTTGCTCAGCGTCTTGATCGCGTTGCCGATACCGGCGCAGTTGACGTTGATGCGCAGCGGGCCCATCTTCTCCGCGGCGTCCAGCGCCGCGCTGACCGCGTCGGGGTCGGTGACGTTGGCCTCGACGAACTGGGCGCGATCGCCGAGTTCCTTGACCGCTTCCTCACCCTTGAGGTCGATGACGACCACCGAGGCGCCCCGATCCAGCAACCGCTTGGCGGTCGCCAGCCCGAGCCCGGAGGCTCCACCGGTGACGACGGCTACGGCGTCTTTGATCTCCACTTAATGCGTTCCTTTCATTTCCAGTCGCGCAGAACGGTTTCGATGTCCGTGCCCGGCTCACCGAGCGGCCGCGGGGTGGACGTCACGCTGCGGGAGAACCGCGGCGCGGGAGACGGCAGCAGGACGTCGCCGTCGGAGTAGAACGTGCCGCGTTCGGTGATGTGCGGTTCGGTCTCCACCTCGGCGAACGACAGCACGGGCGTGGCGCACGCGTCGGTGCCGGCGAACACCTTGGCCCAGTGGTCGCGGTCCTGCGACTTGAACACCTCGGTGAACCGCTGGCGCAACCGAGGCCAGCCGCTGACGTCGTTCTGCCCGGGCAGATCCTCGCCGTCCAGGCCGAGGCCCTTGAGCAGTTCGGCGTAGAACTGCGGCTCGATCGCGCCGATCGACATGTAGCGGCCGTCGGCGCATTCGTAGGTGTCGTAGTACGGCGCGCCGCTGTCGAGCATGTTGACGCCGCGCTCGTCGGACCACAGCCCGCCCGCGCGCATCCCCCACATCATCGTCATCAGGATGTTGGAGCCGTCGATCATCGCCGCGTCGACAACCTGACCCTTGCCGGAGGTCTGCCGCTCCCACAGCGCGGCCAGGATGCCGACGATGAGGAACATCGAGCCGCCGCCGAAGTCACCGGCCAGGTTGAGCGGCGGGACGGGCCTACTGTCCTTGTGGCCGATGGAGTGCAGCAGCCCGTTGAGGGAGATGTAGTTGATGTCATGGCCGGCCTGCTGGCTGCGCGGGCCGGTCTGTCCCCAGCCGGTCATCCGTGCGTACACCAGCCGCTCGTTGACCTTCGCGCAGTCCTCGGGGCCCAGTCCGAGCCGCTCGGTGACGCCGGGCCGGTAACCCTCGATCAGCACGTCGGCCTTGGCGATCAGCGCAAGCACGGCGTCGCGGCCCTCGTCGCTCTTCAGGTTGGCTGCCACCGCGCGCCGGTTGCGGTTCATGGCCTCGTGGCTGCCCTTCGGCACTCCGCCGGTGCCGCCCGGCCGTTCGACGCGCACGACGTCGGCGCCGAGATCGGCGAGGATCATCGCCGCGTGCGGGCCGGGGCCGATGCCGGCCAGTTCGACGATTCGCAATCCCTGCAGTGGTCCCGCCATTGAGAACCCGCCTCCCGTAGTTGACCGCGACATAGCTTACTTGTATAACCAAGTGGACCAGTCGCGGGCCTGCGTCGACCTCATGTTCCCGCGTTCCGCGCCCGAATCTAAGGTTCGAACAATGACTATCGACTCCAGCACCGGAGCGTATGTGAGCGTCGAGGGCCTGCAGGTGAGCGTCGACGACGGCGTCCTGTCACTGACGCTGAACCGGCCCGACAGCCTCAACTCCCTGACCGCGACGATGCTCGACGGCATCTCCGAAGCGCTCGAGAGCGCCGCCACCGATCCGCGGATCAAGGTGGTCCGGTTGGCAGGCGCAGGCCGCGGCTTCAGCTCGGGGGCCGGGCTCAGCGCGGAGGACCAGGCCAAGAAGGAGAGGGACGGCGGGTTGACGGTGCTGCGGGCCGCCAACCGCGCGATTCGGTCCATCGTGGCCACGCCCCGCCCGGTCGTCGCGGTTGTGCAGGGTCCCGCCGCGGGCGTCGGCGCATCGCTGGCCCTGGCGTGCGACGTTGTACTCGCCTCGGACAAGGGCTATTTCATGCTCGCGTTCACCAAGATCGGGTTGATGCCCGACGGTGGCGCGTCGGCTCTGGTGGCGGCGGCCGTCGGCCGCATCCGCGCGATGCGGATGGCGCTGCTGGCCGACAAAATCCACGCCGACGAGGCGTTCCAGGCGGGTCTGGTGACCGCTGTCTACCCGGCCGATCAACTCGACGCCGAAGTGGACAAGGTCGTCTCGACCCTGGTCAACGGTCCGGCGGTGGCGTTGGCCAAGACAAAGCACGCCATCAACTCGACGACGCTGACCGAACTGGAAGCGGCACTCGAACGCGAGTACGAGGGCCAGTCCGACCTGCTGAAGCGCACCGATTACATCGAGGGCATCAAGGCGTTCCAGGAACGCCGCCCCGCCAAATTCACCGACTCCTGACCGCGCCTGCGCCCAAACCGACATTAGGGCGCAAAAGTGCGGGTGCAGCGCGCCTTTTCGTCGATCTCGGCGCGTGAAATTCGGTGGACGCCGCCATCACCGGTCGGCGACCATCGAGTGCATGAGCACGCAATTCGAGATCCAGAAGCCGGTCCTGGACGCCGGCCGCTGGCGCGTGCTCGCACCGTTTCGGTCCCGCGAGTACCGCCTGCTGATCGCCGCGGTATCGCTGTCGATCTTCGCCGACGGCATGTTCGCCGTCGTGCTAGCGCTTCAGGTGATCGAACTCGACAACAACCCCGTCTCGTTGTCGATCGTGACGACCTGCTGGGGTGCGGCGTTCGTCGCATTTGTATTGGTCGGCGGGATCGCCGCGGACCGCATCAAACAGCGCACGATCATCATCGCCACCGAGTCGGTCAACGTGATCGCGACGTCCGCGGTCGCGGGGTTGGGGTTGGTCGGCGCGCTGCAGGTCTGGCACCTCGCGGTGGCGTCCGCGGCGATGGGCACCGCGGCGGCGTTCTTCTTCCCCGCATACAGCGCGATCCTGCCGAGGATCCTGCCCGCCGAGCAACTGCTGGCCGCCAACGGCGTGGAAGGTGTTGTGCGCCCGGTGTTTCAGCGCGCCGTCGGCCCTGCGGTCGCCGGCATGGTGGTCGGTGCGACGTTCCCCGCCCTGGGCGCCACCACCGTAGCGGTGTTGTTCGCCATCGGACTGGCATTGCTGGTGGCCGCGGGTTCTTTGACCGCGGCGCATGTGCAGGAACCCGAACACGAGCGGCCGCACATGCTGCGCGATCTGCGCGACGGCTTCGCGTTTATGGTGCGCACGCCGTGGCTGTTGTGGACACTGCTGTTCGCGAGCATGTTCGTGCTCGTCGTGCTCGGGCCGATCGAGGTGCTGCTGCCGTTCATCGCCAACGACCGGTTCCACGACGGCGCCAAGACGTACGGCTTCATCCTGGCGTTCTTCGGGATGGGCAGCGCGTTGGGCGCGATCGCGGTGTCCTCGCGACGGCTGCCGCGGCGCTACCTGTCGGTGATGATGGCGATGTGGAGCCTGGGCTCTGTGCCGCTGGTGGTGGTCGGCTTCACGTCGTCGTTCCCGTTGATGGCGTTGGCGACGTTCGTCATCGGCGTCACCGACGGTGCGGGCATGGTCATCTGGGGCACGCTGCTGCAGCGGCGCGTTCCGACCGAGATGCTGGGCCGGGTGTCGAGCCTGGACTTCTTTGTCTCGCTGGCGTTCATGCCCGTGTCGTTCGCGATCGTCGGCCCGCTGTCGAAGGTCGTCTCGATGGAGACCATCTTCCTGGTCGCAGGCCTGGCGCCGGTGGTGTTCGCGGCGGTCGCGATGCGGGCGGCGCGGATGCGCCGCGACGAACTGGCGAACCCGCTGCGCTAGACGCCGAAGACCGGCGGGAGTACGAGCACCATGATCAGCCCCCACACCATGTGGGTGAGGATCGGCGCGAGTACCCCGCCGGTCGCGCGGCGTTCGAATGCGCACACCGCGCCGAGGACGAGCGCGGCGAACGTCAGCATCGGGTTCATCGTCGAGACACCGATGACGACGACGTAGACGATCGTCGAAATGACAGCCGGATGGTGCTTTTCGAGCGCGGAGTACAACGCGCCGCGGAAGAAGACCTCCTCTGCCAGGCCGTTGATCACGGTGATGAACACGACCAGCGGCAGGCTGCCCTGGGTGGCGTACTCGAGCACGTCGGCTGCGTAATCGCGCAGCGCAGGAAACTCGCGCGCCACCAGGCCGCCGAGGACGAACACGCCACCCAGCACGAGGCCGATGACCGTGCCGCTGATGACCGGTCGCTCATTGCGCCCGAAGAAGCGGACATGACCCAGGTGCAAGGGGCGCGACAGCAGAGCGCCCAGCACCCACACCCCGGCCAGCGCCAGGGTGAGGCCGTAGAACGATTCGTCGCCGGGGTCGCGCGCAAGCGAATAGCCAAGCAGCGCAGCGCCGATCACCACGACGACGGCAACCACGATGCGTCGTCTAAGCACGACTCCGGGTGGTTCGTGGTACGGAACGGCGACCCTGGTGAGGTTCGCTTTGACTTCCTGCAGGAAGGAGGGATGACCGGTCGGATGGTCCGTGGCGGTCGGTTCTGTCATGCCGGATGTGCCTTCGGTGAGAGGTTGAGCAAGGCGTCGAGGCCGGTCCGCAACGCTGCGGCGACCGGCCCCGGTACGACGTTGAGCAGGCCGAGTGCGGGCCTGGCGATCGGCGGCGTCACCGCCTCGGCGACCTGCGCGATGCGACGCGCGTCGCCGCCGGCCCACACCGGGTCGGTGTCGGCGAGGTGGTGCGGGTCGGTGAGTTCGTTGACCGGCCGAGCACGTCCGTTCGACAACGACCGCTTGATGGCCTCGTCGATCGTCACCAGCCCACCCGGCGGATCGGGAACGATCTCGCGCAGGCCGTCCGACGCCCGCATCGGATGATCAAGCGACTCAACGAGATCGGCGGCAAGCCCGCCAGGAACGGGCAGTATCACCGAAGTCAGCATCGACACCACGCTGGTATCCACCCCACGAATCGGCACACTAGCCCGCCGCTGGCCTGTCGCGCGGCCATATGCGGCCAACAAGTTGCGGTAAGTGGTCGATTCGGGTCCGGAGATGTCGTAGGCGCCGGCAGGCACCTCGTCGGTATCGGCGGCGGCGACCAGGTAATAGAGGACGTCGCTGACGGAGATCGGGTCCATCGGGTTGTCCATCCACGTCGGCGTCGGGATGAGCCAGAAACGGTCACCGACGTAACGCAGCATCTCGAACGACGTCGACCCCGCGCCGATGATCATCGCGGCGCCGAGCCACACGACTTCGGGGCCGCCGTCGATGCTCAGCGATTCGGCGACCTCGGCGCGGCTGGTCAGGTGCTCGGACAGCTCGCCCTCCTCGGGCACGAAGCCGCCGAGGTAGACGATGCGCCGCACGCCTGCCTCTTTGGCGGCCTCGGCGACGTTGGTCGCGGCGGCGTTGTCGGCGTCGCGGAAATCCGGCTGGCCGATGCCGTGCACCAGGTAGTAGACGACATCGACCGTGCCCGCCTCGGCGAACGCCGCGCGCGCCGACGCCGGGTCGTGGGCGTCCAGCGCCACCGCCGTCACCTGGTCGGACCAGCCGAACGTGGCGAGCCGATCGACCTTGCGGGAGGCGGCGACGACTTCGTGGCCTTCGGACAGCAGTTCGGTGACGAGCCGGGAGCCGACGTACCCGGTGGCCCCGGTGACCAGAATTCGGTTTGATTTCACGCCTACGTCTTACCCGCAGTCAGCTGCGCAAAATCGTGAGCCTCATTCCAGGGCGGCGCGGTGTAGGTCGATCAGCCGCTGATAGACGTGCGCGTTGTGGCGGTTGTTGGCGATCTCGGCGTCGCTGAGGTCGCGTCGCACAGTGCCGGGCACCCCGGTCACCAGCGACCGCGCAGGCACCACGACGCCCTGCGGTACCAGCGCGCCTGCCGCGATCAGCGCGCCCTGGCCTATGTGCGCGCCGTTGAGGATGACCGCGCCCATCCCGATGAGCGCATCGTCTTCGACCTCGCAGCCGTGCAGCACGGCGTTGTGGCCGACGCTGACGCCTGAGCCCACCTTGACGGGGAACTCCGCGTCGACGTGGACGGTCGCGCCGTCTTGGATGTTGGACCCGAAGCCGATCTCGATGGGTTCGGCCTCGGCGCGCAGGGTGGCGCCGTACCAGACACTGGCCCTCGCGGCGAGCACGACCTGCCCGATGACGGACGCGTTCGGCGCGACCCAACTCTCGGGATGCAACTCCGGCGCTCGACCTCGGATCGCGATGATGAGCGGCTCAGCCATGCGCGCCATCGTTGCGCGAACGTTCGTTACCAGTCGAAGAATGGCGAAAATTTCGACGGGTAAGGAACGTTCGCGGGGGCTAGGCGCCCTGATACACCTTGCGGTAGCTCGACGGTGACATGCCGATCCCGCGACGTAGGTGGTGGCGCAGGTTGCCGCCGGAGCCCAGACCCGACAGCCGGGCCACCTCTTCCACCGGCAGATCGCGCGACTCGAGCAGTTCGCGGGCGCGGTCGACGCGCCTGTTGCGGATCCACGAACCCGGCGACTCGCCGGTCTCCTCGCGGAACCGCCGGTTGAACGTGCGCGCGCTCATCTTCGCGTGCGCGGCGAGCCGCTGCACGGTCAGTTCGTCGTCGAGGTGTTGCAGCGCCCATTCGCGCGTCGGCGCCGTCGAATAGTGATCCAGCGCCGGCACCTGCCGGTCGATGAACTGCGCCTGGCCGCCCTCGCGCCACGGCGGCACCACGCAGTACCGGGCGACGGCGTTGGCCACCTGCGCGCCGTGGTCACGCCGAATGATGTGCAGGCACAAGTCGATTCCGGCAGCCAGCCCCGCCGACGTCAACACGTCGCCGTCGTCGACGAACAACACGTTCTCGTCGACGAGCACCTCGGGGTGCAGCCTGCGCATCGCATCGGCGAACCTCCAATGGGTGGTCGCGGGCCGCCCGTCGAGCAGGCCCGCCGCGGCGAGCACGAACGCGCCGGTGCAGATCGACACGAGCCGTGTCCCCGGCCGGATCGACGCCAGCGCGGCGGCAACATCAGCGGGCAGCACACCGTCGACGCGGGCAGGCGGGTAGCGCGTGCCCGGGATCACCACCGTGTCCGCGGTGGCCAGCGCCTCGGGCCCGGCGCCCGGGACGATGCCGAAGTCCGCCGTCGATTCGACAGGACCGTCGGTCACCGCGCAGGTGACGACGTCGTAGAGCGCGTTGCCGTCGGCGTCGGCCGCGCCGGAGAACAGCATCGGCGGGATTGTGGCGTCGAAGCCGACGGTCGGCGGCAGCAGCAGGACGGCGACGCGATGCATGCACTCAGTTTGGCATGTTTTTGATGACTGTTGTCATTGTTGCCACTTTCCCGGTCGATGCCGAACCGCCAGAGTGTCCTGGTGACTCTCGCAGCCGCCGACCAGCGCGCGCCGACCAGCCGCATCCACTGGGCCTGGGTGGTGGCCGCCGTCAGCTTCGTCGCCATCCTCGGCGCCGCAGGCTTCCGATCCGTGCCCGGCGTGATGATGACGCCGCTGCATCACGAATTCGGCTGGTCGCACGGCACCGTCGGGCTGGCCATGTCGATCAACATGACGCTGTTCGGCCTGACGGCGCCCTTCGCGGCCGCGCTGATGGACCGGTTCGGGGTGCGCCCGGTGCTGTCGATCGCGCTGACGCTGATCGCCGCCGGTTCGGCGCTGAGCGTGTTCATGACAGCGAGTTGGCAGCTGGTGCTGCTGTGGGGCGTCCTCGTCGGCGTGGGCACCGGGTCGATCTCGATGGGGTTCGTCGCGACGGTCGCGACGCGATGGTTCGAAGCGCGCCGCGGCTTGGTCACCGGGGTGCTCACCGCGGCCAGCGCGACGGGACAGCTGATCTTCCTGCCGATCGTCGCCGAGGTCACCACCCGGCACGGCTGGCGCTGGGCGTCGTTGATCGTGGCCGCCGCGGCGCTCGCCGTCGTCCCGCTCGTCGCGATATTCATGCGAAATCACCCGCAGGACAAGGGTATAGCGGCCTACGGCGCCACCGAGTTGACCGAGCCCGTGGTGGCCGGATCCAGTTTCCGCGCCGCGTTCCGCGGGCTTGCGCTCGGCGCGAAGGTGCCCGCTTTCTGGCTGCTGGCCGCGAGCTTCGCGATCTGCGGTATGACGACCAACGGCCTGATCGGCACGCATTTCATTCCCGCGGCCAACGACCACGGCATGCCGACGACGGTCGCGGCCGGGCTGCTGGCAACGATCGGCATTCTCGACGTCGCGGGCACGGTGTTCTCCGGCTGGCTCACCGACCGGGTGGACCCGCGGGTGCTGCTGGTCGTCTACTACACAGGTCGCGGCGTTTCGCTGCTGCTGCTGCCTGCACTGCTCTCCCCCCACGCCGACCCGAGCACGTGGGTGTTCGTGATCTTCTACGGGCTGGACTGGGTGGCGACCGTGCCACCGACGATCGTGTTGTGCCGCAACTACTTCGGCATGCGCGCACCCGTGGTGTTCGGCTGGGTGTTCGCCTCGCACCAGCTCGGCGCGGCGATCGCCGCCGCTGGCGCAGGCAAACTGCGCGATCTGCAGGGCGATTACGACCTCGCGTTCTACCTCGCCGCGGGCCTCTGCATCGTGGCCGCTGGACTGTGTGCGAATGTTCGCAAAGTGCAGGTCAGCGCACCCGCGGCGGGATAGTTTACTGATCTTGACTTTGGCATTGGCCGATCAGTCCACCTAACATGCCTAGCGACTGACGAGCTGAGGAGCTTAACGTGAAGACTCGCACCAGCAAGGCACTGGGTGCAGCGGCGGCAATCGCCGCGATCGGGGCATCGATCCCGCTGGCGGTGACCGCATACGCCGAGCCGGAGCCCGCGCCTGTGAAGCAGGCGGAGATCCCGGACCCGCAGGGCAACTGCGATCCGTTCAAGAAGGCCGTGCCCAACTGGAAGGCTTTGAACGACCTGCCGGTGAGCAAGGCGCTGGCCAGCATCCCGGACATCAGCACCTTCAACGCCGCGATCTCCGGTGGGCTCAACCCCGATGTCAACATCACCTCGGTGCTGGACAACGGGCCGTACGTGGTGTTCGCGCCGAGCAATGAGGCGTTCGCCGAGCTCGAGCCCGGCCAGCTGGACGCCCTGAAGGCCGATCCCGCTGCGCTGACGCGGCTGGACTACTACCACGTGTTCCTCGGCCTGCTCGGCCCCGAAGACGTGCACGGTCAACGGCCCACCCAGGAGGGCGCCGAGATCAAGGTCGACGGCAAGAACGGCGACATCAAGGTCAACGACACCGCGAAGCTGATCTGCGGCGGCATCCAGGCCCAGAACGCGCGGATCTACATCATCGACAAGGTGCTGGATCCGGCTTCGCCGCCGGAGCCGATCGTTCCGACCGTGAGCGGCTCGTCGAGCACGACCACCACGACGACGACCACGACGTCGGAGGCGCCCAACGCTGAGGTCGTGCCCGGCGCCGAGGCGCCTGCCGGCTAGCTAGCGCGCCTTCCAGACGGGCTGACGCTTCTCGGCGAAGGCCAGCGGACCCTCTTTGGCGTCCTCGGACCGCATCAGCGGGACGATTTCGCGCATGGTCCTGGCCCAGCCGGGTTCGTCGCCCGTGATCACACCGTCGTCGACCCCCATCGCGACCCGCTTGCTCGCCCACACGGCGAGCGGCGCGTTGACGATGATCCGCTCGGCGAGGGCCAGCGCGGCATCGACCGCGGTGCCGTCGGGCACCACCTGATTGATCAGGCCCCACTTGAGCGCGTCGGCTGAGCTCATCGGTTCGCCGGTTAGGATCAGCTCGATCGCGACCTTGCGCGGCAGGTGGTCGACGATGCGGAACACGCCACCGGCCGCGGCAATGAGGCCGCGCTTGACCTCGGGCAGACCGAACTTGGCGCGTTCCTCTGCGACGACGAGATCGCTGGCGAGCGCCAGCTCAGTGCCGCCGCCGAGCGCCGTGCCGTTGACAGCGGCGATGGTCGGCTTGTCGATGTAGTGGTGCACGTATCCCGCGAAGCCCCATTCGCTGTGCTGGGGGTGAAACAAATTCTCGCGACGCGAGATCGCCTTCAGATCGGCTCCGGCGCAGAATGATTCGCCCGCGCCGGTGATGACGACCGCGCGCACCTCCGAATCGTCCTGAGCTTCCTGCAGCGCATCGCCGACAGCCGTGCTGAGCGCGCTGTTGACGGCGTTACGAGCCTCGGGCCGGTTCAGCGTGATGACCATGACGTTGCCCCGCCGCTCGGTGAGAGCGGCGGGAGCCACGGCCTCTGTCACAACAGTTCAAGGATGGTGGCGTTGGCCTGGCCGCCGCCCTCGCACATCGTCTGCAGCCCGTACTGAATTCCCTTGTCCCGCATGTGGTACAGCATGGTTGTCATGATGCGGGCACCCGAACCGCCGAGCGGGTGGCCGAGCGCGATCGCGCCACCGTTGGGGTTGAGCTTCTTCTCGTCGGCGCCGATTTCCTTCAGCCACGCCATGGGCACGGGGGCGAACGCCTCGTTGACCTCGAACACGCCGATGTCGTCCACGCTGAGGCCGGACTTCTTCAGCGCCTTCTGGGTGGCGGGGATCGGGGCGGTCAGCATGATAACCGGGTCGGCACCCGCCAGTGTGGCGGTGTGCACCTTGGCAAGCGGCTTGAGGCCCAACGACTTTGCCTTCTCCGCCGACATGATCAGCAGCGCGGCCGACCCATCGGAGATCTGGCTCGAGTTGCCCGCGTGGATCACGCCGTCTTCCTTGAACGCCGGCTTGAGCGTGGCCATCTTCTCGAGCGTGGTGCCGCGGCGAATGCCCTCGTCCTTGAGCACCGGGTTGCCGTCCTGATCCTTGATCGCGACGATCTGGTCATCGAAGGCACCGGAATCCTGTGCCGCGGCGGCCTTTTCGTGCGAACCGAGGGAGAACTCGTCGACTGCGGTACGGTCGAAGCCCCACTGCTCGGCGATCATCTCGGCGCCGATGCCCTGGTTCGGGGTCTTGCTGTAGCGGTTCTTGAAGCCCTGCGAGTAGGGGTTGCCGCCGTTGGCCAGCGATGCGCCCATCGGGGTGCGCGACATCGACTCGACGCCACCGGCGACGACGACGTCGTAGTGTCCGGCCACCACACCGGCGGCGGCGAAGTGGACCGACTGCTGGCTCGACCCGCACTGGCGGTCGACGGTCACACCGGCGACGCTCTCCGGCCAACCCGCGGTGAGCAGCGCGGTGCGGCCGATGTCGAGCGCCTGCTCGCCGGCCTGCATGACGCAGCCCCAGATGACGTCGTCGACGATGCCCGGATCGATGCCGGTTCGCTCGGCGAGGCCGTTGAGCACCTGCGCTGACAGTTCGGCCGGGTGCACACCCGACAGTCCGCCATTGCGCTTGCCGATCGGCGAACGCACCGCCTCGACGATTACGGCTTCAGCCATGACACTTCTCCTTCGAAGGTTTGGGGTTCTCCCACAGAGGTCCACTTTGAACGTAGAGGAACAAGGTTTACTAGGTCAACCTACTGGTTGACAGATCACACCCGTCTTCGAGCGCCGCTACGCTGCGGCTTCAGCCGTCAGGTCACCGCGACGAGGTACTCACCGCGGTAGCGCAACGTGCCGTCGTCGGCCTCGTTCACGTCGTCGACCCACCGCGTATACGTCTCGCGCACGATCTCGTCGCCGAGTTGGGCGCGCATCGCGATCAGCGGCGGAAAGCTGGTCAGCATGAAATCGGCGTAGTTCGCCGGCGACGGCTCCTCGAATTCGACGGCATGGCGCTCGAAGTCGACACCGTCGCCCAGCAGTTCACGCACATGCTCCACGGTGCCCCACAGCAGCGGCGATTCGGAACCGGCAGGCGGCGGCGATATCTCGGCCAGCCGCTTGAACATGGCACCGATGGCGCCCTCGGGCGTCCAACAGGCAATTGCGATCCGGCCGTCCTTGCGGCAGACGCGGCGCAATTCGGCCGCCGTCTGCCGGTGATCGGGCGCGAACATGTGCCCGATCGCCGAGATGACCACATCGAAGCTGTCGTCGTCGAACGGAAGCGACTGCGCATCCCCTTCCAACCACTCGACATCGACATTCGCCGCTGCTCCCCGCCGGCGCGCGGTCGCGATGAGGCCCGGCGACAGGTCCAGGCCGGTGACCTGCGCACCGCGCTTGGCGGCCGCGATGCCGGCGTTGCCCGTGCCGCAGGCCACGTCGAGCACCTTCACCCCGGGTTCGATGCGTGCATTCCGGACCAGAACGTCGGCGATGGAGGTCACCTTCTCCGCGACAGCCTCGTAGTCCCCTGTTCCCCACATGTCGTCGGTCATGGCCTCAAGCCTTCGCCCATCGGCGCCAACACGTGCCGTTTTGACCGCCTTGGCCCTACCCTCGACATGGTTTACTGAGTTGTACACCTGGCCGCACCGGCCCGGTGGTGACCTCGGTTCAGGAGTGGGTGGTGGCTCGTAGCACGCCGTTGGCGCCGATGATCGGCCCCGACGCGGTCCCGTCTGCCGCAGGAGCGCCGATTCGGTCGCCCAAGACCGCAGAACTGGTCGCGGGCACGCTGCGCCGCATGGTCGTGGACGGCCAGCTCAAGGAGGGCGACTACCTGCCCAACGAGGCCGAGCTGATGGCGCACTTCGGCGTCAGCAGGCCGACCCTGCGCGAAGCCGTCCGCGTCCTGGAGTCCGAGCGGCTGGTCGAGGTGCGCCGCGGTTCGCGAACCGGCGCGCGCGTGCGGGTGCCCGGCCCCGAGATCGTGGCCCGCCCCGCCGGCCTCCTGCTCGAACTGTCCGGCGCGACGGTCTCCGACGTGATGACCGCCCGGTCCGGGATCGAGCCGATGGCGGTGCGACTGCTCACCGAGAGTGGCAACGCCGAGGCGTTCGAAGAACTCGACCGGATGCTCGACGAAGACATACCCGCGGGCTGGCAGTCGGGACGGCTCGCCGAGACGACGGGCGATTTTCACCGCAAGCTCGTCGAGCTGTCGGGTAATGCGACGTTGGGCATGATGGCCGGCATGCTGCACGAAATCCAGGTGCGGCATATGGCGTTCGTGTTCAGGGAGCGCCGTCCGGTGTCCAAGGCCGACTACGAAAAGGTGATGCGGTCCTACCGCCGCCTGATGGAGTTCATGCGCTCCGGCGACGGCGCGGCGGCCGAAGCGCATTGGCGCAAGCACCTCGACACGACGCGCAACCTGCTGCTGAAGGGTCTCGAGACCGTCAAGGTCCGCGACGTCGTCGGCTAGCTTTCGCGCCGGGAGTCAATGCCGCGTTTTGGGCAGTGTGGTTGGCCCGGGGTATCAGCCTCGGTTTTTAGCGCGGTGAGCAGTGCATCGT
>JAWQNE010000019.1:0-118964 GCA_033741175.1 Mycolicibacterium sp. 120270 | reverse complement strand
TCGAAGAATCACGCGATGACCCTCAATCAGTCGGCTACGACACGCCGGTACCGCTGATCAGGTCCGACTCGTACACCACTCTGCTGGACGCAACCATTCCGACTGTCCGCCATCGCAGCGGCGATGATCGCTTCCGGCCTTCTCGCCGACGCGCCAACCGCACAGGCGGCTCCGTGCTCCCAATATGCATTCAACGGGGACTTCTTCATAAAGGGGTCAAACGTCGGGGAGGTGAAGGTCACCGACGTCCCACAAGGAACCCGGTTCGCCGGGGAAACATTCACCATCGGCGACGAGGGAATCCCGGTTACCGGGTTCATCCAGGACGGCACCATCAGCGGGCGCAAGATCGACTTCAAGATTTCGTGGATCGAAGAGTCGGACACGGTATGGACTTTCACCGGCAACATCAGTGACGACGGCCTTGTACACCGCGGGATCATGCACGGCCCTGGATTCATGGGGCTGTGGGATTCCACATCTCCACTCGCCTGTAACGATCCGGTCGCCGCAACTGACCCGCTGCCGGGCAGCATCATCATCGACCCTTCGCCGGCAACCACACGGGTTGAGGGTCCAATCACGGCGCCCTGAGACGGCCACGGACCACGGCCATTACAAACCCTGATCGCTGAACCGGGAGTTGCGGTTGGTGGCCTTACTGAGTTGTCGGCTGAATGGACACCAGACGGTAGACGCCCGGCCGGGTGTCGTCAGGCGGCGCGAACCGGACCGTCAGAGTGCCGGGCGGCAATTCGTCGGCGATAGCGTTCAACGTTCTCGGCAGGAACGCCCTGGCTTTGGCGTTGCCGTACCAATTGGGCTCAGACGGATCCGTGTTCAGATTGGTGATCGAGTCGATCGTGGAATCCCACTCTGCGACGGCCGCGGGCAGCGCGACTCCGAACCCTATCGACTTGAGGTACGCATCCTCCTGTCCCGCAAGGGTGATCGACCCGCCGCCACCGAGAGGCGTTCCGGTGATCGTCCCGTTCACCACATCGTCGGTGACCGACGTCAGCCGCGCGGTGCAGACGTCGTCGACGACAGCGGGCGGGACGCAGAAGTCGGGCAGGGGCGCGGCGTGCGCCTCGGCGACGCCGAGCACGCCGGGCGCCGCGAGGACGAACCCCACGGCCATCGCGCGGCGGAAAACGTTCGGCATCTTTGACGTCACTCCCTTCGACCTAATCCGCTCCAGACATAGTCGCAGCCATGTGACGAGGAAGTATGCGCCTTTCCGATATGCATTGCATATCCCCAACATCAACCCCGTTCGGGAATTGATGCGCGCACTTTGGCGCTATACCGGCACATACCCCACTGGAGGATGCGATGAGTAGGCGTTACCCGGCGATTGCGTTCACCGACGACGTCCAGGCAGTCCAGGTCGAGCACGGCAGTAATGGGTTCTACGACCGCAAGCGCATCGCGGGCACAGCCTCCGCCGACCCAGATCCGCTGACCGACGACGAGATCGAGTTCCTCGCCGAGCGTGACGGTTTCTACCTGGCGACGGTGAGCGAGACGGGTTGGCCGTACGTCCAACATCGGGGTGGCCCCCCGGGTTTCGTCCACGTACTCGACGAGCACACGATCGGGTGGGCCGATTTCCGCGGCAACCTGCAATACATCAGCACCGGAAATCTCGGCGGAGACGACCGCGTCGCAATCATCACCGTCGACTATGCGCGGCGCAGGCGGCTCAAGATATTCGGGCGCGCCCGCATCGTCACCGCCGACCAGGATCCGGATCTCGTTCGGTCGCTGGGCGATGCCCGTTACGACGCCGTCGTCGAACGCGCCGTGATCGTGACCGTGGAGGCCTTCGACTGGAACTGCCCCCAACACATCACCCCCCGGTTCACCGCCGCCGAACTCGAACCGGCTCTTGCCGGCCTGCGCCAACGGCTGGCTGACCTCGAAGCGCAGAACGTCGCGCTCAAAATGCAACTCGAGGAGCATGCGGTCACCGATTTGAGTTGACGACGGTCTGGCCCGTCACCTGAGCTGCCAGCGGAAATGGCCGAGGCACACAGCTAATGGCAAGGTGGCTGAATGAGTCGCATTTCCTGCAGACTGACCCGCAAATGGCTGTTGCTGGCGACTATCGGTGTCGCCATGCTCGGCGTGCTGACGGCGTGCGCGGGGCCGTCGCTCAAGGGCAACGAGTCCGCATCGACCTCTACCGACAACGCACCGGCGGCACCGCCCGAAAAGGGGCCGCAGCCGGTGGAGGACACCCAGCGCGACGTGGTCAAGACCGCGTCGATGATCGTGACGGTGGCCAACACCTCCGAGGCCGCGGACAAGGCGGCCGTCATGGTGGAGGACGCGGGCGGTCGCGTCGACAGCCGCACCGAGGATGCCGGGTCCGAGCAGGGACTGGCTCGCACCTCGATCGTGCTGCGGGTTCCGGTGGAAAAGCTGGACGGCGTTGTGCGCGAACTGAAGACACTCGGCACCGTACAGACCGCCGAGACGAGATCTGAGGATGTGACGGCGCAACGGGTCGACATGGACGCCCGCATCAAGGCGCTGCAGACGTCGGTGGATCGCCTTCTGGCGATCATGCGCGACGCCAAGGACCCCGAGGCGCTCATCGCGGCCGAGGATGCCCTGTCCCAGCGGCAGGCGGACCTGGACAGCCTGCGCGCCCAGCGTGACGCCCTCGGTGACCGCATCGCATACAGCACCGTCGACGTCACCTTTGTCGCCGAAACGGTTGGCGGACCGGTGCCCGAGCAGTATCAGGGGTTCTTCGGGCAGGTCGAACGCGGTTGGGACGCTTTGGTTTCCGTGGCGCGCAACCTGTGGCTGCTGTTCGGCCTGCTGCTGCCATGGTTGGTCGTGCTCGTCGTCGCCGCCGGTATCGGCTATGGCCTGCTCAGGCTGGTCAAGGCCCGCCGATCCTAGGCGGCTGCCGTCCCAAGGATCCGCCAAGACGTCCCATCCACTCTGTGGGGGTCGGGTTGCCACTGGCCCGACCAGCCACAGAGAGGATTCATCATGAGGACCAAGATCATCGCCGCGCTGTCGATTGCGACCGCTGCGGCGCTGCCCCTGGCCGCCGTGGCGAACGCGTGCGGCGGCGACGAACTGGCCGCCGGGGTGCCCGCCGACCAGGAATTCGTGACCCCGTCAGGGAACATCATCTGCAGCATCTACTCGGACGGTTCAGGGGTCAATTGCGAGATCCGTGACCACATCTGGGTGATGCCCGCATCCACCAGCGGCCCCTTCGGCAGGGCGTGCGATTTCGACTTCGGCGGTCTGGATTTCTACGTCAGCCAGGGCAACCCCGGGAAGCTCGGCTGCTACGAGGGCGCCAGCAAGTTCGGCACGCCGAACATGAAGAGGCTCGACTACGGGCAGAGCCTCTCGTACGGGGTGATCACTTGTGACAGCGCGACTTCCGGTGTGACGTGCACCGACACCGACACCGGGCACTTCTTCCGGGTCTCCCGCGAGAACTACGATCTGGGGTGATCGTCGAGCGCCTATTGTCGCTGGGTGACCCCAGACCCGACGCCCTGGGCCGACGAACTCCTCAGGGTCGCCCAGCGACTGCAGGCGAAGACGCAGCAGACGCGCTGGACCGCCAGTACCGACGTACTGATCGAGCGGGACTACGTCGTGAGCGCGTACGCGATGCACCGCCTGATCGACTCGCGCCTGATGCCGGAAGAGATCAGGCGGTATCGAATCCCGGTGCGGCGCTTCGATTCCGGTGCTCGGCTGCCCATCGCTCCCGACGATGCAGGTATCTCCTACGATCTTGACCGGAGCCGGCGAGAGATGCTTCCCATCGCGGACCTGTGCCACCAGATCCTGAACAACACGGTGTTCTCCTTCTATTGCGGGGAGACCGGGGATCTCTTCGACGGTGTTTATCTGGCGTCCGGCGACGACAACGCGCGTCTTGTGCTGGCGTCCGATTACATCGCTCTGTGCGCCGATGTCGGTGCAGCAGTGGCGGATCGGCGACGCGCCGCCGATACGGCCAGCCAAACACCGGAGAGCAGGAAGTAAAACGCGCCGAACGCGGCGTACGGCGCGATGTCGGCGATACCGGGCACCGCGGGTGCGCTCGCTTGCTTGACGAACAGCACGCCGACAAGCATCGATTGTGCACCGCTGAGGATCATCGCCCACTGCGCGCCGTGACCGCGCCAGCGGCGGATGCCCGTCGCAAGCTGGAACAAGCCCGCCAACGCGGCCCACGCGCCGAACACGCCGAGGACGGCGTTCATGCTGTGCGCCAGTGCGATTGCGACGGCACCGGTGGTCAGCACGCTGACGACCACGTTGAGCGCCTGGGTCGGGTTGCGCGTCGCGCCACCGTGGCGTTGGGCGTCGATGACGTTGGCGACGGCGTCCCACGCCGGGTACAGGAGCAGCAGTGCCGCCCCGATCGCGGGCACGCTGGTCCCGACCGTGACGGCCGCGGCGACCCACACGCCGGCCACTGCGGCCCGCAGCAGGTAGTAGGACTGTAGCCACTGGTCGTCAGTGGTCGATTCGGGGTTTTCGGGCATGGTTCTTCCTTCACTTGTCGTGGAAACGATGAATCGCCACCATCGACGCTGATGGTTTCCTACCTATCAATCGGTAGGGGACGCTTCGAACCTCTCGAGTATGGGCGTGGTGATCGCCTCGAGGATTGCGGGATCGCCGTAGGCCCGTGCGCTCAACATGGCGCCGTGCATGGCCGCCATGAACGTCTCAGCTTCGATGCGCGGGCTGTTGGACAGCACAATGCGGCCTTGTTTGGCGCCGCGCTCGAGCACCGACGTCAGCCATGCGGACAGCGCGCGGAAGTAGGCCCTCACCTCGAGCACGATCTCTTGCGGCAGGATCGGAATCTCGGTGGCCAGCAGTGCGCATACACAAAAACTGCTGGTGGGATCCCCGATGCAGCCCGCCCAGTAGCCGACGTACTTGCGGAGTTGGTCGAGCGGATCGGGGGATTGGCGCTCGAACTCGGCGATGCCCATGTCCGCCTCCACGCGGTAGCGCTCGACCAACGTGCGGACCAGGTCGACCTTGGTGGGGAAGTGGTGGTGGATGCTCGCCTTGCGGATGCCGACGACCGCGGCGATGTCGGCATAGCTGAACCCGTTGTAGCCGCCCGCGATGATCAGCGAGCGGGCACAGCGCAAAATCTCGTCCGACGTAGCAGTGGCAGTGGCCATGACGGAGAGCCTACCTAGTGGTAGGTAGGCAGTCAAACGCGCGGCGGGTCGGTACGAATGCCGCTCGTCGTCCTCATCTGCGACGAGGTCGGATCGGTGTACGGCATTTCAGATCGAATCAAGTGACACCGGGCTGGTCGGACCCTGATTTGGACGCCCCCGGGCGGGGCTATACCCTGTTCGTCGTGAACATCGGTATGCGTGCCGGCTATTGGCGCTTTATGCAGGCTCCGGGCGGAGCCGATAAAGCGCAGCGTTAAGCACGCATCCACCCGGAGCCCAGGCAGTGACCCCCAGGTCGCTGCCTTTCGTTATTAAAGGGGCGCCGGGGATCCAGCCGGTGCCCGTACCAGAAAGGCACCAGACATGAACCTCTCGCAGATCGCGACGCCGCCGGCCACATCGGACCGGAGGATTCGCAGCTTCAGCGAGATCCCCAGCCCACACGACGTCCTCTCCGAGTTCCCGCTGGGCGCTCGGCGCGCCGAGCGGGTTGCCCGCGACCGCGACGAGATCGCCGCGATCCTGGCAGGCCGCGACCAACGCCTGCTCGTCGTGGTGGGGCCCTGCTCGGTGCACGACCCCACCGCGGCGCTCGACTACGCGAGCCGCCTGGTCAAGGTCGCCGACGAGCTCAGCGATCGGCTCAAGATCGTCATGCGCGTGTACTTCGAGAAGCCCCGCACCACGATCGGCTGGAAGGGCCTGATCAACGATCCGGGGATGGACAACACCTTCGATGTGGCTCGCGGCTTGCGTATCGCTCGTCAACTGCTGCTCGACATCATCGACATCGGCCTGCCGGTGGGTTGTGAGTTCCTGGAACCGACGAGCCCGCAGTACATCGCCGACACCGTCGCCTGGGGCGCCATCGGCGCGCGTACCACCGAATCGCAGGTGCACCGCCAGCTGGCGTCGGGGTTGTCGATGCCCGTCGGCTTCAAGAACGGCACCGACGGCAACATCCAGGTCGCCGTCGACGGTGTGAAAGCCGCTGCCGCCCAACATGTCTTCTTCGGCATGAACGACCTCGGCCGCGGCGCGCTGGTGAGCACCGACGGTAACGAGGACTGTCACGTCATCCTGCGCGGCGGCACCGACGGACCCAACTACGACGCGGATGCGGTGCAGGCCGCGACGGCCAAGTTGACCGCCGCCGGTCTACCCGGCCGGGTCGTGATCGACTGCAGCCACGCCAATTCCGGCAAGGACCATGTCCGCCAGGCGGAGGTGGGCGCCGAAGTCGCGCAAATGGTGCGCGACGGGCTTCCGATCAGCGGGGTGATGCTGGAGAGCTTCCTGGTGGCTGGTGCCCAGAACGCCGACGGTCGCCCGCTGACCTACGGGCAGTCCGTCACCGACAAGTGCATGGACTGGGGCACAACCGAATTGGTCCTGCGGGACCTGGCCAAGCGCGATTAGTCCGTCGCGGTGTGCGGCGGGTCGTAGATGACGAGGAAGACCAGCTCGCCGTCGCCGGTATTCGTCACGCTGTGCTCCTCGTAGGCGGGGATCTTGACGAAGCTGCCGGGTTCGGTGTCCCACGACCCGTCGCCGATTTGGATCCGCGCGGTGCCGGTCAAGAAGTAGAACGCGTGGTTGTAGGTGTGGTGGTGCAACGGTGAGGCGCCACCGGGACCGAACTTGGTCAGCTGCGCGCTGAACCGTGTCGAGTACCTCCCACCGACGAGGTCGTCGCTGATCCAGAAGTTCCGGCCGAGCGCGGTCTCGTGCCAGTCGATCTGCTCGAGAGTGACCACCTTGGTCGACGTGTTGTCCTTCATCTGTTTCTCCTTTCGTCGATTACATCAACGTTGTGAAGCTGCCGCTGTGCATAATGGATTTGTTATGTCCGTATGAGTTCGCTGATATGTGGGACCGATGCCGACCGAACTGCAGCTCAAGACCTTCCTGGCGGTGGCCGATCAGGGTGGGTTCACCGCGGCGAGTCGTAGGCTCGGACTGTCACAGCCGGCTGTCAGCCGCGCCATCGCTGCGCTGGAGAAGGAACTGGGCGCCCCGCTGTTCATCCGGCGGCGCGGCGAGGGGTTTGCGCTGACGGAGGTCGGCTCCGTCGCGCTCGCACACAGCCGTGAAGCAGTTCGTCAGCTGACGTTGATGCGGACCGAGGTGGCCAGCCTGGCCGGTGATGTCATCGGGACGCTGAGCCTGGCGAGCCTGCCCACTGCAACCGCCACGTTCATCGCCCCGCAGTTGCAGAAGTTCGCGCAACGGCACCCGGCCGTCACCATCCGGTTGCTCGAAGGCAGCGAGGAGGAGGTGCGCGACTGGCTCGACCAGGGCGTCGTCGAAGCGGGTGTGGTCAGCCTGCCCGTCAAGGGCCTCGAAGCGGCGGCGCTCGGCCAGCAGGACCTCGTCGCGGTGATACCGGCGGACAACCCGTTGGCCGAGAAACACACAGTGAACTATTCGGATCTGGCGCGCGAGCCGTTTGTTCGCAGCACCGGAGGCTGTGCGGAGGTGTTCATGGCGATCGCTGCAAAACTCGGCGTCGAATTCGACCGGGCATTCGAAGCGCGCGAAATACCGGCGGCGCTCGAAATAGTGCGCGCGGGGCTTGGCGTGAGCATCCTGCCGCGCGCCGGCCTGCCGTGGTTGCCCGGAATCGTATTGCGGCCGCTGAACCCTGCGACCGTGCGCCGTCTGGGCGTGGCCATCTCGGCAAGTGCCTCCGGCCCGGCCCGCGCGTTCCTCGGCCAGATCGCCGAACTCGAACATCCGATGAGGGAGATCGTCTAGAACTCATTGGATTTGACGGTTCAAGTACACTAGTTCTGTTGCTCCCGTTTATGCAGAAGCGCTGACGGTGTGAGCGAAAGCACCAGAACTAAAAGCACTAAATGAATCGTTCGTTTGCGCGCGCTCGTTGCGCTCTTCGAGTCGAGGAGTAATCGGAAAGGGAGTGTGTTGTGGAGTTGACCCGTCATGATGCGGGCCAGCCGTGGGGGGCACGTCAGCGCGAGAAACTCAGTCGACTCGTTCGGGCCACCGAACCGCCGACCGGCAGCATGCGGCGGCTGTCCGACGCCGAAATCCCCGAACGCGACGACTCCTACTACGAGCGCGTCGGCGAAATCCTCGACCTCGCCGGAAACATCGGCGCCATCCTGATGGCGTCGGGGACACCCGCCACCGCGACCATCGATCAGATCACCGCCATCTGCGCCGCGTACGGCATTCAGCGGTGCGAGGTCGACGTCATCAACACGACGATCCACATCTCCGCCTACCGCGGACCGACGTCGGCGCCTGCGAGCACGCTGCACGTCGTGCAGGCCCGGTCCATGGACTTCAGCAGGGTGGCCGCGGTCGACCGTCTGATAGCGCGCATCCGTGCCGGCGAGATCGCCCCGGCGCAGGCCTGTCATGAACTCGATACGATCATCGCCGCGCCGCACCCCTACAAGCGCTGGATCGCCACCCTCGCCTGGGGCGCGCTGGCGTTCGCCACCGCGGGCACCCTCGGCGCGAACTGGTTGGTGTGCTTGGTCAGCGCGCTCAGCGCGATGGCGATCGACCGGGTCAACCGCGTGCTGAACAGGCACGGGCTGCCGTTCTTCTTCCAGTACGCCGTCGGCGGCGCCATCGCCACGGCGCCACCGATCCTGCTGTACGCGGTCAGCCCCAAGCTGGGCTTCCAGTTCGAGCCGACGGTCGCCATCGCCGCAGGCCTGGTCGTGCTGCTCGCCGGGCTTTCGCTGGTCGGCTCCGTCGGCGACGTGATCTCCGGGGCGCCCGTGACCGCGGCCGGCCGGTTCTTCGAGCTGGTCATGTTGACCGGCGCGACCATCGCGGGGGTTGCCCTCGTGTTGCACCTGGCCAACCGGTTCGGCGCGCCGTACGTCGGCATCAGCGGATCGCCGCCGCCTGCTCTCTCCGAGATGGCCGTGCGCGTCGCATTCGGCGCAGCCACCGCCGCTGCGTTCGCCCTCGCGTGCTACGCCGAGCGCTCGGCGGCGATGGCCGCGGCGTTCGGAGGTGCGGCGGGCACCTTCGTCTTCCTGGTCGCGCAGGGCGCCGGCTTGGGCGCTGTTGTCGCGTCGTTCGTCGCGGCTGTCCCGATCGGCCTCGTCGGCCGCCTGATGGAACGTCGCAACCTGGCACCGCCGCTGGTGGTGTCCATCACCGGCATCGTGCCGCTGCTACCGGGCTTGTCATTGCTGCACGGCATCTACGCGATCCTCAACGACCAGCACGCCGTCGGCTTCGCATCGGTACTCGGCGCATTCGGCATCGGCACCGCCCTGGCGGCCGGCGTCACGCTCGGCGAGTGGGGCTCGTGGAAGGTCGGCAGGCGCCGTGGCGCGTTCCGGCGCCGGATCTCACGGGCGCGGCCCGTCCGGCGCACCACCCTCGTCGCCCGCTGACAGACAGCCGAAAAGGGCCCCGCCGGTCATCCCGGACGAGGCCCTTTTTCGTTGGCTGGTTACGACGCGCGGCGGATGCCCCGCTTCAACAGCAACTCGCGCTCGGATTCCGAAAGCCCGCCCCAGATTCCGTACGGCTCGCCGACGGCGAGCGCGTGCGAACGGCACTGGGTGATCACCGGGCAGCGCCTGCACATCTCCTTGGCGCGCAGTTCGCGTTGTGCGCGGGCTCGGCCGCGTTCCCCGTCGGGGTGAAAAAACACCGACGAGTCGACGCCACGGCAAAGGCCGTGCATCTGCCAATCCCAGACATCGGCGTTGGGTCCCGGTAGCTGCTGCGGCTGTGGCATGTGGAAAACCCCTCTCTACGCACCGATTTCGAGAACGCACGGGTGCGTGAGTCGTGGAACCGAACCGAGCACAGTCGCCGATGACAGCTCGTGCACACAAGGTATGGGCGCGTAGCAAAATCAGTCAATAGCCAGAACATGTGCTCAACCACATATCCGCAGGCCGAGAATTTACATCACGTTCATCGGTTCGACCCGTGGTCATCGACGTGAGTGATAACCAATGGCCCGGTAATGCACGATGACTCGCATTTCTGCAGTTCGCCCGCCGGTGTGTTGGCGTGACTTTTTTCGGCGGTCAGCCGCTGGTTGACATTCCTGTAACACGGGGCGCACGAACTGTTAACCAAAGAGATTCTGCTTGAACGGCTTACCCGTGCCCGCCGGTACCGGATTCATTGCAGCCCCGGGATATAGCGCTATTGATAACGTCGGCGCCTGATGCTCGCCAACGCCGCCTTCGGCGATACCCCGCAACAATGGCCGCTGCCGACGGCGCGCTCAGCCGAGGAACTCTGGCTGCGGGCGGTGGCAGCAGGCGGGCAGGGACGCTACGCCAACGCCAATGCAGACCTGGAATGCGTGCGTCGGACCGAACGCGTCGGACGCCTGGCGTCGCTTGCGCACAGCGCCCATGCCTCCTTTTTGCGTCAGTTGGGTTGGCACGCCAAGGCCCGGGGCTGGGACGGTCGCGCTCTCGCGGTGTCGGCCGCCGACCCCGAGGCCGAAGGCGACGCGCTGATCGGACTCGCCGCAGATGCACTCGGCATCGGGAGATTCGCCGCGTCGGCCACCGCTCTGCGGCGTGCCGAGGGTTTGCTCGGCGTCAGCCCGCCGCGGCTGTCGGTCCGGTTCGGGTGGGTGTCGGCGGAATTGGCGATGGCCACCGGTGACGGCGCCGCCGCGGTTGGTCACGCCGAGCGCGCACGCGAACTGGCGGGCGGCCTCGGATCGTTCCGCCATGCGGTGAAGTCCGAGGTCGTACTGGCCGCCGCGTTGTGCAGCGACGGCAGGCTGGACCGGTCGCGGGAGGTGGCCGACGCCGCGCTGATAACCACCATTGATCTTGGGTTCGTCCCGCTGAGCTGGGCGTTGGCGTGCCTGCTCGGCGATATCGGCAGCGGGAACCACTCCGCTGCTCAAGTCGTTGGAATTCGCGACGTGTCCGCTGATACGGTGCGGCGCCGTGGCGGCGTGTTGTTTGGTCGCTGAGACGGGCCGCCTCGGCTCGAGAGTTAGTGTTTAGCCCGGTTTCTTAAACGCCATATGTCCCATCAGTAACGCTGGAGAGAGCTTCACCGATGACAATTTCGGGAGAACGTCTCGATGCTGTCGTTGCTGAAGCCGTGGCGGGCAACCGGGACGCGCTCCGGCAGGTACTGGAGACCATCCGCCCGATTGTTGTCCGCTACTGCCGGGCCAGAGTCGGGACGGCCGAGCGGAGCGGTCTCTCAGCTGACGATGTTGCTCAGGAGGTTTGCTTGGCCGCCATCACGGCGCTGCCGCGCTACAAGGATCAGGGACGACCGTTCCTGGCCTTCGTATATGGCATCGCCGCTCACAAGGTTGCCGACGCGCATCGCGCGGCCGCCAGGAACCGCTCTGACCCGACCGAGGTCGTGCCGGAGCGCTTCTCCGCGGAAGCCGGACCCGAGCAGATGGCCCTGGAAGGCGAGGCCGCCGAGCGGATGAACAGGCTGCTGGCCGTACTGCCGGAGAAGCAGCGCGAGATCCTCATCCTGCGCGTGGTGGTCGGCATGAGCGCCGAGGAGACGGCGGAGGCCGTGGGCAGCACCGCGGGCGCCGTCCGGGTGGCGCAGCACCGGGCACTGGCGCGGCTGAAGTCGGAGATCATGGCGACGGGATACGACCATGCCTGATTTCGGACGCTGGGGCGGCAACGGGGGTGACCCGTCGCTGAACGCCATCGCGCACACTGACCAGTACCTCGACGCGCTGGCGTCGGAGCGCCCCGTCTACGCCAGCGACCCCGCTGACGCCGAATTGGCCAACCTGATGGCGGGCTGGCGCGACGAGGTGCGCAGGCCGCCTGCTCACGTGGCCGGACAGCAAGACGCCGAGATCGTGTTGCATCGGGCGCTGGCATCGCAGCGACGGAACCGGATGTCGGTCGCGGTGATGGGCTCCGTCGCCGCGGCGATGTTGTGCCTCGGAGGTTTCGGCGCCATCTTGTACAGCGCGGCACCCGGCGATGCGCTGTACGGCCTGCGGGTCAGCATCTTCGGTGAAGAGAAGACCACCCGCGATGATCAGGTCGCGCTGGCCGCGCAGACCGAGATGCAAGAGGTCCAGCAACTCATCGAGCAGGGCAACTGGGATGCCGCCCAGGACAAGCTTGAAACCGTCACCTCGACCGTGCAGACCGTCGAGGATCCGAAGCGTCAGGAGGAGTTGCAGCAGCAGCTGAACAATCTGGCCGCCAAGGTCCAGACGCGTGATCCCGCCGCGGTGGCTCCACCGCCGCCTGCGGCCCCGCAGTCCAACGGTCCCGGCATTTCGTTGCCGATCCAGGTGCCGCCAGGCCTGCCGTCGTTGCCGCCGATTGTGCCCGGGCAGTTGCCTGTGCCGAATGTCCCGCTGCCGGATATCTCGATTCCCCAGATACCTCAGCTTCCGCAGGTTCCCATCCCGGGACCTGGTGTGCCGCCGGACATTTCGCTGCCGGACTTGCCGTCGCTGCCTCTGCCGAAGCCGCCGGTGGATCTGCCCAAGCCGCCGGTCGATCTGCCGCCGATCGACTTACCCAAGCCGCCGGTCGATCTGCCGCCGATCGAAGTGCCGAAGCCGCCGGTCGTCGAGGTGCCCAAGCCGAATCCCGGCCCGGATCTGCCGAAGCCGCCGATCGAACTGCCGAAGCCCATCGAGCTGCCGAAGCCGATCGAGCCGCCGAAGCAGATCGAGCAGCCCAAGCCGCTGATCCCCGAGATCGTGCCGATGCCTAAGCCCGCTGCACCGGAGCTTCCGCCGTTACCGGTGATCCCGGACATACCTGCGCCCAAAGCGCCTGCGCAGGAAGGTCCGAAGATCGAGGCGCCGACGCTGTGGCCGATCCCGGGCGAGAAGCCCGGTAAAAAGAACTAGAGATCAGCTGTCAGCGATAGCCGTCGGATTCCGACGTTGCCTCGTTGAGTGAGGCATCGGCGTAACCGCGGCAGTAATCCCAGGTCACATACGCGTCGGGCTCGGGATCGTAGGCGGGCTCGTGCGGGCGTACGGTGCCGTCGACCAGAAGCTGCAAGAGGTTGGCCCGCAGCATGTCCCAGTCGTGATAGTGGTCCTGCTGGCACTCGTCGCAGCACACCACGAGACCGCGAATTCCCTTGTGCGCCAGAAGCGCTTCGTAGACCGCGAGATCAGCCAGATCGGCCTCGACAGCTGTGCGTTCCTGCGCGTCGAGCGGCTGACCCGGCTCGAGGGCATCCAGCGCGCCCGAAGGGTCGCACGGGTCATCGGCGAACGGGTCCGGCGGCAAACCAGGTGGCAGGTTGTCTCGCACGGTTCCACACTACGCAGCGGTGCTGGGATCGCGCTAGCCGTTGCTCAGTTGGCCCGGGTTGCCCGGCGCAGCCGTGTGGGGGCCTGTTTGGAAGTGCAGAGCCGATAAGATGGATATCTAGCTGCCCGCCGATGGAGGCTGTAACCCATGTCGATCGCCGAAAGCGACATCCCCATCGCCGTACCGGTGCCGACCGGCGGCGATGACCCCACCAAGATCGCCATGCTCGGGCTGACCTTCGACGACGTGCTGCTGCTGCCCGCCGCGTCCGATGTGGTCCCGGCCACCGCCGACACGTCCAGCCAGCTCACCCGCCGCATCCGGCTGAAGGTGCCCTTGGTCAGCTCGGCGATGGACACCGTCACCGAGTCGCGGATGGCGATCGCGATGGCCCGCGCAGGCGGCATGGGCGTGTTGCACCGCAACCTCCCCGTCACCGAGCAGGCCGGCCAGGTCGAGACCGTCAAGCGGTCGGAAGCGGGCATGGTCACCGATCCGGTGACGTGCTCGCCGGACAACACGCTGGCCGAGGTCGACGCGATGTGCGCGCGGTTCCGGATCTCGGGGTTGCCCGTCGTCGACGGCTCCGGCGCCCTTGTGGGCATCATCACCAACCGCGACATGCGGTTCGAAGTCGATATGAACAAGCCCGTCTCCGAGGTGATGACCAAGGCGCCGTTGATCACCGCGCGTGAAGGGGTGACCGCGGACGCGGCCCTCGGTCTGCTGCGGCGCAACAAGATCGAGAAGCTGCCCATCGTCGACGGCCACGGCAGGCTGACCGGCCTGATCACCGTCAAGGACTTCGTCAAGACCGAACAGCACCCGTTCGCGACCAAGGACAGCGACGGCAGGCTGCTGGTCGGCGCGGCCGTCGGCATCGGACCCGATTCCTGGACGCGCGCCATGACGCTGGCCGATGCAGGCGCAGATGTGCTCATCGTCGACACCGCGCACGCCCACAACCGGCTGGTCCTCGACATGGTCAGCAAGCTCAAGCGCGAGGTCGGCGAGCGCGTCGATGTGATCGGCGGAAACGTCGCGACCCGGGCCGCCGCTGCGGCACTGGTCGAGGCGGGCGCCGACGCCGTCAAGGTCGGTGTCGGACCGGGCTCGATCTGCACGACCCGCGTCGTCGCCGGCGTCGGGGCGCCTCAAATCACGGCGATTCTGGAAGCGGTCGCCGCGTGTGCGCCGTCCGGTATCCCGGTGATCGCCGACGGCGGCCTGCAGTACTCGGGTGACATCGCCAAAGCGCTGGCCGCCGGTGCGTCGACGGCGATGCTCGGCTCGTTGCTGGCGGGTACCGCAGAAGCCCCCGGCGAGTTGATCTTCGTCAACGGCAAGCAGTTCAAGAGCTACCGCGGCATGGGGTCGCTCGGAGCGATGCAGAGCCGCGGCGGAGCGAAGTCGTACTCGAAAGACCGTTATTTCCAGGACGATGCGCTCAGCGAGGACAAGTTGGTGCCGGAAGGCATCGAGGGCCGTGTCCCGTTCCGCGGGCCGTTGTCCAGCGTGATCCGCCAACTCACCGGCGGCCTGCAGGCGGCCATGGGGTACACCGGCGCATCGACGATCGAGCAGTTGCAGCAGGCGCAGTTCGTGCGAATCACCGCTGCCGGCTTGAAGGAGAGCCATCCGCACGACATCACGATGACCGTCGAAGCGCCCAACTACTACACCCGCTAGCGAGCCCGCATGCGCGACATGGTCGAGATCGGTATGGGCCGAACTGCCCGCCGCACTTATGAACTCGCCGACATCAACATCGTTCCGTCCAGGCGTACCAGGTCATCGCAGGATGTGTCGACGGCGTGGCAACTCGATGCCTACCGGTTCGAAATCCCCGTCGTCACCCATCCCACCGACGCGTTGGTGTCGGTGGAGTTCGCCATCGAGATGGGTCGCCTCGGCGGCCTCGGTGTCATCAACGGCGAGGGTTTGATCGGCAGGCACGCCGACGTGAACGCCAAGATCGCGCAAGTCGTCGAGGCCGCAGCCAAGGAGCCCGAACCGTCGGCGGCGATTCGCCTTCTGCAGCAACTACATTCGGCGCCGCTCGATCCCGACCTTCTCGGTGCTGCCGTCGCGCGCATTCGTGAGGCGGGCGTGACGACCGCGGTGCGGGTGAGCCCGCAGAACGCACAGGCGTTGACGCCGGCGCTGGTGTCGGCGGGCATCGACCTGCTCGTCATCCAGGGCACCATCGTGTCGGCCGAACGCGTCGCGAACGACGGCGAGCCGCTGAACCTGAAGACGTTCATCTCCGAACTCGACGTGCCGGTGGTCGCCGGCGGCGTGCTCGATCACCGCACCGCTCTGCACCTGATGCGCACCGGGGCCGCCGGCGTCATCGTCGGCTACGGCTCGACCAGCGGTGTGACCACCAGCGACGAGGTGCTCGGCATCAGCGTGCCGATGGCCACCGCGATCGCCGACGCCGCCGCCGCCAGGCGCGAGTACCTCGACGAGACCGGCGGCCGGTATGTCCACGTGCTGGCCGACGGCGACATCCACACCTCCGGCGACCTGGCCAAGGCCATCGCCTGCGGAGCCGACGCCGTGGTGCTCGGCACCCCGCTCGCGCTGGCCGCCGAGGCGATGGGCGACGGCTGGTTCTGGCCCGCCGCCGCCGCCCACCCGTCACTTCCCCGCGGTGCGCTGCTGCAGGTCGCGCTCGGCGAGCGGCCCGGCCTGGAGCAGGTCCTCACCGGCCCGTCCGACGACCCGTTCGGCTCGCTGAACCTGGTCGGCGGCCTGCGCAGGTCGATGGCCAAGGCCGGCTACTGCGACCTCAAGGAGTTCCAGAAGGTCGGCCTGACCGTCGGCAATTAGCTCGACTGTGCAGAATTTGACGGATCGCGGGCGTTTCGCGTCCAAAGGTGCACACTCGGCCCCGGGCTTTTGGTTACTCGCCGGTAAGTTCATACTGGGTCGATGCAGCCTGACTACGACGTTCTGATCATTGGTTCGGGGTTCGGGGGGAGCGTTTCGGCGCTGCGGTTGACCGAGAAGGGCTACCGCGTCGGCGTGCTGGAGGCGGGACGCCGCTTCGAGGACTCCGACTTCGCCAAGACCTCGTGGAACCTGCGCAAGTTCCTGTGGATGCCGAAGCTCGGCATGTACGGCATCCAGCGCATCCATCTGCTCCGCAACGTCATGATCCTGGCGGGCGCGGGCGTCGGCGGGGGATCGCTGAACTACGCCAACACGCTCTACGTGCCACCGGACCCCTTCTTCAACGACCCGCAGTGGAAGCACATCACCGACTGGCGCGCCGAACTGATGCCGCATTACGAGCAGGCGCAGCGCATGCTCGGCGTCGTCCAGAACCCGACCTTCACCGACGCCGACAAGGTCATGAAAGAGGTCGCCGATGACATGGGTGTCGGCGACACGTTCGTGCCGACGCCCGTCGGTGTGTTCTTCGGTCCCGACGGCACCAAGGCGCCGGGCAAGACGGTGCCCGACCCGTACTTCGGCGGGGCGGGCCCGGCGCGCACCGGCTGCATCGAGTGCGGTTCCTGCATGACGGGCTGCCGCTACGGCGCGAAGAACACTCTGGTGAAGAACTACCTCGGCCTGGCGGAATCCGCTGGGGCACAAGTGCATCCGATGACGACGGTGACCGGGTTCAAACAGCGGGCCGATGGTCTGTGGATGGTCAAGACCGCACACACCGGCCGGTTGCTCCGCCGGAATCGTCGCACGTTCACCGCGACCAACCTCATCCTCGCGGCGGGCACGTTCGGCACCCAGAAGCTGTTGTTCAAGATGCGTGACCGCGGCAACCTGCCGAAGCTGTCGGACAGGCTCGGCGTGCTCACCCGGACGAACTCCGAGTCGATCGTCGGCGCGGGTCGCCTCGCGGTCAGCGACGATCTCGACCTCACCCACGGGGTGGCGATCACGTCGTCGATCCACCCGACCTCCGACACCCACGTCGAACCGGTCCGCTACGGCAAGGGCTCCAACGCGATGGGCCTCCTGCAGACATTGATGACCGACGGTGCGGGGCCGGAAGGCACCGACGTCCCGCGCTGGCGGCAACTGCTCGACCAGGCGCGCGAGGACCCCAAGACCATGCTGCGGCTGCTCAACCCGACGCGCTGGAGCGAGCGCACGATGATCGCCCTCGTCATGCAGCATCTGGACAACTCCATCACCACGTTCACCCGTAAGACCAAGCTGGGCTTCCGCATGATGGACAGCAAGCAGGGCCACGGCGAACCCAACCCGAGCTGGATTCCCGTCGGCAACGAGGTCACCCGCAGGCTGGCCAAGAAGATCGACGGCGTCGCGGGCGGAACCTGGGGCGAGCTGTTCAACATCCCGCTGACCGCGCACTTCCTCGGCGGCGCGGCCATTTCGGACAGCCCGGAGCGCGGCGTCATCGACCCCTACCACCGGGTGTACAACTACCCGACGATGTACGTGGTCGACGGCGCCTCGGTATCGGCCAACCTCGGCGTGAACCCGTCGCTGAGCATCACCGCGCAGGCCGAGCGTGCGGCGTCGCTGTGGCCGAACAAGGGCGAGGAGGACCTGCGGCCGAAGCAGGGCGAGCCGTACAAGCGGCTCGCGCCGATCGAACCCGAGCATCCCGTCGTGCCTGCCGACGCGATCGGTGCGCTGCGTCGCATCCCGTTCGAGCCGGGGCAGCAGGTCAGCAACGCCGGTTAGGCAAACCGATTCCGGGTATCTGACTTTCACGCAGGGCATCGTCCCGGCGGGAAGGTTTGGGCCATGCGCACGGCATACCGGGAACAACTGGCGGCGCTCTGCGACCAGTTGGCCGAGATGTGCGGGATGGCCGCCGACGCCATGCTGCACGCGTCGAACGCGCTGCTACTGGCCGATCTCGAACTCGCCGAACAGGTCATCAGCGATCACGACCGCATCTCCGACAAGTGGCGCCGCGCCGAGGAATCCGCGGTGAGGCTCCTGGCGCTGCAACAACCCGTCGCGGGCGATCTGCGCAAGGTCGTCGGTTCGCTGCACGTCGGAGCCGACATCGAGCGCATGGGGGCGTTGGCCGTGCATGTGGCCAACATCGCCCGGCGCCGGCATCCCCACCATGCGGTGCCCGATGAGGTCCGCGGATTGTTCACCGAAATGGCTGACGTGGCTGTACAACTCGCCAGGACGGCGCAGGAGGTGCTGCGGTCACCGGATCCGAAGAAGGCCGCGCAACTGCGGGATAAGGACGACGTCGTCGACACCAGGCATCGGCATCTGTTCACGGTGCTGATGGACCGCGAATGGCAGAGCGGCGTGTGCTCGGCGGTCGACGTGGCGTTGCTCGGCCGGTTCTATGAGCGGTTCGCCGACCACGCCGTGGAGATCGGACGGCGGGTGGTGTTCGAGGCAACGGGCGGGCTGCCCATGCACAAGCAACTCGCCTAGGTCGATCTCTCGGCTTCGGCTTCGGCTTCTGCCCGACGCGCCATCTCGGCTTCGAGCATCTCTTCGAACGCACCCTCGTCGTGGCCCAGGGCGATCGTCGCCGCCACCATCGCCGCGACGGCGACCGCCAGCAGTGCGACCGTTCTGGGATCGGTGACCTTGAGTGCCTCACCGAGCACGACGACGCCGAGCAGCACCGCGACCAATGGCTCGAGCACCAGCATGGTGGGCACCGACGCCTGCAGCGCGCCTGCGTGAAAAGCAGACTGCTGCAACAACGTTGCCGCCACGCCGAGGATGATCACGAGGTATGGCGCAGGCACCACCAGCGTGCCCCACACGCCTTCCTCGTTGAGCCGCTGCACGGTGACCTTGGTCAGCACCGACACCACGCCGAACAGCACTCCGACCGCGGCGGCGATCAGCACGGCGCGCTTGCGCCCTTCGCTGCGCGCACCGCCGACGACGCACCCGAGCACCACCACCACGCACAACGCGGTGGCCAGGATCCAGACGGCGGGCACCGGCCGATAGTTGCCCGGTTGCACCCGGGCCACCAGCACGAACACCGCCAGCCCGAACGTCAGCACCAGCGCCCACACCCAGTCGTGCGTCGTCACGCGGCGGTGGGCCATCCGGGCGCTCATGGGCAACGCGAACAGCAGCGCCGACACCAACAGCGGCACCACCAGGATCAGCGATCCCCAGGTCAGCGCGAGCGCCTGAAACCCGTAACCCGCCGCTGCCACCGCGGTGCCCGCCCACCACAACCGGTTGCGCAGCAGTTTCCTGAACATCGTCGTGCTGACGCCCTCGTCCTGAGGGATCGTCAGCGTCGCGCGCTGACGGATGACGATCCCGAGCGCTGAGGTCACCGCGGCAGCCAGAGCCAGCAGGATGACGACCCACTCGGGCATGTATCTCCTCTACGACCGTGTTTCGGGCTTGCTCACGGATACCCAATCACACCCAGGATGCTCGTCTATGGTTTGGCGGGTGAAGACCGAGGGCGTCCTCGACGGCAAGGTGGCCATCGTCACAGGCACGAGTCGAGGGGTCGGTGTCGGCATCGCGCACGAACTCCTTCGGGCAGGAGCCACGGTCATCGGCTGCTCGCGCTCCAAACTCGACGGCATCCCCGGCGCCGAGCAGAATGAGGCCTGGCTGGCGCGCAGTGCCCAAATGATATGTGACCAAGGCGATTTGCGGGCCATCGACACGATGGTCGCCGAGGTCGCCGACACCTACGGGCGCATCGACATCCTGGTCAACAACGCAGGCGGCACCGTGCCGGCCCCGCACGCCGAGGACATTCCCGCGCTCGTCAGCCGGATCCAGGGTGCGCCGCGCGCCGACGACGACTTCGAGCGCACCGCCCTTTTCCATGCGTTCGCGATCCAGATGAACCTGGTCAGCCCGTTGTGGTTCGCGCTGCGGGTCTACCGGCAGATGCGCGATCAGGACGGCGTCGGCTCGATCATCAACATCTCCAGCGGCGCCGGGCACTCCGCGGGCTCGCCGACGCTGGTGTCCTACGGTGCCGCCAAAGCCGGGCTCAACCACCTGACCCGGTCGCTGGCCGAGGAGTGGGGGCCGCACGCCCGGGTCAACAGCCTGGCGCTCGGGCCGACGATGACCGAGAACTTCCGCTCGTTGGTGCTGCCGAAGGACGACCCGCAGGGGGAGCAGTACTTCCGCGACGTGCCGCTTCGGCGCGCGGGCGAACCGGCCGAGGTCGGCCGGGTGTGCGTGTTCCTGTGCAGCGGCGCCGCCGACTTCGTCAACGGCACCACCATCGAGATCGACGGCGGCATGCTGCCCGGGGTGCTCTACGAAGCGGGCCTGAAGACGATCACGGACCTGCTGTAGAGGGCCGGTGAACTTCCTCGAGCGTCGCCGGATGCGGCTCCTGATCGAGCAGACGCAGCCGTTCGCCGACGAACCTCTGATTGCCGTAACCAACTTCACCTGGGTGGGCAACAGCATGGGCGCGCAACCCGGTGTGCTCGGCCGGCGGGAATGGGCGGGCGGGCTTCCGCAGTGGACACTGATCGGGGCGGGCGACGTCCGGCTGTACATCGTCGCGACGGCGTTCAAGCGGCCGGATGAGGGCACCGAACTGATCGGACGTTGGCCGCTGGCCGAAGTGCGACTGACGCAGGAGCGCTATCCGCGTAAGGCGGGTCCGATCCCGCTCGGCTCGTGGCGGGCCGTGCGGTTCGAATTCCCCGACCGCGAACCGGCGGTGCTTCAGCCGTTCGGGTCCGGCGTCGAGCACCTGCTCGAGGCGCACCGCAGCGCCCATCCGCCGACGGTCGCGCCCCAGCTGACCGAGGTTGCATTGATGACGACGTCGAAGGGACCGTTCGAACCCGACGTGTTCTTCGTGCTGAGCTACGACGACGGCAGCAACCGTGCGATACCGATGGGCGACGACGATCAGTTGCTGGCCGGGCTGCAGCGGCTGCCCGGCTTCGACAACGAGGCCTTCATCCGCGCGATGGCGGTCAGCGAAGACGGCATCTCCGTGTTGTGGCGCCGCTCGGCAGGCGGCGAGGCACCCCGCCCGTAAACTGAGCAGGTGCAATCGCCATCCCCACGCCCCGTCCTGGTGGTCGACTTCGGCGCGCAGTACGCGCAGCTGATCGCCCGTCGCGTCCGCGAGGCGCGGGTGTACTCGGAGGTGATTCCCCACACCGCGACCGTCGACGAGATCAAGGCGAGGGATCCGCAGGCCATCGTGCTGTCCGGCGGCCCGTCCAGCGTCTACGAGGAGGGCGCCCCGCAACTCGACCCCGCGGTGTTCGACCTCGGCGTCCCCGTGTTCGGGATCTGCTACGGCTTTCAGGCGATGGCGCAGACCCTCGGCGGCACCGTTGCCCGCACCGGCACCAGTGAGTACGGCCGCACCGAGCTGAAAGTGTCTGGCGGACAACTGCATTCGGATCTGCCGGAAACCCAGCCGGTCTGGATGAGCCACGGTGACGCCGTGACGGCCGCACCCGAGGGTTTCGAGGTGACGGCCAGCAGCGCAGGCGCGGCGGTGGCGGGCTTCGAGAACCCGGCGCGCAGGCTGGCGGGCGTGCAGTACCACCCCGAGGTCATGCACACCCCGCACGGCCAGCAGATACTGAGCCGGTTCCTGCACGAGTTCGCGGGCATCGACTCGACGTGGACGCCCGCCAACATCGCCGACAGCCTGGTCGGACAGGTCCGCGCGCAGATCGGCGACGGCAGGGCGATCTGCGGCCTGTCCGGGGGTGTGGACTCCGCCGTCGCGGCCGCTCTCGTGCAGCGCGCCATCGGAGACCGGCTGACCTGTGTGTTCGTCGACCACGGCCTGCTGCGAGAAGGCGAGCGTGCGCAGGTGCAGCGCGACTTCGTCGCCGCGACCGGCGCGAACCTGGTCACCGTCGATGTCGCCGGCCGGTTCCTGCAGGCGTTGTCCGGCGTGACCAACCCGGAAGGCAAGCGCAAGATCATCGGCCGGGAGTTCATCCGGGCGTTCGAGGGCGCGGTGCGCGACATCGTGGGCGATACCGGGTCCGAGGTCGACTTCCTGGTCCAGGGCACGCTCTATCCCGATGTGGTGGAATCCGGCGGCGGCTCTGGCACCGCGAACATCAAGAGTCATCACAATGTCGGCGGCCTGCCCGACGACCTGAAGTTCAAGCTCGTGGAGCCGTTGCGGCTGCTGTTCAAAGACGAGGTCCGCGCCGTCGGCCGCGAACTCGGTCTGCCCGAGGAAATCGTTGCACGCCAACCGTTCCCGGGCCCGGGCCTGGCGATCCGCATCATCGGCGAGGTGACCGAGGACCGGCTGGCGACGCTGCGCCGAGCGGATGCGATCGCGCGTGAGGAACTCACCGCCGCGGGCCTGGACAACCAGATCTGGCAGTGCCCGGTGGTGCTGCTCGCCGACATCCGCTCGGTCGGTGTGCAGGGCGACGGACGCACCTACGGCCACCCGGTCGTGCTGCGACCGGTGTCCAGCGAGGACGCGATGACCGCGGACTGGACGCGGGTGCCCTACGACGTGCTCGAACGCATCTCGACCCGCATCACCAACGAGGTGCCCGAGGTGAACAGGGTCGTCCTGGACGTCACCAGCAAGCCGCCCGGCACCATCGAATGGGAGTGACTCCTCTGGCGAGCAGACGCAAAAGTCCCCAATTTCATGGCGTTTCGGGTACTTATGCGTCTGCTCGGCGAGGGGTCAGCGCGCCGGGTCGCCCTTCCAGCTGAAGCTGTTGACGTATTTGCCCATGTCGAGGGCGAGTTGCAGGTTGGCCCCCGACGGCTTGCCGAGCCCGAAGTCCGGGCCGAACTGACGGAACGGCCCGACCGCGGCGGCGACGAGCGCGAGGTCGTTCTTCACTGCCACCATCGCGATGATCCGCATTCGCATGTAGTTGGCGTTTGCGCCCTGCGGCCAGCAGTCGGCCACCACGCCGTAGCCCGGTGTGTAGCCCACCATCGCGTTGGGGATCTCATACGCGGTCTTGGTGTCGGGGAACGTCTGGTGCACCAGTTCGGTGGCGATCTGTTCTGCGGTCCGACCGTTCGCGGGCCGACTCATCAACTGCATGGTGCCGCCGTCGCCGCCGAGGAAGTCGGCCCGGATACCGGTTGGGCTCGTGGTGATCCGGTACGCCGGACTCGGCGCGGGGTAGGAGACGGAGAAACTTCCGTCGGGCGCGGTGAAGCGGGGGTTGATGGCGACGGGTTCGCCGGTCGGCGGGTGCCCGCAGTCGGGCGGACAGACATAGCGCGCAGGCGGTTTGTGGATCACCACCGACAGCCCGACGAGCGCGAGTGCCACCACCACGATGGCGACGCCCCACGTCCGTAACAGCCGGGCATACGACGTCCGGCGTGGCGGCTTGGCGTCGTAGGTGCCCGGCGTGGTTGAGTACCCCGGACACGTGAGATCGGTTGCCGGTTCGTCTTCGGCATGGGCCGTCGGTCGCGATTGGCGTCGATCTCTGCGCGACGATCGCGAAGCCGCATGCGTGGCCACACCGCAGGCGGGACAGAACGCCATGTCGGGTACCACGTGGTTGCAGTGTGGGCACAGCACCGGCTCATCGGACTGGATCTCGTCGTGTTCCTCGTGCAGCAGGGCGAGATGAATTCCGATGCGCAGCAGAAGAAGCGCGACAAGGGACACCGTCAGGTGGATGACCAACTGCAGCCACTGCGGGATGTGCGTGACGTCGACGAGCCCGAGGCAGGCGTAGACCGCGACGACGGCGGCCGCGAAACCGGCAAGCGCGGCACGCACATAGCCCGGATGCTGGTGTGCCTTCGACGGCGGTCGGGTGAACCACAGTGCGGCGCCGATGAGCCCGCCGACCGCCGCAGCCGTCACCGGTACCGCGATCCCGCGGATGCCAGCCTCGACGATCAGCGACGAGACCGGCCGAGCGCGGGCGACCATGCCCGTCGCGAACTGCGGAGCCAACCGGGTGATGGTGGCGGCGGCGGTGAAGGCGAGCGCGCCGAGTGCGCCGATCATGAAGCCGTCCATCGACTCTCGGCTCGTCGGCCGGGTGAAGCGGATCACGACGGAGGGCAGCAGCATCACGAGCATGCCCCCGACCGGGATGCCGAGACCTTCCCGAAGTATTCGACCGCTCGCGATCCCCACGCCGAGCGGAACTCCGTACGAGCGGGCCACCACCGCGCCGGTGAGTAGCACCCAGCCGATCCCGAGAGCGATGCCGAGCACCGCGGTGAGAAGCAGTGTGACAGCGGATAAATCGCGGAAGGCGTCGGTCTCGCGCATGTACAGCAGGAACAGCAGCGGCAGTCCCAGGGCGGCGACGGTGATGAGCGCCGCGGGCATTCGCAGCGTCGCGAACGTTGCGAGACCGAGCAGCACGAGGACCAGCACCACGCGAAACGGCGTGCGCGAGCGGTGCGGCAGTTGCGGGAACAGCGAACTCGCCAGCGACGGCATCAGCAGATGCTCACCGGGCGCGGCGCCGTATGCGCTGAGCCGCAACCACGACGGACCATCCCCGCGCTTGGGGGTCAGCGGGTTGCCGCACAGTCCGCAGTACTGGCCCGCCGGAACATCGACTTGGCAGACCCGGCACACCATGGTGTCGGGTGCATCCTCGGTCGGTGTGCTCATGCGGTCAGCTTCTGCAGGACGAGGATGTTCCGGACGAGGTTGTCGACATCCGGGGTGCCCAGACCGGTCACCATGTCATAGCCCGGGGTCGCGTCGGCGACGGCGTTTCCGCCCAGGGTGACATCGCGGAAGCCGGGCAGCCGTGAGCCCTCGGCAACCTTGTACAACAACGGATTCAGATCGCCGAGTTGGCGGCCACCGTTCGCGATCAGCCACTGGTTCATCACCGCCGCGAGTCCTGCCCATATCGGCGCCGACTGCGACGTACCGCCACCGACCAACTGCTTGCCGTTGAACACGATCTTGACCCCGGTGAACTGGTCGGCCACGGCGGAGACGTCCGGGGTGAGCCTGCGCCCTTGCTCCTTGTCGCGCAGCACGGAACGCTGCCAGTCCGGCCGGTCGAACAACGACGACGGGCCGCCGCCACTGCCCAGCGACAGCGGCACGTCGAACCATGCCTGTTCGGACTGCCACACACCCTTGGCGTCGGTGGACAGGGTGGTACCGCCGACGTTGGTCATCTCGGGGAGCGAGGCGACGGAGTCCAGCCCGATGTCGGCGTCGCTCGGCGGCGACGACCAGTCCTGGCCGCCCTTGCACTCCAGCCCCGCGAGGTCGCCGCTGGCGTTGAAAGACGTTGTGCCGTTGGCATGTGCGGCCGCGATCGCGGAGCGGACGGGCGCCAGGTCGGCCGCGGTGATCAGTTTGTCGCAGCCCCATCCGATCGAAAAGCTCCACACCGCGCCGGGGAACTGTTCGTCGGCGGATTCGAGCATCTGCGCAATCTTTTCGTAGGCGCCGTCGCCTTCGACCGTCGGCCTGGCGTTGATGACGACCTTGCGTGCCTCGGGTGCGACGGCGTGCGCGACCTCGAGATCCATCGTGGTCTCTCCGCGCGGCTCGGCCGGCTGGCCGCCGACCAGCGTGGGGGTGAGCTTCGGCAGGTTGTACAGCGAGGTGAAGCTGTCGAGGTCGGCCTGGTCGTAGCCGTCGAACGCGAAGATGACGATGGTCTGACCCTTGCCGGTAAATCCTTGTGCGGCAAGGTCACTCACGTTATAGGTGTTACGGAGTGCGCTGGGCTGCAGACCTTGGTCCGGCACGTCCCTTGGCAACATCGGCGGCTTGGACGTGTGATGTGGTGTGTAGCTCAGGATCCTGCCGAGCTCGACGACTTCTGGACGAAGTTCCTCGGGCACCGACGGCTGTCGCGGGGATGCGTAGAACAGTTGACCGCGCTGGCCGCGGTAGTCGTGGACCTCGACACCGAAGGCGTTGCCGACCTTTTCGGCGTGGCCTTCGATGACGGCCCAGTCGTGACCGGGCCGCCATCGCACGGACAGACCCTTGTTACGCGCCCAGCCGACCAGCTCATCGGGCCGGGCTGTGTCGCGCAGGGCGACGGTCAGCTGGGTGTCATCGCGGTGCGAGGGGCCGAGATCCGTTGAGGCGCCAAGCAATAGCGCAAACGGACCGCCGATCAACGCGGGTGCGTTGGGCACCTGCGTGATCCGCAGATCCGACGCAAGCACCAGCACCCCCGCTGCCGCGATCAACGCCAGCAGTCGGTGCCCGGTGCTTGTCCACCAACCGGGCACCGCGGTGAGCTAGTTGTCGCCCGGAACAGCCGTCGGCGCAGGCGGTGCCTTCACGTCGGGCGAGAACGGGTTCGGGCCACCGGGATCGATGCGCGGCGCCTTCTCCGTCGGCTCTGCAGGCGGCGCGGTCGTCGTGGTGGTGGTCGTCGTGGTCGTGGTCTCGGGAGCCTTCTCCTCTTCCTTCGCGCACGCGGCGGAAAGACCGACCAGGGCGATGATTGCCGCGGCCCCGGCGATGGCTGGAATGCGACGGGCCGAACGACGTGTCGTCATGGGTTTTCCTTTTCTGTCCCCCGACTGGCGAATGGAACCGCTGACAATGCGATTCATCGTGTGGAACCTTATCCGATTCGCGAACAATTCCTCAGGCTATTAAGCCGCTGGTGAACCAGTTCGGGAATCCTGTGCGGCCGGCCGCCGCTTGACGGTGTCAGAGGGCAGGTGTTTACTCGTCGTATCGAACAAACTTTCGAACAGGCCATGATGCGCATGGTGCGGAAGGTGCTGCTGTGACCGCTGCGATGAACCTGGATCGGCCTCGGGTTGACCGCGCTGAACAGGTAGAACACCTGCGCCGCAAGATGGCGGCGATATCCGGCAAGGTCGGTCCGGGCAGACGCGGCCCGGTGCGGTCGGATGACGTGCTGCCCGACTCCGAAAGTTTGCTGCCGCGGCCGCAAACCCAGCCCGAGGGCGTCCCGCCCACATTGCCCCGCGGAACGGTGGCGGTGCTGTCGGGGGCACGGTCGATGCCGTTGAGCATGGTGGCCGCGGTGACTGCCGCCGGTGGGCACGCGGCCATCGTCGGTCAGCCGGACGTCGGTCTGCTCGCGGCCGTCGAGATGGGAGCGGATCTGAGCCGCCTCGCTGTCATACCCGATCCGGGTGCGGACCCCGTTGAGGTGGCGGCGGTCCTGATGGATGGCATGGACCTTGTCCTTCTCGGTCTCGGCGGGCGATCGGTACCCGCGACCCGGGCCCGCGCGGTGGTCGCCCGCGCGCGGCAGAAGGGTTGCACGTTGTTGGTCACCGGTGGCGAATGGCAGGGTGCGTCGGCCCGGTTGGAGGCAAGGGTCAGCGGTTACGACGTGACGGGCGGCATTGGTGGAAGGCCGAGATCCGGATGCGGCCGGATCAGCCGGGTGCGTCTTGCGATGCGGGCGAGAGGGCGAGCCTTCGGGCCGGTGCATGCGGTAGGCGGCGGATGAGCGCTTGCGCGAAGACCTGACAACAATGAGCGCGTCGCGGGTACTGGCCATCTGGTGTATGGATTGGCCCGCGGTCGCCGCAGCGGCGGCGGCCGAACTGCCGCCGACCTCTCCGGTCGCGGTCACGCTGGCAAACCGGGTCATCGCCTGCTCGGCCTCGGCGCGTGCGGTGGGGGTGCGTCGCGGTCTGCGTCGCAGGGAGGCCCAAGCCAGGTGTCCGGAGCTGCACGTGGTGACCGCCGACCCGGCCCGCGATGCCCGCCATTTCGAGAACGTGACGGCGGCGGTGGACGATCTGGTGCCGCGTGCCGAGGTGCTGCGGCCGGGCCTGTTGGTGCTACCGGTGCGCGGCGCGGCGCGCTACTTCGGTTCGGAGCAGGCCGCCGCCGAGCGGCTGGTCGACGCCGTTGCGGCGGCGGGTGCCGAATGTCAGGTGGGTATCGCCGATCAGCTGGCCACCGCGGTGTTCGCCGCACGTGCCGGGCGGATCATCGATCCCGGAAAGGACGCGGTGTTCTTGTCGGCGCTGTCCATCCGGCAGCTGGCCACCGAACCCAGCCTGGCCGCACCCGGCCGCGAAGACCTCGCAGACCTGCTGTGGCGCATGGGGATTCGCAACATCGGACAGTTCGCCGCGCTGTCCCGCGCCGATGTGGCGTCCCGATTCGGCGCCGATGCGGTGGCCGCGCACCGGTTCGCCCGCGCCGAACCCGGCCGCGGCCCGTCCGGTCGCGAACCGCCGGCGGAGCTGGACGCCGTGATGGACTGCGACCCGCCGATCGACCGCGTGGATGCCGCTGCGTTCGCGGGCCGGTCACTGGCAAGCGACCTGCATCGCAGCCTCGAATCGGCCGGCGTCGGCTGCACCCGGCTGGCCATTCACGCCGTGACCGCCAACGGGCAAGAGCTGAACCGGGTTTGGCGGTGCGCGGAGCCGTTGACCGAGGACGCTACCGCCGACAGGGTGCGCTGGCAGCTGGACGGCTGGCTGAACCGCCGCAATCCGAACGACAGGCCGACCGCGCCGATCACCGTGCTGCGTCTACAACCGGTCGAAGTGGTTTCGGCCGAGGCGTTGCAGCTGCCGCTGTGGGGCGGCGTCGGCGAAGAGGACCGGCTTCGCGCCCGGCGTGCGCTGGTGCGGGTTCAGGGCCTGCTCGGACCGGAGGCCGTGCAGGTGCCGGTGCTCAGCGGAGGCCGTGGGCCCGCCGAGCGAATCACGTTGACGCCGTTGGGTGACGAGCCTGTGCCGCAGGCCGACCCCGGCCAGCCGTGGCCGGGCCAACTGCCGGAGCCGTCGCCGACAGTGCTGCTCGACGACCCCGTCGAGGTGCTTGACGAGGCGGGTGATTCGGTGCGGGTGACCAACAGGGGATTGTTCTCCGCGGAACCGGTTCGCCTCGTCGCCCCCGGCAGGGAGGGCACGTTGGCGTGGTGGGCGGGGCCGTGGCCGGTGGACGAGCGGTGGTGGGATCCGGACCGCAAAGCCGGACGCACCGCGCGGGCGCAGGTGTTGCTCGATGGAGATCCCGGGCAGGCCCTTCTGCTGTGCTATCGCCAAAGGAGGTGGTACCTGGAGGGAATCTACGAGTGAAGCCTTTCTATGTCGGGTAGCTTCCAGGTCTTGTCGAACAGCGGCTTGTCCGGCCCGTAAAACCGGAAAATCACCTCAAAGCTGTTGCACGCCTTGGTCGGTACCCAGTTCGCCGATGCGCCGTCGGGTGCGGCCGGACCGAAATACACGTCGACGGAGCCGTCGGCGTTCGCAGCGAGACCGGGTGAGGTCGACGCTCGACTCGAGCACGCGATGTCGCGCAGCAGGGCGTGGGTCTCACCGTCGTACACGGTCGCCGACCAGTACTGGTGTACCGGCGCGGACGGGGGAACGCGAAGGCGGTACGCGCTGCCGCCGTCGAGCGCGTTACCCCTGCCGTCCTTGCGCGCCATCAGGTAGAACTGGCCCGCGCCGAGATGCTTGGCGCTGAAAAAGCCCATCGAGTAGGTGACTGCCCGATCGTCGACGGGGTAGCGGTCCGGGTCGGCGAAGTTGGTCGCGAGGCCGTCGACGACCTCTGCTGCAGCAGGCACATGCCAATGACCGCCTTCGAAGAACGGCGGCGGGAAGTACGACTTCTCCAAACGATTGGTCAGCCATGAATGCGCTTCGTGCGCCGCCAGATTGAAGATCCGACGGGTCTTGTCGCTCGGCGCGAACGGCTTACCCTTCTCGATGCCGATCGCGGTGAGTTTGTCGATCATCGCCTTGTCGCGGGCGAGCCAGGGCTCGGTCTGCACGATGGCGTTCAATGAGTCGAAGAACCGCGCGTCGTAGGAAATGGTCGCGTCGAACAGTGTATCCACCGCGTCGACGAACGTGGTCGGCGGCGGATTGTCTGCAACCGAAAGCGGGTATACCGCAACACGTTTGCCGTGCTCGACGGCGGCATGGATACCCGCGTCATCGACGCTGCTGTAGTTCGACCGCAGCAGCGCGAACGACTTGTGCGTCGGCGAGGGAGCTGCGATGAACCCGTCGAGGACGCCGCCCTCGTGATCGGGCGGCAGGATGAGGTACTTACCGCCGGCGCCGCGGTCCGCCCCGTCGGGTCCGACATCGTCGATCGCCGTCTGCCAGCAGTCGTCGATCGAACCGACGATGGTTCCCGTATCGGCAGGCGGGATCTCCAACACGACCGGCCCGACATCTGAGGTGTCGAAGAACGGCATGAAGTAGATGGTGTCGGGGTTGGGGGTCAGGGTCTGGTTCTTCCAGCCGACCGGGCGCGACCAGAACACGATCTGGTTGGCTGCCCCGCCCACCTTGACCATCTGGCGGCGCATCAGTTCGAAGTTGACCGCGGGCATACCCCAGATCACCGCTTCGACGGCGCGACGGTGCACGGCCCGGTCGGCGATCTCGGCCGGGTTGGACGGCGGACCCGCCGCCGGTTCCGGCCGCTGCCACAGCGTTCGCATGACGCGCCTCCCACGTCGCGATGCCTCGATTCAACCCCAGGTCGCGGCGCTTCGTGGCAGGCCGCAACTTTTTGTCAGCCTGTTGCCTCACGTCAAGATGCGCGCGTAGGGGCATTCGTTGCCTCACGTAGACGTGCGCGCTTGGTGATAGGCGTTTGGGCGCCGTCGCCGGTTTTGCTGATGGCCAGGGTGAAGAGCTGGGCGGTCAACGCCTGAATCTGGCGTTGGGTGGCGGCGGGGTTGATCAGCGAGTAGGTACGGGTCAGGCCCACGATGCGTTTCACAGTCATGGTCGGATGGTCGATCGCGCGGTGGAATGGGGTGGTGGCTGTGTCGTGCTTTTTGGATACCTTGGCTCCGGTGCGGACTTTGGAGATCAGTTTCTGTTGCGGGTAGAAGTAGTTGGTCAGCATGGACTGCAATTGCCAGATCTCGTTGAGGAGCAACAGTTCTGAGGCGGTGTCGTAGCGGTAGTAGCCCACGACGGTGCGTATTACCGTCCAGTTCTTCTGCTCGACGTGGCAGCCGTCGTTCTTATTGCCCGGCCGGGACCGGGTGAAGGTGATCTGACGATCTCGGCACCATGCCAGCAGGTCGTCGTTGATGAATTCCGACCCGTTGTCACAGTCGACCCCGAGGATTGGGAACGGCATGGCGGCGGCGATGTGATTGAGGGCGGCGAGTATGTGTTTGGCCGCCCTGTCAGGTAACGAGTGGCTCTCGGTCCAGCCGGTGGCGATGTCGGTGACCGTCAGCGTGAAGGCATGACCTCCGCCGCGGGTGCCGCCGTCGTGAAAGACCGTGTCGATCTCGACGAAGCCGGGCACCGCGTCGTCCCATTCGGCCCAGGTGCGCACCGGGATCTGACTTTTGAGTATCGAGCCCGGCTTGGTGCCCACCCGACCCCTGAGCTGGTATTTGGCTCGCTCCTGAGAAAGTCGGCGATCGATGGTGGCCGCCGTCGATACCAACAGTGCGGCGGTGTCGTCGCTGATCGCGAGCTCCCCGAAGTGCCGCAGCACGGCCACCAGTTCGGTGAGCATCGGCGCCAGCCGTTTACCGGCCGGCATCCCCAGCACCTGCCAGCACTGGGTTAACGCCGCGATGACCTCGGGCCCGTAGGTCACTGGCCGGGGACTACTACGCGCGGTGATGACCTTGGGCTGCAGCGCTGCCCTGAGCGCCTTGCGGGCATGGCTGCGATGCCATCCAGTGTTGGCGCACAACTCGTCGAGGATCCGACTCTTCTCACGCTTTCTGGCCAGCAGGTACCGGGCCGCGGCCACCTCGGTGATTGCTCTGCGCTGTGCCAACGTCAACCCCATCCACTGGGCGTACGCGCGCATTTCCGATGAGGCAACGAATCACCCTTTCGCGCGCATTTCCGATGAGTCAACGCGGTCACCGGGCCCTGGCATACTCGAACACATGTTCGGATACCTGGCGCCGACGGGGTTGGTGACGATGATCGCAGAGTCGGTCTCTGTCGCGGCATGGCGAAGCAAACCGAGCTGGTATCTGGTCGCCACCGAGGACCGCATGATCCCGCCGTCCGCGCAGCGCGCCATGGCGCAACGGGCCGCAGCCACCACAGCCGAGGTGGCCGCCAGCCACGCCGTCTACATGTCACAACCGCGCGCCGTCGCCACGATCATTCGACAGGCCTCAGCCTAGGGTCCGGGCGAACTGGCCGACCCGAGCGATGAACCTGTCGAAGAACGCTCCCGGGTCCACGCCAACACCGATGAGCGCGTTGGGCTCTCGGCCCCACCGGCCCGACCAGTCGGCGATCGTCATGCCGCGTGTCAGGGTTCCGGTCAACTCGACGTCGACCGTCGCGGGCCGCGTCTCGACCAACGCGGGGTCGAGCGCCACCGCGGCGGCCAACGGATCGTGCAAATGCGCGAGATAGCCCTCGCCCTGGTCGAAGTGGAACTCGAAGTAGAACCGCATCGCGTCCTCGAGCACCCGGATCAACGGGTTGGCCGCCACCGACCGGGTTCCGCGTGCATCCAGCACGCTCATCGGCGCGGTCGCCGACCCCGCCTCGGTGGCCAACCGGCCCAACAGCGCCGGTGTCATCGCGATGTTCTCGGTGAGGTTCAGCCCTAATACGATCGGCAGGTGCTTCGGCGGGTTCAGTCCCCATGCGGCCGACCAGACGCTGAACACCTCGTGCGCGGATTCGGGATCGACGCTGATGTTCCACTCCGCGACCGGCGTCGTGTTCCCGCGATACTCGAACGCTCCGCCCATGATGACCAGCCGTCGAAGCAGCGTCGGCAACGCCGGTTCACGCCGCAGCGCCAGCGCCAGATTGGTCAACGGCCCGGTCGCTACGGCGATCAGTTCACCGGGATAGGCCTGCGCGGCGGCGATCCACGCCTGTGCGGCGTCGTAGTCGGCGAGCCTGCGATCCGTCGACGGCAACGTCGCATAGCCCAATCCCTGCGGGCCGTGGGTGTCCTCCGCGGTGCGAAGCGGCGTGCTCAGTGGCTGCTCGGCCCCTTTGGACACCGGAACGCCGTCCACCCGGCACAATTCGAGCAGCCCGAGATTGTTCTCGCAAACCTGTTGCACCGGAACGTTTCCCGCGGTCGACGCGATTCCGACCACGTGCGCGTCGGGACTGCCGAACAGGTACGCCAACGCCATCGCATCGTCCACACCCGTGTCGACGTCGATGAAGACCGGGTGCGGCACGGTCGTAACCATACTGTGCGGGCTCGGCTACCAGTGCACCCCGGGCACCAACCGAACCGCGCGCTTGACCGGTCTGGGTACCCGCACAATCGGGACCCCGCGGACCGGCCGTCTCGGCCGCCTCGACGGCGTGCGCGCACCGTCGTCCCAGTCGACCCCGCGCGCCGCCGCCGAATCCGGATAGCCGAGATAGAACTGGTGCAGAATTCGGCGGGACAACTTCGGCGTGAAGTACATCCCGACATCGGCGAGCGTGCCGATCGGGGTGTCGAGTCGGGCCGGCTTCTCGACAAGGCCCCGCACCACCATCGCCGCGGCGTGCTCGGCGGTGATCGGGGGAACCGGGTTCAGCCTGCGCGACGGCGCGATCATCGGCGTCTTCACCAACGGCATGTGGATGTTGGTGAACGTGATGTGGTCCGAAAGCGTCTCGGTGCCTACGACTTCGGCGAACGCGTCCAGCGCGGCCTTGGTCGGAACGTAGGCGCTGTACTTCGGGGTGCTGGCCTGCACACCTGCGCTCGACACGTTGACCACATGGCCGAACCGCCGTTCGCGCCAGTGCGGTAGCAGCGCAAGCACCATCCGCACCGCCCCGAAGTAGTTGACGGCCATCACCCGCTCATAGTCGTGCAACCGATCGGTCGAGGCCGACACCGACCGGCGGATCGACCGGCCCGCGTTGTTGACGAGGTAGTCGACGTGGTCGAACCGGCCGAGGATGTCCTTGACCGTGTGCTCGACCGATGACGAGTCGGTAACGTCGCATGTGAATGCATATGCCCGCCCGCCGTTTTCACGAATCTCGGCGACCAGGTCGTCGAGCGCGTCTCCGTTGCGGGCCAGCGCGAACACGGTCGCGCCGCGGTCGGCCACCGCGACCGCCGAGGCCCGCCCGATTCCACTCGACGCGCCGGTGATGATGACGTGCTTACCGACCAGCGGGCCTGCCGGGTCGTCGCGGCGCGCCCGGTCGGGGTCGAGGTGGTCGGCCCAGTAGCGCCACAGCTTCGTCGCGTAAGACGAGAACTCCGGAACCGCTATCTCCGTGCCCTGTAATGCTTCCCGCGTATTGTCAGCGGTGAAGGTCGGCATCAGGTCGACGACGTCGAGTATCTCGGCGGGTATGCCCAACTGCGTGACCGCCATGTTGCGCAGCACCTTGGCGCGCCCGGTGGCCCGCAGGAACGGTGTCGCCGCGCCGCGCGGCAGCGCACCGCGCAACGGCGGCAGCCCCGCCGTCTTCGCGATGCCCCGGTAGATGCCGCGAAGACCGATGTTCTGTGGCGCGGTGAGGTGGAAGGTCTGAAAGTCGCGGCCCGGTGCGTGAATCAACTCGGTCAGGGCGTCGACGACGTAGTCGACAGGCACGATGTTGGAGCGCCCGGTGTCCGGAAGCACCACCGGGGCGAACGACGGCAGCACGGACAGCTTCCTGAAGACGGGGAAGAAGTAGTACGGGCCGTCGACCTTGTCCATCTCGCCGGTGCGAGAGTCGCCGACGACGACGCCGGGCCGGTACACGCGGTAGCGCAGTCCCGGTTCGGACCGCACCAGCAGTTCGGCTTCGAACTTGGTCTGGTGATACGGCGTCGGCAGATCCTGGGCGACGTCGAAGTCCTCTTCGGTGAACTGCCCGCGGAACGTGCCCGCGACCGCGATCGACGAGACGTGATGCAGCGTCGCGTCGAGGCGGCGCGCGAACGCGATGACGGCCCTCGTGCCGTCCACATTCGCGGCCCGCTGAGCGGCGTCGGAGGCCGTGATGTCATAGATCGCGGCGCAGTGCACGACATGGTCGACGACACCAAGCTCGGCGATGGACTCGTCGGAGAGCCCGAGATCCGCCGCGGTCAGGTCTCCCACCAGCGGTTTTGTCCGCTCGCTCCACGGCTCGTCGCCGAGCGCGGCAAGCTTCTCGAACCTCGTAAGCGATTCTCGACGGACCAGGACCCAGACCTCGTTGTCGGGTGCGCGATCCAGGATCCGCGAGACGACTCGGCGCCCGATAAACCCGGTACCGCCGGTAACGACATAGCGCATGCGGTCATGTTCGTCCGGCCGAGAACAAAGGTCAACGCAATGTGACGCGGTCGGTCGACCGACATCGGCCGGGGCGGATATGGTCCGAGTCGACCCGAAGGGAGCGTCAATGCCGATCGACCCGAACGCGATAGGTGCCAAGACCGAGCCGCATGTTTTCGAGTGGACCGACCGAGACACGATGCTGTACGCGCTCGGTGTCGGCGCGGGCATCGATGACCTCGCTTTCACCACCGAGAACAGCCACGACATCCCCCAGCAGGTGCTGCCCACCTACGCCGTCATCGCGTGTACCGGGTTCGCGGCCGCGGGCAAGATCGGCACCTTCAATTTCGCGATGCTGCTGCACGGCTCGCAGGAGATCCGGCTCTACGAACCGCTGCCGCCGGCCGGGAAGCTGAGCGTCGTCGGCGAGGTAGCCGACATCCAGGACAAGGGCGAGGGCAAGAACGCCGTCGTCATGCTCAAGGCCACCGGCACCAACCCCGACACCGGCAAGGTCGTCGCCGAGACGATGGCGACGGCGGTCATTCGTGGCGAGGGCGGCTTCGGCGGTCAGCCTGGCCAGCGGCCGGCGGCACCCGAGATCCCCGACCGCGAACCCGACGCGCGCATCGTGCTCCCGACGCGCGAGGACCAGGCGCTGATCTATCGGCTGTCGGGTGACCGCAACCCGCTGCACAGCGATCCGTGGTTCGCGCGCGAACTCGCCGGCTTCCCCAAACCGATCCTGCACGGGCTGTGCACCTACGGGGTCGCGGGCCGCGCGCTGGTCAGCGAACTCGGCCGCGGTGACGCCACGAAGGTCACCGCGATCGCGTCGCGCTTCACCTCGCCGGTGTTCCCCGGTGAGACGCTGACCACCTCGGTCTGGCGTACCGACGCAGGCCGCGCGGTGTTCCGCACGGAGGCGGCGGAACCGGACGGCTCGAACGCGCGACTGGTCCTCGACGACGGCGTCGCCGAATACACCGACTAGGCCGCCATCGGTGATAGAGGATGTCCACCATGAAGCTGGTGGTGGGATATCTGGCCACACCCGGTGGCGCTGACGCGGTGGCGCTCGGCGCCCGGCTTGCGCGGACGCTGGGCGCGGAGTTGGACCTTTGCATCGTTCTGCCTGCCGATCGCGGAGGCGTCGCCCGGCTGTCGGTCGGCGACTTCGACGATCTCCTGACCGAGCAAGCGCAGAACTGGCTGAAAGAGGCCGCGGTGCCCGACGACATCGTCGCGCGCAGCCATGTGACCTTTGACGACTCGTTCGCCGACGGCTTGATCAAGGAGGTCGCGCGACTCGAGGCCGACGCCCTCGTTGTCGGCGGCGCAGGCGGCGGGTTGGCGGGGCCGTTCTCGCTCGGGTCGGTCGTCAACGAACTCCTGCACTCGTCACCGGTTCCTGTTGCGGTGGCGCCGAGGGGCACCCGTCATTCCGATGTCAAGCGAGTTCGCGAGGTGACATGCGCGCTCGGCGAGCGTCAGGGCGCAGACCTGTTGCTGCGCACCGCGGTTCGGTTCGCAAAGGCCGCGGGCACACCGTTGCGGCTGGTGTCGCTGGTTGCGCTCGATCCGACGTTCGGTCACCTGCGCGGCGACGCCGAAGCCGTGCGTGAGCGGGCGATGGCCCATGCGCAGCACACCCTGGAAGTGGCGAAAGCCGCTCTGCCCGAGGAAATCCCAGTGACGTCGGTTGTCGTCGAGGGCTCCACCGTCGAGGATGCGGTGAGCAAGCTCGATTGGCGCGACGGCGACCTGCTCATGGTCGGCTCCAGCCGGCTCAGTGCTCCCAAGCGGCTGTTCCTCGGCTCGACGGCGGCCAAAATGCTGCGTGTCCTCGATGTGCCGATGATGGTCGTGCCGCGGGATCAACTCGACCCGGCCGAGGTCGGGTAAGCGAAGTCGCGCCGGCATGGCCTTCGGTCATGCGATAAGGGACCAAAGCCCCTGCCCGCGCGTGGTCGCGCGCTCGTAACGTGGTGGTATGTCTGACTCAGTGACTCATCGCGGCGTCGTCGTGGCCGTCGACGGGTCGGCGCCGTCGAAGGCTGCAACCGCCTGGGCGACGCACGATGCCGCGATGCGCAACCTTCCCCTCACCCTTGTCCACGTCGTGGTGCCCGTCGCCCCGTCGGCTGCGATATCACCCGAATTCGCCTTCCCCTCCGACTACTTCACATGGCAGGAAGACCAAGCCGCCCGTGTCCTCGATGAGGCACGCAGGATCGTCGAAGACGCTCCGGATGAGGCGAAGCCGCGCGTTGTGAACACCGAGGTGTTGCACGGTGGAGCGGTCTCTGCGCTGGTGGACCTGTCCAAGGATGCCGACATGGTCGTGGTCGGCTCGCGCGGACTGGGCGCGTTCAGCCGCGTCCTATTGGGTTCTGTCAGCACCGGATTGGTCCACCACGCACATTGCCCGGTCGCCGTCATCCACGACGACGCACCCGAGGTCGGCGAAGACGCGCCGGTGCTGGTGGGGATCGACGGTTCGCCCGCGTCGATCGCGGCGACCGAGATCGCCTTCGACGAGGCGTCACGACGAGGGGTGGACCTGATCGCCCTGCACGCATGGCGCGACATCACCACCGTGTACGAGCTGCCCGGGTTGGATGTCAAACGACTGCAGGAAGAAGCGCAGCTCGCCCTGTCCGAACAGCTGGCGGGGTTCGGCGAACGCTATCCCGATGTCTCGGTGCACAAGGTGGTGGTGGCTGACCGGCCGTCACGTCAGCTGATCGAACACGCGAAGAGCGCGCAGCTGGTCGTGGTGGGAAGTCACGGACGCGGTGGCTTCGCGGGGATGCTGCTCGGGTCGGTGAGCACCGCCGTCGTCCATGCGGTGAAGACGCCGACGATCGTCGCCCGCAGCGGCTAGCCCAGAGAGTTGCCGATGCCGGATTCCCCCTCGTTGTGCAGGAGATTGCCGAAGTCGAGCAGATCCCACACGGTGATAAACGCCTGCTCCTTCAATGCGGCGGCCGCCTCTTCCCGGTTGGCCAGATCGGCCACCAGGTCGTAGCCGTAGTACAGGAACGATCCCGGCGGCGTGGTCTTGATCAGCTCGTTGACGATGGTCTGGCGGGCATCAAGAGCTTCTTCGTCGTCGCCGAGGGCGGTGCCGAGAGCCGGCACGATCTTGCTGATCGGGATGACCGCGTTGACCCACGGGATCATCTGGCTGCCCCGATAGGCCTGCTCGACGCCCTCGCGGACCAAGGGCTTCACCTCTTGCGGCGCTGCGGCGACAAGTTGGTCCCTGACGGCGACGACGGCGTCGGGCACGTCGACGGGTGCCGGATCGTCGTCGCGGAACGGGTTCGGGATGCCCGTCTCGTCGGCCTGGGTGGTCACCGGGTCGTCGTCGGACACGGCCGCCGTCGGCGCCGCCGATTCACGCGGGTGCAGCAGGCCCTTGAGCCGCTCGACCTGAGCGGCCTCGAACTCCTTGGCGGTCGGCTTGCGGACCGTGATCTGGGTGGCCGAGACGTCGGTGGTCGGCTTGGGCTTGGCTGCGGTCGCGGCCTTGGTCACCGAGGAGGCGGCCTTCTCGATGCGGTCGGTCAGCTTCTCCAGTGGCTTCGCGCGCTCGGCGCGGGGTTCGGACTTCGGCGCCTCGGCCTTGGGGGCGTCGGACTCGGTTTCGGCGCTGGCCGTTGCCGCACCCGCGACCGCGATGGCCGCTCCGACGCCTGCGGCGACCGCGGCACCTCCGAGATATCCGATGTATTTCGTCGACGCCATTGCCGTCCTTTCCGTAGGCCAAAGGCATCGTAGAGGGCACCCGCCCGCTCGGCAGCGCATGACTGGCTATCGAACGCGTGTTCGAATAACATGAACCCGTGGGTTGGCATACCGGGCCGCCGAGCTGGACCGAGATGGAGCGGGTGCTCCACAGCAAGCCGCGCCGCGCCGGGTGGCCCATCGACCAGCAGATCGGCGATGGCGGCGACAGCCCCGCCTGGTCGAGCAGGCGGGGCAGCTATCAGCCGCTGGACGTGGAGCGGCCGACGTCTGCCGTCCCGTACGCGGAGTTGCATGCGCATTCGGCGTACAGCTTCCTCGACGGCGCCAGCACCCCGGAGGAACTCGTCGAGGAGGCCGCCCGCCTCGATCTGCGCGCCATCGCGCTGACCGACCACGACGGGCTCTACGGCGTGGTGCGCTTCGCCGAGGCGGCCAAGGAACTCGACGTCAGCACGGTGTTCGGGGCGGAGTTGTCGCTCGGCGGCGGCGACCGCACCGAGCAGCCCGATCCCGAGGGGCCGCATCTGCTGGTGCTCGCCCGCGGTCCCGAGGGGTATCGACGGCTGTCGCGTCAGCTTGCGGCGGCACATCTGGCAGGCGGTGAGAAGGGGGTCCTGCGCTACGACTACGACGCGCTGACCGAGGCGGCGGGCGGACACTGGCACATTCTCACCGGCTGTCGCAAAGGCCATGTCCGCCAAGCACTTTCCGACGGCGGGCCGGAAGCCGCGGAGAATGCGCTCGCCGACCTGGTCGACCGGTTCGGACGGGAGCGGGTCAGCATCGAGCTCACCCACCACGGGCATCCGCTCGACGACGAGCGCAACGCCGCGCTCGCGCAGCTTGCGCCCCGGTTCGGCGTCGGCGTCGTCGCCACCACCGCCGCCCACTTCGCCGAGCCGTCCCGCGGTCGGCTTGCGATGGCGATGGGGGCGATCCGGGCCCGCAACTCCATCGATGAGGCGGCGGGCTACCTCGCTCCGCTCGGCGGTTCGCACCTGCGGTCGGGGGAGGAGATGGCGCGGGTGTTCGCCCATTCGCCGGAGGTGGTGACCGCGGCGGCGGATCTCGGCGAGCAGTGCGCGTTCGAACTGGCGCTGATCGCCCCGCAGCTTCCGCCGTTCGACGTGCCCGCCGGGCACACCGAGGGCAGCTGGCTGCGGCATCTGGTGATGGCGGGTGCGCGCAACCGCTACGGCCCACCCGAACGCGCGCAGCGGGCGTACGCCCAGATCGAGCACGAGCTGAAGATCATCGAACAGCTCAAATTTCCCGGCTATTTCCTTGTGGTGCACGACATCACCCGGTTCTGCAAGGAGCACGGGATCCTGGCCCAGGGCAGGGGATCTGCGGCCAACTCGGCGGTCTGTTACGCCCTCGGCGTCACCAACGTCGACCCCGTCGCCAACGAGTTGCTGTTCGAGCGGTTCCTGTCCCCGGCCCGCGACGGACCACCCGACATCGACATCGACATCGAATCGGACTTGCGGGAGAAGGCGATTCAGTACGTATACGACCGCTACGGCCGCGACTACGCCGCCCAGGTGGCCAACGTCATCACCTACCGCGGCCGCAGCGCTGTGCGGGATATGGCCCGTGCGCTCGGGTTCTCCCAAGGTCAGCAGGACGCCTGGAGCAAGCAGATCGGCCAGTGGGGCAACCTGACCGAGTCAACCCACGTCGAAGGTGTTCCGGATGCGGTGATCGCTCTGGCTACTCAGATCTCGAACCTGCCGCGGCACATGGGCATCCATTCCGGCGGCATGGTGATCTGCGACCGGCCGATCGCCGACGTGTGCCCGGTGGAGTGGGCGCGCATGGAGAACCGCAGCGTGCTGCAGTGGGACAAGGATGACTGCGCGGCAATCGGTTTGGTGAAGTTCGACATGCTCGGCCTCGGCATGCTGTCGGCCCTGCACTACTGCATCGACCTGGTGGCCGAGCACAAGGGCATCGAGGTCGACCTCGCCAAACTCGACCTCTCCGAGCCAGCGGTGTACGAGATGCTGCAGCGCGCCGACTCCGTCGGGGTGTTCCAGGTGGAGTCGCGGGCGCAGATGGCCACGCTGCCGCGCCTGAAGCCGCGGGTGTTCTACGACCTCGTCGTCGAGGTGGCGCTGATCCGGCCCGGCCCGATCCAGGGCAACTCGGTGCACCCCTACATCGCCAGGCGCAACGGCACCGAACCAGTGACCTACGATCATCCGTCGATGGAGCCCGCGCTACGCAAAACCCTTGGCGTGCCGCTCTTTCAGGAGCAGCTCATGCAGTTGGCCGTCGACTGCGCAGGCTTCACCGCCGCCGAGGCTGACCAGTTGCGCCGCGCCATGGGGTCCAAGCGGTCAACCGAGCGGATGCGCAGGCTGCGTGGCCGGTTCTACGAGGGTATGCGCAACCGGCACGGCATCACCGGCGACGTGGCCGACCGGATCTACGAAAAGCTGGAAGCGTTCGCCAATTTCGGTTTCCCGGAAAGCCATTCGTTGTCCTTCGCCTCGTTGGTGTTCTACTCGTCGTGGTTCAAGCTGCACCACCCGGCGGCGTTCTGCGCGGCGCTGCTGAGGGCGCAGCCGATGGGTTTCTATTCGCCGCAGACGCTGGTGGCCGACGCACGTCGGCACGGTGTCACCGTGCACGGACCCGATGTCAACGCCAGCCTCGCGCACGCGACGCTGGAGAACGCGGGCACCGAGGTACGGCTGGGCATCGGCAGCGTCCGCCACATCGGCGACGAGCTGGCCGAGAAGATCGTCGATGAGCGAAAGGCCAACGGGCCGTTCGCTTCTCTGCTCGATCTGACCGGCCGGGTGCAGCTGTCGGTGCCGCAGACCGAAGCGCTCGCCACGGCGGGGGCGCTCGGCTGCTTCGGAATCACCCGTAGGGAAGGGCTGTGGGCGGCGGGGGCTGCCGCCACCCAGCGGCCGGACCGGCTCCCCGGCGTCGGCGCGTCATCGCATGTCCCCACGCTGCCGGGCATGACCGAGCTGGAGCTCGCCGCTTCCGATGTGTGGGCGACGGGGGTGTCGCCCGACAGCTATCCCACGCAGTTCCTGCGGGCCGACCTCGACGCCTTGGGGGTGATCACCGCCGACCGGCTGCTGTCGGTTCCCGACGGCACCCGGGTGCTGGTCGCCGGCGCGGTGACCCACCGGCAGCGGCCGGCAACGGCGCAGGGGGTGACGTTCATCAACCTCGAAGACGAGACCGGCATGGTCAACGTCTTGTGCTCACAGGGGGTGTGGCGGCGCCACCGCAAGCTGGCGCAGACGGCGTCGGCGATGGTGATCCGCGGGCAGGTGCAAAACGCCACCGGCGCAGTCACTGTCGTCGCCGACCGGCTCGACAAGCTCGATATGCGGATCGCGTCACGCAGCCGCGACTTCCGCTGAGCGATTACGGCTCGTCGACGACGACGACCGGGGTGTCCTTGTGCAAGGTCTCGCCGCGGAAGAACTCCGGCTGACGGGTACGCATCATCATCATGAAAACGATGCCGATCACGATCAGCCCGAGACCGAGGATCAGCACGAGACCCACCCCGCCGATGCTCGCACCGCTGCCGTAGTCCGGCGACGCGCTGTCGCGGAGCGTGACGACGAAGACGCCGAGCAGTCCGAGGCCGCCCAACAGCGGGAACAGCAGCTTGAAAACGAAATTGGCGGCGCTGGAAAACAATTCGTGCCGGAGGAACCAGATGCACGCGAATGCGGTCAGGCCGTAGTAGAAGCAGATCATGATGCCGAGCGAGTAGATGGTGTCGGTGAGCACACTCTCGCTCAGGAACGTGAGCGTCGAATAGAACACCGCAGCACCCACACCGGCCGCCACCGTCGCGTAGGACGGGGTCAGGAAACGGGGATGGATGGTGGCGAACTTCTGCGGGAAGGCCTTGTAGACCCCCATCGCCAACATGGTCCGCGACGTCGGCAGGAACGTCGTGATCAGGCTTGCCGCGCTGGAGGCGACCACGGCGAGGAACAGCACCATGTCCAGCGGGCTGCCCAATACGGGCCCGGCGAGCGCCCCGAAGACGTTGTCGGAGATCTCCTCGTTGCCAAGGCCGAGGCCCTCGGTTTCGACGCCGGCATACATCTGCGTTGCGACGGCCACAAGCAGATAGGTGCACAGGATCGACACCACGCACAGCAGTGCGGCCCGGCCGGGAGTCTTGTCGGCGTCGCGGGACTCCTCGTTGACGGTGAGTGCGGTGTCCCAGCCCCAGAACGCGAATATCGACCCGGACAGGCCCGCGATGAACGCAGACATGGTCAGGCCCGCTGGGCTGAACCAGTCCAGGCTGAACGACATTCCGGTTTCCGATGAGCCCGATTTCGCCAGCGCCACCACGGCGAACACCAGCAGCACCACCATCTGGAAGCCGACCAGCACGTACTGCACGCGCTCGGTCGTGGTGATGCCGCGGTAGGCGACGGCGGTCGCGATCGTCAGGAACGCCAGACAGGTGATCACGTTGATGACGGGGTTCTCCCACAGCACGCCGATCGACTCATTGTTGAACAGCGAGCCGATGAACTGGTAGAAGAACTGCACCGCGACACCGGCCAAATTCGACAACACGATCACCGTCGCCAGTACAGCCGCCCACCCGCCGAGCCAACCGATGTAGGGGCCGAATGCCTTGGTGGTCCACGTGAACGAGGTGCCGCAGTCCGGGGCGACCTTGTTGAATTCGCGGTAGGCGTACGCGGCGAAGAACATCGGCAGGAACCCGGCGATGATCACCACGGGCATCTTCGCGCCGGCCTCGGCCACCAGGATGCCGATGGTTGCGGTCAGCGCGTAGGCGGGCGCCACCGACGAGATGCCGAGCACCGTGCCACCGAGCAGGCCGACTGCATCGCGGGAGAGCCCCTTGTCCCGCAGGTCAGCCTCGGGTTGATGGTGCGGGTCGTGCGCTTCGATCGTCATGGTGACCTCGCAGGCTCGGGCGAATTGTGGCCATGATCGTAGCGGTGATACGGCCCCGAACAGGCGAGATCGAACGCAGGTAAAGCTATTCGGCGCCCGGGGTGGTCCACACCTTGTCGACGGTGATCCTCAGCCGCGTGTTGTAGTCGGCGATCGCCTCGGTCAACCCGAAGGTCTCGGCGTCGGCCGCGTACTTCTCCCAGTACGGGCCGTCCTCGCGCGGATCCACGCCCGTCGCATCGACGCTCGCCTCACCGCCGACGACGATGATGCCGCTCCCGTTGCCGTCGGAGTCGAGGTTCAAGCTCACCCGCGGATGGTTGGTGATATGCCTGACCTTCGCGGCGTTCGGCATCGAGTAGACGACGATGTCTGTGCCGTCGAAGAAGAACCACACCAGTCTCGGCACGGGCTGACCCGATTTGGCCACCGTGGTCAGCCATCCGTAATGGTCACCTTGGAGCCTGCTGGACACCTCGTGCGTGAATTCGACTGCCATGAAAGCGAATGTAGTCTCCCACCATGACACTGAACCTGTCCTTCGACGAGGTGCTGACCACCACCCGCTCGGTGCGCAAACGGCTCGATCTGGAGAAGCCGGTGCCCCGCGAGGTGCTGATGGAGTGTCTCGACCTGGCGCTGCAAGCGCCGACAGGATCGAATTCGCAAGGCTGGCAATGGGTTTTCATCGACGACCCGGAGAAGAAGAAGGCGATCGCCGACATCTACCGGCACAACGCGAACCGCTACCTCAGCGAACCGAAGCCGACGTATGGCGATGTGCGCGACGAGCAGCGCCCGCTGGTGACCGAATCCGCGATGTATCTCAACGAGCACTTCCACGAGGTGCCGGTGATGCTGGTGCCCTGCCTGGCGGGCAGTCCCGACGATGCGGTGGCGGGCAGCGCCGGCTTCTGGGGTTCACTGCTTCCCGCGGTCTGGAGTTTCATGCTGGCGTTGCGCTCGCGCGGTCTCGGGTCGGCGTGGACCACGCTGCATCTGGTCGGGAAGGGCGAGAAGCTGGCCGCCGAGGTGCTGGGCATCCCGTACGACCAGTACCGGCAGGGCGGACTGTTCCCGATCGCCTACACCAAGGGCACCGACTTCAAGCGGGCCCGGCGACTGCCCGCCGAGCAGTTCACCCACTGGAACGAGTGGTGACTAGACAGCGCCGCTGAAACCGTGCTGGCGCCACGCCTCGTAGACGGCGACCGCCGCGGCGTTCGACAGGTTCAGTGACCGCCTGCCCGCCAGCATCGGAATGCGCACCCGCGAGGTGATGTGCGGGTCGGTCAGGGTCGCTTCGTCGAGACCCGTGGGTTCCGGGCCGAACATCAACACGTCGCCGGGTTCGTAGGCGATGTCGGCGAACGATGCCGTCGCGTGCGACGTGAACGCGTGCACGCGCGTCGGCGCGATCGCGGCCCACGCCTCGGGCAGACCGGCGTGCACGGTCACCGAAGCCAGGTCGTGGTAGTCCAGCCCGGCCCTGCGCAGCTTCGGCTCGGAGAGTTCGAAGCCGAGCGGCTCGACCAGGTGCAGCTCACATCCCGTCGCCGCGACCATCCGAATCGCGTTACCGGTGTTGGGCGCGATCCGGGGTGAGTAGAACATCACCTTGAACACAGGCCGAATGTAGCGGCCGGGGCTGGTCGACGGCCGCGACGATATTTGCTCGGACACCCGTCAACGGTCTTAAGAGAGCGCCTGCGAACCTTGGCTGTTCAGTAAGAATTGTGGAACCTGCCGCGGGCTACTGGCATACTCGATCAATTGCCAGGCGACGAACGCCAGCCCGTACATGGGCAAAATCAGCAGGAAGCGTTATGAACCTCGCTCAATGTGAAAAAGACGAAATGGTGGCAGGTACCGCGGTGGGACAACGATGACGACGTTCACCCAGCAAGATCTGGTGGACGGACTGGTCGAAGACGAGTCCCACGCGCCTGCCGAGACAAGCCGACCCTCCCGATGGTCACTGAAGAACTGGCCGGTCCGGTGGAAGGTCGTCGCGATCGTTTTGGTGCCGCTGATTCTCGCGGGCGCCTTCGGCGGGTTGCGCATGTACTCCAACACGATTGAGGCGCGTGAGCTGCAACGCGCTGCCGATCGGGCCGAAATGGTGCCCGCAATCGTTAGCTACATGGATGCGCTCAACGGCGCGATGCTCGCTGTGCCCGCGGGCGGCGACGCCCAGGGCGCGATGAGCACCTTCGACTCCAGCCGGGCCGAACTGCAGCGCCGCCTCAAAGACACCCCCGACGTGCCGCCCGATGTCGAAAAGGGCGTCACGAGCATGCTCGAGGGCGGCCAGGCGCTGATGGAGAAGGTCGCCTCGAACTCGATCGGACTCGTCGACCGCGTCACGCTGTACGCGCCGATCCTGCTCACCGCCGAGGACGCGATCACCGGGTCGGTCCGCGTCGACGACGAGCGCATCCGCAACCAGACGCAGGGCCTGACCCGCGCCGTCGGCGCCCGCGGTCAGATGATGATGGAGCAGCTCCTGGTCAACCAGGGTGCGGAGCTGCCGGAGCCCGAGCAGCGCACGCGCATGGTGACGCTCGCGGGCACCGAGCCGTCCACGCTGTTCGGCATGAGCCAGGCGCTCGGGATCGGCTCGCAGGAGGCCAAACAGCTACAGGGTGAGTACGTCAAGCGCACGGCGATCATCTCCGACCCCGCCGTTCCGGTGGTCAACAACCCGGACCTGAGGGCGTCGCTGCAGGCGACCGACGGCATCGCCACCCGGATGATCGAACGGACGGTGCCTGCGATCACCGACGGTGTGAAGGCCCAGGCGTCGGCCGCGCGCACGGAGGCGATCCGCGACTCGGCGATCGTCATCGGCGCGATCCTGCTGGCGCTGGTGCTCGTCAGCCTGGTGGCCCGATCGCTGGTGCGGCCGCTGCGAACGCTGCGCGACAGCGCGCTTCGGGTCGCCCACGACGATCTGGCCCGCGAGATCGACCGCGTCCGCGCAGGCAAGGAGCCCGGACCGGTCGAGCCCATCCCGGTGTACACCACCGAGGAGGTCGGGCAGGTGGCCCACGCGGTCGACGAACTGCACGAGCAGGCCGTTTTGCTGGCAGGTGAGCAGAGCCGGCTGCAGCTGCAGGTCGGCGACATGTTCGAGACGCTGTCGCGGCGCAGCCGCTCGCTGGTGGACCAGCAGCTCACGCTGATCGACCGGCTCGAGCGCAACGAGGAGGATCCCGAGCGGTTGGAGAGCCTCTTCCGCCTCGACCACCTGGCCGCTCGCATGCGCCGCAACGGCGCCAACCTGTTGGTGCTCGCCGGCGCCAAGGTTCCGCGCGAACAGGCCGAGGCGGTTCCCGTCGCGGACCTCATCAACGCCGCCGCCTCCGAGGTCGAGGACTACCAGCGGGTGGTCACCGCGACCGTGCCCGACAGCGAGATCGTCGGGTCGATCGCCGGTGACCTCGTGCATCTGCTCGCCGAACTTCTCGACAACGGGCTGCGCTACTCACCGCCGATCTCACAGGTTCGGGTGTCGGCCGTGCACACGGGCAACGGCGGGCTGGTCATCGAGGTCAGCGACATCGGGCTCGGCATGACCGAATCCGACCTGCGGGTCGCCAACACCCGCCTGCAGTCCGGTGGCGAGGTGACGCCGTACACCGCCCGCCACATGGGCCTGTTCGTGGTCGGCAGGCTGGCCCAGCAGCACGGGCTGGTGGTCCGGTTGCGCAGCACCATTGCGGGAGAACCGAATTCGGGAACCACCGCCGGCGTGTACGTGCCTGCGGAGCTCATCGTGCGCGCAGGGATCCGCGATCGGGTCGACACCGGTCCGCAGGAGATACCCGCCGACGCTCATTCGGGCATCGCCACCGCGCTGGCCCTCGACGAGACCGAGGTGTACTCCGACCACCACGAGGACACGGGCGTCGAGGAGCTCAACGGACACTACGAGGCGCCGGTCACCCTGCTTCCGCAGCGCAACCCCGGCGCCAGCGGCATCTCCGTACCTCCGGTCGAGGACGATCTGCCGCTGCAGGCGGCGGACGAGTACGAGACCGAGGACGATTCGCAGTACGAGGCGGAGTCGGAGACCGAATACGACCTCGAGCCTGAAGTCGAGTACGTGCCGCAGGCGTGGGAGGAGCCGGTCGACGAGCAGCCGAGGCAGGCACCCGTCGACACCTCGGCGTTCTTCGCCTCGCGCAGCCAGGTGACCAACGGCGTGCAGTCCGAGCCGGCGCAGATCCCGGACATCGCTGAGGTCGACACGTCGTCGACGGCGGGCTCTGGCGACGCCATCTACCAGAAGATGCTGTCGGAGTGGCTCGTCGATCCCACCGAACTGGCCAACAGCAGCGATCTGAACTGGGAGTCGGTATGGGACCACGGCTGGTCTGCGGCGGAGGCCGCCGAGGAAGCACCGGTCGAATCGCACACCGAGCACGGGCTGCCCGTCCGCGAACCCGGCGCCAGGCTGGTTCCCGGCGCGGCGTCCCCGGCACGCCAATACGCCAACGGTGGCTACTCCAACGGCGGAGCGCACCGCAGCCTCGACGACGAGAACGAGGTAGAGTCGGCGGCCGAATTCAGTACCGGCGCGCACGCCGTCCCGGTACGCGATCCTGAGGCCGTGCGCGCGACCATGAGCAGCCACTTCGGCGGCGTGCATGCCGCACGGACGCACGCCAAGGAGATCAGAGGAACCGATAACGAATGACCTATCCGCCAAGTCCGACGCAGCGCGATTCGCTCGACTGGCTGGTATCGAAGTTCGCCCGCGAGGTATCCGGTGTCACCCATGCGGTTCTCGTGTCCGCGGACGGCCTTCTGATGGCCGCCAGCGAGCACATGCCGATCGAGCGGGCCGACCAGCTCGCAGCGGTGGCCTCCGGGCTGGCCAGCCTGTCGACGGGTGCATCGCAACTCTTCAACGGCGGCTACGTGTTGCAGTCGGTCGTGGAGATGGAGAACGGTTATCTGCTGTTGATGCGCGTCGGTGACGGCTCCAACCTCGCGACGTTGGCCACCACCGGCTGCGACATCGGCCAGATCGGTTATGAGATGGCGATGCTCGTCGAACGTGTGGGCAGCGTCGTCCAGTCGGCGCGACGAGCCCCGCAGCACTCGTGAGCGGCCCATGGACCAACGTGAGCCTTCCGCCCCGGACGACCAGCCGAGCCTGGTCCGGCCGTACACGCTGACGGCAGGCCGTACCAACTCGCGTGTCAACCTGCCGCTGGAAGCCCCGATCGAGGCCATCGTGTCGGACAAGCCGCCGAGGTGGCCGGGAAACGATGTGCGAGCGCAGATTTGCGCGATGTGCGGCGCAACACCGTCGGTCGCCGAGATCGCCGCAAAGCTCTCGCTGCCCGTCGGGGTGGCGCGGGTGCTGATCGGTGACCTGGTGTCGGCGGGCCATCTGCGGGTGCGCACCACGCTGACCGATCAATCGAGCATCGACGAAAGACGCGAACTGATAGGAAGGACGCTTCGTGGCCTACGAGCACTCTGAGGGCCACCACAAGGCGTCCACCAAGATCGTCATCGCGGGCGGTTTCGGCGTCGGCAAGACCACCTTCGTCGGCGCGGTTTCGGAGATCATGCCGCTGCGCACAGAAGCGTTGGTGACCAACGCATCTGCCGGGATGGACGAGTTGGAGCCGACACCGGACAAGCGCACCACCACGGTTGCGATGGACTTCGGCAGGATCACCCTGGACGAGGACCTGGTCCTCTACCTCTTCGGCACGCCCGGTCAGCGGCGGTTCTGGTTCATGTGGGACGACCTGGTCCGCGGCGCGATCGGCGCCATCATCCTCGTCGACACCCGACGACTGCAGGACAGCTTCGCCGCGGTCGACTTCTTCGAGGCCAGGCAGATGCCGTTCCTCATCGCGATCAACGAATTCGACGATGCGCCAAAGCATCCGCCGCAAGAGGTGCGCAAGGCGCTCGCGCTGCCCGAACACATCCCGATCATCACCGTCGACGCGAGAGATCGACACTCGTCGACACACGCGCTGATCGCGGTCACCGAATACGCATTGAACGTTCTGCCATCGGTGCCCGGCTGATCGCGTGTCGGAAGCCGAAACCGTTTGGGCGCAACGGGAGTTCGTCGAGCATGATTTCCGCGACGAGGACCTGAGTCGACTGCGGACAGAACGGGTCGTGTTCACCGAATGCGATTTCAGCGGCGTCGACATGGGCGAGTCCGAACACGTCGGATCCGCGTTCCGAAACTGCGTCTTCCGCCGGACGACGCTGTGGCACAGCACCTTTCGTCACTGCAGCCTGCTCGGCTCGGTGTTCACCGAGTGCCGGCTGCGGCCGGTGACCTTCGACGAGGTCGACTTCACGCTCGCGGTGCTCGGCGAATGCGATCTGCGCGGCGTCGACCTGTCGGACTGCCGGCTCAGTGAGACCAGCCTGGTGAAGGCCGATCTGCGCAAGGCGGTGCTGCGGCGCGCGGATCTGCGTGGCGCACGCACTCAGGACACCCGGCTCGACGACGCCGATCTGCGCGGCGCCCGCGTCGACCCGACGTTGTGGACCACCGCTTCGGTGCGCGGTGCGCGCATCGACATCGACCAGGCGCTGGCCTTCGCCGCCGCGCACGGACTCGACGTGCACGGCGAGTGACACGGGAGACTGTCAGCCCGGCGCCTGCGTGCAGAAGTTGCCGCGCGCGGCCCGCACAACGACCGTAGCCTGATCCGGGCTGATGCCGTACTGCCCCGCCGTGCCGTCGATGGCGCCCTGGGTGCCCGAACCGGTGTAGAGCAGGCGGCAGGCCCCTCGGCCCGCCATCAGCAGCGTGTCGTCGTCCGCGGGCCAGGCCCCACGAACAGCGCCGAGGTAATTGGTGTCCTCCGAAGTAAGCGGGATCGGCCAGGCCGACGCGGTGACGGCGGTGCCGCCCAGCAACGCTCCCGCGACGATGGCAGAGAAGATCAAGCGAACGCTTCGACGCATCTTGGGCATAGCTACAAGGCTAGCGTGCCTTCGAGAGTGCCCCGCGCACCAATTTATTGCGCAGGTGACTGGCCGAAGCGAATTAGCCAGACCCGCAGGCCAGCACACCTCAGCCGGACTTGAGGCGGATCTTCCAGCGCACGAAACTGAGGTATCCGATGCAGATCACCCCGAGCATGGCCATGTTGAACCACCAGGTGCCGGGCTCGTGCTTCCAGTGCGAGTCCTGCGGCGTCAGCGGACCCGGCACCAGTCGGATGAGGTCGATCGTCGACGCGGTGAGCGCGAAGCCCCACCGGGCGGGCGTGAACCACGACAACTGGTCGAGCACGAGGCGGTCGGTCACCGGGATCATGCCGCCCTGGAACACCAACTGCGACATGATCGCCACCACCAGCAGCGGCATGATCTGCTCGTTCGACTTGGCCAGCGCGGACAGGGCCAGGCCCACCATCGCGGCGGCCACACAGCAGGCGGCGACGTCGACGAACAACTCGAGGGTCCGGTTGGGGATGACAGCACCGCTGGTGACCGCGCCCGGGCCCCACTTCTTGCCCCAGACGTTGATGGACACCACGATCGCCGACTGGACGATCGCGAACGCGGCGAAGACGATCACCTTCGCCAGCAGGTACGCGGTCGTCGACAGCCCGACCGCCTGCTCGCGCAGGAAGATTGCGCGCTCGCCGATCAGCGCGCGGATCGTCAGCGCGGTGCCCATGAAGATCGCGCCGACGTTGAGCAGCACCAGGATCTGGCCCGGCTCGTTCGGCGCCGCGCCGCCTTGTATCGCGGGCACGGGTACGCCGAAGCCGACGTCGCCGGGCACCGACAGCGACAGCACGCCCATGATGAACGGAAGCACCGCAAGGAAGATGAAGTAGCCGCGGTCGGAGACGATCAGCCGCATCTGCCGACGGGCGATCGTCGAGAACTGCCGTCGCACACTGGTTTTCGTCGGCTTGCCGAGGTCGCCAGGGGTTTGCGAGGGCGGCTGCGGCGGCGTCGGCCCGGTCTGGGCGACGTAGCGTTGGTGTGCCGCATCCGGGTCGCGCGCGACGCTGCTGAAGATGTCGGCCCAGTTCGTGGTGCCCATCGACGCGCCGATCTGGCTCGGCGGCCCGCAGAACGCGGTCTTACCGCCGGGTGCCAGCAGCAGCACCTGGTCGCAGACGTCGAGGTAGGACAGCGAGTGCGTGACGACGAGAACCACGCGGCCCGCGTCGGCGAGCTGGCGCAGCATCGTCATGACCTGCCGGTCGAGGGCCGGGTCGAGGCCGGACGTCGGCTCGTCGAGGATCAGCAGCGACGGGCCGGTGAGCAGCTCCATCGCCACCGATGCACGTTTGCGCTGTCCGCCGGACAGCTTGTCGACGCGCGTCTTGCGGTGCTGCGTCATCTCGAGCTCTTCGAGAACCTGCGCGACGACCCGCTCCCGGTCTTCCTTGTTGGTGTCCGGCGGAAGGCGGAGTTCGGCGGCGAACATCAGCGCCTGCTCCACGGTGAGCTGACCGTGCACGACATCGTCCTGCGGCACCATGCCGATGCGGGAGCGCAGCGAGGCGTATTCGGCGTGGATGTCGTGGCCCTCGAAGGCCACGGTGCCGGTGGTCGGGTGGGTGTACCCGGCCACCAACCGCGCGAAGGTCGACTTGCCGGCGCCGGAGGGGCCGATCACGGCCGTCAGCGTGCCCGGCCTCGCCGTCAGCGAGATGTTGCTGAGCAGCGTCTTGTTGCCCTCGATGGTCCACGTGACGCCGTGCACGTCGAGGCCGCCGGTGCCGCTGGCCGCGGTGGTCTCGGTGCGACGGACCAGCGTGCCGCCCTGGAACACCAGGTCCACGTTGCCGATGGTGACCGTGTCGCCGTCGCGCAGAATCGCGGTCTCGACACGCTGGCCGTTGACGAAGGTGCCGTTGATGCTGCGGTTGTCACGGATCTCCGCGCCGCCCTGGCCGTCCGGGATCAGCGTTGCGTGGTGGCGCGACGCCAGCACGTCGGGGATGACGATGTCGTTGTCGGTGTTACGACCGATCTTGATGGAACCAGGGGGAGCTTCGGCCGGACGCCCGGGCCGCAGGATCTTCAGCATGCTGGTCGCGAGGTTGCCCTCGCTCGACCGCGGCGCCGCCGTCGGGCCCATGGCGGTGACCGACTCCAGTGCCGGTTGGGACAGGTTGGGCTGGGCGGCCGGATACGACGCCGCAGTCGGAACCCGGGCCGGCGCCGGCGGCGCACCGGTGTACCCGGGCTGCGGGCCGCTCGGGTACCGCGGCTGCTGGGTGGACGGGTAACCCTGCTGGGGCCCTGTGGGATACGCAGGCGGGCGTGTCGTCGGCGCCGGCTGGCTCGGCCACGATCCGCTGGGCCGGTTGGCGATCGGGATGGCACTCGTCGGCGGCCGGCCCGCGGCCTGCTGCCTGCCCACCTCGAAGGTCAGCTCGGGACCGTCGGGGTTGCCGATGTTGACGTGCAGCCCGTCGGAGATGTCGACGGTCGGCACACGGCGGCCGTTGACGAACATGCCGTTGAGGCTGCCGTTGTCGATGGCGATCCACCGGCCCTGGTCGTAGCGCAGCACCAGGTGTGCGCGGGAGATCAGGGGGTGTGCGATGCGGACGTCGGCGCGGAGATCGCGACCGACCACCACATCGTTGCCAGCGGCGAATGTGCGTGCCGATCCGTCGTTTCGAACGGTCAGCGCGGGCGGGGCTGGTCGGGTCATCGCGCACAACTCTATAGGTAGGGTCGGCTCCGCTGTGCGGTGTCGGTGATCGTGTTTGCCGCCCTACGCGCAGACCCGACGCTGCCCGTCAGCCCGGCGAGCCGGTGACCACGCAGTGGGTGTGGGTGTAGATCGTGGCCATGCACTTGTTGCAGTGCGTGCACGCCGAGAACACGGTGTGCGCGTCGCCGTCGGCCTTGATGCGGTTGATCAGATCGGGCTCGGCCAGCAGCGCACGCCCCATCGCGACGAAGTCGAAGCCCTCGGCCATCGCCAGGTCCATGGTCTCCCGGTTGGTGATGCCGCCGAGAAGGATGAGCGGCAGCTTCAGCTCGGCGCGGAACTTCTTGGCGTCGCGCAGCAGAAACGCCTCGCGGTACGGGTATTCGCGCAGGAACTTCTTGCCGGTCATCCGGATGCCCCACCGCAGCGGTGGTTTGAAGGCCCCGGCGAATTCCTTGACGGGGGCGTCGCCGCGGAACAGGTACATCGGGTTGACCAGCGAGCTGCCCGCGGTGAGCTCCAGGGCGTCGAGGCCGCCGTCCTCCTCGAGCCACTTGGCGGTCTGCAGTGACTCGTCGACCGAGATCCCGCCGCGCACACCGTCGGTCATCGTCAGCTTCGCCGTGACCGCGATCGGCGTGCCTTCCTTCTCCACGGCCCTGCGCACCGCCAACACGATGCCGCGCGCGACCTTCGCGCGGTTCTCCAGCGAGCCGCCGAACTCGTCGTCGCGCCTGTTGATCAGCGGGCTCAGGAACGAGCTGGCGAAATAGTTGTGCCCCAAATGGATCTCGACGGCGTCGAAGCCCGCCTCGATGGCGTATCGGGCCGCCGCGGCGTGGGCGTCGATGATGTCGCGGATGTCGTCGGCGGTCGCCTTCTTCGCGAACCGCATCGACAGCGGGTTGAAGAACCGCACGGGCGCGTAGGCCTTCGCCTTCGTGGTGCGGGCATTGGCCACCGGACCGGCATGCCCGATCTGTGCGCTGATCGCGGCGCCTTCGGCGTGGATCGCCTCGGTAAGTTCGCGCAGGCCGGCGATGGCCTCGGGACGCCACCATAAAACGTTGCCCTCGGTGCGCCCGCCCTTGGAGACGGCCAGGTACGCGACGGTCGTCATGCCGACCCCGCCCGCGGCGGGCAGGCGGTGATACCTGATCAGGTCCTCTGTGACGAGCGCATCCGGGGTGGCCCCCTCGAAGGTCGCCGCCTTGATGATGCGGTTGCGCAGTGTCACCGGGCCGAGCTTGGCCGGGGTGAACACATCGGGCCGAGCGGTCTGCTCTTCGCCCAAGGGGCTCATCGCCGTGTCCATGGCGCCGAGCATGCCAGACTGGCTGCCGTGGGTGCGATCACTTTGGACGGTAAGGCCACGCGCGACGAGATCTTCGTCGACCTGAAGGCGCGGGTGGAGGCGCTGACCGCAGCCGGGCGCACGCCCGGCCTTGGCACGGTCCTGGTCGGCGACGACCCCGGCTCACAGGCTTATGTCCGCGGTAAGCACGCCGACTGCGCGAAGGTCGGCATCAACTCGATCCGTCGCGATCTGCACGCCGATATCAGCCAGGCCAAGCTCGACGAGACCATCGACGAGCTGAACGCCAACCCCGGGTGCACCGGCTACATCATTCAGTTGCCGCTGCCCAAGCACCTCAACGAGAACGCCGCGCTCGAGCGCCTCGACCCCGGCAAGGACGCCGACGGCCTGCACCCGATGAACCTGGGCAGGCTGGTGCTCAACGAGCCCGCCCCGCTGCCGTGCACGCCGCGCGGCATCGTGCACCTGCTGCGGCGCTTCGACGTGGAGATCGCGGGCGCCCACGTCGTCGTGATCGGCAGGGGAGTGACTGTCGGCAGACCGCTCGGACTGCTGCTCACCCGACGCTCCGAGAATGCCACGGTGACGTTGTGCCACACCGGAACTCGCAACCTTCCGCAGCTGACTCGCGACGCTGACATCATCGTCGCGGCGGCCGGCGTGCCGCACATGGTGACCGCGGAGATGGTGCGGCCGGGTGCGGCGGTCGTCGACGTCGGCGTCAGCCGCGACGAGAACGGCAAGCTGGTCGGTGACGTCGCCCCCGACGTGTGGCAGATCGCCGGGCACGTGTCACCCAACCCCGGCGGCGTCGGCCTGCTGACGCGGGCGTTCCTGCTGGTCAACGTCGTCGAGTTGGCCGAACGGGCGCAGTGACGCCAAGGGAGTTCGCCCGCAAGGTGTTTCGCGGGCAATGGCCGATCCTGCTGGTCGGCTTGTTCTTCATCGCGGCGTTCGGCCTGGTGATCACCGGCTACTGGCGCCGAGGCGCGCTGGTTCTCGGCATCGGCGTGGCGGTCGCGGCCGTGCTGCGCATCGCACTCACCGACGAGCGGGCAGGCCTGCTGGTGGTGCGCACCAAGACCATCGACTTCGTCACGACCGCGACCGTCAGCGCCGCCGTGCTCTACATCGCCGCCACGATCGACCCGTTGGGCACCAGCTAGAAAACTGCCCGTCAGGCAAAGTTGCTCGCCGTGCAAGTTTCTGTATGGTGGTGGGGTGACCGGTCTGCGGGAGCGAAAGAAACTCGACACCCGGCGCGCGCTCAGCGATGCCGCGTTGAAGCTGGCCTTCGAGCGCGGGCTCGACTCCGTGACGCGCGAGGCGATCGCCGACCTTGCCGGGGTGTCACTGCGCACGTTCAACAACTACTTCAGCGGCAAGTACGAGGCGCTGGCCTACCGGCAGACCGAACGCCTGCGCCGCAGCATCACCGTGCTGCGGGAGCGGCCCCGCGACGAACCGCTGTGGACGTCGATCACCGAGGCCGTGCTGGCCCCGCTAGAGGAGGACTTCCGTGACGTCACCGGCGAGGAGAACAAGATCCCGAGCCGTGCCGAGCTCGCCGAGGTTCGAAAACTCTTGATGCGACCGGAGATCCGTGACGCCGCCAACAAAGAGCTGTTCGACGAATGGCTTGAGGTCGTCGCCGAACGCACCGGCACCGACCCGGAACGCGATCTCTACCCGCGGCTGGTGTGCGCCGTGGTGCGGGCCGTCGGCGATGCGGCGACCGAGATCTACGTGCGGTCCGATCCGCCCGTCGCGATCACCGACCTGATCAGGGCAGGCTTCGCCGAGGTGGCCGCGGGCCTGCCGGAACCGACGACCACCAGAAGGAGCAGGCGATGACTGTGGAAGCCGCCGACGTTGTCATCTCGGGCGCCGGACCCAACGGACTGCTGCTGGCCTGCGAGCTGGCGCTCGCGGGCGTCAGGCCCGTCGTGCTGGACAAGCTGCCGGGGCCCAGCGACGAGCCGAAGGCCAACGGCCTTGTCGGACAGGTCATCCGGCAGCTCGACATGCGCGGCCTGTACCACGCGTTCGGCGGTGACGACGGCCCGCCGAAGCCCGCCCACGGCTGGATGTTCGCCGGCATCGGGGTGAACTTCCTCGACATCGAGGACAACCCGATGCACGCCCTGTTGATTCAGCAGCCGCGAGTCGTGCGGCTGCTGGAGAAGCGGGCGCGCGACCTCGGCGTCGACATCCGGTGGGGCCACGAGCTGACCGCGCTACGGCCGCAGGACGACAACGTCGCGCTTACCGTGGCGACGTCCGATCGCGCGTATCGGATCGATGCCGGCTATCTCGTCGGGGCCGACGGCGGTCGAAGCACGGTCCGCAAGAGCGTGGGAATCGGCTTCCCCGGCCACCTCGCCCGTGGTGAGCAGGCTGGCGCACGTGTACCTGCCCGAAGAGCTTCTGGTGCCCGGCCGCGGGTACGAGATTCCGGGTTTCGGCCTACTCCCGTTCGGCCACAACAGATTCGACAGCGGCACCGTCATCGTGTTCCCGATCGACCCGGACCGGCCGCTGCTGGGCACCGTCGAGTACGGCTGGACGCTCGGCAGCGCCGACGGGCCGATGACGCTCGACGAGCTGCGGGACAGCCTGCGTCGCATCCTCGGGATCGACGTACCGCTGGCGGCGCCGAAGAAGCCCGGCCCGCACGCGCTTCGCCGTCTGGACGGCATCAACTCGCGCCAGGCCGACCGGTACCGGGTGGGCAGGGTGCTGCTGCTCGGCGACGCCGCCCACGTGCATTCCCCGATGGGCGGCCCGGGGCTGAACCTCGGTATGCAGGATGCCGTCAACCTCGGCTGGAAGCTGGCGGCCCAGGTGGTAGGCCGGGCGCCCGAGGGCCTGCTCGACTCCTACGAGTCCGAGCGCTATCCGGTGGGCGAGCGGGTGATGATGCATTCGCAGGCTCAGCTCGCGCTCGCCGCGCCGGGGCCCGAAGTCGAGGCGATGCGTGCACTTTTCGGTGAACTGGTCTCACAGCGGGAGGTCGCCAGGCACCTGGCGCGTCTGCTCGCAGGCTCCGATGTCCGCTATGACGTCGGGGACGACCACCGGCTCTCCGGCCTGATGGTGCCCGACCTGGTGCTCGACGACGGGCGCCGCGTCGTGGAGTTCCTGCACGAGGCGCGCCCGGTGCTGGTCGACGGGACCGCAGGTGCGGCGTCGGCGGCCGCGGCAGCGTGGGCCGATGCGGTGGACACAGTGGCGGGCACGCTGAGCGACGGGCCCGCGGCCCTGCTCATCCGCCCGGACGGTTACGTCGCGTGGGCCGCGGACGCCTTCGATGACGCCGACGCCGGGCGGCTGCGCGCGGCGCTTGCCCGCTGGTTCGGCCAGCGGTAGCTCAACTCATCTTCAGTGCGGCCGCGACGATCGGCTTGGCCCACTGCGGCGTCGCCGACAGGTCGGCGGGCCCGGCGATGTCGCCGCCGGCGAGGTGCAGCACCAGTGTCGGTTTCGGGCGGGCTCCCTCGGCGGGATCGGCGTCGGCGGAGTTGTCGTAGACCCGTAGCTCGGTCAGCGCGGGCAGCAGTTGGATGAGGTTCTGCCTGCTGTGCCGCCACCGACGCCGGATCGTCGTCTCCGGAATGTCGTGTCCACCGCGGCTCACTCGCTGTGCCACCCTCGCGATGTGCTCCTCCGGGCTGGCCAGCCCGACGTACCAGATGCGCACCTCGAACCCCTGCGAAGCCGCTTCTGCGAGCAGCCGCGCCATCGTCGAACCGCCCAACGTCGTCTCGAACGCGAAGTCGAGGCGCTCGCGAATCGCCTTCTCCAGCAGACGCTTTCCCTGCCGCCATGCCGCGGCATTGGCCTTGGTCTGGTCGAGGCCGGGATTCGCGGCGATCAGCGCGGCGGCGGCTTCGTCGGGGTTGAAGTAGTTGGCGCCCGCCGCGCGCAGCATGGCACCGCCGATGCTGCTCTTGCCCGCGCCGTTGACGCCGGCCAGCACGTAGATGCGTGGGGCCGCCTTGGCCTTACGGGCCATCCGCGGCAATCAGCGACGCGACCGGCGGGCGGCTGACACCGCGGCGCGCCCCAACTCCTCCGGCGTCGCGTCGAACGCGGCGGCCATCGCCGACTTCGATGCAGGGCTCTGCATTCCGGCGAGGAGTTCGTCGAATTCGTCGGTCAGTTCGTCGAGCACCGGAGCGGCGGACTTTGTCAGCGCCTCGAACTCGGCGTAGGACAGGAGCACGGCCTTGGGGGTGTTGTGCTTGGTGATCGCCACCGCCCCGCCGAGTGCGGCCTGTTCGAAGATCGCGCCGAACTCGTTCTTGAATCGGGTGGCGGCCACCGTGGGCACGTCGACCAGTTCGCCGTCGCTATTGCGATAGCTCAGCGTCTTCAGGGTTCCGGCCATGTGTCCAGAATAGCCGAATCGGCCAAATTGGACATTTTGGCCGTCAGGGCAGGGTCGCGCGGATGCTCACCGTGATGTAGGGCAGCGCCAACCCGTTGGTGTTGGCCAGCGCGGGATGGGTCGCGAGCAGTTCGCGCACCCGCTCGAGCACCTGGGTCCGCACGTCGGTGGGCGAGGTGATGCAGTAACTGCGCGATGCCACGAGGTCGATGAGCGCCTGCGGGGTGAGGTAGCTCGTCCACTCGTGGTGGTTGCGCTCGATCCCCTCGAACGGTTCCGACAGCGTGACCTTGTGGCTGAACGGGTCGTCCTCGTGGCCGATGATGCGGCCGAGGTCCTTGACCCAGCCCATCCGCTCGTCGCGAGTGTTCCAGACCAGCCCGAGCCGCCCGCCCGGCCGAAGCACCCTGGCGACCTCCTTGACGGCGCGCTCGGGATCGAACCAGTGCCAGGCCTGCGCGACGAGCACGGCGTCCACGCTGTTGTCGGGCAGCGGAATGTCTTCGGCGGTGCCCAGCAGCGCCGGCGTATCGGGCAGCGAATTGCTCAGCAGCTCAAGCATTTCCGGGATCGGATCGACGGCGACGACGTCGAGCCCGCGCTCGACGAGGCGGGTCGTCAGCTTCCCGGTGCCCGCGCCGAGGTCGAGCACGTCTTTGGCGCCGGGCGGCAGCAGCCAGTCGATGGCCTCGGGCGGATACGACGGCCGACCGCGTTCGTACGCCGCGGCCTCAGCACCGAACGACAGTGAGCGCTGTTGCCTGGATCGGGTCACCTGGATGCCAGCTCCAATGTCTCGCGGATCAGCGCGCCGACCGCCTCCGTCTCGACGAGGAACCCGTCGTGGCCGTAGACCGAGTCGACAACCTTCAACTCCGCACAACCCGGCAGCAGCTCGGCTAATTCCTGTTGCAGCCGAATCGGGTACAGCCGGTCCGACGTGATGCCGCCGACGATGGTCGGCACGGGGCAGCTCTGCAGCGCGGGTTTGATGCCGCCGCGGCCGCGGCCGACGTCGTGGCTGGACAGTGACTCGGTCAGCGCCACGTAGGTGCCTGCGTCGAACCTGCTCAGCAGCTTGTCGCCCTGGTGCTCCAGGTAGCTCTGCACCGCATAGCGTCCGCCGGTGGCGGGGTCCTCGTCGCCCTGGGGGGTGTTGCCAAAGCGTTCGTCCAACTCCTCCTCACCGCGGTAGGTCAGGTGGGCGAAGCGGCGGGCGATCTCCATCCCGACGTCGGGGGAGCGGCCGGTGTCGTAGTAGTCGCCGCCGTTCCAGTTCGGATCGGATTTGATCGCCGCGATCTGGGTGCTCTGGGTGCCGATCTGGTCGGCAGTGGCTCGCGCGCCGACGGCGAGGACCAGCGCCGCACGGACGTTGTCCGGATAGGCGATCATCCACTCCAGTGCCCGCGCGCCACCCATCGAGCCGCCGACGACGGCCGCGACCTCGGTGATGCCCAGTGCCGCGAGCGCGGCGACGTCGGCCTCCACCTGGTCGCGGATGGACACCAGCGGAAACCGTGAGCCCCATGGCTTTCCGTCGCGGGCCAGTGAACTCGGGCCCGTCGACCCACGGCATCCGCCCAGCACGTTGGTGGCCACCGCGCACCACCGGTCGGTGTCGATCGGCGCCCCCGGGCCTGCGACGCCGTCCCACCAACCAGGCGTCGGATGCCCGGGGCCTGCCGGACCGGTGATGTGGGAGTCGCCGGTCAGCGCATGCAGTACCACCACCACGTTGTCGCGGTTGGGGGACAGCTCGCCCCACCGCTGTACTGCGATGGAGACATCGTCGATGACTGCGCCGCTCTCGAGCGTCAGCGAACCGATGTCGACGATCGCCACCTCGCCTTCGGCGGGCAGCGTCGCAATGGGCACATCAAAGATTGTCACGTCTTGAGTCCTTCAAACCGCGTCTAAAACGCTGAGACCGTTGCGGGGTCGGTGGCCTTACCCGCATGGAAGGGCTTGGCCGCGGCGAAACCGCGCTCGAGGTCGGCGATGATGTCGTCGATTCCCTCGATACCGACCGCCAGCCGCACCAGGCCCGGCGTCACGCCCGTGGCCAGCTGTTCATCCGGCGTGAGCTGCGAATGGGTGGTCGACGCCGGATGGATCACCAGCGATCGCACATCGCCGATGTTGGCGACGTGGCTGTGCAGAGTCAGCGCGTTGACGAACGCTTTGCCGGCGTCGATGCCGCCGGCCAGCTCGAAGGCCAGCACGGCGCCTGCGCCCTTGGGGGCCAGCTTCTTGGCGAGTCCGTGCCACGGCGAACTGGGCAGGCCCGCGTAGTTCACCGAGGTCACGTCGGGGTGCGCGTCGAGGAACTCGGCGACCCGCTGTGCGTTGGCGACGTGGCGTTCGACCCGCAGGCTCAGCGTCTCGAGGCCCTGGGCGATGAGGAACGCGTTGAACGGCGCCGCCGCCGAACCCATGTCGCGCAGCAGCTGCACGCGCGCCTTCAGCGCGAACGCAGGCGGACCGAGCTCGGCGAACACCACCCCGTGGTAGCTCGGGTCGGGCGTGGTGAAGCCGGGGAACTTGCCGTTGGTCCAGTCGAACCTGCCGCCGTCGACGATCACGCCTGCGATCGCGGCGCCGTGGCCGCCGAGGTACTTGGTGGCCGAGTGCACAACGATGTCGGCGCCGTAGGAGATCGGCTGGATCAGGTACGGGGTGGCGACGGTGTTGTCGACGATGAGCGGTACCCCGGCCTCGTGGGCGACCGCCGCGACGTTCGGGATGTCGAGGATGTCGTTCTGCGGGTTGGAGATGGTCTCCCCGAAGAAGGCCTTGGTGTTGGGCTGCACGGCAGCCCGCCACGAGCCGAGATCGTCGGGGTCGGCGACGAAGCTGACCTCGATACCGAGCTTGGGCAGCGTGTAGTGGAACAGGTTGTACGTGCCGCCGTACAGCCGCGGGCTGGACACGATGTGGTCGCCGGAGTTGGCGAGGTTCAGGATCGCGAACGTCTCCGCGGCCTGGCCCGAGGCCAGAAACAGCGCCGCGACACCGCCTTCGAGTGCGGCGATGCGCTGCTCGACGACGTCCTGGGTCGGGTTCATGATCCGGGTGTAGATGTTGCCCGGCTCGGCGAGGCCGAACAGCGCGGCGGCGTGCTCGGTGCTGTTGAACGTGTAGGACGTGGTCTGGTAGATCGGCAGCGCCCGGGCGTTGGTGGCGGCATCGGGCGTCTGGCCGGCGTGGATCTGCTTGGTCTCGAACGACCAGTTGGCCGTCGGATCTTCTGGCGTGCTCATAGGAAATGGACCTCCGTCTGTCTCTGGGGGTCCGTTTCGGGCGGACCCGCGCTTGCCGTGTAGCTACCCTCAGCTACTCAACCTGGTCATCACCCGGGGCACCCCACCGCGGTTGGAGGGTTGCCGGCCAGCGAGCCGGGGCTTGGCGCTGGCGCTCATGACCGACCAGAAGCGTATCGCATGCCAGCTCATGGCTGCCACCAGGTGATCATGACCGCCATTTTGGCCGCGTTCGGCGGGGTAGCACATGGGGCGAATGCCCCCATCTTCTGGTGTACGTAGGCACGCGTAGTTTCTTAAGCGACGCGATACTGATAGCCGACAAGACAGGCCGGGAGACACGATATGAGTGATAAGCCGACGATCATCTACACGTTGACGGATGAAGCGCCCCTGCTGGCGACCTACGCCTTTCTGCCGATCATCCGGACGTTCACCGAGCCGGCCGGCATCAACGTCGAGAGCAGTGACATCTCGGTGGCGGCGCGCATCCTCGCGGAGTTCTCCGACCGGCTGCCCGAGGAGCAGCGGGTGCCCGACAACCTGGCCAGGCTGGGCGAACTGACCCAGGATCCGGAGACCAACATCATCAAGCTGCCCAACATCAGCGCTTCGGTGCCGCAGCTGCTCGCCGCGATCAAGGAACTGAAGAGCAAGGGCTACGACTTGCCCGACTATCCGGGTGACCCGAAGAACGACGAAGAGCAGGAAATCCGCGCCCGCTACCAGAAGGTGCTCGGTAGCGCAGTGAATCCCGTTCTGCGCGAGGGTAATTCCGATCGTCGCGCGCCGAAGGCGGTGAAGGAGTACGCCCGTAAGCACCCGCACAGCATGGGCGAGTGGAGCCAGGCGTCGCGCACCCACGTCGCGACGATGAAGAAGGGCGACTTCTACCACGGCGAGAAGTCGATGACGCTCGATCGGGACCGCAAGGTCAAGATGGTGCTGGAGACCAAGAGCGGCGAGACCATCGTCTTGAAGCCGGAGGTGGCCCTCGACAAGGGCGACATCATCGACAGCATGTTCATGAGCCGCAAGGCGCTCTGCGAGTTCTTCGAGGAGCAGATCGAGGACGCCTACAAGACCGGCGTGATGTTCTCGCTGCACGTCAAGGCCACAATGATGAAGGTGAGCCACCCGATCGTGTTCGGCCACGCGGTCAAGGTGTTCTACAAGGACGCCTTCGCCAAGCACCAGAAGGTGCTCGACGAGTTGGGCGTCAACGTCAACAACGGCATGTCGGATCTCTACGACAAGATCGAGTCGCTGCCCGCATCGCAGCGCGAGGAGATCGTGCAGGACATCCACGCCGTGCACGAGCACCGGCCCGAGCTGGCGATGGTCGACTCGGCCCGCGGTATCACCAACTTCCACTCTCCGAGCGACGTGATCGTAGACGCGTCGATGCCCGCGATGATCCGGCTGGGCGGCAAGATGTACGGCGCCGACGGCCGGACCAAGGACACCAAGGCGGTCAACCCGGAGTCGACCTTCTCCCGCATCTACCAGGAGATGGTCAACTTCTGTAAGACGCACGGCCAGTTCGACCCGACGACGATGGGCACCGTCCCCAACGTCGGTCTGATGGCGCAGCAGGCCGAGGAGTACGGGTCGCACGACAAGACGTTCGAGATCCCCGAGGACGGCGTCGCCAACATCGTCGACATCGACACCGGCGAGGTGCTGCTGACGCAAAACGTTGAGACGGGCGACATCTGGCGCATGCCGGTGGTCAAGGACGCCGCGATCCGCGACTGGGTGAAGCTCGCCGTGACCCGGGCGCGCGCGTCGGGCATGACCGCGCTGTTCTGGCTCGACACCGAACGCCCGCACGAGGTCGAACTGCGCAAGAAGGTCAAGGAGTATCTCGCCGACCACGACACCGAGGGCCTTCACATCCAGATCATGCCGCAGGTGTGGGCGATGCGGTACACGCTGGAACGGTTGATCCGCGGGCAGGACACCATCGCCGTCACGGGCAACATCCTGCGCGACTACCTCACCGACCTGTTCCCGATTCTGGAGCTCGGAACCAGCGCCAAGATGCTGTCGATCGTTCCGCTGATGGCGGGCGGCGGCATGTACGAGACGGGCGCGGGCGGTTCGGCGCCCAAGCACGTTCACCAGTTGGTCGAGGAGAACCACCTGCGGTGGGACTCGCTCGGCGAATTCCTGGCGCTGGGCGCCTGTTTCGAGGACATCGGGCGCAAGAAGGGCAACAAGCGCGCCACGCTTCTCGGCACGACGCTCGACGGTGCCATCGGCAAGCTGCTGGAGAACAACAAGGGGCCGTCACGCAAGACCGGCGAGCTCGACAACCGGGGCAGCCAGTTCTACCTGGCGATGTACTGGGCGCAGGAACTCGCCGAGCAGACCGAGGACAAGGAACTCGCCGAACACTTCGCCAAGCTGGCCAAGGCGCTGGCCGAGAACGAAGACACGATCGTCTCCGAACTCATTGAGATACAGGGAGATCCGGTCGACATCGGTGGCTACTACTACCCGGAGCCGGAGAAACTCACCGCGGTCATGCGGCCCAGCAAGACGCTCAACGAGACGCTGGAAAGCGTTACCGACCAGCCCGTAACGAGCTAACCGGTCGCGCGCTTGCGGTCGACGTGCTCGTCGACGAAATCGAGGATCACGCGGGTGACCCGTTCGGGCGCCTCGAACATCGGGATGTGTCCGACACCGTCGAGGTGGGTGATCTTCGTGGACTGCGGTAGCTGCGTGGTGAAGTGACGCGTGAAGCGCGGATGCGGCAGCACCCGGTCCTTCTCGCAGATCACCAGGTGGGTGGGCGCGTGGGACTTGGCGAGCTCCATCAGGCCGGGCAGCAGCAGCGACTTCACCAACAGCTGGTAGTACGCCGGGCAGTGGCTGAAGTCGTCGACGATGCCGGGCAGGTCGGCGTCGTCGAGGGTGTCGGGGTGTGCGCTGATCGCGACGAACGCCAGGTTCTTGGCGAACGGCAGCTTCAGCGCATGCTGGCCGAGCATCTTGGTCACGAGCCACACGGGGAAGCCGGCGACGAACTTGCCGACGATCTCGAACTTGGCCGGGGTATACCAGTGCCAGCCCCCTGCCGGTGCGATGCCGGTGAGCGTGCGGGCCCGGCCGCGGCGCTCGAGTTCGAACGCGACCCACCCGCCGAGTGAGTTGCCGACGATGTGGGCGGTGCTCCAGCCGAGTTCGTCCATGCGCCGCTCCATGTCGTCGGCGAGTTCGGCGGTGTCGAGGAAGGCCTTGCCCTTCACGCCGCCGTTGTGGCCGGGCATCGTCGGTGCGTAGACCTCGTAGCGGCCCGTCTCGGCAATCTGCGGCGCGACGTATTTCCACACGTTCTGGGACAGCATGAACGGATGCAGCAAAAGCATCGGTTCGCCGGTGCCGAGGTGGATGGGTTCGCGCAGGGCCATGGAGCCGACAGTAAAGGTGATACCGGCGGTATCGCAAGCCACTGCGCGCAACGGCAGTCACATCTGTCACTCGCTGGAACCACCTGCTGCGCCGATAGCGTCATCATGTGATGACACAAGAGGGGTCGCCGTCATCACATGATGACGGCGTGCAGGCGACAGGTGCTCCGGAAATTGGGATCAGTGGGGCGGATGGGGTTCAAGAGCCCTGGTGGGTCAACGATCCCGTCATCGCCGCCAAGCGTGCTGAGGTGAAGGAGTGGTTGGAATCGCTCGAAGCCGCGGAAGAGGTACCGCTTCGGGACGAAACGATGTCGGCGATTCACCGCGAAATATCCTGAGATCGGCCAGCTGGTCGGCGTGCCACGGCAGTTGTTGCACCGCCGTTTTCGCCACGAGGTCGACTAGAGTTCGGCGCCGTGAGCGCCCTGACCGTCAGCACCATCAATGTCAACGGCATCCGCGCGGCCATCAAGCAGCGGTCGGAGACCAACCTCGGGCTGCTGCCGTGGCTGGCGGCCACCACCGCCGACGTGGTGTGTCTGCAGGAGACCCGCGCCGACGATGAACAACTCGCCGCGGCCCTGCGGCCCGCCACCGACGATGGCTGGCATCTTGCGTCGGCGGACGCACATCTCAAGGGCCGCAACGGAGTTGCGGTGCTCAGCCGCAAACCGATCGACGACGTCCGCGTCGGCGCGGGCGCCGAAGAGTTCGCGCTGCACGGCCGCTACGTCGAGGTCGACGTCGGCGATGTGACCGTCGCCAGCGTCTACGTCCAGACCGGCGAGGCCGGCACCGACCGTCAGCTGGAGAAGGAGCGCTTCATGGCCGCGCTCGCGCATCGCATGGCGGCTCTGAAGGACTCCGGCCGCGACGCCGTGGTGTGCGGGGACTGGAACATCGCCCATACCGAGAACGACATCAAGAACTGGAAGGGCAACGTCAAGAAGTCCGGTTTCCTGCCCAGCGAACGCCAGTGGCTCAGCGACCTACTCGCTACCGGATGGGTCGATGTGGTGCGGGGCCTGCATCGCGGCGTGGCGGGCCCGTACTCGTGGTGGTCGTGGCGCGGTCGCGCGTTCGACAACGATGCGGGTTGGCGCATCGACTACCAACTGGCCACGCCCGCACTGGGCGCCCGCGCTACCGTGGCACGGGTGGAGCGGGCCGACGCCTACGCGTTGCGCTGGTCCGACCATGCGCCGGTGACCGTCGAATACGACTGAGCTATAACGGGATTGCGGCCGAGATGCCGCAGGATCCGCTCGAAGTCATCGGCGCCCGTCGGCTCGAGCGCGGGCGCGAACGGTGCGCCTGGCATCTCCCGGAAGTCACCGTCCGGCACCGCCAGCACCAGCGGCAGCACCGCCTGGATGACGGCGGAGGGCAGTTCGTATCGCACTCCCAGCGACGCGGCGACATCCCAGCCGTGCACGACGTAGTCGACGAAGTGGAATCCCATCGCCATCGCACCGGGAAACACTGCGTCCGCGCCGAATTCGGGTAGTGCGAACGACGCATCTGCTGTTCCGGGGGCCGCGAAAGCGTTGAGTACGTCGTGTGCGGCCGCGGAGTGGGCGCCCCGCGGATCGGCCCGCACCGCGTCGCGCACCGGCTCGACGCGCCAGGCATCCGGGTCTGCACCGAGACCCCGTGCCGCGGCGGCGAATCCGCGATGCTGGGCCGTCATATGGGCCATTAGGTCGAGCAGGGTCCATCCCTCGCACGGGGTGGGCCGGTCGAAGTCGGCGGACGTGACGGCGTCGACGACGTCGATCGACTTCAGCACCGCGATCCGATGTAGGGGGTCGAGCCGCGTCTCATTCATATGCATCTGCATATAGTATGTGTAAGCATACGATTGTGCAATGCCTATCATGACGTGATGGCAGCGAAGTCGTCCGGCTCCCGGCGGCCCGACCTGGCCGCCATGCTGGCCCCGCTCATCCGCGAGCTGATCGCCGCCGAGGAACCGGTTCTGCAGGCTCACGGCCTGACGATGTGGGGCTACGTCGTGCTGACCGCCCTCGACAGGTCGTCGATGCGAACCCAGGCCGCGCTGGCCGCGGCCATCGGCGCGGACAAGACCCGCATCATCGCGACCCTGGACGACCTCCAGGAGGACGGCTACATCGAGCGTCGACCCGACCCAGACGATCGCCGGGTCCGGCTGCTTGCCATCACCGATGCGGGCAGGCGGGTCAAAAACGCCGTACAACACGAGATCCAGCGCGGTGAGGAGCGGTGGTTGGGCGAACTGAGCGCCGAGGAGCGACAGACGTTTCTGCGCGTGCTCGAGCGGTTGACCCGGCGCGAACACTGATGACGCGGGTGGAAAGATTGGTTCCATCATGAGCAAACCAGCCGAGCGCGTCGTCTTCTCCGGCGTGCAACCCACCTCTGACTCGTTGCACCTGGGAAACGCGCTCGGTGCGGTCGCGCAGTGGGCGGGTCTACAGGACGAGTTCGACGCCTACTTCTGCGTCGTCGACCTGCACTCGATCACGGTGCCCCAGGACCCCGCCCTGCTGCGGCGCCGCACGCTGGCCACGGCCGCGCAGTATCTGGCGATGGGCGTCGACCCGTTCCGGGCGACGATCTTCGTGCAGAGCCACGTGCCCGCCCACACCGAACTGACCTGGGTGCTGGGCTGCTTCACCGGCTTCGGCCAGGCCTCGCGGATGACGCAGTTCAAGGACAAGTCGCAGAAAGAGGGCAGCGAGGCCACCACCGTCGGGCTGTTCACCTATCCGGTGCTGATGGCAGCGGACGTGCTGCTCTACGACACCAACTTGGTGCCGGTGGGGGAGGACCAGCGCCAGCACCTCGAACTCGCGCGTGACGTCGCGCAGCGGTTCAACGCGCGGTTCCCGGACACTTTCGTCATCCCCGAGCCGATGATCCCGAAGGCCACCGCGAAGATCTACGACCTGCAGGACCCCAGGGCGAAGATGAGCAAGTCGGCGTCCACCGACGCCGGGCTGATCAGCCTGCTCGACGATCCCGCGAAGACGGCCAAGAAGATCCGCTCCGCCGTCACCGACAGCGAACGCGAGATCCGTTACGACCCTGAAGCCAAGCCCGGTGTCTCCAACCTGCTGACCATTCAGTCCGCGGTGACCGGCACCGATATCGACAAGCTGGTCGAGGGCTATGCCGGCCGCGGCTACGGCGACCTGAAAAAGGACACCGCGGAGGCGGTGGTGGAGTTCGTCACCCCGATCAAGGCCAGGGTCGACGAGTTGCTCTCCGACACCACCGAACTCGAGGGCATCCTCGCCGCGGGTGCCACCCGCGCAAACGAGGTGTCTGCGAAGACACTGAAGCGGGTATACGACCGGCTAGGGTTTTTGCAGCAACCGCAGTAGCGCTCTCGTGGAGGTCGGCGTATGAGCGAACCGGCCAAACCGGGAATCGTCGATCGCTTTCGTGCGCGCTACGAGTGGTTCGACCACATCATGCGCGCCCATCAGCGCTACCAGGACAGCAAGGGCGACTTCTACGCCGCGGGCATCACCTACTTCACGATCTTCGCGCTGTTCCCGCTGCTGATGGTCGCCTTCGCGATCGCGGGCTTCGTGCTGGCCAGCCAACCCGAGCTGCTCGCCGATATCACCGACAAGATCAAGTCGACCGTCTCCGGCGATCTCGGTGAGCAATTGGTGCAGTTGATGGAATCCGCAATCGCTTCGCGCACATCGGTCGGCATCATCGGTCTGGCCACCGCGGCGTGGGCCGGTCTCGGCTGGATGAACAACCTTCGCGAGGCGCTGAGCCAGATGTGGGGCCTGCACCGCCAGGAGTCCGACGGGTTCCTGCGTACCAAGATCTCCGATCTGATCGCGATCGTCTTCCTGTTCGGCGCGATCGCGCTGACCATCGCGCTGTCGGCGCTCAGCAGCTCGGGATTGATGCGACGGATCGTTGAATTACTTGGCCTGCAAGATCTTCCGGGGATCAGCATCGGGTTGCGGTTGTGCTCGATAGTCCTTTCGATACTGATCTCCTGGCTGCTGTTCACGTTGTTGATCGCGCGGCTGCCCCGGGAGTCGATCAGCTTCCGCAGCGCCGCGCGGGCCGGACTGTTGGCCGCCGTCGCGTTCGAGATCTTCAAGCTGGTGGCCTCGATCTACCTCAGGTCCGTTGTAACCGGCCCTGCCGGAGCGACATTCGGTCCCGTGCTGGGCCTGATGGTGTTCGCCTACATCACCGCGCGGATGATCCTCTTCGCGACGGCATGGGCCGCAACCGCCAAGGAGAACATGGAAGCCGCGCCCATCGCACCGCCCGAATGCGCGGTGATCAACCCTCGTGTGCAGGTCCGCGAAGGATTGGGCCCGGTCGGGGTGCTGACTGCGACGGCAGTGGGGGCCCTTGGCGCCCTTGGCTTTTCGCGTTTCGCGCGGCGCCGCTGATCGCTAGCGCACCGGCCGCCGGTTGAGCGATCGCGCGCCCATGATCAGACAGAACACAATAACCGAGCCGACGAACCCTACGCCCACCCGCACCGGAAGCGCGTCGGCCGGAGGCAGTGCGGGCGCCGCATTGACCGGCGCGCCCGTCGCGGCCTCCTGCGGCGTCGTCACCAACGACGGGTCAGGCTCGATCAGCGTGCCCACCTTCGTTCCTGGCGCGGTGGCGAAGCCGTAATCGAGTAGGTGAGCGGCCTGCTCCCACGGTGCGATCGGCTGGCGGGTACCGCGCAACAGCACCGCGACGAGTCGGCGGCCGTCCCGGTTGGCCGCACCGACGAACGTCTGGCCCGCATCGTCGGTGTAGCCGGTCTTGCCGCCCATCGCGCCCGGGTAGTTCTCCAGCAGCTTGTTGTCGTTCTCGATCGGATAGCCGGCGTCGCCGCGGCCGGGGAAGTCGAACGTTCGGGTGGCCACGATCTCCGCGAAAGTCGGGTTCTGCCAGGCATATCGGTAGAACAGGCCGATGTCGTAGGCCGATGTGCTCATGCCGGGGCCGTCGAGGCCCGACGGAGTGGCCACCCGGGTGTCCTTACCGCCGAGCTTGCTCGCCAGATCGTTGAGCTTGGCCAGCGTCGCGTCCATCCCGCCCATCTGCCTGGCCAGCGCATAGGCGGCATCGTTGCCGGAGTGCATGAGCAAGCCGTGCAGGATGTCACGGATCGAGTAGTGCCCGCCCTCGCCGATGCCGACCTTGGTTCCCTCCTGCGCGGCGTCCTCGGCGGTGCCCGCCACCACCTTGTGGATCGGCAGGTCGCGCAGCGCCTGCATGGCCACGAGCACCTTGATGACGCTGGCCGGGCGATGCCTGCCGTGCGGATCCTTGGCGGCGATGACGTCGCCGGTGTCGAGGTCGGCCACCAGCCACGCCTCGGCGGAGACGTCGTTGGGCAGCGGCGGGGTGCCCGGTGCGGTGATGACGCCGCAGTTGCCGAGGGCGTCACCGCCGACCGGGTCGGAGGGCACCGCCAGCGGCTGCGGCGGGTCGCCCGCGACCGGCACCTCCGATGAGTCGACGGCCGGCGGGGTGGTGACCTTGTACGGGCACGGGTCGGTCGCCGTCGGCGGCTCGGCGTTCGCCAGCGCCGGCGTTGCCGCGAAGAAAAGCGCTGCTGCCAGCGCCGTTGCCCGACGGGACGCAGAGGTGAAGATCGCCATTGTGTCCGCAGGTTAAGCGATCGGCACCCGGTTTCCGCGGAGCCACGCTGTGACTGGTGTGATCAGAGTGCCAATTGTGACTTCACCCGTACGCCCAAACCGACACTTGGGCGCGAAAGTGCGAGAAGCACGCGCCAAAACGTCGATCTCGGCGCGACAGGTCAGAGCATGCGTCCGGCTTCACCGAGCACGTTGTGCAGGATGTCGTAGATCGCGTCGAACTCCTTCTGCCCGCTGATCAGCGGCGGAGCGAGCTGCACGACTGGGTCGCCGCGGTCGTCGGCGCGGCAGTACAGGCCCGCATCCCACAGTGCTGGGGTGAGGAACCCCCGCAGCAGCCGCTCGGACTCCTCGTTGTTGAACGTCTCCTTGGTGGTCTTGTCCTTGACCAACTCGATGCCGTAGAAGAAGCCCTCGCCGCGGACGTCGCCGACGATCGGCAGGTCGTACAGCTTCTCCAGGGTGGCGCGGAACGCCGGGGCGTTCTGCTTGACATGGTCGTTGAGGCCCTCGCGCTCGAAGATGTCGAGGTTGGCCAGCGCGACCGCCGACGACACCGGGTGCCCGCCGAATGTGTAGCCGTGTCCGAACACCGTCTTGCCGTCGTTGAACGGCTCAAAGAGCTTGTCGCTGGCGATCATTGCGCCGATCGGGGAGTAGCCCGACGTCAGACCCTTGGCACAGGTGATGATGTCGGGCACGTAGTCGAAGTCCTGGCAGGCGAACATCGAGCCGATGCGGCCGTAGGCACAGATCACCTCGTCGGACACCAGCAGCACGTCGTACTCATCGCAGATCTCGCGGACCCGCTCGAAGTATCCGGGCGGCGGCGGGAAGCACCCGCCCGCGTTCTGCACGGGCTCGAGGAACACTGCGGCGACGGTGTCGGGGCCCTCGAACTCGATGGCCTCACCGATGCGGTCCGCGCAGTAACGACCGAACGCCTTGAGGTCGGTGTCATACGGCGCGGGCGCGCGGTAGAAGTTCGTGTTCGGCGCGCGGAAACCGCCGGGCACCAGCGGCTCGAACGGGGCCTTGAACGCCGGGATGCCGGTGATCGACAACGCGCCCTGCGGGGTGCCGTGGTAGGCGATCGAACGCGAGATCACCTTGTGCTTACCGGGTTTTCCGGTGAGCTTGAAGTACTGCTTGGCCAGCTTCCACGCGCTCTCGACGGCCTCGCCGCCGCCGGTGGTGAAGAAGACGCGGTTCAGGTCGCCCGGCGCGTAGTTCGCGATGCGCTCGGACAGTTCGATCGCCGGCGGTGTCGCATAGGACCACAGCGGGAAGAACGACAGCTTCTCGGCCTGCTTGGCGGCGGCCTCCGCGAGTTCCTTGCGGCCGTGGCCGACCTGCACGACGAACAGGCCGGAAAGCCCGTCGATGTAGCTCTTGCCCTTGTCGTCAAAGATGTGCACGCCCTCGCCGCGGGTGATGATCGGCGGCGTGATGCCCTCGCCGTGGCGCGCGAAGTGACCCCACAGGTGGCGGTTCGCCTTGGCGCCCAAATCGCTCGATACGTCTGGTCTAATTTCAGTAGTCGTCATCTTGTACCCCAATTGTATTGCTGCTTAACAAGTTTCAAATACACGAGCGTTTCGGTGGATATCACTCCCGGCAATGCGCGGATTTGGGTGTTGAGCAGGTCGAGCAGATCGTCGTCGTCCTCGCAGACCACTTCGATGATGGCGTCGAACGAACCCGCGGTCAGCACCACGTACTCGACCGCGTCTATCGCGGCCAACTTCTCGGCGACCCGGGTGGTGTCCCCGGTACAGCGGATGCCGATCATCGCCTGCCGGGCGAAGCCCAGCTGCATAGGATCGGTGACAGCGACGATCTGCATCACACCCGCGTCGACCATGCGCTGGACCCGCTGCCGCACTGCGGCCTCGCTGAGCCCCACCGCCTTGCCGATGCCCGCGTACGAGCGACGGCCGTCCTGTTGCAGCTTCTCGATGATGGCCTTGGACAGGTCGTCGAGTTGGACGGCCGCCCCCGGACGCGTCTGAACGCGCAGGGACACGGGTTGGATGCCCTCAGCACCCGGGTTGGCCATGCCTGAGATTGTGCACGGAATCCGTCGTAACAGGCAACCAATCCAATGAAATCACGCGCCGAGCCATGCCGCGACCGTGGAAAAGCGTATGGATTGCGTAGCCGCCCGGCGGTTCGGTCGGTTAGCGTTGGGCCATGACTGCGACGGTATCGGCCAGCCTGGCCTCTAGCTGGATCAACGGCGCTGCGGTGGTCACCGGCGGTGCCAAACATCAGGTCATCAATCCCGCCAACGGCGGCGTCGTCGCCGAACTCGCCCTGGCCACCCCGGCCGACGTCGACGCGGCGGTGAGCGCGGCCCGCGCCGCGCAGCCGGAATGGGGCGGTGCGACCCCGGCCGAACGGGCCACCGTGCTGGCCAAACTCGCCGCGCTGATGTCCGACCACGCCGACGAGCTGGTCGCCGAGGAGGTCAGCCAGACCGGCAAGCCCGCACGGCTGGCGCGCGAGTTCGACGTGCCGGGCAGCATCGACAACGTCGACTTCTTCGCAGGCGCCGCGCGCCACCTGGAGGGCAAGGCCACCGCGGAGTACTCCGGCGACCACACCTCCAGCATCCGACGCGAGCCCGTCGGGGTGGTCGCGACGATCACCCCGTGGAACTACCCGCTGCAGATGGCGGTGTGGAAGGTGGCTCCCGCCCTCGCCGCGGGCTGCAGCGTTGTCATCAAACCCGCCGAGCTGACGCCGCTGACGACGCTGACGCTGGCGCGGCTGGCCACCGAGGCCGGGCTGCCCGACGGGGTCTTCAACGTGGTCACGGGTGCCGGCGGGGACGTCGGCACCGCGCTGGCGGGCCACCCCGACGTCGACGTCGTGACGTTCACCGGGTCGACGCCGGTGGGCCGCAAGGTGATGGCGGCCGCCGCCGTGCACGGCCACCGCACGCAGCTAGAGCTCGGCGGCAAGGCGCCGTTCGTGGTGTTCGACGACGCCGACCTCGACGCCGCGATCCACGGCGCGGTCGCGGGTTCGTTGATCAACACCGGCCAGGACTGCACGGCCGCCACGCGTGCTCTCGTAGCGCGTTCGCTCTACGACGACTTCGTCGCAGGCGTCAGCGAGGTGATGAGCAAGGTCGTCGTCGGTGATCCCAACGACGAGGACACCGACCTCGGACCGCTCATCTCGATGGCCCACCGCGCGAAGGTCGCGGGCATGGTCGAACGGGCGCCTGGGCAGAACGGCCGGATCGTCACCGGCGGCAGCGCACCCGACCTGCCCGGCTCGTTCTACCGGCCGACATTGATCGCTGACGTCGCCGAGGACTCCGAGGTGTACCGCGACGAGATCTTCGGACCCGTGCTGACGGTGCGGTCGTTCACCGACGACGACGATGCGCTGCGGCAGGCCAACGACACCGTATACGGTTTGGCGGCCTCGGCGTGGACGCGCGATGTGTACCGCGCGCAGCGCGCCTCACGCGAGATCAACGCCGGCTGCGTGTGGATCAACGACCACATCCCGATCATCAGCGAGATGCCGCACGGCGGCGTCGGCGCATCGGGCTTCGGCAAGGACATGTCGGACTACTCCTTCGAGGAGTACCTGACGATCAAGCACGTGATGAGCGACATCACCGGCGTTGCCGAGAAGGACTGGCACCGAATAATCTTCAGCAAGCGGTAGCGCAGAGGCGCCGTGTGTTAGGCGTTCTCGCGATTTGGGTATTCCGGCCGAATCTGTCCGAGATCGCGAGGAGTGCCCCATGAGCGCGTCGCCGGGATTGAAGAAGGCGCTGAGCCAGCGTCAGTTGAGGATGATCGCGATCGGCGGCGTCATCGGCGCCGGTCTCTTCGTCGGTTCCGGGGTGGTGATGGCCGATACCGGCCCCGGCGCATTCATCACTTATGCGCTGTCTGGCGTGCTGATCATCATGGTGATGCGGATGCTCGCCGAGATGGCGGTGGCCAATCCGTCGACGGGGTCGTTCGCCGACTATTCGCGTGACGCACTGGGGCATTGGGCGGGCTTCTCGGTGGGCTGGCTCTACTGGTACTTCTGGGTGATCGTCGTCGGCTTCGAGGCGATCGCAGGCGCGAAGATCGTCCAGTACTGGCTCGACGTCCCACTCTGGTTGTGCGCGTTGGCCTTCATGGTGTTGATGACCGCGACGAACCTGTTCTCGGTGAAGTCCTACGGCGAGTTCGAGTTCTGGTTCGCGGGCATCAAAGTGGCGGCGATCGTCGTCTTCATCGCGATCGGCGCGTGCTTCGTACTCGGGTTGTGGCCGAACAAGTCCGCCGACTTCTCCAACCTGTGGAGCCACGGCGGGTTCATGCCGCTGGGCTTCGGGGTGGTCACCGTGGGCATCGTCACGGTGATCTTCTCGATGGTCGGGCCCGAGATCGCGACCATCGCCGCCGCCGAATCCTCGGATCCCGAGAAGGCCGTCGCCAAGGCGGCCAACTCGGTGATCTGGCGGATCCTGATCTTCTACGTGCTCTCGGTGTTCCTGCTCGTGACGATCGTGCCGTGGAACGACGAAGACCTCTCCGCCTCACCGTTCGTCGCGGCGTTCACCGAGATGGGCATCCCGTATGCCGACCACATCATGAACGCCGTCGTGCTGACCGCGGTGCTCAGCTGCCTGAACTCCGGTATGTACACCGCGTCGCGCATGCTGTTCGTCCTCGCGGCCCGCAATGAGGCGCCGGAAATGCTGGTGCGGCTGTCCAATCGGGGTGTGCCCGTCAACGCGATCCTGTTCTCGTCGCTGGTCGGCTTCGCGTGCGTGTTCGCCGCCGCATTCGCCGAGAAGACGATCTTCGCGTTCCTGCTGAACTCCAGTGGCGCGATCATCCTGTTCGTCTACATCCTGATCGCGATCTCGCAGATCGTGTTGCGCCGCCGCACAAACGGCGAGAACCTGCGGCTGAAGATGTGGTTGTTCCCGGCGCTGTCGATCCTCACCACCGCCGGGATGTTGGCGATCCTGGTCCAGATGTTCCTCGACGATGCGCTGCGCTCACAGCTGTTGCTCAGCCTCGCCTCATGGGGCGTGGTCCTGGCGCTGTACTTCCTCAACAAGCGGTACAACACCAGCCATCACATCGATGCCGAGGCCGCCGAGGCCAGAGCGCGCGTGCTGGCAGCTGACAGAATCGAGACGTGAAGCCGTCTTTGACAGGCGCATTGGCCACGCCGCACTCCCTGGCCACCGAAGCGGGCGCGCGTGCCTACAGCGGCGGCGGTAACGCTATCGACGCGGCGATTGCCGCGGCGGCGGTGCTGACCGTCGTCTACCCGCACAACGTCGCACTCGGCGGCGACCTGATCGCGCTGATCCGCACCCCGGATGGTCAGGTGCGGTGTGTCAACGCGTCCGGCTGGGCGGGTCGAGCCGTCGACGCCGCGGATCTGCGGGCCCGTCACGGGCACTGGCTGCCCGCCAGGGGCGCCGAGCCCGTCACCGTGCCGGGAGGTGTGCGCGGCTGGGAAGCATTGCGGAGCTTAGGTGCTCGGCTCGACTGGGCCGACACCCTGGCGGCCGCGGAGTCGGCGGCGCGCACCGGCGTGCCCGTCGCGCCGTCGCTTGCGGCGAGCATCGCGGGCGCGGAGGCCGCCGACCTCGTCGGCACCGAGGACTTCGACAGGGTCTTCCGGCCCGGCGGCGTGAGCCTGTGCAGCGGAGACGAGTTCGTCCAGCCTGCGCTGGCCGACAGCTTCGCGACGCTGCGCGACTGCGGGCCCGACTCGTTCTACGAGGGTGCTCTGGGCGCGCGATGCGTCGACTATCTGCGCTCGCGAGGATCGGTGCTGACGGCAGACGATTTCGCGGCGTTCCAGCCCGAGATCGTGGCACCGATCGCGACGGAATTCGGCGGCCTGACGGTGCTCACCAGTCCACCGAACACCCACGGCCTCCTGCTGCTGCGGGCCTTACGCGCCATCGACGAACTCGCGATCTGCGGCCCGCTCGGCGACGGGCTCGCCGCCGACTCCGACGGTTACGTCGTGTCGTTGATTCAGAGCCTCTACTACGCGTTCGGGTCCGGGCTGATCGATCCGGACACCGGAATCCTGTTTCACAACAGGGGGATCGGCTTCGCGCTGGACGCGGATTCACCGAACGTCATCGCGCCGCGTAAACGACCGCTGCACACCCTCATGCCTGCGATGACCCTCGATGAGGGCACACCTCGGCACGTTCTGGCGACGATGGGCGGCCAGGGTCAGCCGCAGATACTGGCGCAGGTGCTGCTGAGGGCGCTGGCGGGTGCGACGGCCGAGGAGTCGGTGGCGGCGCCCCGTGCTGTCGTCGGGTTGCAGAGCGACGGCGCCACCGCCGATTCGGTGACCATCGAGTCCGACATCGAAGCTGCGGCAAGGGATTCGGTCGCGCGGTCAGGATTGGCGATCATCGATGTGGCGCCGAGCTCCGAGGAGCTCGGGCACACCAATGTCGTATTCATCGACGCCGGAAACGCGATGACGGCGGCGTCGGATCAACGGTCGGACGGCGCGGCCGTCGTCGCGCACTATCCGCGAATCGTCAACTACTAGCTGATGCGGATCAGCTTCTTGTTGACGAACTCGTCGATGCCGAAGCGGCCGAGCTCGCGCCCGAAACCGGAGCGCTTCACGCCGCCGAACGGCAGCTCGACGCCTTCTGCGCCAACGGCGTTGACGAACACCATGCCCGCCTCGATGCGGTCGGCGACGCGCTTGGCCTGCTCCTCGTCGGTGGTGAAGACGTAGGACCCGAGCCCGAACGGGGTGTCGTTGGCCAGCTCAACGGCCTCTTCCTCAGATTCGACCTTGTACACGGTCGCGACCGGTCCGAACAGCTCCTCCTTGTAGGAGGGCGAGTCCTTCGACACGTTGGTGAGCACGCCGGGTGGGAAGAATGCGCCCTTGCGCTCACCCTGCGCGATCAGGTTGGCCCCGTCGTCGACGGCCTGCTTCACCTGCTTCTCCAGCCGTTCGGCTGCTGCGACGGAGGACAGCGGTGCCAGCCCCTCGGCCTTCTCGAGCACCTTCTTGGTGAACTTGTCCAGGAAGTCGTCGTAGATGCTCTCTTCGACGATGATCCGCTTCGCGGCGTTGCAGGCCTGCCCGGTGTTCTCGAACCGGCCGTCGACGGCGGCGTCCACGGTGGCGTCGAGATCATCGGCGCTCAGCACGATGAACGGGTCCGACCCGCCGAGTTCGAGGACCACCTTCTTCAGGTTCCGGCCGGCGATCTCGGCGACGGCGGCACCGGCGCGCTCGGACCCCGTCAGCGAAACACCTTGCACGCGTGGGTCGGCGATGATGTCGGCCACCTGCTCGTTGGTCGCGTAGATGTTGACGTACGCGCCTTCCGGATAACCCGCGTCCAGGAAGATCTGCTGCATCGCCTCGGCCGACTCGGGGCACTGCGGAGCGTGCTTCAGCAGGATTGTGTTGCCCAGCGTCAGGTTCGGGCCCGCGAACCGGGCGACCTGATAGTAGGGGTAGTTCCACGGCATGATGCCGAGCAGAACGCCGACCGAGCTGCGCCGGATCAGCGCCGAACCCTCGCCGTCGAGCAGTTCGATCGGCTCGTCGGCGAGGAACTTCTCGGCGTTGTCGGCGTAGTACTTGTAGATCGCCGCGCTGAACTCGGCCTCGCCCTCGGACTGGTCGATCGGCTTGCCCATCTCGCGGTTGATGATCTTCGCCAGTTCCTGTTTGCGCTCGTCGTGCAACTCGCCGACCCGGCGGATCAGCGCGGCGCGCTCGGCGACGGTCGAGTTCCGCGACCACTCGCGGTGCGCCTTATCGGCCAAGGCGATCGCCGCCTGGATCTCCTGGTCGGTGGCGGTCGGATACTCCTTGACCACCTCACCCGTCGACGGGTCGGTGACGGCGTACAGGGACGTGCTCATTTCCTCATCTCTCCTTAACTCATCTGACGTCTCATGCGACGTCGCAAGGGCCAACGATCACTCGCGCGTCGGTACCCGCCAGAATACGAGCAGCCATGTGCGGAACAATACGGTTCCGGTCGTGGCCTCGGGGGTTCAACGTCCAAATCCTTCCTAGGAAGACCCACTTCGCGACGAAATCCGTCAACAGACGGCGCTTCTAGAATCGACCTATGACCGCCAGTACGCGAGTCGACGAGTTCGAGGAGCTACGACCGCATCTGCTGGCCGTCGCCTACCGGCTCACGGGAACGCTCGCCGACGCCGAGGACGTCGTCCAGGACGCGTGGCTGCGCTGGGATCGCGACGACGGCACGCGCGACATCAAGGACCTGCGGGCGTGGCTGACGACGGTGGTCAGCCGGCTGGCGCTGGACCGGTTGCGCTCGGCGGCGCACCGGCGCGAAACCTATGTCGGCGAGTGGCTGCCCGAACCGGTCGTCACCGGGTTCGACGGCAGCGATCCGCTCGCCGCGGTGGTGGCGACCGAGGACGCCAGGTTCGCCGCGATGGTGGTGCTCGAGCGGCTGACGCCCGACCAACGGGTGGCGTTCGTCCTGCACGACGGCTTCGGTGTGCCGTTCGCCGAGATCGCTACCGTGCTGGGCGTCAGCGCCGCGGGAGCCCGGCAGCTGGCATCGAGGGCGCGACGCGCCGTGGCGGCCGCGCCGGAACCGGTGCCCGACGACACCCACAACGAACTCGTCGGCTCCTTGATGGCGGCGCTCGCCTCCGGTGACATGAATGCCGTTGTGCGGCTTCTGCATCCGGAGGTCACCTTCACCGGCGATGCCAACCGCATGGCGCCGACGGCCGCGCGGGTCATCCACGGCCCCGACAAGGTTGCGCGGTTCCTGTTCGGCCTGGCCAAGCGGTACGGGCCGAACTTCCTCGCGACCGCTCAACTGGCCCTGGTCAACGGCCAGCTCGGCAGCTACACGCCCGGTGCGCCCGCCGACGGCGGATATCCGGAGATGTCGCCGCGGGTGACCGCGATGACCGTGCGCGACGGAAAGATCAGCGCCATCTGGGATGTCGCGAACCCCGAGAAGTTCACCGGCTCTCCGCTCAGGCTGGATGCTCCTCGCGCGAGCGCTCGTCGGAGTGCTGATCGTCAACGGCCCACGGAACCCGGCACGCGTCGCCCGAGTTGAAGCCCTGCTCGGTGATGCCGAGCGCCGAGTACATGCGTGCCCGCATGTTCTCCAGGCCGATCTGGTAGGTCAGCTCGATGACTCCGTCGTCGCCGAAGCGGCGCCTCAGGTCGTCGACCTGCTCGTCGGTGATCGTGTGCGGGTCGGTCGTCATGGCGTCGGCGTAGGCGATGGCGGCCCGCTCGTCATCGGTGAACAAGGGCGAGGTCGCGTACTCGTCGATGTTCTTCAGCCGGTCCACGTCGAGGCCCTCGAGGCGGATCAGCATCGACCCGAAATCGACGCACCACGAGCATCCGACGGTGCGCGCGGTCCAGAGGACCGCCAATTCGCGCACGCTGACGGGAAGCTTCTTCGATCCGGACTGCACCAGCATCTCGTGGACGGCGTTGGCCATCAACAGCCGCGGATGATGCGCTGCGACGGTGAACGGTTCGGGCACCTCGCCGAACTTCCGCTTGGCGAACTTATACATCAACTTCGTCAGCAGCGGTGCGCGCTGTGGGGGCAGGGGAGCGATACGCGTTTTCTGTGTCATACCTCCTAGACGAGACAGCCCGGCGATGTGTGACAGCACCGGCGGCGGTTAGGTTGACGGCGATGTCCGACCCCACATCCGCCCGGTCCTCCGGCTCGTCGTTTCCGCGCGGGATGGCGCTGTTGGTTGCGGGAGCGTTCTTCATGGAGATCCTCGACGCGACGATCATCGCGCCCGCGATACCGAGCATCGCGGAGTCGTTCGGTGTGCCTTTGGTCGACGTCAACGTCGCGATCTCGGCCTACCTGGTCACGGTCGCCGTGCTGATCCCCGCGACCGGGTGGATGGCCGACCGGATCGGTGTCCGGCGGGTCTTCATCAGCGCGATCGCGGTGTTCACGGTCGCCTCGATCGGATGTGCGGCGAGCGTGTCGCTGCCGATGCTGGTCGCGATGCGGGTGCTGCAGGGCGTCGGCGGCGCGATGATGGTTCCGGTCGGCCGGCTGGCGGTGCTGCGCCGGTCCGAGAAGTCCGACCTCGTGCGGGCGATCGCCCTGCTCACCTGGCCTGCGCTGGCCGCACCCGTCATCGCGCCTGCGCTGGGCGGCGGTATCGCGACGTTCGCGTCGTGGCGGTGGATCTTTTTGATCAACATCCCGATCGGCGTCGTGGGGTTCGTCCTGGCGCTGCGGCTGGTGCGCGGCGGGCCGACGCCGTCGGCTCGGTCGTTGGACTGGCGCGGCATGTTGCTGATCGGGCTGGGCATCGCGGCGGCCCTGATCGCACTCGAGCAGATCCGGGTCGACGGCACCGACTGGCCGAAGGTGGGGATGCTCGGCGCCGTCGCCGTCGTGCTGCTCGGTTGGGCGGTGCGGCATCTGCTGCGCACGGATGAGCCGCTGGTTCAGCTGACCGTGTTGCGAGAGCAGACGCTGCGCATCACGGTGACGGCGGGCTCGCTCTACCGGATGGTCATCACTGCTGTGCCCTTCCTGCTGCCGCTGCAGTATCAGGTCGTCTTCGGGTGGACGCCGTTGAGCGCAGGGCTGATGGTCGCCGCGCTGTTCCTCGGCAACCTCACCATCAAGCCTGCGACCACACCGCTGATGCGCCGATTCGGCATACGAAATGTGCTGCTGGTCAACGGCATTGCCTCGGTGGGCTGCTTCGGTCTGCTTGCGCTGCTCCGCGCGGGCCTTTCGGTCGTGCTGATGGCGGTGATCCTCTACGTCAGCGGGGCGCTGCGATCGATCGGCTTCACCGCGTACGCCAGCCTGGCGTACTCCGCTATCGAGGGCGACGACCTCACCCACGGCAACACGCTGAACTCGTCGGTGCAGGAACTCGCCGCGGGCCTCGGCATCGCCACCGCGGCGCTGCTGCTCAGCGTGCTGGCGTCGTACCCGCTGGTCTATCTGGTGCTCGGCGTGCTGCTGGCGACCACACTGATCGAGACGCTGCGCCTACCGCGCAACGCCGGCTCACACGTCAGCGGCTGACCAAATACCCGCGAAATTGCATTCCGGCAGAGGAATCGCGAGAGAGCGCCTGCATGAATGCAATTTCGCGGGAGAAATCTATGGTGCGGGGACGCCGACGCAGGTGTCGCCGACGCATGCACCGGCACCGCCCGGTCCTGCGCCAGCACCCGCGCCGGGCACGCCCGCGGTGGCGCCGCCAGGTCCTGCTCCTGCGCCCGCGCCGCCCGGTGCCGTCGCACCCGCACCGCCTGGGCCTGCGCCCGCGCCCGGTGCGGGAGTCTCGCCCGGTGCGCCGGGGGCGGGTGCGGGGGCGGGAGCCGGGGCCTCACTCGTGACGGTCGTCGTGACGGCGCTCGTGGTGGTGGTCTCGGACGTGGTGCTCTCGTCGCTCTTCTCGTCGCCACCGCCGCACGCGGACAGCGTCAATGCGATCGCTGCCGCAGCTATTCCGGTGGTGACGGACGTACGACGGGAAATCAGACGGTCAGTCATCGGTGCAATCTCGGTTTCTGTGAGTGAACTACTGGCAAAGCTGCCTGTACCCACTGAAACGTGTGACCAACCCCGCCACTCGCACCGCGAGCCCGGGCCCTTTCGACTCGCGAGCGTGCGTGTCAGCCGTACGCCACGCCGCTGGATAGCGGCATTTTGCGCACGCTCGCCGAGAGAACTAGCGCGCGAACATCAGCGCGCGCTTGACCTCCTGGATCGCCTGCGTCACCTGGATGCCGCGCGGGCAGGACTCGGTGCAGTTGAACGTCGTTCGGCACCGCCATACGCCGTCGACCTCGTTCAGGATGTCGAGGCGCTCGGCGGCGGCCTCGTCGCGGCTGTCGAAGATGAACCGGTGCGCGTTGACGATCGCGGCGGGGCCGAAATACGAACCCTCGCTCCAATAGATCGGGCAGCTGGTCGTGCAGCACGCGCACAGGATGCACTTGGTGGTGTCGTCGTAACGCGCACGGTCGGTCGGGCTCTGAATGCGCTCGCGGGTCGGCGGGTTGCCGCTGACGACCAGATACGGCTTCACCGCCCGGTATGCGTCGAAGAACGGCTCCATGTTCACCACGAGGTCCTTCTCGACCGGCAGGCCGCGGATCGGTTCGATGGTGATCGTCAACTGCTTGCCCGGCTTTTTGGGCAGCATGTCGCGCATCAGCACCTTGCACGCGAGCCGGTTGACGCCGTTGATACGCATGGCGTCCGAACCGCACACACCGTGCGCGCATGACCGCCGGAACGTCAGCGTGCCGTCGAGGTACCACTTCACGTAGTGCAGCAGGTTCAACAGGCGATCGCTGGGCAGGCACGGCACCCGGAAGCTCTGAAATCCTGCGGCATCGGGGTTTTCGGGGTTGAAGCGCGCAATTTTCAGCGTCACCATCACCGCGCCGTCGGGGATCGGCGGCAGATCAGGATCCTTCGTTTCGACCTCAGGCGACAGCGTCATTTTGGCTCCTCGCGCGAGCGCTCGTCGGCAGTCATCAGTACTTCCGTTCCATGGGCTCGTATCGCGTCTGCACCACGGGCTTGTAGTCAAGCCGGATGTCGCTCAGCAGATCGGTGCCCTGCTTGTAGGCCATCGTGTGGCGCATGTAGTTCGTGTCGTCGCGGTTGGGGTAGTCCTCGCGGGCGTGGCCGCCGCGCGACTCCTTGCGGTTGAGCGCACCGACGACGGTTACCTCGGCCAGCTCGAGCAGCATGCCCAGTTCGATGGCTTCGAGCAGATCGCTGTTGAAGCGTTTCCCCTTGTCGTGCACTGTGATTCGGGAGTAGCGCTCCTTGAGCGCGTGGATGTCGGTGAGCGCCTGCTTGAGGGTCTCCTCGGTGCGGAACACGGCGGCGTTGTTGTCCATCGACTGCTGCAGCGCGCCCCTGATGTCGGCGACGCGCTCGTTGCCGTGCTCGGAGAGGATGTCGCTGATCCAACTCACCACCATGCCCTCGGGGTTCTCGGGCAGGTCGACATGGTCATGTCCCAGTGCGTAATTCGCCGCGGCGATGCCCGCGCGACGGCCGAACACGTTGATGTCGAGCAGCGAGTTGGTGCCGAGCCGGTTGGCGCCGTGCACCGAGACGCACGCGCATTCGCCTGCGGCGTAGAGCCCTGGGACGACGTTGGTGTTGTCGCGCAGCACCTGGCCGTGCACCGTCGTCGGGATACCGCCCATCACGTAGTGGCAGGTCGGGTACACCGGGACGAGTTCCTTGACCGGGTCGACGCCCAGGTACGTCCTGGCGAACTCGGTGATGTCGGGCAGCTTCGACTCGAGCACGTCCTCGCCGAGGTGACGCACGTCGATGTAGACGTAGTCCTTGTTGGGGCCTGCGCCGCGGCCTTCGAGGACCTCGAGCACCATCGAGCGGGCCACGATGTCGCGCGGCGCGAGGTCGACGATGGTGGGCGCGTAGCGCTCCATGAACCGCTCACCGTCGGCGTTGAGCAGCCTGCCACCCTCGCCGCGAACGGCTTCGGAGATCAGGATGCCGAGGCCGGCCAGGCCGGTCGGATGAAATTGGTGAAACTCCATGTCTTCCAGCGGAAGTCCCTTGCGGAAGACGATGCCCAGGCCGTCACCGGTCAGCGTGTGGGCGTTCGACGTCGTTTTGTACATCCGGCCCGACCCGCCGGTCGCGAACACGACGGCCTTGGCCGCGAAGACGTGGATGTCGCCGGTGGCCAGTTCGTAGGCGATCACGCCGGTCGCGACCGGTCCGCCGGGGGTGTCGGTCAAGCAGATGTCGAGCGCGTAGAACTCGTTGAAGAACTCGACGTCGTGCTTGACGCAGTTCTGGTACAGGGTCTGCAGGATCATGTGGCCGGTGCGGTCCGCGGCATAGCAGGCCCTGCGAACCGGTGCCTTGCCGTGATCGCGCGTGTGGCCGCCGAATCGGCGCTGGTCGATGCGGCCCTCGGGGGTGCGGTTGAACGGCATCCCCATCTTCTCGAGGTCGAGCACCGCGTCGATGGCTTCCTTGCACATGATCTCGACTGCGTCCTGGTCGGCGAGGTAGTCGCCGCCCTTGACGGTGTCGAAGGTGTGCCACTCCCAGTTGTCCTCTTCGACGTTGGCCAGCGCCGCGCACATGCCGCCCTGGGCGGCGCCGGTGTGGCTGCGGGTCGGGTAGAGCTTGGTAAGCACCGCGGTGCGGGCCCGCGGCCCGGCCTCGACGGCGGCCCGCATTCCAGCGCCTCCCGCACCGACGATGACGACGTCGTAGATGTGTTCGACAATCATTGCTGCCCCTAGGAGATGTTCGCGTCGAAGGTGACCAGCACGTAGCTGCCCAGCACCAACGTGAAGCCGGTGGCCAGCAACAACAGCGAATTCAGATAGAACTTGGTGACGTTCTTGCGGGCGTAGTCACCGATGATCGTGCGCATGCCGTTGGCGCCGTGGATCATCGCGAGCCACAGCAGGGCCATGTCCCAGATCTGCCAGAACGGCGAAGCCCAGCGCTCGGCGACGTAGTTGAAGTCGATGCGATACACACCGTCGTCCCACATCAGCATGATGAACAGGTGGCCGAGCGCCAGGAAGACCAGTGCCACCCCGGAGAACCGCATGAACAGCCATGCGTACTTCTCGAAATACGGGATGCCTCTCGGCCGGCGCGGGGCACGCGGATGATCCAGCGACGCCGGGCGGTCGTGCTCTTTCTCCTGAACCGGTGCGATACGGCCCTCGCGATGATGGGGTGTCCACGCGGTACTCATAGGAACCTCTCCGCCATGTGCATGCCGAGCACGCCCAGCGCCGGGATCATCACGGCCAACCAGATTCCGGCCACGATCCACAGCATCAGCCGCTGGTAGCGGGGGCCGTGCTGCCAGAAGTCGATCAGGATGACGCGGATGCCGTTGAGGGCGTGGTAGAGCACCGCGGCCACCAGGCCGGCCTCCATCAGGCCGACGATCGGCGTCTTGTAGGTGTCGACGACCTGGTTGTAGGCGTCGGGGCTGACGCGCACCAGCGCCGTATCCAGCACGTGGACGAAAAGGAAGAAGAAGATGGTCGCCCCGGTGATTCGGTGCAGCACCCACGACCACATACCCGGGTCGCCGCGATAAAGAGTGCGTCTGGGCGCCTGCTTAGCTCGCGGGGCCGCTATCTCCGTATTCGTACTCATCGGGCCTCCAACGCCAACGGTGGTCGGGGCGACTCTAAACCCATTTGTAGTGCCCGAAGCACTACCGTGTTAGCCGTTCGAGGGTTTGACCTCGAACTAAGGGTTACCTACATCACGTGGCCAACCACGGGGCGGAGGGTTCGAAATGCGGTCAGAGCCCGGCCGGCGGTATTGACGTGACTGCCGATATCGACTGGAAAGCGTTGCAGCACAAGGCGACTGAGGCCGTGCAGCGGGCGTATGCGCCCTATTCGGGGTTCCCGGTCGGGGCGGCGGCGCTGGTCGACGACGGCCGAATCGTGGTCGGCTGCAATGTGGAGAATGTCTCATATGGCCTAGGTCTCTGTGCCGAGTGCTCTGTGGTCTGCGCCCTGCATTCGGGCGGTGGCGGACGCCTGATCGCCCTGACATGTGTGGCTGCCGACGGCGGCTTGCTGATGCCGTGCGGGCGGTGCAGGCAGGTGCTTTTGGAGCACGGCGGCCCGCAGATGCTGATCGACGATCCGTCCGGGCCGCGGCCGTTGGGCGACCTGCTGCCCGACGCGTTCGGACCCGACGACCTGACCCGCGGGGAGCCGAAAACGCCGTGACCCAGCCCACATTCGACGCGCCGACCGTCATCAGGATCAAGCGCGACGGCGGTGTGCTCTCCGATGCGGCCATCGACTGGGTGATCGACGCCTACACCAACGGCCGGGTGGCCGACGAACAGATGTCGGCTCTGCTGATGGCGATCTTCCTGCGCGGTATGACGGGGCCGGAGATCGCCCGTTGGACCGCGGCGATGGTGAACTCCGGCGAGCGGTTGGACTTCAGCGATCTGCGTCGACCCGACGCCCCCGACAAGCCGCTTGCGTTGGTGGACAAGCACTCCACCGGCGGCGTCGGCGACAAGATCACCATCCCGCTGGTGCCCGTCGTGATGGCGTGCGGCGGCGCCGTCCCGCAGGCCGCAGGCCGCGGCCTCGGCCACACCGGCGGCACGCTCGACAAACTGGAGGCGATCGCCGGGTTCACCGCCGAGATCCCGAAAAGCCAGATCCGCCAGCAGCTTTGCGAGCTGGGAGCGGCGATCTTCGCGGCAGGGGAGTTGGCGCCGGCCGACCGCAAGATCTACGCGCTGCGTGACGTCACCGGCACCACCGAATCGCTGCCGTTGATCGCCAGCTCGGTGATGAGCAAGAAGATCGCCGAGGGCACCAGGGCACTGGTGCTCGACACCAAGGTGGGTTCGGGCGCGTTCCTGAAGACCGAAGCCGAATCGCGCGAGCTGGCGGCCACGATGGTGAAGCTGGGCACCGAGCACGGCCTGGTCACCCGCGCGCTGCTGACCGACATGAACACCCCGCTGGGAAACACCGTCGGCAATGCCCTTGAGGTCGCCGAGTCCCTCGAGGTGCTGGCCGGTGGCGGGCCGCCCGACGTCGTCGAGCTGACGTTGGCGCTGGCAGCCGAGATGCTCGACGCCGCCGGCTTGGACGGCGTCGACCCTGCGCAGACGCTGCGCGACGGGACGGCCATGGACCACTTCCGCAGGCTCGTCGCCGCGCAGGGCGGCGACTTGGCCCAGCCGTTGCCCATCGGGAGCCACGCCGAGACCATCACCGCGCCGCGCGGTGGCACGATGGGTCATATCGACGCAATGGCTGTTGGTCTGACGGTGTGGCGGCTCGGTGCGGGCCGCGCGGTTCCCGGTGAGCGGGTGCAGGCCGGCGCGGGCCTGCGAATCCACCGCCGCCCAGGCGATCCGGTCGCCGCGGGGGACACGCTGTTCACGCTGTACACAGAGACTCCCGAGCGGTTCGACGCCGCGATGGCCGAAATGGACGGCGGCTGGAGCGTCGGGGACAAACCACCCGAAATCGGACCGCTCATCATCGATCGGATCACCGCATGAATGCCCCGCTGACGCTGGACAACATCAGGAAGGCGCCCAAGGCGCTGTTGCACGACCACCTCGACGGTGGCCTGCGGCCCGCCACCGTCCTCGACCTCGCCGAACAGATCGGCTACGACGACCTGCCGGCCACCGACGTCGACGCGCTGGCGGCATGGTTCCGCACCGCAGCGCATGGCGGGTCGCTGGTGCGCTACCTCGAACCGTTCGCACACACCGTCGGGGTGATGCAGACAGCCGACGCGCTGTACCGGGTCGCGTACGAGTGTGTCGAGGACCTGGCGGCCGACAACGTGGTGTACGCCGAGGTCCGGTTCGCGCCCGAACTGCACATCGATCGCGGGCTGTCACTCGATGCGGTGGTCGATGCGGTCCTTGCGGGCTTCGCGGACGGCGAGAAGGCGGTCAGCGCTGAGGGCCGCGGGATCGTGGTGCGTTGCCTGGTGACCGCGATGCGGCATCAGGCGCGGTCGCTGGAGATCGCCGAACTGGCCATCCGGTTCCGCGACAAGGGGGTCGTCGGCTTCGACATCGCGGGCGCTGAGGCGGGCTATCCGCCGACGCGTCATCTGGATGCGTTCGAATACATGCGAAACCACAATGCCCGCTTCACGATTCACGCCGGCGAGGCATTCGGCCTGCCCTCCATTCACGAGGCCATCGCGTTCTGCGGCGCGGACCGGCTGGGCCACGGCGTGCGCATCGTCGACGACATCACGGTGGATCCCGACGGCACCGTCCGGCTAGGGCGGTTGGCATCGCTGTTGCGGGACAAGCGGATTCCGCTGGAGATGTGCCCCACCTCCAACGTGCAGACCGGGGCCGTCAAGAGCATCGCCGAGCACCCGTTCGATCTGTTGGCGCGAACCCGCTTCCGGGTCACGGTCAACACCGACAACCGGTTGATGAGCGACACCACGATGAGCCAGGAGATGCTGCGCCTCGTGGAGACCTTCGGTTACGGCTGGAGCGATCTGGCCCGCTTCACCATCAATGCGATGAAGTCGGCGTTCATCCATTTCGACGAGCGGTTGGAGATCATCGACGAGGTGATCAAGCCGCGCTACGCCGTCCTCGTCGGCTGACTTTTCCCCGCGAGAAGACGCAAACTCGCGTGAATCAGGCGCGAAAAGTGCGACTTTGCGTCTGCTCGCGGCAAGAATTGGCCCCATGATCACCGTCGAGCATCTGGCAGGCAAGGGGGTGACGTGTTCGCGGGCGACCGAGCGTGTAGCTACTCCTGCCGCAGCCGGGATTCCAGGAACGTCTCCAGCGACTCCCACTGCTCGACGGCCTCGGCGTACGGTCCCTTCGGCTTGCGCACGGTGTCGGGGTCGAGAACGTAGGCGACGAGCCTGCCCAGCGGCATGTCGGCGTCGAGCGTCTCCTCGACGATGTCGTCCTCGGCGTATTCGCCGACGTCCCTGAGCAGTTCGACGGCAAGCTCGAGTTGGTCGCGGTCGATGGCTTCTGGCCCGTCGGCGATGTCGTCGGCCAGACCGCTTGTGACGTAGACGTTCTCGTCGGTGACGTCGACGCGCAGCGAGCCGTCGGTGGCCGCGGTCTTGATGTCCTCGTAGGTCGCCAGGTCGGACAGGTCGTGGTCGTGTTCATCGGCGAGGTAGCGCGCCAGCGATCGCTCCGACCCGAACACGCTGACGCGGCCATTGCGGCCGAGGAACACGGGTGCGTCGTCGAGGTAGCAACGCAGTGTGTAGAACGTGCCGCCGCGGGTGATCATCCGAACAGGGTCGATGCCGACCTTGAGCCAGAAATCCTCGTCGGCGCCGAGCACCAGGCCGCGGGCGTGGTCGGCGAGTGCGGCCTCCGACCCGGTGGTCTCTTCGGCGTCATCGTCGGCTGCCTCGGTCTCGGCCTCGGTCTCGACGACGTCATCGATCTCGTCGGGTTCGGGCTTGGGGCCCTCGAGTTCGGCGGCCGCCTTCTTCGATGCGGCCTTGTCGACGTCGGGGATCGTGACGACCTCGTCGATCGCGTCGACGACTTTGTCCCAGCTGCGTCCGACGATCGCACCGATCTCGGCCCAGCGCTTGCGGCCGCTGCGGCCTTTGAAGCTGTCGATGCCGTGGCCCAGCGAACCCAGGACCGGGTTTCCGTTGAAGAATCGGGTGACCGTCGACAGCTCGCACACCGAACCGACCGACGACACGATGGCCAGCGTGCGGTGAATCGTCTCCACCGACTCTTCCGTCGGCTTCTCGGCGAGCAGTTCCTGCACGCCGATCAGGTCGTACTGGCGCTCCTCCGGCGGATCGAAGAGGTGCGCATTGGCCTCGGTCAGCGCCTCCCATGACGGGTGGTCGGCGAGGTCGTTGTCGGTGTTGGTCCTGACGAAGGCGACGAGATCGGCGACTGTTTCGAAGCCGTAGAGGTCGTCGTCCTTGCCGAGCAGGGCCTCCCACTCGTCGCCGGCGTCCCGCCAGCGGGGGGCCCACAGCGTGTAGAGGTCGCCCTTCGTCAACCCGAGCCGAATCGGCAGGATGTCAGCAGCCATGCGGCACAGCCTAGAGCGTGCCGCCGGGCGGGTTGCCAGACGGTGTACGACCAGCGGTGACACCAGCTTGCGTTGAGCACCGGGGTTGGGCTCCGGGCAGATGGGATCGAAGCACGGAACCCGGCTGCCGCCGAGGTGGGCGAGGAATTCGAGTAGTCCATTACCCGATCTGAACGACCACGGCAGGGCGAGGATGAATAAGTCCCTCACCGCGACGAAGGGGAAGATCAGATGGCTGCCAATATGAACAAGCTGGACCTACGCGTGCGTGACGCATTGAGCGCCGCAGAGCAGCGCAAGCGGGACGACGAGGCCTTTGTCGCGGGCGGGGATGCCAAGGTCTGGCGGTCGGCTCCCAGCGCGGGCGTATCCAAGCTGGTCGCCGAGCAGCTGAGCCACATCGGCATCGACGCGGACGCGCTGAAGCGTGAGCGCGCCGCCGCCCGTGCGGACAGTGAACGCCGGCTGACAACGCAAAGGGAAGACGCGGTCGCAAATTCCGGCGGCAGGGCGGAGTCGGTCGAACGCATTCTCGACGACTTCAGGGCATCATTCGACGACTTGGTCGTGTCGCCCGGCGAGGCCACGACGCACTATCAAACGCTGGACAGCCCCCTGCAGATCTGGGCCGATGACGGCATCGACCTCGAGTCGTCTTCGATCCAGCCGTACCGCAGCCAGGCAAAGGTTCGGATGGAGGCGTCCTATTACACGTCGTTCTTCGATGCGTACCTTGCCGGCGAGGAGCGGCTACTCCATTTCCAATACCTGTGGGGAAATCCCCGGCAGGACGCACCTGCTGTATTGAGCGTCAATGCGGTCGTGGCGCTCAATGGGTTCTGTTATGCCCAGTCGGAGGGCGGGGTGACGGGCGGTGGGTCGGCGCTGCTGGATCTCGAGCCCACGGTCGACCTCATCCAGGCCTGGACGCAGCCGATCTCGTCGGTCCCGCCCCAGCCTGCTCAGTCGTATCGCGTGGCGCGCGTCGAGGCGGATTCCAGCGGCTTCTTCAACGATGACCAGACGACTTACGCCGTGGTGTACCGGGGCGTCGCCGTGGGATGTGAGCAGGTGTTCGTGCCGCCCGGACAGTATCTGATCATCGATGTCGCGCTCAGGTTCTACTCCGCGACCATCGACGGAAAGGTGAACGCGGACTTCGCGACCGGACTCTTCAGCGTCCAGAGCCCATTCGTTCAGCTTGTCGTCGTGTTCCCTTGATTGGCCTGGCAATGCCTTGAAGGAGGCGGTAACCATGGTGGCAGCGGCATTCCCGGCGCAGCAGCCTGGACTGAACTACCTGACCGAAGGCGGCCAGGAAACCGAGATTCTGTACAAATACGGGTTCGACCTCCCACAGTTCGCGATGTACCCGTTACTCGACAATCCGCGTGCGATGTCGGAACTGCGTGGGATGTACACCCGGTATCTGGACACCGCGGCCCGGCACGGTTTCGGCGTCATCATCGGCGGCCTCGACTACCGCGCGAGCCCCGACTGGGGGTCGCTGCTCGGCTACTCGCGCGAAGCGTTGGCGGACGCGCAGATGCGCGCGATCGGCTTCCTCCGTGATGTCGCCAGACCGTACGAGGGCCAGGTGCCCGCCCTCATGTATGCCGGCATCGTCGGCCCGCGCGGCGACGCCTACCAGATCAACAAGACAATCACCGCCGAGGAGGCGGAGGAGTACCACGGCGAACAGCTGGCCAACCTGGCGATCGCCGGTGTCGACTTGGTGGAGGCCATGACGTTCAACGGAATCCCTGAAGTGGTGGGGTTGGCGCGCGCCGCGGCACAGGCGAAATTACCTCTCTCCGTGTCGTTCACGCTCAATCACGACACGCAGCGGCTGGAGTCGGGTCCTTCGCTGAAGGAGGCGATCGAGACCGTCGATGCACAAACGGGTGACGATCGCCCCGCCTTCTACGGCATCAACTGCTCTCACCCGCTCGAGTTCATGCCTGCGATCGAGCCGGGTGCATGGTTCGAGCGGGTGCGTGTTCTGCGACCCAACGCCGCGATGATGGACAAGATCGCGCTCTGCACGCTTGGCCACCTCGAAGCGGGTGACCCGCCGAAGCTCGGCGAGCTGATGGGCGGCTTGGCGGGGCAGCACCCGCACATCGACATCTGGGGTGGCTGCTGCGGCACATGGGACACCCACCTCGAGGAGATCGCCCGAAACGTGCTCACCGCGCGCGAACACCATCAACCTCGCAACGTCTAGTCCCATTTCGCCTATAACGCGAGGTGTGAAGGTGTATCACTGGTACCACCGTCGTTCGGTCTATCGAGGTGGGTCTCATGGCGCGGATTGACCTGTTTGCAAAGATTCCATTGATCGGAATGTGCCTCGTCTTCTTGGCGATGTTCATCGTCGCGGTCACGGCGTATCTCCACATCGGCTGGTATTCGATCATCGGTTATGCGATCGCGGCCGCCGTCGCCGTGTGCGGCTTTGTCATGACATTTCGTGATATCAGCGATACGCCGGGGCCCCCGGAGCAGTGGGATGCCCGCGGTAACCCCGTCGATCCCGCATCACCCCAGAACTGACTAGAGCGAGGACTGGTTCGATGACCGCGGAACCCCAGCTACATGTGTATGACAACTCGGCTCTGTTGGCGGAGGACGAGGGCTATCACAAGGGCTTGAAGCCCCGACAACTGCAGATGATCGCGATCGGCGGCGCCATCGGCACCGGGTTGTTCCTCGGCGCAGGCGGCCGACTACACAACGCCGGACCGGGCCTGTTCCTGAGCTACGCGATCTGCGGCGTGTTCGTGTTCCTGATCCTTCGGGCGCTGGGCGAACTCGTGTTGCACCGGCCGTCATCCGGATCGTTCGTGTCATATGCGCGCGAATTCCTCGGCGAGAAGGCGGCTTTCGTCGCGGGCTGGATGTACTGGCTGAACTGGGCCTTCACGGCCATCGTCGATTGCACGGCGATCGCCACGTATTTCCACTACTGGGCAGGGGTAAAGAGCGTTCCTCAGTGGGTGCTCGCATTGGCCGCGCTGGCGGCCGTGGTCGCCATCAACATGATCTCCGTGACCCTGTTCGGGGAGTTCGAGTTCTGGGCTGCGCTCATCAAAGTCGTTGCACTGATGACATTTCTGGTTGCAGGCACGATTTTCCTTGCTGGCCGCTACGAAATTCAGGGGCAGCCAACCGGTTTCAGTGTGATCGCCGACAACGGCGGGCTTTTTCCCGACGGCCTCTTCCCGCTGGTGATCGTGATGTCCGGAGTGGTGTTCGCCTATGCCGCGGTTGAACTCGTCGGGACCGCGGCCGGTGAGACCGCCCATCCGCACAAGATCATGCCGCGGGCGATCAACTCGGTGATTGCCCGCATCGCGGTCTTCTACGTCGGCTCGCTGTTCCTGCTGGCCCTTCTTCTGCCGTACACCACATATCAGGCCGACGAGAGCCCGTTCGTCACGTTCTTCGGCAAGATCGGCGTCGAGGGCGCAGGCACGGTCATGAACATCGTCGTGCTGACCGCCGCATTCTCCAGCCTGAACGCCGGTTTGTACTCGACCGGCCGGATCCTGCGGTCGATGGCAATGAACGGCAGCGCACCGAAGTTCACCGCTGTCATGTCAAGCCGGGGCGTGCCCTACGGTGGAATCTTCCTGACCGCCGGCATCGGGCTGTTCGGCGTCATCCTGAACTTCCTCTTCCCCGGCGAGGCGTTCGAGATCGTGCTGAATATCGCGGCCCTCGGCATCATCGCGTCGTGGGGCACCATCGTCATCTGCCAGATCCAGCTGTACCTCTGGTCGAAACGCGGCATCCTGCAGCGGCCCTCGTTCCGGTTGTGGGGCTCGCCGTACACCGGCTACCTCACGTTGGCGTTCCTGCTCGGTGTCCTCGTACTGATGGCCTTCGACCCGCCGATCGGCACGTGGACCGTCGCCACACTGGTGATCATCATTCCGGCACTCATCATCGGCTGGTTTGCGGTCCGCGGACGGGTGATGGAGATCGCTCGGGAACGCGAGGGGTTCACCGGCAACTTCCCGGTCGTCGCCAACCGGCCGTTGCCACACGACAAGGATGAGGACAAGTAGCCCGGGCCGAGTGCGCTACAACGCTTTGGCTTTCGTCTCAGGCAGGAAGTAGGTGCTGAGCAAGCTGAGCAGAATCAGGATCGCCATCATGGCCCCGATCGCCCAACTGCCATACTTCGCGAGCAGCGCACCGGCAACCAGGGGCGGCATCGCGCCTCCGAGTATGCCGCCGAGGTTGAACGCCAAACCCGCTCCCGTGTAACGGAATCGGGTCTCGAAGACCTCGGGAATGAACGACGCCATCGGGCCGTACGAGATGCCGAGGATCGCGAAGGTTCCCATGATGGCCAGCGCGAAAAGCACGTCTGATCCCGTATCCAGAAGCGGCACAACGGCGAAGCACCACGGCAGTGCAAGGCAGAAGCCAAGCAGGATGATCGATCGGCGCCCGTATCGGTCGCTCAGCAGCGCTGACATCGCGGTCAGCACGAGCATCGACAGTGCGCCGAGCACCGCGACCGTGAGGATCAGCTCGCGCGGGTGCTTCAGCGCTGTGCTGGCGTAGCCCAGGAAGTAGGTGCCCGCCATGAAGCTGAAGGTGAAGATGCCCGTCATCGAGCCCGCGCCGAGCAGGGTCTGCCGCGTCTGGTGCCGAAGCAGGTCGGCGATCGGTACCCGGGCGACGGATCCGGCCGCGACTTCGCGCTTGAACACCGGTGTTTCGTCGAGGCTGAGCCGGACGTAGAGCGCCACGCCGATCAGCACGGCACTGATCAGAAACGGCAAGCGCCAACCCCATTCGAGGAACGCCGGGCTCTTCTCGCCGACGGTGAGATTGACCGTGAGAAAAACCAGGCTGCTCAGCAGGAGTCCCGACCCGACCCCGAGTTGGGTGAACATCCCGTAGGTGCCACGCCGCCCCGCGGGCGCGTACTCGGCGCTGAGAAGCGCGGCGCCCGCCCACTCGCCGCCAACGGCGAACCCCTGCAGCAGGCGCAGTGTCAACAGCAACAGAGGCGCGGCGACACCGATGGTGACGGCGCCGGGGACCAGTCCGACCGCCGTGGTCGACAGTCCCATGATCAGCAGCGTCGCGATCAGAGTCTTCTTGCGGCCGAGGCGATCACCGAAATGACCGAAGACGGCCGCGCCGACGGGTCGGGAGAAGAAGGCCGCCGCGAACGTCCCGAACGAGGCGATGGTCGCCATCGTCGACGACATCTCGGGAAAGAAGACGGTGGGGAAGACGAGCGCAGCGGCCGTTCCGTAGATGTAGAAGTCGTAGTACTCGATCGCGGTGCCGACGAAGCTGGCGATCGAGACACGCGTCATCGACTGGCCGGTCATCGTGACTGTCGGGCCGGTCATTCGACCATATTGCCTTGCCCACCTGCAATCTGTTCGTTCAATGCGGTGATGAACAGATCGTGGTCAGTGCGCATGCAGTCCGGTGACCGCAAACTTCTCGACATCGGCGACATGCCCGCCCGTCCAAGCCACCATGGTCAGCGGCCCGGGCGCTGCACCGGTCACGGGCACCTGCGCCGACCACGAGCCTGGATCGCCGCCGGTCTGGACGCAGCAGTACTCACCGAGCACCGCAACTTTCGTGCTTTGGCGGACCTGGATGTGCACCGACTCATCCACGCCGGTGATTTCGCCGCCCGCCGTGACGACCGGACCCACCGAATTTCCGTACGCGGGTGACGTCAGCTGCAGGCTGGTGTCCTCGGAACCGACGACTTCCCAGGCCGCCGCGGGGTCGGTTCCGTAGCGAACCAGGTGGATGGTCGCCGCGGTCGCGTCCTTGCCATTGGGCAGGGTATAGCCGACGTCGACCCACGCCTCGTCGTCCCGATCGTCGACGTGGATGACTCGGTCGATTTGACTGAAGCCCAGATAGTTTCGGGTGAAGCTGGCCGCCGTCGCGGCGGGGTCGCGATGCCACGCCTGGACGCCGCGAGGGGCGTCCTGCGCAAGCCAGCGGTCCGCTTCCTGCTGCGAGGCGAATGGCCATAGCGGTACGTAGCCGAAGTCCTCCGACGAGCCGGTCGGCGCGCCCGCGAGCAGGAAAATCGTCACCAGGGTTCCGGCGATCAAGGGTTTCCTGCCCATAGGCCGCATGGTAGGCGCCTATGCCGTCGGCGCCTCGCCGAGATCTGCATGAGGGCTGCAATCAGCCGCGCAGCCACGACCCTGGTGCAGAAATCGCGGGGTCAATCTGTGTGGACGACCAGCGCCTATGCCGTCGGCCGCCAGAAGCCCTGAAAACCCTGTCCCGCGTTGGTGGTTCGGATCGCGGACAACTGAACGGGGTCACCTGCCTCGATCATCTGCCCGTTGCCGACGATCATTGCCACATGCCCGTCCCAGACGGCGAGGTCACCCGGCCGCAGAGCGTTCGAACTGACTGCCGCACCGAGGTCCTGCTCCTGGGCCAACCGCGGCAAGTCGAGGCCCGCCTGGTGGTACGCCCATTGCGTCAAACCGCTGCAGTCCAGGCCGACACCCGGTGTGGTTCCGCCCCAGACGTAGGGCACACCGAGCTGTGTCAGTGCATGCCGAACGGCGTTGGCGGCCACCGGGTTCGGAGCTGTCACCGTGCTGCCGTCGGGCAGGGTGACAGCGACTCCTTCACCGTACGCATCGGGGTCGGGCCGCACGAGGCCCGCGAGTTCGGCCTCAGCGGGCCCGAGGCCACCCGATGCGCCGACGGGCGCACCGAAGCCGGAAGGCGCACCAAAACCAGGCGCGCCGAAACCCGAAGGCGGACCCATTCCGGCGGGAGCGGTCGAAGTGCCGGCAGGCATCGCCGTGGGTGCGGCCGGCGTCGCGACGGCGGCGGCCTGCCCGTCGAGTTCCGTGCGCAGCTCATCGACGACGGCGATCGCCTCCTGCAACGCCCGGCGCGCTTCGTCCCGCAGTTCCTCGGCGGCGCCGGGCTCATCGAGCCGCGCCTCGATCACGGCTGCGCGCTCCTCGAAGCGGTCGACGATGTCACGCAGCCGGGCGCGGGTGCGTGACACCGCATCGGCCGCGGAGACCGTCGTCGCGCGCAACTCCTCCATCCGCAGCGCCAGCCGGTCGGCCGTCTCTGCTGTCGCCGCCATGAAACCGGCCGCTCCGTCGGCCCCCGCACCCGACCAACCCTCGGCGGCATGGCTCCATCCGGCTCGCGTCGCGGCGGCCACATCGGCCAGCATTTCGCGCACCTCGGCGAGCGGGGCGGCCGGATCCCCCGCGTCCGACCACCCCGGCCCGACGGCCGCCGCAACCTCGCGGATCGGCGCCGCCAGCGCCGCTACCAGCCCGCTCGGCATCGCTACAGCAATCGGCTGCCGCGCCGGTCGGCATCGGCGTAGGCGTCGGCCGCCGAATCGGTGCGCGAACGCGCCGACGCCAGGTCCTCGCCGAGCACCGCGATCGCCCGCGCCTCGGTGGCGATCGCGTCGGCGAGCGTCGCGAGGAACCGCGCCCCGATCGGCCCGAACGCCGCGACGGCGTCAGGGCCGGGCAGCGCGGTCAATGCGGCGACGGCGGTGGAGAGGTCATCGGCCTGGTTCGAGCAGTGCGCGCCGAGCGCGCGAACGGCATCCGTATCGACGAGCATGGCGATAGGACGATCGTGCGCGCCGTTCGGTTCCCTGCCGTTAGGGTCGGCGCATGGACGTGCGCGTCGTCGATCATCCGCTGGCCGCAGCAAGGCTGACCACGTTGCGGGACGAACGCACGAACAATGCGTCGTTCCGTTCCGCGCTGCGCGACCTCACTTTGATGTTGGTCTACGAGGCCACGCGCGACGCTGCCTCGGCCAGCGTCCCCGTCCGCACGCCGCTCGCCGAAACCACGGGATCGCGGCTGGCCAACCCGCCGCTGTTGGTGCCCGTGCTGCGGGCCGGCCTCGGCATGGTCGATCAGGCGCACGCGCTCATCCCGGAGGCACACGTCGGTTTCGTCGGAGTTGCGCGCGACGAGGAGACGCATCAGCCGACGCCGTATCTGGAGTCGCTGCCCGACGACCTGAGCCGGCAACCCGTCTTCGTACTCGACCCGATGCTGGCCACCGGCGGCTCGATGGCGCACACCATCGGTCTGCTGCAGGCCCGCAACGCCATCGATATCACCGCCATATGTGTCGTCGTCGCTCCGGAGGGCATCGCGGCCATCGAGAAGGTCGCGCCGGACATCAGGTTGTTCACCGCGACCATCGACGACCACCTCAACGACATCGCCTATATCGTTCCCGGCCTCGGCGACGCGGGCGATCGGCAGTTCGGGCCGCGCTAGAACTTCTCCGCGAGATCGGCCAACTCCTCGGCCAGCCGGCTGGCATGTGCGCGAGCCGAACCCACGTCCCCATCGGCACACGTGCGCCGAACCTCGATGTAGGACTTCACCTTTGGCTCGGTACCCGACGGCCGCACCGCGACCCGCACACCGGTATCGGCGTCGCCGCCGGCCAGGATCACCGCGTCGGTCCGCCGCTCGTACGGCTGCACCGCGGCCAGATCCGTCATCGTGACGTCGAACCCGCACAGCTTCGACGGTGCGTTGGACCGCAGCCGGGTCATCACCTCGGCGGCCTCGTCGGCGCCGGAAACCGGCCGCGACACTGCACATGTGACGTGCACGCCGTGCCGACGGGCGAGGTCGTCGAGGGCGTCGAGCACTGTGCGGCCGTGCTCTCGCAACGCGACGACCAGGTCGCAGAACAACACCGCGGCGCTGATGCCGTCCTTGTCGCGAACCGCGGACGGGTCGACGCAATGTCCGATCGCCTCCTCGTACGCGTACACCAGCGTGCAGCCCGGTAGATCCTCATCCGCGCGGGCCAGCCATTTGAACCCGGTCAGCGTCTGCACGTGACGGGCGCCGTGCGCCGCGGCGATGCGGGCCAACATCTGCGACGACACCACCGAACTGGCCACCACGGTGTGCTCGGAGACCTCGCCCGGGTCGAACTGGGAGAGAATGTAATCGCCGAGCAGCCAACCGGTTTCGTCGCCGGTGAGCATCCGCCAACCGTCGGGCGTCGGCACGCCGACCGCGCACCGGTCGCCGTCGGGGTCCAGCGCGATGGCGACCTCGGCGTCGATCGAGGCCGCGAGCTTCAGCAGTTCGTCGGTGGCTCCGGGCTCCTCGGGGTTGGGGAACGGGACCGTCGGGAAGTCGGGGTCGGGCGCGAACTGGCTCTCGACCACCTGCACGTCGTCGAATCCCGCCCTGACGAACGCGTCGAGTGCGTACTCGCCGCCGACACCGTGCATCGCGGTGAACGCGAGCCGGGCCGACCCGTGTGTCCGCCGCACCCGCGCTGCCCGATCGACGTAACGCTGGATCAGATCGAGGCCCGACGTCTGCACGGGCGCCCGTGCGATCTCGTCGGCATAGGGCGCCTTGGCGATCATCGCCTCGATCTCCCGATCGGTCGGCGGGATGATCTGCAGCCCGCCGTCGAAATACACCTTGTAGCCGTTGTCCGTCGGCGGATTGTGCGACGCGGTGATCTGGATGCCCGCGCTGGCACCGAGATGGCGGGCGCCGAAGGCGACGACGGGGGTCGGCACCGCGGCGAACATCAATGTCACCATGAATCCTTCGGCGGCAAGCACTTCGGCGGTCGCGAGGGCGAAGTCCTCGGAGCGGTGCCTGGCGTCGCCGCCGACGATCACCCGCGAGCCGGCATGGTCGCGCGCCTTCAACACCTGAGCGACGGCCCAGGTGGCCCGCAGCACCACCGCGAGGTTCATCCCGTCGGGTCCGCCGCGCATCGGTCCGCGCAGGCCGGCCGTCCCGAAGCTCAGCGGGCGGGAGAAGCGCTGCGCGAGTTCCTCATCGCTACAGGCCGACAACTCGGCGGCAGTCTCCGGATCGGGATCGTGCGCAATCCACTCACGTGCGTCGGCAACGCTCGTCATAAGGGCAGTGTGCCCACTTTGCCCTCGGCGTAAGCCAGCTTGCGCAGCACCGGCGCGACCAACATCAGCAGGTTGAACTCGAGGTCGGTGAGGTTCTCGCGCATCGTCGCGTTCAGCCACGCGTCCCGCTCGGCGCGGTCGTCCTCGAGCAGTGCGGTACCCGCGGGGGTGACCTCGATGAGTTGGCGCCGTCGGTCGTCGTCGTCGGGGCGCCGCGACAGCAGTCCGCGGTTCACCAATTCGTTGATGCTGTCGGTCAGCGACTGCACCCGCACGTGCAACCGGGCCGCCAACTCGACCGGGGTGATGACCCCGGTGCGGGTGACCTCGCTCAACACCTCCATCTGGGACAGCGTCAGTCCGTGATCGGGCCGATGGCGGCGCATCTGCCTCGTCACCGCCACCATCGACTCCCGCAGCTCAGTGGCGGGGGATCGGGTCTGGGTCGTGCTCATTACCAAGTTATACCTTGGTAATTCTTTGCCGTCATCACTGAAACACCGCGTTGCATGCGAATTTTGTTAAGGGCATACTTGCGATAGTGAAGACAGAGCGACTGCGACGCGCAGCCAAATGGGTGTTGCTGGTCGCCGTCACAGTTGCCGTCACCGTCCCGCTGACGATCCTCGGCGTCCCGTCTGCCGCGCTCTTCGCCGCGCTCGTCGTCGGTATCGCGCTGGCCCTGCCTTCGCTGGCGCCGTGCAGCGTGCCCCGCTCCGCGGGCATCGCCGCCCAGGGCGTACTCGGCGTCTACATCGGCACCATGGTGCACCGCGACGCGGTCAGCGCGCTCGGTCCGGACTGGCCGATCGTGGTCACCGTCGCCGTCGCGACCCTGGCGCTCAGCATCCTCGCCGGCGCGCTGCTCGGTTTACACCGCGACGTCAGCCCGCTGACCGGATCACTGGCGCTGGTGGCGGGCGGCGCGTCCGGCTTGGTCGCGATCGCCCGCGAACTCGGCGGTGACGATCGCGTCGTCGCCGTCGTGCAGTACCTGCGGGTGGGCCTGGTGACCGCGTCGATGCCCGTCGTCGTCACGCTGATCTATCACGCCGACCGGACGCACCATGCGTCGGCGTCGGCAACGCAAAGTGGTTCGGCGCCTTGGTATTCGAGTATCGCGTTGATGGCCGTGCTCGTCGTCGCAGGCGCCGCATGCGGCAGGCTGCTCCGCCTCCCCGGCGCGGGCCTGCTCGGACCGCTCGCGTTGACCGTCGCCCTACAGCTCACCGGATTGTCGTTCGGCCTGTCGGTGCCCAACGTCCTGGTGCAGATCGGCTACATGGTGATCGGCTGGCAGGCCGGCGTCGTCTTCACGCGCGACGCCCTGCGCGCGGTCGGGCGGATGCTACCCGCCGCGATCGCATTGATCGTGCTGCTCGGGGTTGTGACCGCGGGCTTCGGCGTGCTGTTGGCCGACATAGCGGGCAAGACCCCGCTCGAGGGTTACCTCGCGACCAGTCCCGGCGGTGTGTACGCGGTGTTGGCGATCGCGGCGGAGACCGGGTCAGGCGTCACGTTCATCATCGCCGCGCAGGTGTTCCGCGTATTGCTGATGCTGTTCACCGCACCGCTGCTGGCCCGTACGGTGATCAGGCTGACCGACCGCCACGCCCGACGTCAGAGCCGGGCGATCACCGCGGCGAGCAGGGAACCCGTCCGCGCCGCCGACTGACGGCCCGCTTCCAGCACCTCTTCGTGGTTCAGCGGCGTGCCCGTCATCCCCGCCGCGGCGTTCGTCACCAACGAGACGGCGAGCACCTCGGCGCCTACCGCCCGTGCGGCGATCGTCTCGTGCACCGTCGACATCCCGACGAGGTCGGCGCCGAGCGTGCGCAACATCCGGATCTCGGCGGGGGTTTCGTAGTGCGGCCCGGGCAGGCAGGCGTAGACGCCCTCGGCGAGGTCGGGGTCGACTTCGCGGGCGAGCGCACGCAGCCGCGGCGAATAGGCGTCGACGAGGTCGACGAACTGCGCGCCGACAAGTGGCGACCGGGCCGTCAGGTTCAAGTGGTCGCTGATCAGAACCGGCTGGCCCACTGTGTAATCGGCCCGCAGACCGCCCGCGGCGTTGGTCAGCACCACCGTTCGCACACCCGCCGCGCTGGCCGTGCGCACCGGATGTACGACGTGGCTCAGGTCGTGACCTTCGTAGGCGTGGATCCTGCCGACGAACACCAGCACCCGATGGTTGCCCGTGTGCACCGAGATGACGTCGCCGCGATGTCCTTCCGCGGTCGGGGGAGTGAATCCGGGAAGTTCGCCCATCGGCAGCACGGCCGTCGCGGCACCCAACTCGGCGGCCGCGGGCGCCCATCCGGAGCCCAGAATGACGGCGACGTCATGGCTGTCGACTCCGGTGCGTTCACGGATTTCGGCTGCCGCCTGCTGCGCTAGTGCGCCCGGATCGGTCACAGTTCAAGCAGCTTAGTTGTCAGTGAGATACTGCAAAGATGCCCACCACCGCCGCCGTCAGCGTCGAAGACGCAACGAACCGGCGCAGTGGTGACCTGGTCGAGTTGTCACACGCCATCCATTCCGAGCCGGAACTGGCGTTCGCCGAGTACAAGAGCTGCGCCAAGACCAAGGCGCTGGCGGCCGAGCGCGGCTTCGAGATCACCGCTGCGCCCGCCGGGCTGGACACCGCGTTTCGCGCCGAGTTCGGCAGCGGTCCGCTGGTGATCGGCATCTGCGCCGAGTACGACGCGCTGCCGGGGCTCGGACATGCCTGTGGGCACAACATCATCGCGGCGTCGGCCGTCGGTGCGGCGCTCGCCCTTGCCGATGTCGCCGACGAACTCGGCATCAAGGTCGTGTTGCTCGGCACCCCGGCCGAGGAGGCCGGCGGCGGAAAAGTGTTGCTGCTCAACGCAGGCACGTTCGACGACATCGCCGCGACGGTGATGGTCCACCCGGGCCCGCTCGACATCGCGCGGGCGCGGTCGCTGGCGCTGTCGCAGGTCGAGGTCACCTATCGCGGCAAGGAGGCGCACGCCGCCGTCGCGCCCTATCTGGGTGTCAACGCCGCGGATGCGATCACGGTGGCGCAGACGGCGATCGGGCTGCTGCGTCAGCAGTTCGTGCCCGGCCAGATGGCGCACGGCATCGTCACCGAGGGCGGTCAGGCCGCCAACGTCATTCCGGCCCGCGCGGTGCTGCAGTACATCATGCGTGCGACCGACGCCGCGTCGCTGCGCCACCTCGAGGCCCGGATGGCCGACTGCTTCCTGGCGGGCGCCGTCGCGACGGGTTGTGAGTACGAGGTCAGGGACACCGAGCCGCCCTACGACGAGCTCACGCCAGATAAGTGGTTGGCCGACGTGTTCCGCGCCGAGATGGTTCGCCTCGGCCGTGCGCCCATCGGTGAGGAGATCGAAGCAGCCGTGCCGTTGGGTAGCACCGATATGGGCAACATCACGCAGGTGATGCCGGGCATCCACCCGGTCGTCGGGGTGGACGCCGACGGCGCGTCGGTGCATCAGCCCGGCTTCGCCACCGCGGCGGCGAGCCCCAGCGGCGACAAGGCCGTGGTCGAGGGAGCGCTGATGCTGGCGCGGACGGTCGTCGCGCTGGCCGAGACGCCGACCGAGCGCGACCGGGTGCTCGAACTGCACGCCCGGCGGGTGGCGTCATGAGCCTTGCGACAGCGGCCGACGCCTGGTTGGCCACTCACTTCGACGACCTGGTGGCCTGGCGCAGACATATCCACGCGCACCCCGAACTCGGCAGGCAGGAATTCGCCACCACTCAGTTCGTCGCATCGCATCTGGCCGATGCCGGGTTGAACCCCAAGGTGCTGCCCGGCGGCACGGGTCTGGTCTGCGATTTCGGCCCGGAGCACGGTCCGCGCATCGCGCTGCGGGCCGACATGGACGCATTGCCGATGGCCGACCGCACCGGCACGCCGTATGCGTCAGAGGTGCCCAACGTCGCGCACGCGTGCGGCCACGACGCGCACACCGCGGTGCTGCTCGGGGCGGCGTTGGCGATGAATTCGGTGCCCGAGCTCCCGGTCGGTGTCCGGCTGGTGTTCCAGGCCGCCGAGGAGCTGATGCCCGGCGGCGCGCTCGACGCCATCGCTGCGGGTGCGATCAACGGGGTATCGCGCATCTTCGCGCTGCACTGCGACCCGCGGCTGGCCGTCGGGCGGGTCGCGGTCCGGCAGGGCCCGATCACGTCGGCCGCCGACCACATCGAGGTCACGCTGCACAGCCAAGGCGGGCACACCTCGCGGCCGCACCTGACCGGCGACCTGGTCTACGGGCTCGGCACGCTGATCACCGGCCTGCCGGGCGTGCTGTCGCGCCGCATCGACCCGCGCACCAGCACGGTGATGGTGTGGGGCGCGGTCAACGCCGGGGTGGCGGCCAACGCCATCCCGCAGACCGGCCTGCTGGCGGGCACCGTGCGCACCGCCAACCGCGACACCTGGCTGACGCTGGAGGCCATCGTCGAGGAGACCATCAGCGGGTTGCTGGCCCCGCTTGGCATCGAGCACACCCTGCATTACAAGCGCGGCGTGCCGCCGGTTATCAACGAGGAGATCTCGACGCGGATCCTCACCCACGCGATCGAGGCCATCGGCCCGGACGTGCTGGCCGACACGCGTCAGTCCGGCGGCGGCGAGGACTTCTCGTGGTACCTCGAGGAGGTGCCCGGTGCGATGGCGCGGCTGGGAGTGTGGTCCGGCCGGGGTCCGCAGCTGGATCTGCACCAGCCGACGTTCGACATCGACGAGCGCGCGCTCGCAGTGGGTGTCCGCACGCTGGTCAACATCGTCGAACAGGCCGCGTCTTTCTAGCGCGTCAGGTGCGCTGAGACTGCAGCCACGGCGATGGCTACTCGCACTTCTTCGCCGTGAGTGCAGTCTCGGTACAGAGTTACGACGTGCCCGGGCCGATGTTGCGCGACGGGCGGGTGCGCAGATCGCGGACGTATTCCTCTGGCGCACCGGCGATTTCGGCGGCATCGGCCATCACGCCCAGATACCGCGCCGACGGCAGGCCGCCCTCCCACGCGTCGACGACGTACAGCCAGGCCAGCACGGGATCGGTGGTGGTGTCCGACGACAGCCGGTCGACGCGGCAGCGGATCTTCTTGTGCACGCCGAGTTCGGCGCCCTCCCAGCGGTCGAGGTTGCGCTCGTCGGCCTCGGTCATGTCGTAGAGCACGACGAAGACCTTCGACAGCGGGTCCTCGACGAGTGTGGCCAGCGCGCCTTCCCAGCCGATGTCCTCGCCGCCGAAGGTGAGCCGCCAACCGTGTAGCCATCCGGTCCCACACATCGGCGAATGAGGTGCCCGCTGCTGCATCTGCTCCGGATGCATGTTCGATCCGTATGCGGCGTAAATCGGCACGGGGAAACTCTAAGGCTTCGGCTAGTGGCTGGGCGGCCAACGGCGCGCTTGGCTAGGTTAAGGCCGTGGCAACCCGCATCGTGATCATCGGCGGCGGGCCCGCGGGCTATGAGGCCGCACTGGTCGCAGCCGCCCGCGGCCGTGACGTCGCCGAGGTCACCGTCGTCGACAGCGAAGGCATCGGCGGTGCCTGCGTGCTCTGGGACTGTGTCCCGTCCAAGACGCTGATCGCCTCGTCGGGCGTGCGCACTGAGCTGCGCCGGGCCGACGGCCTGGGGTTCGACATCGCGATCGAGGACGCCAAGATCTCTCTCGAGCAGATTCACAGCCGGGTCAAGACGCTGGCGAGGTCGCAGTCGGCCGATATCGGGAGCCAACTGCTCAACGCAGGCGTCAATGTCGTGGCGGGGCGCGGCGAACTGGTCGACGCCACCCCGGGCATGGCGCACCACCGTGTGAAGGTCACCACACATGCCGGCAAGGTCGGCGTCCTGAAGGCCGACGTCGTGTTGATCGCCACCGGAGCCAGCCCGCGCGTGCTGCCCGGAGCGGTACCCGACGGCGAGCGGATCCTGAACTGGCGCCAGCTCTACGACCTCACCGAGTTGCCCGAGCATCTGGTCATCGTCGGCTCCGGTGTCACCGGCGCGGAGTTCTGTAACGCCTACACCGAACTCGGCGTCAAGGTGACGGTGGTGGCCAGCCGCGATCAGATCCTGCCGCACGAGGACTCCGACGCCGCCGCGGTGCTCGAGGACGCGTTCAACGAACGCGGTGTGTCGCTGGTCAAGAACGCCCGCGCCGACACGGTGACGCGGGATGGCGACGGCGTCGTGGTCAAGATGACGGACGGCCGCACGGTCGAGGGCAGCCATGCGTTGATGACGGTGGGCTCGGTTCCGAACACGTCAGGGCTCGGGTTGGAGGCCGTCGGCATCGAGCTCGCGCCCGGCAATTACATTCCGGTGGACCGGGTTTCGCGGACGAAGGCGGCGGGGATCTACGCCGCTGGCGACTGCACCGGCCTGCTTCCGCTGGCGTCGGTGGCCGCCATGCAGGGCCGCATCGCGATGTACCACGCGCTCGGCGAAGGCGTGAGCCCGATTCGCCTGCGCACGGTGGCCGCCGCGGTGTTCACGAGGCCCGAGATCGCCGCGGTCGGTGTCCCACAGACCAAGATCGACGACGGCACGGTGCCCGCCCGGACGCTGATGTTGCCGTTGACGACGAACGCCAGGGCCAAGATGTCGTTGCTGCGCCGAGGCTTTGTGAAGATCTTCTGCCGACCGGCCACCGGCGTGGTCATCGGCGGCGTCGTGGTCGCCCCGATCGCGTCGGAACTCATCCTGCCGATCGCGCTCGCGGTGCAGAACAACCTGACCGTCACCGATCTCGCCCAGACACTGTCGGTGTATCCGTCCCTGTCCGGATCGATCGTCGAGGGCGCACGTCGGCTCATGGCGCACGACGATTTGGACTGACCGCAGGTAGCCTGGATGCGAGCTACTGACGAGTAACAAGAGGAGTCTCCGCGTGAGCGACCCGATCCCCGCCACCACGGGCACCGGGCAGACCCTGCTGGGTCCCGAGCAGCGGAAAGAAGCCTGGCAGCGGCTCGGAAGCGAGCAGTTCGACGTCGTCGTCATCGGCGGCGGCGTGGTCGGCGCAGGCGCCGCGCTGGACGCAGCGACCAGGGGACTCAAGGTTGCCCTCGTCGAGGCCCGCGATTTCGCGTCGGGCACCTCGAGTCGCTCGTCGAAGATGTTCCACGGGGGGCTGCGCTATCTCGAGCAGCTGGAGTTCGGCTTGGTGCGCGAGGCGCTGCATGAGCGTGAGCTGTCGTTGACGACGTTGGCGCCGCATCTGGTGAAGCCGCTGCCGTTCCTGTTCCCGTTGACCAAGCGTTGGTGGGAGCGGCCGTATGTGGCGGCGGGCATCTTCCTCTACGACCAGCTCGGTGGCGCGAAATCCGTTCCGGCGCAGAAGCATCTGTTCAAGGCGGGCGCGCTACGGCTGGCGCCCGGGCTCAAGCGAAGCTCCCTGATCGGCGGTATCCGCTACTACGACACCGTGGTCGACGACGCGCGGCACACCATGATGGTGGCTCGCACGGCCGCCCATTACGGCGCGGTGGTGCGCACGTCGACACAGGTTATTGCGCTTCTGCGGGAAGGTGATCGGGTCACCGGCGTCACTGTCCGCGACTCCGAGGACGGGTCCGTCACCGACGTCCACGGCCACGTGGTCGTCAACGCGACCGGGGTGTGGACCGACGAGATCCAGGCGTTGTCGAAGCAGCGCGGGCGATTTCGGGTACGGGCGTCCAAGGGTGTGCACATCGTGGTGCCGCGCGACCGGATCGTCAGTGAGGTGGCGATCATCCTGCGCACGGAGAAGTCCGTGCTGTTCGTCATTCCGTGGGGCACGCACTGGATCATCGGCACCACCGACACCGACTGGAATCTCGACCTCGCGCATCCGGCGGCGACAAAAGCGGACATCGACTACATCCTCGGCCACGTCAACAAGGTGCTGGCCACCCCGCTCACCCACGACGACATCGACGGTGTGTACGCCGGCCTGCGGCCGCTGCTGGCCGGTGAGAGCGAGTCGACGTCGAAGCTGTCGCGCGAGCACGCGGTCGCCGTTCCTGCGCCGGGCCTCGTCGCGATCGCGGGCGGCAAGTACACGACCTACCGGGTGATGGGTGAGGACGCGATCGACGCCGCGAGCGAGTACATACCGACGCGGGTGGCGCCGTCGATCACCGAGAAGGTTCCGCTGATGGGGGCCGACGGCTACTTCGCGTTGATCAACCAGACCGAGCACGTCGGCTCGTTGTACGGCCTGCATCCGTACCGGGTGCGGCATCTGCTGGACCGCTACGGGTCGCTGATCGGCGAGGTATTGGCGATGGCAGAGGGCAGACCCGACCTGCTGACGCCGATCACCGAGGCGCCGGTGTATCTGAAAGTCGAGGCCTGGTACGCCGCGGTGGCGGAGGGCGCGCTGCATCTGGAGGACATCCTGGCGCGGCGCATGCGGATCTCGATCGAGTACCCACACCGCGGGGTCGACTGCGCGCGTGAGGTCGCAGAGGTCATCGCGCCGGTGTTGGGTTGGAGCGCAGAGGATGTCGACCGCGAGGTGAACACCTACCTGGCGCGTGTCGACGCCGAGATCCGGTCGCAGCAGGAACCGGATGACGAGTCCGCTGATGCGCTGCGCGCTGCGGCGCCCGAGGCGCGCGCCGAGATTCTCGAGCCGGTGCCGCTCAATTGAGACGCGCCGCGCCGTTGCCGCCGCGTGACGGGCTCGGCCCGGCCCGTGTTCGGTTGCGCGGTGGCTCGGTGCTGGTGGAGTTGGCGGATCGGTTCGGCGATGCCGTGGCCGCGAAAGTGCTTGCGGGCGAAGTGGTTTGCGCCGACGGGCAGGTGGTAACGGCGTCGACAGTGCTACCGCCGAATTCGCATGTGTACATGTACCGCGAGCTACCGGACGAGGTGGAGGTGCCGTTCGACATTCCGGTGCTGTATCGGGACGAGAACATCGTGGTGGTGGACAAACCGCACTTTTTGGCGACGATGCCGCGTGGCGGCCATGTTGCGCAGACGGCGACGGTGCGGTTGCGCCGCGAGCTGGGGCTGCCGGAGTTGTCGCCTGCGCACCGGCTGGACCGGCTGACGGCGGGGGTGCTGCTGTTCACGGTGCGTCGCGAGGTGCGCGGTGCGTACCAGACGATGTTCACGCGAGGCGAGGTGCGTAAGACGTATCTGGCGCGGGCGGGTGTCGACCCGTCGCTGAGGTTTCCGATGACGGTGCGCAGCCGGATCGTCAAGCGGCGTGGGCAGTTACAGGCGGTGGAGAAGCCGGATGAGCCGAACGCCGAGACGTACATCGAGCACCTCGGAGACGGTCTGTACCGGCTGACCCCCCGCACGGGCCGCACCCATCAGCTGCGGGTGCACATGGCGTCGCTCGGTCTGCCGATTCTCGGGGACCCGCTGTATCCGAACATCATCGACGTTGCGCGCGATGACTTTTCGACACCGCTGCGACTGCTGGCCGACAGCATCGAGTTCGAAGACCCGATCACCCGTGAAGTACGCCGGCTTGTAAGTCAGCTCAAGCTGGCAGGGCGAATGAGTTAGTCAATCACTTCTGGCTGCCGCAACTATCGCGGCTGCGATCTGCGACAGAACTGCTGTCTGGCTAATCAGTCCGCCGCCGTCGGTGACGCTGCAGGTGAAGCTGTCCGTGCTGGTGAAGCCATTCTTTGACCTGCAGCTGACGGCGACTGTCGGCAACTACCGGGCTCAGGAGCTTTTCGAAAGTGGTTTGCGTCGCCTTGACGGCGGGCGCAGGATCGACCAATGGGTGATGTGAGGGTTGGCAGCGTCTGGCAATACCCGGTCAAGTCGATGCAGGGCCGGGAAGTCGATGAGATCCGCATCGGGCCCGCCGGGGTGGCCGGCGACCGCGCATACGGCTTCGTCGACGTCGAAACCGGCAAGCTGGCCAGTGCGAAACGCCCCAGGCGCTTCGGTCCGCTGCTCGACTGCCACGCCAGGTTCCTGACCCCTCCCACCGGGGACGGAGACTCCCCGCCGATCGAGGTCACCCTTCCCGACGGCGCCGTGGTTCGCACCGACACTGACGGCGGCGCCGAGCTGACCAAACGCGTCAACGAATTGCTCGGCCGCGAAATGCAATTGATCAGCACGGCGCCCGAGGGCATCGCGCTGGACGAGCTCATACCGCAGATCGACGGCCTCGGCGAAAACGCTTTGGAAGCAATGCAAACCGAGCCCGACAGCCACGGCGACAGCTTCATCCCGATTCCCGCCGCGATGGCCGCCCCGGGCACACTGCTCGACCTGGCCGCCATGCACGTGCTGGCCACCAGCACGCTAAACCGTATGGCCGACGCCCATCCCGACGGCGACTGGAACGTGCGCCGCATGCGGCCCAACATCCTCATCGACGACACCGCCGAACCCTGTGACGAAAACGACTGGCTCGGATGCGATCTACACATCGGCGAGGAGGTGGTGGTGCACATCGTCGGGCCGACTCCGCGATGTGTGATGACCACGTTGGCTCAGCCCGGTCTGCCGAAGGATTCGAACGTCCTCAAGACGGTGGCGCAAGTGAATATGAGGGAAATGGGCGCGCTCGGCCAATTTCCTTGCGCCGGATCGTATGCCGAAGTCGTCTCGCCCGGTGTGGTGCGCCGCGGCGACCCGATCCGATTCGAGCGCGTCGAGCCGCGCAAGGGTGCGCTCGCCGCCACGATCGACATGATGACCGCCGCGCTGTCGTCAGGAAATCAGTGAGCCTCGAACCGACGGCCGAACAGATGGCCGCCCTCGCGGCCCGGCCGGCCGACCAACCGGTCGTCATGATCAACCTTCTCAAGTTCAGGGCCGACGGCGGCAAGGAGAGCTACGCCCGGTACGGGCAGGAGGTCATCCCGCACCTGCAGCGGGCGCGCGCGACGGTGCTATTTGCCGGCGCCGCACCCACCCAAGTCATCGGCGACGACGAAAAGCCTTGGTGGGACGCCATTGTGGTGGTGCAGTACCCGTCACCGACGGCGTTCATCGACATGGTGACCAACGAGGAGTACCTCAAGATTCACGAACACCGGGCCAACGGGCTCGATCGTGGCGACCTGATCGCCACATCGTGGATGACGGCCGGCTGACCGTGTACCTCATCACCGGCGCGGGCGGCGGCATCGGCAGCGTAAGCCGCACGGTCGTTGAACTGCTGGTCGACGACGGCCAACCGGTTCGCGCCATGGTCCGTCGCGACGACGACCGAGCCACTGCGCTGCGAAAGCTCGGCGCCGAAGTGGTCGTCGGCGACCTGACAAACCCGAAGGACGTCGCCGACGCAATGGCGGGCATCGACCGGATGTTCTTCAACATGAGCGTCTCGCCGGACTATCTGACGGCGACGTCCATCGTCTGCGCCGTCGCGCTCGAAGCGGCTCCTGTCGAAGTCGTCGTCAACATGTCGCAGATGACCGTCTCGCAGATGACGCTCACCAGCACCTCGGAATCCAAGCAGCACCGCCTGCATTGGCTCGCCGAACACATCATCAACTGGTCAGGGGTGCCGGCCGTGCACGTGCGCCCGACGGTGTTCATGGAGAACCCGCTGCTGACCATGCTGGCCGCCACCTCGATCCGCGAACGCGGTGCCCTCGTCCTGCCGTTCGGCGATGGGAGGACATCGCCCATCGCGGCCGCCGACGTCGCACGCGTGGTGGCCGCCGTGCTGCGCGATCCGGCAGGACGGATCGGTGGCGTCTACGAGCTGACCGGGCCCGAGGTGCTCGACGCCGCCGGCGTCGCCGCGCAGTACTCCCGCGCGCTCGGCAGGCCGGTGACGGCGGAGGACATCTCGCTCGACGAGTGGACGGCGACGGTGCTCGAACCGATGGGCCTACCGCCCCACGTCGGGCAGCACATCGCCACCATGGCGCGGCTGCACCGCGAGGGTCGTTACGACCGCAGCACAGACGACGTCGCACAGATCACCGGCGCGCCGGCCCAAACGGTGGAGCAGTACGTGGCCGCGCACGCCGACATGTTTAGCTGACGGGCGTGGATCGCACTGCATTCGACCGTCTCTTCGACATGTCCGACCGCACCGTCATCGTCACGGGCGGCACCCGCGGGATCGGCCTCGCCGTGGCCGAGGGTTTCGCGCTGGCCGGCGCGCGCGTGGTGGTGGCCAGCCGCAAACCCGACGCCTGCGAGAAGGCCGCCGCGCATCTGCGCGATCTCGGTGGCCAGGCCATCGGAGTACCGACCCACCTCGGCGACGTCGAAGACCTCGGCACGTTGGTGCAGACAACCGTCGACGAGTTCGGCGGCGTCGACGTCGTCGTGAACAACGCCGCCAACCCGCTGGCGCAGCCCCTGGGTGCGATGACCGTCGATGCGATGACGAAGTCCTTCGAAGTCAACCTTCGCGGGCCGGTGTTCCTTGTGCAGGAGGCACTGCCGCACCTGAAGGCCAGTGAGCACGCCGCCGTCTTGAACGTCGTGTCGGTGGGCGCATTCATCTTCTCACCGATGCTGTCCATCTACTCGTCGATGAAGGCCGCGATGATGTCCTTCACCCGCTCGATGGCCGCGGAGTTCGCGCCGCACGGCGTTCGCGTCAACGCCATCGCTCCTGGGCCGGTGGACACGTACATGATGCAGCAGAATCCGCAGGAGGCAGTCGACGCGATGATCGGCGGAACGTTGATGAAACGCATCGCCACGCCCGACGAGATGGTCGGTCCGGCGTTGCTGCTGTGTTCGGATGCGGGCAGTTACATGACCGGCAGCGTGGTCATCGTTGACGGCGGCGGAACTCCTCGCTGAACCGCGCCACCGTACCGCCCGTCGACGCCAGGATCTGGCTGCGGTTCTCCACGTGCAGCGCCGCCTCGAGGCTCGGCGCCTCGAGGTTCGCCCACAGCACCTGCTTGGTCGACTCGAGCCCGAATTCGCCGTAGCCGCATAATGTTTCGGCGATCGCGAGAGCGTCCTCGAGCAATCCAGAGTCCTCCGACAGCCGCGTGACCAGACCGAGCCGCAGCGCTTCCTCGGCGTCGACGACGCGTGCGGTCAGGATCATGTCGAACGCCGGTCCCGCGCCGATGATGCGGGGCAACGTGTAGCTGACGCCGATATCGCAGCCGCCGAGGCCCAGTTTGATGAACTGGGTGCAGAACCGCGCGGATGTACTGGCCAGGCGGATATCGCAGGCGGCGGCGATTCCGAGGCCGCCGCCGTAGGCGGGGCCGTTCACCGCCGCGATCACGGGCTGCCGGAGTAGATGTATGCGGGCGGTCAGGTCGGCGATGCGCTCCTGCCACCGCATGCCTGACCGCGGGAACTCCAGATCGGACCCCGCGCGCGGCGAATCAAGATCGGTCAGGTCCAAACCCGAACAGAAACCTCGCCCCGCGCCGGTCAGCACCACGACCCGGCACTCATCGCTGGCCGCGATGTCGTCGATGGCGGCGTGCAATTCCTCCACCAGCTCGTGGGACAGCGCGTTGAGCTTGTCCGGCCGGTTCAGCGTGACAACGGTGATCTCTGGCCGCGGATGAGTCAGTTCGAGGTGTGGCATGAACCACACGTTATTACGTTGATGGGCAGGCTATGTCGACATACACAGTGGAGCCGGGATGCACGGCGGTGACCGAGCACTCAGATAGCGATCGATTGACGGCGCCGTTGACGCGCACCGTGTAGCCGTCGGCCTCCAGGCTCTTCACCGTATCGGCCGCCGACCCGACACCACTTGGTGCGGCGGCTGCTTCAGCCGCGAATCCCAACGCGCCCAAGGCCAGAATGCCTGCGGCGACCGGGACAATTGCGAACCTCATAAATCGACCAACGCCGCTGCTGACCCAGGTATTTCTCAGGTGCTGCGCCACCCCGTGACGCCCACGGTGATCATCCGCAGCTGTTTAACGGCAACGCGTCTGATCTCGTCGAGCGCCGCCTGGTCTTTGGCATCCTCGATCGCTTCGGCGATGGCGATCATCGCGTTGACGAACAGGGACGCCAGGATGTTCAAATCCTCGCTGCTCCAGTCCTTCAGCCCGGGGAAGCGGGCGAGGTCGATGGCGAGTTCGGACGTGATCAGCCGGATCTCGGTGCGGATGGCATAGCGCAACACGCTGATCCCGCTCGACCGCTCCCGTCCGATGAAAATCCAGTGCTCGCGACGGGCATTGACGCCCGCGATGAGGATGTCGACCGAGGACTCGATGACGCGGTTTGGGTCCAGCTTGCCCGCGCGGGCGCCGCGCAACATGTCGCGCAACGAGCGGAACGACTCGTCGATCAGGACGAGGCCCAGCGCCTCCATCGACTCGAAATGGCGGTAGAACGCCGCGGGGGCGATACCGGCGGCGCGCGTGACCTCCCGCAGGCTCAGCGCGCTGAAGCTGCGGTCTTCGAGCAGGGCCAGCGAGGCGGCGATGATCGCGCGCCGCGTTGCCTCCTTGCGCTCCTCGCGTGACGGAGCGTCGCGCGACCGCGACCGGCTGGGCCGGGTGGAGCGAGCCTCCCTAGTGCTGCGTCGATCGGTCACAGCACGCCAGCGTACAACTGTTCACTGGGGTGCTCATAACCGCACGCAGCCAAACTGCTGGCTGCCTACAGAATGGACGGGACTGTGATCGTGACGGTGGTCGGTTCGCTGTAAGTCCTGACGCCTTCGTGTTCGTCGTAGACGCGATATTTGAATTCGACCGTGTACGGCAGCGGAGTCACCAATGTCCTGAGACTGAACGTGCCGTTCTGGTTCAAGCTGTAGCTGGCGAGCAGGCTGCCGAGGGGGCTGCCGCCGACGAGGGTCGGTCCGGAGACCAGCTCGGCCTTCAGGTTGTCGCCGTCGACGTCCGTGTCGTTGTCGAGCACATTCGCGGTCGCGATCGCAGTGAGGTTCAGGCCGAGCAAGCCGCCATTCACTGCTGTGTAGGAGTCCGGGTGTGCGACTGGCGCGTCGTTGACGGGATTGACGGTGATGTTGACGGTGGTCGTTTCTCCGCTGAGGGTGCCGTCGTTGGGCTTGTAGGTGAATGAGTCGGTGCCGTTGAAGTTGGCGTTGGGGGTATAGGTGAAGGATCCGTTCGGGTTCAGTGTCAGGGTCCCATTGGCGGGCCCGTTGACGAGTACTGCGGTTAGCGAGTTCCCGTCGGCGTCCGTGTCGTTCGCGAGCACGCCGGGCGCCGTGATCGTCAGCGCGGTGTCTTCGTTTGTTGTGTAGCTGTCGGTCGTTGCGCTGGGTGCATCGTTGACGGGGTTGACGGTGATGTTGACGGTGGTCGTTTCTCCGCTGAGGGTGCCGTCGTTGGGCTTGTAGGTGAATGAGTCGGTGCCGTTGAAGTTGGCGTTGGGCGTGTAGGTGAAGGATCCGTTCGGGTTCAACGTGAGGGTCCCATTGGCGGGCCCGTTGACGAGTACTGCGGTAAGTGAGTTCCCTTCGGCGTCAGTGTCGTTCGCGAGCACGCCGGGCGCCGTGATCGTCAGCGCGGTGTCTTCGCTAGTCGTGTAGCTGTCGGTCGTTGCGCTGGGGGCATCGTTGACGGCCGTGACAGTGACGGTGACGGTGGCGGTGTTGCTGTCCAACAAGCCGTCGTTGGCTTTGTAGGTGAATGAATCGGTGCCGTTGAAGTTGACGTGGGGCGTGTAAGTGAACGACCCGTCCGCGTTGAGGGTGAGTGTGCCATTCGCTGGTCCGTCGACCACAAGGGCGGTCAGGTCATCACCATCGATGTCTGTGTCATTACCCAAAACGCCTGTGCCGCCGACGATTAACGGCGTGTCCTCGGCGGTGGCATATCCAGTGTCCGGGTGGGCGACAGGGGCATCGTTTACTGGTCTGACGGTCAGCGAAACCATACCGACTGCGGTGCCACCGTTGCCGTCAGAAACCCTATATGTGAAATTGTCTGCGCCGCTGTAGTCGGCTTCAGGGGTGTAAGTGAACGATCCGTTGGAGTTCACAGTCACCGTGCCGTGGCTGGGATGAGTGTTTATGGAGGCCGACAGCGTGTCGCCGTCGACATCCGTGTCGTTGAGGAGCACACCGGGCGCAGAAATCGTCAAGGACGCGTCTTCGTCGGTGGCGTAGCTGTCTTCACCTGCGACCGGGTCGTCGTTGACCGCGGTGATGTTGACCGTGACGGTGGCGGTGGCGGTGCCGCCGGCGCCGTCGCTGATGGTGTAGGTGAACGACCCGGGTTGGGTGCGGTCGGTGGTCGGGGTGAACACGATCTGCCCGTCGACCATGTCGACGGTGCCGCCCACGGCGTCGCCGACGGAGGTGATGTCGAGGTCGCCGTGGGGGTTGTCGATGTCAGAATCGTTGGCCAGCAATGTGGCCGGGTCGATGGACAGCGCTTGATCTTCGGTGGCGGTGACGGTGTCGGGGTTGGCGACCGGGTCGTCGTTGACGGCGGTGATGTTGACCGTGACCGTCGCGGTGGCGGTGCCACCGGACCCGTCGGTGACGGTGTAGGTGAACGACCCGGGTTGGGTGCGGTCGGTGGTCGGGGTGAACACGATCTGCCCGTTGACCAGGTCGACGGTGCCGCCGACGGCGTCGCCGACAGCGGTGATGTCGAGGTCGCCGTGGGGGTTGTCGATGTCAGAATCGTTGGCCAACAACTCAGCCGGGTCAATCGACAGCGCTTGATCTTCGGTGGTGGTGACGGTGTCGGGGTTGGCGACCGGGTCGTCGTTGACGGCGGTGATGTTGACCGTGACGGTGGCGGTGGCGGTGCCGCCGGCGCCGTCAGAGACGGTGTAGGTGAAGGAGCCGGCCTGGGTGCGGTCGGTGGTCGGGGTGAACACGATCTGCCCGTCGACCAGGTCGACGGTTCCGCCGACGGCGTTGCTGACCGAGACGATGGTGGGGGTGTCGCCGTCGACATCAGTGTCATTGCTTAGTAGATGGGCCGGGTCGATGGACAGCGGGGTGTCTTCGGTGGCGGTGACGGTGTCATTGACCGCGACTGGGTCGTCGTTGACGGCGGTGATGTTCACCGTCACCGTCGCGGTGGCGGTGCCACCTACACCATCGCTGATGGTGTAGGTGAACGACCCGGGTTGGGTGCGGTCGGTGGTCGGGGTGAACACGATCTGCCCGTCGACCATCTGCACGGTGCCGCCGACGGCGTCACCGACGCTGGTGATGTCGAGATCGCCGTGGGGGTTATCGATGTCAGAATCGTTGGCCAACAACTCAGCCGGGTCGATGGACAGGGGGGTGTCTTCGGTGGCGGTGAGGGTGTCGTTGACCGCGGTGGGGTCGTCGTTGACGGCGGTGATGTTGACCGTGACGGTGGCGGTGGCGGTGCCGCCGGCGCCGTCGGTGATGGTGTAGGTGAAGGAGCCGGCCTGGGTGCGGTTCGCGGTCGGGGTGAACACGATCTGCCCGTCGACCATGTCGACGGTGCCGCCGACGGCGTTGCCGATCGAGACGATGGTGGGGGTGTCGCCGTCGACATCAGTGTCATTGCTTAGTAGATCGGTCGGGTCGATCGACAGCGGGGTGTCTTCGGTCGCGGTGACGGTGTCGGGGTTGGCGACCGGGTCGTCGTTGACCGCGGTGATATTCACCGTCACGGTCGCGGTCGC
>JAWQNE010000018.1:0-120774 GCA_033741175.1 Mycolicibacterium sp. 120270 | reverse complement strand
TCCTGGGGGTAGGGCCTGGGCACACTGACATCCTTCCAGCTCGCCCATCCCGGGCAAGCCAACTCAGATGTCACCCATTCGTGCAGCAGACCCGTCCGAAAGTTGGACGACCGGTGGAGGCTATCCCAGTTGCTTTGCCAACAGGCGCATGCCGCTTTGGTGACGGGCGACGTCAGCAAGTTGCACACCGCCGCTGTAGAAGGCCGTGACATCGCGGAGGCAATCGGCGACAGGTTCGGTTCAAGGCAATGCCGGTGGCGCCTGGCAAGCGCTCTGGTATTCGAAGGTGATGTTGCAGGCGCGATCGCCGAGTTCCGCGCGGTTATTGCCGAAAGCGAGAGGGACCACGACACCATCTCCCGAGTCGCCTCTCTACTGACGATGCCCCATGCTCTTGCTGCTGCAGGTGATACGGAGGCTGCTCGGGCAGCAGCACAGGCGGGCGTCGAGGCCGGCGCGGAACTTGGCGACGTATTTCTGGGCGGCAGCTACATAGGACTGATGGTGACCCACCTAGCCGCAGGTGACATCACACGCGCGGCTGACGCGGCCGACACCGGCTGGTCTCTGGTAGGTGAGCTCGAAGGCACGGCGTCGATCAACAGCGTCTTCGTGGCACAGCTCGAGCTAGCGCGTGGCGAGCTTGTAAGGTCACAACGCCTGGTGGAGCAAGCCATCCCGGCTTTGTCCGGGCTGCCGCTTGGACTGGCGTACGCGGTTTGCGCAAGGCTCGCGATCGCCGAGCATCGACCAGAAGACGCCGAACGAAACGCCCATGACGCACTTGCGACGCTCACAGACGTCGGCGCGTATCTGGGCGTTGCCGACGTTCTCGATCTCCTGGCGGGCGTTGCGGTCGAAGCTGCCAGGCACCGCGAGGCGGCTAGGCTTTTCGGCGCAGCGGAGGCCATCCGGCACCGACAGGGTTCTGTGCGCTATCCCGTCTACCAAGCCGGCTACGAGGCGGCGGTCGATGCGCTCCGAAACGCCATGGACACCAACGACTTCAAAGCGGCGTGGGCGGAGGGCGCGGCCCTGTCGACCAAAGAGGCGATCGCCTATGCGCAGCGCGGCCGCGGCGAGCGTAAGCGGCCGTCGAGCGGCTGGGCGTCGTTGACCCCCGCCGAGCACGACGTGGTCCGGCTCGTCAGCGAGGGGCTCGGCAACAAGGAGATCGCCCAACGGCTCTTCGTGTCGCCGCGGACCGTGCAATCGCACCTGACCCGCGTCTACACCAAGCTCGGGTTGACCTCGCGAGTCCAGCTCGCCCAGGAGGCGTCGCGCCGATCGGCAACGACAATCGGCGGAATCGCCCTAGCCGGGCCGCCGATCTTGGTAATTGTCTTTCGTGACAAACGACAGCTCGTGGGGACCCAGGACCGTCGAGGCGTGGGCCTTCGTGCAGAAAATGATCGGCGACATCACCAACATCATCAGCGCCGACGCCGAGAACGAGCGCGAGCTGCTGGAGGGCCTGGGCGTTCTGTCCCGGGTCACCGCGCTGTGCTCGGAGCTCACCGTGGAGGCCGACCCCGATTTGCCGTGGTTTTTCGACATGTGCTCGCCCACCAGGCTCGTCGGCGGACCCAACCCCGACGGCCGCTACCTGCTGGCGATGATCCGCGGCGACCGCGGCTACCGGGTCACCGGGACGCGCGGCACCACCGCGTATCTCGGCCTGCAAGTGCTGGCGGGCACCGGTATGACGCCGCGGCGGATGGCCGCCTACGTCAGCGACACCGACCTCAAGCTCGACGGCGGCGAGTTCGCGCTGGTGTTCTCCGCGACCGAGCCCACCGACCTCGACGGCGCGCAGTGGATACAGATACCCGACGATGCGACGTCGATCGTCGTGCGCGAATACATCGCCGATGCCCACACCGAGCAGTCGGCGACGCTGCACATCGAACCGCTGGGCACACCGGCGCCGGCGCGCGCACTGTCCGATGACGAAGCGGCAGAACAGTTCACCGCGATGGCGTGGACCATCATGAAGCTGACGACGCTGTACCGAACCATCAAGCCCGAGTTGCTGGACCAGCCGAACACCCTCGTCACATCGCAGGCCGCCGATCTCGGCGCCGCCGACACCACGCCCGACAACCTCTACATGCTCGGCACCTTCCGGCTGGCCCCAGACGAATCGCTGTGCCTCGAGTTCGAACCGCCGGACACCCGCTACTGGAACATCACGCTGGAGAACATCTGGCACGAATGCCTGGAACCGCGCCGCAGGCACAGCTCGGTCACCAACAAGGGCGTGACCCCCGACGCCGACGGACACGTGCGAATCGCCATCGGCGGCAACGACTTCGGCCACGGGCACTGGCTGGACACCGGCGGCAGACACCGGGGCTTCGTGGTGTTCCGCTGGCTGGACAATCCCGACCCGCCGAAGGTGTCGGTCGAGGTGCGCAGCGGTGAGGCGGCACGGTGAGCGCGGCCGACCGGTTCGACCAGGACGCGTTGATTCAGCAGGCCTGCGATTGGGCGGGTAGCGACGACTTCGGTGCGGACTTCGACGAGAAGGAGACGTGGCGCGAGGGACTCGGCCTGCTGTGCGAGGGTTTCGTCAAGGAAGCCAGGCTCAACGACCTCGGCGTGGAGATCGCGGCGCTGGACATCGTCCGGGCGCTGAAGAACCGGCTGCAGGTCGTCGATTGGCGCACAAGGCATCCCGAAATCGCCGATCAGGAAATCCAGCGGCCCATCTTCATCGTCGGACAACCCCGCACCGGCACCACGATCCTGTTCGACCTGCTCGCCCAGGACCCGCAGATGCGGCCGCCGCTGACGTGGGAGGTCGACGCGCCGCTGCCGGTGCCGCAGCGCGACACCTACGAAACCGACCCACGCATCGCCGAAACGCAGGCCAGCCTCGAGATGAGCGAGCAGATCATCCCCGGCTTCATGAGCTGGCATCCGATGGGCGCGCAGGTCGGGCAGGAGTGTGTGCGGATCACCGCGTCACAGTTCTGTTCGATGATCTTCTCGGTGCAGTACCGCCTGCCCACCTACTACAAGTGGTTGCTGTACCAGGCCGATCATCGGCAGGCCTATCGCTACCATCGAATCTTCCTGCAGCACTTGCAGTCCGGTGTCGGCGGCCAGTGGCTGTTGAAATCCCCGGCGCACCTGTGGACGCTGGACGCGCTGGTGGAGACCTACCCGCACGCGGTCGTTGTGCAGACGCATCGCGATCCGCTGAAGGTCATCTCGTCGATCAGCGCGCTGACCAACCACCTGCGGCGGATGGCCTCGGACGAGACGTCGATCCCCGACTGCGCTGTGCAGTCCCGCGAGGAGATCGTCGTCGGCCTGCAGCGCGGGATGGCGCTGCGCGAGTCATTGCCGCCCGGTCAGGTCATCGACGTGCAGTTCGCCGATTTCATGCGGGACCCGTTCGCGACGATCCGCTCGCTGTACGGCCGGTTGGACCGTGAGTTGACTCCGGTTGCCGAACAGCGGATGCGGGACTACCTGGCGGCCCATCCCGGCGACGGCGGGGGCGGGCGCTACTGCTGGGCCGACACCGGTTTGGACGCAGAGGAATTGCGCGAGCAGGTGACCGCCTATCAGGAGCGCTACCACGTTCCCAGCGAACCGCTGACGTAGTTCAGGCCAGGTAGTCCGGCGGCAGGCCTTCGAGCATGCCGCGCAACATCCGCACGGCGTATTCCGAACTGCCGCCCCCGACGATCAGCGCCGCGAACGCCATGTCACCGCGGTAGCCGGCGAACCAGGAGTGCGAACCGCCCTCGAACTCGGCCTCTCCGGTCTTCCCGCGGACATCGCCCATCCCGTTGAGGTCCTTGGCGGTGCCGTTGGTCACGACCAGTTGCATCATCGGCCGCAGGCCGTCGAGCATCTTCGGCGTGATCGGCGACTGCTCGCCGTCGACCGCGGTCTGGCGACCCTGGATCAGTTGCGGCACAGGGGTTTTGCCCGCCGCGACGGTGGCGGCGGCCAGCGCCATCCCAAACGGGCTGACCAGAACCTTGCCCTGACCGAAGCCGTCTTCTGTCCGCTCGGCGAGGTTCACGGTCGGCGGCACGGAACCGGTGACGGTGTCGATGCCCTCGACCTTGAAGTCGGCGCCGATGCCGTATTTCGCCGCGGCCTGGGTCAGCCCGCGGGGCGGCATCCTGGCGGCGAGTTCGGCGAACGTGGTGTTGCACGAACTCGCGAAGGCACGCGACATCGGAACCACGCCGAGATCGAACCCGCCGTAGTTGGGCACCGTGCGGTGTCCGATGTCGACGGTGCCCGGGCAGCCGAGAAGTGTGTTGGGCGTTGCCATATCGCGTTCGATGGCGGCGCCCGCGGTGATGATCTTGAAGGTCGACCCGGGCGGATACAGACCCGTCGTCGCGGTGGGGCCCTCAGTGTCGGCTTCGGCGTTCTGGGCGACGGCGAGGATCTCACCGGTCGACGGTTTGATCGCGACGATCATCGCCTTCTTGCCGCCAACCCCGTTGACGGCGTTCTGCGCGGCGTTCTGCACGGCGCGGTCCAGGCTGATGGTGATCGACGGCGCGGGTGCCGGTGGCACCTCGTGGAGGACGTCGGAGTCGACCCCGTTCTGGTTGACGCTGACCACCCGCCAACCCGCCTGCCCGTCGAGGTCGTCCATGACGGCCTTCTTGACCTCGCTGATGATCGCTGGCGCGAAAGTCTCGTCCGTGGGCAGCAATTCGGCCAGCGGCGTGATGACGAGTCCCGGGCGCTCGCCGAGCACGGCGGCCACCTGGTCGCGGTCGGACTGCCGCAGCGTAATCAGGCTCAGCGGGCCCGGCGACGAACTCGCCTCCTCAGCGAGGCGCTGTGGGTCGAGGGTGTCGTCGAAGGGCCGCAAGGCGTCGACGACCGCGGTCGCGGTGCTCATCAGGTACGCGCCCGCCCGTCTGGCGTCGAGTGCGAAGTGGTACAGGTGGCCCGGCACCAGCACGTCGGTGCCGCTGCGCTCATTGACCGATGCCCGCCGCGGCGGATCGGCGCGCAGCGCAAACGTCTGGTGCTCACCGAGTTTCGGATGCAGCCCGGTGGTCGTCCAGCGCACCTCCCACTGCCCCTCGTTGCGCACCATGTTGAGTTGGCCGTCGTAGGTCCAGGTTCGGTTCTTCGGCAGGTGCCAGGTGTAGCGGTAGGACACCGTGCCGGTGTCCTCGGCGAACTTCGAGCCCAGCACCTGGGCGTCCAAGGACGTCGCCTGCAGGCCTTTCCAGGCCTGATTCAGCGCGGCCCGCGCATCCTCGGGGCGGTCGGTCAGTTCCGACGCCGCGCCGGTGTTTCCCTCGGCCAACGCGGCGAAGAACGCCTGGGCCGCCGGCGACGGGCCGTTGGGCTTGGGTGTGCAGGCATTGAGGGACGTCGACAGCAGCACGACCGCGAGCAGGCCCGCCATACGCCTTGCAGATGTGAATGCAGATGTGAATATTGTTGCCATTGAGGCAAATGTTAAGAAACTGAGACCTCAAAGTGGTGGAGGCGCGACGCCCGAACCGACAATTGGGCGGAAAAGACCGAGAGGATCGCGCCAAAACGTCGATCTGGGCGCAAAAGTCAGGCGCCCGCGGCGGGCGCGCGCACCACCAGTGGCACGGCGGGGAAATACGCGGCCATCTCCGACCGCGATTTCCGCAGTGCTGCAGTGCCGTACCCCTGCTTGCGGAACTCCGGCCGGATCCAGATACGCACGTTGACCTCTCCATTGGCCAACTCGCCGAAGACCATGCCGACCTTCTCGGAGCCGTCGACGGCCACCAGCCACACCGCCTCCTCGGCGTGCACCCGGCCGACGCCGGCGCGGATCTCGTCGTCGAGGTCGCCCGCTGGAGCACCGGATCCGTCGCCCGCCGCGCGAACGTCCTCGGTGCGCGCGGCGAAGATGTCACGGTCGGTGTCGGCGGAGAACAGTCGCAGCATCAGGCTCTGGCCAGGAGCCGGCTTGCGCTCGCCGACGGTGAAGCTCAGTTCGTGGTTGAGGTCGTTGAGCTCGTCGCGGATGCGGCGCCGCGACACCTTGGTCAGCCGGTCAAAGGACAGCCCCATCACCGCTTCGGCGCCGGCGGGCGTCGTCTGCAGCATCGCGGCGATCGCCTCGACGGCGGCGTCGTAATCCTCCGACTCGACGATGATGTCGAGGAGTTCGTGGCGCCGTTCGAGCGCGCGGACGAGCGTGTCGGCGATCTCGCGGCGTTCGGCCTTCTGGGCGTCGTCGGTCATGGCGTGAAGCGTAGCCAACCACCCACCAGCCGAGTCCTAATCGAGCAGGACGGTGGCGAAGGTGCCGACTTCGGCGAAGCCGACCCGGGCGTAGGTGGCTCGGGCCACAGCGTTGAAGTCGTTGACGTAGAGGCTCGCGATGCGCCCGCTGCGCACGACAGCGGCCGCCAGCGTCGCGGTGCCCGCCGTGCCAAGACCGCGGCCGCGCCAGTCGGGATGCACCCACACCCCTTGGATCTGGCCGACGGTCGGCGACTGCGATCCGACCTCGGCCTTGAACACCACCTGGCCGCGCTCGAACCGTGCCCATGCACGTCCGGCGGCGATCAGGCCCGCGACACGGCGCCGGTATCCGCGGCCGCCGTCGCCGATGCGTGGATCGATGCCGACCTCGCCGATGAACATCTCCACCGCGGCGACGAGATAGGCGTCGAGATCCTCCATGCGGACCGGACGCACCGCGGGGTCGGTCGGGCAGTGCGGCGCGGTGGCCAGCGCCATCAGCGGCTGGCGGTCGCGAACGTCGCGCGCCGGTCCCCAGGCGTGTTCGAGCCGCCGCCACATCGGCAGCACGAGTTCGGCCCGGCCGACCAGCGACGAGCAGCGCCTGGCGCTGCTGACCGCCTTGTCGGCGAACGCGTGCAGGTCGGCGGCTTCACCGCGCAACGGGATGAGGTTGGCGCCTGCGTAGCACAGCGATTCGGTTGCCCGGCCACGCGTCCACAACTCGCCACCGATGGCGCTCGGGTCGACGCCGTGCTCGGCCACGCGGGAGTCCACCATGCAGCTTCCGACGGGATCGGCGTCGAGCACCTGACGAACCGCGGCGAGGTCGCGCACCACCGAAACGCGTCGCTCGTCGACGAAGCGGAACAGCGGCGGAGCCGACATCGGCACTCTTTCTGCGGCCTCAGGGCGTAGTGATTCCGGGCACAGGAATCACACTCAGCTTACGGTCACCACGGGCGAACCGCTGGCAGACTCCGCGTCTCCACGTTCTTCGGCGATCCGCATCGCCTCTTCGATCAGCGTTTCGACGATCTGATGCTCGGGGACGGTCTTGATGACCTCGCCCTTGACGAAGATCTGCCCCTTGCCGTTTCCGGAGGCCACACCGAGATCGGCCTCGCGCGCTTCACCGGGCCCGTTGACGACACAGCCCATCACCGCGACGCGCAGGGGGACGTCCATGCCTTCGAGGCCCGCGGTGACCTCGTTGGCCAGCGTGTAGACGTCGACCTGGGCGCGCCCGCACGACGGGCACGACACGATCTCCAGCGAGCGGGGCCGCAGGTTCAGCGATTCGAGGATCTGATTGCCGACTTTGACCTCTTCGATGGGCGGTGCGGACAGCGACACGCGAATGGTGTCCCCGATGCCCTTCGACAGCAGCGCACCGAACGCGACGGCCGATTTGATCGTGCCCTGGAACGCGGGCCCGGCCTCGGTGACGCCGAGGTGCAACGGGTAATCGCATTGTGCGGCAAGCTGTTCGTAGGCGGCGACCATGACGACGGGGTCGTTGTGCTTGACGCTGATCTTGATGTCGCCGAAGCCGTGCTCCTCGAACAGCGACGCCTCCCACAGTGCGGATTCGACGAGCGCTTCAGGGGTGGCCTTGCCGTATTTCTCCATGAACCGCTTGTCCAGCGATCCGGCGTTGACGCCGATGCGGATCGGGATGCCTGCTGCCGCAGCGGCTTTCGCCACCTCCTTGACCCGGCCGTCGAACTCCTTGATGTTGCCGGGGTTGACGCGGACTGCGGCGCAGCCGGCGTCGATCGCGGCAAAGATGTATTTCGGCTGGAAGTGGATGTCGGCGATGACGGGGATGTTGGCCTTCGCCGCGATGGCGGGCAGGGCGTCGGCGTCCTCCTGCCGCGGGCACGCGACGCGGACGATGTCGCAGCCCGACGCCGTCAGCTCGGCGATCTGCTGCAGCGTCGCGTTCACGTCGTGGGTTTTGGTGGTGCACATCGACTGCACTGCGACCGGGTGATCGCTGCCGATGCCGACGTCGCCGACCATGAGCTGACGGGTTTTCCGTCGCGGCGCCAACGTCGGTGCGGGGGGTGCCGGCATGCCTAAGCCGACGGACATGATGTCTCCTACTCGAAAGGTCTGATCGGGTTGACGAAGTCTGCGGTGACCGTGAGCGCCATGTACCCGACGACGAATATCAGGATCACGTAGGTGGCGGGCATCAGCTTGAGGTAGTTCACCGGCGCCGCCGCCGCCATACCGCGGGCCTTACGGATCACGTTGCGGATCTTCTCGTACCACGCCACCGCGATATGGCCGCCGTCGAACGGCAGCAGCGGGACCAGGTTGACCGCGCCCAGCACGAAGTTCAGCTGTGCGAGGAAGAACCAGAAGGCCAGGTAGAGACCGCGCTCGAAGGCGTCGCCACCGATGATCGAGGCGCCGACGACGCTGATCGGCGTCTCCGGATCACGCTCACCACCGCCGATGGAGTGCACCAGGGCGCCGATCTTGGTCGGGATCTTCGCCAGAGCCTTGCCCAGTTCGACGGCCAGGTCACCGGTGAAGGCCACCGTGCCCGGGATCGCGGTCACCGGGTTGTACTGCGTGTACTCGACAGGCCCGAACTCCGCGGCCGAGACACCGATCGCGCCGACGGTCGATGGCGCCGCCGCGGTGTCGGAGGTGAAGCGCTCGGTCTTCACGACGTCGACGATCGTGGTGATCTGCTTGCCGTCGCGCTCGACGACGAACGGGGTCGGGCCGCTGGCCTCGCGGACCGCGGCGACCATCTCGTCGGGGTTGGCCACCTCTTTGTCGCCGACCTTGACGATCTTGTCGCCCTGTTTGATGCCCGCGGCGGCGGCCGGGCCGTCACCCGTGCAGTCGGCGAACTTGTCCTTGCTGACCTGCGCTGCGACACAGGAGGTTTGGCTGACGTACGTGGCCGGCTGCGGGGTGAGGTTGGGCAGACCCCAGTACAGCGCGATGCCGTAGAGGATCACCAGGCCGACCACGAAGTTCATCGCGGGGCCCGCGAACAGCACAGCGGCCCGCTTCCACGTCTTCTGCCGGTACATGGCGTACTTGCGGTCTTCCGGCGCGATCTCGTCGATCGACGTCATCCCCGCGATGTCGCAGAAACCGCCGAGTGGGATCGCCTTGACGCCGTACTCGGTGTAGCCGAGCTTGTTGGGCCTGCGGGTGGACCACAGCGTCGGGCCGAAGCCGACGAAGTAGCGGCGCACCTTCATCCCGGTGGCGCGCGCCACCCACATGTGGCCGCACTCGTGCAGCGCCACCGATACCAAGATGGCCAGCGCGAACAGCGCCACACCGATGACCCACATCATTTTGTGGTGACAACCTCCCGAGAAACTGCGCCCTTTGCCCTGTCGCGGGCCCAGCGTTGCGCGTCAAGTACTTCTTCCACGGTAGCTGGTTCGGCGGCCCACTGGTCTGCGGCGTGCAGCACGTCGGCGATGGTTCGCACGATCGTCGGGAACCGGATCCGGCCGTCGAGGAAGGCCGCCGCCGCCTCCTCGTTGGCGGCGTTGTAGACCGCGGTCAGGCAACCACCCCGCTGACCGGCCTCTTTGGCCAGTTCCACGGCCGGGAACACCGTCGCGTCCAGCGGTTCGAAGTCCCAGGTCGCCGCGGTGGTGAAGTCGCAGGCCAGCGCGGCGTCGGGCACCCGGGACGGCCAGCCGAGCGCCAGCGCGATCGGCAGCTTCATATCGGGCGGGCTGGCCTGGGCGATCGTCGAGCCGTCGGTGAAGGTGACCATCGAATGCACGATCGACTGCGGGTGGACCACCACCTCGATGCGGTCGTACGGAATTCCGAACAGCAGATGGGTTTCGATCAGTTCGAGGCCCTTGTTGACCAGTGACGCCGAGTTCAGCGTGTTCATCGGGCCCATTGACCAGGTCGGATGGGCGCCCGCCTGCTCAGGGGTGACGTCCTCGAGACGCTCGGCGGTCCACCCGCGGAACGGGCCGCCGGAGGCGGTCAGCACGATCTTGGCCACTTCGTCGGGGGCGCCGCCGCGCAGGCACTGGGCGATCGCGGAGTGTTCGGAGTCGACCGGCACGATCTGGCCGGGCTTGGCGGCCTTCAGCACCAGCGGACCGCCCGCGATCAGCGACTCCTTGTTCGCCAGCGCCAGCCGGGCTCCGCTGGCCAGCGCCGCCAGCGTCGGCTGCAGACCCAGCGCGCCGACCAGCGCGTTCAGCACGACGTCGGCCTCGGTGTTCTCCACCAGCGCGGTGGCGGCGTCCGGCCCGCTGTAGGTGACATCACCGACCTTCTCGGCGGCGTCGGCGTCGGCGACCGCGATGTTGGTGACGCCGGTCTCCGCGCGCTGACGTGCCAGCAGGTCGGGGTTTCCCCCGCCTGCGGCCAGACCGACCACCTCGAAGCGGTCCGGGTTGGCGGCGATGACGTCGAGCGCCTGAGTGCCGATCGAACCCGTACTCCCGAGGATCAGCACCCGCTGCTTGCTAGTCACCGATCCATTGTGCCGCTCCCCGCGACATGTGACGCAAAAGTGACGTCCGGACGCCGCAGGCATCCGCGATCGGGGTTGTGCCGAATGCCGGGTGTCATGCCAATGGGCGGGCCCGCCCGTCCGCGACCAAGGAGTCGAAGCACCATGAGAAATGTTCACCGCAGCACCCTCACGGCGGCCACCATCGCAGCACTTGCCGTTCTCGGCCTGTCGGCATGTTCCAACGACAGCTCGGCCGCCGAACAGACCGCGGAGGCCGAGAAGACGTCGTCGTCGGCGAGCGCGATGTCCCCTGCGACGGCGCAACCTGCGGGCACCCTGATCGGCGCGGGGTGTGCGGCCTACGCCGAACAGGTTCCCGACGGCCCCGGCTCCGTGGCGGGCATGGCACAGGATCCGGTGACGGTGGCGGCGTCGAACAACCCGATGCTCAAGACGCTGACGCAGGCGCTGTCGGGCCAACTCAACCCGAACGTCAACCTCGTCGACACCCTCAACGGCGGTGAGTTCACGGTGTTCGCCCCGACCGACGACGCCTTCGCCAAGATCGATCCCGCCACCATCGAGAAGCTCAAGACCGACTCGGACCTGCTGACGAGCATCCTGACCTACCACGTGGTGCCCGGGCAGGCCAGCCCCGCGAAGGTGGTCGGGTCGCACGAGACCGTGCAGGGCGCCGACGTCACGGTGACCGGAGAAGGCAACGGCCTCAAGGTGAATGACGCCGGGCTGGTGTGCGGTGGCGTCTCGACCGCCAACGCCCAGGTGTACATGATCGACACGGTGCTGATGCCGCCCGCCGCATAGCGCCCGACTCCAGGGCCCCCGGCACCCCCGTGTGTCCGGGGGCCTTGGCCTGTCCGACCCATCCAAATGCGTTGCGGCTCCGAATGACTGACATGTTCACACTCGTACTGATCGGCTTCATGGGCGGTTTGATCACCGGCGTGTCGCCGTGCATCCTTCCGGTGCTGCCGGTGATCTTCTTCTCCGGCACACAGGGTTCCCGCACCGACGACGCCGACGCGGGCGGCGGAACCGCGCTGGCGTTCGTCACGAAACCCGCACTGTCGGAGCGGTTGCGGCCGTACCGGGTGATCGGCGGCCTCGTGCTCAGCTTCAGCATCGTCACCCTCATCGGGACGTCGCTGCTGTCGCTGCTGCATCTTCCGCAGGACGCGATCCGGTGGGCCGGGCTCGTCGCGCTGACCGCGATCGGTCTCGGCCTGATCTTCCCTCGGTTCGAGGAGATCCTCGAGAAGCCGTTCGCTCGCATTCCACAGCTTCAAAAGACGGAAGGCAGAAGCGGTTTTGGGCTGGGCCTCGCCCTCGGCGTGCTCTACGTGCCCTGCGCGGGACCGGTGCTGGCGGCCATCGTGGTCGCAGGTGCGACCGGATCCATCGGTATCGACACCGTGGCGCTGACGCTCTCGTTCGCCATCGGTGCGGCACTGCCGCTGTTGTTCTTTGCGCTGGCGGGTCAGCGGGTCGCCGAACGGGTCGGTGCGTTCCGTCGGCATCAGCGTCGCATCCGCGTGATCGGCGGCATCGTGATGCTCGTCTTCGCATTGGCGCTGGTGTTCAACGTGCCCGCCAAGCTGCAGCGAGCCATCCCGGACTACACCGGCTCACTGCAGGACAAGGTGGTCGCCTCCGAGACGATCCAGGAAAAACTCGACCTCGGCGGTCTGGTCAACGACCAGAACCGCGAGCTGTCGAACTGCACCAACGGCGCCGCCGAACTCGAAAGTTGCGGTACCGCACCGGACATCAAGGGCATCGCCGGGTGGCTGAACACCCCGGGCGGCGCCCCCGTCGACCTCGATTCGCTGCGGGGCAAGGTCGTCCTCGTGGACTTCTGGGCGTACTCGTGCATCAACTGCCAGCGGGCGATCCCCCACGTCGTCGACTGGAACGCGAAGTACAGAGACGCCGGCCTCGAGGTCATCGGCGTGCACAGCCCCGAGTACGCGTTCGAGAAAGACGCGGCCAACGTCGCCAGCGGCGCGGACGACCTCGGCATCACCTACCCGGTCGCGCTCGACAACAACCTGTCCACGTGGACCAACTACCGCAACCGCTACTGGCCCGCCGAATACCTGATCGACGCGAACGGCGTTGTGCGCCATATCAAGTTCGGCGAGGGCGACTATGACGTCACTGAAAGCCTGATACGGCAGCTGCTCGTCGACGCGAACCCCGGGGTGAGCCTGCCGGAGCCGAGCGACTCAGCCGACGAGACGCCCGCGGCCGGACAAACGCCCGAGACGTATCTCGGTGTGGGCAAGATGGTGAACTACGGCGGCCCCGACACCTACGACGAGGGGACAGCCGATTTCGTCTACCCGCTGCGGTTGGCCGATGACACGTTCGCCCTTCGCGGGCGCTGGAAGCTGGACTACCAGGGCGCGACGGCCGAGTCCGACGACTCCCGAATCGCGCTGAAATACAACGCGAAGAACGTCTACATCGTCGCAGGCGGCGAAGGCACCGTGACGGAGACGCGCAACGGCCGATCGACGACCGTGCCGATCAGCGGGGCACCGACCGCGCACCAGATCGTGTCCCGCGCCGACGTCGGCCGCGGACAACTCGAAGTGCGGTTGAGCAAAGGGTTGCAGGCGTTCTCCTTCACATACGGCTGAAGAAATTCTTTGACTGCCACCCATCCGTGTGGACCCGGGCTCCGAATCCCATTCGGAAACACAAACAGAGGCGGCACCAGTGTCGTCCGCGAACAGGAAGTGGATCACCGATGAAGAGCATGAAGAACACCATCGCAATCGCAGGCCTGGCGGCTGCGGCGGCGATGGGCCTGTCCTTGACCACCGCGGGCATCGCGTCGGCCGAACTCGTCGGTCCCTCGTGCACGGCTTACGCCGAGAAGGTTCCGTCGGGCCCCGGTTCGGTGGCCGGGATGGCACAGGATCCGGTTGCCGTCGCTGCCTCCAACAACCCGATGCTGACCACGTTGACGAAAGCGGTCTCCGGCCAACTCAATCCGGAGGTGAACCTCGTCGACACGCTCAACGGTGGTGAATTCACGGTGTTCGCGCCGACCGATGACGCCTTCGCCAAGATCGATCCCGCGACGATCGAGAAACTCAAGACCGATTCGGATCTGCTGACCAGCATCCTGACCTACCACGTCGTTCCGGGCCAGGCCAGCCCCTCGCAGGTGGTGGGCACCCACAAGACGGTGCAGGGCGCCGACGTCACCGTGTCCGGCATGGGTGGCGCTCTGAAGGTCAACGACGCATCCGTGGTCTGCGGCGGCGTGTCAACGGCCAACGCCCAGGTGTACATGATCGACACCGTGCTGATGCCGCCGGCGAACTAGGTTCGGATCCAACCGAATAGACGCGGCGGTCCGGTCATTGCGACCGGGCCGCCGCCGTCGGGTCGACGCTCGCCTCGATCTTGCACACCAGGTTGCTTCTGATCGTCAGCACGATGACGGCGAACAGCCGCCGTTGCGCGAAGGCAAGCAGTACGGGCTCGCCGACCGGGCCGGTGACCAGCGTCGCGCCCTGTCCGAGGTACCGCAGCAGGTTACGGCCGACCTCGTCAGGGCCGTGATTGACCTGCTGCGGCGGTGCTGCCTCACCGAGGATGGTGCCCACGCCCCATACCGTCGGATCGAGCACGGCGGTCAGCGCCTCGAGATCGCCGTTGGCACACGCGGTGATGAATCGTTCCGTGACGAGCTGGTGTTCGGTTTCGGCCACTTCCGCGAGCCGTGGCGCGGCCGCGGTGAATTTGTTCCTGGCGCGACGCGCCAGCTGTCGGCAGGTGCCGACGGGACGGCCCACCGTCTCGGCGATCTCGTCGAACGGCATTCCGAACACATCGTGCAAGACGAACGACACCCGTTCGCCCGGAGACAGCCGCCGGAGCAACTCCAGCATCGCGCTGCGAACCTCGTCGTCGAGCGTGACGCGATCGGCGGGGTCGGGCTCACTGGAGCGTCGAGGCTCGCTCGATTCGATGTCTCCGGGATATTCGTGCTTCGCGCGGGCGGATCTGAGCTGATCGAGGCACAGCCGCCCGGCCACCACCGTGAGCCAGCCCCGCACATCGTCGATCCCATCGAGGTCCGCGCGCGACAAACGCAGGAAGGCCTCCTGCGCGACGTCCTCGGCTTCGCCCACGTCGCCGAGCATCTGGTAGGCGAGATTCACAAGGTACGGACGGTGGCTGCGCCAGGCCGCTTCCACCGACGGTGATTCGGTCATATCTCTACGACGACGCACGGACGCAAAAAGTTACCGCGCAGCGCATGTAACTTTCACCGACGCAGCGCCGTCCTTGGTTGCATGAAAACAATTCTCGTCACGGGCGCAACCGGCAACGTCGGGCGCCCCCTTGTCGATCTGCTCGCGGCGTCGGGTGCACGGGTCCGCGCGGTCACGCGGAGACCTGCGGCCGCCCGGTTTCCCGATGGTGTCGAGGTGTTCGACTCAGCGACCGCCGGACTCCGCGGCGCATCCGCGGTCTTTCTCAACTCGCGCGGCCTCGGCGACTCGTTGGTGTCCGTGGTCGACGCGGCGCGTCGGCACGGTGTCACCCGACTGGTCGCGTTGTCGGCGATCAACGCCGACGACGACTTCGCCCGCCAGCCGTCACGATTCCGCGGCGACCGGAACTCCGAAGTCGAGCAGTATGCCGTGGACTCGGGTTTGGAGTGGGTCAGCCTGCGCCCCGCGGTGTTCGCGAGCAACTTCTTCGGTATGTGGGTACCGCAGATCAAGGCCGGCGATGTGGTCAGCGGTCCCTATGCGTCCGCGTCGACCGCACCCATCGTCGACAGCGACATCTCGGCTGTGGCCGCCTCCGCGCTTGCTGGAGGCGACGCTCACCAGGCCCGCACTGGTCACACACGACGCGGAGAAGATCCTCGGTCGCCCGCCGCAGAGCTTCGCCGATGCCGTCACCGCAAACCGCAGCCTGTTCACCGATTAGTAAGGGAGACAACACATGTCGGAACTACGGCCGCCGCGCTACCTCAAGCCGATGAACCGGATCGTCAAGGGTCTACAGAAAATCGGCATTCCGACCGGGCCCGCGATGGTTCTCACCGTCACCGGACGCAGGACCGGACGGCTGCGCAGCACCCCGATGACGCCGTTCACCTACCGCGGCGACCTGTACACGGTCGCTGGGTATCCCGGCGCGGACTGGGCCGCCAACGCCAGGGCCGCGGGCGTCGGCACGCTGACGCGGGGCCGCAGGTCGCAGCGCGTCAGGATCATCGAACTCGACGCCGAGGACGCGCGACCGGTTCTTCGTGAGTTCCCGGCCCGGGTCCCCGTCGGCGTGGGGTTTGCGAAGCGGTCGGGTTTGGTGCGCGAGGGCACGCCCGACGAGTTCGAAGCGCTGGCAGGGCAATTGGCCGTGTTTCGGTTCGACCCCGTGACCTAGCCACTACCTGCATTTTTCGATGATCTCTTCGGCGAATCGCTCGATCGGCCCGCGGAACTGTTCGGGCCCTGCGGCGGGCTCGGTAGCGCCCCACGGCCGGACCATCACCTGGGTGATGCCGGCATCCTCCGCGCGCTTGTAGATGTCGACCGACGGCGGTTCGAGAAGTGCCAGCAGGATGTCGAACGGCTCGTTCTCGCGGCCCAACTCCCGCCGCAGCGCGGTCAGCCGGTTCGCGTAACCGACCGCGTCGTCCCATCCGTACGCGTAGCCGACCCAGCCGTCGCACAGGCTCGCTGCCCGCCGCAGCGCGGCGTCGGACTCGCCACCGCACAGGATCGGCACCGGCGCAGGCGGGTGCGGTTCTATCGTCATCTCCGGCACCTCGTAGTACGTGCCGCTCCACGACACCCAGCCGCCTTTCCACAACTCACGCAGCGCCGGAATCATCTCGTCGAGCCGCTTGCCGCGAGTGGCGAAATCCTGGCCCATCAGCTCGTACTCCTCGCGCATCCACCCGACGCCTGCTGCGAGGGCCACCCGCCCACCTGAGATGTCGGACGCGGTTGCCACCAGCCGCGCCACCTCGAGCAGCGGCCGGGCAGGCGCGATGTATATCGCGTTGGCGAACCGCAGCCGGCGCGTCACGGCTGCCATCGCGCCGGTCAGCACCCACGCGTCCGGCCACGGGTTTTCCGGCTCCCACGGCGGCTGACCGGTCGGCGAGTCGGGATAAGGCGATGACAACCGTCGCGGGTAGATCATGTGATCGGAGGTGACGATGCCGTCGTAGCCCGCCTCGTCGAGCATCGGCGCGACCGCCACACTGTCGGCGGCGGTCATGAACGCGGTACCGCTCCAGAACTGCATCCGTCATCCTTCCGTCAGCACGCGCCCTAGTTTCTTTACGCTGAAAACCGGGCAGCATCAATGGCATGCCCACGGTGTTGTGGTTTCGGCGGGATTTGCGGCTGCGCGATCTGCCCGCCCTGCTGGACGCCGCGGAAACCGACCGAGAGGTCCTGGCCTGCTACGTCCTCGACCCGCGGCTCACGTCGTCGTCGGGCCCGCGGCGGCTTCAGTACCTCTACGACGCGCTGCGCGACCTCGACGCTGCTCTCGACGGGAAGCTGATGGTCACGCAGGGCCACCCGGAGAAGCGGATCCCGGTGCTGGCGAAATCGGTCGGCGCGACGGCCGTGCACGTCTCGGCCGACTTCACGCCCTTCGGCCGCAGGCGCGATGACGCGGTCCGCAATGCGCTGGGCGACCTCGCGTTCGAGGCATCCGGTTCGCCGTATCTCGTCTCCCCCGGCCGCGTCGTCAAGGACAGCGGCGAGCCCTACAAGGTGTTCAGCCCGTTCTTCAACGCTTGGCGGGAGCACGGCTGGCGCGCGCCCGCCAAGTCGGGTCCGAAATCGGCGGAATGGATCGACCCCGCCGGCCTCGACGGTCGTGTCGAAATCCCCGATGCCAGTGTCGAACTCGATCTGCCCGCAGGCGAAACGGCGGCACTGCGCCAATGGACCAAGTTCGTCAGCGACAACCTCGAAAGCTACGCCGAGGACCGCAATCGGCCCGATCTGTCAGCCACCAGCCGGATGTCGGCGCATCTGAAGTTCGGCACCATTCACCCCCGCACGATGGTGGCCGACCTCGGTCGGGGCAAGGGTGCGCAGGCGTACCTGCGCGAGTTGGCCTTTCGCGACTTCTACGCCGCCGTGGTGAACGAGTGGCCCGACAGCATCTGGTGGAACTGGAACAAGAACTTCGACGCCATGGAGGTCAACGAGGACGCGGGCGCCGAGAAGGCGTTCGAGGCGTGGAAGGCAGGCAGGACGGGCTATCCGATCGTCGACGCGGGTATGCGACAGCTCTCCGAGACCGGCTGGATGCACAACCGGGTGCGGATGATCGTGGCCTCATTTCTGGTCAAGGATCTGCACCTGCCGTGGCAGTGGGGCGCGCGGTGGTTCCTCGAGCAGTTGGTGGACGGCGACATGGCCAACAACCAGCACGGCTGGCAATGGGCGGCGGGCACCGGCACCGACGCCGCGCCGTACTTCCGGGTGTTCAATCCGACCACGCAGGGCGACAAGTTCGATCCCGACGGCACCTATGTCAGCCGGTGGATCCCCGAGTTGGGCACCGCCGACTATCCCGACCCGATCGTCGACCACAAGGCTGAACGCGCAGAGGCCCTGCGCCGCTACAGCGCGCTCACTTGAGCGTCAGGCCTCCATCCATCGGCAGTGCCACCCCGGTGAGGTGACGTCCGGAATGGCCGCAGAAGTACACGATGGCATCGGTCACTTCCGACGGCTCCATCGGCGGCATGGACAGTTTCGGCTGCTGCGCCTCCCCGAACGCGGGCTGGTCGCCGACGAGCGAGCCCATCGCTTCGTTGATGATCATCGGGGTCGCGACGCCGCCGGGGTGCACGGAGTTGACCCGAATGTTCTTCTCCGCCAACGAGGCCGCGTAGTGGCGCATCACGCCGATGACGCCGTGCTTGGCAGCGGTGTACCCGGCGGCGCCGTGGCTCATCGTGTCGAAGGTCGAGCTGACCGACTTGAACCCGGCCGCCGAGCTGGTGATGACGATCGCGCCGCCCTCGCCATGTGACAGCAGCGCGGGCAGCGCCGCCTCGATCGTGAAGTAGACACCCTTGAGGTTGACGTCGATGGCGTCGACGAACGACGAGATGTCGAACCGCTGCGGACCCACGGCCGGGAAGATGCCCGCGTTGGCCAGCACGAAATCCAGCCTGCCGAACTCCGCAACGCCGCGCCCGACGACCTCGCGCAGCCGATCGAAATCGCGCACGTCGACCTGCTCGGCGATGATGCTGCGGCCGGTCTTCTCGACGAGGTTGACGGTCTCGTCGAGGTCCTCGCGGGTCGCCATCGGATAGGCCACGCTGTCGAGCTGTCCGCACAGGTCGACAGCGATCACGTCGGCGCCTTCCTCGGCGAACCGGACCGCGTGGCTGCGGCCCTGACCACGCGCAGCCCCGGAGATGAACACGACCTTGCCGTCGAACTGTCCCGTCATGACGCACCAGACTACGGCGGTGTGTAGTAGTCGTGTCACAATGTCGGCAGCAGTAGGCCCGACCGTGAGGAGCAGCCGTGGTGAGCACCGAGTTGGACCCGACGCACGGTGTCGATGTCGAGGACGTGCCGTCGGCGGCGTGGGGCTGGTCGAAGGAGAACCACAAGCTGATCCAGATCGGCGGCATCCTCGCCGCGCTGTTCATGCTCGCGATGCTCCACGGCAATCACACCGGCAAGGTCGAGGACATCTTCCTGATCGGGTTCGCGATCGCGATCTTGGCCGTCGTCGCCCGCGACTGGTGGCTGCGTCGGCGCGGCTGGACCCGGTAGCGCTCAGGTAGCCGCGGCAAGCGGAAGCACCGCCCCCACCGGCGTCAGGTCGCCGGTGATTCCCGCCGCGGCGCGGATTTCATTGAAGGCGTCGAGGATCGCGTCGGTCGCCTCGTGCGGATCGTCGAGCGTGCGGTCGTCGGTGATCACCGAGAAGGCCAACTGGTCGACGTAGCTCCACACCGTGATGTTCATCCCGCTGCCCATCACCACCGGTCCGACCGAATAGATCTCGCTGACCGTCGCCCCCTCGATGACGCCGCGCTCACTCGGCCCGCGGACGTTGGAGATCGTCAGGTTCATCACGTTCGCCGACTCGAGACGCTGCGCCTGCTGGCGGAAGACCGGAGGCGCGATCGCGGGCGGCAGGTAGGACATCCAGGCGGGCAGGATCGTCGGGCCGAGCAGATGGTGGTTCTCCTTGGCGATCGCGGTCGACAACGCCGTCACCTTCACCCGCTCCAAGGGGTCGGCGATGTGCACCGGCAACGACGGCGCGATGTAGGTGAACTCGTTGCCCGCCAACCGCTCCGGTGACGGGTTCGTGCTGACCGGCACGCCCGCGATCAACGGTTCGTCGGCCTTGCCGTCATACCGCAGCAGCAGTTGGCGCAGCGCCCCCGACGACATCGCGAGCACGATGTCGTTGATGGTCACGCCGAATCGCTTGGACACCTCCTTCACGTCGGCCAGCGGCAGCGGCGCGGTCGCGAACCGGCGGCCCGGCGTGACGACGTGGTTGATGAAGCACTCCGGTGGCTTGAAGTTGCGCGCGAGATCGGGATGCTCGCCGCGCTCCTTCGACCGGCGGCGCACGCGCGACACCCCGGTCGCGGTCTCGTTGACCAGCCGCGGCAGCTTGCGGATGAGCCCGACATGGTCGCGCGCCGCCGCCTTCAGCAACGCAGCGCGCGTCCGCGCAATATCGGGTGCCTCGAAAACGCCGATGACCCCGTCCGGGCCCTGCGGCCGGATCGCCCTCGCCATCTGGTTGGCCGAGGCCGTCCCGTCGGCCAGCACGTGGTGCACCTTGTGGATGACCGCGATGCGGTCGTCGGCGAGGCCCTCGGCGACGTACATCTCCCACAGCGGCCGACTGCGGTCCAGCGGGGTGCTGGCGATCTCGCCGATCAGCTGGTCCAGCTCTCGGCGCCCGCCGGGTGCCGGGACCCGGGTCTGTCGAACGTGGTAATCGAAGTCGATCGACTCGTTGATCACCCACATCGGGTGGTGCAGCTTCAGTGGGATGTCGACGAGTTGGTAGCGAAGCGGCGCCATCGCCTGCAGGCGCGGGAAAGCGACCTCACGGAAGACGTCGAAGCTGTAGTCCATGCCGGACACATCGAGGATGCCGATCTTCAGCGTGTGCATGTGCACTTCTGGCGTCTCGGTGTACAGCATCAAGGCATCCACACCGTTGAGTCGTTTCACTCCCACCCCAATTCCTTGCCTGCCCCAACCCGAATACCCGCCATTGCACTCCCTGAGACGCAGCCGCAGGCGACTTCGGCAAAAGTTTGCCCCACCCGTGACGGTCGGCAGCGTCTTTGTAAAGCTTTGATTATGAGTCTCGTCACCGGACGCGGTCCGCTGAGCAAGGACCCCGCCGGCTGGTTCACCCCGCCGCTGCCCGCCGACGTGGTTTTCGTCGAGCCCCACCCGCGCCGCGTTCAGGCGGTGCGCGGCGGCGCCGTGGTGATCGACACCGAGCGTGCTCTCCTCGTGCACCGCGCCGGACGTCCGCTGCAGTTCGCGTTTCCACCCGACGCGATCGCCGACCTCCCGCATGAACCCGTCCCCGAGGCGCCCGGACATGTCCATGTGCCGTGGGATGCGGTGGACGTCTGGATCGAGGAGGGCCGCACGCTCGTGCACTACCCGCCCAACCCGTATCACCGGGTCGACTGCCGACCGTCGGCTCGCGCGCTGCGGGTGACGGTCGAGGGCACCACCCTGGTCGACACCTCGGAGACGACGGTCGTCTTCGAGACGGCCCTCGCTCCGGTGCTCTACGTCCACCCGTCGCACGTGCGAACCGACCTGCTGCGACGCTCCGACACGAGCAGCTACTGCAACTACAAGGGCTACGCCACGTACTGGTCGGCGGTCATCGGCGACGCGGTCGTCGACGACGTCGCGTGGAGCTACGACGACCCGCTGCCCGAAACCCTGCCCATCAAGGGGTATTTCGCCTTCGACGCCGGCCGCGCCGACGTGGTCGCCGAACTCCCCGGGATATGAGCCACGTCACACCGACGGCCGCGACCTCGATCCCTACGGTTGCGTCACCGTAGGTTACGGTTGCGTACGTTTTCCCTGGTCAGCGACACTTCTCGGCAGTTTTGCGCGAAAGGAAACTGCCGTGGGTCACTACATCGCCAACGTTCGTGACATCGAGTTCAACTTGTTCGAGGTCTTGAACCTGTCGCAGGTGCTGGACTCCGGCGGCTACGGCGACCTGGACACCGACACGGTTCGCACGATGCTCGACGAGGTCGCCCGGTTGGCCGAGGGCCCAGTCGCCGAATCGTTCGCCGATGCCGACCGCAACCCTCCGGTGTTCGACCCTGAGAAGCACACCGTATCGGTGCCGCCAAAACTGGCGAAATCCGTTCAGGCGGTCAAGGATGCCGAGTGGTGGCGTATCGGCCTCGCCGAGGAAGTCGGCGGTGTCGCGGCACCCGCCGCACTGACGTGGGCGATCAACGAGATGCTGCTGTGCGCGAACCCGTCGGCGGGGTTCTGGTGGGCTTTGGGCCCGGCCATGGCGCATTCCCTGGCCGCCGAAGGCAACGAACAACAGATCCGGTGGGCCGCAAAGGGTCTGGAGCGCGGATGGGCGGCGACCATGGTGCTGACCGAACCCGACGCCGGCTCTGACGTCGGCGCGGGTCGCGCGAAGGCGACCGCCCAACCCGATGGCACGTGGCACATCGAAGGCGTCAAACGCTTCATCTCCGGCGGCGACGTCGGCGACGCCGCCGAGAACATCTTCCATCTGGTTTTGGCCCGGCCCGAAGGCGCCGGACCAGGCACCAAGGGGCTGAGCCTGTTCTACGTGCCCAAGTACCTCTTCGATCCCGATACGCTCGAAATCGGCGCGCGCAACGGCGTTTTCGCGACCGGACTCGAACACAAGATGGGTCTGAAGTCCTCCCCCACCTGCGAACTGACCTTCGGCGCGCACGGGATACCGGCGGTCGGCTATCTCGTCGGCGACGTGCACAACGGCATCGCCCAGATGTTCACCGTCATCGAACACGCCCGCATGACCATCGGCGTGAAGTCCACAGGCACGCTGTCGACCGGCTACCTCAATGCACTGGAGTACGCCAAGACCCGTGTGCAGGGTGCCGACATGACGCAGATGACCGACAAGACGGCACCGCGGGTGACGATCATGCACCACCCCGACGTACGTCGCAGCCTGATGACGCAGAAGGCGTACGCGGAGGGTCTGCGCGCGCTGTACCTGTACGCGGCCGCACACCAGAACGTCGATGTCGCACAACTGGTTTCGGGTGCCGATCCGGACCTGGCGCATCGCGTCGACGACCTTCTGCTGCCTGTGGTGAAGGGGGTCGGCTCGGAGCGGGCCTACGAGATCCTCACCGAGTCGCTGCAGACGTTCGGCGGGTCGGGCTTCCTGCAGGACTATCCGATCGAGCAGTACATCCGCGACGCCAAGATCGACTCGCTCTACGAAGGCACCACCGCGATCCAGGCGATGGATTTCTTCTTCCGCAAGATCGTGCGCGACCACGGTCAGGCGCTCGCACATGTCGCAGCGCAGGTGAGCAAAACCATCGACAGCTGCGACTCGAGCTTGAAGCAGCAGGCCGAGCAACTGCGCACCGCGCTGGAAGACGTGCAGGCGATGACGGGCACGCTGACCGGTTACCTGATGTCGGCGTCGGAGAACCCGACCGAGATCTACAAGGTCGGACTGGCGTCGGTGCGCTTCCTGCTCGCCGTCGGAGATCTGCTGATCGGCTGGCGGCTGCTGGTGCAGGCCAATGTCGCCGCCGCGGCGCTCGCTGCGGGCAAGGACGAGGACTTCTACCGCGGAAAGATCGCCGCGGCAGCGTTTTTCGCGTCGAACGTGCTGCCCAGGTTGACCGCCGTGCGATCAGTCATCGAGGAGATCGACGGCGACATCATGGAGCTACCCGAGTCGGCCTTTTAGCGATTTCGGCGTGATTTCCAGCGCTGAGCGCAGGTTTTCACGCCGAAACCGCTACCAGACGCGGATCCAGTCGACGAGCATCTGGCACGGATACTTGCCACCGCTCGGGTCCCCACCGCCGGAACCGGCGACCGCGAGGTTCAGGATCGGGAAGAGCTTGTAGCCCGGGTTGTTGAACGGCCAGTCGGCCAACGAGTTCGCCGGGACGGTGAAGTAGGGCGCCGCGCCCTCGGTGTAGTCCTGCCAGAAGCTCATCCCCGAGTCGTCCCACTTGACCCGCCAGGTGTGCCACGCGCTGTCGACCGCGACGTTCTGCGTCGCCCATTCCGCGCCGTTGGCCTTCGTGTGCACGGTGGTACCCGACGGCCACTTGCCGTTGCCGTACCACTCGATGATGTCGATCTCGCCGTCGGCGTCGCTGGACAGCCAGAACGCCGGCCATGCGCCCGGGGTCAGGCATTCGAGCTTGATCCGGGCTTCCCAGGTGTGGCCGATGGTGCCTTCCCACCGGGTGTTGATCTTGCCGCCGTAGTACGTGTCGCCCTCTTTGAAGGCCTTGATGACGAGATTGGACTTGCCGTCGAGGTAGACGTTGCGCCGGTCGTCGCGATACTGGCCGACGTTCTCGGGCAACTCCCAGAACGTCGGGTCCTTCATCGTCTCGCGGGCCTTGGAGATCATCCACTTCGAGGTGTCGGGCGATGAACCCGCAGGTCCGTCGAAGTTGTCCTCGAAGACGTATGTCGGTGCCGCGCCGGCCTTGGGAACCGGGATGACGGTGGACAGCAGGCCGAGCCCTGATAAATACATCATGCTGCGGCGATCCAATTCAGGCATGACAACACATGTAAGCCGCTACGGCGGACCTGATGCAAGTCGGACGCGGCCGGTCAGCGCGTCACGCCGAGTCTTGCAGCTCGAAACTCTCCAGGTCAGGCAGCGGCCGACGACAGATCTCGCGGGCTTCATCTGCGGGCAGGCCGAACAGTCGCAGGACGTCTTCGGTCACCGCGTCGGCGGCGGCCCCGTCGTCGCGGTCGGGTTGGTTGCGCAGAAGGTTGCCCAGCCCGAGCAGCGCGCCGCCGGCGACTGACAGCGCGAGTTCGGGGTCCTCCACGGTGAACCGGCCTGCTCGCACACCCGCTTCGATGTCTCGCAATGCACGCGGCGCGAGCCCCAGATCCGACGACAGCAGCGCGATGCCGTTGGCGAGCATGATCTGGCTCTCGGTCGGCCGCCGACGGAACAGCCGCCCGGTGAGCCGGAAACTGCACGCAAAGGTCTCCGCAGGGTCCTCGAGCGATGACGTCAGGCTGTCCAGCAGGGCGCCGTGCGCATCGAGCACCTCGGCGACGGCCGCGTCGAACAACTGCTCCTTGCTCTCGAAGTGGTTGTAGAACGAACCCATTCCGACGTCGGCGGCCTGCGTGATCTCCAGAACCGGGACGTTGAGCTTGCCTGCGGCGATGAAGCTCTTCGCGGCCTTGATCAGCGCGGCCCGGGTGCGCTGTTTGCGTCGCTCCAGGCGGCTGACGGGCTGCGGGGACGGGTCGGTCACGCAATCACGGTAGCAGAATCTGTCAGTTTTGAGGATTTCGTCAGAAAGTGTTGACTGATCATGCTCGCGCATGTGACGATTTCGTCAACTTCGCGAGGAGGTCCTGATGAGCGGCACTGTAGGCGCCCACAACGAATTGCACAGCGAGCAGGGCTCGGTGCTGGGCGAACACCGCGGCCGGTCGCGCAATCCGGTCATCAAGGTCGCCGACATCGCCTGGCTCGAATTCGAGAAGCCCGAGCTGGACCGCGCCGAGACCTTCGCCCACGCCTTCGGCTTCACCACGGTCCTGCGCACCGCCGACGAACTGCAACTGCGCGGGACCGACGCCGGATCGCCGTGCGTGTTGCTGCGCCGCGGCGCCCGCTCGCGGTTCGTCGGGACCGCGTTCAAGGCCCCCGAGGAGGCCGACGTGCTTCGGCTGGCCGAGGCCACCGACGCCGTCGTGACACCGCTGCCCGAGTCGCTCGGCGGCATCTCCGTTGACCTGACCGATCCGAGCGGTCTGCCGGTCCGCGTCGTCGCGGGCACACACGAGCTGACGGAACTCACGCCGCAGCAGCCACTCATCGTCAACGTCGGGCATCAGCTCAAGCGCACCAACGCCACCCAGCGCCCGCCACGGGTGCCCGCCAGCGTCCAGCGCCTCGGCCATGTCGTGCTGCAGACCACCAAATACACCGAGGCACTTGACTTCTACCTGGACATGCTCGGAATGATCGTCAGCGACTTCCTGTTCTACCCCGGCCAGCGGGCCCGCGGACCGGTGATGAGCTTCATCCGCTGCGACCGGGGATCGGTGCCCGCCGACCATCACACGCTGGCGCTGGCACTGGGCCCGAGCAGTCGCTATGTGCATTCCGCGTATCAGGTGTGTGATCTCGACGCGCTCGCCGCCGGCGGTGAATACCTCAGGGACAAAGGCTATTTCCGGTCCTGGGGAATCGGCCGGCACATCCAGGGTAGTCAGCTGTTCGACTACTGGCGCGATCCCGACGGTTTTCTCGTCGAGCACTTCGCCGACGGCGACATGTTCGACAACACGCTCGAACCGGGCTGGGCGCCGTTCACGGCCAGCGGGCTCGCGCAGTGGGGTCCGCCGGTCACGAAGGACTTCCTCGGCATCAACCCAACCGCGCTCCCCCACGAGGCGATGTCCGTCCTCAACGCACTCCGCACGAAGAACGACTTCTCGCTCACCCGCCTACGCGGCCTACTGAAAGTAGCCAACTCATGACCACCGCCATCCTCCGCACCGCCGACGCATGGTGGGTTCAAACCGCGACCGGCGCAGCCAAAGTCGCCACCGCCGCCACCACCACCCGCGAACTGCTCGCGGACCGGACCGCGGTCGACGCCGCAGCGCACAGCCGCGACACCGTGCCCGTCGGCAGCCTGGAACTGTTGTCCCCGGTCACCGCGCCGTGCCGCGTCGTGGCGCAGATGACGAACTACGCCTCACACGTCACCGACGCCGGGATGGACCCGAAGTCGATCCCGCTGACCTTCTTCCGGAAGTCGTCGGGGTCGATCACCGGGCCGCATGACGACATCGTGAAGCCCTCGCACGTCAAGCTTTTGGATTACGAGGTCGAGATCGGTCTCGTGATGGGGCGCGAGCTTCCCGTCGGCGCCGACGTCACCGAAGACAACCTGGCCGACTACATCGCGGGCCTTGTCGTCACCAATGACGTGTCGGCGCGCGACGTTCAGCTGCCGCAAACCCAGTTCTACGAGGCCAAGTCCTACCCCACCTTCACCCCGGTCGGTCCCGCCCTGGTCCTGCTCGACGCCGACGAGCTCAAGCGATTCGGCGATCTACGGCTGTCGTTGCGGGTCAACGGCGAGGCGAGGCAGGACATGGTCGTCGACGGTGACATGATCTACCGCCCGCTGCAGGCGCTGCAGGCGCTGACCCGCTTCCAGCGCCTCGACGCGGGCGATCTGGTGATGACCGGGACCCCGGCGGGCACCGCGCTGCGCGCACCTGCGAAACCGATCGAGATCATCGGCAACCTGCTGCCGCCCGCGGTGAAGTGGAAGGCGTTCTTCAAAAGGCAGGCCAACAACCCCAAATACCTGCACGATGGAGATGTCGTGGAACTCAGCATCGCGACCGACGACGGCGTCATCGATCTCGGCTCACAGCGCACCGTCGTGAGGTACGGGTGACGCTGCGCCGTATCCCGGTGGTGATCGTCGGCGCGGGTCCGACGGGCATCACCGCCGCCACCCTGCTGGCGCAATACGGTGTCGAGACCGTCGTCCTCGACCGGTGGGCCGACGTCTATCCGCAGCCCCGCGCCGTACATCTCGACGACGAGATCTGTCGCATCGTCGCCCGCCTGGGCATCGCCGACGAGTTCGCCGCGATCTCACGGCCCACCCACGGACTTCGCCTGCTGGACAACACAATGGCTGTGCTGGCCGAGTTCCGGCGCGATACCGCCGGCAGCGTCAACGGCTTTCCGCAGGCCAACATGTTCGACCAGCCCGAGTTCGAGGTGCTGCTGCGCAACAACCTGAAACGCTGTTCGCGGGCGACACTGCGCGCCGGCGCCGAGGTCACCGGCATCACCCAGAATGGCGACGGCAGCGTCCGGGTCATGTTCACCGATCGCGTCGACGGTCAACGTCACGCCGTCGACGCCGATTACGTGCTGGGCTGCGACGGCGCCAACAGCGTCGTTCGCACCGAAATCGGTTCCCATATGCAGGATCTGAACTTCGAGCAGCGCTGGCTGGTCGTCGACATTGCGACCGACGTCGAGTTGGATCAGTGGGAAGGCGTGCATCAGGTGTGCGATCCCGCCCGCGCGGCCACGTACATGCGGATCGGTGATGCCCGGTACCGCTGGGAGTTTCGGCTGTTGCCCGGTGAGAGCGCCGACGGCTACGCGAGCGTGGCGGCGCTGCGACCGCTCATCGCGCCGTGGACGGCCAACGCCGACGGCGGCCAACTCACGTTGATCCGCGTCGCCGAGTACACCTTCCGCGCGCAACTCGCCGACAGGTGGCGGCGCGGCAGGGTGTTCCTGCTCGGTGACGCCGCCCACCTCACCCCGCCGTTCATCGGACAGGGCATGGGCGCCGGGCTTCGCGACGCCATGAACCTGTCGTGGAAGCTGGCGGGTGTCCTGAACGGTGATCTGCCCGAATCCGTCCTCGACAGCTACGAGCAGGAGCGCAAACCCCACACCCGTGCACTGATCCGGTTGGCCCTCACCGTGGGCCGCGCGATGACCTCGGGTGGCGACTTCGGCAACCTGGTTCGCCGTGCCGTCGTGCCGCGGATGCACCACGTGCCGGGATTGCGCGACAAGGTCGTCGACAGCAGGACTCCCCCGCTGCGGCGCTCGGCGATGGTGCTGCGGTCACGCTCACCCCGCCGGCTGACCGGTAGCTTGTGCCCGAACCCGGTGCTGCCCGACGGCCGTCGACTCGACGAGGCCGTCGGCGGGGGCTTCGCGCTGATCTCAGCGGCGCCCGTAACTGCCAGCCAGCGCGCCGAGCTCGAAAGGCGCGGTGCCGCAATCCTTGTCGCACAGCCCGGTACGGATCTCGCCGACTGGCTGCGCGGGGGTCGTGCGGCGGCCGCGATCGTGCGGCCCGACCGGACCGTGATGGCCGCTGGCAGACGGGTCGACCGATTGTGCGACGCGGTACCGCCGTTTACGGCAGCCTGGAGCAGACGATGATGCGGATCAGTGCGCCGAAGGATGTGCCGGTGTATCCGGCGAACATCTACTCGGAACACGCGATCGTCGATCCCTACCCGCACTACACGCGGCTGCGTGCGCACGGCCCGTTGGTGTGGCTGTCACGTCATCGCGTCTACGCGCTCCCGCGGTTCACCGAATGTAAGGCCGTACTGCGTGACGACAAAGCGTTCGTGTCCGGCGGCGGTGTGGCGCTGAACCCGATCACCAACCGCCTTTCCCGGGGTACCACGCTCACCAGCGACGGCCCCGAGCACGACCAGCGACGCAAACTCGTCGCCCACCGGATGCTTCCCCGCGCGCTGCGGGCGATCAGCGACAACGTGGACCGACTCGCGGCCGATGTCGTCGATGCCGCTGTTGCGCGCGGCACGGTCGACGGCGTGGCCGACCTGGCGTCCACTCTCCCGCATGCAGTCGTCCCCGACCTGGTCGGCTGGCCGCGCGACGCGCGCGGCGATCTCCTCCGTTGGGGTGCAGCCACTTTCGACGTCCTCGGGCCGTTGAACAAGCAGGCGATCAAATCCGCCGCCGCGTCGCTGCAGATGCTGCGCTTCGCCAAACGCGTGGTCGGCCGACGCGGGGTCATCGAGGGCAGCATGGCGCACGAACTCCTCGTGGCCGCCGATTCGGGCAAGTTGTCGCACGCCGAATGTGCGCCGCTGATGATCGACTACATCGCGCCGTCACTGGACACCACCATCAGCGCCATCTCCAGCGCGCTGTATCTCTTCGCCACACATCCACAGCAGTGGCGGATGCTCAAAGACGATCGGTCACTGCTCAACAACGCGGTCAACGAGGTCGTCCGGTACGAGGCTCCCGTGCGCGCATTCGCCCGTCACGCGAGTCGCGATACCGAGATCGCCGGCGTTCGGATCCCGGCGGGCGCGCGGGTGCTGGTGATGTACGCATCCGCCAACCGCGACGAACGCGAGTGGGACGATCCGGACACGTTCGACATCCGTCGTGATGCCAACCGACACCTCGGGTTCGGGCAGGGTGCGCACGCATGCGCCGGTCAGGGTCTGGCTCGGCTGGAAACGTCGGCGATGCTGCAGGCCTTGCTCGATCGCGTGGACCGGATCGAGTTGGCGGGTGAGCCGACGTGGGCGCTCAACAACATCATCCGGCGCCACGAACGCCTGCCGCTCGAGCTCATCCCCTGACGCCGACGGCGACGCTCGCCGGCTAGCTTTACAACCTGAGCGCAAACTGTCACTCTCTGCTGATGGACGACGCCACCACGCTGCTGGAGATCGAGGCGATCAAGCAGCTCAAGGCCCGCTACTGCCGGCTGCTGGACACCAAGGACTGGCAGGCCTGGCGCGCACTGTTCAGTGACGACTTCCTCTCCGACACGTCGAAGGCGGGCGGGAAGGTGATCCGCGGCGCCGACGAGTTCGTCGCCTTCACCCGCAAGAGCCTGCGGTCGCAGGCCACAGTCCATCAGGTGCACGCACCCGAGGTCGAGTTGACGTCGGCAACCACCGCGCGCGGTATATGGGCGCTCGAGGATGTGGTCCGGTTCGGCCCGGGCGTGAACCTGCGCGGATACGGCCATTACACCGAGACCTACGAGAAGGTCGACGGGCGTTGGCTCATCACCAGTTCGACACTGACCCGGTTACGCGAGGACGTCGGCAACGGCATTGTCGCCGTGTACATCTCGAACAGGCTGCGACGGTTGATCGGCAAGGCCGCAGGCCGGGTGATGAAGTGACGGAGTCGCCGCTGCTGTACGCGTCGAACACGGCGCTTGGCCGGTTCGGCATCGCGAACCTGGTGGACAGTCCCGATCCGTTCGTCAGCTCGATGCCCGCGGCCGGTCTGCTCAACCCCGTCACCCGTACGCCAACCGCCGGACCGCTGGCCGTGCTGGTCGACCACGTGGCGGGGTTGGTGAACCACTACCGCCGCGCCGACAACGAGTGGACGGTGTCCAGCGAGCTGTCGCTCGAGCTGACCCCGACTGCGTTGTCGGTGATCGCCGCCAACCCCGACGTGCCCGTCGTCGCGACCGCACGACCCGTCGGCACCCGTGGCTCATCGGCGCTCGGGATGTGCGAGCTGACGATCGGCGACGACGCCATCGGCGTCGGCACCGTCCGGTCGGTGTACGTGACCCATCCCGGCGAGTTCCCGCAGGAATGGCCCGAACTCGTCGATGAACCGCGACCGACCGAGCTCGCCGAGATCATGGCGCTACGAATCGGCGAGGTGACCGGGCTGATCTATCAACAGCCGAACCCGGTGCTCAACAACAGCCTTGCCATCGTGCACGGCGGGGTGGCCGCCGCAGGCCTGGAACTGGCGGCATGCGCCGCGCTCAACGCCGATCGCCCCGAGCAGTCGCTGAACACCGCGTCGCTGCGGGTGAACTTCGTCCGTCAGTTCTTCAGCGGCGACCAATCCCGTTACGTCGGTACGGCTTTGCGCGTTGGCAGGCGCAGCGGGGTGGCCGACGCCCAAGCGGTCGGCACGGACGGTCAGGTCGCCCTCGTCGGGCGCATCACCGCCTACCGCTGACGTTACGACGCGTTGATGACCGTGCTGCCGAAGCGCTCGATGACGTCAACGGCGTGCGACAGGCTGTCCCCGGGCACTGTCACCTGCACCCACGTGACACCGACGGCGGCGAGCTTTTCCAGCGCCGACAGATAGGCGTCGGCGTTGAAATCGTCGTCGACCGGGTTGCCGCCGCCGATGTTGGTGAACGTGATGTCGACCGTCGACGGGTCGCGACCCGCCGCATCGAGGCTGCGCTTCAGATCGTCGATGCCTTCGACGAGACCCTCCACCGACTCCAGCGCAGCGGTGCGGGCGGTCTGGGCGAGCATCGCGGGCGCCGGGAACGGGCACCAGCCGTCGCCGTGAAGCGCCACGCGCTTGCGTGCGGCCGCCGTGTTACCGCCGATCCAGATCGGCGGGTGGGGGTTGCTGACCGGGCGCGGATGGGCGGTGATGCCCTTGGCCGAGAAGTGGCGGCCTTCGTAGCTGAAGTCGTCGGTGGTCCAGATACCGCGGATGACCTCGAGCGCCTCTTCGACAAGGGCCGCACGTTCGTCGAAATCGACCCCGAGCGCAATGAATTCGCGCTTGAGGTAACCCACACCAACCGCGAGGGTGAACCGACCGTCCGACAGCAGGTCCAGCGTCGCGCCTGCCTTGGCCACCACGAACGGGTTCCGGTACGGGAGCACGACGATGTTCGGGATCAGACGCAGCGTCGTGGTCCGCGCCGCGGCGTAGCCCATCGCGACGAACGGGTCGATGGCATCGTGGCCGCCCGCCTCCAGCCATCGCTGCGACGGGGCCGGGTGGTCGGTGAAGCCGAAACCGTGAAAGCCCGCAGCCTCTGCGGACGTGGCGATCGTCGCGATGCCTGCACCGGTGACCAGTTCCGGGTTGTAGGGATGGCTGTGCATGGGGTGGGTGAACGCGAACTTCATCGGTCGCCGCCTTTGCGTGAATTACCTTCTCCAAAGTTGAGAATGTCGTTACCATGCCACTCATATGACGGTCAACCCCGCGCGGCACGGCCCGTTCCGCGGCCGTTTGGCGCCGGACGCGATCTCGGCCTATGCGGCCGCGGTCGGCGATGACACTGCAGCGGTGAATGCCGGGCACGCGGTGCCTGCCACGTTTCCGGTGATCTTGGTGTTCGATGCCGTCGAGGCAGCCAGGGGCGACGTGCCCGCGCAGGCGTGGACGCAGGTCCGCGGCGGCGTGCATGGCGAACACGACATCGTGCTGCACCGACCACTCGAACCCGGCGAGGAGTTGACCACCTGGTCACAGATCACCGGAATGCGGACGACCCGCGCGGGCACGCAGGTCGCCGTGCACCTCGAACAGGTCGATGCCGACGGCAACGTCGCTGTCGAGCAGTGGTGGACGATGGTGCTGCTCGGCCTGGCTGGGCTCGGAGATCTCGGCGCGATGCCCGCCGCGCACGGCTTCTGCGACGCGGCCCGCGCCAACCCGTTGGGGTTCGCCGACTTTCACATCGATGACGCGATGGCGCACCGCTACGCCCTGGTCTCCGGCGACTGGTCGAAGCATCATTTCGACATCACGGCGGCGCAGGCGGCGGGCTTCGACTTCGTGTTCGCGCACGGCTTGGCCACGATGGCGATCTGCACACACCGCCTATTGCATCTGCTGGACATCGACGATCCCCGCCGGGTGTCCCGGGTGGCGGTGCGGTTCGCCCGCCCCACTCCCCTGGACTGCGATCTGACGGTGGATGCCTATCGCATCGAAGAGGGTCGTATCGCTTTCGACGCCGTCGCCGACGGCGTCACCACCATCACCAACGGAAGGCTGGAACTGCGCACATGACGAGGGCCGAGATCGGTGTCTATCTCCCACAGATGGGCTTCAGCTACGACGACCTCCTGCATCGCGCGCTGCGCTGCGAAGAGTTGGGCATCGACTCTGTGTGGCTCTACGACCATCTGTACGGCCCAGGCGCTCCCGACTATCCCTCATTGGAGGCGTGGACGCTGGCCACCGCCCTGCTCAGCCGCACGGACCGCATTCAGGTCGGACACATGGTGTTGTGCAACCAGTTTCGCCATCCCGCGGTACTGGCGAAGATGGCCACCACGCTCGACCAGATCTCGGCGGGCCGCCTTCAACTCGGCATCGGTAGCGGTTCGATCGAGGACGAGCACGCACGCGTCGGCATGGAATGGGGTACGTTCGCGCAGCGATCGGAACGGCTCGGCGAGACGCTGGAGATTCTGCGGCAGGCGTTCGCCGATGAGCGGATCGACTTCGCCGGAAAGCACTTCACGGTGACCGATATGCCGATCAAGCCGGGGCCGGTGCAGCGGCCGCGACCGCCGATCGTGGTGGGCGGGGTCGGCGAGAAGTACACGCTGCCACTGGTGGCCCAGTACGCCGATGTGTGGAACGTGCCGACGTATGCGCTCGGCGAACTCGATCACAAGATCACGGTGCTGCGGAAACTCTGCGACGACATCGGCCGCGACCCAGCGTCGATCGTGATGTCGATCGAGGCGGTGATGGCACTGGCACCCGACGACGCGTCCCTGCCCGCCGTCCGCCAGCTCGCCGAGAAGCGGTTCGGCGTACCGGCTTTCGGGCTCCACGAGGGCGGTCTGATCGGGACGCCCCCCGCCGTTGTCGACCGCCTCCACGAACTGCAGGACATGGGGTTCCGCCAGATCGTTCTGTTCACTCACGACCGCGGTTCCGACGAGACGCTCGAACTGCTGGCCTCCGCGGTGATCGACCGGCTCTAGGAACTTTTCTTGCGCGGCGCGGAATAGTTGGGCCGACCGAGGCCGAGCGCATGCTGGGCGATCATGTTCCGGAACACCTCGAGGGTGCCGCCGTAGATCCCGGTCGGACCCCCCAACCGGAAGGTGTATTCGGCACCACCGTCGCCGACGGCACCCTTCTCGCCCACAGGGAGGCTGGACGCCGTGCCGAGGATGTCCATCAGCTCCGGTGAGATCTCGCGCAGGGCTTGCGCATTCGCGACGCGCCCGAACATGTCGGGTGTGCTCATCGCGGCTTCCATGCGCGCGACGCAGCGGCCCAGCCGGTACTTGACGGAATCCTCGTCAGGCGCGAGCGCGGCGACCTTGTCCAGCGCCTCGGCGAGCAGCAGGACGTGCTCGGACATGGTGGCGATCTTATGCAACCCGTCGTCGCCGCGCTCGATGGTGCCGTGCTCGTCGTTGAGCGCGTCGCGCAGCACGGTCCAGCCGGCGTTCACGTCGCCGATGCGGTACCTGTCGGGGACGCGGACGTCGCTGTAGTAGGTGATATTGGTGCGGTCCCCGTCCACGGTCCGCAGCGGCTGGATCTCAACGCCGGGTGAGTCGAGCGGGACGAGGAACATCGTGAGGCTCTTGTGTTTCGGCGCGTCAGGATCGGTGTTGGTGATCAGGTACACGTACGACGCGTTCTGCGCGTTCGACGTGAACATCTTCGACCCGTTGATGACCCACTCGTCGCCGTCGCGGACGGCCCGTGTCTTGCAGGTGGCGACGTCGGAGCCGCCCTCGGGTTCGGTGTAGCCGAGGCACAGCCGAAATTCGCCGCAGAGGGTGCGCTCGAGCACCTCCTCCTTGAGTTCAGGCGAACCGAACTGGTCGACCGCACGCGCCACCATCGCCGTCGTGCCCCAGTGAAACCACGGCGTGTGAGCGCGCCCGATCTCGAGATCCCACACCCGTTTCCGGACCAGGGTGAAACCGCCCTCTGTCCCGGTCTTGAAGTCGGCGGCCAGATAGCCGGCCTTGCCGAGTGCGAGGTGTACGCCCTCGTCGAAGTTCTCGCCGGTCTGGCGGTCGCGTTGGATGACCTCGTCGGTCACGATCTCGGCCAAGAACGACCGCAGGTCGTCCCGGAACGATTCGTCGTCTTCGGACAGCGCAACTCTAGAGAAGTCCATCCCCGCTAGCGTGACACTTGCACGCCGATCTGTAAAGCCAGATCAGGATCCGAACTGGACCCCGGGCCGGATTCAACCCGAGTCAGGCAAATCGAAAGCGCGACGCAATGCAGCCCCCTGCAGAGCAAACAATTGCCGCGACATCTGCCACCCCGGTGCAAACGAGTCGAACCCATGGCAGGTGCCGGGAAACACATGCAGTTCCGTCGACACTCCAGCACGCAACAACCGCGCCGCGTAGTCGATCGCCTCGTCCCGCAGCGGATCCAACTCCGAGCACGTGATGAACGCGTTCGGCATACCCGCGAGATCGGTACAGCGAGCCGGCGCTGCGTCCGCCGAGGTAGCTCCCCCTGCGAGATAGTGGCGCCACATCAGCTCGACGGCGGGCCCGTCGAACCCGGGCGTCGAGTCGAACTCCTCCGTCGACGGTGTCGGGCGGTCGTCCAGCACCGGCTGGTGCAGCAGCTGGAACATGATCTGCGATGCATGGCGCTGAGCGAGTCCCGCTGCCAACGCGCCGCCCGCGCTGCTGCCAGCCACCGCCAACCGGCCGGTGTCGAGGCCCAGCCGGCTCGCGTCGTCGACGGCCCAGTCCAGTACCGTCGTTGCGTCCTCGAACGCGGCGGGGAACGGGTGCTCGGGCGCCAACCGGTAGTCGCCGGAGATGACCGTGCACCGACCTCCCCTGGCAAGCTCCACGCACTGCCGGTGATCGGCGTCGAGGTTTCCCAGCACGAAAGCGCCTGAGTGGCAATAGATGATCGCTGGCGACGGTGACGGGCCGCCGCGGTAGATGCGTACGGCCACCCCGCCGGCATTCGCCTCTTCGACGGAGACGCCTGCGGTGTCGACAGTGCGCGCTTCGTCGGAACGCCGTTGGTTCAGCGAAGCGCGGACCGTCGGCAGCATGTCGGCCGAGAGGTTCGTGCGCGCATCAGCGAGATGGCGAAGCGCCGGATCGAGGCGATCGACAACACTCACTGGTGTCCCGCGGTAGATGATTCCACCACCAATCCGGGCTCCTGGTCGGGTGCGATGAACGTGTAATCGGACGGTCTGAACCGACGTGTCATGCCCCAGAATGCGCGGGCGCTGCGAGGCCACTGCGTGACCACCCGACCATTGGGGGCGCGAAAGTAATTGGAGCAGCGGGTCAACCACACCGTGCCCTGCATCCACTCATCGATCTTTTCGATGAAGCCGGCCATGGTGTCACGCCGAACAGCGACATAGCTCTTCCGACGGCTACGCATGTGTTTCAGCGCGCGCACGATGTACCGGGCCTGCGCCTCGAGCATGAAGATCACGCTGTTTGATCCGACGTTGGTGTTGGGGCCGTACAGCATGAAGAAGTTCGGATAGCCGGGCACGGCCATACCGAGGTATGCGTACGCCCCGTCGGCCCAGGTATCGCGCAGGGACACCTCGCCCTCACCGACGACGTCGATCTGGCCGAGATAGTCCGCAGCGGCATATCCGGTGGCGCACAACACGACGTCGACATCGAGTTCAGTCCCGTCCTCAGTCACCAACGATCGTGACCTCAACGATCGCGCCGGACTGGACACGACTTCCACGTGTGGCTGCGTCAGAGTCTGCAGGTAGTCCGACGCGAACACCAGGCGCTTACAACCGAAAGGATGGTCGGGTGTCAGCCTGTTCCGCAGATCGTCGTCGGCGATGACCGCATCAAGCTGTCGCAACGCGATGTCCCTGAATTCCTTCGTCTTGTCACTTCCGTGCTCGATCACCCCGATGTTGGACTCGCTGCGCAACCAGAGCCTGGTCCGGTAGATCTTCTTGGCGAACGGGACGTGCGCGAAGATCCACTTCTCCCGCTCGCTGTAGGGGCGGTCGGGCTTCGGCAGGATCCACGTCGGCGAGCGCTGCACCGAGTACACCTTCTCGGCGACCTTGGCCACCTCGGGAATCAACTGCGACGCAGTGGATCCCGTGCCGAGGACGGCCACGCGGGCCCCATCGAGGTTGACCGAATGGTCCCACCTCGCAGTGTGCATGACCGTTCCGGTGAACGGTTCCTCCTCTGCGAGGTCGGGCAGTAACGGCTGGGTGAACAGCCCAACGGCCGACACCACGATGTCGAATGTGTGGCGCTCCCCCCTGCCGGTCGTCAGCTGCCACTTGGCGGCGTCGGCGTCCCAGACCGCGGAGACGATCTCGGTGCCCAGCCGCAAGTTCGGCGCGAGCCGGTGGCGCTCGGCGCATCGTTCGAAGTAGTCGAGGATCTCGGGCTGCGCCGACCACAGCCTTGACCAGTTCGCATTGAGGTCGAACGAATATGAGTAGAGGTGCGATTTGACGTCGCACGCCAGGCCCGGATACCTGTTGATCCGCCAGGTGCCGCCGACGCCGTCTTCGCGGTCGAAGATGGTGAAGTCGCGAAAGCCGGCCTTGCGCAGGAAGATTCCCAGCGCCAGGCCGCCGGGGCCGGCACCAATGATCCCGACGGACAGCGATGTGGCCATGCGCGTCATCCGATCTGCAGGATCTGGCCGCCGTCGATGACGAGCTCGGAGCCCGTGATGAACGAAGCCTGCTCGGACACCAGGAAGGCCACCGCGTCGGCGACTTCCGACGGTTCACCGATCCGCCCGAACGGGGCGGCTTTCGCCAGCCGCGCCTGGGTCGCCGCGTCGAGCATGGGCGTGGCGATCGGACCGGGAAACACGGCGTTGACCCGGATGCCCGATGGCGCGAGTTCCGCCGCGGCGGCCTGCGTGAGACCCCGCAGCGCCCACTTCGACGAGCCGTATGCGGCGTGGTTGGGAAACGGCCGGATCGCTCCGGTGCTGCACGTGTTGACGATCGCGGCGCCCTCGGCTGCGCGCAGGTGTGGCAGCGCGGCCCTGATGCCGAGGAACGGTCCGAGGCAGTTGAACCGCCAGCTTCCCTCGAACCCTTCGACGGTCTCGTCCTCGAGCGAGGTTCTGTGCAGCACACCGGCGTTGTTGATCAACGTGGTGAGGCCGCCGAACCGGTCGACGGTGTCGCGCACGGCCGAACTCCACTGCTCTTCGGATGTGACGTCAAGCGACACCGCCGCCACGCCGTCGAGACCGTCGACGGACGCCGTCAACTCGTCGATGCGGACATCGCACGCCGCAACCCGGTAACCGTCCTTCTGCAGTCGTTTGACGATCGCCGCGCCCTGTCCGCGCGCCGCGCCCGTCACCAGCGCAACCCGGTCGGTCACTGCGCCTCCTTCAGATGTTCGGCCGCTCCGCGCCGCAGGGCCTGCGACTCCGAAGCGAGGGTGATCATCCGGAATCCCAGCTCGGCCATCGCCTTTCCGGGTTTTCCGGCGTTCGCATGAATGGCCGCGACGATCCCGGCGTCCGATGCCGCGGACCGGATTCTGGTGATCGCGTCGAGCACGGCCGGTGTGGTCAATGCCTCGGCAGGTCGGTGCCCGAGCGATATCGCGAGGTCCGCAGGGCCGACGTAGACACCGGACAAGCCTGGGACAGCGCAGATCTCGTTCACCGCGGAGAGGCCCGCCTGGGTCTCGATCATCGCGAACACGCTCGTCCGCGCCTCGTGAGCGGCCGGATCGAGACCGAGGCTCGCGCGCAGCGGCCCGAAGCTGCGCACGCCTGCAGGCGCGTAGCGGGTCGCGGCCACTGCGGCGGCCGCCTGTTCGGGTGATTCCACCATCGCGATGATGACCGCGTCGGCGCCCGCGTCGAGCACCCGGCCGATCGGCGCGGGATCTACCGACGGCAGTCGTACCGCGGTGCCGATGGGCACGTGTTCGAGCCTGCGCAGCAGCAGCGCGACGTCGGCGTCATCGAAATATCCGTGCTGGACGTCGAATCCGACGTAGTCGTACCCGGCAGCCGCGAACTCCTCGGGTCCGATGATCGTGGGTCCGACCACCCAGCCGCCGAATATCCGCTCCTTGCCGGCGAGAGCCTCCTGGAGTCGGCTGTGCGTCATCCGACCAGCGCAATCTTGATGCGGTCCGGCGTGGGCCGGCAGGCCAGTTCGAAGGCATCCTGGACATCGCGCACGCCGAACGTATGGGTGACGTAGGCAGGAAGTAGTTCGGGATGTTCGCGGGCGAACTCGTCGGCGGCCACCAACATCCGTCGCCGGTCAAGTGTCACACCGGATTTCAGTGTCAGGTTGTTGCGCAACATCGTGCGCATGCTGATCGGGTAGCTGTCGTCGTCGGCGACTCCGAAGTAGAAGACGGTGCCCCCGAATGCGGCGGCTTCGATCGCATGCCCCAGAGTGGCCACCTGGTGACCGACGGCTTCGACAACGACGTCGGGCTTGTCGTGTGTGCTGAGGTGGCTCACCCACCGATCGCTCGTCGCGCGCACGACGGTGTCGACGCCGAAATCCTTGGCGACACCGTCGCGGTCGATCGGGTCCACCCCGGTGACGCGGCGCGCGCCCGCGGCCTTCGCCGCGTAAGAGAACAGCAGACCGATCGAGCCCTGGCCGAGGACGGCGACGTGCAGGCCGTCCAGCTTCGGCAGTTGCTCGATCGCATACAGCACGCAGGCCAGCGGTTGCAGCGCGACCGCGTGCTGCGGCGACAGGGATTGGTCATACGGCGCGAGGCCGTCACCGTCGGCGACGACATACTCCATCAGGCCGTCGAAGCCTGAGGCCCAACCGACTACGCGGTCACCGACGGCGTGCGCCTCGTGCCCGCTGGCGACGACCTCGCCGACGATCTCGTGGATCGGGAAGCCGTCCATCTCGGCCGCGCTGGTACCGACGTCGCCCGGCAACCGCCCCTTGGAACCACGGAAGCCGGGCAAATCGCTGCCGCACACGCCGGCGGCGATGAAGCGCAGGAGCACCTGACCGTCGCCGACGGCGTCGGCCGTCCTGTCCGGGACGTCGAACCGCTCGAAGGTGTACGGCGCGACAAGGCGGTACGACCACACGTCAGACCTCCACCGGAACGCTGTTCCAGCCCCACTGGAAACTCGACGGCGGCCGCAAAGCCGAGTCGCTGATGATTTCGTACTCCGGCACCCGCTTGAGCCACTCGGACACCATGATCGTGATCTCCAGCCTGGCCAGGTGCACACCCAGGCAGAAGTGCTGACCACGGCCGAAGGCCAGCAGCCGTTCGATGGTTCTGTCCCAAACGAATTCGTCGGGATCGTGATACTCACGCTCATCGCGGTTCGCCGACGCCAACAGCGTGATGATCCGCTGGCCCGGTTCGATGGTGGTGCCGTGGATGGTGAACGGCTTGCGTACCGTGCGGGCGAACCACTGCGCGGGTGCGCAGTACCGGATCATCTCCTCGCGCGCCTTCGGCACGTTGCCGTCGATGTCGGCGCGGACAGCGGCCATCTGGTCGGACCGCAAACCCAGCTCCCATAGACCGTGCGCGACGATCTTCGGCACCGTCTCGGTGCCGCCGATGAAGATACCGAGCATCTGCGTCGCCGCCTCGATGTCGGTGAACTCCGACCCGTCGGGCAACCGGTAGCCGACGAGGTTGTCGGCGATCGGATGGTCCGTCCCGTCGCCCGCGCGGCTGCGCTGCACGATCGGGATGAGGTATTCGAGGTATCCGGGGCGGGCATTGGCCACCTCGACCCCACTGCCGGGCTGCGCGAGGCTGCCCGCGTTGACGGTGGCCAGCACGTCGGCCGCCAAATCGACAGGCAGACCGAGCAACTCGCACACCATCGACGCGGCGACGATGCCGCCGTACTCCTGGGTGAGGTCGAAGGTTCCGCGCGGCAGCAGTTCGTCGAGGCGTTCGTTGGCCAGCTCGCGAATGCGGTCGGCGAGCTTGGCCACCGACCGCGGCCGGAACGGGCCCGACGTGCACCGGCGAACGCCGTCGTAGATCGGGTTGTCGAAGTTTGCGTGGAACGGCATGGGATGCAATGGCGGGTCCGGCACGGGGCCGTCGTTGTGTCGGCCCAGAACCGTTGCCGCGGGCAGGGTTCCCTCCGATGCGACGAACGTCCCGTCGTTGACCTCGAGCACCTGCCAGATGTCGGCGAACCGGGACAGTGCATAGGTGTCCCACTTTTCGACGTAGTAGACCGGGTGTTCGTCGCGCAGCACGCGGTAGTACGGCAGCGGGTCCGCCATCACCGCCGGGTCGAAGGGGTCGTATGAGAACTCTTGGATCACAGGCGCGTTCATTGCAGCGGTGACGGGGGTAGTGCCTGCAGGATCGAGTCCTCCCAACCGTCGCGCAGCGCGGGCGCCACGCTCATCCAGGTGACGATCTCGGCGGGCGGGTTCTCTTTCCATGACGGGTAATGGTTTTCGAAACAGTCCCAGCCGCCTTCGAGCGCCCAGTAGTGGATCACCTCGTTGAACCGGAAGGTCGTGATGAACGAGCCAAGCCACAGCTTGCCGGTGCGCTCCGACCAGGGCACATACAGCCGTTCCAGTTCGCGGATGTAGTCGTCCTGGCGGCCGGGTTTGCTCTCCATGATCTCCTGGATCACCAGGCCGGCGGTGAAGTTCGCCTCCTTCAACTGAGCCAGCGTCCTGTTGCTCCGGCCGGCGTACATGATGCGGCCCTCGCCGGAGGCTCCGATGTCCGACAGGAACGCGGTCCACTTGCTGAAGGCCGCCTCGTGGCTGCCGCCACGCGACTGCGCGCGACCGATCCGCGCGTAGTCGGCGAAGGCGTCGATCTCCCAGATGACGGTGACCTGCGGCCAGTGCCCGTTGAACGGCGTCGACTCCCAGATCGCGAACAGTCGCGCGCCGAGTTCTTCCATCATCGGCTGGTAGACGTCGCTGAAGGCCTCGGTAAAGCGGTCGGTTCGCCCCGACCCGAGATCGATGGTCTCGTGGAGATACAGCAACGTGTGGCTGTGATACTTCTTCATCGTCATGCCGAAACGCCCAGGACAGTTGACACTCGCACCATGCGAGCGTGACACTTACGGCGTGTTTTGTAAAGGCACCGGATGGACCTGACTCCGCTTGCGAAAGGTTTCTGTTTCGGGGAGGGTCCGCGATGGTTCGAGGGCCTGCTGTGGTTCTCCGACATGCTCGGCGAAGCCGTGCACACCGTCGACCTGCACGGCGATCTGACAACAGTGCCGCTTGCCGGACACGCCCCGTCGGGGCTGGGGTTCCGGCCCGACGGGTCACTGCTGATCGCATCGACCGAGCACCGCACGCTGCTCGCCTATGACGGCGAGTCCGTGGCCACCGTCGCCGACCTGTCCGACATCGTTCCCGCGAACATCGGCGACATGGTCGTCGACGAGCACGGGCGTGCCTACGTGGGATCGCAGGCGTTCGAGGGCGGCGTCATTGCGCGCGTCGACCCCGACGGCGCCGTCGCGGTCGTGGCCGAGGACCTCGACTTCCCCAATGGCATGGTTATCACGCCCGATGGGTCGACGCTGATCGTCGCCGAGTCGGTCGGCAGGCGGTTGACGTCGTTTGCGATCGGCACCGAGGGGGCGTTGTCGGATCGGCGCGTGTTCGCCGACGGTCTCGACGGACCACCGGACGGCATCGCCCTCGACGCCGACGGCGGCGTATGGGCGGCGATGACGCTGGCCCACCAGTTCGAGCGGATTGTCGAGGGCGGCAACGTCACTGACCGCATCGACATCGGCGACCGCACCGCGATCGCATGCGCCCTCGGCGGGCCGGAGCGCCGCACGCTGTTCCTGCTGTCGAGCACCGACGCCTACCCCCAACGCCTTGTCGGGACGAAATTGTCGCGACTCGATGCCACCACCGTCGACATCCCAGGAGCGGGTTTACCTTGAGCGACTCTTACTACGAACTCGTCGACGCGGATGCGGACGGCGAACGATTCATCGCGACCGATCTGGTGCGCAGCACGTGGTCGTCGGAGATCCAGCACGGCGCACCGGTTTCGGCGCTGCTGACCCGCGCGCTCGAGCGCTGCGAAGCACGCGAGGACACCCGGCTGAGCCGCGTACTCGTCGACCTGTTGGGACCCGTGCCCGCCGAGGGCGACATCGTGGTGCGCGCGCAACGAGAACGCTCGGGCAAGCAGATCGAGTTGATCACCGCCGAGATGTTGGGGCCGGGCCGCGACGGTCAACCGCGTCCGGTCGCGAGGGCGAGCGGGTGGCGGCTGCAGAAACTCGACACCGCCGACGCCGTGCACGCCCCGTCTCCCCTGCCGCGCCCCGTTGCCGATGCGTGGAGCCGCGATCTGAAGAAGGACTGGGACCGCAACTACGTGCACAGCCTGGATTGGCGGTGGCTGACCGAGCCGCTGAACAAGGGACCGGGCGAATCGTGGATCAGGCCGGAGGTCGATCTGGTCAAGGGCGAGAACATGACTGCGCTGGAGCGGCTGTTCGCGGTCGCCGACTGCGCCAACGGCATCGGCAGCAAACTCGACATCAGGAGGTGGATGTTCATGAACACCGATCTGGTCGTGCACGTATATCGGGTGCCCGACGGCGAATGGATCGGCATCCGCGCGGAGACCAACTACGGTCCAGACGGCATCGGCGCCACGATCGGCACGCTGTTCGACCAGACGGGCGCCATCGGAGCGATTCAGCAGTCGGTGCTCGTGCGCCCCATGCCCGGCCGCTAGTCGACCAGCCGTAACGCCGCCGCGGGGCACTGCGTCACCGCCTGCTGCATGCGGGCGCGGTCGGATCCGGGCCGCTCGTCGTCCGTGATGTGCACCATGCCGTCATCGCCCACCTCGAACACGTCATCGGCGATCGATTCGCAGATGCCGTGCCCTGTACACCTGTCGAGGTCCACTTCCACCCGCATGGTCACTCCTACTGAATGTGGGCCGGCAGCCGTTTGACGCCGTGGGCGAAGCTGCTGAAAAGCAGATCGGGCTCGCCGAACTCGACAATCTTGAGCCGAGACAGCAATTCCCGGAACAGGTTTCGCAACTCGGTCTTGGCCAGCTGGCTGCCGAGACAGAAATGTGGACCGCCGCCGCCGAAGCCCAGGTGCGGGTTGGATTCCCGCCGCAGGTCGAAGATGCCAGGGTTGTCGAAGACGGTCTCGTCGCGGTTGGCCGAGCAGTAGAAAAGCCCCACCTTGTCGCCCGCGGACACCGGGTGGCCGTTGATCTCGGTGTCGACGGTCGCGAACCGCGCGAACTGGATCACCGGTGAGGCCCAGCGAATGAATTCCTCGATGGCGGGCCCGATTCGGCCGTCGAAGTCCTCCATCAGCCACTCGCGCTGCTCGGGGTTCTCGACCAACGCCATCATCGCGTGCGTGGTGGCCTGCTTGGTGGTGTCGTTACCCGCCGACGCCAGCAGGATGAGGAACGCGCCGATCTCCTCGTCGGTCAGCTTGTGCCCGTCGACCTCGGCGTTGACCATGCTGGTCATCAGGTCGTCGCCGGGGTGGGCGCGGCGGAACTTCGCGAGTTCGATCCCGGTGTTGGACAGCAGCGCGATCTGCGCGACCGGATCACCCACGCGTTCGTCGTCGCTGACGTACTCCTCGTCGCTTATGCCGAAGAGCTTATCGGCCGCGTACGCCACGTCGGGCTGATCGGCGGCGGGCACCCCCAGCATGTCCATGATCGTGCGCATCGGCAGCTTCGCCGAACATGCCGAGACGAACTCCACGTCGCCCGCGCCGACGAGGTCGTCGACGATCGCGACGGCGTTGTCGTGGATCTGCTGTTCGATCTGGCGGACGTTTCGCGGCGTGAACGCCGAGCTGATCAGCCGTCGGTACACCGTGTGCTGCGGCGGATCCATGCTCAGGAAGAACGATGCGAACCGTTGGATCTCCGCGGGCATCGGGCTGAGCGCGACCCCTTGGGCCGAGGTGAACAGTTCGGGATGCTGGCTGACGAAGGCGATGTCAGCGCGTCGCGTCAGCGCCCAGAAACCCGGCTCCTCGATCGGGAACATCGACTCCAACGGCTGATGCCAGGTGAGGCCCTGACCAGCACGAAGCTGCGCGAACGTCTCGTCGCGCACCGCGAAGGGCCTGCTCCAGAAGTCATCTGAGGTGATGTCGAATGAACTGTATTCGCGTGCCTTCACGGGGGCTGCCGTCACGAATTCAAGCGTGACATTTCGACAGAATTTTGTAAAGCTATATCGATGACGGATCCGGTTGTCGAGGACGACAACTCGACGCGCCAGCGGATCCTGGCCGCAACCGCCGAGGTGCTGGGCCGCAACGGGATGACGAAGCTCAGCCTGTCCGAGGTCGCGCTGCAGGCCGGTGTCTCCCGGCCGACGCTCTACCGCTGGTTCGCGTCCAAGCGAGACCTACTCGACGGCTTCGTGGTGTGGGAACGGAAGTACTACGAACGCGCCGTCACCGAGGCGACCGCCGGACTGCCCGCGAGCGAGAAACTCGACGCCGCACTGCGTGTCATCGTCGAGTACCAGCACTCCTACCCCGGCCTGCGGATGATCGACATCGAACCGGCGCAGGTCATTCGTAGGCTCGCGCGCGTCATCCCGCTGATGCGGGACCGGCTCGAGCGGCTCGCCCACGGACCCGACGCCTCGCTGGCCGTCGCCACCGCCGTTCGAGTCGCGGTGTCGCACTACCTGGTTCGCAGCGACGACGACGATCAGTTCCTCGCGCAACTGCGGCATGCCGCAGGGGTCAAGCGCGCCGCGACCTGAGCTCGGCGAGAACCTCCTCGGTGTGCTGACCCACCTCGGGCGCGGGCGAGCGGGTCTCCCAGGGGGTGCCGTGGAAGTCGGCGGGCGTCGCGATCATCGCCACGCTGGAGTCGCCGTCGGGTACGTAGACGACGCCACCGGCGGCATGGAACTGCTCGTCGGCGATGACGTCCTCGATGGTGTTGATCGGTGACCAGAAGAAATCCGGTTCTGCGGCAAAGAGTTCCGCCCACTCATCGAGTGTCCTGGTCGCGAAGATCTCGTCGAGCGCGCTGATGATCTCCACCGAGTTGGCTGCGCGGTCACGCGGTTTCGGGTAAGCCGTCAGCCAGTCGGGACGATTGATGACCCGGCACAGCGGGGCCCAGTGACGCTGGACGTCCAGGCCGACGATCCAGAACCGTTTCCCGTCGCCGGCCGTGTAGTTGTTCATACACGGATTGCCCATGGACTCGCGCTGCCCGATCGCGATCGCATGGCCGGTCATCAGGAACGTGTTGAGGTCGAAGCTGACGGTGTAGGCACCCTGCCGGTACAGCGACGTGGACACCAACTGACCGACGCCGGTCCGTTCGCGGGCGACCAGGGCTGCGCACACCGCAGCCACCAACGTCATCCCGGCCGAGTGGTCGCCCATGCCGCCGCGCTGAAACGGCGGCGACTCCCCCGGCCGGGTCAACAGATGCGCCAACCCGGCCCGCGCCCAGAACGCGGCGACGTCGTAGGCCGCGCGGTCGGCATCCGGCCCGGTGTCGCCGTATCCGGTGATCAGGCCGTACACCAGGCGAGGGTTGAGGGCGGCGACGGTGTCGAAGTCCAACCCGATGCGGAGCAGCGCTCCGGGACGCAGATTGGTGATGAAAACGTCGGCGTCGCTGAGCAATTCGAGGGCCAGCCGCTGATCCCCCTCGGCGGTGAGATCCAGCACGACGCTGCGCTTACCGCGGTTGTCCATCTCGAAGGGCGGGCTGCCGCCGTCCTCCACGCTCAACATGCGGCCGAACATCCGGGCCGGATCGCCGGTCGGCGGTTCGATCTTGACGACGTCGGCACCCCAGTCGGCGAGGATGCCGCCCGCCGCGGGACCCGCCACCCACACACCGAGTTCGACGACCCTGACGCCCTCCATCGGTCCGGCCATCACCCATCCCTTTCCCGCGCTTTACAAGACTGCCCATCTTTGTAAAGCTTGCCTGGCTACAGGCCAAGACTAGGAGGTCGGCGAGTGCCGCAGACAGCGAGCCGGGTCGGACCCGTCGTCGGGTTGGCGGCTCATCTCGGCCGCGGGCTGCAGCGCGTGGCGACGGACCTGGCCGTCGGGCGCCTGCGCTCTCTGCCCCGCACGATCGACGAACTCGACGCCCGCTTCCTGTCGCAGATCATGGGTGTGCCCGTGACGTCGGTTTCGGTCATCGGCGGCGATGCGGGCACGTCGTCACGCGCCCGGCTGGCCCTGACCGGCGGGGGCGTACCGGGGTCGGTGTTCGTCAAGATGCCCGCCGAAACCGTCGCTACCCGGCTAATGGGCGAGATGGGGCGGCTCGCCGCGACCGAGACCCGCTTCTACCGAGAGCTTTCCGGCCGGCTGACCGGCGTGCCCAAGTCCTACGGGTCGGCGTTGGATCCGGTCACCGGGCGCTTCGTGCTCGTGCTGGAAGATCTCGCCGTCGACGACTGCGAGTTCCCGGACACGCTCAATCCGCTCACTCCGGATCAGGCGAGCCAACTGGTCGAACTGATCGGGCGCCTGCACGCGACGTTCTGGGAAAGCGTGCCCGGCTGGGTTTACAGCACGTCCGGCGACTCCGCGGCGCTGCTGACGGGGCCCTTGCTGAAGACGTCGGCGCGCCGGGTCGCCGACAAAACCGACATTCCCGTCCAGCGCGGCCGGTTCATCGACGACAACTACCGCGCGGTCGCCGCGCTCATCGACAGGGCGCCCAACACGGTGATGCACGGCGACGCCCACCCCGGCAACGTCTACTTCCGCAACGGCGAGGCCGGCCTGCTGGACTGGCAGGCGGTGCGTCGCGGTCATCCCGGCAGGGAGTTGGCCTACGCCCTGGTCACCGGGATGGACACCGCGGACCGCCAGGCCCATCAGCAGGACCTGCTCGACCTCTACCGCAAGGCGCTGGCCGGCGCGGGCGGGCCCGACCTCGCTCGCGACGAGCTGTGGGACCGGTACCGCACTGGCGCGCTCTACGCATATGTCGCGTCTCTCATCACCGCGGGAATTGGCGGTATGCAGGCCGAGGACATCGCGTTGGCCGGGCTGAGGCGCGCGGTCGCCGCGCTTGACGACCTCGACACGGTCACGCTGTTGGAGAAGTCGCTGTGACCGACGATCTACGATCACAAGGACCCGACGATTGAGGCTGACGTGAACGAACCAGTGCACGCTCGACGTGACGCGTCGGACGACGCCGAGGACACCTCGACGCGACACCGGATCCTGGTCGCGACCTCGGAGGTGCTCGGCCGCAGCGGACAGACCAAGCTCAGCCTCTCGGAAGTGGCGCTGCAGGCGGGTGTCTCCCGCCCGACGCTGTATCGCTGGTTCGCCGACAAGAGCGAACTGCTCGAAGCGTTCGGCGTCTACGAGCGGGAGATGTTCGACAGCGGCATCAGCAAAGCGACGGCGGGGCTGCGCGGAACCGAAAAGCTGGACGCGGCACTGCGATTCATCGTCGAGTATCAGCACTCGTATTCGGGTGTCAGGCTCGTCGACATCGAACCCGAGGTCGTGATCGCGCAGCTGTCCAAGATCATCCCGGTGATGCGGGCCCGGCTACTGAAACTGCTGTCCGGAGCCAACAGCGGCGTCAAGGCCGCGACCGCTATCCGAGTTGCGGTGTCGCACTACATCGTTCGTAGCGACGACGATGACCAGTTCCTAGCGCAGCTGCGTCACGCCGTCGGAATCAAGGGCGCCAACTGATGGCGCAGCAGAACACCGGCGACGAACTGGAGATCGCCGCCCTTCTCAACAGGTACGCGCGAGCGGTCGACACCAAGGATTGGCGGCTGTATCGGTCGGTGTTCACCTACGACGCCCATATCGACTACTCGGCGAATGTTTTTCAGGGCTCACTCGATGAAGCGATCGCGTTCTTCTCCGGCGTGTTCTCGGAGGGGGTCGCGATGAGCATGCACTACATCTCCAACATCGAGTCGGAGATCGACGGCGACACCGCGCGGGTGCGTGCGATGTTCTACAACCCAACGCAGATCAAAGGGGTTCCCCAGCTGAGTGTGTTCGGCGGCTACTACTTCCACGATTTGGTCCGCACACCCGACGGCTGGCGCAGCAGGAACCTGCGCGAAGAGATGGTGTGGACCGCCAACTCGCCGCGCGAAGGTCAGGCCTGAGCCGCCAATTGCCCACAGGCCGCGGCGATTTCCCGACCACGCGTATCACGCACGGTGCACGAGACGCCGCGTTCACGCACCCGCCTGACGAACTCGCGCTCCGCCGCTTTGGGGCTGGCATCCCACTGGCTGCCGGGCGTCGGGTTGAGCGGAATGAGGTTGACGTGCACCAGCGGACCCAGCGCGCCGTGCAGCCGCTTACCGAGTAGGTCGGCCCGCCACGGCTGGTCGTTCACGTCGCGGATCAGCGCGTACTCGATCGACACCCGACGTCCCGTCACGTCTGCGTAGTACCGGGCGGCGTCGAGCGCCTCGGAGACCTTCCACCGGTTGTTCACCGGGACGAGGGTGTCGCGCAGTTCGTCATCGGGAGCGTGCAGCGATAGTGCGAGCGTGACACCGAGGCGTTCGTCGGCCAGCTTGCGAATTGCGGGTGCGAGCCCGACCGTCGACACGGTCACCGACCGCGCCGAGATGCCGAAGCCGTTGGGCGGCGGCGCGGTGATCCGACGGACCGCGGCGAGCACGCGGTTGTAGTTGGCCAGCGGCTCACCCATGCCCATGAAGACGATGTTCGACAGCCGCCCGCCGCGCGCGATCCCGTCGCCGTCGCGGTCGCGCAGTTCCACCGCGGCGGCACGGACCTGTTCGAGGATCTCGGCCGTCGACAGGTTGCGCTTGAGCCCGCCCTGGCCCGTCGCACAGAACGGGCACGCCATCCCGCAGCCCGCCTGCGAGGAGATGCACACGGTGTTGCGCTGCGGATAGCGCATCAACACCGACTCGAAAGTGGTGTGGTCCACGGCCCGCCACAGCATTTTCCGGGTCTCTCCCGCGTCGCATTCGATCTCCGACGTGGCCTCCATCAGCCGCGGAAACAGCGCTTCGGCGACCTGGTCGCGGACCGCGGCGGGCAGATCGGTCATCGCATGGGGGTCGGCGATGAACCGGCCGTAGTACTGGTTGGCCAGCTGTTTGGCGCGGAATTTGGGCAGCCCGAGCTCCGCGACGGCCTCGGCGCGGCCGGCTTCGTCGAGGTCGGCGAAGTGACGCGGCGGCATCGCGCGGCGCGGCGGATCGAAAACCAAAGGCAGTGAAGTCGACATGGGCTTTTGTCAGTATCCCACTGCGCCCTGGCGGAAATTGAATGGCGAGCTCAGGCGTTGGTTCGCAACGATGGGAACTGTGTCCCTGCCGACCATGCCGATTCGCACCGCTGTCGCGCTGACGTTTCTCTATGCGCTTGGATATCCCATTGGCGCGCTTGCGGTTTCGGCAATGTCACCGATGGCGGTGCTGGTTTTCCGGTTCGGTCTCGCCGGAGCGATCTTCGCGACGTGGGCGGTGATGGCACGAGTGATATGGCCCACAGGTCGCATCCTGATACATGTTCTGATCAGCGGATTGCTGGCCCAGGGCCTGCTCTTCACCTGTCTGTACGTCGCGCTGATGAACGGTGCGCCCGCAGTGTTGGGCGCGGTGATCATCTCGATGAACCCGGTCGTGACGGCGGTGCTGGCCGCAGTGTTCCTCGATGAGAGCCTCACGCCGATGCGGGTCGGTGCGCTTGCGCTCGGCGTCATCGCGGTTTTGGCCGCCTGCGCGGGCCGTCTCATGATGGTCGGCGGCGTCGACGCCGTCGTCCTGCTACTCCTCGCGTCCCTGCTCAGCGTCGCGGCGGGAGGCGTCTACCAGCAGAAGTTCTGCCGCGGGGTGGACTTCCGGGCCACCGCCGCGCTCCAAAATGCCGTCTGCGTGGCTCCCGTCGTCGTGCTGGCAGCGCTGATGCCGTTGACGGTCACCAACCCGTGGAAGGCCGCAGGCGCGGTGGCCGCCGTGGTGTTGCTCAACGCGACGCTCTGCATGACGATGTACGTACGCGCCGTCAACGACTACGGCGCTGCGGCCGTCGCGATGCTGTTCGCCGTCATAGTTCTGGTTCGCGATCTTCGTCGCGATGCTCACGACCCTCATCAAGTTCTGGGAGGAGCCGCACCTGACCAAGCGGTTCGGCGCGGAGTACGTCAACTTACCGCGCGAACGTTCCGCGGTGGATCCCACGGTGGACGGGCTGGGATCCGGTTCAGTGAGGCCGGGTCGGTCGCGCTGTCGGGAACGGGCATTGAGGAAGCAGGCCGCCGCACCGGCAGCCAGACCGACCGCGATGCCGATGTCCGGTCGCTCGCCGAGAATCAGCCAGGACAGAAGTCCGGCGACGGCGGGTATCGGTTTCGGCACCGCCAACTGGTCGGTGCTCAATCACTCGCCGCATCGGTTCTGCTTCCCTAAACCGGCTCCCTGCGAGGACAATCGCGCGGAGTTACCACCCCTATGGCGCGCGTACTCGGGCCGGCGCCGAGGTGAAACCGCCATCGAAATCCCGCGGCTACCCCGCGAGGTGGGTGTGGAGTGGCTGCACCACGGTCCGATGCTGGGTAATCACTGAGGCCGTCGCGTTGGACTGTGCCGCAGAAACATTGGGAACCGATGAGCTTAGGAGCCGAGCACCTTTCGATGACGGTCGTCGCACCCGGGCGGGTGGGGCCGTTCATCGCTGCCCCGGTCTATTCGGCGGTCGAGGGTGACTCGGTCGGTTGCCGGGTGGAGTTGCGCGACGCCGGCCGTGGTGACCGGTTGATCGCGGCGACCTCGGTGCGGATGCGGGCGTACTGACCACACGAACGCGCTGGTCACGCCGGGATCGGACCGCTCGAGGAGATTGGGCACCGACCCGTGGCGTGCTGATGAGTTACGCCTACCTCGGCTCGCGCCCGGAGGCGCTGGACTCCACGAGTGCGGCCAATGTACTCGACCTGCGGCAGGATCTGCGCACACCGGTCGGCGCCGTGTTGGCGGCTCCGCTGGCTAAAGGGGTCAGGACGGAACTCGTGCGCAGCGGCGGTGTCGGTCACTTGGCCGCGGGTGCGTCGCCCAGTTTCGGCACATTGAACAATTCCTCGAAGGTGCCCCGCAGCACCCGCTGCTTTATCCGGGGATCGACCGAGTCGAACAGACCGTGCAACGTCTCTTGGGTGTGGCCGTAGGTGCCCTCGAGATGCGGGTAGTCATCGCCCCACAGGACGTTGTCGTAGCCGGTGTCCTCGATAATCTGGACGGCGCTGATGTCGTGCTGGAACGACGCGTAGACCTGCTGGCGGACGATCTCGCTGGGCAGCCGATTCAGCCTGGGGCGCACGAACATTCCGTGCTGCCGGTACGCCTCGTCCATCCGGTCGCCAACGGCAGGGACCCAGCCGGCACCACCCTCGGCGATCAGAACCTTCAGGTCCGGGTACCGATCAAGGGCACCGCCGGCCACCAGGTGCGAGACCACTCGCATGCCGGGATACGTCGTCTCCATATAGTTCACAACGGCGCCTCCCGGTCCGCGGTACACGACGGTGTCACTGCCGGTACCGATGTGATACGCCAGCACCACGTTGGCGGCGGCCGCTGCTGCCCACAGCGGCTCCCAGATGTCCAGGCCCCACTGCTTGTCATCTGGCATCGCGCAGGGCAGGAAGATCGCCTGGAAACCCTGTTCGGCCGCCCACTCCACCTCGGCGGCGGCGTCAGCCGGCTCCACCAGCGGCACGATCGCGGGGGCGAAAACCCGCTTCTGCCACGACATCACCTCTTCCAGCGCCCACTCGTTCCACGCGCGGGCAGCGACGCGGGCCAGTTCGGGATCTTCGATGTTGACGGTCCAGAACCCGACCGAGGGGAACGTCAACTGGCACTGGACGCCTTCCCGGTCCAGATCCTCGAGGCGGATCTTGATATCACCCGCACCCGGTGGACGGATCGCATCCATGAAGTCATTGAGCTGGCGGCTCTTCGCCTTGCCGTCGACATAGATGAACTCGTACTTCTCACCGCGCTCGGTACGCGGAGCCCGATCGCCGAGTTCCTTCGGCAGGCGCGCCGTCCACAGATCGTCGGGCTCCAAGATGTGCGAGTCACCGGAATGCGCCCAGATCTTCTCGCGCTCGCCTGCGTCCGGGGCAATCTCGGTTGCCTGCGTCATGATCGAGGACTCCTTCGATTGAACGTCACTAGAAGTTCTGCCTTGACCTTACACTGTAATGTTGAGGTTGGAAACGGGGTCTGCCGATTTCATGATTAGGAAGGTCGTCACATGAGCACCGAAACCACAGCAGCCGCGGATGTGGCCTCGACTTTTGCCGATGCGCTCGATCCCGACACGCTGTCGGCGCTGATGCGCTCGACATGGACGTGGGACGACCGCGCGCTCCGTCGCGACCTCAGCGCACTGCTCGTGCACGTCGCCGCCGCCAACGGTCCGATCGACGCCCCTGCAGTGGCGGCGGCGGTACGCGCCACCGCGCTGAGCACAGGCGTCGGGTTCGTCTCGACGGTGTTGGGGCCACACCTGACCGCTGACATTGGCAGTCCCTTCCGTGGCCAATTCCTCCCTGCAGCAGGTAATCCCACTGTGTTCCGCACAATGGCGAGCAACGCGCGCGCCGAGGTACGCGCCCGCGCAGCCGAATACCTCCAGACATCCGGCACCGCCGACGATTACCCCGACGAGGCCTCGTGGCTGTCGCTTTCCACGTCCGGCCCTGCCGACCTGGGCGCTGCCATGCGGGCCTTCGGCCACTCCGACAGCACCGCACCACTTCGCGGCAACGTCGGGCTGGCGCTGCAGACGCTGCGAGCGCTGGGTGCCGACGGCGCTGAGTTGGCGCGTCGAATCGAGCGGGACGAAGTCCGCTCAACCCTGGCCGCCGCAGAGCGCAACGGCTCATGGGATCCCGCCCTGGTCCGGACCCGAGCCGTGCCCGAAATGGCGGGCTGGAAGCTGACCGGTGCCAAGCATTTCGTCCCGGACGCCGGTGGAGCCGACGTCATCCTCATCGTGGCCCGGTCAGTGGCGGGTCCGTCGGTGTTCGCGGTCGACGCCGACGCGCCCGGCCTGCGGATCACCCCGCTCGACACGATCGACCCGGTCCGTCCGTTGTTCACCGTCGAGGTCGACGACGCCCCGGCGACGCTGCTGGGTCGAGAGGGTCAGGGCGGATTGTTGATGCGGCGGGCGATCGACCTGGCGATGACGGCGCTGGCCGGTGAGCAGGTCGGCCTGCTGGAGCGGGCGATCGGAATCCTGCTCCGCCAGCAGCGTGCGGAGTGGCCGGGCGACGAACTCGTGCAGACGGTGCTCGACCACGCGACCGCGATCGCGCTGTGGCGCCGCGCTTTCGAGCCCGATGCCGCAGCCGGCGCGGCGACGATGGCGCACATCGCGTGCTCGGAGGCCTCGGTTCGAGTAGCGGCGTTGGCGGCCGAAATCGTCAATGATGAAGAGGCCGAACGACTGCTACGGCGCGCACTGTCGGCGAGCCTTCTGCTCGGCGGGCCGGCGGCATATCACGAGCGTTTGCTCGAGCGTCTCGGGATATGACACCACCACGGGGCACGTCCTTATAGCATGGCTAGGTAAAGCAGCCGAGAGGACGGAGTGGACCGATCGCGCCGAAAGAGGCCTCCGCGGGCTCGAGTTCCGCCAAACGGGGTAAGCCGCCAACGCTGACCGAGGAACAGATCGTCGATGCGGCGCTGAACATCATCCGGGCCGAGGGTCTCGATGCCCTGTCGATGCGTCGGTTGTCTCGCGAACTCGGCCGCTCCGCGATGGCCCCGTACTGGTACGTCAGCGACAAACGCGAACTTCTCGATCTCGTCACACGCCGGCTGCTGTCGGAAGTCAAGCTCCCCGAGCCTGATTCGGGCCCCTGGGAGGAACGGCTACGCGAGGTGCTCATCAGCATCGACGCACGCCTGCATGACCATCCGGGCATCGCGACAGTGATGCTCGAACGGATGTACAGCGCCGATCAGAGGCTGATGGCCGGGATCATGGACATCCTGCTGGACGCGGGATTCGAAGGCGCCGAGGTCTTTCTGTCGTACGCGATGATTCACACGTACCTCTTCGGCCGCTACCAGGTGGTCGAACTCGACACCCCCGACCCGAGCACGGTCGATCCCGGCAGCTTGGAGGACACGTTGCAGCGCCTGGTCCCCCATCTCGCCAGGTTGCGAGGGCGCGACTTTTTCAACTACGGCGTCGACACCATCATCGCGGGACTGCAGGCGCAGCTTGCCGCGAAGAAGAAGCGGTCACGTAGTCGCCGCTGACGGCGTTGGACCACGCTACGAGCCTGTCCCACAGCTTCTTTCGGGTCGTCGCGAAGTTGTGCATGTGGGCCATGCGTTCGACGATGAACAACGAGACGTCAGAGGACTTGCCGTACGCGGAGGGTTCGCGGTGCGGTTCCGGCGCGGTATCGCGTTCGCCGAGACCGATGAAGACCGGAATCGTCAATTCTGCGGCCTCGGCGCTGACGTAACCCGGCGAGAGCATCGCCACCACACACAGCGGAAGCGACTTGCTGCCGAACGGTGGCGCCGTCTCCCGGACCGGATAGCCACCGGACGTGTCAGCGGCCACGATGTCGGCGGGCACGTCCTCGTAGTGAAACGGGTACAGGAACTCGGGAATCGCAGCCGCCGACTCCGAGAGCGAGAACGTGTCAGGACCGTCGTCTCGGCTGTAGGCGAATTTGTCCACGTACTGCCCGTCCTCGGCACTGCGCTGCGGCAGCACGGTGTGAATAGCGCTGTAGCCCAGCACCGCAACCGCGTCGTAGGGTTGGTGCTGCGCCGCCATGATGACCGTGACACCGCCGCCCATGGATTGGCCGATCCCGATCCGGGCGCCGATGTCGACGGCCGGGTAGCCGTCCACCAGGGTGCCGTCGCTTAGCCCTTGCGCAATCTGTTGCACGGCAGAGCTGTTCACGGACGCGATGTCCTCGATCCGAAGGGATTCGGCGACCTCCGGCGTGCTGTCGCCGACCCCGAGATGGTCGATCGCCACCAGAATCAGACCCCGCTCGACGTGGTGGGCGGCCTGGCTGTAACCCTCGTGCCCGTCGAAGTGCATGTCGTAGTAGCCGCGCGAGTAACCGCCGCCGGGCAACGCGAATATCACCGGCTGGTGCGCCCGAAGGTGTTCGGCCGGTGGCAGATACGCCGTTGCCGCAATGGTCAGCCGACCCTCCAGGGCACACGTGCCGGTGACGTCGATACTGAGTTCAGCGCGCCGCATCGTCCCGTCAGCCCGCGGTGAAGGACACCGGAAGTTTGGTCACGGTCCGCACCGAGACATTATCGTAGACAAGCTTTTCCGGCTCGGGCACGGTGAAGTCGGGGATTCGGTTGAGGATCTCGTCGAGCGCGGTCCGCAGCTCCATCCGCGCGAGATGGGAGCCCAGGCACCGGTGAGTACCGCTGGCGAAGACCATGTTGGGCGCACGGCCGCGGCTGAAGTCGACCTCGAGCGGGTTGTCATAGTGCGTCGGGTCGACATTGGCCGCCGCCCAGATCGCGTGGATCGCCTCGCCGGCCTTGATCACCAGGCCGTCGCCGAGGTCGATGTCCTCGGTCGCGAACCGCTGACCGGACGGCACCGGGGACTCGTAGCGCACGATCTCCTCGATAGCGGCCGGGAGCAACGACCGGTCGGCAACGAGCCGGTCCCGCTCTTCGGGATGCTGGCCCAGCCAGGCGAAGATGCACGACAATGACGAGGTCACGGTGTCCAGGCCGGCGAACATCAGCAGGAACATGATGTTGAGCAGGTCCAGTTCCTCGATCGGCTTACCGTCGACCTCGGAGCGCAACAGCACGGCGATCACGTCGTCCTTCTGCTCAGTGTCCTGACGACGTTCGGCGAGGAACTTCACGAAGTACTCGAGCAGTTTGCCGCCGGCCACCGCCATGTTGGCTTCCATCTCCTCGACGGTGTCGCCTTCGGGGTGGATGACGCCGTTCTTGAAGTCGATGAAGAAGTCGAGGTCCTCGATCGGCGCCCCGACGAGCCGCAGGAAGGTCAGCGACGGCAGCGGCACGCAGAAGTCGTCATGGAGGTCGGCGGCCCCTTGCGAGATGAACTTGTCGATGAGTTCGCCTGCCAGGGTTCGGATCTGGGCTTCCAGCGGCGCCATCTGCTTGGGCCCGAAGATCGGATCGAGCAACTTGCGCCACTTCTTGTGGTCCTCGCCGTCGATCTCGAGCGGGATCAACGGATTGTCGTTGCCGAAGCTGCCGCCCTGGCCGCCGTTGCCCAGGATCGCCGGATGCCGGTTGATCTTGATGATGTCGTCGAACCGGTAGAGGGTCACCACCCCGTTGACCCGTTCGAAGCGCTGCTCAGCCTTCTCGCTGTAGAACGCCTGCGGACTCGCCATGGACTTGACGTGCTGCGTGATCGGGGCGAGCCGGGGATCGAACTTCGTTGCTTGAGTCATCAGTCCTCGTTCATCGGGCCATCACAGGGCTGGTTGGCGTCCTGACCTTACACTGTAACGTGACGTGGAGCACAAGGGAACACCCCGTGCATTTCGGTTTGCTCCCGCCCGATCAGTTGACCGCCCGCATCCGTAGAACGGAGATCGCCACGACGCGCTCGTCGCGGCCGGCGTCGCGCAACTCGACGCGGCAGGCCACCACGTCTGCGCTTGAGCCGACGGCTACGGGGACCGCGACGAATGGCCCGGTTCGCCCCGGCGCCACGATCGTGGTCGTCAACTGCTCGACCGCCACAGCGTCGGTGCGCAGGGCGTGGGCGCCTGCTTCCAGAGCCGCGGATTCGGTGATCACCAGCATCGGCCCGTGATGCAGTCGCTCGTCTCCGACTTCCGGTCGGAGACAGGGGATCTCGAGCAGGCCGTCGTCGCGACGACGTCCGGTGTAGGCCTGCCACAGCGGTGGAAGGCCGTCGGCGTCGTCGACCCCCTCGGCCGGTTCGGGGTAGACGAAGCCGTCCGGCGTCGGGCAGATGACCGACCAGTTCGCCGATCCGAAACCGACGGTGCGCCCGTTCGCGCGGAATTCGGCGTCGGTGAAGATCTGCGATCGGGCCTCGGTGGCGACGCGCCCTGCCACGTAGACGCGGTCAAGGTTCTGACCGTGATCGGCCACGGTGATGTTCACCTGAGTCAGCGCAAGGATGTTGACCGGGTCGACGTTGACGCCCGCGGTGTCGAGCATGGCGATCGCCAGCGGCGCGGCGAGCATTGCGCCGGCGGAGGTCCGCAGGTCACGCCGCAGCCGTAGCTCGTTTTCGGCATGGGTGCGGTCGATGGGGCGGGGCGCCGATGCGAGGTAGCGGTAGCTGATCAACGCGTCCTTGCTGGTGGCCCATTCGCCGAACGGATCGGCGGCTTCCCGGCGGGTCATCGGTCCTCGTCCAACAGCGGCGCCAGTCGGGTGCAGATGGTCTCGATGTTCCGCATGGTGGCCTCCTCGGACATGCCCCCTACCGAAGCCCACAGAAAGACCGTGTCGACCGGCGCACCCGCCGTCCCGGACTTGATCACCTCGGCGACGTGCTCGGGCGTGCCGTAGGCGAAGTCCTTCAGCGGCGCCATGCTGCCTGCGTTCACCACGCGATCGAGGTCGACCGGCTTGGGCGGTGGCCGACCCGTTCCTTCAACCATATGGCGACGATACGAATTCAGTTGATGCTCGAGATGTTCGGACACCATGGGCCAGTCGCGGTCCGGATCGTCGGTTGCCCAGCCCTGGATGCCACCCGACATCACGCCTACCTTCAGCGGATGCCCGGCCTCGGCGAGCCCGGACGAGTAGGGCTCCCACAGTGTCGCGTCGACCGAGAGCAGCCCCTCACCGAGCAGACCGGCCCGCCGCGCGCCCTGCGGGCCCTGGTAGCCCATCCAGATCGGCAGCGGATCCTGCACTGGCCGTGGGGTGACCCCTTTGGGCCCCCACAATTCGCGAAGCCGTCGCGCCATACCGTCGGTCTGCGCGTACCGCGCCGTCATCGACGCGTCGAACAACTCGAATTCCGGTACCCGGTAACCGGTTCCGATCCCGAGGTCGAGCCGGCCGTCGGAGATCAGGTCCACCGTCGCGCTCTGCTCGGCAAGTTCGGCCGGATGATGCAGCGGGGCAATCACGATCGCGGTACCGAGCCGGATCCGCTTCGTGCGGGCGGCGACCGCGGCGGCGAAGGTCAGCGGTTGGCAGAGGTAGTCGTCGTCGAACAGATGATGTTCGGAGAACCACGCGGAACTCGCGCCGAGCCGTTCGGCCTCTTGACAGGCTTCGATCGTGAACCCGTAGAGCCGCGACGGATCCTGTCGCCACTGCGGTGGGTTACGAAGGTCGAAATAGACCCCGACCTTCATCGAGCAGCTTTCTGTTGCTGAATGTTCACAGTCGGACCGCGCCCCCGACCTCCGGATAGAACGCCCTCGCCCAACGGCGGAAGGACCGGAACGCCTGCCCCTCGACGGTCGCCAGCGCGGGAGGATCCTCGAACCGCTGGTGGCTCCAGATCGCGATGTCATTCGGCAGCTGTGAAATCGCCTGATCCATCCGCGATCTGAGCACTTCAGGCGTGTCTCCGGGCAGCTTTTCCAGCCACACGGTCTGGAACATGTCGCTGGTGCCTGCGTCGGTCGGCGTGGTGGACAGCAGGATCAACGTGTTCATCGACCCCGACAGCGCCGTGTAGTTGAGGCCGACACCAGCGACGAGGATCGACAGGGTGTCACCGTCGTGGCTGTCGGGAGCCATTTCCCGCCAACGGCTTCCGAAGCCGATCTGGCTGAACCAGTGCGCGTCGTCCTCCCAGCGGCGTAGGAACACCGGATGATGTCGGGCGCCGTGAACGTAGCGGAAGTGAATCGGGTCTGCCGCATTCTCAGACACCAGCTGCGGATGAAGCGTCAACGCGTCGAACTTGACCTGGCCGTCCGGCACCGGCGAGTGGTACTCCAACCCGGCAGTGTGAGGCGCGGTGTCGGCGAAGATGTTCGGGGGCTCCCAACTCGGCTCGCGGCCCTCGACGTCGTGCCACATGTACACCACACCGAGATGTTCGTGCACGGGCCATACCCTCAGTCTCCGTGCGCGATTCGGGCGCTCGGGTTGGTACGGAATGTGTGTGTTGCGGCCTTCGCCGTTCCATCGCCATCCGTGGAACGGGCACACCACGCAGTCGTTTTGGACACGGCCGCCGTAGGCCAAGTTTCCACCGAGATGCCGACAGTACGCATCGAGGATGTGCAGGGTTCCGTCACTGTCCCGGTAGGCGACCTGCTCACCGCCAAAGTAGCGCAGCGGCCGCACAATCTCAGCCGGAAAGTCCGTCGACCAGCCCACTTGGAACCAGCCCGTCGGCACCCAGTGCGGCCGCAGCTGGTCGGTTCGGGTTTCCGTCGCGTTGGCAACTTGCGTCATCCGGTCAACTCCTTACGTGACAGGTCGATGTGGTGCCGCAGACCGGCAATCAGGATGTCGAGCGCTTCGGTGAACGTGTCGATATCGGCCTGCCTGCGCCTGCGACCCTCCAGCGCGGCGCGGGAGCCGAGCCAGAGCCACGTCACCGCCCGGTAGACCCTGTGCGCTTCGTCGACCGTCAAGCCGCCCTGCTGCAGCGCCGCCATGCCGTCGCGCCGCATTCGTTTCGACGTGGGCGATCGGGGCGAGCGCGCGATGACCGCGTCGTCGAGCCCCGGAAAGCGATCCATCATGTCTTGGATCCCCAACACCTGTGCCCGCAACGCCGACCAGCCGTCACCCGTATCCGCGGTCACATCGGGCGCCCAATCGAGCACGTGGTCGACCACCAGGTCGAGAAGCTCGTCGCGGCCAGAAACGTGTTTGTACAGCGCGCCCACTGACACCTGCAGCTCGTCACTGAGCGACCGCATCGTCAGGCTGGCCAGCCCTTTCCGAGCCAGAAGCAGCGCAGCGGCGATGATCGCCTGCCTGTCGAGCGCCTCAGCGCGGGTCTTGGGACGGCCAACCATACGCTGTATAGTAAACAACGTTCACCATGAGCGCCACTAGCGATGAGGTACGAGATGACAGACGTCGGTACACCGACCGAGCAGCCATACGACTTTCGCCTGTCTGATTACGCGCGTTCCATCGAGACACTGGAGCACCCACAGGACTATCTCGCCGAGAAGGTGGCGACGACACGCTTTGAACGGTCACCCGATGGTGCGATCTATCTATATCGACACGAAGACATTCTGAAGCTCAATCGACATCCGGCCATTCTCGGCAACGGTGGACGCGGCAGCATGGTGCCTGGAATGCCTTTCGTCCCACTCGAAGTCGATGGCGATGAGCATAGTAGGTGGCGCAGGATCCTCGACCCGTTGTTCGCACCGAAGCAGATCGCGCGCCTAGAGGGCACAATCCGTGAACTCACCGCAGAACTCGTGGATGGTTTCGCCGACGACGCATCGGTCGAGATGTACTCACGGTTCTGTGTTCCGCTGCCCTGCATCACGTTTCTGCGATTGTTCGGAGCTCCGGTTGAGGATCTCGACTTCTTCCTCGACTACAAGCGAGACATGCTGCGCCCGGAGTGTGACACTCCAGAAGAGAACTTCGAGAAGATGCAGGGCGCGGCCTTGCGAATCGCTGCCTACTTCATCGATGTGATGCAGAAGCGACGGAAAGCGGGGCCCGGAGACGACATCCTGTGGGCGCTTCTGCAGGCGGAAATCGATGGCGAGCCACTCAGCGAGGCGCAACTGTTGAGCATCATCATGCTGATGATGTTTGCCGGCCTGGACACGGTAACGGCATCGCTGTCCCTGATGATTCATTGGCTGGCCCAGCATCGGGACGTGCGTCAGCGCATCATCGCAGACCCCACGTTGACGAGGGGGCTCGTCGAGGAGCTGCTTCGATACGAGTCACCGGTGCAGACAGGCACCAGATATGCCGCCGAGGACGTCGATCTCGGCGATGGACTCGTCATCAAGGAGGGCGAGGCCATCCTCGCGTCGTGGGGAACCGCGAATCTGGACCCGAACGCCCACCCCGACCCGCTGGGTGTCGACATCGACCGACCGCGGCATCAGCACATCGCCTTCGCGAGCGGCACACATCGATGCCTGGGGTCGAATCTCGCGCGTCTGGAGTTGCGTGTCGCCCTCGATGAGCTGCACAAGCGACTACCGAATTACTCGCTCCAACCCGGCGAGACGATTCGCTTGGTTAACATGCCGGTCCGAACGATCGAGTACCTGCCGTTGTCGATCGGTGGCGCACCGGCCGGTTAGATGGGTTGCGGACCCACGCCGAGGTGCCCGCCTGCCAAGAAAGTTGAATCGGCAGTTTGTCGGTGTTCGAATGTATGTTCGAAGTATGTCGGTAGAGGCGGTGCGTGAGGCGATGGCCCATCTGCGCGCGGCCTACGACGCCTTCGCCGCCACCGACCTGACCGCGTTGACCCGCACCGAGCTGGTCTCGGTGATGGACGACCTCGAGACGCTGACGTGTCGGATGCCGACGCAGTCCCATCGGCTGCTGATGCGGCTGCAGGCCGAAACCACCCCCAAGCTGATGGGCGCCAAATCCTGGAACGAGGTGCTGCGCATCCGCTGGCGGCTCTCGTCGGCCGAGGCGTCGCGGCGGCTGCACGAGGCCGCCGACCTCGGCCCCCGCACCAGCCTGCTCGGGGAGGCGTTGGCGCCGGTGCTGCCCGCGGTAGCGGCCGCCCAGGCCGCCGGGCTGATCACCGGCGAACACGTCAAAACCCTGCGCGAGGCGATGCGACGCCTGCCCGCCTGGGTGGATGCCACCACCGCCGCGCAGCTGGAGGTCGATCTGGTGCGCGTCGCGGTCGGGGTGGGCCCCAAGGAGCTACGCGAGACCGCCGAGCTGCGGCTGTTCCTATTGGATCAGGACGGCCCGGCCCCCGATGACGCCGAACGCGCCCGCAAACGCCGCGTCGCGGTCGGCCGCCAAGGCCGCGACGCGATGACCCCACTGGTCGCCGACCTCACCCCCGAAGCCTGGGCGGTGTGGGAAGTCATCTTCGCCAAATACGCCGCGCCGGGCATGTGCAACCCCGCCGATGACGAACCCTGCACCTCGGGCACCCCCACCCAGGCCCAGATCGACAACGACACCCGCACCCTGGAACAACGCCAACACGACGCCCTGCTGGTGATCGGGCGCATCGCCCTGATGAGCGGCGACCTCGGCCACCTCAACGGCCTACCCGTCGGCGTGATCATCCGCACCACCCTGCAAGACCTGGAAAGCCGCGCCGGTATCGGCGTCACCGGCGGCGGCAGCAAAATCCCGATCGCCGACGTCATCAAGATGGCCGCCCACGCCAACCACCATTTGGCGATCTTCGACGGCGCCACCGGCCAAGCGCTGGCGCTGTATCGCGCCAAACGCATCGCCTCCCCCGCCCAGCGGCTCATGCTCATCGCCCGCGACGGCGGCTGCACCAAACCCTGCTGCACCGTCGGGGCCTACGGCTGCCAGGTCCATCACGCCCGCACCCCCTGGCGCGACGGCGGCCACACCAACGTCGACGACCTGACCCTGGCCTGCGGCACCGACAACCGCGACGCCGACACCGGCGGCTGGACCACCACCATCAACAGCCGCGGCGAATGCGAATGGCACCCACCGCCGGATCTGGACCACGGACAATCCCGCATCAACTACTACCACCGCCCCGAAGCACTCCTCCGACCTCCCGAAGACGAGGAGACCGACGACACCGACGAAACCGACGAGACCACCGACGAGACCCAAGGCGGACCAGACCCACCCGACAACCAAGCCGCATGAATCGCGCTCAGGCCAAGAGCGTCAACACAATCCAGCCCGCAACCGCCGACGGCAGCATCGCGTCGATGCGGTCCATGATTCCGCCGTGGCCGGGTAGCAGCGTGCCCATGTCCTTGATGCCGAGATCGCGCTTGACCTGAGACTCGACCAGATCGCCGAGCACGCCCGTGATGACGAGGAACAGCCCGAGCGGCACGCCGACCCATGCCGGCCGTTCCATGAGGAACGCGACGGAGAGCACGGCCGCGGTGATGCCGAAGAGCAGCGAACCCGCCAACCCCTCCCACGACTTCTTGGGGCTGATCGCGGGCACCATGAGGTGCTTACCGAACAGCACGCCCGCGACGTAGCCGCCGATGTCGGCGAACACCACCGTCGCGATCACCGTGAACGTCCTTGCCCCGCCGTGGTCCTGAAAGATCAGCAGCGCACTGAAACCCGCGAACAGCGGCACCCATGTCGCCAGCAAGATCGTCGCCGAGATATCGCGCAGGTAATTGACCGGCGCCTGCTTGATGCCCTGCCCCACCAGACGCCAGACCATGCAGACGACGATGGTGCCTGCGTAGGCACCCAGCAGACCGGCCGGGCCGAAGTACGTCAGCCAGATCATCGCCTGACCGCCGAGCAGCAGCGGGATGACCGGAAGGGCGTAGCCGGCTTCGCGCAGCCTACGGATGACCTCGTGGGTCGCGATGGGAATGAAGATCGCGAGGATCGGCAGCCACGCGATCGGCAAGAAGATCAGCGCGGCGATCGCCATCCCGCCGAGCAGGACGCCCACGCCGATGGCTGCGGGCAGATCGCGGCCGGCCCGCGATTTCTTCGGCGGTTCGTCGACCGGGTTGGACACAGGACCTGCTTGCTGCTCGGCCATCAGACCTCGAGCAGTTCGCCTTCTTTGTGCTTGACCAGTTCGTCGATCTGGCCGGTGTAGGTGTGGGTGGTCTTGTCGAGTTCCTTCTCGGCGTGTTTGACCTCGTCCTCGCCCGCCTCGCCGTCCTTCTTGATGCGGTGCAGTTCCTCCATCGCCTTGCGGCGGATGTTGCGCACCGACACCCGGGCGTCCTCGCCCTTGGCCTTGGCCTGCTTCACCAACTCGCGGCGGCGTTCCTCGGTCAGCTGTGGGATCGAGACGCGGATGACATTGCCGTCGTTGGACGGGTTGACGCCGAGGTCGGAATTGCGGATCGCGTCCTCGATCGCCTTCAGCTGGGACTGCTCATAGGGCTTGATGACGACGAGCCGAGCCTCCGGCACGTTGATGCTGGACAGCTGGGTGATCGGGGTCTGCGAGCCGTAGTAGTCGATCGACAGTCGAGAGAACATGCCCGGGTTGGCGCGGCCGGTGCGGATGGAGGCCAGGTCGTCGCGCGCGACGGACACTGCCTTTTCCATCTTTTCTTCGGCGTCGAAGAGGGTTTCCTCGATCACGGCTTCTCCATTTCAGGTCAGTCGGTGGTGACCAGCGTTCCGATCTTCTCACCTGCGACCGCCCGAGCGATATTTCCGTCGACAAGAAGGTTGAACACCAGGATGGGCATGCCGTTGTCCATGCACAGGCTGAAAGCCGTGGCGTCGGCGACGGCCAGCCCGCGTTCGATGACTTCGCGGTGGGTGATCGCGGTGATCAGTTCGGCGTCTGGGTTGGTCCGGGGGTCGGCGGTGAACACTCCGTCGACGGCCTTGGCCATCAGCACCACCTCCGCCCGGATCTCGAGTGCGCGCTGTGCTGCGGTGGTGTCGGTGGAGAAGTACGGCAGACCCATGCCCGCGCCGAAAATCACCACGCGACCCTTCTCCAGATGCCGTTGGGCGCGCAGTGGGATGTAGGGCTCGGCGACCTGGCCCATCGTGATGGCGGTCTGGACGCGGGTGGCGATGCCTTCCTTCTCCAGAAAGTCTTGCAGCGCAAGGCTGTTCATCACCGTGCCGAGCATGCCCATGTAGTCGGAGCGGGTGCGTTCCATGCCGCGCTGCTGCAACTGGGCACCGCGGAAGAAGTTGCCACCGCCGATGACGACGGCGACCTGGACACCGCTGCGGACGACCTCCGCGATCTGGCGGGCCACCTGGGCCACCACATCGGGGTCGAGGCCGACCTGCCCGCCGCCGAACATCTCGCCGCCGAGCTTGAGGAGCACGCGGTTGTACATGGGCCGGATCGGGGATGCTTCGGCACCGTTGGTGGTCGTTACCTCCGCCATCCGACTCCTCGGGGTCCTCGCATGAGATCGCCATCCCGGTGTTCGGCCGGGACGGCTACCCCTAATCCTGCCTCATCGAGGCCTCGCGGCCGCGACAGGGTCGGCCCCGGCGTGGTTAGCGGAGATGCGCGGTGAGCAGCCAGGCGCCCACCGACTTGCGGCCGCCTGCCTCGTCGCGGACGTCGGCACCGGCGAAGGCTTGCAGCGCCGCGGCGGCCTCATCCGGCACGTAGGCGTGAATGCGGGCGGGCCTGATCTCGTCGATTTCCCAATACCTGTCCACGACCTCCCGCAATTCGTCCTCGGTGACGGCGTTGACCGGCGACTCCGGCGGCATGCCCGCGGCGTCGAACACCAGCACGAAGTACGACGCACCGGGCGCCGCGGCCCGCACGATCGACTGCTGGTAACCCTCGCGCAGCTCGACCGGCATCGAGTGGAAGAGAGTTGAATCGATGATGGTGCCGAACCGGCCGTCATAGCCGGTGAAGTTGCTGATGTCGGCGACCTCGAACGTGGCGTTGGTCAGGCTGCGCCGTTCGGCTTCTTCCTTGGCCAGCTTGATCGCGGTCTCGGCCGAGTCGAGGCCGACCGTGGTGAAACCCTTCTCCGCCAGGTGCAGTGCGGTGGCGGCCTCGCCGCAGCCCGCGTCGAGTACGACCCCGTGCACCTTGCCCGCGTCGATCAGCGCCTGGATCTCCGGCTGCGGCTCGCCGATGCTCCACGGCGGACGAAAGCCCTTGAACTCCTCGGAGTCGCCGCGGTAGGCGGACTCGAACATCTCTTGTTCTGGTTGCGTGGTCATACCCCAGGTTTATCAACCAGGTTGATACATGTCAATATGCTTGATATGAGCGATATCCTCGAGGACCAGCCACTGGGCTATCTGCTGCACAGGGTGGCCAACGCGCTACGCTCCGAGGTAACGGCGACCGTCCTCGAACCGCTGGGCCTGGCCTTCCCGCAGTACATCTGCATGCGGATCCTGGCGCGCTTCCCCGACCGCTCGAACGCCGAACTGGCGCGCGACACCAATGTCTCCCCGCAGGCGATGAACATGGTCCTGCGCGGCCTGGAGGACCGAGGTCTTGTCACCAGGCCGGCCAGCGTGTCCTCCGGCAGGTCGCTACCCGCAGCGCTGACCCGCGAGGGACGCGCGCTGCTCGAGAAGACAGACGCAGGCGTCAAGGCCGCCGAACGTCGGCTGATGTCCGCATTGACCAGCGAGCAGCGCCAGGAGTTCAAGCGGATGCTGGTGACGCTGGGCACCGACCCGTTCTAGTGATGGTGGCACGCCTTCGGCGGTGACGGCGGAATGTCCAGTGCCGGATTCCCGTCGAAGAAGCCGATCGGCTTGAGGTGAAACCCTGTGTAGGCGCACGGCATCACCGGCCAGTCCTCCGGCCGCACGACATGGTGGGCGCCCAGCGTGTACCAGATCACGACGTCGGTGTTCTCCAGCGGCGCGTCGTCGGCGATGTACTGCGGCAGGCCCTGCATGTCGGCCGACTGGTACATGTAGTCCCCGGCCGCGAACTTCTCCGCGGGGTCGTACTTGGTCACCCACAGGTTGTGCTGCACGAAGCGGGCGCGGTCGTAGATGTAGGAACCCTCCTGCACCATCACCGGCACGATGTCCTTCGGGACCAGCTTGTAGGCGACCGGGCTGCCCAGTTCGTTGTGCTTCGACGGGTTGGTGATCTTCCAGTACCGCCCCGTCGACCAGTTCCAGTCACGCGCGGCCTCCGCCTCTGATGTCACCAGCGTGTCCTGGGTGATCCAGGCGTTGTGGTGCGGGTTGAGTGCGGGATCGGGTTCGGAGATGGAGTCGACTTCGTAGACGCTGTTGCCTGGGCCGTCGACGCTCATATCGAGCCGGAAGTTGAAGAAGTGCTGATGGTTGGGGCCGTAGATGTTGGGCGCGACCATCTTTCCCCACCGCGGTGACTCCCCGTCGGCGATGGCACCTGTGGTGAGCACCCCGGACAGCTTGACCTCGACTTCCATCGACGCGTCGTTGTAGAAGTACCAGAAGAAGCCGTACTCGTAGTTCCCGACGGTGCAGATCATCGAGATGACGAGGCGCCTGGAGCGGCGCACCTCGACCTCCTCGGTCCGAAAGTCGGTGTGCTTCCACGAGATGCCGAAGTCCTCCTCGTGCATGCAGATCGCGTTGGGAATCGTGACCGCATTACCCGAGGAGTCGTTCAGCGTCGCATCGAAGTAGTAGATCTCGCCCAGACAGTCACAGCCCAGGGTCAGCGGGTTCGCCGAGAAGCCCATCCCGACCTCGCCCATGTCGAAGACGTTCTTGTTCCAGTGCGTCGGCGCCGAATCCCCGTACGGGACCACCATTTCCGACAGCGATGCCCGGTACACGATCGGCCTGGTCTCGCCGCGATCGATGTAGGTGATCTCGTTGAGCACGATGCCTTCGCGCGGGTTGAACCCGATCCGCAGAGACCACTTCTGCCACTGCACCTTCCAGCCGTCGACGGTGAAGCTCGGGCCGTCGGGCTGGGTGATCTCGATGGGTTTGACGTCGTCGCGGAACTGGGTGAAGGCCGGTCGGTTGTTCGGGTCGAACATGAACTGCTCGGTGTAGTTGCCCGCCGTCGGCGGCAGCGGCACCACGCCGTGATCCTCGATGTCGATGACCTCCATCTTGTCGAGGTCGAACGTCACGATCAGCCCTTCGACCGGGCGCGCATACCCGTGTTCCGACGGCGCCGCGCGCATGAACGTCAAGGGCCGGCAGATCAGCGGTGAGTTCTCGTAGTGGTCCTGCGCATCGTAATACCCTGCGGGCCAGGGGTCGATCATCGCGAGGCTGAAGTCGGTGACGCCGCGCTTGCGCATGGCCTCCTGCCACCGCGGGTCCTCTCGGACCTTCTCCTCCACCCCCGTCATGTGCTCGACGAGATACGACGGGAACCGCCCGGGGACCGGCTTCCAGGAGTCGATCACCCGCGCCGTCAGGTCGACGATGGCTTCGTAGATCAATTTCACCGGCGCGTCGTACATCGTGACGAACGCCCGCCGCGGAATGTCGGTCATCCCCTCGAAGGTGAGTTCGGCGTTCTTCTCCGGCTCCGCGAGTTGGATCATCACGAACTTGGTTGCCGGAGTGGAGTATTCCGATTCGGTGATGATGGCCGCTGCGGATTCGATCTCCGCGCCGGTCAGCGGGTCGAGCGGATACGGTGTCGCACCGCCGGTGGTGTCGGCGGGCCGTTCGGTGCTTTCCAATGTCATTTGATCTCATCCTTCAATTCGAGAACCGCCAGATGGGCGAGGGCATCCTCTTGCGATGTCTTGTGGGCGGAGCGTCGGCCGAAGAAGTACACGACTACGCCGAGAGCGACCATCGCCAGCGAAATGCCACCGGTCCAAACCATCCAGGTGCTGTCCGGCACGTCAGCGAGCCACGACTTGGCGAACGAGTAGTAGACGCCGCCGATGGTTCCCAGGGTGCCGACGACGACGGTGATCCAAACCCCGACCATCCCGCCGGGAATCCGCCAGAACTGTTCGCTGGCATAGCGATCGGCGTACTTCTTGCGTGCGATGACAACCGGGAACAGGAAGAAGAACCCGGAGATCAACCACACGGTGGACAGCCCGCCCTGGAGGAAGATCGTGACGTGCTCCATGCTGCTCTGCGAGTACAGCGTCACCAGGATCAGCGATGAGATCACACCCTGGATGAGGACCGCGGTGACCGGGTTGCGTGTGCGCGGGTTGAGATGGGTGAAGATCCGCGGAAGGTGACGTTCCAGCCCGGATACGAAGATCAGCCTCGAGTAGGTGACCTGGTAGGTCATCAACGCCACAAAGATGATGACCGCCAAGATGATCGCCGAGACCTCCATGACGCCCGCGGGCGCGGCCTTGCCGAGCATGCCGATGACACCGGTGACCGCATCGATCTCCTCGGACGGCAGCACCATCATGGTGCCGAGGGTGGTGAGCAGGTAGATGACCACCAGCGCGGCAGAGCCCCACACGACCATCTTCGGACCGCTCTTGCGTACCGAAAGGAACTCAGCGCCCATGTTGTACGGCGTCTCGACACCCAGGAGATAGAGCAGCACGGTGCCGTACAGGAACCCTGCGCCGACGAAGTCCGGCACCACCGCGTCATGAACGCTGAACGGCGTACCCGAGCCGTTCTTGGCCGCGTAGACGACGCCCGCGATGAATATCACCGCTGTCAGCGCCAGGTACACGATGAAAACAACGTTCATGATACGTTGGTTGGCAGCCAGTTTCGCCAACGCCAAACCGATGACCGACCAGAGGATCACCAGCTGCAGGACGATGCTGAGCATCAAGCCGAGTTCGGCGTGGAATGCCAACAGGATGAACTGCAGCACGATCGCGGGCGAGGAGGCGGCGTTGAGAATCACCGGTATCCACGAGAGATAGCCGCCGATGAACCCCCATGTCTCACCCATGGTGCGGGTGGCCCAGATGTACACCCCGCCTTCACCCGGCCACAGGTTGCCGAGTTCGGCGACCGCCATACCGGCAGGCACCAGAAAGGTGAGGATGCCGAGCACCCACATCGGGATTGCCGTCCAGCCGCCGGCCGCCATCACCGATGAGCCGGTGAGCCAGCAGATAATGAACACGTAGGTGGCGACGAGGCCGAACGTGGTCATCACCTTCGGCAGCACCTGTTCGGGGACGAGCTCGGTCGTCATCAGCTTGTCGCGGTCTGACGGCGGCGCGGCCTCTAGCTCTTGAGTCATGCAATTGCTCCCAATCTCATTGGGTTACTTGATGATTTGTCCGTCTTTCATCCGGACGACACGGCTCGCTTCGTCGGCCACCGTGGGGTCGTGGGTGCTGGCGACGACCGTGACGCCGAGCGTCGAACACAGGTCGCGCAGCATGCGCACCACCGTCTCCCCCGTGCGGTGGTCCAGGTTGGCGGTGGGCTCGTCGGCCAACACCAGGGTCGGGTTGCTGATCAGCGATCGCGCGATCGCGGTCCGTTGCTGTTCGCCGCCGGACATCTTGGTCGGCTGATGGTCGACGCGGTGACCCAGTCCGACGAGTTCGAGAAGTTCCAGCGCCCGTTTGCGCAGCGACTTGCGGTCGTAGGGCTCGAACAACAGCGGCAGTTCGACGTTCTCCACCGCCGACAGGAACGGAATGAGGTTGTAGCTCTGGAAGATGAAGCCGATGGTGTCGTGGCGCAGCGCGGCGAACTGGCTCTCAGTCAGGGCGGACGTATCGCGGCCCGCAACCTTGATGGTGCCCTTCGTCGGCCGGTCCAGTCCGCCGATCATGTTCAGCAGTGTGGATTTGCCGCTACCGCTCGGACCCATCAAACACACGAATTCGCCTGGCATCACCGTCAAGTCGGCGGCCACCAGCGCCTTGACCACCTCGTCGCCGAGTTTGTGCAGCTTCCAGACGTTCGAGATCTCGATGACGGGTGATCGGTCGTCGTCGCCGACCGGAAGATCCGTCGTGTCGGTTCTGTCTTCGATGGCAGTCATATCAGCCTCCCGCTGTCAGGGATCGGATCGGTGGCCTCGATGCCGCGTTCCAGGTGGGCACGATGCTGGTGAACAGGGCGGCCAGGATGCTGACGCCGATGGCGATCGCGACGCCGAGGCCGAGGCCCACGGTCGACACTCCCGTCGCCACGACGCCCATCGCGGCGAGTACGAGACCCGTCAGTGCGGCGAGCGCAGCGCCCGCGAAAGCCCCCAGCACCGAGGCGATCACGGGTTCCACCAACAGCGCCGCGATCACCGGTTTGCGCGGTACCCCGTTGGCGCTGAGCACGCCGAGTTCACGGGTCCGGTGCGCGACCGTCCTGGTCGTGGTAACCGCGACCTCCACCACGCCGACGAGCAGCACCGTGACCGCAATCAGCACCACGGCGCGGCCGACCTCGTCGGCGTGTCCAAGCGATGCCGACTGCGCGCGGATGCCGTCGGACATGCCGAACACGATCACCACGAGAAACGCCCCGGTGGCGGTGGTGACCACGGGCAGCACAATCTCGGAGATCCGGCGGCGTGCAGACAGCCAACCGTACGAGAAGCCCTTGCGCATCATCTAGCGGTCCCCCAGAAGCTCGACGGGTCGTTGTTGAAGGAGCCGGTGCACGGGAACGAGCGCTCCGACGATCGCCATCGCAGGCAGGAACGCGGCGACCATCGCCGAGGCCTGAAGCCATGCCGTCGGCGTCGCGATCCCCGGAATGACAAGTGCCACAGCGACGCCCGCACCGAACACACCCACCACGTAGGCGGCGATGAACACGATCGCGGACTCGACGAGGAAGAAGTAGAGCACCTCGTCGGCAAGCCCGATGCTGGACATGATCCCGAACTCGCGTTTGCGCTCGGCCACCGCGGCGAGGAATGACGACACCGCGATCACGAAGCCCAGGCCGAGGCCGATGATCGAGATGAGGCCGAGCGTCGAACCGGTCACCTTGCCGGAGAACAGCGCGGAGAACTTCTGCTCGAACGTCAGCGGACCCGAACCGCCGACCGTGTCGTAGATCAACCCGTGCCCGTCGGGATCCGGCGTGACCGACGGATCCGAGGTGGACTCGAGACCGACCGCGTTACCGAAAGTGTGCCCGAGATCGCGGCGCTTCTCCTCGCCGGGCGGGGCGTAGATCAACCACCAGCCATCGCTTCCGACGATGGTCTGCGCCAGCGACGAGGAAACAGTGAGCGACTGCCCGCTACCGGACACGTCGACGGTGAGATCCCGGCCGCCGACCGTGACGTGGTCACCGGTCTTGAGGCCGAGTCGCTCGGCGAGCGGGGCGCCGACCACCGCTTGGCCGCTCGGCGTTTCGTCGTTGCCTCGCAACGCAACTGACTGGCCGTTGATCTCGATCACGCCCGAAAGGGTCCGGGTGACGGTCCAGCCGTCGGGCGCCGCGAACGCCGGTGCCGGACCGTTGGCGAAGAGCGCCTGCGCGTCGGCGTCGTATTTCACGCCTGCGGCGGGCACCGCCCACAGCTGCGCCTCGCCGAGGACGTCGGACACCGAGTCGGCGCCGGTGATGGCGAAACTGGCCGAGATCGTGCGCACGACCGTCACACATCCGATCGCGAGCGCGATTCCGAGCACGGACAGCACGAACCGTTCGGGGCGTCGCCTGATGTTGGCGAGCGCAAAGCGGACAAGGCACATGAACGTGTTGCCCGAAGTGGTGGCGATCGCCGGTGATCGAAGCGAGGTGGGAGCAGAGGTCTCCACAAGTGAGGATGCTCGAGGAGAAAAGTTTCGCGGATGACCACAGCGAGTGTCGGCGCTGTTAACTCAACCGAATTGGGGTTACAGCGTTGTGTCGGGGCCGCAACGGATTTCGTCGTCGGTCAGCGAGCGCTCACACGGCGATTCGCGGGAACGGATGCGCCTCTTCGAGTTCATAGGCCAGGCCCAGCAGCCTGGCCTCCTGACCCCTGACCGTGGAGAACATCATCCCCACCGGGAGGCCGGATGCGGATTGCGCGAGCGGGAGCGAGATCGCCGGGTCGCCGGTGGCGTTCTGCAGCGGGGTGAACGCGACCCAGTCGATGAGCCGATCCATGATCTGCTCATACGGCGCAGTGGGGTCGAGATGGCCGATCCGGGGTGTCGCGTCCGACAGCGTCGGCATGAGCACGGCGTCGTAGGTGTCCGACAGCCGGGCGGTGATCCGACCCGATGCGGCCAGCCGGGCGATCGCCACGGGAACCTTGTGTAGGTTGCGCGCGGCGATCCGGTCGAGTCCGAGTGTCAAGTTGTCCAACTTGGTCCGGTCGAAGCTCGGCCCCTTCGCCCGGCGCCCGCCGCGCACGGTGGCGAATGCCAGGAAACTCCAATACAGCAGGAAGTCGTCCTTGAACCGCGGTGTCACCGGATTCTCGATCTCGGTGACCTTATGGCCGAGTTCCTCGAGCAGCGCCGCGGTTTTCAACGTCAGCTCGCGCATCTCCGGACTTGCTTCGCTCACAACCGATTTGGTGCAGAGCGCGATGCGCAGCCGCTCCTCACCCGGATGGGTGACGTCTCCGATCGCGGGTAGCTTCGGGTTACGGAATGCCCGCTCGGCTTCACGCAGGAACGCCGCGGTGTCGCGGACGGTTCGGCTGACGACGCCGTTTTCGACGATGTGCAGCGGCATCTGGGCGTGTTCGCCGTCCCACGGCAGCCGACCGCGCGTGGGTTTCAGGCCGACGAGCCCGTTGCACGCCGCGGGGATCCTGATGGATCCACCGCCGTCATTGGCGTGAGCGATCGGCACGACGCCCGCCGCGACGAACGCGCCGGATCCCGACGAGGACGCACCCGCGGTGTATTCCGGATTCCACGGGTTGCGGACCGGACCGAGCCTCGGATGCTCCGCTACGGCGTTGAAGCCGAACTCCGACATCTGCGTCTTGCCGAGCGGGATCAGTCCGGTCGACAGAAAGGCCCGCGTGAACGCGCCGTCGGCCCGCATCGGACGTGGCTGCCACGCGTCGGTCCCCTGCATCGTCGGCCAACCCTGGACCGCGACGTTGTCCTTGATGAACGACGGGACACCGTCGAAGTAGCCGCCGTACGGGCGGGGCACGCCCGCGCGCCGGCGCGCGTGGTCGAACGCCTCGTGGACCAGACCGTTCAGCTGTGGATCGACCGCCTCGGTGCGGGCGATCGCCGCTTCGACGAGTTCGGTCGCCGAAACCTCGCCTGCGCGTAGCGCGTCGACGAGGCCTACAGCGTCATGGGTGCCTAGGGCGTCGTCGCCGAAGGCCGAGATGCGGGTCATCCCTTGACGGTACCAAGTGGTACCGCCGACGAATCACCCCGAGATTCAGGCCTGGCCGACCTCGAAGCGGACGAACCGGGTCACGGTCACGCCTGCCTCGTCGAGCAGCGCCTTGACGGTCTTCTTGTTGTCGGCCACCGACGGCTGATCGAGCAGCACAACGTCCTTGAAGAAGCCGTTGAGGCGGCCCTCGACGATTTTGGGAATCGCCTGCTCGGGCTTGCCCTCTTCCTTGGCCGTCTCCTCGGCGACGCGTCGCTCGTTGGCGACGACGTCTTCCGGCACCTCGTCGCGCGTCAGGTACTTCGCCTTCAGCGCGGCGATCTGCAGGGCCACCGCGTGGGCGGCCTCTGTGCCCGTTCCGTCGGAGCTCGATTCGTACTCGACCAGCACGCCGACCGCCGGCGGCAGGTCCGCGGCCCGCTTGTGCAGATACGTCTCGACGGTGCCGTCGAAGTACGCCGCGCGGCGCAGCTCGAGCTTCTCGCCGATCTTCGCCGACAGGTCGGCGATGGTCTGCTCGACGGTGGTGTCACCGATCTTGACGGCCTTGAGGGCGTCGACGTCGGCTGCCTTGGACGCAGCGGCCGCGGCGACGATCTGCTCGGCGACCGCCTGGAACTCGGCGTTCTTCGCGACGAAGTCGGTCTCAGAGTTCAGCTCGATCAGCGCGCCGTCCTTGGCGGCGACAAGGCCCTCGGCAGTGGCGCGCTCAGCGCGCTTGCCGACGTCCTTGGCGCCCTTGATGCGCAGCAGCTCGACGGCCCTGTCGAAGTCGCCGTCGGCTTCGACGAGCGCGTTCTTGCTGTCCAGCATGCCTGCGCCGGTCAGTTCCCGAAGCCGCTTGACGTCGGCAGCGGTGTAGTTGGCCATGTCAGCCTTTCTAGGGGTTCGTGGGGGGCTGGGGTTCGGTCTGCACCTCGGCCTCGGGGGTGCCCGGCGCGGCGCCTTCGGCGGTCGGGCTCGCGGTCGCGGTGGCGCTGGCCAGCAGCTCCTGCTCCCACTCGGCGAGCGGCTCGGCGCCTTCGGCCTGCGGCTTGTCGCCGTTACCGCCTGCGCCCGCACGTGCCTGCAGACCCTCGGCGACCGCCGCGGCGATCACCTTGGTGAGGAGCGCGGCCGACCGGATGGCGTCGTCGTTGCCCGGGATCGGATAGTCGACGAGGTCGGGATCGCAGTTGGTGTCGAGGATCGCGATGACGGGGATGCCCAGCTTGCGGGCCTCGCCGACGGCGATGTGCTCCTTGTTGGTGTCGACGACCCAGACCGCCGACGGCACCTTCTGCATGTCGCGGATACCGCCGAGGCTGCGCTCGAGCTTGTTCTTCTCGCGGGTCAGCATCAGGATTTCCTTCTTGGTGCGACCCTCGAAGCCACCGGTCTGCTCCATGGTCTCGAGCTCCTTGAGGCGCTGGAGACGCTTGTGCACGGTGGAGAAGTTGGTGAGCATGCCGCCCAACCAGCGCTGGTTCACGTACGGCATCCCGACGCGCGTCGCCTCTTCGGCGATGGATTCCTGCGCCTGCTTCTTGGTGCCGACGAACATGATCGACCCGCCGTGGGCGACGGTCTCCTTGACGAACTCGTACGCCTTGTCGATGTAGGTCAGCGTCTGCTGCAGGTCGATGATGTAGATGCCGTTGCGGTCGGTGAAGATGAACCGCTTCATCTTGGGATTCCAGCGTCGGGTCTGATGCCCGAAGTGCGCGCCGCTGTCAAGCAGCTGCTTCATTGTTACAACAGCCATTTCGGCCATGTCCTTATCATTGTCGGTTGTTCGCCCGGCGTCGGGTGATGCCAGGCCCTGGCGTCTGCTGCATGCCGGACCCGATTGGATTCGTCTCCACTCGGGACCGCCCGGCATGCGGATGCAACCCTGAAGAAGTGCGGGGCTGCGGCGCAGGCGCGCGAAGTCAATCCGCTGACGCGAACTGCGGATCTGAGTTTACACCGTCCCAACAGGTGCTTTGTCCACACCACTGCGCTGATCCCCAGGTGGGCAGTTCAGGTCTTCCAGAACCCCCGTCGATGCGCTGAGCTGGGCGAATGCGTCTGACAGCAATCGTCGCGCTGATCGCGCTGGTCTGCGCGACCCCGGCGCGGGCCGACAACGCCAGGCTGGACTGGCCGTTGCGCCCGCGACCTGCGGTTCTGCGGACGTTCGATGCGCCGTCGCCCGACTGGCAGCGCGGCCACCGCGGGGTGGACCTCGCCGGAGTCCCTGGTCAGACGGTGTATGCCGGGCAGAAGGGCACGGTGGTGTTCGCCGGCGACCTGGCGGGGCGGCCGCTGGTCTCGGTGGCGCATCCCGGCGGCCTGCGGACGAGTTACGAGCCCGTGCTGGCGGCGGTGCGGCCGGGTCAGCTGGTGGCCGCGGGCACGCCGCTGGGCACGCTGGCCGAAGGACATCAGGGCTGTGCGGCGGCGGCCTGCCTGCACTGGGGTGCGATGTGGGGCCGGGCCGCCAATGCCGACTACGTCGACCCGCTCGGCCTGCTGGTCACCACCCCGATCCGCCTCAAACCCCTACGGGGCTGAGTTCCACCGCGAGCGACCTGGGTCCCCGCGTGCCACGGGAGGCTGCACACAACACGCCGTGTTTTCTGTACAAGAGTGGTCGCTCGCGGTGCGTTGACCGTGCGCTTACCGTCGGCGTGCTGACTGAACGCCAGCGGCGGTTCGGGGTCAGTTACTGGACCGTGTTCGATGAACTACCGGGCCGCGCGACTGCGATGCACGACATGGCGAAAGTCCTTGCGCTACTGCGCTGAAAAGGCGACGGCGCGTACTGGCGCACCGTCGACGTCGATGCGCAGCGGGAAGAAACCGATGCGAACGTGGGTGTCGAGATCGGCAACATTGCAGATGTTCTCCACGATCAGCGCATCGGCGCCGAGCACGACCTGGTGCACGGGGAAACCGGAGTCCGGATTGCCGGTGGGATCCGGGCTGAGGGTGTCGACGGTCAGAACGTGCATGCCGCGACGCACCAGTTCGGCCGCGGCGTCGACGTCCAACGCGGGGTGATCGAGCGCGGCGTCACTGCCGAACTTCGTCGCCCAGCCGGTATCGAAAACCACGATCGGCGGCAGCTTTTCGGGCAGCCCGCCCGGCAGCGCCGCCGTGATCTCCGCCAGCCCGTAGCTTGCACGCGGCGCCAACGGCGCGACGTGCACGACCAGCGCGTCGCCGACGAGTTCGTCCAATCCGATTGCGCCCGTTGTGCGGCCGCCCGCGATGCAATGCGAGGGCGCATCCAGATGTGTGCCGGTGTGGGAGCCGAGGTGTAGCGACACGACGTCGACGCCGTCACGCGCGAGCAGCAGCGCGGGCTCGATCAACACCGTGGGATCACCGGGATACACCTGCATACCCGTTACGACCTGGTGGCTCAGCTCACGCATCGGCCGCCTCGACGGGTGTGGCATCGGCGAGATGGACGCTGGCCTCACGGGGATACCGTGACCGCTCGGGCCACATCGCCGCCAGGTAGAGCACGAAGGTCAAAACGAACGCGGGAATGGTCACCCCGATGGGGCTCGGCCACACATAGGTCCACAGGTAGGACGCCACCGCGCCGATCGCCCATACCGCAACGGCGATCCAATTCACCCCTGCCGCATACCAATAACGGCCGCCGCGGGTACGAAGGATGTCCACGGTGTACGCCGAGCGCTTCACCAGGTAGTAGTCCACGATCATGATCGCGAACACCGGGACGAAGAACGCGCCGATCACGGTCAGGAAGTCGGTGAACTGTGCGAGAAGAGCAAGCCAGGTCGAGCCGACGATCGATATCAGCCCGAGCACCAACGCCGTCGGCAGGAACCGCAGTCGACCGCCGACCGGCGCATTGACCACCGATGTCGCCATGCCGTAGACGACCATCGTGTTGGTCGCCATCACCGACAGGAAGATGACGATGCCCAGCGGGGCGCCGAACGCGGCGACGACCGTGGCCGGATCGAACGCGATCGCCTCGTCGCCGCTCAAGATGACATAGCCGATCGCGGTGGCGCCGAGCGTCATCGAGATGGTGGTGGACAGCGTGTAACCGACGCCGGACCCCACGATCCCGTCTCGACTCGACCGCGCGAACCGGTTGAAATCCGCCGACAGCACCGTCCACGAGATGGCGGTGGCGATCACGATGTCCAGCACGATCACCGGCGTCAGGCCGATCGACGTGTCGACCGGGATCTGCTGGAACTCCGCCGGGGTGAACGTCGTGAACGCCACGACGAAGATCCACGCGATGATCGCGAGCATCAGCACCGCCAGCCACGGCTCCACCTTGGCGATGCCCTCGTGTCCCAGGATCGCGATCATCACGACGATGGTCTGACACAGCACCGAGAACAGCACGGGGCTGGAGAACCCGGTCATGCTCTCCACCAGGTAGTTGACGGTGACGCCGGCCAGCATCGCCTGCACCCAGCTCCACCCCATCAGGATGATGACGTTGGCCGTCACCGGCAGCAGGCTGCCCCGCGTGCCGAAGGCGCCGCGGGTCAAAGCCATCGTCGGCAGGCCAGTCCTGGTGCCGATGTTGCCGACGAGCGTGAGAACCACTGCACCGCAGAGGGTTCCGGCGACGATCATCGACACCGCGGTGGCGAACGAGACGGCTGGGATCAGCAGCGTGCCGGTCAACAGGGTCGTGACGACCAGGTTCGCCGCGAGCCAGATCATGCCGATGCGGGCCATCGACAGCGTCCCGCGCACCGGGCCCGCGTTGTCGGCCTGGGCTTCGAGGCGACGGTCGAGGCGACTGTAGAGCGACATGCAGCTTCTCCTGGGATCGGGTCAACCGGCGGCGGGCGACAGGTGTTCATGGATGGCGACCAGGCGATCGCCGTCGAAGCGGAAGACGATCGTCTCGCGTTCGCGCGTCGAGTCCTCCCCGTCGGCCGTCGCGACGGTCGTGGCCACGTCGTGGGTGAAGACGGCGCCGCCGGGGAAGGTCTGCACGAGTTGATTCGACGACGTGCAGGTCTTGACCCGCCAGCCGTCGGCGATCCACCCGCGCCACAGGCGCTCGTAAGTCGCGCGATCGTTCAGCCGGCTCGGCTCGGCGTAGAAGCAGAACGTCGCATCGGGTGCGAAACGCGCGAAGTAGCGGTCGCCGTCATTGGCGGCGAAGGCGTCCACGATGGCCTCGGCCGCGCCGACGACGTCGTCGGCTGTGGGTTCGTGCGTCGACATGGCCGCTCCTCGGACCGCCGCGTTTCGGCAGATCTCACAGTAGATGGGTCGACCGTGAATTGAGTGTCCGTACGCTGGACGTGATGAGCGTTGCTCCCGAAACCACCGTGACCCTCGACAACCGGTTCGCCACCGAACTGCCCGAACTGGGGGTCCGCTGGAAGGCCGAACCCACCCCGCAGCCGCGGCTGCTGATCCTCAACGAGCCGCTTGCCGTTGACCTCGGCCTCGACGTCGAGTGGCTGCGCAGTTCCGACGGGTTGGGCCTGCTGACCGGTACCGAGGTCCCTGCGGGCGCCGAGCCGATCGCCCAGGGCTATGCCGGCCACCAGTTCGGCGGCTGGGTGCCCAGGCTCGGCGACGGCCGCGCGCTGCTGCTCGGTGAGCTCGTCGACGCCCGCGGACGGCTGCGCGACCTCCACCTGAAGGGTTCTGGCCGCACGCCGTTCGCCCGTGGCGGCGACGGTTTGGCTGCCGTCGGCCCGATGCTTCGCGAGTACATCGTCAGCGAGGCGATGCACGCACTGGGGATCCCGACCACACGCTCGCTGTCCGTCGTCGCAACCGGCCGCCCCGTGCAACGGGAGGCGCCGCTCGATGGGGCGGTGCTCGCCAGGGTCGCGGCGAGCCACCTGCGCGTCGGCAGCTTCCAGTACGCCGCAGCGGCAGGCGAACTCGACGTTCTTCGCCGCCTCGCCGACCACGCGATCACACGTCACCACCCGGCCGCCGCAGACGCCGACCACCCGTATCTGGCGCTGCTGAACGCTGTCATCGGCGTGCAGGCCGAGCTGGTTGCCCAGTGGATGCTGGTCGGCTTCGTCCACGGCGTGATGAACACCGACAACATGACGATCTCCGGCGAGACCATCGACTACGGGCCATGCGCGTTCATGGACACCTTCGACCCCAACACGGTGTTCAGCTCGATCGACTCCTGGGGCCGCTACGCCTACGGCAACCAGCCGTCGGTCGCCGGGTGGAACCTCGCCCGGTTCGCCGAAACGCTGCTGCCGCTCATCGACGACGACCAGGACAAGGCGGTCGCGACGGCGACCGCGTCGTTGCAGGACTTCCCTCGCCAGTACGCGGCCGCGTGGACTGCGGGTATGCGGCGAAAGCTCGGGCTCTCCGACGATGTCGACGATGAAGCGGTCGGCACGCTCGCCGACGACATACTCGGCCACCTACTGCACGACCGCGTGGACTACACGTCGTTCTTCCGGCGGCTCAGCGCGGCGGCGCGCGGAGAGGCCGAGCCGGGTTCGGGCGAATGGGTGGCCCGCTGGCGCGACCTCGGCCCGGACCCCGACGTCATGGACCGCGTCAACCCCGTCTACATCCCGCGCAACCATCTCGTCGAGGAGGCACTGGCCGCGGCGACGACGGGCGATCTCGACCCGCTCGGGCAGTTGCTCGCGGCCGTCTCGTCCCCGTATGAACAGCGGCCGGGGTTCGAGCGATATGCCGAACCCGCGCCTGAGGAATTCAGCGGCTGTTACCAAACCTTCTGCGGCACATAGATTTCCGCGGTCAAGCCCGCGGATGCGCCTGGTCGTGCACGGCGCGGAGCCGGGCGACCGTGACATGGGTGTAGAGCTGCGTGGTGGCCAGCGTGGAGTGGCCGAGAAGTTCCTGCACGATGCGAAGATCCGCGCCGCCCTCGAGCAGGTGGGTCGCCGCACTGTGGCGAAGCCCGTGCGGCCCGATGTCGGGCGCCCCGTCGACAGCGGAGACGGTTTGGTGCACGACGGTGCGGGCCTGCCGCTGATCGAGTCGGCGGCCGCGCGCGCCGAGCAGCAGCGCGGCCCCCGATTCACCGGTGGCAAGGGCGGGCCGGCCGTCGGACAGCCACGCCGACAACGCCGCCGCCGCGGGCGCACCGAACGGCACGGTGCGCTGCTTGTTGCCCTTGCCCAGAACCCGTACGAGCTGCCGCGACATGTCGACGTCGTCGATGTCGAGGCCGCACAGCTCACTGACCCTGATGCCGGTGGCGTAGAGCATCTCGACGATGAGCCGGTCCCGCAGGGCCATCGGATCGCCTTGCTCGGCACCGGAATTCGCGGCGGCCATGGCGTCCAACGCCTGGTCCTGCCGCAGTACCGAGGGCAGTGTCCGCCGCGCCTTGGGCACCTGAAGACGCGTCGCCGGGTCGGTGGAGAGCAGGCCCCGTCGCGTCGCCCACGCGGTGAAGGTCTTCACCGCCGACGTGCGTCGTGCCAGCGTGGTCCTGGCGGCACCCGAGCTGGCCTGAGACGCCAGCCATGCCCGCAGCACCGGCAGGCTCAGGCTGGACAGCCGCGCGTCGGGTGTGCGCTGGGACAAGAACTCGAACAGCGACCGCAGGTCGCCGAGGTAGGCCCGGCGGGTGTGATCGGAGCGGCCGCGTTCCAGCGCGAGATGCTCGTCGAACTCTTCGAGGATGGCCTCCACGCTTCCACCGTGGCAGAGCGCGGCCGACGGATCAGATGACGCGCCGCAACGTGTCCGGAGTGAGATCTTTCAGCGTGGGATAGCCATCGACGGCCATCAGCAGGTCGGCTTCGGCCAGCAGCGACCGCAGGACGTGCACGACGCCGTCGGTGCCGCCGATCGCGAGGCCGTAGGCGTACGGCCTGCCGATGCCGACGGCGGTCGCGCCAAGCGCGAGCGCCTTGACGATGTCGGCGCCGCTGCGGATGCCGGAGTCGAACAGCACCGGGACACCGTCGGCGGCTTCGACGACGGCGGGCAGGCAGTCGATCGCCGGGATGCCGCCGTTGGCCTGCCTGCCGCCGTGGTTGGAGCAGTAGATGCCGTCGACGCCGCCGTCGATCGCGCGCCTGGCGTCGTCGGGGTGGCAGATGCCCTTCACGATCAGCGGCAGCTTGGTCAGCGACCGCAGCCATGGCAGGTCATCCCACGTCAGCGGGTTCCCGAAGATCTGTGCCCAGCGCAGGATGGCCGCCTGTGGATTCTGCTCGGGCGGTTGATCCAGGCCCGCACAGAACACCGGATCGCTGGTGTAGTTGCTCAGGCACTTTCCGCGCAGCTGCGGGAAGTTGGCCGTCACCACGTCTCGGGGCCGCCAGCCCAGCACCCAGGTGTCCAGGGTGACGATGATGCCCTTGTATCCCGCGGCCTCGGCGCGCGACACCAGGCTGGCGGCCAGCTCGCGGTCGGTCGGCGTATAGAGCTGGAAAAAGCCTGGGGTGTCACCGAATTCGGCGGCGACGTCCTCCAACGGGTCTTCGGTCAGCGTGGAGACGGCCATCGGAACGCCGGTACGCGCCGCGGCTCGCGCAGTCGCGATGTCGCCGTGCCCCTCCTGGGCGCAGATCCCGATGACCCCGATGGGCGCCATGAAGATCGGCGACGGCAGTTTCATCCCGAAGAGGTCGACCGACAGGTCGCGTTCCTTGGCGCCGACCAGCATCCGCGGCATGAGGCCCCAGTTGTCGAATGCGGTGCGGTTGACGCGTTGGGTGCGCTCGTCGCCTGCCCCGCAGTTGACGTAGGACCAGACCGATGGCGGCATCGCCGCTTCCGCCCTGGCTTCCCACCCGGCGTACGCCATCGGGAGGGTCGGCACGATGCCGGACAGACCCTGCAGATAGATCTCGAGTTGGTAGTCGCCGAATGCCATGGCTTCAGCGTGCCAGGCCGTCGGTCAGGCGTTGGCGCCTTGCTCAGCTTCGGCCAGTTCGCGCTTCCACTGACGGAACGTCTCCTCGGTGCGGCCCCGCCGCCAGTACCCGGATATCGAACTCGCCCACTTCGCATCGACCCCGCGTTCCTTGCGGATGTAGGGCCGCAGGTTGTGCATGACCGTCTGCGCCTCGCCATGGATGAAGACCTGGACCTGGCCGGGCAGCCAGTCGGCCTCCTTGACCGCGGCGATGAGCGGCGCGTGATCGCCTGCCTGCTCTTCGGGGACGAGGTCGGCGCGGCCGCCGCGATAGATCCAGTTCACCTCGACACCGGCGGGCGCCTTAAGCGGGATCTCGTCCTCCGGCCCGGCCACCTCGATGAAGACTTGGCCAATCGCGTTGTCGGGCAACGCCTCCAGCGCCACGCTGATCGCGGGTATGGCCGCCTCGTCGCCCGCCATCAGATGCCAGTCGGCCGCCGGGTCCGGCGCGTAGGCGCCGCTGGGACCCATCAGGTAGGCAGGCTGGCCCGGCTTGGCGGCCTGCGCCCACGGGCCTGCGACACCGTGGTCGCCGTGTACGACGAAGTCGATGGCGAGTTCGCGCTTGTGTGTGTCGACGCTGCGCACGGTGTAGGTCCGCACCGTGGGCCGATGCTCTGCGGGCAGTTCGTTGAAGCTGTCCAACGTCAACGGTTGCGGCAGCGCCGCCACATCGATGTCCGGCCTGACGAAGACGATCTTGACGTAGGCGTCGGTGAAGTCGTTGGGCGTGAAGGTGTCGAAGCCCTTACCGCCGAGCACCACACGCACGATGTGTGGCGTCAGTTGCTCGGTACGCAGCACTTCGAAGGTGTGCACCGGACGTCCTGCCACAGTTCCTCCCCACTTCCGTGCCGCCATTCGTTAGCCAGCCTCAACAAGGATACGGGTGCGGTCTGTTCCGTGGTCGTCTACGGCTTCGGCCTGCACAGCCTCCAGTAACCGTCGACTCGACTGACCAAACCGCACACCTCCAGCATCGACAGCGGGCCCAACACCTGTGTCGGCGGCAGCCCCGAGGCCACCGCAATCTGATCGACGGTGCGCCGGCCTCGGGCGGGCATCGCGTCATACACCCGCTGCTCGGCCTCACTGAGACCGTCGAGCATCGATTCGGGCCGCACCTCGTCGGGGGCGAGCTCACCCACGTGGCCGATGAGCTCGACGATCTCCGCGGCGCGGGTGACCAGGTTGGCCTCGTCGCGCAACAGCGCGTGACAGCCCACCGAGGCCGCCGATGTGACCGGCCCGGGCACTGCGCACACCGCACGCCCCAGGGCTCTCGCCCACGCCGCGGTGTTCGCCGCGCCGCTGCGGACACCCGCCTCGACGACGACGGTCGCGCCCGACAGCGCGGCGACCAGCCGGTTGCGGGTCAGAAACCGGTGCCGCGCAGGACGGACGCTGGGCGGGTACTCGCTCACCAGCAGTCCTTCCTGGCCGATCCGGTGCAGCAGCGCGGTGTGCCCGGACGGGTAAGGGACGTCGATTCCACTCGCGAGCACCGCAACGGTGAACCCGTCGGTGCCCAGGGTCGCGCGATGCGCCGCGCCATCGATCCCGTACGCGCCACCGGACACCACCGTGACGTCGCGCTCGACGAGGCCCGCCGCGAGCTCGGCGGCCACATGCTCGCCATACGAGGTGGCTGCCCGCGTCCCGACGATCGCCACCGCGCGTTGCGCCATATCGTCGAGGCGACCGGGCCCGACGACCCACAAGGCCAGCGGCGGGTGTGCTTCCGGCCGCGCCCGGTGATCCACACCGGCGAAACCGGTGAACGACAGCAACGGCCACTCGTCGTCATCGGCAGTGACCAGGCGGCCACCGCGACGGGCCAACAAATGGAGGTCCTCTGCCGCGGTGTTGATATCGCGGCGGGCCTCGGTGCGCCGGGCCAGGTCGGCATCCACAGCCCCCGCCTTGACCAGTTTCGCCGCCTCAACAGGTCCTTCCCTGCGCACAAGCGCAGCGAGTTGTGGACACGGCGGTTCGGCAACCCGAGACAGATAGGCGAAGGCAAGGCGTGCTTCGTCGCTCATTGCACACCGCCTGCTGCCCGGAAGCTCAACGCCGTCGCGACATCGTCGGTGTTCGGTGACGTCCGTCCACCAAGGTCCGCGAGCGTCCATGCCACCCGCAACGTGCGATCGCAGCCGCGCAGGCTCAGCACGCCGCGATCGACGGCGGTTCTCAGGGGCGCCCTCACGTCCTGACCGAGCCGAAACTCGCGGCGCAGCAACACGCCGCTGACTTCGGCGTTGGTCCGGATGCCGTAGGGCCGCCAGCGCTCAGCCGCGGCCGCACGCGCTGCATGTACGCGATCACGCACCGCTGCCGTCGGCTCCCCCGCCTCCGTCTCGAAGGCTCGCGCGTTCTCACGGTGCATCTCGACACGCAGATCGACGCGATCCAGCAGCGGCCCGGACAGCTTGGACTGATACCGCCGCCTTGCGCCCGAAGTGCAGAGGCAGTCCTTCGGATCGGGTGCCGCGCATGGGCACGGGTTCGCCGCAAGCACCAACTGAAAGCGTGCCGGGTACCGCGCAACGCCATCACGGCGCGCGAGCCGAATCTCTCCGTCTTCCAACGGAGTACGCAAGGCTTCGAGGGCTTTGTTGCCGATTTCGGCGTACTCGTCGAGGAAGAGCACACCGCGATGGGCCCTGCTGACCGCTCCGGGCCGGGCCAGGCCGGTACCTCCTCCCACCAACGCCGCGACACTGGATGTGTGATGCGGCGCCACGAATGGCGGTCGGGTGATCAGCGGCGTATCCGCAGACAACAGACCTGCCACCGAATGAATGGCGGTCACCTCCAGCGACTCCTCCGGCGTCAACTCCGGCAGCAGGCCGGGAAGGCGTTGCGCCAGCATCGTTTTGCCCACACCCGGCGGGCCGGTCAACGTGAGGTGGTGCGCGCCGGCCGCGGCGACCTCGACCGCGTACCTTGCGTGGGTCTGACCCACCACATCGGAGAGATCGGTGGGTTGCTCGCATGGCAGCGCTTGTGTCTCGATACGCTCCTGCAACTCGACCTTGCGCGCAAGCCATGCGACCAGCTGTCGCAGCGTCCTCGCACCGAGCACCTCGATGCCGTCGATCAGGCTCGCTTCGCGCAGATTGTCGACCGGGACGACCACCGCCGGCCAGCCCTGCCGTTTGGCGGTCAGCACGGCGGGAAGCACGCCCTTCACCGGACGCACCCGGCCGTCGAGCGCCAGTTCACCGAGCAGCAGGGTCTTTTCGAGCCGTTCCCATTCCTTTTTGCCGTGCGCCGACAGCACCGCCGTTGCCAGGGCAAGGTCGTAGACAGAGCCCATCTTCGGAAGCGTCGCCGGTGAGAGCGCAAGCGTCAGGCGCGTCTGGGGCCAGTCGTTGCCGCAGTTGGTGATCGCGGCGCGGACACGGTCACGCGACTCCTGCAACGCGGTGTCGGGCAGGCCGACCAGATGCACACCCGGTAAACCGTTGGAGATGTGCGCTTCGATTTCGACGATCTCGCCCTCCAACCCGCGCACCGCGACCGAGAACGCTCTGCCCAGCGCCATCAGCCGACCGCCCGCAGGTGGATGATCTCGGGTTCGCGCCGGCGACCGATGCGCACGCCGACGACATCGATGCGCACCGCTGCCCAGCGGTCGGGGTGACTGGCGAGCCACAACCCTGCGAGCCGCCGCAGCCGGCGGACCTTGTCGGGCGTGACCGCATACCGCACCCCCCCGAACTGGTCGGTCGTACGGGTCTTGACTTCGACGAACACGATTGTGCTCGTCGGTCGGTCGGCGGCGATCACGTCGAGTTCGCCATAGCGGCATCGCCAATTGCGGTCGAGCACCTCGAGTCCCAGCGAGGTCAGGTGATCCACCGCGAGTTGTTCACCCAGCGCGCCGATCTCGGCACGAGTCCATGTGGTCATGGCGACAGAGTGCGATCGGAGACCGACAACGCGAAGCCGGCGGGATGCGGTTATCCCCAGTCGCGAATTCATCCACAGGCCGATGGATATCGCCATCTCTCGAGGGCGGATCACCAATCTCGCTGCACTACAGGCGATTCCGCAGTCACCGGATGTGCCACATCGACACCGGCCACGACCTGATGATCACCGAACCACAAGGTGGCCGAACTCCTCGGCCAATCAGGGTTTCGCGGGCGTCAAAAGGTGGGTACACCCGGCCGCAAGGAGGTCGCGATGAGCAGCACGTCAGTCCACGGCGCGGTGGATAAGGCCACGGACAGTAAACCGCTCGAATACGCCGCCAGGGCCGGCTTCGCCGTCAGCGGCGTCCTGCACCTGTTGGTGGCGTTCATCATCCTTCGCATCGCATTCGGGTCGGGCGGCAACGCCGACCAGTCGGGTGCCATGACGACGCTGGCCCAACAGCCCGGCGGGACGTTGATGCTGTGGGCCGCCGCCGTCGGCATCGCGGCGCTGGGACTGTGGCATGTCGCCGAGGCGATCGTCGGCAAGCACCCCGGCGAGCGGTCGCAAGCAGGGCAGGGCTCCGAGGACCGCCCGGTGTGGAAGCGGGCCAAGGACATCGGTGTCGCCATCCTGTACTTCGGGATCGCGATCTCCGCCGCACGATTCGCGATGGGCAGCGGCCAGAGCAGCGGCCAGCAGAACAGCGGGATGAGCGCACAACTCATGCAGTCGGGCTGGGGCAAGGCCCTGCTTGTCGTGGTGGGGCTGGGTGTCGCCGTCGTCGGCGCCTATCACGTCTACAAGGGCGCGTCGCAGAAGTTCATGAAGGACCTTCGCGTGTCCGGAGGCACCGGCATCACCGCCGTCGGCGTCACCGGCTACGTCGCCAAGGGTCTGGTGTTCGCAGGCGCGGGCCTACTCGTGATCGTCGCCTCGCTGCGCGCCGACCCGTCCAAGGCGGCCGGCCTCGATGCCGCCGTCAAGACGCTCGGTCAGGCGCCCTTCGGCAAGATCCTGTTGATCCTGGCCGCGCTCGGCATCGCCGCTTTCGGCCTTTATAGCTTCGTGCGCAGCCGCCACGGCCGGATGTAGCTCCTACTGGAACTGTTCGACCAGCGCCGCCAACTGTCCCGGCGACACCGCGACACCGCACTGGGCCCGCAGATCCGACAGCGGCTGCGCGATGCGTTTGAGGTCGAGGAACTCGCCGGGATGCGCCAGGAAGTAGTTCTGGACGGTGGCCTTCGCCTCACCCGTCGGCTGCGAACCGGCCTGCGTCAGCACGTCGTCGGCGCCCGGATGCGCGGCCAGGTACGCACCGGCGTCGGCCATCACTCCACTCGCCGTCGAGGCCAGGCCGCTCGCGGTGCACGGGGCGGCGTTCGCGGTCGGCAGCGCGACGGTCGTAGCCGCGACGGCGGACAGCGCGGACGCGATGACGGCGCCGGTCAGTCCGCGGCGGATCACAGTTGCAGGCTTGTTCATGGATTCGTACCCCTAGGTGTCGGTGCAGGCCAGGCTGGTGAAAGTCTTTCACGCCCGGGCAAGCCATGTGCCAGCGGATTCACAGTTCACGTAATCGTTCCGCGATTCCGGTGGTGCCGCATTCTGGGACTGCGGCAAAGGGTATCTTCATTTAGGTAAACCTCAGCTAAAAGCGCCGGTTGGCGCGGGAAGGATCGCCTGCATGCGACCCCGTTGGAGCCGGATCGCCGCCCTCGCGTCAACCCTCACCGTCGTGCTGAGCATGACGGCGTGCTCGGGTTCGGGCGAGAGCGACGAACTGCTCATCTACAACGCCCAGCACGAGTCCCTGACGAAAGAGTGGATCGACGCCTTCACCAAGGAGACCGGAATCAAGGTCACCTACCGCCAGGGCGGCGACACGGAGTTGGGTAATCAGCTGGTCGCCGAGGGCGATGCCTCACCCGCAGACGTGTTTCTCACCGAGAACTCCCCCGCCATGGCCGCGGTCGAGAAGGCAGGGCTGTTCGCCGACCTGAACGCCGACACTCTCGATCAGGTTCCGGCGCAGTACCGTCCGCCGACCGGCAAGTGGACCGGCGTTGCGGCGCGCAGCACGGTGTTCGTCTACAACAAGAACAAGCTGCAGCCCGACCAGCTGCCGAAATCGATGACCGACCTGGAGAGGCCCGAGTGGAAGGGCCGCTGGGGCGGCGCTCCGGCCAAGGCCGACTTCCAGGCGATCGTCTCGGCCTACCTCCAACTCGAGGGCGAGCCTGCCACCGCGCAGTGGCTGGCGGGGATGAAGGCCAACGCCAAGATCTACAACGACAACATCGCGACGATGAAGGCCGTCAACGCCGGCGAGGTGGACGGTGGAATCATCTATCACTACTACTGGTTCCGCGATCAGTCCAAGACCAAGGAGGGCAGCGCAAACACGGCCTTGCACTTCTTCAAGAACCAGGACCCCGGCGCGTTCATCAGTTTGTCCGGCGGCGGCGTGCTGAAGTCGAGCAAGAAGGCCGACCAGGCGCAGCAGTTCGTCAAGTTCGTGACAAGCAAGACCGGCCAGGAGGTCCTGGAGAAGGGCACCTCGTTCGAGTACCCGGTGGCCAGCGGCGTACCCGCGAATCCGGCTCTGCCGCCGCTTGATTCGCTGCAGGCGCCCAAGGTCGACCCCTCGACGCTGAACGGGCAGCTGGTGACCGAACTGATGACGAAGGCTGGCCTGCTGTAGGTGGTCGCTCCCCCAGTCTCGCGCCCCGCGGCACCGGTCTCGCGGTCACAACCGGCTGCCCGCCCCGGCCCACTCGTCTCGGCCACGGTCGCGTTGCTGGTCGCCGCCACGTGTATCCCGCTAGGTTACGTGGTGTGGGGCGCGATCTCGGTGGGGTGGACTCGCGCCTACGAACTCGTGGTCCGGCCTCGGGTGGGCGAACTGCTGCTCAACACCGTCGCGCTCGTCGTTGTCACGGTGCCGCTGTGTGTCGTGATCGGCGTTGGGGTGGCGTGGCTGGTGGAACGGACCGACCTGCCCGGCCGGGCGTTCTGGCGTCCGTTGTTCGTTGCCCCGCTTGCCGTTCCGGCCTTCGTCAACAGCTACGCCTGGGTCGCCACGATCCCGTCGCTGAACGGGCTGTGGGCGGGTGTGCTCATCACGACGCTGTCGTACTTTCCGTTCATGTACCTACCCGCCGCGGCGACCTTGCGCCGACTCGATCCGGCGGTCGAGGAATCGGCGCGCGCACTCGGATCCGACTCCGTCGGCGTGTTCTTCCGCGTCGTGCTACCCCAACTCCGGTTGGCGATCCTGGGCGGCGCGCTGCTGATCGGCGTGCACCTGTTGGCCGAATACGGCGCGTTCGCCATGGTGCGGTTCGACACCTTCACCGTCGCGATCTTCCAGCAGTTCCAGGTCACCTTCGACGGGGCGGCGGGCAGCATGCTGGCGGGCGTGCTCGTCGTGCTCTGCCTGGTACTGCTGTGCCTCGAAGCCGCCGCCCGGGGCCGGGCCAGATACGCCAGGATCGGGTCCGGCGCGCCACGTGAGGCCGTGCCGGTTCGGCTCGGCCGCAACGCGATTCCCGCAACAGCGGTGCTCTCGCTGCTTGCGGTGCTTGCGATCGGTGTCCCGGTGTCGACGATCGTGCGCTGGTTGTGGATCGGTGGCGCCGAGGTGTGGGACGTCGGCGAGATCGCGAAAGCGCTCGGGCAGACGATCGGGCTTGCGGCCGTCGCGGCCGCGCTGACCACGGTGCTGGCATTTCCGGTTGCGTGGGTTGCGGTGCGGTCGAACGGAATACTGGCCCGCGCGGTGGAGGGCGCCAACTACATCACCAGTTCGCTGCCGGGCATCGTCACCGCGCTTGCCCTCGTCACGGTCGCCATTCACTACGTCCGGCCGCTGTACCAGACCGTGCCGCTGATCGTGTTCGCCTATGTCCTGTTGTTCATGCCCCGGGCGCTCGTCAATGTGCGCGCCGGCCTCGCGCAGGTGCCGCAGGGCCTCGAGGAGGCCTCACAATCGCTGGGCCGTTCACCGACGGCGACGTTCTTCAGGGTGACCCTTCGGCTGACGGCGCCTGCCGCCGCGGCGGCAGCGTCGTTGGTGTTCGTCGCCGTGGCAACCGAGTTGACCGCGACATTGTTGTTGGCGCCCACCGGCACTCGGACATTGTCGATGCTGTTCTGGTCGTTCAGCAGCGAGCTGGACTATGCGTCCGCCGCCCCGTATGCCCTCGCACTCGTGGTGCTCGCGATCCCGGTGACACTGATCCTGTTCCGGCAGTCGACGAAGGTGGCCGCGCTATGACCACCATGCTCGAGATCCGCGGTCTGGGAAAGTCGTTCAACGGCAACACCGTCCTGGACCACATCGACCTCACGGTGAGTGCGGGTAGCACCACCGCGGTCGTCGGATCGTCGGGCTGCGGTAAGACCACGCTGCTACGCCTCGTCGCCGGATTCGAGAACCCCGATGCCGGAACGGTCGTCATCGCCGATCGCCAGGTCGCCAGCCCCGAGCGGTCGGTCGCGTCCCACCGGCGCAGCGTCGGCTATGTCGCGCAGGACGGTGCGCTGTTTCCGCACCTGACCGTCGGACAGAACATCGCCTACGGACTGTCGGGTTCAGCGCGAAGCCGCGGGGTCCGCGACCGGGTGAGCGAACTGCTCGAAACCGTCTCTCTCGACGCCTCTTACGCATCGCGCCGTCCACACGAGCTGTCGGGCGGTCAGCAGCAGCGCGTCGCACTCGCACGCGCACTGGCCCGTAAGCCGGTTTTGATGCTGCTCGACGAACCGTTCAGCGCGCTGGACACCGGACTGCGGGCGTCCACCCGCAAGGCCGTGGCCCGACTGCTCGCCGACTCCGGTGTGACGACCCTGCTGGTGACCCACGATCAGGAGGAGGCGCTGTCGATCGCCGACCAGATCGCGGTCATGCGTGACGGACGCTTCACCCAGGTCGGCGCGCCGCAGGAGGTATACCGCCACCCCAACGACCGCTTCACCGCGGAGTTCCTCGGCGACTGCATTGCGTTGCCGTGCACCGTCGCCTCCGGCGTCGCCGAATGCGCGTTGGGCCGGGTGCCCGTGCAGGCCGCGGTCTCAGACGGTCCGGCCACGCTCGCGCTTCGACCCGAACAGCTTGTCGCGACGGTGATTTCCGACAGTGACGGCAGCAACGGGGTGGGCACCGTGCTCGCCATCGAGTTTCTCGGTCACGACGTGCTGCTGACGGTCGACCCCGCGGGTGAGGTCGCGCCGATCGTCGTTCGGCAGCACAGCCTCGATCCGCCACCGATAGACGCCAAGGTCCGGATCGACGTCATCGGCACGGGGGTGGTGCTGAGGTGACCCAGCTCGTCGAGCATCTGCGACACAACGGCGAGCGAGTGGCCGTACTGACCGCAACCATCACACTGACGTATCGCGAACTCGCCGATCGCGTGGCGGACATTGCGTCGCGGCTGGGCGAAACCCGCAGGCTCGTGCTCATCGAGACGCACAACGACCTGTCCACGCTTGTGCACTATCTCGGTGCGCTGGCGGGCGGTCATGTGGTGCTCCCGATGTCCCCCGGCCGCAGCCACTCCGCGGTCATACGGGCCTATGACCCCGATGTGGTCATCGACGGCGACGCAATCCACGAGCGGCGCCCCGGCAGTGCGCACCGGTTGCATCCCGACCTGGCCTTGCTGCTCTCGACGTCGGGCAGCACCGGCTCACCGAAACTGGTGCGGCTGTCGCACCGCAACCTGGTGGCCAACGCCGAGGCGATCGCCGAGTACCTCGACATCCGGCAATCCGACAGGGCCGCAACGACTCTGCCGATGTCGTACTGCTACGGCCTCTCGGTGATCCACAGCCATCTGCTTCGCGGTGCCGGGCTGATCCTCACCGACCGCTCGGTCGTCGACGACGAGTTCTGGACGCTGTTCCGCGAGCATCGCGGCACGTCGTTCGCCGGTGTGCCCTACACGTTCGAGATGCTCGACCGGATCGGGTTCGACGGCAACGACCTTCCCGATCTTCGCTACGTCACCCAGGCCGGCGGCCGACTGGCCCCGGAGCGCGTGCGCAGCTTCGCGGCACTCGGCGCCCGCAACGGCTGGCAGCTGTTCGTCATGTACGGCGCGACCGAGGCGACTGCGCGGATGGCCTATCTGCCACCGGAACTCGCCGAAACGAGCCCCGCATCGATCGGCGGGCCGATCCCCGGCGGCTCGTTCACGCTCGAACCGCTCGACGGATGGCCCGATCCCGACGTCGGCGAACTGGTGTACCAGGGGCCGAACGTCATGATGGGCTACGCGCACGGCCCGGTCGACCTGGCCCTGGGCAAGACGGTCGAGACCCTGCGCACCGGCGATGTCGCGCGGCGCACACCCGACGGGCTTTACGAGGTGATCGGGCGCAGCAGCCGCTTCGTCAAGATCTACGGGCTGCGCATCGATCTGCACCGGGTGGAGGCAGCGCTCAGCGCGGAAGGCGTGACCGCGTTCTGCACCGACGATGACGAACGACTCGTCATCGCCACCGTCGACGCCGACAGCGTTGACGTGCAACGCATTACGGTGTCGGCTTCGGGACTGCCCGCGTCGGCAGTCCGGGTCGTCAAGATGGCCGAACTGCCGCTGCTGCCCTCGGGCAAGCCGGACTATCAGGCCATCCGCGAGCACGCCAATCGCATCGGCAAAGCGGGCCAGTCCGCAGGCGACCTGCGCGCGCTGTTCGCCGACGTGCTGCAGGTCGACGCGCGGACAATCCGCGACGACCAGAGCTTCGTCGACCTCGGCGGCAATTCGCTGTCGTATGTGGCGATGTCGGTCCGCCTGGAGCGTGCGCTCGGCAGGCTGCCGTCGGACTGGCAGCGCAGACCGGTTGCCGAACTCGAGCGCACCACGCCACCCGCGCGCCGGTCGTGGCCGTGGCTCGGCGCGACGTTGGAGACCAGCGTCGCGTTGCGGGCCATCGCCATCGTGTTGATCGTCGGTTCGCATGCCACGCTCTACGAGATGTGGGGCGGCGCGCACCTGCTGTTGGGCATCGCGGGCTACAACTTCGGCCGGTTCTGCCTGACCCCGGTACCGCGCGCCGACCGCGTCCGTCACCTCCGCAAGACCTTGACGTGGATCGTCGTGCCGTCGGTGCTGTGGATCGCGTTGGCGCTGTTGATCACCGACGACTACCACTGGACGAACCTGTTTCTGGCCGAGAAGTTCTTCGGGCCCGACCACAGCATGACCGCGGGCCGCCTGTGGTTCATCGAGGTGCTGGTGTGGATTCTGCTGGCACTGACCCTGGTGGTGTGGCTGCCCGCCGCCGACCGGATGGAGCGACGGCGTCCGTTCGCGTTCGCTGCGGTGTTTCTCGTCTTCGGCCTCGCGGTGCGCTACGACCTGCTGGGTCTGCACTTCGGCCGCGAGGCGTGGTTCACGATCCTGGCGTTCTGGTTCTTCGCGGTGGGCTGGGCGGCGGCGAAGTCCTCCACGGTGTGGCAACACCTGCTGGTCACCGCGGTGTTGGTTGTCAGCGTGTACGGCTACTTCGAGAACACCAACCGAGAGATGCTGGTGCTCGCGGGCTTTCTGCTGCTGATCTGGCTGCCCGCGATCCGGTGCCCGGCGTGGTGCACGGTCGTCGCAGGCACCGTCGCGGAGGCATCGCTGTACACCTACCTGACGCATTACCAGATCTACCCACTCTTCGACGCCAACCCACTGCTCGGCGTGATCGCCGCCATCGTCGTCGGTGTGCTGATCACCAGGCTGGTCGACGCCGCGCGGACACGCTTCCGCGTACGCAGCGAACAAGGCACTACTGCGGATTCGGTTCCCGCTCTGCGATGAGACCCTCCTGAACCAGCGTGGCGGCGATGACGCCGTCGGCGCGAATCAGGCTGCCGGTCACCAGGCCTCGGCCCCGCGCCGCGGCAGGTGACCTGGTCTCCAACAGATTCCATTCGTTCGCGCGGACCGGTTGGTGAAACCAGATCGACGAGTCGGTGGTGCCGCTGCGGTGGGTGCGGGCCCGCATCGAGTGGCCGTGGACCGCCAGTGCCGGGTCGATCATGTACACGTCGGTGACATAGACCGCGACGAGCGTGTGCAGCAGCGGCTCATCGGGTACCGGAACCGTTGCGCGCCACCAGAACCGACGCACGAACTCGCCGTCGATCTGCTGGTCGGCGATCCTGATGTCCAGCTCGTCGAGCGGCATCGACGGCGCCGGTCCCGCTGGTCCGGTCTGCGGGACCGCGTCCGGCTCACCGATATCGCCGCGGCTGCCGTGTTCGGGGCCGGGCAGATCCACCGCAAAGGACACCAAGGCCGTCGTCAACAGCCGCCCCTCCTGGCGGGCGTCGACCCGGCGGGCGGCGGCGGTCCGGCCGTCGAACACCGGCGTGACGGTGTACTCGACGGGATCGCCCGCCTGCCCGCCGCGCAGGAACTGCAGATGCATGTTGGTGGGCAGCCGATCGGGATCGACGGTGCGGCACGCCGCGGCGAGGCTCTGCGCGACGAACTGGCCGCCGAATGCGCGCTTACCCTCCGGCCCGCTGGCCGGCCCGATCCACCTTTCGTCGGCGCCGGGTTGGACGTCCAGCAGGTGCAGTAGTCGACTCACCGGACGGTGCCCGCTTCGTTGAGCGCCTTGATGTCGTCGCCACCGAACCCCAGCCATTCGGTGAGCACACCCGCGGTGTCGTCGCCCAGCGCCGGTGCGGCGACCGCGGCCGGATAGTCACCGTTGATCGACACGGGCAGACCCGGCGCCAGGTATTCGCCGATCCGAGGTTGGTCGAGCTTGGTGAACATCGGGTTGGCGGTGACCTTCTCGTCCTCGGCCACCTCGGCGAAGGTGCGGTAGCGCTCCCACAGCACCGATGACCCCGCCAGCGCGTCGGCGACCTCCGAGGCCGAGTGCGCCGAGAACCACTCGGCGAACAACCCCGACAGCGCGTCGCGGTGCCGATACCGGTCGCCCTCGTCGCTGAAGTCGGCGTCGAGCGTCTCTGCAAGCGCGGCAACGGCATCCGTGGCTCCGGTGAGCTCGCTGAGGTCGCGGAAGTGGCGCGGAGTCAACGCGACCACCATGAAGGACACCCCGTCGGCGCTGGTGAACTCCTGGCCGTACTGGCCGTAGATCGAGTTGCCGATCCGCTCCCGCGAGGTCCCGTTCACCATCACCTCGGTCAGGAAGCTGAGGTTGCCCGCCGTCGCCAGCGCGACGTTCTCCAGCGGGATCGAGATGCGCTGGCCCTCGCCGGTCGCTTCGCGGTGGCGCAGTGCGGTGACGACCGACAGCGCCGCGTACAGGCCGCACGAGACGTCCCACGCCGGAAGCACGTGGTTGACCGGGGTGGCCAACTCGGCGGGTCCTGTCACCAGAGGGAACCCGAGACCGGCGTTGACGGTGTAGTCCACACCTGTACCTCCGTCGGCCCGCCCGGACACCTCGACGTGGATGAGGTCGGGCCGCAGCTTGGTCAACGTGTCATAGGAATGCCATTCGCGCCCAGCGACATTGGTGATCAGCACCCCGGCGTCGGCGATCAGCCGTTGGACCAGGTTCTGACCGTCGGCAGAGCGGAAGTCGGCAGCCACCGACCGCTTGCCCTTGTTCAACCCGGCCCAGTAGATGCTGGCGCCGTCGTCGGTGACCGGCCAGCGCTGGTAGTCGGCCGCGCCGCCGATCGGGTCGACCCGCACCACCTCGGCACCGAGTTGTCCGAGCGTCATCCCGGCCAGTGGCACCGCGACGAAGCTGGAGATTTCGACGATCCGCACGCCCGCAAGCGGTCGAGCGGCACTAGGGGCAGAATCCACCGGGCAAAGCTATCAAGCCCGGCTCGCGAGTCAGCCGACCAGCTTGACAGCCGCCGCCTCGATGGTTTCCTCGGAGAGCAGCACCTCGAGTGCCGCATCGCCAAGCGGGATGAAGCTGTCCGCGCTGGCGACCCGGTCGACGTCGCCGGTGTAGCCGTTTTCGAGCAGCGCGGCAAGGACACCCTCGCCCACTCCCCCGGCGTGCCGGGTCTCGTCCACGATGAGCGTCCTGCCGCTGGCGTTCGCCTCGCGCAGCATGTCAGCGACCGGAAGCGGCGCCAGCCACCGCAGGTCGACGACGCGGGCACGGATGCCGCGCGCCTCGAGTCGCCGAGCGACGCGCAGGCTCATCCGCAGTCCGTTGGCGAAGGTGAGGATCGTCAAATCCGTTCCCTCGCCGTAGGTTCGGGCTCTGCCGACCGGCACCCCCGCCTCGGGGTAGGTCGCCAGCCACTGCTCGTCGCCGTCGTCATACAGGTCGCGGGTGTGGTACAGCGCGATCGGCTCGGCGAATATGCAGACCGCGCCCGCCGTCTTCGCCGCGGCCGCGCAAGTGTGCAGCATCGCCGCGGCGTCGTCGGGACGCGCGGGCGAGGCGATGATCAACCCGGGGATGTCGCGGATCGCGGTGATCGAGTTGTCATTGTGGAAATGGCCGCCGAAGCCCTTCTGGTAGCCGTATCCGGCGACCCGAACCACCATCGGGTTGCGGTACTGCCTCTTGGAGAAGAACTGCAGGGTTGCACCTTCGCCGCGGATCTGGTCGGCGGCGTTGTGCAGATACGCCAGGTACTGGATCTCGGGTATCGGAAGCAGCCCCGACACCCCGGCGCCGAGCGCCAATCCGAGGATGGATTGTTCGTCGAGAAGGGTGTCGAAGACCCTCGCCGAACTGGTCCGGTTGAGCAGTCCCCGGGTGACCCCGTAGACGCCGCCTTTGCGGGCGACGTCCTCACCGAACACGATGGCCTCGGGATAGCGGTCCAGGATGTCGACGAGCGCGCGGTTGATGCCGATCGCCACGGTCATCGGCGCATCGGGGTCGCCGCCTCGCACCGATGCCGCCAACGACACCGGGGCGGCGGCGAGCGCGTCGGCCATCCCCTGCGTCAGGGGTGCCATCACGGCCTCGGCGCTGTCCAGTTGCGGCGCGTCGGCGACCTCGTCGGCCAGCTTCATCACCTCGGCGCGCTTGGCCTCGTATCGGTCGATCGCCTCGGCAGGCGTCAGCACGCCCTCGCCGACCAACAGTTTCGCGGTGCGTACCACCGGATCTCGTTCGTAGTCGGCGGTGATCTCGTCGGGCCGGCGATAGGCGGCCTCATAGTCGGAGCCTGCGTGCGCCATCAGGCGAACCGTCCGCAGATGCAGGAACGCCGGGCGGCGACGGGTGCGCACGTAGTCGGCGGCCGCGGTCGCGGCGTCGAACGCCGCCGGCAGGTCGCATCCGTCGGCAGTGAAATACTCCAAACCGTCGCGGTTTCCGTAGCTGTGCTCGATCCAGCCGCGCGGGGTCTTGACGCTGATGCCGATCCCGTTGTCCTCGCAGACGAACAGCAGCGGCATCGGGACGCCCTGGTACGCCGAGTGCAGCGCGGCGTTGATGGCGCCGACGGCGGTCGAGTGGTTGGCCGACGCGTCGCCGAAGCTGCACACCGTGACAGCGTCGTCGGGCCACGCACTGCGCACACCGAGCTTCTTGGCCCGCGCTATCGAGAACGCCACCCCCAGGGCGCGCGGCAGATGCGATGCGATCGTCGAGGTCTGCGGAATGATGTGCAGATCGTGGCGGCCGAACACCTTGTGCCGACCGCCCGCGATCGGTTCGTCGGTCGCGGCGACCAGCCCGAGCAGCACGTCGCGGAGCGGCTCCCGCCCGTCGACCAACGCAGCGCGGGCCAGGAAGAACGCGCCGGACCGGTAGTGCAGCAGCGCGGGGTCGGTGGGACGCAGCGCCGCGGCCACGGCCGCGTTGCCCTCGTGTCCGGAGGACCCGATCGTGTAGTAGCCCTTGCCCTCCGACCGCAGCCATCGCGCGGCGAGGTCGAGATGACGGCTGCCGAGTTGAACATCGAACAGCGCCAAGCACACTCGCGCGGTCAATAACGATCCCGCGCGCACCGGTTCGTCGTCGGCGTTTCGGCGCGGCGAGGAGGCAAGCGCCGCGATCGTGGCGGCGTAGTACTCGTCGATGGGTTCGGCCACGGGTCTCCTGGTTCAGCGACTGATCGTGGGGCGCGCCACCACGTTACGGATGAATGCCACGATCTGTGCGGCACCCGCGGAGTCAGGATCCTGGTCGGGGTCGTAGATCGCGACGCTGCCGCCGATGCACGATGCCGACGTGGTGAACAGCGCCATCACCATGTCGAGGAGTTGATCCCACGTCAGCCCGCCGGGCTCGTCGGGGTAGTCGGGCAACCCCTGCGCGGGGAACTCGACGGGATCCAGCACGTCGAGGTCGATGTGCAGCCACCACCGGTCCACCCGCTCGGCGAGCTGCTCGATGGCGCGCCGGCCCGCGCCTGCGGGGTCGTCGGCGACCTCGGCCAGCGGCGCCACCCATACACCGTTGTCGGCGAGGGTGCCGACGTTGAACTGCCTGCGCCACGCGTCGTCGCGCGGGCCGAGCACCACGAGCCGGTCGCGGTCGAGGGCGGGCAGCCGGTCGCCGAGTTCACCGCCCAGTGTTCGGCCTGTCAGCCCGAGCAGCAGGCCGAGTTCGGTGTTGGCGGCTTCACCGTCCTCGGAGACGTCCAGCGGCATGGTGTCCTCGTGTCCGTCGATGAACACCAGCCCGACGTCGCCGACGTGATCCCGCAGCGCCGTGACGATGCCGAACAGCACCGAACAGTCACCGCCGTAGACGATCGGCAGCCTGCCTGAGGTCACCGCGGATCCGACGCGCTCGTTGAGCGCGCGCGTCATGGCCAGCAGCGCACGCTCGTTGATCAGGCTGGTCGGACCGCGGGCCGGGTCGCCTGCGGGCAGGTCGAGATCGCACTGCGCCGCGATGTGGTGGTGTTCGAACGCGTCGAGAAGCCCGGCTTCGCGCAGCGCGGTCGCCGCCCGCGCCTGATTGCCCGGCCGGCCGTAGCCGTCGAACGGAACCCCGATCAAATCGATCTCGGCTACTTGTCTGCTCCTCGCTATCCCTCGGTGATCTGCGCGCGGTCACCCCTGCCGGTCAGCAGCACGCCGCGGTCACCGTCGATGATCACCCCCCGAACATAAGTCGAATACGGTGTTGCGCCGTCGAAAATCTCGTTCTTGATCTGCTCGGCCGTCAACAAGGCGCGGACGTCAGGCGTCAACTCGACGCCGATCAGACCAACTCGATGACGTCGGCGATGCTGTCCAGCATCCGGCTCGGCCGGAACGGATAGCGCTCCACCTCGGCACGGGTCGTCGACCCGCTGAGCACCAGGATCGTCTCGAGCCCCGCCTCGATGCCCGCGACGACATCGGTGTCCATCCGGTCGCCCACCATGCACGTGCTCTCCGAATGCGCCTCGATGCGGTTGAGCGCGCTTCTGAACATCATCGGGTTCGGCTTGCCGACGAAGTACGGCTCACGGCCGGTGGCTTTGGTGATCATCGCGGCGACCGAACCCGTCGCGGGCAGCGGCCCCTCCGCCGACGGCCCGGTCACGTCCGGATTGGTGGCGATGAACCTGGCCCCGGCAAGGATCAGCCGGACGGCCTTGGTGATCGCCTCGAACGAGTAGGTGCGGGTTTCTCCGAGGACGACGAAATCCGGTTCGACGTCGGTGAGCGTGTAGCCCACCTCGTGCAGCGCCGTGGTCAGGCCGGCCTCCCCGATGACGTACGCCGATCCGCCCGGCAGCTGGTCGCCGAGGAAGTCGGCGGTGGCCAGCGCCGACGTCCAGATCGCCGCCTCGGGTACCGAAAGACCCGACCGCGTCAACCGGGCGGCGAGGTCGCGCGGGGTGAAGATCGAGTTGTTGGTGAGGACGAGGAAGGGTCGCTTCTTCTCGACCAGCCGTTGCAGGAAGTCGGCGGCGCCGGGCAGGGCGTGCGCTTCGCGGACCAGGACACCGTCCATATCGGTCAGCCAGCATTGGGGCTTTGATCGCACGCCTCAGTCTCCCAATTCCGTCCGAAAGGTCGCCTGCTTCACGAGAACGTTGGTTACCCAGTCGTGCGACGTTGACACTGCCGCCCCGGGGTGGACAAATTACATACTCGTGGTAGGTTATTACCTACCTAGAGTATGTTTCTGCACGCGATCGGAGTTCACATGTCCCCTCTCACCAGCGCGGCGGTCGACGTCAAGGCGGTCTCGGAGCGTTATTTCGCGGCATGGGCACAGCGCGATCCTGACGCGATCGTCACCCTGCACACCGATGACACACAGTTCTGGACACATACGGGCGCGGAGCCGGTCGTCGGCCGCGACGCCGTTCGCACCACGTTCTCCCAACTGTTCGAGGTCTTTCCCGACTTCTCCTTCGAGACCTATCGGGTGCTCTACGGAGACGACCACTGGGTGCTCGACTGGGCGCTGATATCCGGCGATATCCGGTTCGACTGCCTCGACGTGGTCATCGTCTCGCCCGACGGACGGGTCGCGCGCAAGGACACGTTCATCGACGGCGTCCAGCTGCAGGCCGCCATGGAAGCGGCGAGCCGATGAGCGTCGTCACCACCAGCGCCGCGGACCAGTTGCCCCTTTTCGACCGGCTGCCCGCCGAGCATCTGTTCGACATGCACGTCGAACTCGAACCGGCACAGCTGATCTCCACCACCCTGGGCACCAGGATGACGTTCATCACCAGAGGTGGTGTGATCGACGGACCGCGACTGCGCGGCGAACTGCTGCCCGGCGGGGGCGACTGGCTGTTGGTCGGCACCGATCTGATCGGCAGGATCGACGTCCGCGCCACGCTGCGCACCCACGACGATGCGCTGATCCACTACGAGACGCGGGGCGTCATCAGGATTCCGGCAGACGGGTTGGGCAGGCTTGCCGCGGGCGACACGTTGTCGTTCGACGAGACCTATGTGCGCACGACCCCGAAGTTCGAAACCGCCGACGAGCGTTACGCGTGGCTCAACGAGGTCGTGGCCGTCGGCTACAACGTGTTGTCGCCGAATCACATCGACTACCGCATCTACCGGATCGCGTAGTCGCGCAGGAGCAGGTGGTGTTGGACAGCCGTTATCGTGAGTGCGTGCCGACCAAGCAGGTGAGACGAACCCAAGCCGAGCGCACCGAGGCGACGGTCACCGCTCTGGTGGACGCGGCGCACGAACTGTTCGCCGAGGACGGTTATGCGGCGACTTCGTTGGACGCGGTGGCCGCCAAAGCCCGTGTCACCAAAGGTGCGGTGTATCACCACTTTGCCGGCAAGAAGCAGTTGTTCGAGGCGGTGTTCGCGCGCGAAGTCGACCGGCTGTGTGCGGCCATGCCTGCCGTCTACGCCGCCAAGCGCGATCCGTGGGACGCCTTCGAAGCGTGCTGTCGGGCGTTTCTCGAGGAGTGTCTGGAGCCGGGACTGCAGCGGATCATGCTTCTCGACGCGTTGATGGCCCTCGGGTGGGAAGGGGTGCGCCGCCTCGAGGCCCCGTTCATGGAGTTGATGGAGACGGCCATCGACCGCGCCGTCGAGGAGGGCAGCATCGCGCCGCGGCCACCCGGCCCCCTTGCCGTCTTCCTCTACGGCGCGCTGTGCGAAACGGCGATGAACGTCGCGCGCGCCGATGATCAGAAGGCCGCCCACCGCACGGCGCTGGCCGAACTGAGCGATGTGCTGCGCGGTCTGCGCATCGCCTGAACGCATCCTGAGTTCCGTTCGACCGAATGAACCTCCCGCCGGGGTGCGCCGTTGTCATCAACGATGTCACCTTCAAGCTCGTTCTCGAGGTCGCCCTCGACGGCTACCGCGCAGGCCGGCCCCCGACCGCTGGTGCTGCTGCACCCGCTGGGTTCGACGGGCGCGATGTCATGGCGTTCGGTCGCCGAATCGCTTCGGGGTGCGGGCCATCGCGTCGCGACACCGGATCTGCCCGGACACGGCGCCCTTCGCGACACCCCGTTCACCTGGGAGAATGCCACCACGACGATCCGCGCTGCCGCCGAGAGCCTTGCGCCCGACAAGCCGGTTCTCGTCGGCCATTCCCTCGGGGCGGCGGCCGCGATGCACGTCGCCCGACGGACGCCGGACCACTTCGCCGGCCTGATCCTCAGCGGAGCGGGCGCATGTTGGCAAGACCGGAACATCCGGATCGGCCTGACGATGGCGGCGGCCGTCGGCGCCCTGTTCGCATCGGTCGGCCGCCGCGAATTACTCGCCCACGCGGCCGGCGTGCGCGGCCGTCAGATCGTGACCGCAGCCCGCGCTGCCGATGTCGCGCCCGCCCAATTATGGCGCGCCGCAAGGATGTTGATGCGGTTCGACGTGCGCAACTCTCCGCCCCCACCCATTCCGTGCGCTGTGATCGTTCTCACCACCGACCGGCGGATGCCCCCAGGCTTGCAGCGCGGTCTCGTCAGGCACCTGTCCGCCCCCTACGTCGACATCCGCGCCGACCATGACGCGCCGGTCCGCAACGTGTGCCGGTTCAGCGACGGCGTCCGAACGGCGCTCCGATTGCTCGCCCTCGAGAACGAAACAGTGAAATGGGGATCTCGATGACCGGACGCACTTGCACCCGCCGCGAGGCGGTAGTGATCGGCGCCGGACCCGCCGGCCTCGCCGTCGCCCGCGAACTGGGCCACAAACACGGGGTCGCGAGTGTCGTCGTCGACCGCGCGGCGGCGCCTGCGATCTCGTGGCGTACCCGGTATGACAACTTCCGCCTGAACACCACCGGCTTCCTATCGCATCTTCCCGGTCAGCGGATCCCCTTGAGCGCGGGGCGCTGGCCGACGCGCGAGGACATGGTCGCCTATTTCGACAATTACGTCGCAACACAGCACATCGACCTCGAATTGGGCTGTGCGGTCGACGAAATCGCCCGCACCGAAGAAGGCTGGCGCCTCGAGACGTCGTCAGGACCGATCCGGAGTCGGGCGGTCATTCTCGCCACCGGTAACTACCGCACCCCCATCATCCCACCGTGGCCGGGCCGAAGTGAGTTCGCCGGCGAGGTCATCCACTCCGCAGACTTCAAGAACGCCTCGCCATTTCGACATCGCGACGTCCTCGTGGTCGGGGCAGGCAACTCCGCCGCGGACATCGCCGTCGCGCTCGCCGACAACGGTGCGCGCCGGGTGTGGCTTGCTGTCCGCACCGCACCGCATCTCGTGCGTCGTGCTCTCGGCCCGCTGCCCTCGGATATTCTGCTCGAGCTTTTCGCATGGGCACCCGCCACGGCGATCGATCCCATAATCGGGCTCTCCGAACGACTCATGTGGGGCGATCTTTCGGCCTACGGTTTCCATCGGCCACCGGCAGGGCTCAAGGCGACCGTCGAACGGACAGGACGGATTCCGACTCTCGCCGACGAACTGATCCGGGCGGTGCGGACGGGCCGCGTCGAAGTCGTGCCCGCTGTCGAGGCTTTGGGAGCACAGCAGGTGATCCTGGCCGACGGCGGCGAACTCTCGCCACAGGTGATCATCGCCGCGACCGGGTTCAGCACCGACCTGGACGGTCTCGTCGGTCGCCTCGGCGTCCTTGACGCAGGCGGCAAACCGCCCGGCGGATTCGCCTCGCACCTCGGCGATGGACTGTTCGCGATCGGCTACGGCATTCCCCCCAACGGCCCGCTTCGCGCGATTCGCCGCGCGGCCACGCCGCTGGCCCGCGCAGTCGCCGACCACCTGGCCACGCCGCGCGCCGAAACAGGGCGCGCAAACCGAAAAGATCGCAGCGCCTAGTCATCACCTGTGACATCGACCACTACCGATGAACGAACCGCGGGCAGCCACCGTCGCAATGAAAAGCCGGACCCCCGGCCGGTCCTCCATCGGGGCTGGAATCGTGAAGGCAAGGACGATCAATGGTTTTGACACCTTTTCGGAAACTGGAGAACACCTACTTCCGGGGTGCCCCCGGATACGAGGAGGCCCGCAGGGCGACCGTATGGAACGGCCTGCTACCCGACCGCTTTCCAGATGTGATCGTGCAGGCCCACGACACCGACGATGTGGTCGCGGCGCTGCATCTTGCACGGGACAACGGCTTCAAGGTCGGGGTGCGCTCAGGTGGACACAGCTGGGCGGCCAGCCATCTGCGCGACGGTGGTCTGCTGCTCGACGTCAGCCGCCTCGACAGCTGCACGGTCGACGCGGACAAAATGACCGCGGTGGTCGGACCGGGCAAGAGCGCGAGCGACTTTGCCGTCGAACTCGACAGTCAGGGACTCTTCTTTCCGTCGGGCCACTGCGAGGGAATCCGTCTCGGCGGCTTCCTCTTACAGGGCGGATACGGATGGAACAGCCCTGCCATCGGGCTGGCATGCGAGAGTGTGCTCGGACTCGATGTCGTCACCGCCGACGGCGAACAGATCTACTGCGACCCTGAGCACCACCCCGACATGTATTGGGCGGCCCGCGGCGCGGGACCGGGTTTCTTCGGCGTCGTCACGTCGTTCAAACTGCGTATTCACCGGCGCCCGGCAGTGGTGGGTACCTGTCTCTACATGTACCCGATCGAACTCGTCGACGAGGTGTACACGTGGGGACGTGAAATCAGCTCGCAGATCGACGACCGGGTCGAGCTGCAAATTCTCGCCACACGCGCCAACCCTGCAGCCGGAATCGACTTCCCCACCATCACGATTGCCTCGCCGGTCTTCGCCGAATCAGAGGAGGAGGCAGCGAAAGCCCTTGCGCCGCTTGGAACTTGCCCGGTTGCGGATAAGGCGATGGTCAGTGTCCCCTATCTACCGACCACGCTGGCGAACTGGTACACCGCCGTGATGACCAACTATCCCGAGGGGTATCGTTATATCGCCGACAACATGTTCACGTCGGCCTCCGCCGCAGACCTGCTCCCGGGCATCCGCAGGATCATCGAAACGATGCCGCCCCACCCATCGCATTTCATCTTCACCGGCTGGAACGCGTCACCGGACCGCGCGGACAAGGTCTACGGTCTCGAGGACGAGATCTACATGGCGCTCTACACCGTCTGGCAGAACCCGGCCGACGACGCGAAGTACCGCGACTGGTCGGCCTCGAACATGGCGGCGATGTCGCATCTGGCGACCGGCATCGCGTTGGCCGACGAGAATCTCGGCAGGCGCCCGGCGCGATTCATCACCGAGCCCAACATGGCGCGCCTTGACCAGGTACGAGCCGCATACGATCCGCAGGCACGCTTCCACAGCTGGATGGGACGCGCGGAAAATGACTGTGCGGCACAGTAGTTCGGAACGCACCGACGCACCGCGGATCCCTGATCGGCTTCGGGTTCTCGTCGTCGGTGCGGGCATAGCAGGTGTCTCCGTAGCAAGGGGATTACTCCGCGACGGGCACGACGTGGCGGTGTTCGAACGGCGGCCGGACATGCGCGTCGGTGGCGGCGCGGTGACCATCTGGTCCCACGGCTCGACGGTCCTCGATCAGCTCGGTGTCGACATGGACGGTGCGGGGCAGCTGCTGTCCACCGTGCGGATCGCGACCTCGACCGGTCGTCGGCTCATCAACATCGACGTCTCCACCATCGTGGACCGCCTCGGCGGAGCTGTTCGCATGGTCCCGCGCCGGGTTCTACTGGACCGTCTACTCGACGGCTTTCCCACCGAACGCGTCCATTGCAACTCCCGGGTGGTCGGGGCGGTGAGTACGCGCGACGGGGTGCAGGTCGAATTCGAGGACGGCACCTCCGTTGTCGGCGACCTGCTGATCGGTGCCGACGGCCTGCATTCGAAGATCCGCACGATCGTCGGCGCGCCGCCGGCGAGGCCGACCGGCTGGTGCAGCTGGCAGGGGCTGAAAACCGTTCCGCACATCACGGAAAGCGATGTCGCGGTGCAGATCATCGGGCCACGTGGCAACCTCGGCCTGTGGCCCGCAGGCGGCAGCGACCTGCAGTGGTGGTTCGATATGCCGTGGTCTACCGATTTCGTCAGACCACACCGGCCCATCGAGATGCTCCGAGCCAATTTCTCGGGATGGTCCGACCTCGTCGACAACGTGCTCGCAATGTTGACCGACGATGACCTGGCGCCGTCTCCCTTTCCCCACTTTCGACACCCGATCCCCCGCGCCTCACGTATTCCGGCGGTGACGCTGCTGGGTGACGCGGCACATACGATGCCGCCCATCCTCGCCCAGGGGACAAATCAGGCGCTGCTGGACACGATGGTCTTGCGTAAGGCGTTGTCGGATGTGCCTCGCGGGTCGGGTGCAACGACGAATGAACTGACGGCCGCGCTGCGTCGATACGAGAAGACCAGGCGTCGCAGGCTCTCAGCGGTGTCCTGGGTGACTTCGCGGCAGATCTCGCAGAGTGAGTCTGTGTTGAAGCCGGCCGCCATGGTCTCGGATTCCTTTGGCACAACGGCGATGACGACCTTCATGCGTTGGCTGAGCCACCGCCGGATAGCCGAGGAGTTTGAGCGAGGCCGCTGCGATCATTTCGCAACGTAGCCCGTGACCGCTGCCACTACTCTTGAAGGGTCAGTCGATGTCGATGAGCGCCAGGGTGCCACCGGTCAAGCTCGCCCGTGCCGTCGAATGGACACGTCACCACCTGTACGGGCTCAACCAACGACTCACCCCGGCGCCTGCCGCGGTATTCGAGATGATCCTCGCCGGCTGGACGTCGCAGGCGATCACGGTCGCGGCTGACCTCGGTGTCGCCGACGCCCTCTCCGAAGGTCCACTGTCGATCGAACAACTGGCGGCCCGGGTGGACGCGGACGCCGATGCGCTACGCCGACTCATGCGGGCGCTGGTCGGTCGCAACATCTTCCGCCATCGCCGCGACGGACGGTATGAGCTCAACGCGCTCGCCGACACCCTGCGTCGTGATGCACCGGTCTCCATGCGTTCGGCGGCCCGGTTCTACGGGTCCCACGAGCAACGCGAACGCTGGACCCTGCTAATCGATTCGATCCGAACCGGAGATGGAGTCGTGGCGGCATTGCGCGGGAAGGAGAGCTTCGACTATTTCGCAAAGAATCCCGAGCTCGCCCAACTCTTCAACGCGACGATGACTACTGTGTCGAAGCTGACCGATGCGACGGTGGTCGCCGGCTACGACTTCAGCCCGTTCCCGACGATCGTCGACGTCGGTGGCGGCCACGGACCCCTGTTGGCCGCTGTTCTGGCGTCAGCGCCCGCATCCCGAGGGATCCTCTATGACCTGCCGTCGGTCGTCGCCGACGCGCCTGAGGTGTTGCGGGGCCGAGGGGTCGCCGACCGTGTCCTGGTCGCGAAAGGGTCGTTCTTCGACTGCGTTCCGGCCGGCGGAGACGCCTACGTTCTCAAGAACATCGTCCACGACTGGCCCGACGACAAGGCCGCGCAGATACTGCGCAACGTGCGCGCCGCAGTCGGGCCGAGAGCCAAGGTGTTGCTCGTCGAGTTCGTCATCCCCGATCACGACCGCGACTTTCCGGGAAAGTGGGTGGATCTGGAGATGCTTTTGAACCTCGGAGCTCGCGAACGCACTGCCGCCGAGTATCGAAAACTTCTCGGCGAAACCGGATTTCGGCTGACACGGGTGGTTCCGACCGCGTCGCCCCTCAGCGTTGTCGAAGCGATACCGGCATAATCGCCGGCTCGGTGACAGTCACCTGCCGCGCTTCACCCTCGTCAATGCCGATGCGGTCATGTAGCCGCGCCAAGGGCGTCGGTGCCCACCAGTTCCATCTGCCGAGCAGATGCATCGAGACGGGCAGCAATACCATTCGCACGAGCGTCGCGTCGACCAGCACGGCCAACGTCAGACCCAGCCCGAGCATCCGCATGAACTGCACATGAGCACCGAACAGCGCCGCGAACGATATCGACATCACCAACGCCGCGGCCGTGATCACCCGCCCAGTACGGGCCAACCCGAGCGCGACGCTTTTGTCGTTGTCGGTGCGGGTACGCCCCGATCGCAGCCAGTACTCGCGGATCCGCGACAACAGAAAGACCTCGTAGTCCATCGACAACCCGAATGCGATGCAGAACAACAACACCGGGATATTGGCGAGCAGGGTTCCCGTCGATGTCGTTCCGAGCGCGCCGAAGTGACCGTCCTGGAAGATCCACACCAGCGCGCCGAACGCGGCTGTCAACGACAACACATTGAGTATCAGCGCCTTGACCGGCAATACGACGCTGCCCGTCAGCAGGAACAACAGGCCGAAGGTGACCACCGCGATCAGCCCGAGCACAGCCGGCAGGCGTGACGTGATGGCAACGACGCTGTCGCGGTTCGTCGCAGCGACGCCGGTCAGCTCGACCTGGCGTCCGGCTGGGCCCGGCACCGCATGCAGCCGGTCGAGTTGGGTCTGCGAGCGCTCGGAGAACAGCGGCGTCGAGCTGCCGATGGTGAGGAAGGCGCTTCCGTTCGCCGTGCCTGCGGCTGCCGAAGGTGGCCCCACCCGGACACCGGCAGCGTATATACCCGTCGGGGCCGAGACCGCCGAAACGTCTGGCACACGGGACAATTGGGCGGCATAGCGCTGCAGTTCGGCGGGCGTGATGCCGCCGGCGTCGGGGATCACTGCGGTAACGGCGGTGGCCGAGTTGTCGGTGAAGTCATTGCGCAACTGGTCGCCGACCTGATGCGACGACGCCGATTCCGGCAGCACCCGGTCGTCCGGGAATCCCCACTTGACCCCGAGGAACGGCGCGCCGAGGACGAACAGGAGCGCGACGACCGCCAACCCGAGCGGCAGCGCGCGGCGCATGACGCCCGTCGTCGACCGATACCAGAACCGGCTCTCGACAGGGCTGCGGATGGGATCGCCCCGGTGCAGCAGACGCCTCGCCAGCCGCCGTACGTCCAGCGCGTCGAGCCGGTCTCGCAGCAGCACGATGGCCGCAGGCGTGACGACAACCGCTGCGAGCGCGGCGAACGTGACGGTCGCGATACCCGCATACGCGAAGGACTTGAGGACGTGCATCGGGAACAGGATCATCGCCGCCATCGACAGCGCCACCGTCGTCGCCGATATCACTACCGTGCGTCCCGCCGTCGTCATGGTTCGAACGAGTGCGGATGCGGGGTCGGAACCGTCGGCGAGTTCGTCACGGTAGCGGCTGACGATCAGCAAGGTGTAGTCGATGGCCAAGGCGAGGCCCATCGCGGTGCTGAGGTTGGGCGCGAGGTTCGACACGTCGGTGCCGAACGTGATGAGGCGCAGAACCGCCATCGAGCCGAGGATCGCCGTCAGCCCAACAGCGACGGGCAGCGCGGCCGCCAGCAGACCACCGAACACCCAGACCAGCACGACGAAGCTCAGCGGTATGGCGATCGACTCCATCAGCAGCAGGTCGTGTTTCAACTGCGAGGTGATCTGCGCATCCACCGTGGCGGTCCCGCCGTACCGGACGGTCACTCCGCCAACCCCGGCCGGATGCTCGCGTGTCACCTCATCGGACAGCTTCTGGGCGGACGTCTGCTCGGCGTTCTCACCACCGGTGAGGCCCGCGACTATCAACCCGGTCCTGCCGTCCTTGCTGACGAGGTCCTTCGCCTCCGCGGCAGGGGCGCTCCACGCCGACGTCACCGTGGCAACGCCGGGTGCCCGTCTCAATTGGCTCTCGATGCTCGAGCCCACTGCTCGGGCAGCCGGGCCCGCCGCGCCGTCGGCAGCGGTCACGGTGACCAGCATCTGCAGGTCACCCTGACCGAACTTGTCGGTCAGCAGCCGGCTCGCTCTGGCCGACTCGGAGCTGGGGTCGGAGAACCCGCTCGAGGAGAGGCTGCCGGCCACGGGGATCCCGAAGATCCCGGTGGCCACGGTGACCAACACAGCCGCGGCAATGATTCGACGCGGCGCGGCGATCGCCGTCAACGCAATTCGGTGCAACACCCGGCGTCCTTTCACGGGCTCGGACGCCAGGTCAGCGCAACCCGTTTTCTCGGTCACCGATGACGACGAATCACCGGTCTTCGAGGTTCAAGGTGCGACGCCTCGACTGTATGGGCTATGGACCGTTTCGGCGCCTTTCCGTACGTAGCCCATACGCTCAACCGCATAGTTAAATTGATGTCAATGGAGACGATCACCATCGACACCCCGGCCGGGCCGATCGACGCGCTCTGCAGCGTTCCCGACGGGCCGGGGCCATGGCCGGGCATCGTGATCGTGCACGACGCGATCAGCTACGGGCCCGACAACGAGCGGATCTCGCGGAAGGTCGCCGCAGCGGGATACATCGCGATCACGCCGAACCTGTTCGCGCGCGGTGGACGCGCCCGCTGCATCGTCCGCGTCTTTCGCGACCTGCTGACCAAACGCGGCCCCGCACTCGACGACGTCCTCGCCGCGCGCGACCATCTGCTCGCCATGCCGCAGTCGTCCGGCGCCGTCGGCATCGCAGGCTTCTGTATGGGCGGCCAGTTCGCACTGGTGCTGTCCCCCAAGGGGTTTGGCGCGTCAGCGCCGTTCTACGGCACGCCGCTGCCGCGCAATCTCAGCGAGACCCTCGACGGTGCGTGCCCGATCGTGGCCAGCTTCGGCAGTCGCGACCCACTGGGAAGAGGTGCGGCGGCCAAGCTGCAGAAGGTCCTCGACGACAAGGACATCCCGTCCGACATCAAGACCTACCCCGGCGCCGGGCACAGCTTCGCCAACCAGCTGCCCGGCCAGCCGCTGCTCCGGATCGCCGGGTTCGGCTACAACGAGGCCGCCGAGGCGGATGCCTGGTCGCGGGTATTCGCCTTCTTCGGCGAGCACGTGCGCGGGGGCGGCAGCTAGCTGCTACTCGGGCAGCCGCAGCTCAGGCTTCTCGACCTCTTCGATGTTCACGTCCTTGAACGTGATGACCCGTACCTGCTTGACGAACCGGGCCGGCCGGTACATGTCCCAGACCCAGGCGTCGGCCAGCCGCAGCTCGAAATACACCTCGCCGTCGGCGTTGCGGGGCACCAGCTCGACGCTGTTTGCCAGATAGAACCGCCGCTCGGTTTCCACCACGTAGCTGAACTGCCCCACGATGTCCTTGTATTCGCGGTACAGCGAGAGCTCCATCTCGGTTTCGTACTTCTCGAGATCTTCGGCACTCATCGCTTCTGCAGTCCTTCGTATTGGTCTAGAGACATTCTTCCCTACCCCGCTTCGCCGCGCTGCTCCGGTCCACAGTCACCCACGAGCTCGGTGACCACCTTGGTGCCGGTGGGTGTGGCCACCCGGCGGACGTTGATGAACGAGTATCTGTGCTGGCTGCACGGCCCAAGACGGGCCAGCGCCTCCCCGTGCGCAGGCGTGCTGTAGCCCTTGTGCTCGGCGAACCCGTAACCAGGGTGTTCGGTGTCCATTTTGACCATCAACCGGTCGCGGCTGACCTTGGCCAGCACGCTCGCCGCGGCGATACAGGCCGCCGCGGCGTCGCCGCTCACCACCGGAAGCGACGGCACGGCGAGGCCGGGCACCCGGAACCCGTCGCTCAGCACGTACCCGGGGCGCACCGCCAGGCCGGCGATCGCCCGCCGCATGCCCTCGATGTTGGCCACGTGCACCCCGCGCCGATCCACCTCGACCGACGGGATGAACACCACGTGATACGCCAGGGCGTAGCGCCGGATCAGCGGAAACAGCCGTTCGCGTTCCTTCTCGGTGAGCTTTTTGGAGTCGTCGAGCGCGGCCAGGCTCTCCAGCCGGTTCGGGCCGAGCACGCACGCGGCGACGACCAGCGGGCCCGCACAGGCGCCGCGGCCGACCTCGTCCACCCCGGCGACCGGTCCCAGACCGGAGCGGTACAGCGCGGACTCGAGGGTGCGCAGCCCGGACGACTTGCGGATGACTGCGCGCGGCGGCCAGGTCGCAGGCACTATTGCGTCTGCGGATCCACCGAGCTAACCCCACCCCAGCGCGATGGCGGCCAGGCGATGAACCGCGCCTTTCCGATGATGTTGTCCAATGGGACCGTCCCGGCGTTCGGATCCCCTGTGCACTTGATCCCGCTCTGGAAATCGGCGGGGCTGTCGACGCAATGCACCCGCGAATCCGCCGAGTGGGTGCGGTTGTCGCCCATCACCCACACTCGGCCCTCAGGCACCTTCACCGGGCCGAACTCGAAGCCGAAGCAGCGGTATTTGTTCGGGTCGGGCACGTTCATCGTGTCGAGATTCAGATACGGCTCGTCGAGCGGCTTCCCGTCCACCGTCAGCCCGGTGCTCTGGCGGCATTCGACCGTTTGGCCGCCGGTCGCGATCACCCGCTTGACGAGATCGTTCTCGTCGGGAGGGACGAACCCGATCACCGAGAGCGCGTTCTGCACCCAGCGCACCGCGGTGTTGTCCGAGCGGATCGACTTGTAGCCGGCGTTCCAGTTCGGCGGGCCCTTGAACACGACGACATCACCGGGCTTCGGGTCGGTGAACCGGTACGTGAGCTTGTCGACCATGATGCGGTCGCCGACACAGCCCGCGCAGCCGTGCAGCGTCGGCTCCATCGACTCCGACGGGATGAGGTACGGCCGGGCGATGAACGTCAACATCAGGTAGTACAGCCCGATGGCGATCACGACCAGAATGGCGGCCTCGCGAAGTGCGCCGCCTTTGCGCTTCTTCTTGTCGGCGACCTCGTCGGCCTGCTCGTCGGTCACCTCGGCGTCGTCGTCGAGCGTGCCCTCAGAAGCGGAGTCTGGGGAGTCCGTGGGTCCGGTCACGGGATCAGCGTATCCACGAACGGCCGGATGACTGCGCCAGACCTCAGCGCTTCTCCTTGATTTTCGCCTTCTTGCCGCGCAGTTCGCGCAGGTAGTACAGCTTGGCGCGGCGAACGTCACCGCGGGTGACGACGTCGATGTGGTCGATGTTCGGCGAGTGCACCGGGAAGGTCCGCTCGACGCCGACGCCGTAGCTCTCCTTGCGCACGGTGAAGGTCTCGCGGACGCCACCGCCCTGGCGGCGCAGCACGACGCCCTTGAACACCTGGATGCGCTCCTTGGCACCCTCGATGACCTTGACGTGCACGTTGACGGTGTCCCCGGCGCTGAAGTCCGGAATATCGTCGCGCAACGACGACTGATCGACGAAGTCCAGCGTGTTCATCTACTGACTCTTCCTTGCTGTTCGCGGCTGTCGGCGGCCCAGCCTGCGGTCACGCAGAGACATGCCGGTCGCGCCGATGGGTTCGGGCGTATCTTGTGCATCTCGCGGACGACGGCCTCGGCCGTCCCCGCGTCTGGCACAGACAACTGGTCAATTGTGCCAGACGGGGCCGCATGCAGTGAAATCGCCGTCCGACTGGGGGCGCGCGGCCACCGCCGACCGGTTAGGCTCGCTGGCACGGGCGGGCAGCGGCCAGCCGGGCCCGTTCCCGCTTCGAGCACTTCTTGGAGGGTACGTATGCGTGGGCGGCCATCGAGGCTGGTCGCGGCGACCGCTGCGGTGCTTGCGCTGACCGCGTGCGAAGCCCGGTCCTATGGCACGCCGCCGTCGGCAAACCCGGCCCCCGCCCCGCTGATCGTCGTCGCCCCGCAGGGGCCGCTGGCCCCGCTGCCCGAGGCCTCGCCCGACGAGCCCGCCTCCGCCTTCAACGGATTGCAGGACCGCACCCGGCAGGCCACCGCGCAGGCCGCCGCCAAGGGCGCCGACATCACCACGGTCGTGCTGGACCGCTCTACCGGCCAACGGGTCACCAACGGCAACGACAGGAACATCGCGATCGCCTCGGTGGTCAAGCTGTTCATCGCCGACGACATGCTGCTGCGGGGTCCGCCACTGTCGCCCGACGACATGGAGATGTTTCAGTCGATGCTGCGGTCCTCCGATGACAGCGCGGCGCAGGTGTTCTGGGAGCGCAACGGCGGCAGCGCGATCGTCACCCGGGTCGCGGACCGCTACGGGCTCTCCGGCACGCGGCCGAACGGCCTGTGGTTCAACACCATCAGCACGGCCGCCGACTTGGTGCGCTACTACGACATGTTGCTTTCGGGCGCGGGCGGACTGCCCCGCGACAAGGCCGACTTGATCGTCGACAACCTCGCCCAGTCCACCCCGACCGGGATCGACGGGATGATGCCCGGCGGCGTGTACCCACAGCGATTCGGCATCCCCGAAGGGCTCTACGCCGAACCGGTGGCGGTCAAGCAGGGCTGGATGTGCTGCGTCGGCTCCGACTGGATGCACCTGTCGACGGGCATCATCGGCTCCGATCACCGCTACGTCATGGCGATCGCGTCCGACCAGCCTGCAGGCGCCGACGCGGCGCGCGCGACCATCACCGAAGCGGTCAAGACGATGTTTCCCGGCGGGCGGATTTAGCCCCGCGCGTACTAGGCTGTGGTCTCGGCGCGGCAGGTGCCCGCAGTGCGATTAGTGCCCCTGCTCCCCGGGTAAAGATGTGGATCATCGTTCCGTAAAAGGAGAGCTATGCTCTGGCGGCCGTCGAGTCGGGCGACGGCGACCGTAGCCATCATGGGCGCGGCGCTGCTCGTTGCCGGCTGTGAAGCGCAGAGTCACGGCACACCGCCTGCGCCGGACACACCACAGTTGACCGTCGTCGCGCCCCAGAACAACACCGTCCCGATTCCTGAGGCCCCGCCCGCGGCACCCTCATCGGGGTTCGACGGCCTCGACGCGCGCACGAAGCAGGCGGTCGCCGATGCGGCGAAATCGGGTGCCGATATCTCTGTCGTCGTCATGGACCGCGACACCGGACAGATCGTCTCCGGCGGGGACGGCTCATCGTTTCCGATCGCGTCGGTGGTGAAGCTGTTCATCGCCGACGACCTGCTGTTGAAGGAGTCCAAGGGCGAGACGACGCTCTCCCCCGCCGACCGCAAGGCCCTCGACGTCATGCTGCGGTCCTCCGATGACAGTGCGGCGCAGAACTTCTGGGACCGCCTCGGCGGAAACGCCGTCATCGCCCGCATCAAGGCGCGCTACGGATTGGGCGGCACGACGGCACCGTGGAACGGGCACTGGGACGTGACCACAAGCACCGCAAGCGATCTCGTCCGCTACTACGACATGCTGCTGGACGGAAGCGGCGGCCTGCCTGCCGAGCAGGCCGGAATCATCATGGGCAACCTCGCGCAGTCGACGCCGACCGGGATCGACGGCTACCCACAGCGTTTCGGGATCCCCGAGGGTCTGTACGCCGAGCCGGTCGCGGTGAAGCAGGGCTGGTTCTGTTGCTGGAACGGCGGCAACCAGTTGCACGTCTCCACCGGTGCGATCGGCTCTGACCGCCGCTACCTGATGGCAATGGGCTCGCTTGATCCGACCGGTGCCGCGGCGGCCCGCGACAGGATGACCCAGGTGGTCAAGGCCATGTTCCCCGGCGGCAAGATCTAGTCCTCGTCGGCAAGCAGATCGGGACGCCGCTCCCTGGTCCGCGCGACGGACTGTTCGCGCCGCCACGCGGCCACCTTCGCATGATCGCCCGACAGCAGCACATCCGGTACGTCCAGCCCGCGCCAACTCGGCGGTCGCGTGTAGCTCGGCCCCTCGAGCAGACCGTCGGAATGCGAATCCTGTTGATGTGACTCCGGATTGCCGAGGACATCGGGAAGCAGACGGACGACCGCCTCGATCATCACCAAGGCCGCTGACTCGCCACCGTTGAGCACGTAATCGCCGATGGACACCTCTTCGACGCGCATCCGTTTGGCGGCGTCGTCCATCACGCGCTGGTCGATGCCTTCGTAGCGTCCGCACGCGAACACCAGATGCGACTCCTGGCTCCAGCGTCGCGCCGTCGCCTGCGTGAACAACCGGCCCGCAGGCGTCGGGACGACGAGAAGTGTTTCCGGCGAACATATTTCGTCGAGCGCCTCGCCCCACACCGGCGCCTTCATCACCATTCCCGGACCGCCGCCGTACGGCGAGTCGTCGACGGAACGATGTACGTCGTGTGTCCACCGGCGTAGGTCGTGCACATTGAGGTCGACGATGCCCGCCTCGATGGCCTTGCCCGGCAGCGACTGTCGCAACGGATCGAGGTAGTCGGGGAAGATCGTCACGACATCAACACGCATGTGTCAGCCCAACTCCAAGAGACCCTCGGGCGGGTCGATTTCGATGGTCTGACTTTGCAGTGACACCTCGGTGACGATCGCGCTGACGAACGGCACCAGCACTTCGGCGCCGGTCTCCGACGTCACCGAAAGGAGTTCACCGGCGGCGGTGTGCAGCACCTCGTTGACGTAGCCGACCAGCCGGCCCTCGGTCGTCACGACCCGCAACCCCTCGAGTTGGTGGTCGTAGAACTCGTCGGGATCCTCGATGGGCGGCAGGTCTTCGGTGTCGACGACGAAAAGGCTTCCGCGCATCGCGTCGGCGGCATTGCGATCGGCGACGCCGCGCAGTCGCACCAGCAGGCGACCGCTGTGCTCGCGCGCGGACTCGATGACGACGGTGTGTTGCGGCCCGCCCTTGGGCGGTTGTACGCGCAGCTCCGCGCCGGGCGTGAAACGCGCGTCGGGGTCGTCGGTGCGAACCTCGACGACGACTTCGCCGCCGATACCGTGAGCCTTGACGACCCGCCCGACTACCAGGTCCATACCGGACCGCTTACTGGTCGGTGTCCACCACGTCGACGCGGATGCCCCGGCCGCCGATGCCGGCGACCAGCGTGCGCAGTGCTGTCGCAGTCCGCCCGCCACGGCCGATGACCTTGCCGAGATCGTCGGGGTGCACGTGCACCTCAACGGTGCGGCCGCGCCGCGACGTCACCATGTCGACCCGGACGTCGTCGGGGTTGTCCACGATGCCGCGGACCAGGTGCTCGACCGCGTCGACGACGACCGAGCTCACGATTCGTCGGCCTGCTCGGCGGCGGGAGTGGCGTCGGCGCCCTCAGCGGCCGGCTCGGACTCGTCCTTGACCGGAGCGGTCTCGGCGGCCTCGGTCTCCGCCGACTCGGCCTTGGCGGCCTTCTTGGCGGGCGCCTTCTTCTTCTTGGCGGTGGTGGCCTCGGTGCTCGGACCGCCATCGGCCTCGGCCAGGGCGGCGTTGAACAGATCCAGCTTGCTCGGCTTGGGCTCCTTGACCTTCAGCGTGCCCTCGGCGCCGGGCAGACCCTTGAACTTCTGCCAGTCGCCGGTGATCTTCAGCAGGGCCAGGACGGGTTCGGTCGGCTGGGCACCGACACTGAGCCAGTACTGCGCGCGCTCGGAGTCGATCTCGATGAGGCTCGGCTCTTCCTTCGGGTGGTAACGGCCGATGACCTCGATGGACCGGCCGTCGCGGCGGGTGCGCGCGTCGGCGACGGCGATGCGGTACTGGGGGTTGCGGATCTTGCCAAGCCGGGTGAGCTTGATCTTGACAGCCATGATGAAGCGAAATCTCCTGTTGATTGCCACGCTGCAATTCAGCGATCGCGGGCGGGATGCCCGGATCCGGTTTTGCCTTACGTGTGTGACCGACGCAGGGCCGTAATCCCGCGGCAGACAGCCGCCCATTGTGCCAGAACAGCAGCTACCGGGGGAAATCGAGCCTCGGCGGCCGCTAGAGGATCTTGTCGTAGCACTTGATCTCGACGCGGCGGGACAGCCGCCAGCCGGCGGCGGTGCGGACGAACTCGTCGTCGTACCAGACACCGACCTGCATCACCTTGGGCTTCTCCCCTTTCAGGATCATCGGGTTGAAGCAGAAGGTGCGCGCGGTGGCGCGGTCGCCTTCGAGCTTGATCGCGGGCAGGCCGAGCATATGGGCGTTGCGCTCGAAGTATGTCGGCAGCGTCTCCGCCAGCCAGGCCTTGATCTGCGGATATCGGCCGTCGATGCCCCCGGTGTCGCGGTAGTCGATGTAGGCGTCGGCGGTGAAAATGTCGTCCAGCTCGTCGAACTCTCGGCGGTCGATGGCTTCGGAGTAGCTGATCAGCAGATGTTGGAGTTCGAGACGATCGGAGATCTCTTCGAGGCTGAGCATTGATCCATCTTGCCTGCGCGAACGTTCCGTACCAGTCGAGATTCCGCCGATTTTTCGACCGGTAAGGAACGTTCGCGGGGTGCGACGACCAGCTGCGGGCCGGCGACGCGGGTTAGAGTGCAGGACCCATGGGGAGGTTTTTCGTCGTCATCGCGGCATGCCTGAGCATGGTCTCGCTGTCCGCCGCGCCACTGTCCGAGCCACCGATGGCCGATGCGGAGCCGATCATCCAGCCCGTCGGCAATGTTTCAGCGCCCCTGGACGGGCCCGCGCCGGCGTGGGTGGTAGCGGACATGGACACCGGCCAAGTGCTGGCTGAGCGGGAGATGGACATCCCGCACCCGCCCGCCAGCACGATCAAGACCCTGCTTGCGCTCACCGCGCTCGACGAGTTACCCGACCTCAACGCGACGGTCGTCGGCACCGAGGCCGACACCCAGGTCGAATGCACCTGCGCCGGCGTCGAGCCGGGCCGCACCTACACCGCCCGTCAGCTTCTCGAAGCGGTCCTGCTGATGTCGGGCAACGACGCGGCCAACGCGCTGGCCGACATGATCGGCGGCTACGACGCCGCGGTGGCCAAGATGAACGCCACGGCCGCCGCGATCGGCGCGCTGGGCACGCATGCGACCACGCCGTCCGGGCTGGACGGGGCAGGCGGGCCCGGCGCAACCACGCCGCGGGACCTCGCGGTCATCTTCCGCGCCGCGATGGCCAACCCGGTGTTCGCGCAGATCATCGCGCAGCCCGCGGCGACGTTCCCGACCAACACCGGCGATCGGCCGATCGTCAACGACGACGAACTCCTGCACCGCTACCCCGGCACGCTCGGCGGCAAGACCGGGTTCACCGACGCTGCGCGCAAGACGTTCGTCGCCGCCGCCGACCGCGGCGGTCGCCGCCTGGTGATCGCGATGATGTACGGGCTCATCAAGGAAGGTGGCCCGACGTACTGGGATCAGGCCGTGGGCCTCTTCGACTGGGGCTTCGCCCAGGACAGGCAGCTCAGCGTCGGATCGCTGTAACACGGCTCTCCGCATTTGAGCGGGGCGTGTGCTGATTTCATGCTGCTGGTCTCTGCCCTCGGGTGAGGGCGATGTGGACCATGATGCGCCTTCGGTAGTTGTCCATGTTGGTGAAGCCGCATCCGACACGCTTGGTTTG
>JAWQNE010000017.1:0-121962 GCA_033741175.1 Mycolicibacterium sp. 120270 | reverse complement strand
CGTGTACCCCCGAAAGGGCCTTACCGTTCGACTTGCATGTGTTAAGCACGCCGCCAGCGTTCGTCCTGAGCCAGGATCAAACTCTCCAAACAAAACCTATAAAGGTCAATCAGAGAAACTGATCAAAGCGACCAGTTACAAACTGGCAAAAAACGACCACACCCTCACACGGGGAGTGCTGGTGCGGTCAACAAATAAAACAACAAACAAAAACCACCAAACACACTATTGAGTTCTCAAACAACACACCCGCTCGGCCGCGCACAGAGCCCGCGGCCAAAGGCCGCGGACTTGTATTGCGGACGATCAGGAACCCACCGAAGTGGGTTTCCCTCTGGGAGCCGCCGCGCTCTTCGGGCCAGGCCCGTGTCGCAGCGACTCCGATAAGTTACGTGAGGGATAACTCCGAGTCAAATGGCCTGATGGGGCGTGTCTTTCGATCCGCGTCCATCGTGCGCACCACAGTGCGTCGGTTCGTCGTTCATGGGGTTCAACGCGCCTCCCGCGGACTTTGTTCCCGGAGTCGACATCGATTTCAGCCGGGCCCCGACGGCCCGACGAACTAGTCAACGCGTTGCACCCCGGCGATATTCCGCTTGCCGCGACGGAGCACCAACCAGCGGTTGTGGAGGAAGTCCGAGGGCTTCGGTGTCCACTCCTCGCTTTCCACCCGGACGTTGTTGACGTAGGCGCCGCCCTCGGCGACCGTGCGCCTGGCGGCGCCCTTGCTGTTGACCAGTCCGCTGGCCACCAGGAGGTCGGTGATCGCGCTCGGCCCGTCCGGCGTGAGCTCGGCGACCTGGTTGTTGCTCGCCTCGCGGAGCGCCGCGGCCAGCGTCGGCTCGTCGAGTTGAGCCAGCTCGCCGCGCCCGAACAGGGCCTGGCTGGCGTGTTCGACCGCCGCGCACTGCGCCTGACCGTGGACCAACGTGGTGAGTTCCTGCGCGAGCCTGCGCTGGGCCGATCGTTCATGGGGTCGTTCGGCCGTCGCCTGCTCGAGTTCGGCGATGTCCTCGCGCGACAGGAACGTGAACCACTTCAGGTACGGGATCACGTCGGCGTCGGCGGTGTTGAAGAAGTACTGGTACCAGGAATACGGGCTGGTCATATCGGGGTCCAGCCACAGGTTCCCGCCGCCTGTCGACTTCCCGAACTTGTTGCCCTCCGAGTCCGTCACCAGCGGCGTGGTCAGCGCGTGGACCGTGGCGCCCTGCTTCTGGCGCACCAGCCGGACCCCGGCGATGATGTTGCCCCACTGGTCGGAGCCGCCGATCTGCAGCGTGCAGCCGTAGCGCTTGTACAGCTCGACGTAGTCGTTGGCCTGCAACAGCATGTAGCTGAACTCGGTGTAGGAGATGCCCTCGCCCTCGAGACGGCGACGCACGGTGTCGCGGTCGAGCATCACGTTGACCGAGAAGTGTTTACCGATGTCGCGGAGGAACTCGATCGCCGCCAGCTCGCCCGTCCAGGTCAGGTTGTTCTCGACGATCGCCCCGGAGGGTGTGTCATCGAAGTCGACGAAGCGCTCGAGCTGACCGCGGATGCGATCGGTCCAGTCGGCCACCGTGGAGGCGGTGTTCAGCGTGCGCTCGCCGACCTCCCTCGGATCGCCGATCATCCCGGTGGCCCCGCCGGCCAGCACGATCGGCCGATGGCCTGCCTGCTGGAACCGGCGCAGGGTGAGAAGCGGAATGAGGTGCCCCGCGTGCAGGCTCGGCGCCGTCGGGTCGAACCCCGAATACACCGTCACGGGGCCGGCGGCCAGCTGCTCTCCGAGCGCATCCCGGTCGGTGGACTGCGCTATCAGCCCACGCCACTCCAACTCGTCGAGGATGTTCGACGTTCCCATGGCGTCGATCTTCCCGTACTAGTCGCTCTGTCCGGGCGCCGGTGCCCGCGGACTGCGCCGGTACAGCGACACCTCGGGCCGTCCGGGCAGCCAGAACCGCCAGGGCCGATCGGCCGCCTGGCTCACGCCGACGCGAGGTCCCTCGACCGACTCACGCTCTTCGGACAGCGACAGCTGCACCGGGCTGTGCGGATCGAAAAGGTCGATTCCGTTGTCGTCCATGGTGATACCCAGCGCGGAACACAGATTGCCTGGACCTCGCGCCAAGGCCGCCGGACGGACCGAGTCGCCTCGCCGGTCGCCCGCGATGTCGAGGCCGGACTCCACCGCCGCGGCCCGCAGCAGCACCGCCCCTGCGACTCCGTCGAAGCCGCAGACGACGTTGGCGCAGACGTGAATGCCATGGCTGCGATAGGTGTACAGCCGACCGGCCGGCCCGAACATGACCGTGTTGCGTCCCCGGCGACCGCGGAACGAATGCGACGCGGCGTCCGGCCACGGTCCATCGGGCGGACCGCCGTATGCCTCGACCTCGACGATCATCGCGCTGACGCCACGACCGACCAGCGCCGCCCCGAGGAGTCGGCGGGCCGCCCGCAGCGGTTCGGCGGGCAGCAGATTCGCGGTCATCGTTGGCGATTCTGCCTCCGACCCTTGACACGCCACCTGCCGGGGAGGATATTCATCGTATGATGAGTTCATCGAGTGATGAATTATTGCGGAGGGGAGTCGAACCGGTCGTCGTCATCGACCACCTCCGTGTCGTCCGAGGTAAGCGCCCCGCAATACGCGACCTGTCGGTGCAGATCGCCCGCGGCACCATCACCGGACTGCTCGGACCCTCGGGTTGTGGCAAGACCACGCTGATGCGCAGCATCGTCGGGACCCAGATCGTCGCCGGTGGCAGCGTCACGGTGCTGGGCCATCCGGCCGGCTCTGCTCCCCTGCGCAAACGGGTCGGCTACATGCCGCAGGCCCCGACGATCTACACCGACCTGCGCATCATCGACAACGTCCGGTACTTCGGCTCGCTCTACGGCATGGACGCCACCGCCGCCGACGAAGCCGTATCGGCCGTGGGACTCGACGACCACCGAACGGCACTGTGCGGCAACCTCTCCGGCGGCCAGCAGACCCGGGTGTCGCTGGCGTGCGCGCTTGTCGCCGGCCCCGACCTGCTCGTGCTGGACGAGCCCACCGTCGGTCTCGATCCGGTGCTGCGAGTCGACCTGTGGCAGCAGTTCCAGCAATTGGCCAGGCGCGGAACCACATTGCTGGTGTCCAGTCACGTGATGGACGAGGCAGACCACTGCGGTGACCTGCTGCTCATGCGCGACGGTCACCTGCTCGCGCACACCACACCACGAAAGCTACGGGAGGACACGGGATGTCAATCTCTGGAGGAAGCGTTTCTGTCCGTCATCCGGCACAGCACCGCAGCCGAAGCAAGCTGAGCCCGCAGAGTTACCTCGCGACCACGGGTCGCATACTTCGCCAACTCGGAGCCGACCATCGAAGCGTGGCAATGATTCTCGTGGTTCCGAGCCTCATCATCACGCTGATGTATTTCATGTTCCAGAACGTTCCCCACCCGCCGGGCACACCGTCACCGTTCAACAACGCGTGCCTGATCATGCTCGGAGTGTTCCCGCTGATCGTGATGTTCCTGATCACGTCGATAACCATGCAGCGCGAACGGGTTTCGGGGACGCTCGAACGCATCCTGACCACTCCCCTTCGCCGGCTCGACCTGCTGGCCGCCTACGGCACCGCCTTCTCGATCGCGGCGGCCGCACAGGCCACCCTCGCGTGCCTCATCTCGTTCTGGCTCCTCGGCCTGGACACGAAGGGCAGCCCCATGCTGGTGTTCATCATCGCGATCATCAACGCGATTCTCGGCGTCGGACTGGGCCTGCTGTGCAGCGCATTCGCCCGGACGGAGTTCCAGGCCGTGCAGTTCATGCCCGTGGTCATCGCCCCTCAACTGCTGCTCTGCGGCATCATCGTGCCGCGCGACGTGCTGCCGGATTGGCTGCAGTGGATCAGCAACGTGCTGCCTGCCAGTTACGCTCTGGAAGCGCTACAGCAGGTCGGCGCACACCCGGAATTGACGGCGATCGCGTTGCGGGACATCGTCGTGGTGGTCGGTTTCGCCGCCATCGCCCTGTGTCTCGCCGCCGCGACGCTACGACGAAGGACACCGTAGAACTTGGCAACACCCACCGAGCGTAAGCGTCCCGGGCGGCCACCCGGGACGTCCGACACCCGCGAACGCATTCTCAACAGCGCGCGAGAGCTCTTCGCCCGCAACGGCATCGACAAGACGTCGATCCGTGCGATCGCGGCCGATGCCGGGGTCGACGCCGCACTGGTGCATCACTATTTCGGCACCAAGACGCAGTTGTTCGCGGCGGCTATCCACATCCCGATCGATCCGATGGACGTGATCGGGCCGCTGCGCGAAGTCCCCATCGAGCGGCTCGGCTACACCTTGCCGTCGATCCTGTTGTCGCTGTGGGATTCCGAGCTGGGCAAGGGGTTCATCGCCACGATCAGGTCCATCCTGGCCGGCAACGACGTCTCGCTGATTCGCTCGTTCCTGCAGGAGATCATCGCCGTGGAGGTCGGCTCGCGGGTCGACAATCCGCCAGGCAGCGGCCGCATCCGGGTCCAGTTCGTGGCCTCACAACTCGTCGGTGTGGTGCTGGCCCGCTACATCCTCGAGTTGGACCCGTTCAAGTCGCTGCCCATCGAACAGATCGCGGAAACCATCGCGCCGAACCTGCAGCGGTACCTGACCGGCGACCTACCCGGGCTCTCGGAGCCCTGACAACTGGCCGACGCTCAGGACTTCGACCGGCTCAGCAGCCGCTCGTGTTCGGCGTCGTCGTCGATCGCCACGGCCTCATCGACCAGCAGCACCGGAATTCCGTCCTCGATCCGGTACGCGCGACGCAACCGGGGGTTGTAGAGGAACTCGTCATCGCCGATCAGCAACAGCGGGCCGCGGTCCTCGGGGCAGACGAGAATGCTCAGCAGCTTGTTGTCGAGCACGACGCGATCAGCCGGGGTGCGGCAGGATCTGGCCGCCCGGGAACGGCGCGGGCGCCCCGCCGATGGCGAAGTTGTTCCCGCCGTTGCCCTGGGCTTGCTGCGCGGCCGCCTGCGCCTGCAATTTCCGCTGATATGCGACTGTCGCCTTGAGCGCCTCGACCAACGGCGCCTGGTTCGGCCGCTTCTCCAGGGCCTCCACGATGGCGGTCTGATTCGCCTTCGACGGCCTGAAGCCGAGGTTGCGCAGGGTCAGCACCTCGTGAACGAAGTTGGAGACCTGACCACCGCCCGCGCCGGTGTCGTACTGCTGCTGCAGCAGCAGTAGCGCCTGGTCGCCCGTCATCTTCGGCGCGGCGGGAGCCTCGGTGTCTGTGGCGTTTTCATCCCCGGGAGCAGAGGACGCGATCGGCGCGCCGACACCTGCAATGAGCGCTCCGGCGATGGCGCTGCCGGCCAGAGCACCTGCGACGCGGCGCCAACCGTTGTGCGATGTCATTCCGACCTCCCATGCTCCTCGCGTCCGCGGTCCTCCAGTGCTCCGAGCGTGCGCGGTGCAACCCTAACAGTGCGTCGGACCTGCGGCACGGCCTCAGCTTTCCGCACCGATGATCTCGGTCCGCACCGCGGCCGTCAGCCGCTTGTACTTATTGGTATCCACGTCCAGGTACCAGGCGTTACGGGATGGCTTGGGTATCCCCATCGCCCGCAGCGGGCTGATCATCGGCCGGTACGACGCGCTGAGGGCCAATTCCGGCACCACATGCACCACGTCCGGTGCCACCCCGACCGGCAGCTCGGCCAACGCCTCGGAGAGGTCACCGGCTGCGATGCTGCCGCCGGGACGCAGCGCGACGGCGACCACCGCCACCTGACGTCCCCCGGTCTCGAACCCGTAGGTCACCGACATGTCCACAGCGGCGATCTCGCCGAGCGCGTCGTTGACCGGCGACGCGTACACCGGTCCGCGCTCGGTGCGGATGACCATGCTGCGGTTGTCCACCAGCCAGTAGTCGCCGTCCTGGTCCCGCCGGAAGAGGTACTCGGTGGAGACCCAGGTGTCCGCGGGAGCGAATACGCCACGCTTCACCGACGCCGTCGGGTCGATCGGGCCGCGCGGATGAGCCAGCATCACGCCCACCTCGTTCGTGTCGGCCCGGCGCACGAAACCGCGGTCGTCCTCGAGGATCAGATCCTCGTCGGGGTCGTAGGCCGCCAGTTCGACGTCGCCGCCGCCGGGAAGGGGCCTGCCCTTGCTGCCGATCTTGGCGCCGGACACGTTGGCCAGCACCGCCTGACCATCGGTGGTGGCGAAGAACTCCACGACGTGGGCGGGCTCGAAGATTTCCAGCACGCGTTTCCACAGTCCCGTCGGCATGCCCGAGCCGATGAACAACCGCACCGGGTGGTTGCCGGTCAGCGCGAACGACGGATCGTCGATCACCTCACGGAGCATCGCCCAGGTGTAGGACACCACGGTCACGCCGTACTGGCGGATCTCCTGGACGAACCGATCGGGGCGCAGGCCGCGCGACAACGCGATCCGCGAGCCGCCGACAACCGCCCCGCCCAGGCTCACCAACAGCCCGGACTGGTGGTGCAACGGGGTGAGGCAGTACACGGTGTCGCCGCGCCCGAGGTTGGCCGCCGATGCGGTGCCGAACGCCGACAATGCCCAACGGAAGTTGGTGATCTGACGGGGCACCAGCTCGCCACCCACGGTGCTGAACGCGACGAACGCCAGGTCGCGCGCCAGCCCCGGGTTGGGCCGGTACCAGCCGGGCAGGTCCACCTCGTCGGGGTCGATCTGCTCCATGTCGATCACGTCGGCGTGGTCGGGCAGGTCCAGGTCGCGCGACTCACCGCCGCCGAGCACCAGCACCCTGGTCGACAGCCCGCGGGCGGCGTCCAGGTTGCTCGGGTCGGCGATGATGTCGCTCACCGCGCCCAGCCGCGCCGCGGTCGACAGGTCGACGTCCCGCGGCATCAGCACCGCCACCGCGCCGAGGCGGGACAGCGCGGCGATCGCCACCAGCGCGCTGGGCCGCGTCTCCATCAGCACGCCGACGTGTGCACCCTGCCTCACGCCGACGTGGATCAGGCCGCGCACCACGTTGTTGATGCGCCGGTCCACCGCCTCGTAGGTGTGCACCCGACCGTCGAACAGCAGCGCCTCGCCGTTCGGCACGTCGCGGGCCTGCTCGGACATGATGCGGCCCAATGAAATCCGGGTGTGGTCATTGATCTGGCCGAGCCGGGCCAGCCTGGGCAGGGTACGCACCGTTTCGACGGCCAACGCCCTGGCCGACTTGTTCGCCGCGACGACGGCGTCAGCGGCCGATCGTGCCAGCGTGAACGCCATCTCACCGGCCGCGGTCGCGCCGTGCGCCAGTCGTGATGCGAGCGGCACGCCAGTCTCGCTGTGCTCGGCGGGCTGCAACGCCATCGGCACGACGCCCTCGGGCAGATCCGCGTCGCCGTCGATCGACTTGACCCACTGCGCCACCGTCGGCCATGTCTGGGTGGCCGCCTTCGACCCGACGACGAGACCGAAATGGCCTGCCCGAATAAGGTATTCGTATACATCGGCCTGTGGCGCCGCGCGCTTGATGCCGCGAACCGACGCGGGCTGGCCGATGTCGTCGACCTCACCGACGACGGCCAGCACCGGGCAGTTGATGTCGCTGAGCGTCACCAGCTCGCCGCGAATCGAGAAGCCGCCGGTCATCATCCGGTTGTGCGCGATGAACTGCTTGAGCAGTTCGGCGATCGCCGGACCCGACCAGGCAATCCACCCCTCGGATGCCAGGAACCTGCGCTGCTGCTCGCGCGAGAGCAGCGCTTCGCGGTCGTGCAGCTGGCGCAGGAAGTCCAGCCGCGACTGCGCCGTCTTGATCGGATCGAGCATCTGGAAGCCGGTGCGCGCCAACCAACTCGGGATGTCGATGCGGTTGAAGACGTGGTCCGCCATGAAATCGGCGGCACCGGCGGCGAGCCCGGCAGGAAGGTTCATCGGCAGCGCGGCGAGCGTGTCCACCGGCGAGCCGAACGCGATGATGCTCGCAAGGTCCTTCGACCGCCGATACGCCGCGGCCTGGTAGCAGAACATCCCGCCCTGCGAATAGCCCGCCAGGTGCACGTCCCGCTCGGTGGTCTCCTTGACGGTGTCGATGGCCTCGCTCAGCGCGACGACGTGGTCGGCGAGGTTGCGCTGCATGCCGCCCTCGACCTTGTCCGGTTCGCCGAAGTCGATGACCCACGGGTCGATGCCCGCGCTGTGCAGAATCCCGACCGCACCGGATTCGCGGGTGACATCCCACATGTCGGCCGACATCATCATCGGGTGCACCATGAGCACCGGGGGTCCCGGCGGCTTCGATCCGGGACGGGTATCGGGCGGGAAATAGCGCCGCAGCCGATACATCGGCACGCTCTCTACGATCTGGAACGGTGAAGGCACCGCGCCGGTCTCGAGGCCGCCGTAGCGCAGCACTTCCAGACCGTTCTGCGCGGTGGCCACCAACCGGCCCACTGGCCTGGTTATTGCCGAAAGGTCAACCACCGGCGGTTCCCCTTTTGTCACACCTGTCCCCCAATTGCCGAGGTCATCATGGCACAGAGTGCGTCGCGGCTTCGGCGAGATGCCCGTCGCGCGTTCGGCTGGACCGTCTACCTATCATCGGCGGCTGATGGCCAATCTGATCAATCTCGAACGCGCAACGCTCGGTTACGGAACCCGGACGCTTCTGGACTCCGTCAGCCTCGGCGTCGACGAGGGCGATTCGATCGGCGTGGTGGGGCGCAACGGCGACGGCAAATCGACGCTGCTGGGAGTTCTGACCGGCACCCGTGCCCCCGATTCGGGCCGGGTCACGCACACTTCCGGGCTGTCGGTCGGCTATCTGCAGCAGAGCGACGATTTCGGTCCTGCCGCCACTGTGCGCGAGGTCATCGTCGGCGGACGGCCCGACCACATCTGGGCGGCCGAACCCGACACCCGCGCCGTCGTCGAGCACCTGCTCGCCGCGGTCGACCTCGACATCGCCGTCGCCGACCTGAGCGGCGGTGAACGACGCAGGGTCGCACTCGCCGCGGTCCTCATCGCAGGCCATGACGTGCTGGTGCTCGACGAGCCGACCAACCATCTCGACGTCGAAGTGATCGGTTGGCTGGCCGAGCATCTGTCGGGTCGGCGTTCGCAGGCACTCGTGGTGGTCAGCCACGACCGCTGGTTCCTGGACGCGGTGACGACCAAGACCTGGGAGGTGCACGACGGCACCGTCGACGCCTACGACGGCGGATACGCCGCCTACGTGCTGGCCCGCGCCGAGCGGATGCGGCTGGCCGAAGGGGCGGAGGCACGGCGCAAGAACCTGATGCGCAAGGAACTGGCGTGGCTGCGACGCGGGCCGCCCGCTCGAACGTCCAAACCGAAGTTCCGGATCCAGGCCGCCAACGAGCTCATCGCCAACGAGCCGCCGCCGCGGGATTCCCTTGTGCTGCAGCGCTTCGCGACCACCAGGCTGGGCAAGGACGTTTTCGATCTGCACCGGCTGCGCCTGGAAGTGGGCGACCGCGTCATCCTCGGCAAGGTCGACTGGTCCATCGGGCCGGGAGCGCGGATCGGGCTGGTCGGTGTCAACGGAACCGGTAAGACGTCGGTGCTGCGCCTGCTTGCCGGCGAGCTCGAGCCGGCGGCGGGCACGATCAAGCGCGGCAGCACGCTGCGGATCGGCTACCTGAGCCAGGCGCTGGCCGAGTTGACCGGTGCGAACAGGGTCATCGATGCCGTCGAGAACCGCCGTCGCATCAGTCAATTGGCCGGTGGTCGAGAAATCAGCGCCGACACCCTGCTCAAGGACTTCGGCTTCACCGGCGACAAGCTCACCGCCCGCATCGGCGAGTTGTCCGGAGGCGAGCGGCGCAGGCTGCAGTTCCTGCGCATCCTGCTCGACGAGCCGAATGTGCTGCTGCTCGACGAGCCGACCAACGATCTCGACATCGACACGCTGACCGTCATCGAGGACTATCTCGACGACTGGCCGGGCACGCTGATCGTCGTCACACACGACCGCTACTTCCTCGAACGCGTCACCGACGTCACGTATGCGCTGACCGGAGAGGGGCGCTGCGACCTGCTGCCCGGCGGCATCGAGCAGTACCTCGGTGACCGCGCGGCGGCAGCCGAGCCGCAGCCGATCCGACAGGACGCGCAGCGCACCGAGTCGGCGTCGGCGCGTGAGCGGCGCGCCGGTAAGGAGATGGCGCGAATCGAAAGCCAGCTGGCCAAACTGGACGACCGGATCGCCGCGATGCACAAGGCGATGGCCGACGCGGCCGCTGATCATGTGCGGCTGGCCGAACTCAACGCCGAGCTGAACGAGATGGTGGCGCGCAAGGATTCGCTCGAGGAGGCGTGGCTGCGCGCCGCCGACGAGTAATTCAGTGTTTACGATGTTGCGGTGCGCTACCTGCTGCGACCCTTCGTTCTGTGGTGGCGCTATTTCCCGCAGTTGGTCGCGCTGTACCTGCTCGGCTATCTAGGCCGGAGAGGCGCAATCGAACTCGCCGCCTATGTGGGTTGGGACAACGATGTTTGGGCGGCGTTGATCATGCCGTTCGCCGGCTTGGCCCGGCTCGGCTCGTATGTGGCCATGTTCCTGGTGTTGCGCAACGCGATACCTGTGCTGTCGGCGCTGCCGCGACGGTCGGCGCGAAGCGTCGACGTGTTCGCAAACATCATCGTGCCGTTCTTCGCGATCTACCTGGCGTGGAAGCTGTTCGCAGAGGACTGGATCGACTTCGAGATCGCGGCGCTCAACTACCGCATCAGTGACTCGATGACGACGGCGTTGACAACCGGTGAAACGCCGCGTCAACTCGATCCCGACCAGATCCCGATCAGCGGTGCCACCTGGGCGATCATCGCCTCGGCTCTCGTCGCGCGGTATGTGCTCAGCAGATTCAAGGAGAATCTGCCCGCCTGGACGCTCGCCATTCGGGTCTACGTCGACGCGCTCTGGGTCTTCCTCACGTTGAGTTTCGCCGCCACCCAGGGTGTCGGATTCCTGCTGAACCCCATGAGGTGGATCGGTGAGCGGCGGATCGTCGTGTGGGCCAACAACACTCGCGCCGAGCTGTTCTCGTACTTCGCACCACTGGAGGTGGTGTGGGATGCGGCCGTCGCAGTACTGCGGACAGCGTTCGGCGGCGCCACGATCCCGCTGCTGTGGCTCGCCGTGGCCGGCATCGTCTACGGCGTCTCGATGCCGGACTGGCGCCGCGCCGCGCGCCGCGTCGTCGGTGGACGCGCCGACAGGGTGTTCGAACGCGCCGCGGCCGGGCGCAAGCGACTCAGCGAGCGCGGCTGGCAGGTCGACGAGACCCTCAGCCAGAGGTTGGCCGAATGGGCGAAGGGAAAGCTCGGCAACTACACCACCATCGTCGATTCGTTGCGACTCATCCTGCACGGCGGCGTGTTCGCCATTACGCTGTACGTCCTGGCGTATCTCGGGTTGGCGTGGTTGGACATGTCGGGCGCCTTCTACCGTCCCGAAGTCAGCATTGGCTACCTCTTCCGGTTCATGGCTTGGCTTTCCGGCCCGCACCCGATCGCGTTCTGGAACGGCTTCTCCGACACCTTCGCACTGATCTCCCACATGATCATCGAGCCACTGCGGGTTTGCCTGATCGCCTCGACCGTCGCGTACTGCCTCGAACGGGTGCGCGCGGAAGACGACGAAACTACAGCAGCAACCGCACCGTGATCGCGCCGTCGAACTCGACGACGTCCATCGCGGTCGGCACCACGTGTCGGGGCAGCACAAAGCTGAACTGAAGCAACCCGGGTTCCGAACAGAGGTTGGTCACACCGTCATCGTCACCGTCGGGTGCGGTGATCCCACCGACGCGCTCGCTCTTCCACCGCTGCCTGCCGTCGGTGATCACGCCGTTGCAGACCTTCTTCTCCGGCGGCGGCCCGGTGCGCTCCACGGTGACGACCCGCAATACGGTGCCTGACGGCAGAGCGGGGCCGAATCTCTGCGGGTTGCGGTTGAGATGCTTTGTCCCAACGACCTTCCACGTGTACCCGCCGGCCTGGCCGCTCTGCCCGACGGGCACGACGGCGCCGGGAACGACGGAATGACGGTAGGCCGCCCACGAATCGCTGAGACCGGCGAACACGATCACCACCGCGATGGCGCCCAGCGCGACCACCGTCGCGATGACGTTGCGCGCCCACAGCTTCGCGAGCCAGGCCCTCATGAAGCGGACCTCACCGGCTTCTTCAGCGTGACCGCGTCGACCTGCTTGAAAAGCGGGCCGTCGGTCGGTATCTCGATGGCCAGGCGGGAATCCATTCGGCCGTCACCGACCCACACCATCAACGTGATCGGCTCCGACGACTCGGGCGGCACGAGCGCCGGCGCGACGTCGAACACCCATGATCCGCGGACCGTGATGCCCGGACTGACCTCGTTCATCATGGTGTCGAGGTAGAACCTGTCCGACGGCGAATACGTGTTCGGGCCGACCACCAGCTCGCTGTGCGTCACTTCGGTGTCGTAGGGGCCCTCCATCGCGATGTCGATGACAGCCCAGATACCCGCCGGCTTGGCCGAGTTCACCTCCGGGGTGATCCGGACACCGGTCACCTCGGCCTCGATGGCCCGACCTGTCACGGGCGTGCCCGCCTCACCGCGTACATAGAACGGGCCGAGGATGTCGGTCGGGGTCGGAAGGTTCTGCCACACCACGGCGGCGGCCGCAACGACGACGACAACCCCGACAGCGGCGATCGCCCTTCGCGCAGTCGGCATCTGCAGCTTCACGCCTGCCCCTTGACTGGCACGACGACTTCGCCGTAGTTGTCGGTGTTGATCCACTCTTTGCCGCCGTAGGTGACCATCAACTGCGTGTAGGTCTTCTTCCACACGCGGATCGTCACGTCATCGAGAGATTCGGCGACGGCGTCGGGCAGCAGCCAGGAGAACGCCAGTTGTTCGGTGAGTCCGGGCCCGAGCGTCGCGATCGCCGACCCGTCGCGTAACCGGAAGACGCCGAAGAACTCTGCGTCGGCCACGCCGCGCAGCTCGAGTTGCTTGTTCAGCCGTCCCGGCACCTTGCCGTCGTTGCGCAGCGTCGTCACCACCCCTAGGTACTTCATCCCGGGTTTCGCCGAGCCGTATGTACCTTTCAATTCGTCGACAAGCCTGGCGCGCTCGACGGTGACGGTGAACTGGCCGTCGTTGAACTCCTCGCCGGGCTTGAACGGGGTGAGCTGTTTGTTGACGGTGTCGAGGCCCCCGAACGCCGCAGTGGCCACGAGGACGAGCAGAAGCGCAACGCGTCGCGTCTGGGGGGCGGTCAGTCGTGCGAACCAGTGACTCCGACTCGGCCGCTCGACAGGCGCGGGGGGTTGGCCCTCCATGACGGGAAATGCTAATGGCTAATTTCGCAGCCGAGCGCGGAGACTGTCTGCGGTGTCGCGGACGACGCCGAGTTGTTTGGCCACCTGGAGCGGCGCGGTCCCGCCGCGAGCGTCGCGGGCGTTCACCGAGCCCTCCACCGTCAGCACCTCGCGCACGTCGGCGGTGAGCTCGGGATGGATGTCGGCCAACTCGGCGTCCTCGAGGTCCTCCAGCCCGACTCCACGCGCTTCCGCGGCGCGCACGGCCGCGCCCGCGGCCTCATGCGCCACCCGGAACGGCACACCCCTGCGCACAAGCCATTCGGCGATATCCGTGGCAAGGGTGTATCCCAACGGGGCGAGTTCGGCCATCCGGTCGACATCGAAGCGCAGAGTCCCGACCAGACCGGCCATCGCGGGCAGCAACAGCTCTAGCTGAGCCACCGAGTCGAACACCGGCTCCTTGTCCTCCTGCAGGTCGCGGTTGTACGCCAACGGCTGCGCCTTCAACGTCGCCAACAGACCGGTGAGGTTGCCGATCAGCCGACCGGACTTGCCCCGAGCCAACTCGGCGATGTCGGGGTTCTTCTTCTGCGGCATGATCGAACTGCCGGTCGACCACGAATCATGCAGCGTGACATAGCCGAATTCGGTCGTGCTCCACAGGATGATGTCCTCGGCCAGCCGGGACAGGTCGACGGCGATCATCGTGAACACGAACGCGGCCTCCGCGGCGAAGTCACGGGCAGCGGTGGCATCGACCGAGTTGTCGGAAGCCGCGGTGAAACCGAGTTCCTCGGCGATTGCATCCGGGTCGAGACCCAGCGACGACCCGGCCAACGCACCGGCGCCGTACGGGGAAACCGCGGCGCGCACATCGAAATCGATCAGCCGGTCGACATCGCGCAGCAGCGGATGTGCGTGCGCCAGCAGGTGGTGAGCAAGAAGTATCGGCTGCGCCGACTGCAGGTGGGTCTTGCCGGGCATGATCGCCGTGGGATGCGCGGCGGCCTGGGTGGCCAGCGCCGAAACCACCTCGAGCGCGCCGTCGGCGATGCGCCGGACAGCATCTCGCAACCACAGTCGAAACAGCGTGGCGACCTGGTCGTTTCGCGACCGGCCCGCGCGCAGCCTGCCGCCGAGTTCCTCGCCGACCCGGTCGATCAGCCCGCGTTCGAGCGCGCCGTGCACATCCTCGTCGGTCGCAATCGGCAGGAAGCTGCCGCTGGCAACATCCTCGCCGAGGCTGTCCAGACCCGTCAGCAGACCGTCGCGCTGCTCCTCGGTCAGCAGGCCTGCCCGGAACAGCACGCGGGCGTGCGCCTTCGACGCGGTGATGTCGTACGGCGCGAGCACCCAGTCGAAATGGGTGGACTTGCTCAGCGCGGCAAGTGCATCCGACGGGCCGTGGGCGAACCGGCCACCCCAAAGCGATCCCTCGTTAGTGCTCACCCAGGTCCCTTCGCGCGGCGATCTTCGAGGACAGTCCGTGCACGTGTACGAAGCCCTTCGCCGCGGACTGGTCGAACGTGTCGCCCTCGTCGTAGGTGGCGAGGTTGAAGTCGTACAGCGATTCGGGGCTGCGCCGCCCGTTGACGGCGATGTGCCCGCCGTGCAGCACCATCCGGATCTCGCCGGTGACATGCTCCTGGGTGTCGGCGACGAATGCCTCCAGCGCCCGCTTCAGCGGCGAGTACCACAGGCCGTCGTAAACCAGTTCGCCCCAACGCTGGTCGGTCTGCCGCTTGAACCGGCCCAGTTCCCGCTCCAGCGTGACGTGTTCGAGTTCGGTGTGCGCGGTGACCAACACCATCGCGCCCGGCGCCTCGTAGATCTCGCGGCTCTTGATGCCGACCAGGCGATCCTCGACGACGTCGAGTCTGCCGACACCCTGTTCGCCGGCGCGGCGGTTGAGTTCCTCGACGGCCTGCAGCACCGTCACCCGCCTGCCGTCGATCGAGACCGGAACACCCTTCTCGAACCCGACGATGACTTCGTCCGGTGAACTCCAGTTGACGGTCGGGTCCTCGGTGTAGTCGTAGACGTCCTTGGTCGGTGCGTTCCACAGGTGCTCGAGAAACCCGGTCTCCACCGCGCGGCCCCAGACGTTCTGGTCGATGGAGAACGGCGAACGCTTCGTCACGTTGATCGGGATCGCGTTCTCCTCGGCGAAAGCGATCGCTTTCTCGCGCGTCCATGCATAGTCGCGGACCGGCGCCAGAACTTCCAGATCCGGTGCCAGCGAACCGAATCCGACTTCGAAGCGGACCTGGTCGTTGCCCTTGCCGGTGCAGCCGTGGGCGACGACGCCGCCGCCGTACTGGCGCGCCGCCGCCACGAGGTGCTTGACGATGAGCGGCCGGCTCAGCGCCGACACCAACGGGTAGCGGTCCATGTAGAGCGCGTTGTTCTGAATGGCCGGCAGGCAGTATTCCTCTGCGAACTCGTCGCGGGCATCGATGACGACAGCCTCGACGGCGCCGCAGTCGAGTGCGCGCTGCCGCACCACCTCCATATCCTCGCCGCCCTGGCCGAGGTCGATCGCAACGGCGACGACCTCGCGGCCGGTCTCCTTGCCGATCCAGCTGATCGCCACCGAGGTGTCCAGGCCACCGGAGTAGGCCAGGATGACGCGCTCGGACATGTGATGAATCTCCTTTGTTGACAGATCTATTGAAGGTTCTCGATGTTGGCTGCCAGTTCGGCGCCGGTCATCGGTTCGCGCGCTACCACGAACAGGGTGTCGTCACCGGCGATCGTGCCGACGACATACGGAAGGGCAGCGCGGTCGATCGCGCTGGCCAGGTACTGAGCCGCACCCGGCGGTGTGCGCAGCACGGCGAGGTTTCCGCTGGCGTCGGTCGACGTCAACAGATCCCCGAGAAGGCGCGAAAGCCGTTCGGTGCCGCCGGAAACGCCGCGCACCGGGCTGCCGTCCTCAGGGACGACGTAGACGCCGACGCCGCCGTCGGCCGCGCGGAGCTTGACGGCGCCGAGTTCCTCCAGATCTCGCGACAGCGTGGCCTGGGTGACCTCGATTCCCTCGGCGGCGAGCATCGCGGCCAGTTCCGTTTGGCTTCGCACCGGATTCGACGACAGGATCGCGACGATGCGAGCCTGCCGACCGGCCCTGCTCGTGCTCACCTCGGGTGCCTTGCCCGCCGTCATGATCGCTCCAGCAGCCAGACCAGCAGCGCCTTCTGCGCGTGCAGCCGATTCTCGGCCTCGTCCCACACCGCGCTCTGCGGGCCGTCGATGACCTCATCGGTGATCTCCTGCCCGCGGTGGGCGGGAAGGCAGTGCAGGACAACCGCTTCGGGGTCGGCCAGGTTCAACAGTTCGGTGTTGATCTGATACGGCTGGAAGGGCCCGATGCGGTCCAGCCCGTCGTTCTCCTGCCCCATCGACGTCCAGGTGTCGGTGACGAGCACGTCGGCGCCGGTCGCGGCTTCGGCGGCATCGGCGGTGATTCTGACCGACGCGCCGGTCATCTCCGCGCGCTTCTCGGCGGCGGTGACGAATTCCCGGTTCGGCGCGAAGTCGGCCGGTGCGGCGATGGTGACGTCGATTCCGGCCGTCACCCCGCCGATCATCAACGAGTGCGCCATGTTGTTCGCGCCGTCACCGAAGTACGACAACCGAAGGCCCTTGAGCGCCCCCTTGCGCTCGGCAAGTGTCTGCAGATCGGCGAGCACCTGGCATGGGTGGAACTCGTCGGAGAGCGCGTTGACGATCGGCACGCTCGCGCCGGAGGCCATCGACGTGAGCCGATCCTGCCCGAACGTGCGCCAGACGATCGCTTCCACATAGCGGGACAGTACTTTTCCGGTGTCGGAGAGCGTCTCGTCGCGACCGAGTTGGGTGTTGCGCCCGTCCACCACGACGGCGTGCCCGCCGAGCTGGGCGATACCCATCTCGAACGAGAACCTGGTGCGGGTGGAGTTCTTGTCGAAGATGACCGCGACCCCGCGCGGGCCTTCGAGCGGCCGGCGCGAGAACGGATCCTTCTTCAGCTCGGCGGCGAGCGCGAGAACCTCGGCCTGCTCGTCGGGCGTCAGGTCGTCGTCGCGCAGGAAATGTCGCGTCATGAGCTCGCCGCCTTGTCCAGCACTCCCGGTAGGGCGGTGAGGAATTCGGCTATCTGCGCCTCGGTGATGACCAGCGGCGGCGCGAGCCGGATCAGGTCCGGGGCGGCGGCGTTGACGAGGAACCCGGCGTCACGCGCGGCGGCCTCCACGTCCTTGCCCTTCGGCGCAGTGAGCGCGATGCCGCGCAGCAGGCCGCGGCCGCGGACGTGGTCGACGAGAGGGTGCCGCAACGACTCGACGCCGTGGTGCAGCGTCTTGCCGAGCACGTCGGCCCGGGAGACGAGATCCTCGTCGGCGAGCACCCGCAACACCGCAAGCGCCGCGGCGGCACAGACCGGGTTGCCGCCGAACGTGCTGCCGTGCAGGCCCGGGGTCATCAGATCGCCCGCGGGACCGACGGCGAGGCAGGCGCCGATCGGCAACCCGCCGCCGAGCCCCTTGGCGAGGGTGACGATGTCCGGTGTGATGCCGTCGTGCTGATGGGCGAAAAAGGTTCCGGTGCGGCCCATCCCGGTCTGGACCTCGTCCATCACCAGCAGCGCGCCGCGGGTCGTCGACAGCTCGCGGGCCGCGACGAGATACCCGTCCGGCGGAACGATGACGCCCGCCTCCCCCATGATCGGCTCCAGGAAGATCGCGGCCGTGGTGTCATCGACCGCTTCGGCAAGCGCGGCCACGTCTCCGTACGGCACGTGCACGACGTCGCCGGGAAGTGGTGCGAACGGCTGCTGTTTGGCCGGTTGGCCTGTCAGCGCAAGCGAACCCATCGTGCGGCCGTGGAAGCCGCCTTGGGCGGCAACGATTTTCGTTCGACCCGTCAGCCGGGTGATCTTGAAGGCGACTTCGTTGGCTTCGGTGCCTGAGTTGCACAGGAAGACCCGCGCGTCGACGCCGAGCAGCCCGACCAGCGCCTCGGCCAGTGCGACGCCCGGTTCGGTCACGTAGAAGTTCGACGTGTGGCCCAGCCTGTTCATCTGGGTGGTGACGGCCTCGATGACCGCGGGATGCCGGTGCCCGAGGACGTTGACCGCGATGCCGCCGAGCAGATCGATGTAGGACTTGCCGTCCACGTCGGTCACCACGGCGCCGTCCCCGCTGGCCAGTGCGACGGCGGGGGTGCCGTAGTTGTTCATCATCACGCGTTCCCAGCGCTGCTGGAGGGTCATGAGGCCACCACTTTCGTCCCTACTCCCTCATCGGTGAACAACTCCACCAGCACGCAGTGTTCGACGCGGCCGTCGATGACGTGGGCGCTGGGCACCCCGCCCGACACCGCCCGCATGCAGGCTTCGATCTTGGGCACCATGCCCGTCTCCAGTGTCGGCAGGAGCTGCGTCAGGGCGGCCACGTCGATCTCACTCACCAGCGAGTCGCGGTCCGGCCAGCTCGTGTAGAGACCCTCGACGTCGGTGAGCATCAGCAGCTTCTCGGCGCCGAGCGCCTCCGCCAACGCCGCCGCTGCGGTGTCTGCGTTGATGTTGTGCACGACGCCGTCCGTGTCGGGCGCGATGGTGGAGACCACCGGAATACGTCCGGCGGCAATCAGATCCAGCACCGCTTCACTGTTCACCCGCTCCACGTCGCCGACCAGGCCGATGTCGGTGGCGACCCCGTCGACCGTGACGCTGCGACGCACCGCGGTGAACAGATGTGCGTCCTCGCCGGTGATGCCGACGGCGTACGGTCCGTGCATATTGATCAGGTTGACCAGCTCGCGTCCCACCTGACCGAAAAGCACCATCCGCGCCACGTCGAGTACCTCTGGCGTGGTGACGCGGAAGCCGCCCTTGAAATCGCCTGCGATACCGAGTCGCTTCAGCATCGCGCTGATCTGCGGGCCTCCCCCGTGCACGACCACGGGGTGAATCCCGCAGTTGCGCAGGAAGACCATGTCGGCCGCGAAGGCGCGCCGCAGCGCATCGTCGGTCATCGCGTTGCCGCCGTATTTGACCACAACGACCTTGTCGTGCAGGGCCTTCAGCCACGGCAGCGCCGAAGCGAGCACGTCGGCCTTGGTGTTCGTTGACGTCGTCATGAGCTGTACGCCGAGTTCTCTTCGACGTACTCATGCGACAGGTCGGTGGTCCGGACCGCAGCGGTTCCGTCGCCGACGCCGAGGTCGATCGTCACGTCGATGTCGCTGCCGGAGAGGTCGACGTCCCTGGCGCCAGGCGCGCCGACTCCGTCGACGCACACCGGGGATCCGTTGAACGACACGCTGATCCGTTCGGGGTCGAGGCGAACCGGTGCCATGCCTACCGCCGCGAGCACACGTCCCCAGTTCGGGTCCGACCCGAACAGCGCGGTTTTCACCAGGCTGTCGCGCGCGACCACGCGGGCCGCGGTGAGCGCCTCGGCCTCGTCAGTGGCCCCGCTGACCCTGACGACCACCCGCTTGGTGACGCCTTCGGCATCGGCCTGCAGTTGCGCGCACAGGTCGTCACACACGGCGAAGAGGGCGTCGTCGAGTTCGTCCTGGCTCGGCGTGATCGCACTTGCACCGGAGGCCAGCATCAGGACCGTGTCGTTGGTCGAGCAGCTGCCGTCGACATCGAGGCGATCGAAGGTCAGCGCGCTGGCGCGCCGTAGCGCACGATCGAGGGCGGCCGCGTCGGCGACGGCGTCGGTAGTGATGACACACAGCATCGTCGCCAGCGACGGGGCCAGCATGCCCGCACCCTTGGCCATGCCGCCGACGGTCCAGTTGCCCGAGTGGTGCAGCGCAACCTGTTTGGGGACCTTGTCGGTGGTCATGATTGCCCTGGCGGCCTCTTCGCCACCGCTGAGTCCACCGGCCATCTCGTGCACGATCTCGGTGACGCCGGCCAGCACCTTGTCCATCGGCAGCCGGTCACCGATCAAACCCGTTGAGCACACAGCGACTTCGATCGCACCCGTCTCGGTACCCCAGTCGGAAAGGGCGGCGGCGACGGCTTCGGCGGTGGCGTGGGTGTCCTGGAACCCGCCCGGTCCGGTGCAGGCGTTCGCGCCGCCGGAGTTCAGGATGACCGCGCGCAGGCGGCCGGTGGTCAGCACCTGCTTGGTCCACAGCACGGGCGCGGCCTTGACCTGGTTGCGGGTGAACACCCCGGCGGCGGCGTAATCGGGGCCCTCGTTGAAGACGAGCGCCATGTCCAGCGCACCGGATGCCTTGATGCCCGCCGCTATTCCGGTGGCGCGGAAGCCTTCTGGTGCGGTGACGCCCTGCGTGCGCACGAGTTTGGTGGTGCCTGCCGAGGTCTCCGTCACGGTGCCACCCCCACGATCGACAGCCCTTCGGTCTCCGGCCAGCCGAGAGCAAGGTTCATCGACTGCACAGCCGCCCCACCGGTGCCCTTGACGAGGTTGTCGATGGCGGCGATCGCGATGAACGTTCCGGCGTCCTCGTCGACGGCGACCGCTAGCTGTGCGGCATTGCTGCCGATCACCGCGCCGGTCTTGGGCAGCTGGCCCTCCGGCAGCAGGTGGACGAAAGGTTCGGCGTCATAGGCTTTCTCGTAGGCGGCGCGCAGTTGGGACAGTGGCGCGTCGGTGCGGGCCGTGCACGTCGCGAGTATCCCCCGCGAGGTCGGGATCAGCACCGGGGTGAACGAGACCGTCACGTCCTTGTCGGTGACGGCGCGAAGTCCCTGGGCGATCTCCGGGGTGTGCCTGTGCTTGCCGCCGATGTTGTACGCCCGCGCGGAGCCGATGACCTCGGATCCGAGAAGGTCCGTCTTCGCGGCCCGCCCTGCGCCCGAGGTGCCGCTGACCGCCACCACGGTGACGGCGGGTTCCACCAGGTCCTCGGCCACGGCGGGCAGCAAGGCCAGCAGAGCCGCGGTCGGATAACAGCCGGGCACCGCGATCCGGGTGGCACCACGCAGCCGGTCGCGGGCGCCCGGCAGTTCGGGAAGACCGTACGGCCAACTGCCCGCATGGGCCGAGCCGTAGAACCGCTCCCAGGCCGCCGGGTCGGTGAGCCGGAAGTCGGCGCCGCAGTCGATGATCACGGTCTCGGGGCTGAGCTCTTCGGCCAGAGCGGCCGAGTGACCGTGCGGCAGCCCGAGGAATACGACGTCGTGCCCGGCGAGCACGGCGGCGTCGGTGGTCTCCAGCACGCGCCCGCTCAGCGGCAGCAGATGGGGATGATGCTCGGCCACTGTGGTGCCTGCACTGGCTGCGGCGGTCATCGCACCGATCGTGAGCCGGCCGTCGGCATATGCGGGGTGGCCGAGGAGTAGGCGAAGGATCTCGCCGCCGGCATATCCGCTGGCACCGGCCACGGCGACAGAAGTCATGCAGCAATTCTGCATTTTTATGCAGGTAGTTGCAAATCCATTAAGATGAGTACGTTATATTCTATAACTCCATCACGAAGCGCTCGAGACGACAATGGTCGCCACGCCCTGCCCGTCCCACCCAAGGAACCCCACGTGCCCGACTTCACCTCGCCGGTGACCGACCGTGTCGCCGTCGTCGGTGGCGGAATCCTCGGCGTGGCGGTCGCCCGCGAGATCCTCAAGCGCCGACCCGATGCGGACGTCACGCTGTTCGAGAAGGAAGAGCGCCTCGCCGCACACCAGACCGGGCGCAACAGCGGTGTGGTGCACGCCGGCCTCTACTACGAACCCGGATCCCTCAAGGCGGTGCTCTGTCGCCGCGGCGTCGGCCTGCTCGAGGACTTCTGCGACCAGCGCGGCATCCGGCAGATCGCGTGCGGGAAGGTTCTGGTCGCCCTCGACGACGTCGAACGCGCTCGATTGGACGGCATCCTGGAGCGGGCACAGGCCAACGGTGTGCCCGGGGTGCGGATCATCGGTGCCGAGGAGTTGCGCGAGCTGGAACCCCATGTGCGCGGTGTCGCTGCGCTGCATTCGCCGTCGACGTCGATCGTGAACTTCGCCGAGGTGACGCAGGCGCTCGCCGCCGACGTGGTGGCCGACGGCGCCAAGATCCTCCTCGGCTACAAGGTGGTCGGCTTGCGGGCATCGGCCAATGAAGTAGTGGTAACCGCCCGTAGTCCAAGCGGTTTCACCGAGGCGAGGTTCGATCGGATCGTGGTCTGCGGCGGCCTGCAGAGTGACCGGCTGGCCGAACTCGCAGGCGACGATCCCGATCCGGTGATCATGCCGTTCCGCGGGGAGTACTACGCGCTCAAGCCCGAACGCCGCAGCCTGGTGAACGGGCTGGTCTATCCGGTGCCCGATCCGCGCTACCCGTTCCTCGGTGTGCACGTCACCCCGCGCGTGGACGGTGAGGTCCTCATCGGTCCGAACGCGGTGCTCGCGCTTGCCCGCGAGGGCTACACCTGGGGCAAGGTCTCGATCGCCGATATCGCCGAAGTGGCGCGCACACCGGCGTTCTGGCGGTTCGCGCGGCGGCATTGGCGAACCGGGATCAGCGAGATGCGCGGTTCCCTGAGCAGGCGACGGTTCATCGCCGCAGCGCGCGCGTACGTGCCGGAACTGGGTGACGACGACGTGGTTCCCGGGGTGGCGGGCGTCCGCGCGCAGGCACTCGACCCCGACGGCGGCCTCGTCGACGATTTCCGGATCAGCATCCGCGAGCGCGTCGTGCTGCTCCGCAATGCCCCGTCCCCCGCGGCGACATCATCGCTCGCGATCGCCGAACACATCGTCTCGACCATGGAAAGCGGAAGGTAGCCGGCGTGACTCAACCTCTGTCCCACGGCCTTTGGGGCGTCCTTGCCACCCCCTTCGACGACCAACTCGCCGTCGACCTCGACTCCCTGCGCACCGAGGTGGCGTCGTTCGCCGCCGACGGCGCCGATGGCCTCGTCGCGCTCGGCGTCTTCGGTGAAGCGGCGGCGCTGAACCCCGACGAGGCCAACGCCGTGGCGCAGACCGTCGCAGCATCGACGGACCTTCCGTACGTACTCGGCCTGTCCGAACGCGACCCTGAGGCCGTCGTCGAACAGGCCCGCCGACTGCTCGACGCCGTTCCCCGTCCCCCGGTCGCGCTGATGGCGCAGATCGGCGATCGTGACCCGTCGGCCGCCGCAGCATCACTTCACCGACTGCACGAAGCCACCGGTATCGGCATCCTGATCCAGGACTATCCGGTCGTGTCGGGCGTCGACGTCACCGATGAGCAGGTCGTGGAAATCGTTGCGGCATGCCCGTTCGCGGTGGGGGTGAAGTCGGAGACGCCACCGACCTCCGTCGCGGTGGCGCATCTCGCACCCCGGGTCGGCGTCCCGGTATTCGGCGGCCTCGGCGGTGTCGGTCTGCTCGACGAACTCGCCGCCGGTTCGGCGGGTGCGATGACGGGTTTCAGCCATCCCGCCGCGCTTGCGGCAGTGCTGCGCGCGCACGCCGACGGCGGCTTCCAGGCGGCGCGTGAGACGTGGGCGCCGTGGCTTCCCCTGGCGAACTTCGAAGGTCAATTGCGGGTGGGCCTGTCGATCCGCAAGGAACTGCTGCGGCGGCGCGGGGTGATCGCTGCGGGCCGGGTCCGCCCGCCTGCGCTGTCCCTGCCGGAGACGTTGATCCCGTTGTTGGACAAGCACCTCGCGACATTACCCACCACCACCGCCACCCATTAGGAGCACGGCATGGATCTCGGCATCACAGGACGCACCGCACTCGTGCTCGGCGCCAGCGGAGGTCTCGGCAGCGCGATCGCGATGCGCCTCGCCGAGGAAGGAGCCAACGTCGCCGCCGCGGGACGCTCGCGCGACAAGCTCAGCGAAACCGTCAAGCGGATCGCGGCGACCGGCGCCGAGGCGTTGTCGCTCACGTGGGACCTGGCTGATCTGGATGCCGTCGAGCACCACGTCTCCGAAATCGAGAAAACCCTTGGGCCGGTGGACATTCTGGTCAACAACACCGGGGGTCCGCCACCGACGCCCGCCGCCGGTCAGGACGCCGCAACCTGGCGGTCGAGCTTCGAACAGATGATCCTGCCGGTCATCGCGATCACCGACCGGGTGTTGCCGGGGATGCGCGAGCGGGGTTGGGGCCGCATCCTGACGTCGACGTCCGGCGGTGCGCTCACCCCGATCCCGAACCTCGCGATCTCGAACACTTTGCGCGCAAGCCTGCACAGCTGGTCGAAGACGCTCGCCGATGAAGTCGGCCGTGACGGCGTGACGTGCAACGTCATCGTGCCGGGACGAATCGCCACTGCCCGAACGCGATTCCTGGACGAGAAGCGAGCCGAGCGGGAGGGTAGGAGCGCCGACGACGTCATGGCCGCCAGCGCGGCGACGATGGCGCTCGGTCGCTACGGGCATCCGGACGAGTACGCCGACGTCGCCGCGTTTCTGTGCAGCGACCGCGCGTCGTACGTCACGGGGTCGGTGATCCGCGTGGACGGCGGACAGATCAAGAGCGTCGTCTAGACCGGCATGCGCCTGCGCACACTGAAGACCGATGGCGCGGCCTGTGTCGCGCTACCCGACGGCAGGCTCGCCCGTGTCGACCGCACCATCGACGGCGCACCGTCAAACCTGCTGGCGCTGCTGGAATCCGGATCCCTGGATCAGCTCGCGGAGGCGGTGGCGGCAGGCGTCGCCCACGCCGCCTGTGTCGACCCGGACTCCCCCGTCGGCGCGCCGTGGACGCGGCCGCGCAAGATCCTCGGTATCGGGCTCAACTACGGCGCGCATGCCGGAGATCTCGGCGAGCAGGCGCCCCGCACATCACCTGCGTCGTTCCTCAAGGGCGATCACACCATCATCGGACCCGGCGAGCCGATCGTCGTGCCCGCCGGAATCGGCCGTGTCACAGCCGAAGCCGAACTGGGACTGGTCATCGGACGGCCCTGCCACCGGGTCGACGTCGACGAGGCGATGTCCTACGTCGCGGGCGTGGTGCCGGTCCTGGACCAGACCGCGGAACAGATCCTGCTGGAGAACCCGAGGTACCTCACGCGGGTGAAGAACTATCCGACGTTCTTCTCGTTCGGGCCCGACCTGATCACGCTCGACGAGGTGTTGGCGGCCGGACCGCTCTCGCAGTTGCGGGTTGCCACCGTGCACAACGGCACCGTGCACCGCGAGGACACCGTCGCAGGCATGACGTTCTCCCCCGCCGAACTGCTGAGCTTCCACAGCCATGTCATGCCGTTTCACCCCGGTGACATCCTGTCCACCGGAACACCGGGTGCCGTGCCGATCGTGTCGGGCGACGTCGTCGGCTGCGACCTCGGGAACGTCCTTGCGTCGCTGCGCAACCCGGTGGCTTAGCGCCGCTGTTCGGCGCCGAGCAGACGCGAGGCGTTCTCGACCGCGGCCTCACGGGCCGCACTGGCCTCGTCCTCGGTGAGGGTGCGGTCGGGGGCACGGAAGCGCAGGGCGAACGCCAGCGACTTGCGGCCCTCACCGATCTGCGGCCCGGTGTACACGTCGAACAGGCGGACGTCTTCGAGCAACGACCCCGCGCCTTGGCGGACGGCGTCGATCACGCTCTGCGCGGCGACCTCGTCGGCGACGATGAGCGCGATGTCCTGGAACACCGCCGGGAACGGTGACACCGCGGGCGCGGGCAGCGTCTCGGTCAGCGGGATCGCATCGAGATCGAGCTCGACGGCGCACGTCCCCTTCGGCAGCCCGGAGCGTTCGACGACCGCCGGATGCAGTTGGCCCGCATGGCCGACGACCGTGTCACCGACGACGACCTCGGCGCAGCGCCCGGGATGCCAGGGCAGGTATTGCGCTGGACGCAAGGTCAATTCGATGCCTGCGGCCCGTCCGATGATGCGGACGGCCTCGAAGGCGTCGGTGGCGTGCACCGGACGGCCTGGTCCCCACGGACCTGCCGGCTCGCGCAGACCGGCCAGCACCAGCGCGACATGCTCCGGCTGGTGCGGCAGCGAAGCGTCGAGCGCTGCGATCTCCTCGTCGGTGGGCCTGCGATCGGTCGGGATCAGCTCGACAGCCCGCGTCTCCGAAGTCGGCAGGACGACCTGCTCGATGGAGAACAGTGCCGCGTCCACCGCTCCTCGGGATACGTTGCGGACCAAGGACTCCAGCAGACCGGGCAGCAAGGTGGTGGCCAATTCGGGCCGGTCCGCCTCGAGCGGGTTGAGCACGCGGGTGGTGTTGCGCCGCGGGTCGTCGGCCGCCAGCCCCCATTGGTCGAACACTCCCGCCGGAAGGAACGGCGTCGGCAGGATCTCGACGTATCCGTTGAGCGCCAGCGACTTGCCGATCGCGCGGCGGCGCCTCTGCACCGGTGTGAGGCCGCGCCCCGCAGGCGCCTGCGGCAGCACCGACGGGATGATCTCGAGACCTTCCAGCCGCAGCACTTCCTCGACGAGGTCGGCGGGCTGCTTGAGGTCGGGACGCCAGCTCGGCGGTGTGGCGGTGACCCGGGCGCCGTCGACGCTGACCTCGGCACCGATCTGCGTGAGCCTGCGTTCGGTTGTGCCGTCGGGGTATTCGACGCCCGCCGTGCGGTCGGGTAGGTCGATGGGCATGCTGACCGCAGGCTGTGACCAGTTCTCCCGCGGCGGATCGCCACGCCAGTCGGTCAGGTTGGGTTCGACTGTGCCGCCTGCGATCTCGGCGAGCAGGCTTGCGCATCTGTCCAGGGCGGCGACGGAAATGGCCGGGTCGACGCTGCGTTCGTAGCGGCGGGCGGCCTCGCTGGGAAGGTGCAATCGCCGCAGGGTCCGCGACACGGCGGCCGGATCCCACACCGCTGCCTCGAGCAACACGTCGGTGGTGCTGTCGCGCACCTCGGTGGTGCCCGCGCCCATCACGCCGCCGATCGCCGCGGTCGCGACGTCGTCGACGATGAGGACATCGGCGGGATCGAGTTTGCGTTCGATGTCGTCGAGGGTGACGACGGTCTCCCCCGGTTCGGCGAACCGGACCCGGAAGCCGCCGGTGATCAGGCCGCGGTCATGTGCGTGCATCGGATGACCGAGTTCGAGCATCACGTAGTTCGTCACGTCGACGGCGGGTGAGATCGCACGAATCCCGCTGAGCAGCAACCGTCTTTGCAGCCACCATGGCGAGACGGCGGCGGGGTCGATGCCGGTCACCGGGCGGAGCCCGAAGCGCTGCACGCCGGTGCCGGGATCGATGGTCACCGGCAGCGCCTCACCGTCGACGGGCAACGGGGCGACGTCTGCGGGATCGCGGTAGTCGAGGTCGTAGGCGTTGGCGATCTCGCGGGCCATCCCGCGGACCGACAGACAGTAGCCGCGGTCCGGTGTGATGGCGAGGTGGAACACCGTGTCATCGAGGCCGAGCACATCGGCGGCGGGCGTTCCGGGTTCGGCGGTGCCCGGCGGCAGGACGAGGATCCCGGAATGGTCGGTGCCCAGGTTCAACTCCGCGGTCGAACAGATCATCCCGTCGGACGTGCGACCGTACGTCTTTCGCGATGTGATGGTGAAGTCACCGGGTAGCGTGGTGCCGGGCAGCGCTACCACCACGAGATCACCGACGGCGAAATTCGTTGCACCGCAGACGACGTCTCGGGGATCGGCCTCGCCGACGTCCACCTTGACCGCACGGATCGGCTTCTTGAACTCGGTGAGCTCATCGATGTGGACAACGCGGCCGACGGTCAGTGGACCCGTCACGGGGCCGACCGGGATGACCTCCTCGACCTCGTGGCCGATGCGGATCAGGGTCTGCTCGAGTTCGTCGGCGGGGACGTCCCAGCCGGGTGCACCGGCCTGGACGACGTCCCGAAGCCAGCTGTAGGGAAGTCGCATCAGGCGCCAACTCCGAACGGCAGCGAGAAGCGGATGTCACCCTCGACCATGTCGCGCATATCGGGAATGCCGTTGCGGAACTGCAGTGTGCGCTCCAGGCCCATGCCGAACGCGAAGCCGGAGTACACCTCGGGGTCGATACCGCAGGCGCGCAACACATTCGGGTTGACCATCCCGCACCCGCCCCACTCGACGTAGCCGGGGCCACCCTTCTTGTTCTCGAACCACACGTCGACCTCGGCGGACGGTTCGGTGAACGGGAAGAAGTGCGGCCGGAACCGGGTGCGGCCCTGCGGCCCGAACTCCGAGCGGGCGAACGCGTCGAGGGTGCCGCGCAGGTGCGCCATCGTCAGCCCCTTGTCCACGGCGAGGCCTTCGACCTGGTGGAACACCGGGGTGTGGGTGGCGTCCAGCTCGTCGGTGCGGAAGGTGCGGCCGATCGAGATGATGTAGACCGGCAGGTCGCGCTCCAGCAGCGCGCGGATCTGTACGGGCGACGTGTGGGTGCGCAGCACCTGCCGCGACCCCTCGGGTGCGACGTAGAAGGTGTCCTGCTCGCTGCGGGCGGGGTGATCCGGCGGGAAGTTCAGCGCGTCGAAGTTGAACTGCTCGGTCTCCACCTCAGGTCCCTCGGCCAGTTCCCACCCCATCGCGATGAAGGTGTCGGCGATGTGCTCGGCGAGGATGGTGATCGGGTGGCGGGCACCGATCGGCTGACGGGTGGTCGGCAGGGTGACGTCGATGCTCTCGGCGACCAGCACCGCCGCGTCACGCTCGGCCCGCAGCACGGCGAGACGCTCGTCGTAGGCGCGCTGAGCCTCGGTGCGGGCGACGTTCACCCGCTTGCCCGCGTCGGCGCGATCGGTCTTCGGTAACGACCCCAGCGCCTGCCGGGCCAGCGCCAGCGGGGCGCGGTCACCCAGATGCTCGGTCTTGGCGCGGGCGAGAGCGTCGAGGTCGGCGGCCTCATCGAAGGCGCGAACGGCCGCACCGACCAGTTCGGCCAGTGCTTCCTCCGACAGATCTACCGGCTGATCAGCCACCCGGCGATCATAGGGGATCGCCCGATGAGAGCGGCGTCACGCAATGCCCGGTGTCAGCGCACACACCTTCGCGACGGCGGCGCCTGCCACACCGACGCCGGCGGCCACGGCCAGCGTCAGGCCACCGTTGGTCAGCATCAGGTAGCCGAACGCCGCGCCGACGAGGAGAAGCGCCAGGCGCGGAGCCGTCCACCCCTCGGCGCGGCCGAAGCGCGTCGCGACCAGCATGCCGAGGACCAGTGCGGTCGCGTGGCCGACGTCGGTGAAGTCGCCGCCCAAGGCGACCACGGTGCCTGCGACCGCGACCCACCAGCCGGTCCATGCGGGTCGCCATCGGCTCGGGATGGCCGCGGTCAGCCCGCCCAGCACGGCGGATGCGCCGTAGCTCATGCCGACGTCGGTCGCGCGGGTCACGTCCGTCGACGTCCACCCGAGTTCGACTGCCGCGGTGAGCCCCATCGCGACCAGGAGCGTCGCGCCGACGTGGCCGACGACGAAGGCGACGACCAGCCGGGCGCTGTGCCAGACCAATTCGGCGACCGCCAGAAGACAGACCAGGCCGGGGAGCCAGACGTAGATCGGGCCTGCGTCGATGACGAACGCGCTGACGAACAGCGTGCCGAGATGGCCGTGGCTGAGGTTGTGCAGGTTCGTGCTGGCATGGCCGGTGACGCGGTTCCGGGTCAGCGGCCCGACCGCCGCGAGGGCGGTCGTCACGCAAGTCAGGATCGTCGCATACGCAACGGTGACGCGGATCCGGGCCAGCGCCCGCAGCACGGCAAGCATCTCACCGACCACTATGCGTCGGCGATATCTCCGGACTCCTCGTCGCCACCTGGCAACTCTCTGCGAGTTCTCACCCGGTACATCGCCAGGTCGGCCGGGACGCCGTCCTGTTTCGGCGTGAACACCTGCTTGCGTAACCGCTTGGCGGACAGCCCGAGTGCGTCGAACTCCTCGTCGGGTATCCGGTCCATGGTCGCCTGGGACACGATCAACCCACCGCGCGTGGCGCGCTCCATCACCCTGGCGGCGATGTTGACGTCGACGCCCAACCAGTCCGAGCCGATGCGCTGCGGCCTGCCGGTGTGCACACCTGCCCGCATGCGGGGTGTATATCCGTCCACCTCAATGTCTTTCACCGCATCGAGGCTGTGCCGAACGGCTCGCACGGCGGTGGCGGGATCGGCGAACACCGCCATGGTGCCGTCGCCCATCCGCTTCACGATGTGCCCGCCCACTTCCAGCAGCGGGGGTTCGACGACCTGGGCGACCCGCCGCAACAACCGCAGCGTGGCGTCATCGCCGGCCTGCAACGCCCACGACGAGAACCCGACCAGATCCGTGAAGACCAGCGTCACCTCACGATTGGCCGGCTTGCCCGACACGCGCTCGGTGAGCGCCTGCCACACCTGCAGTCCGGCGAGGCTGACCTCCCGCGACGCGACATCGCGTCGCAGCAGGCGATCGGCCGCGCGGGCGGCCGCACTCGGTCCTCCGACACCGGAGGCGGACAACGGATCTCCGAAGTCGGGGTCACCGGGCAGCGCGCGCCTGGCGCGCCTGATGAATGCGACAACCCCGGGATTGTGATTGGTGCTGCGCAGCCATCCCCGCGGTGACGCCGTGCCGGACCGTTCCTCGAACGATTCGACATTCATTGCGCAAGGTTAAATGCCCGCTCTTTCGGCGAGCAAACACGCCAACGACGCGCCCGGAAATCATGGACAACGCGCGTTGTCAAGTTTATCTTGAATTCGTGACGGTGAGCTCGACGACGAGACGAACCACATTGGCCGATCCACTCGGACCGGACTCTCTGACCTGGAAATACTTCGGCGATCTTCGCACCGGAATGATGGGCGTCTGGATCGGCGCGCTGCAGAACATGTACCCCGAACTCGGCGCAGGCGTCGAGGAGCACTCCATCCTGCTGCGCGAACCGCTGCAGCGCGTCGCGCGGTCGGTGTACCCGATCATGGGTGTCGTCTACGACGGCGACCGGGCAGCCGAGACCGGGGAGCTGATCAAGGGCTTCCACAGGACGATCAAGGGCGTCGACTCGGCCGGGCGGCGCTATCACGCGCTGAATCCGGAGACCTTCTACTGGGCGCACGCCACCTTCTTCATGCTGGTGATCAAGGTGGCCGAATACTTCTGCGGCGGCCTGACCGACGCCGAGAAGCGTCAGCTGTTCGACGAACACGTGCAGTGGTACGCGCAGTACGGCATGAGCATGCGGCCGGTGCCCAAGTCGTGGGAGGAGTTCTGCGAGTACTGGGACCGGGTCTGCGCCGAGGAACTCGAGATCAACCGCGCGGTGCGCGACATCTTCGAGATCAAGATCCCCAAACCGTGGTTCGTTCTGATGCCGACCCCGATATGGGATCAGCTCTTCAGGCCCATGGTGGCGAGTCAGCGCTGGATCGCCGCAGGCCTGTTCGATCCGGTCGTGCGGGAGAAGGCCGGTATGCGCTGGACTCCGGGCGACGAGGTCCTGCTGCGGCTTTTCGGGAAGCTGGTCGAGTTGGCGTTCGTCGCCGTGCCCGATGAGATCCGGCTGCACCCGCGCGCGCTCGCCGCCTACCGCCGCGCCGAGGGGCGCATTCCCGAAGACGCTCCGCTGGTCGAGGCGCCTGCGTTCACGGCGCCGCCGCGCGACCGCAGAGACCTGCCCATGCACTACGTGCCACGGCGCAAGAGCCTGCTCGATCGCGCGGGATCGCTGGTGCACACCACCTTCTCCCTCGCAGGCCTACGCCCCGCGCGAGGCCGCAGCAGCGCCGCCTAGTCTCTTTTCATGCTCGAATGGTCTGACGTCGATATCGCGGTGCGCGACGCCGTGCGGGAGTTCGTCGACAAGGAGGTCCGTCCGCACGTCGATGCGCTGGAGAGCGGCGAGATGGAGCCTTACCCCATCATCCGTAAGCTGTTCGCCACATTCGGCATCGACGCGATGGCCCGAGACTCGTTGGAGAAACGGCTGGCCCGCATGCGCGACGGCGGCGAGAAGTCCGGCGGCGGCGCCTCGGGTGGCATGTTCGGCGGCGACAGCGGTTCTGCCGGCATGGGTTTCGTGGTCGTCAGCGAACTGTGCCGGGTCTGCATGGGCGTGGTCACCGGCATGGGCGTCAGCCTCGGCCTGACCGTGCCGACCATCGCCAGTCGCGGCACGCTGGCGCAGCAGGAGCGTTGGCTGCCCGGGCTGGTCACCTACGAGAAGGTCGGCGCATGGGCGATCACCGAGCCCGACTCCGGCTCCGACGCGTTCGGCGGGATGAAGTCCTATGTCGTGCGCGACGGCGACGACTACATCCTCAACGGGCAGAAGACGTTCATCACCAACGGCCCCGACGCCGACGTGGTCGTGGTGTACGCGAAGCTCGACGAGGGTGACGGCACCGACAAGCGCGACCGCAAGGTGTTGACCTTCGTGCTCGATCGCGGAATGGAGGGCTTCGTCCAGTCGAAGCCGTTCCGCAAGATGGGCATTCACAGCTCACGCACCGGCGAGCTGTTCTTCAACAACGTCCGCCTCGGCCGGGATCGGCTGCTCGGCGAGACCGAGGACAGCTCGGCGGGCGACGGCCGCGCCAGCGCCCGCTCCAACTTCTCCGCCGAGCGGATCGGTGTCGCGGCGATGGCGCTCGGCGTCATCGAGGAGTGCCTCAAGCTGTGCGTGGACTATGCCAAGACCCGAAAGCTGTGGGGCCAGGAAATCGCTCAGTTCCAGCTGATCCAGCTGAAGTTGGCGAACATGGAAGTCGCCCGGATGAACGTGCGCAACATGCTGTTTCGCGTCATCGAGGCGGCGCAGACCGGCACCCAGATCTCGCTTGCCGAGGCGTCGGCGATCAAGTGGTACTGCTCGCAGGCGGCCACGGACGTCGCGATGGATGCCGTTCAGTTGTTCGGCGGTAACGGGTACATGACCGAATACCGCGTCGAGCAGTTGGCCCGCGACGCCAAGTCGCTGATGATCTACGCGGGCAGCAACGAAGTGCAGATCACCCACGTCGCGCGGGGTCTGCTCAGCGACTAAGCGGTCATGCTTGGCACGCGGGTACGACATGAACTCACTGTCGAGTGGCCAGTTATTGGTCGATTTTCGCCGATTTGCGTGGCATAACTGGCCACTGGGTGGCTAACGGGCGCGGTGCGCCTTCGCACTCTGGTACAGGCAGATCGCTGCCGCCGCGGCCACGTTGAGGCTCTCGGCGCCGCCGGCCATCGGGATCCGGACACGGTCAGTCGCCATCTCCGCCAATTCGGCAGGCAGTCCGTGGGATTCGGGCCCGAACAACCACGCCGTCGGTCCGGCCAGCTCCACGTCGTCGAGGCTCGTCTCGCCGTCGAGGGTGGTCGCCATCACCCGCAGTCCCGCGTCCGACAGCGCGGAAACCGCTCCCGCGGCGTCATTTTCGGTCACCACGGGGAGGTTGAAGATGCTGCCCGCGGACGCGCGCAGGCATTTCCCGTTGTAGGGATCGACGCTGTGTCCTGCCAGCACGACCGCGTCGGCGCCCATCGCGTCGGCGATCCGGATCAGCGTGCCCGCGTTGCCCGGTTCGGAGATCTCGGCCGCGACGGCGATGAGTGCCGGCGAGCCGGCAAGCACATCGGCCAGGGTGGTCGACGGTACTTCACACACCGCGACCAACCCGACCGGTGTCACGGTGTCCGACAACGCTTTTGCCGCGCGTTCGGTGACGACGTGCACGGCAGCGGAGCCGAGCATGGACCCGAAGCGTTCCAACGCGGCGTCGGTGGCGAAGACTTCGATGACGAGGTCTCGCCGAAGCGCCGCCTCGACGAGGTTGGGTCCCTCAGCGAGGAAGCGGCCGGCGCGCCGCCGCCCGGCGTGGCGGTGCAGCTTGATCGCTGCCGCCACCCGGTCGGCGCGCTCGGTGAGTGTCAGGCAGCCTCGCCGGACGGTGCGTTGACGTCCTCCGGAAGCGCGCCCTTGGCGACGTCCACCAGCGCGGTGAACGCGGCCGGGTCGCTGACCGCCAGCTCGGCGAGGATCTTGCGATCGACCTCGACGCCTGCGGCCTTGAGGCCCTGGATCAGCCGGTTGTAGGTGATGTCGTTGGCGCGGGCCGCGGCGTTGATCCGGGAGATCCACAGCTTGCGGAACTCGCCCTTGCGGGCACGACGGTCACGGTACGCATAGTTCAGAGAGTGCAGCTGCTGCTCTTTGGCTTTGCGATACAGCCGGGACCGCTGACCGCGGTAGCCCTTCGAGGCCTTGAGTACTGTCCGCCGCTTCTTCTGGGCGTTCACTGCGCGCTTCACGCGTGCCATGGGGGTGTTCCTATTCTCGTTCGGTCCAAAGGTCTTCGGTGAGCGCGGCCGCTAGCCGTTCAGCAGCTTGTTGATGCGCTTCTTGTCGGCCGGCGACACATCGGTGCGCCCCTCGAGCCGACGGGTGCGCCTGCTCGACTTGTATTCGAGCAAGTGCCTACGGTTGGCCTTCTCGCGGACGATCTTTCCGGTCCCGGTGCGCCGGAACCGCTTGGAAGTACCGCTGTGGGTCTTCGCCTTGGGCATGTGTCCTCAGTTCTGTGTTGTTTCGGTCGGTGTCGCCGACTCGGCGGGCTCTGCGCTGGCGCGCTGGGCAGCCGGTGCGTCGGCGTCGTGCGCCGCCTTGGCGCGAGTCTTCGCGCCGCGGTGCGGGGCCAGCACCATCGTCATGTTGCGGCCGTCCTGCTTGGCTGACGTCTCGACGAAGCCGTAATCGGCGACGTCGGCGCCAAGCCGCTGCAACAGTCGGTAGCCCAGTTCGGGGCGGGACTGCTCACGTCCGCGGAACATGATCGTCACCTTGACCTTCGACCCCGCTTCGAGGAAGCGGACGACGTGACCCTTCTTGGTCTCGTAGTCGTGGTCGTCGATCTTGGGACGGAGCTTCTGTTCCTTGACGACGGTCTGCTGCTGGTTCTTGCGAGACTCGCGCGCCTTCTGAGCCGTCTCGTACTTGTACTTGCCGTAGTCCATGATCTTGCAGACCGGAGGTCTGGCGTTGGGGGCTACTTCGACAAGGTCGAGGTCGGCGTCCGCGGCGACGCGGAGGGCGTCTTCGATGCGCACGATGCCTACCTGCTCGCCACCTGGTCCGATCAGGCGGACTTCAGGAACTCGAATGCGCTCGTTGACACGGGTCTCAGTGCTGATGGGGCCTCCTATGTTGTCCTCTTCGAGGAAACCCAAGCTCCACCAGCACTGTCGTCAAACGACAGAAGCCCTGCTCGAAGCAGGGCCCAAAGCCGACCAGGACAGGCACCGGGTGCCTGTGACCGGACCACTGGACCGTTATGGTCAGTGGTGGGAGTTTGGGACTCCACTTGCTGTCCCTGGCGTACGCCGAGACGGTCGCGCATGCCATCCTAGCAGCAATGACCGAAGTTCCTAACATCCGCGAGCTCGCCGAGATTCCCGCCGTCGAGGTCATCACCAGGGCGGCGGTGATGCTGATGAGTGCCGCGGCGGAGAAGCTGGGGCTGTCCGCCGACGATCCCGACGACAGCCCGCATCGCGATCTCGACGAGGCGCGCAGGCTGATCACCGCTCTCGCTGGCCTCGTGACGGCATCGGCGGAGTATCTGGGTCCCCACGCGGGCCCGCTGCGCGACGGGCTCAAGAGCCTGCAACTGGCGTTCCGCGAGTCCAGCGCCGCCCCCGATGAACCCGGCAAAGGTCCCGGCGAGAAACACACCGGCCCGGTCTGGTAGCGGTCACAACCATTTCCCGGCGCGAGCGAATATCCTCGCCGCCTATGACCCTCACTAGCCCGCCGCTGGTACGACCCAAATCGCGATACTCCTGGGTGCCTGCGGCGGCAGGGTGGACCGTCGGCGTCATCGCGACGCTGTCGTTGCTCGCCAGCGTCTCGCCCGGCATCCGGTGGCTCATCAAGGAACCGCGCGAGTTCGTCAACGAATTCATCTTCAACTTCCCCGACACCAGCTTCGCGTGGGCGTTCGTGCTCGCCCTGTTGGCCGCGGCGCTGGCGGCCCGCAAGCGGATCGCCTGGTTGATCCTCACGCTTTACATGGCCGCCTCGATCGGCTGGAACATCTACGGCCTCGTGGACCGCGGCGCGTCCTGGATGCGGGAGACCGGCGAGATGATCGGGCTGGCGTTCCACATCGCCGCCGTCGTCTTCCTGATCCTGGCCCGCAAGGAGTTCTGGGCGAAGGTCCGCCGCGGCGCGCTGGTCAAGGCGGCGCTGACGCTGATCGCCGGGATGGCCATCGGAATCCTCATCGGCTGGGGTCTGGTCGAGCTCTTCCCCGGCACGCTCGAGCGCGACTACCGGCTGGGCTACGTCGTCAACCGCGTCGTCGCGTTCGCGGGCGTCGACGCGGGCGCCTTTGACGGCCAGCACCCGCACGTCTTCGTCAACGCCCTCCTCGGCCTGTTCGGCGCGCTGGCGTTGATGGTCGCCGCGATCGTGCTGTTCCGGTCGCAGCGCGCGGAGAACGCACTCACCGGCGAGGACGAGTCGGCCATCCGCGGGCTGCTGGAGCTCTACGGGAAGAACGACTCGCTGGGTTACTTCGCCACGAGACGGGACAAGGCGGCGGTGTTCGCGCCTAACGGGCGTGCGGCCATCACCTATCGCGTCGAGGTCGGCGTCTGCCTGGCCAGCGGCGACCCCGTCGGCGACCCGAAGTCGTGGCCGCAGGCGATCGACGCGTGGCTGCGGCTGTGCCAGGAGTACGGCTGGGCACCGGGTGTGATGGGCGCCAGTTCGGAAGGGGCGCAGGCGTATCGGGACGCCGGGCTCAACGCACTGCAACTCGGCGACGAAGCGATCCTGCACCCGGACGGCTTCCGGCTCTCGGGTCCCGACATGCGCGCGGTCCGGCAGGCCGTCACCCGCGCGCGCCGGGCGGGCCTGACCGTGCGGATACGGCGCCATCGCGATATCCCGCCCGAGGAGATGGCCCAGGTCATCAAGCGCGCCGACGCCTGGCGGGACACCGAAACCGAGCGCGGTTTTTCGATGGCCCTCGGCAGGCTGGGCGATCCCGCCGACGGCGACTGCCTGCTGATCGAGGCAATCCAGAACGACCACGTCGTCGCGATGCTGTCGTTGGTGCCGTGGGGTGCCAACGGTGTATCGCTGGACCTGATGCGGCGGTCACCGCAATCGCCCAACGGCACAATCGAATTCATGGTGACCGAGCTGCTGCAGCAGGCCGAGGGTATCGGCGTCAGCCGGGTATCGCTGAACTTCGCGATGTTCCGGTCGGCGTTCGAGCAGGGCGCACAACTCGGTGCGGGTCCGATCGCGCGGCTGTGGCGTGCGCTGCTGGTGTTCTTCTCGCGCTGGTGGCAGTTGGAGACGCTGTACCGCTCGAATATGAAGTACAAGCCGCAATGGGTGCCGCGTTACGCGTGCTACGAGGACGCCCGACTGGTGCCGAGGGTCGGCGTCGCATCCGTGATCGCGGAAGGCTTTCTGGTGCTTCCCTTTTCGCGGCGAAACGAACAGCACACCGGACAACACATCGCCGCCCCTGACAACCTCGTCGCCACCGGGGTGCTCCATCACGACGGCAGCGCCCCCGATCTGACCGAACTCCAGGCCGACCTGCCCGAGAACGGGGAGGCCCCGCGGCTGCCCGAACAGGTGCGGGTGCGGATGGCCAAGCTGAAGGATCTGCAGAGCAGCGGCGTGGACGCCTACCCGGTCGGCCAGCCGCCGAGCCACACCATCGCCCAGGCGATGGAGACCGCCGACGGCTCCCCCGTCACCGTGGCAGGCCGCGTGCTGCGGATCCGCGACTACGGCGGCGTGCTGTTCGCGCAGTTGCGCGACTGGTCGGGCGAAGTCCAGATCCTGCTGGACAATTCGGAGTTGGACGCCGGCAGCACCGCCGACTTCACCGGCACCATCGATCTCGGCGACCTAATCGAGGTGACCGGCGCGATAGGTAACAGCCGCTCGGGTGTCCGGTCGCTGATCGTGACGCGCTGGCGGTTGATCGGCAAGTGCCTGCGCCCGCTGCCCGACAAGTGGAAGGGTCTGACCGACCAGGAGGCGCGGGTGCGCGCCCGCTATGTCGACCTGGCGATCAACACCGATGCCCGTGAGCTCATCCGCGCGCGTAGCGGTGTCCTGCATGCGATCCGCGAAACCCTGGTCGCCAAGGGCTTTTTGGAGGTCGAGACCCCGATCCTGCAGCAGATCCACGGTGGTGCGAACGCCCGCCCCTTCCTCACCCACATCAACGCCTACGATCTCGATCTCTATCTGCGGATCGCCCCCGAGCTCTACCTCAAGCGGCTCTGCGTCGGCGGTGTGGAACGCGTCTTCGAACTCGGCAGGGCGTTCCGCAACGAGGGAGTCGACTTCAGCCACAACCCCGAGTTCACGCTGCTGGAGGCGTATCAGGCGCATGCGGACTACAACGTGTGGATCGACGGCTGCCGCGAACTCATCCAGAACGCCGCGATGGCGGCCAACGGCGAACACGTCTTTTTGCGACCGCGCGATGACGGCACGTTCGACAAGGTCGACATCTCCGGCGAGTGGGCGGTCAAGACCGTGCACGGCGCCGCGTCGGAGGCCCTCGGCGAGGAGATCGGCCCCGAGACCGACCTGGCCACGCTGCGCAGGCTGTGCGACGCGGCGGGCATCCCGTATCTGACGCACTGGGATGCCGGCGCGGTGGTGCTGGAACTCTACGAGCACCTTGTCGAGGATCGGACCGAGGAACCGACGTTCTACAAGGACTTCCCGACGTCGGTGTCGCCGCTGACCCGGCCGCACCGCAGCATCCCCGGCGTCGCCGAACGGTGGGACCTGGTGGCCTGGGGCGTCGAGTTGGGCACGGCCTACAGCGAGCTGACCGACCCCGTCGAGCAGCGGCGGCGGCTGCAGGAACAGTCGCTGCTCGCCTCGGGCGGCGATCCCGAGGCGATGGAGCTCGACGAGGATTTCCTGCAGGCGATGGAATACGCGATGCCGCCGACCGGCGGGCTCGGCATGGGCGTGGACAGGGTGGTCATGTTGATCACCGGCCGCAGCATCCGCGAAACGCTGCCTTTCCCGCTGGCCAAACCTCGCTAGCAGCCGACTCACAGCCGCCCACAAGGTAGGCAGGCCACGATGTGGCCGTGACGTTACCCGACTCGTTGCGCCACCACCTCTCCCTGATGCATGGCTGGCTGCCCGTGACTGTGCAGGTCATCGCCGCCGTCGCGGTCATCGCCACGGTGACCCGGCGCAGTGGACGCTGGCAGCTGCGATGGCTGCCGTGGGCACTGATGGTGGGCAGCGCCCTCGCGACCGCGGCCTACTGGTATGTCGCTTCTCAGGGGTGGTCGGATAACCCTGCGCCGCATGCGCTCTGGATCTGGATCGGACTCAGCGGGTTCGCCTTCGCGGTACTGGTAGCGGGCTGGCGGCCGGCACGGTGGTGGCGGCGCGGCGTATCGCTTGCGGCACTGCCGCTCAGCCTGCTGTGCGCCGCGCTCGCACTGAATCTCTGGGTCGGCTATTTCCCCACCGTTCAGACCGCGTGGAACCAGCTGACTGCCGGGCCGCTGCCCGACCAGACCGACGAGGTCACCGTGACGGCGATGCAGCGAGAACGCAAGATCCCGCCGAAGGGCACGGTGGTCCCGGTCGACATCAGCGACAACGCGTCGGGTTTCCGGCACCGCGGCGAACTCGTCTATCTGCCGCCGGCCTGGTACGCCACCAACCCACCGCCGAAACTGCCGACGGTGATGATGATCGGCGGCGAGTTCAACACCCCCGCCGACTGGCTGCGCACGGGACAGGCGATCACGACCATCGACGCCTTCGCAGCGACACACCATGGGTACGCACCAGTGTTCGTGTTCGTCGACCCGGGCGGCGCGTTCAACAACGACACCGAGTGCGTCAACGGGAGCCGTGGAAACGCCGCCGATCATCTCACGAAAGACGTTTTCCCGTACATGATCTCGACATTCGGCGTGAGCCAGGACAGGACCAAATGGGGCATCGTGGGCTGGTCGATGGGAGGCACGTGCGCCGTCGACCTCGCGGTGATGCACCCGGACATGTTCAGCGCGTTCGAGGACATCGCGGGCGATATCGGCCCGAACTCGGGTACCAAGGACCAGACGATCTCGCGGCTGTTCGGCGGAACCGCCGACGCCTGGGCCGCGTTCGACCCGACGACCGTCATCACAAGACACGGCCCCTACACCGGAGTGTCGGGGTGGTTCGACGTGAACGGCTCGGCAGCGACGATCCAGACTGCGAAGAACGACCAGGCCGCGGCGGCGAATTCGTTGTGCGCGCTGGGCGCCGCGAATGGGATCGACTGTGCGGTGGTCAGCCAGCCGGGTAAGCACGACTGGCCGTTCGCCTCGCACGCCTTCGCCGCGGCCCTGCCGTGGCTGGCCGGTCAGATCGGTACGCCCGACGTGTCGCCGACACCGCTGCCGCCCCCACCGCAGTCGCCGGGGATCGAACAGACCGCAGTGCGATAAGGACCGCTACACCGCTTCGGCGGCCGCCAACGCGGCCTCCACCGGGTCGTGGTAGCCCGCAGGAGCGTGCAGTTGCCACTGCCCGGGTACGCCCTTGAGGACGTGTGCACCGCGATCCTCGAAGGTGATGCCAGAGCCGTACACGAGATCTTTGACGGTGTTCGACACGAGAACTTCTCGTGCTCCCGCCTTGGCGGCAATCCGGGCGGCGATGTGGACGGCGATTCCGCCGATGTCGTCCCCGCGCCGTATGCACTCTCCGGTGTGCAGTCCGCCTCGGATGTCGAGGCCGATCTGCGGCATACGTTCCGCCAGCGCCGTTGCGCACAGCACAGCTCTGGTTGGGCCGTCGAACGTCGCCAGCAGACCGTCTCCGGTCTGCTTGACGAACTTGCCTCGGTAGGAACCGATTTCAGAACGCGCGACATCGTCGTGTTGCTGGAGCAGTTGGCGCCAGCGTTGATCGCCAAGATCGGCGGCACAGTGGGTTGAGTCGACGATGTCGGTGAACAGCACCGTGGCCAGTACCCGGTCCGGCGGGTGCTCATGCCGCTGCCCCGTGAGGAACTCCTCCACTTCGCCGGTGACCGATTTGTAGTCGCCGAACCAGGGCACGTGGTCGATACCGTCGAGTTCGACGAATCGAGCCCCCGGAATCTTGGCAGCCAGTGCGCGCCCGAGTTCCACGGGAATCATGTCGTTCTTGCGATGCACCACAAGAGTCGGCACCCGCACGCTTTCGTGGACGTCGGCCATGTCGAGCTGTCGGACGACCGCCTGCCAGGTGATGAGCGCCATCTTCGGACTCATCGAGGCGCGTTCGAGCGCGCCCATCCTCCGCCGCGCCTCGACGTCGTCCCTCTGGCTGGGTATCGCCCAATCGATGGTCCGGCCCTCACCCCAGTGCTCGACCGTCAAACGGAGCATCTCTATCAACTCGAATCCGCGCGCTACGACCGACTCGTCGAGATCATGGAGCGAGGCGCCACCGCCGGTTCCGTACAGGACGAGCGCGCTGACGCGCCCGGGAAAGGTGGCAGCGAACAACGTGCTGACCAGTCCTCCTTCGGAGAAGCCGAACAGTGCCGCACGGTCGCAGCCAGCCGCGTCGAAAACTGCCCGCAAGTCGTCGGCGCGGTTCTCGACCGTGGGCACGCTCTCGAGCGGGTCCGAGAGGCCGGTCCCGCTCTTGTCGTAGACGATCACCCGCGCGAAGGAGGTGAGCTCCTCGATGAAACACAGCCACTCCGGGTATTCCCAGAGTTTGTCGACGTGGGAGAACCAGCCAGGCACGATCACCAGGTCGATCGGCCCATCGCCGATGACCTGGTAGGCGATCTTGCCCGTCGGGCCCGCCGCGTAGTGGGTATCCGGTATCCGCACCATGGCCGAAGTGTCCCACCGCACGAAAGGGGCCAGCGGTAGTTCAGACAAAGCCGGACAACCTGGGAGTACGGTGAATTCATGTCTGGCGATCGCACCGCTGACGATAAGCCCTCCGAGGCTGAGAACGGCACGTCAGAAGCGTTGGAGCCGACTCCGCCGACGCCGGCGCCTGCCGAGGCCGCCGACACCGGCTACACGCCTGGTGGGGTGCCGACGTTCGAGTCGGTGCGCGAGAAGATCGAGACGCGGTACGGCACGGCGATCGGGGCGTCCGAACTCGCGGCGGAGACCCCGGAGGGGCGCTCCGTGGAAGAGCAGTATGAGGAGCGTCAGCGCGCCGCAGCGGAACGCCTGGAACAGATCCGCAAATCCATGAAGTCCGACGAGGACGAGTCCTAGTAATCCGACTCGGCTGCCAGTATCTCGGCGAGGAAGGCGTCTGGGCCAGGCGTCGCCAACCGCGACCGCGCGAAGTGACGCACCCGGTCGCGGGTCTGCGCCGACTCCTCGACGTCGGCCCCGATCGTCACCGTTGCCGATTGCCAAGAATGGTTCCAGGCAGCCGATTCCGTCACCGGTCGCTGGTCGTGATCGACGAGCGGGAAGCTCGACCGTCCGCTGCCGTCGAGGACACCCGCGCCGGCCAACTCCCCCGATATCAGCCGCACCGCGAAGCCCTCCGGCGAGCCGGCACCCAAGAGTTCCACCGCGACAACGGCATTCGCACCCGAGCCAGCGGGCTCGACAAGCCATTCGGCCGTGTCCTCCGCGGCGTCGAACACCCCTGGCGGAACAGCCGCCCAGTTGAGCGACCCGCTCCCGCGTGCGATCACCCCGGTCCCGTGCTGACCGCGTTGCGCGCCCGCCGCGAGCGCATAGTCATCGCGCCGCGGGGCGACCGCCACGGGTTCGGCGAGCACCATGTCGAGGTCATCGGTCAACTCACTCGCAGCCCGGACCAGCTCGACGACCCGCGGATCTCCCGTCCTGACAAGCTCGTTCAACGCCGCTGAGTGCGTGACGAGAAGGCCCGCGACATCCGAGTCGAACGTGTCATCGGCGAAATAATCCTGCGCGGCGGAGGTCAGCAGCGCGATCTCGGCGTCCAACAACGCGTCGTCGAGCGCGGCGATGCCGTCCCGGTAACTCGCGGGCCACCAGCGCCGCATCCAGTGCCCCAACGCCAACCGGCGCAGTTGGTCGACCGAATCCGGAAGCAGCGCAACGCCGTTCAAGTCGATCGTCTGGGCATCCTCAGGCAGGCGTCCGTCGACCGCCGCGGCCATCGCGCTGTGCCCCGATTCGCCGACCACGCGCCACAGCCAGTCGGCGCGCGACAGGTCGGTGAACGCGATGGACGGGACGCCCGGCGCTTTGTCGATCTCCCACGACAGCACCGCGCCGCTCACTTCGAGCACGGCCACCAACGGAGTGGGCGCCGCGACGCGGCCCGTGCTCCACAGGCCCGAATCGGCGATGAGTTTCATTCCGCCACCTGCAACATCGCTTTGATGCGCTGGCGATGGTCGAGGCTGACCGACCGTGCCACACCTTCGAGTAACGACCGGACGTCGTCGACGTCGGAGCACGACTCCTGCCACACATCACGGCCGTGCAACCGCGCCCACAATCGGCTGAGATACGGTCGCGCGAAGGCCGACAGGTCATCGACCACCTGCTGCTGACGTGGATGGATCGGCCCGCCGCTCACCAGATATCGGCGCGCATGCATGACGTATGCCTCTTTCCGGAGCCGCGCCTGAATCTGGGACGCCAACTCATACCGCGGCACGACATCGGTCAGCGGCGCGAGGTCGACCGCGATCTCGATCCCGGCGACCAGCGTTGCCTGGTGATCCTCGGCCAGCAGCCCCCACGGCGCGCACGAACGATCGACTTCTTCCGCACACAGCAGCGGAACGTCGGGCAGTTCGTCGCGGTCGAGCGCGCGGCGCAACGTCGCACGCACCCGGTCGACCACCGAACGGTTCAACGGCCGGTCGACGGTCGACCCACCGGCGATCTCCGGAGCTCGTTGCGGCTCAACGGAACTCAAGCCGAGTTCGACGATCGACCATGGCAGGTCTGTCGCCGCGTCGTGGGCCTTCGCACCGAAGTTATATGGCGTGGCATCGGCAATCAACGCCGACCAGACCCGTTGCCGAGCAACCACTTCGCGGTGCCCCTTGGCCGGCCCCAGCACGGTGGACAGGCCCGACAGGAACGGGCCGCTGATCTCGCCGCCTGCCCGCACATCGCGCCAGCTGTGTTTGAGCTGCTCGGACAGTTTGGCGACCACCTGCGGGTCGGCCACGAACCGGTTGAGAACCTCAATGCCGGTGCGATCACGATCGGCGTGAACATCGCGCAGCACCGCCGCCGCCTCGCCGTCACCCGACGGGGCGCCCTTGGTCACGGCAAGCTCGAAGGCGAGCGGAAAGTACAACTCCTGCGCGTTGCCCGCGGTGATCCGCAACCGGCGGCGTTCCCGCTTGAGGACCTCGAACCATGCCGCCGCGTCGCGCAGAGCCTGCGCGTGGCCCACGATCACTTGGTGCATCGCCGACGCCACAGCCGCGTCGACGAACGGGGCGGAAAACTGCGTGTTCGAGCGCAGCCGCAGCACCAGAGGATCGATGATCCGTTTGACGGTCCTGCGCAGCGGGCCGCCATCATCGCCGCTCAGCACCTCGACGCCGGGCCCGATCGCCCGCCATGCTGCGTCGATCACGGCTTGCCGCGGCCGCGAAACGGCGATCGCCGTGCCCGCTGCCGCCCCTGTGGTCATTCCTAGAGGATAAGAGCGCCATTCGATATCACCTAGCCGAAAAGTTGGGTTCGGTAGCCGCTGCGCTGTCAGAACATGACTGCATGTCTTACGCGTTGTTGCTCACTGTCCTGGGACTGATCGGAGTCGGCATCGCCGCGACTCTTCTGACGTTCCGCCCCGCCGCCGCCCCTGTTCCCGACGTCGCACCCGATGTGGCGACGATCGAGGTGGAGAGTGTCACTGGCCTGCGCTTCACGGGCAGGCTCCGCGATGACCCGATCACGTCCACGCTGCCCGATGACATGCTGGCGGTTCGTGCCGCCTTCGACCAGATGCTCGTCGACAAGGGCCTGCTCACCGGCCACCAGCTCGACTTGCTCCGCCACGGCACCCGGTCCCACGGCGTGGTCACCGGGATGCGCTCGACGGGTGAAACCCGCGAGGACTACCGCGAAGTCGAACTCGACGTGATCGTGAGCAAGCCCGGCGGCGGCCAGTTCGCGGTCCACGAGACCGCGCTGATACCGGCGTCGTCGATGGCGAAAGTGGCACCCGGCAGCGTCATCGACACCTACTTCCGGCCCGGGAACGAGACCGAGATCGCCGTCTCCGTTCCGCCGAGCTGACGGTCACCGAGCGCCGTCGACGGCGAAGGTGACGAGTGCGGCCCAGTACAGCGGGCTCGCGCTGAGATCTCCATCGCGCCACCGGCGCATCTGTTCGCGCTGCCAGCGGTTGACCGCGCTGCCCGCATCGGGTTCGACATGCGCGCTGTCAACCGCGACGATCGCATCGGCCATCGGATCCGCTTGCGGGTCAACCGAACCCGGTGCGAACTGCCGATAACCCGCTGCGGTCGGCAGAGACCACAGCGTCGCGGTGACCAACTGCGCTCCGCACAGGATCAACGCGGCCACCAACCCAGTCGCCTCGTCGAACTGATAGTCGCCACCCGACGCACACGCCAAGAGCGCAACACGTGGCGGGAACGGCAGCTTGGCCGACATCAGGTCGGAAGCAGTGAGCGGCCTGTCGTCAGCGAGATGCAGCGCCGCCCGGTCGGCGCGTCCCACGTCGCCGTCGGCGGCGGTGGCGTGGCCGACGTAGAGCAGCCTGCTCGGCTGCAGCGCGAGCTGGCCGGCCAACCACTCCCGACCGGCATCGCTGCGGCGGAACAACTCGACCGCCGTTGTGGCGCTGGGAAGTACGGCTCCGCGCTGCATCAGCTCACCGAAATGGCGCGCCAACGGTGTGTCCGACGACGGCCTGCCGAGTACCGATCCCAGCGGCGAGTCGGGCCGCTGCCCCGGCACCCGCGGGTCGAGCACGAGCAGCGGCGGTCGGTCCTTCCTGCTGTGCCACTCGACGGGTATCCGTGGCGCGTTGACGATGTTCGGCGGTGCCGCCATCAACACGTCGACGAGTTCGATGAGCCGAAACCCGTCCTCCCCCGGCATCGCCAGCGCCGCCCAGGGAACTCTCGCCAACCGTGCAGTCGGCGTGATGAACAACGCCGCCCGCGGCGACGCCACGGAGTCGGTCAGCAGCTGCCACGCCGGCGCCGCGATGAGGTGGGATCCAAGGGTGCGGGCCATGTTCAGCTCGGCCACCGGCGATGCGAAAGGACCTGTGGCGATGGCACGTTCGACAGCGTCGCGTTGAGTTTCGGGGCCGTGCGGGTCCGGTAGCGCCTGCGCGAGTTCCGCCAGGGCGGTGACCAGCGTGGGATCCTCGACCACCCAGGTGACCGTCTTCGAGGGCGCGCCGACGACGCGCAGGCTGGCGTAGGTGGCCACGCCGACGTCGGCGAACCGCAAAACCAGTGTCTGACGCTGCGAATCGCTCACGGCCACGTCGACCAGGCGGCCTCGTCGGCGGTGATATCGCGGCCGTACCGGTGGTGCGCCAGATCGCGATAGCGGCTCATGATCGGCGGCGTGTCCGGTTCCATCCGTAACGGCGGCAGCGGTCCCAGCCGGGTGAGCCCTCCGGTCACGGCCACGGTCGCCGAACCGGCGGCCACAAGCGCGTACTCGTCATCGGCCTCGACCGGCACCGCCGCCGTCGCGGCTCCCATCCAGTCATCGGCTCCCCCATCGCCCGGCTCTGTACTGAAAGCTCCGCGCGCACAGTGATATTCGACGAGTTCGCTGAGCAGGTCGGTGTTACCCCACTCGTAGACGACAGCGAAGGCGCCCGCGAGGATGCGCGCCGACACCAGGGTGGCCCACCGCATCCGGGCATCCGCATCGACAATCGCATGCCGCACCGAGTCCACCGCGAGCGCCGCGGGCACCTTCAGATCGGCGGCACGCTCGAGTTTCTCGGCGGCATTGTCGGGATCCGCCAGCGCCTGCGCTCGCAGGATGCTGCCCATGTGATAGTCGAGCCTGGCGTACTGCAGCCAGCTGTGGCGAGGCCAGGAATCGAGCAGATCCCTTGCCTCGGCGGCCTTCTCGGTTGCCGCGTCGAAGTCGCCCCGCAGGATGTCCACCCAGCTGCGCTGGAGGAGGATGCGGTGGATGTGCAACGGCTTCTCGACCTCGCGCCAATGCCGCTCGGCATGGCCGAATCGCTCGTCGGCATCGTCGAGTTTGTTCAGTGCCATCGCGATCAGGCCGAAATAAAGCCAACTTCGCGATACGTCGTGCGCGCGGTAGCCCTCGGCGATCGCGGGATACGCTTCGTGGACCAGGTTCTGGGTCTGGCCGACGTCACCGGCCGCCCACGCCGCGGTCCCGCGCTCGAGTTGTGTTCTCGCCTTTGCCAACTCCCAGCCGCGCGCATCGGCACGCGCGCCGGCGCGCCGCAGCCACGGCTCCGCTTCTGAGAGCCGGCCGGTCTCGATGCAGAATCTGCCGTAGGCGGTGGCGCCCTGTACGAAAAGATGGTCATCGGCCTCGCTGTTGTCGCCCGGCCGATCAATCGCCTCGATCACCCTCTCCCACAGCGGAACCGACTGGACGTGGAGATCGTCGTCGCACAGCGCACTCGCGCAGAGGATCTGCGCGTAGGTGGTCAGGAACCGATGCTCGTCGGCGAGGTCGGGAAAGGCGGCCCCCGAATCGTCGCTGGACAGGACGAACAGCGCCAGTTCGGCACCCTCGTGGTCGCCGTGGGCGGCCGCGGCGAGCCCGGTCCGCAGGAACTGGGCCCGACGCGTGTACCGACACAGCATTCGGTCGACTTCGGTGTCCGATATCGTCACCTGCGCAGCGGCTTCGGGGTTCGTGCCGGCCCGGATGGACCGGTAGACCGCCAGGCACTCCTCGATCCTGCGGATTGCCTCTTCGGTGCCGTTGTACGCGGTGCGGACGAGGTACAACTCGCCGAGCAGAGAGAAGATCTCCATCAGCAGAGGGTCGCCGTCAGGCTGATCGTCGTCGATGTCTTCCCCGAGCGCGACAAGCAGATCCCTCGCCGCCTCTTCCTTGGCGGCGAAGATCAGGCTGCGGGCCCTGGCGATCTCCGCTTGGGGAGTCATGTCGCAATCTTAGGAAGCGGCGGGCGCGCGAACACGCCCGCCGCTCGACTGGAGCCGATTACTTGCAGGTCACCGTGATTGTGAACGGCTTGGTGATCACGCCGGCCATCGGGTTCTTGATGTCGGCGCCGGTGGCTTCACCGGTGATCGTGTAGGTATCGCCGTCGACCTTGACCTCGGCCGATCCCGACTTCACACCCATCATGTTGCTCACGGCGAGTGCGTTGCCGTCCACCACAATGCCCAGCGATTCAACGACCGGCGGCTCGGCGTCGGACATCACAACGCCAAGCCCCTGCTGGCCGTTGATCGCTCCGCTGGCATCGGTGATCTTGCCGGCCTGCTTGACGCAGGTCACGGAGTTCTTGTCGAGACCTGCGAGATCGCCGCCGTCCACCTTCACTTCGGTGCCTCCCGCCGCGCTGGCCTGGGTGTCGCCGGCGGCGGCCGTCGGCGTCGACGCCTCCTTGTCATCCGAACAACCCACCATCAGCGCGGCGCCCGCGAGCAGTCCAAGCGCCCCCGCGACAACTCGGTTCATCGTCGTAGTTCCCTTCGTTCATGCGTCGCCACGTTGGCGGCGTCAGGGAGAAGTCAAGCCGGACGCCATCGCTACCGATCCCAAAATTGTCAGATTCGCTGGGTACGGTTCCAAACCGATGCGATCCTTCTCCGCCCGCGAGCGGCGTTCCCGGTTGGCTCGCCGGCATTTCCTGGCTGAGCCGGCCTCTTCGACGGGTGAGGTTGTCGGCGACCTCGTGGGCCTGCACGCCACCGACCCCGCCACCCCCTATCTCTCACTGTGGGCCCGGCGGCGCGACTTCACCGTGGCAGACCTCGACCGTGCGCTCTACGAGCGCCGCGACGTCGTCAAGCACCTCGCGATGCGCCGCACGCTGTGGGTGGTGGGCACCGACTGTCTACCTCAGGTGCAGGCCGCCGCCAGCGACAGAGTCGCCGCCAACGAACAGCGGAAGCTGATCGCCGACGCGCAGAAGGCGGGACTGTGCACCGACGGCGATCAGTGGCTCGACACCGCATGTCGCGCGGTGCTCGGACACCTCGCCGAACACGGGCCGACCACCGCAAGACAGCTCCGCGCAGCGCTGCCCGAACTTGCGGGCACCTACGATCCGGCGCCCGGAAAACGCTGGGGCGGAGACACTCCGCTGGCACCTCGGGTGCTGACCGTGCTGTCCGTGCGCGGCGACATCGTCCGCGGACCCAACGAAGGGTCGTGGACGGTGTCGCGGCCCCGGTGGGCGGCCGCCGACGACTGGCTGTCACGCGGTCGCGACGACATCGACCCGCAAGCTGCACGCGCGCAACTGGTCTCGACCTATTTGCGCACGTTCGGCCCCACCACCGTCACCGACATCAAATGGTGGTTCGGCAACACGTTGACCTGGGCACGGCACGCATTGCGCGACATCGGCGCGGTCGAGGTGGATCTGGACGGCGCATCGGGTTTCGCACTGCCGGACGATCTCGACGACGAGGCGCCACCCGAGCCGTGGGGTGCGCTGCTGCCGGGCCTTGACCCGACGACCATGGGGTGGTTCGACCGCGAGTGGTACCTCGGCGCGCACCGCAGGCAGGTGTTCGACACCAACGGAAACGCCGGGCCGACGGCGTGGTGGGACGGGCGGGTGGTCGGCGGCTGGGTTCAGGACGCCGACGGGCGCGTCGAACTGCGACTGCTCGAGGACGTCGGCAGAAAGGCCCACGCGGCGTTGACACGTCAGGCCGAGGCGCTCACCGAGTGGCTCGACGGCGTGCGGATCAGCCCGCGGTTCCCGTCACCGCTGTCACGCGGCCAGTGACGCCCTGCTACGGCGCGCCGCGGGCCACCACGACGGGCATCGACGTCGCCGAGTTGGTCCGCAGGATGGTGTGGACCACCTCGATGAGGTCCTCGACCGGCATGAGTTGGCCCGGCAGGCAGCCACGCGATATCCACTGCGGGTAGAACTCCCCCGCGAGTTCCGGGTCCCAGCCGGTGCTGAAGCCCGTCGCGGAATCGCCGTCACCGCCTGCGCACTCGCCGACGATGAGGTTGGTGAACGCGATGCCGGGATGCTCTGCGCGCCATGCCTCGACGAGGCGCTCCAACGCTGCCTTGCTCACGCCGTATGCGGCGAGCCCCGGCCACGGCGGCCCGAAGCTGCCGGCATCCGACGAGAGATACACGACCTTGCCTGCGGACTCCGTCAAGAATGGAACCGCGGCGGCGGTCGCGATGGCTGCGCCGGTGACGTTGGTGGCGAACACCCGAGTCCATGTCGCGGCATCGGTGTCGACGAGTCGCATGACCGACCCGATGGCAGGGGCGTAGACGAGGTTGTCGATGCCGCCGAGCGCCTCGGCCGCTTCACCGATGGCCGAGCGCACCGACGCCTCATCGGTCACATCGCATTCGACGGCGACCGAGTCACCGCCCGCCTCCTTGGCCGCCTTCTCGATGCGGTCACGCCGGCGCGCGAGCAGCGCCACGCTGTCCCCGCGCCCCGCCAGCCCAACCCCAATGCAGCGCCCGAGCCCGCTGGACGCGCCGATCACCACCGTTTTCGCCATGTTCTCCCTACCGAGTCGTGCGGTAATGGCATTCTCAGACAGGGAGAATATAACTTACGCGCTGACCTTCCTGCGACGCCTCGTCGGCGGCCTCTTGGCCGGCGCCGCGTCGAGCACCTCGGACAGGAATTTGCCCGTGTAGCTCTCGGTGATCGCCGCGACATCCTCGGGTGAGCCCTCCGCGACGACGGTTCCGCCCCCTGATCCCCCTTCGGGGCCGAGGTCGATGATCCAGTCGGAGGTCTTGATCACGTCGAGGTTGTGTTCGATGACGATGACCGTGTTGCCCTTGTCCACCAGACCGTTGAGCACGTTGAGCAGTTTGCGGATGTCCTCGAAGTGCAGCCCGGTGGTCGGTTCGTCGAGGATGTAGACCGTCCGGCCGGTCGAGCGCTTCTGCAGTTCGGCGGCGAGCTTGACCCGCTGCGCCTCACCGCCCGACAGCGTCGGCGCGGGCTGGCCGAGCCTCACATAGCCGAGCCCGACGTCCACCAGCGTCTTGAGGTACCGGTGAATCGAGCTGATCGGCGCGAAGAACTCGGCCGCGTCCTCGATAGACATGTCCAGCACCTCGGAGATGGTCTTGCCCTTGTAGTGCACCTCGAGGGTTTCCCGGTTGTACCTCGCGCCGTTGCACACCTCGCACGGCACATACACGTCGGGCAGGAAGTTCATCTCGATCTTGATCGTGCCGTCGCCCGAGCACGCCTCGCATCGGCCGCCCTTGACGTTGAACGAGAACCGGCCCGGCTGATACCCGCGCACCTTGGCCTCCGTGGTGGCGGCAAACAGCGAGCGGATCTTGTCGAAGACGCCGGTGTAGGTCGCCGGGTTGGACCGCGGCGTGCGACCGATCGGCGACTGGTCGACCCGGACCAGCTTGTCGACGTGGTCGAGGCCGTTGACCCGGGTGTGTCGGCCCGGCACATGGCGCGCCCCGTTGAGCTTGTTGGCCAACACCGCCGCGAGGATGTCGTTGACCAGCGTCGACTTACCCGACCCCGAGACACCCGTGACGGACGTCAGCACGCCGAGTGGGAACGAGACGTCCAGGCCGCGCAGGTTGTGCTCCCTTGCGCCGACCACCGTCAGCTGCCGCTTGCGGTCAACGGGCCGCCGGATGGCGGGCACCTCGATGCTCTCGCGACCGGAAAGATATGCCCCGGTGAGGGATTCGCGGTTGTTCAGCAGCTCCTGGTACGGGCCGCTGTGCACGATCCGGCCGCCGTGCTCACCGGCCAGCGGTCCGATGTCGACGACCCAGTCCGCGTGCGCGATGGTGTCGAGGTCGTGCTCGACGACGATCAGGGTGTTGCCGAGGTTCTTCAGCCGCAGCAGGGTCTCGATCAGCCTGCGGTTGTCGCGCTGGTGCAGGCCGATGGACGGCTCGTCCAATACGTAGAGCACGCCGACGAGCCCGGAGCCGATCTGCGTGGCGAGCCGAATGCGTTGTGCCTCACCGCCGGACAGCGTCGCAGCCGCGCGCGACAGGGACAGGTACTCCAGCCCGACGTCGAGCAGGAAGCCGAGCCGGGACTGGATCTCCTTGAGGACTTGACCTGCGATGGCCGATTCACGCGTACCCAGTGTCAGCGAGTTCAGGAAGTCCGATGCGTCGGCGATCGACAGTTCGGCGACCTCGGCGATCGACTTCTTGCCGTACTTGCCCGCCGACAGCGTGACGGCCAGGATCTCGGGCTTCAACCGGGTGCCGTTGCACTCCGGGCACGGCACGTCGCGCATGAAGCCCTCGTAGCGCTCCTTCATCTGCTCGGAGTCGGTCTGCTCCATCCGGCGCTGAAGGAACGCCATCACGCCCTCGAAATCGGCGTAATACGAACGGGTTCGGCCGTAGCGGTTCTTGTAACGCACGTGGACCTGCTCGTCGCAGCCCTCGAGGATCGCCCTGCGCGCCTTGGCAGGCAGCTTCTTCCACGGGGTGTCGACGTCGAAGCCGATCTGGTCGCCGAGGCCCTTGAGCATGCGGGTGAAGTACTCGGCGGTCTGGCCCATCGACCACGGCGCCACCGCGCCTTCGGCCAGGGTGAGGTCCGGGTCCGGCACGACGAGGTCGGGGTCGACTTCCTTGCGGATGCCCAGGCCGGTGCACTCGGGGCAGGCGCCGTAGGGCGAGTTGAAGGAGAACGACCGCGGTTCCAGATCATCGACGGCCAGCGGATGGCCGTTCGGGCACGCCAGCTTCTCCGAGAACCGCTGCTCCCGATGCGGGTGGTCGTCCTCGCGGTCGACGAACTCCAGCACGACGATGCCGTCGGCCAGGTTCAGCGCGGTCTCCACCGAGTCGGTCAGCCGCTGCTTGGCCGTCGCCTTGACCGTCAACCGGTCGACGACCACCTCGATGTCGTGCTTCTCCTGCTTCTTCAGCGTCGGCGGGTCGGTCAGCGGATACACCACGCCGTCCACGCGGACCCTGCTGTAGCCCTGCGAGTTCAACTTGTCGAACAGGTCGACGAACTCGCCCTTGCGGGTCCGCACCACCGGGGCGAGCACCTGGAACCGCAGACCCTCGTCCATCGCCAGCACCTGGTCGACGATCTGTTGCGGGGTCTGCTTGGCGATGCGCTCACCGCACACCGGGCAGTGCGGGGTGCCCGCGCGGGCGTACAGCAGACGCAGATAGTCGTAGACCTCGGTGATGGTGCCGACCGTCGACCGCGGATTGCGGTTGGTGGACTTCTGGTCGATCGACACCGCAGGCGACAGCCCCTCGATGAAGTCGACGTCGGGTTTGTCCATCTGGCCGAGGAACTGCCTGGCGTACGCCGACAGCGATTCGACGTAGCGCCGCTGGCCCTCGGCGAAGATCGTGTCGAACGCCAGCGATGACTTGCCCGACCCCGAGAGGCCGGTGAAAACGATCAGCGCATCGCGAGGTAGATCCAGGTCGACGCTTTGCAGGTTGTGCTCCCGCGCACCCTTGACGATCAGGCGATCTGCCACCCGGTAATCCTCCCAAGACAGAGTTCATGCCCATGCTATGTGCCACCACCGACAACCTTCAGCCAAGGCCGATACCGTGAGCACCATGACAGTCGTCGACGACAACTACACCGGCCATGTCGAGCCCCGGACCGCCGCTCGGCGGACACTCCCAGGGGCGTCGATCGTCAAGGTCTCGGTGGGCGAGATGGACAACAACGCCTACCTGATCACGTGTTCCCAGACCGGCGAGACGCTACTCATCGACGCCGCGAACGACCCCGAGATCCTGCTCGAGCTGGTCGAGCGGTACGCGCCGAAGCTGTCGCTGATTGTCACCAGCCACCAGCACTGGGACCACATCCAGGCGTTGGAGGCCGTCGCCAAGGCCACGGGGGCGCCCACCGCGGCCCACGAACTCGACGCCGGCCCGCTCCCCGTGAAGCCGGACCGGTTGCTGTCCCAGGGGGACACGATCACGATCGGCACTCTGACCTTCGACGTCATCCACCTGCAGGGCCACACCCCGGGATCGGTCGCGCTCGCGCTCGTCGACGCCGATGACGCCACACACCTTTTCACCGGCGACTGCCTGTTCCCCGGCGGCGTGGGCAAGACATGGCAGGAGGGCGACTTCGAGAAGCTTCTCGGCGGTGTCACCGAGCGCGTGTTCAACGTCTACGACGACTCGACGGTCGTCTATCCGGGGCACGGCGACGACACCACCCTGGCCAGAGAGCGGCCGCACCTCGCCGAATGGAAAGAACGCGGCTGGTAATGGCCGACAAGACGGTTGCGGTCGTCACGGGCGCAAGCCGCGGCGCCGGCCTCGGCATCGCCCATGCGCTGGGCAGCCACGGCTGCACCGTCTACGTCACCGGACGCACCGAAAAACCCGGACAGTCTCCCCTGGCCGGGACGATCCATGAGACCGCCGCGCTGGTGACGGCCGCGGGCGGCGAAGGCATCGCCGTCGCGGTCGACCATGCCGACGACGAGCAGACCAAGGCCCTCTTCGACCGCGTGGCCGAGGAGCAGGGCCTGCTGCACATCCTGGTCAACAATGCGGCGGTCATCCGCGACGAGATGATGGCCCGGACTCCGTTCTGGGAGAAGCCGATCAACGTCATCGACATTCTCGACGTCGGGCTTCGCAGCGCGTACGTCGCAACGGTGCATGCGGCCCCGCTGATGGTTCCCCAGCGCCGCGGGCTGGTCGCCTTCACGTCTGCGCCGGGCGCTGCGCACTACGTCTTCGGCCCCTCCTACGGCGTCCAGAAGGCGGGCGTGGACAAGATGGCCGCCGACATGGCGGTCGACTTCCGGGATTTCAACATCGCGTCGCTGTCCATCTGGATGGGCATCCTGCTGACCGAACGGTTCAAGAGCATGGTGGCGGGCGCCAACGGAGAACTCGACAGCCTGCTGGACATCGCCGAGACGCCCGAACTGACCGGCCACCTGATCTGGGCGCTGTTCAACGACCCCGCGGTGATGGACAAGAGCGGTCAGACGTGGATCGGCGCGGAACTGGCACGCGAATACGGCATCACCGACGACGGCGGCAGGCAGCCGGTCTCATACCGCGACCAGCACGGCATCCATCCCCACCGGCAGTTCAGCCGAGTCCTGCGGTGACGCGGTCAGACCGCCCACGCGACAGGTAGTCGCTTGATGCCGTGAAGGAACGCGGAGTGCAGCAGCGCCGGCTCCTCTGACACGACGATGTCGGGTATCTGCCGGTGCAGCTCTTCGAAGAGCACTTGTATCTCGCGGCGCGCCAAGTTCGCGCCGAGGCAGAAGTGCGCGCCGCCGGCACCGAATCCCATGTGCGGGTTCGGGTTACGAGTCACGTCGAACAGCCATGGATTGTCGAATCTGGCTTCGTCGCGGTTTCCGGAGTTGTACCACATCGAGACCTTGGCTCCGGCCTTCATCTCGATGCCCCGCATCTCGACGTCCTGAGTCAGCGTGCGCCGCATGTAGATCACCGGGCATGCCCATCGGATGATCTCCTCGACTGCGGTGGCCGCCAGCCCGTCGAAATCCGACCACCACTTGTCCCGTTCCTCGGGATAACGGGTGAGCGCCACCATCCCGTGGCTGATGGCATTGCGCGTCGTCTCATTGCCCGCCGCCGAAAGCAGGATGAAGAACGACGCGATCTCCACCGAGGTGAGGCACTCGCCGTCGACCTTGGCCTGGACCAGGCTGGTGGTCAGGTCGTCGCCTGGATCGGCGCGCCGCTGTTCGGCGAGATTCATTGCGTAGTCGACGATTTCGCCGACCACCGCGACCACGTCGGCGTATTCGCCTGCCACTTCCTGGTCACCAACGCCCAGGATCACGTTGGTCCAGTGGAAAATTTTGGCCTCATCCTTTTCGGGGATGCCCATCATGTCGCAGATGACCTGCAGCGGAAGCAGGCCGGACGCCTCGGATACGAACTCGGCTCTGCCGTCGGGATCGTTGGCGATCATGTTGGTCACGATCGTGCGTGCCCGGTCCCGCACGCTGTCCTCGATGCGGGCCACCACCTTGGGCGTGAACGCCCGATTGACGATCGTGCGCAGCCGCAGGTGACGCGGGTCGTCGAGGTTGATCATCGACCCGGAGAACTCCGCGATCTCGGCCGGAACCTCGTGCAGTGACGAACAGGTCGGCATCGAGCTGAAGACCTCGGGATGGCGGCTCGCGTGGTGGATGTCGTCGTACCTGGTCAGCGCCCAGTGGCCGGGTCCGGCGGGCCACCCGGGGAAATCCGCGACCTCGAAGAAGGTGATCGGCGATTCGAGGCGCAGCGTCGCGAAGGCTCCGTCACGCACATCCTCGTCGAGGTCCCAGAACCCGAGCTCGCCGAGGTCGATGTCGCCGAGCGGCACATCGGGAGGAGGCACGCCGTTGTCACGGCGGGCGATTCCGGCTGGATGCATTGTCGAGGTCATGATCTGCCCCTCCCGTCAGGCGGAGTGTTTCACCGGAATCCCGGGCCGATGCCGGTTTGACCGAGGTGGCTGTCAATTGGCTGTCGGGGCAGCGCTAGATTGCCTGATGAGAAAGGAAGGGCAGACGTGAACACCGACCAGTTCAACAAGGCACACACCGGCAGCGGATTCATCGCGGCACTCGACCAGAGCGGCGGCAGCACCCCGAAGGCGCTGAAGTTGTACGGCATCGCCGAGGACTCGTACTCCACCGACGAGCAGATGTTCGACCTGGTACACGAGATGCGCACCCGCATCATCACCAGCCCCGCCTTCGAGTCGGGCCGCATCATGGGCGCGATCCTGTTCGAACAGACGATGGACCGCGAGATCGAGGGCCGTCCCACCGCCGACTACCTGTGGAACGTCAAGGGCATCGTGCCATTCCTCAAGATCGACAAGGGTCTGGCCGAGGAGAAGGACGGCGCGCAGACGATGAAGCCGATCCCCGGCCTCGACGATCTGCTGGACCGGGCGGTCGCCAACGGCGTTTTCGGCACCAAGGAGCGCTCGGTCATCAAGCTGCCGGGAGCGGGTCTGGACGCCGTGGTGGAGCAGCAGTTCGAAATCGCCAGGCAGGTGCTCGCAAAGGGCCTCGTGCCGATCATCGAGCCCGAGGTCGACATCCACAGCCCCAAGAAGGCCGAAGCCGAGGACCAGCTGAAGGCCGGGTTGCTCGACGGGGTGAACAAGCTCGAGGACGGCCAGAAGGTCATGCTGAAGCTGACGCTCCCCGACACCGACAACCTGTACAAGGAACTCGTCGAGCACCCGAACGTGGTCCGCGTGGTCGCGCTGTCCGGCGGATACAGCCGCGCCGAAGCGTGCGAGAAGCTCGCCCGGAACAACGGCGTGATCGCCAGCTTCTCCCGCGCGTTGACCGAGGGTCTCAGCGCACAGCAGAGCGACGAGGAGTTCAACGCCACGCTCGACGCCGCGATCACCGAGATCGCGAAGGCCTCGGCGACGTAGTCGCGCGCCGAGGTACTACGGCGTGGTGTGAACGATCAGCACGTCGGTCTTCGAGCGCCGCGCGACATTGGCGGGCACCGAACCGAGCAGACGGCCCGCGATGGTGCTCAGGCCGACGTTGCCGACGACCAGGAGGTCGGCGTTGACTTCGTCGGCCAGGTCGACGAGCGCGTCGACCGGTGCGCCGACGACGGCCTTCTCCTCGACGTCTTTCGCCCCGGCGGCCTGCGCGCGGTCCCTGGCCTCCCGCAGGATCGCGTAGATCGGCGCGTTGCCTGACATCTTGTAGCCCTCGTCCTTCAGGACGTCAGCGGCGCGCTGGTCTTCGCTCTGCGGGAAATAGGCGGTCGCCACAATCACCTTCGCGCCCGAGCCCGCGGCGATCTGACCGGCCTTGTCCACCGCACGCAACGACGAATCCGACCCGTCCGTACCGACCACCACGGTCTTGTAGCCGCTCATCAATACCCTCCCAGTGTCGTTTGCACCGCCAACGAACGACCCTAACCCGTTGGTCGGCAAACATGGGAGTGATTCATAACTGGGCGCGCCGTTGTCCTGCGGTTTTGCCTACGGGTCACTGTGAACATCACGTCGCGGCGACGGACGTGAGCGCGGCAACACGCCTGCCGTTCGACGACGGGTGAGACCGTGCCGAGCGGGTAATCCCGTCGCTATGGCATCGCGAAGCGCCGCGGACTTCGTGCCGGACACCCACGATCTGTCGGTGCTGGCCGACGCGGCGCAGGGCTGCAAGGGTTGCGATCTCTATCGCAACGCCACCCAGGCCGTATTCGGGGCCGGCTCGGCCGAGGCCAAGGTCATGCTTGTCGGGGAGCAACCCGGCGACCAGGAGGACAAGGCAGGACAGCCGTTCGTCGGCCCGGCCGGTCGGCTGCTGGACAAGGCGCTCGTCACGGCGGGCATCGACCGCGACAGCGTCTATGTCACCAATGCGGTCAAGCACTTCAAGTTCGAGGAACGCGGCAAGCGCCGGATACACAAGACCCCCAGCCGAACCGAGGTGGTGTCGTGTCGGCCCTGGTTGTTGACCGAACTCGACGTCATACAGCCCGAGGTGGTGGTGCTGCTCGGCGCGACGGCAGCAAAGTCGTTGATGGGTAGCGACTTTCGGCTCACCCGGCATCGTGGCGAAGTGCTTCGGCTCCCGGATACGAACGGATTGGTCGACCTGGACGTCGATCCGCAGGTGGTCGCGACCGTGCACCCGTCGGCGATCCTGCGCGGCCCTTCGGAAGAACGAGAGAAGGCGTTCGACGCCTTCGTCGCCGACCTGCGCGTGGTCGCCGGTCTGACCTGAAAAGCACTGCAGTTCTTGGTGAGAATTGGAGCGAGTGACGGGATTCGAACCCGTGTAGACGGCTTTGCAGGCCGCTGCCTAGCCACTCAGCCACACCCGCATGACCACGACCCTGCCATCCGCCGTCGCCGGCGGCCACCATAAGAATCGGCGTGATCACTACGCGCGCTCGGCGCGTTGAGACTCCCCCTGCGATGTCGACGGCTAACTTTGTCGCATGGATCTCTGGCTGGCAGCCGACCCGCCGTTCTTCGGTGGACCCGGTCAGGGCGTCCGGCAGATCACCGAGTTGTTCGTGGCATTCGGGTTGACCGCGCTCATCGGGCTGGAGCGTGAGTTGCAGGGCAAGAGCGCCGGGATTCGCACCCAGACCATCGTCGGTACCGCGGCCGCGCTCATCCTCCTGGTCAGCAAATACGGCTTCAGTGACGTGCTGGTCGCGGGCACGGTCGAGGTCGACCCATCCCGTGTGGCGGCCCAGATCGTCTCCGGCATCGGGTTTCTCGGCGCAGGCATCATCATCTTTCGCCGCGGCTCGGTGCACGGGCTGACCACCGCCGCGTCGATCTGGGAGTCGGCCGCGATCGGCATGGCGGCGGGCGCCGGACTGCTACTCCTCGCGTTCACCGTCACCGCCATGCACTTTCTGGTCGTCATCGGATTCCTGCCGCTGGCGCGGCGGCTCAGCGCCCGCCTCAGCGGTGCGATCCGCATGCACGTCACCTACACCGAGGGCCGCGGCGTGATGAGCCAGCTACTGCAGGCGTGCGAACGCCGACAGTGGCAGCTCACCGAGCTCACCGCCGATCCTCGAGGCGAACCACTCGGCGCCGCGCCCGGTCATTCGGGCGTCATGCTGACCCTCGCGGGCAACGGGATATTGAACGCACCGAACGTGCTCGCGGGCATCGACGGCGTACTCGCGATCCGTCAGCTCGACGAGGACCCCGACTAGCGGTGCTGCCCATAGCGCGGCCCGAAGACGTTCGCCGGGATCGCGTTTGCGTTCCGCACCGCAGCACCGATGGCCTCCCCCAGCGCGACCATCTCCTGCACATCGTCGTCGGATGCCGTCCGCCACGGCGCGTAGGCGAGGTCATCCGTCATATCTTCGATCTTGGTCCGCAATTCGCTTCCGGCGGGCGTCAACTGACCGTCATCGTCAAGCAGACTCCGTGCCCGTAATGCGTCGACCGTTTCGTCCCACTGCGCTCGGCTCCAGCCGCGCAGCTTGCGCCCGAATTCCGGCTCGAAGCCCGTTCCGGTGGCGATATGGGTGATCAGCGCCTCGAGACCGCTGAGCCCGTGGGCGACCAGCGCACAGATGTGACCGTCACCGCGGTACTCGCGCAGCAGCGTGATGGCGTGCCACAACTGTGCGTGCGGCGTCTGCGGCCAATTCAGTTCGGCGTGACCGGCATACAGCGCGCGACCGTCCGCGTTGGGGATCGCCTCTGCGATTCGCCGCACGGTCGCCGCCGAGCGCGCGAACTGCGGTGACCGGACAAGCTCGTCACCGAGGATTCGAGAGACCACCGCATCGACGATCTCGTAACGCACCCTCGTCACCTCGGCGGGAGTCGCGATCTCCCACGCGGCCGGAATCGATTCGGCGATCACGTCCGGGCTGAAGTTGTAGAACGTCGCCGCAACGACTTTCGCGTTGACGGCACCCATCGGGGCCGACCTGCTCGCGAAGTACTGGATGCGTGGATCCTCGACGCCGAGCCTGCTGAACATCTCGTTCGACTCTGGCGCGAAGTAGATCGTCGAGTGCAGACGGTCGAGGGCGCGGCTCAGCGTCCCCGCGGAGAAGGCATCCATTCCCTCGACATTAACGGCCACGCGATGCGCGGTAGGACGCGGCCAACCCTGCCGCGGCGAGCACGGCAAACACGGTGAACAACCACCGCGCCGCTGCCGTGTCGCCGCCGTCGGTGATGTTGACGACGACCCCGGCCAGCCCTGCGCCGAACGCGCCGGAGATCAGCTGGACGGTGTTGATCGCCGCAGCGGCGGTGCCTGCCTCCACCGCATCGTCGACGGCGCCCATGATCCACGCGGACAGATGAGGCCAGGCCATCCCGACACCGGCGCCGGCGATGAACAGTCCGAAGGCCCACGCCGCGATCAGCGGCCACGACAGCTGGTGGCCGAGGACCGTCGCGCCCATCGCCAGCCCGATCGCCATCATCACCGGCGACAGCGCAACCACGGCAACGACGGTGCGGGTGCGGCTGGCCGACGCGCTGGCGATCTCCGAAGCCGTCCATCCGATGGCCAGCACCGCGCCGAAGAATCCCGCCGCGGCGGGCACCATGCCCGCGAGGCGCTGCGCGAAAAGCGGCACGTACATGTCGACCATCGTGGCGGCCATCAAGAGCCCGATCGTCACATACATCCACTTGAGCGGTCCGGGCTGGAAGGCCGTGCGCGGCAACACGTTTGACTTGGTGCGCCGATCGACGACCAGGAACAGCGCGACAAGCCCGGCGCCGAGCCCGAGCAGAGCGAAGGTGGCGACGGCCGCTCGCTGCACGCCGGCGACGCTGATCGCGAGCGCGGCGGCGCCGAGCAGCAGCAGCGACCACACCGGGATGCCCGGGATCGCCGACGGGGCCCTCTCGCCCGGCCCCCTGGCGGGCAGTGCACCGGGCACCAATGCGGCCATGGCCACCGTCATGATGGCCAACGACCCGAAAGCCCAACGCCAGATGCCGAATTGGGCGAAGACGCCGCCCATCGCAGGACCGATGATCACGCTGACGCCCCACATCGCCGACACAAGCGCCGACGCCCTGGTCCACAGCCAGTTGGGCAGGGCGGCGTTGATGACCGCGTAGCCGAGTCCCGCGAGCATCCCGCCTGCGCCGCCCTGCACGGTGCGGGCGACGAGCAGCAGTTCCATGGTCGGGGCAAGCGCGCACCCCAGCGTGCCGACACCGAAAACGGCCAGCGTCAACAGGTACGAGGCCCGTGGCCCGAACCGGACGAGAAGCGGGTTGACCGCCGCCGCGGCGACAACGGACCCGACGAGGTACACCGCGATCACCCACGCGTAGAACCGCTGACCGCCGATGTCGGCGACCGTGCTCGGCAGCAGGCTGATGGTGAGGAACTCGTTGGTCGCATACAGGCCGACGCCGCCGGCCAACAGGGTTGCCGTGCCGAGGCGCTCGCGCCCCAGCAGCTCTCGCCAGCTGCCCGGCTTGATTGTCGCGGTCTCGGTCACGTCAGCCACCGTATGACCTCAACCGCACTTGAGATCAAGCTATTTCAGACCGGCCGCGTCCATGCCGCGGAGTTCCTTCTTCAGATCCGCGATTTCGTCCCTGATGCGGGCGGCCAGCTCGAACTGCAGATCGCGCGCGGCCGCCATCATCTGAGCGGTCAGATCCTTGATGAGATCGGCGAGCTCGGCCCTCGGCATGTTCGAGGTGTCCCGCCCTTCAATGATCCCGGCGCTGACGGCCCGGCCCGGCTCGCCCTGGGCACGACGACCGCGCGACGCGTTGCGTCCCGAGCCGCCGACCTCGACATCGGTGTCATCGGCCTCGCGATACACCTGATCGAGGATGTCGGCGATCTTCTTGCGCAGCGGCTGCGGATTGATGCCGTGCTCTTCGTTGTAGGCGATCTGCTTGGCCCGCCTGCGCTCCGTCTCGTCGATCGCCTGCTTCATCGAATCGGTGATGGTGTCGGCGTACATGTGCACCTCACCCGACACGTTGCGGGCCGCGCGACCGATCGTCTGTATCAGGCTGCGGGGCGACCGCAGGAAGCCCTCCTTGTCGGCGTCCAGGATCGCCACCAGCGACACCTCGGGCAGGTCGAGGCCCTCCCGCAGCAGGTTGATGCCGACCAGCACGTCGTACTCACCGAGCCGCAGCTGACGCAGCAACTCGACGCGGCGCAGCGTGTCGACCTCGGAATGCAGATACCGGGTGCGGATGCCCATCTCCAGCAGGTAGTCGGTGAGGTCCTCGGCCATCTTCTTGGTGAGCGTGGTGACCAGCACCCGTTCGTCGGCCTCGGTGCGCTTGCGGATCTCCCCGATCAGGTCGTCGATCTGGCCCTTCGTGGGCTTGACCACCACCTTCGGGTCGACGAGGCCGGTCGGCCGGATCACCTGCTCGACGAACTCGCCGCCGGTCTGGCTGAGCTCGTACGGGCCCGGCGTCGCGGACAGGTAGACGGTCTGCCCGATCCGGTCGGCGAACTCCTCCCAGGTCAGCGGGCGGTTGTCGATCGCCGACGGCAGCCGGAACCCGTACTCGACGAGGTTGCGCTTACGGGAGATGTCGCCTTCGTACATGCCGCCGATCTGGGGCACGGTCACGTGCGACTCGTCGATGACGAGCAGGAAGTCCTCCGGGAAGTAGTCCAGCAGCGTGGCGGGCGCCGAGCCTGCGGGCCGCGCATCGATGTGCCGCGAATAGTTCTCGATCCCCGAACAGAACCCGACCTGGCGCATCATCTCGATGTCGTAGTTGGTCCGCATCCGAAGTCGTTGCGCCTCAAGCAGTTTGCCCTGCTTCTCCAGGTCGGCCAGCCGCTCCTCGAGCTCCTGCTCGATGGTCGATATCGCGTGCGCCATCCGCTCGGGCCCCGCGACGTAGTGGGTCGCGGGGAAGATGCGCAGCGACTCGACCTTGCGAATCACGTCGCCGGTGAGCGGGTGCAGGTAGTACAGCGCCTCGACCTCATCGCCGAAGAACTCGATGCGAACGGCCAGTTCCTCGTACGACGGGATGATCTCGACGGTGTCGCCGCGCACCCGGAACGACCCGCGGGTGAAGGCCATGTCGTTGCGGGTGTACTGGACGTCGACGAGCAGCCGCAGCAGCGCGTCGCGGGGGATCTCCTCCCCGACCTTCACCTCCACCGACCGGTCCAGATAGGACTGCGGGGTGCCGAGGCCGTAGATGCACGACACGGACGCGACCACCACCACGTCCCGCCGCGACAGCAGGCTCGAGGTCGCGGAGTGCCTCAACCGCTCGACGTCGTCGTTGATCGAGCTGTCCTTCTCGATGTAGGTGTCCGTCTGCGCGATGTACGCCTCGGGCTGGTAGTAGTCGTAGTACGAGACGAAGTACTCGACGGCGTTGTGCGGCAGCATCTCCCGTAGCTCGTTGGCCAGCTGCGCCGCCAGGGTCTTGTTCGGCGCCATCACCAGGGTGGGCCGCTGCAGCCGCTCGACCAGCCATGCGGTCGTGGCCGACTTGCCGGTGCCGGTGGCGCCGAGCAGCACGACATCGCGCTCCCCCGCCTTGATACGGCGTTCCAACTCGTCGATCGCGGCAGGCTGGTCGCCGGCGGGCTGGTATTCGCTGACCACCTCGAACCGGCCACCTGCGCGCACCATCGCCTCGACAGGGCGGTACTCGGAGTGCGCCAGGATGGGATGTTCGGTAGCGAAAGCCATGTTCACAGGGTAGAACCACGCACCGACACGCGGTCATTCCCCGAGCTTATGCTTGGCCTATCCACCCTCCGAAGCACGAGAAGTTCGACCTGGTCGCCCGCACAAACACCGATCCCAAGGGCATCGTGCGTGCGGTCGACGAGTACATCGTGACCCCGTGGGGCCTCTACATGGCCCGCCCCACGCCTGGTCGCGCCCAGTTCCACTACCTCGAGTCATGGCTGTTGCCATCGCTGGGGTTGCGGGTGTCGATATTCCACTTCAACCCCGGCCACGAGCGTGACCAGGACTTCTATCTCGACGTGGGCCGCTACACGGCGGGCGGGCAGGTTTGGCATTCCGAGGACCACTACCTCGACCTGGTCGTTCGCACCGGGACGAGCGTGGAGATCGAGGACGTCGACGAACTGCTGACCGCCGTACGGCATGGGTTGCTCACCCCGGAGACCGGCGAAGAAGCCGTCCGGACCGCGCTGAACGCCGTCGAGGGCCTGTCCCGCAACGGCTACGACCTCCACCGTTGGCTTTCTGGCAACGGCTTGGATCTGACCTGGCGCGCAGCGTAGGGTCGCTGCCATGAGCCTCACCGAGCGCGGATGGATCAGCACCGCCGCCCTGGCGACCCTCATCGTCGGCTCCCAGTTAACTCCGGCGCCTGCGCTGGCAGATCCGGAGGTCCCGCCGCAGCCGGATCCCGTCGCCGCCGAGGGCGATCCGGGGGTGCTGCACAACGTCATCTACCGTGCGCGTGTTGACGGGGTGTCCCGTGGGGCGACGATCACCTACGCCGCCGAGAACGACCAGACCCTGACCGCTAACCCGACGATGCTGCCCGGACGCACGTTCGAGGTGAACACGGTGTTGCCGACGACCGGCACCGCAAATATGCGGGTCTCGATCGAATGGCCGTACTCGGCAAACCTGACGTGCGAGATCCTGGTCGACGACGCGCTGGTCGCCAAGGCCGAGGACTTCATCGCACCGCGCGCGCTGCCGGTCAAGGACGATCCCGACTACGGCGCGCTGACCTGCGAGGCCCCGGTGAGCGGCGTCCCCGACGCGGCGCCCGCCGAGGGCGAGGTTCCCCCACCGCCCGACGGCGCGGTTCCGCCTGCCGCCTAACGCCTGCTCGCCCTGCGGTAACCGATCACCATCGGAACCGCGCACGTCGCGACCGTCAGCGCCGCCCATCCCAGCGTTCCGAGCAGCGGCGCCAGCACCGGGCCGCCCAGCGAGAGCCCCTGCATGACTGCGATGGCGTAACTCATCGGCTGGTGCTCGACGACCGGCTGGATCCACGACGGGTACTGATCCAGCGGAACGAACCCGGTGCAGAAGAAGAACATCAGCGCCACCAGAATCCCGGTCGCCTCCGCCAGCACCGTGTTCGCCACATACAGCGCCAGCGTCGTCACGAACATCCAGAACGCGATACCGAATATCAGCGGCACCCCGAGCCACAGCAGGGCCGCCGAAACCCCTTGCCGGAAACGGAAACCCAGCGCATAGCCGGTACCCAACACGAGCGCCGCGGTGGCGAGCATGCGCAGGATCTCGGCGGACAACCGCGACATCAGCCCCGATATGCGATAGATCGGCAACACCCAGAACCGGGCCAGCAGTCCGTCGTCGCGTTCCCGGATGAGCAGCACCCCGCCCGCGGTGGAGCCGAAGATGGCGCCGACGAGTGCCGCCATCGGCACGCTGCCGTAGAGCGCGCTGTGCCCGGTCGCCGCCGAGATCGGTCTGCCGAACACAAGATCGATGGAGACCAGGAACATGCACGGCAGGATCAGCGCCTGGATGACGGATTGCGGGTCATGCGCCCATCGGATCAGCAGCCGCTGGGTCTGCACCCAGATCTGGCGGGCGAGCGCGGTCATCTCCGCCTCCGCAGCACGCGCGCATAGAGCCACGCCGTAACCAGCAGGATGCCGAGGATCCACGCCAATGCCGGGCCCACGACGGAGATGCTCGGCATCGCCGCCGTGGCCTCGGAGTTGCCCGCGAACGAGCGGAGCGCGTACACGAACTGCGAGTGCGGTTGATTGCGTACCACCGGTTGGATCCACTCCGGAAACTGGTCGGCCGGCTGGATGCCGACCGACAGCACGCCCCAGATCAGTTCCGGCAGCAGCAGTATGTGCGTGGTGGCCTCCGGGTTCGTCGAGACCCGGCCGACCAGATCGCCGACGAACGACAGGATCAGGCCGATCAACAGCACAAGCGCACAGAACGCGACGATGTATCCGGGTCCGAGGTAGAACCGGAAGCCGATCACATGCCCGCAGATGATCGCGGTGGTCAGCGCCGTCGCACAGCGGTACAGGTTGCCCGACATCCGCGCGGCCATCGGCGCCGCGGGCGGAACGGGCATCGACGCGAGACGGCGGTTGATCCCGTGCACGGAGTCGGTCGCCGAACGCAGCGCCCCCGACATCGCCGCGAAATACACCGCCTGCAAACAGATCGACGGCATGATCCACTGCGCGTAGCTACCCTGCACCACTGCGCCCATGATCTGTTTCAGCGGTATGTACAGGCTGGCGGTGAAGGCGACCGACAACGCGATGGCGATGAACAGTTCGCCGGTGCGAATGGTCGGCGCGATGACCCGGACGGTCAACACCCACCACTGCCGGATCGCCGACGGTGTCGGGCGGGCGACCGCCAGGGCGGTCATGACATCACGGGCTCTTGGGTGAGCGCGAAGAAGACGTCGTCGAGCGACGGGCGGCGCAGCGCGACATCCACCAACTCGATTCCGGCCGAATCCAATCGCCGTAGCGCCTCGATGAGTGAGTTCGCCCCGTTGGGAGCGGGCATCACTATTCGGTCGGCGTCCGCAGCGACCGCGGCACGGTGCTCGTCGGGAAGCAGCGCACCGAGGGCGATGACGGCTGCCCGGACGTCGGCGGGATCCTTCGGGATGATCTCGACCGAACCGCTGCCCGTGCGCTGCTTGAGTTCGTCTGCGGTGCCTTCGGCGATGATCGCGCCGCGGTCGATCAGCACGATCCGGTCGCTGAGCGCGTCGGCCTCCTCCAGATACTGTGTGGTCAACAGCGTGGCGATGCCCTCATCTCTGAATCTGCGGATCAACGCCCAGATGCTCTGTCTGCTACGGGGATCCAGACCGGTGGTCGGCTCGTCCAGAAACGCCACCTCCGGCCGGACGATCAGGCCGCAGGCGAGATCGATACGGCGCCGCATGCCGCCCGAATAGGTGCCGACGCGCCGGTTGGCTGCGTCCTCGAGGTCGAGTTCGCGCAGCAGTTCGTCTGCGCGTGCGCTGGCCGCCGACTTGGTCAGGCCCAGCAGCCTGCCGAACATCACCAGGTTCTGCCTGCCGGTCAGCATGTCGTCGACGGCCACCTGCTGGCCTGTGAGCATGATCGCCCGCCGCACCTTCGCAGGCTCGGCGACCACGTCGTGGCCGGCGACCAGGGCCTGCCCGCGGTCCGGGCTCGTCAACGTCGAGAGGATGTCGACCATTGTGGTCTTGCCAGCACCGTTCGGCCCGAGCAGGCCCACCACCTCCCCCGCGGCGACGGTAAAGCTGATGTCCCGCAACGCGATCACGTCCCCGAACGACTTGCGGATGCCGCTGACGACGACGCTGTCGGCGGTCACAGGCCGGCCGATCGTTCGAGGTCGGACAGGGCGGTCTCGAGGTTTCCGGTGAGAACGTCCAGATCCGGCACCGCCTGCGCACACGCGGCGAACCCGAAGTCGAGGTGCTCGCTGGTGGCGAACAGCACGATGTTGAGCGCGTTACCCCGCAGCGTCGGCAGGAAGCCGTAGAAGTCTTCGAGCAGTGCGCCTTTGCGGTACAGCGGCGCATCCTGCCCTCGTACGTAGGAGATCGTGACGTTGAAGGTGGGCGGGATCCGCGCGCGCAGGCCCCGTTGCCCGCTGAGCGGGAGGACCAAGACACCGGAGAGGTTCAACGCCACGTTCTTCGGCAGTTCGCGAACCAGCTTGATGTTGTGCTTCATCGACGCATGAATGATCTCGAGCCGGTTCGCCGAGTCGTCGACGTGAGTGGCGAGGTTGCACAGTGCGGCGCCGATGATGTTGTCCCCCAGCGCATCTTCGTCGCCGCGGATGTTCACCGGCACCCACGCCACAAGCGGGGCGTCGGGTAACGCGTTGTGCCCCGACAGATAGTCGCGCAGAGCGCCTGAAGTCATCGCGAGCGCCACGTCGTTGAAGGAGACACCCGAGACCGACGCCACCTTTGTGATCCGCTCCACCGGAAAGGACATCACCCGGCACCGTCGTGATGTGCCACTGCCGACGTTCAACAGCGTTCTCGGTGCACGCATCCACGGCAGCAGTTCGCGATCACGCAGGGCCTGACGGATCACCGGAAACGACTTGGCAAGCTGCGCATAGAATTTCAGCGGCCCGACGACCTGCTTTCGGGTGGCGCCCGGTGCTGATGCGTGGCGGGACCGTGGTGACCATGCCACGCGCACGGTGTCGTCATGCGGGTCGGGGCTCAGAACCTGTTGAGACATCCTGGCCCCTGACACCCCGTCCGCCAGCGCGTGATGGCCCTTGATGTAGGTCGCGAAGCGGCCGTCGGCGAGGCCATCGATGACGTGCACTTCCCACAGCGGCCTGTCACGGTTCAACGGCTTGGCGTGCAGATCGCTGATCAGGTCGAGCACCTCGCGCTCGCCGCCGGGCGGGGACACCGTCGTGTAGCGGAGGTGATAGTCGAGATCGACTTCGTCCTCGTACTCCCACCGCACGATGGACCTGCCGAACCGGTTTCGGCTCGGATGTCCGGCCCACTTCTTGTCGACGGCGGTGTGGCTGCGCATCGCTTCGTAGACCTGGTGCGCGAAGTCCGGGCCTGCGCCTGCGGGTGGGCGGAAGACCTGCATTCCGCCGATGTGCATCGGATAGTTGGTGGTCTCGAGCATCAGCATGACCACGGCCTCTGGGGGTGCGAAACGCTTCATGAGAGGACCCCTCCCCGGTTATGCGCGGGAATTTACGCAATGGTCAGGCAATGCGGACAAGATTCGCTGAGTTGGTCCGCCGCACCGTCGACCATCAGAGAAAACGGTCCGTGGGATTACCGGGGTGTGATTCGCCGCCACATCACGGAGGCGGATTTCGGCAAATCAACCAAGTGGCGGTCGGGGTGTCCACCCGGTCGCATCGGCCCACGCCTTGGCTCGCCAGTACGCGTCGAGGAACCACGGTTCTTTCGCCTCGGCATAGTCGGTGGCGCGCAGCGCCCTGCGTTTGGCGGCCAGGTAGTCCTCGCGAACGCCGGGGTTGGCCTTCAACCAGTCCACGAACAGCAGCGCGAACCGCTGGTTCGGCCACCCCTCCACCCGGATGTGGATGTTCGCCGGACGCCCGGGGTCGGCGGCGCCGTGGATTCGCTTGCGCCACTGCGCCGGATCGCCCTCGTGGGGCACATCGCTGGTGATGTGTTCGATGCGCGGATAACCGACATCGGTGAGCGCATCGACCAGTTCATCGGCGACGCCGAGGGATTCGACGGTCACCTGGACATCGATGACGTCCTTGGCGTCCATGCCCTCGATCGCGGTCGAACCGATGTGGTCCACCCTCAGTGCCCTGGCACCGCACGCCATCTTGACGCGGTTGACGATGCGACGCGCGTCGTCTGCCCACACCGGGTCGTAGCGCACCAGACCCGCGGGATTGCGCACCGTCTCCCTGGTCCGGATGTTGTGTGCCAGGGGCAGCACGCGCTGATACCAGATGTCGCGGGCGCGCTCGACGAGTTCGCCTTGCGATCCCGAATTGTCAATCAGCACATCGGCAATCGCACGCCGCTGCTCTTCGGATGCCTGGGCGGCTATCCGCGCGCGGGCATCCTTTTCGTCCATCCCCCTTTTGATGAGCCGTTCGACCCTGGTCTCCTCGTCGGCGTGCACGACCACCACGAGGGGGAACATGGGCGCAAGCCCGGTCTCGACGAGAAGAGGGATGTCCTCGACTACGACCGCCTCGTCGGAGACGGCGGCGATGATCTCTTCGCGCCTGCGGGCCACCAGTGGATGCACGATGCCGTTGAGAAGCTGACGCTTCTCGTCGTCGACGAACGCCTTCGCCGCAAGCGCAGGTCTGTTCAGCGCCCCGTCGGCGAGCAGGATGTCGCGGCCGAACGCATCGACGAGCGCGGCCAGTCCCTCGGTGCCGGGTTCGACGACCTCCCTGGCGATCACGTCGCCATCGACGATGATGCCGCCGCACTCGCTGAATGCGGCGGACACCGTCGACTTACCGGCGCCGATTCCGCCGGTCAGGCCAATACGAATCATCCGGTGCGCCGGTTAGGCGCTGCCGGCCAGCTTCTCCCGCAGCGCGGCCAGCTGGGCGTCGCTTGCCAGCGATCCACCTGCCGACTGCTCCTCGCCGCGCGATACACCGTTGGCGCCGGAGGGGGCCGCCGCAGCTGCTTCTGCCTCGGCCGCTGCGAACTTCTCCATCTGCGCGGTGTGCATCCTGTGCCTGCGCTCGGCCTCGGCGTAGCGGGCCTCCCACTCGTCACGCTGCTTCTCGTAGCCCTCGAGCCATTCGTTGCTCTCGGAGTCGAAGCCCTCGGGGAAGATGTAGTTGCCCTGCTCGTCGTAACTGTCGGCCATGCCGTACTTGCTGGGGTCGAACTCTTCGGTGTAGTCCTCGTTGGCCTGCTTGAGGCTCAGCGAGATCCGGCGACGCTCGAGGTCGATGTCGATGACCTTGACCATGGCGTCGTCGCCGACGGCAACGACCTGGTCGGGCACCTCGACGTGGCGCTCAGCCAGCTCGGAGATGTGCACGAGGCCCTCGATGCCCTCTTCGACGCGGACGAACGCACCGAACGGCACCAGCTTGGTGACCTTGCCGGGCACGATCTGGCCGATGGCGTGGGTGCGGGCGAAGTGGCGCCACGGGTCTTCCTGGGTCGCCTTGAGCGACAACGAAACCCGCTCGCGATCCATGTCGACGTCGAGCACCTCGACGGTGACCTCATCGCCGACCTGGACAACCTCGGACGGGTGGTCGATGTGCTTCCAGGACAGCTCGGAGACGTGTACCAGGCCGTCGACACCGCCGAGATCGACGAACGCGCCGAAGTTGACGATGGAGGAAACGACACCCTTGCGGATGGCGCCCTTCTGCAGCTGGTTGAGGAACTCACTGCGCACCTCGGACTGGGTCTGCTCCAGCCAGGCGCGGCGGCTGAGCACCACGTTGTTGCGGTTCTTGTCCAGCTCGATGATCTTGGCCTCGATCTCCTTGCCGATGTACGGCTGCAGATCGCGGACGCGCCGCATCTCGACCAGCGATGCGGGCAGGAAGCCGCGCAGGCCGATGTCGAGGATCAGGCCGCCCTTGACGACCTCGATGACGGTGCCCTTGACGGCCTCGTCCTTCTCTTTGAGCTCTTCGATGGTGCCCCAGGCGCGCTCGTACTGTGCACGCTTCTTGGACAGGATCAGGCGGCCTTCCTTGTCCTCCTTGGTGAGGACCAGGGCTTCGACCTCATCGCCGACGGACACAACCTCGTTGGGGTCGACGTCGTGCTTGATGGAGAGCTCGCGGGAAGGGATGACGCCTTCGGTCTTGTAACCGATGTCGAGCAGGACTTCGTCACGGTCAACCTTGACGATGGTTCCCTCGACGATGTCGCCATCGTTGAAGTATTTGATGGTTTTGTCGATGGCGGCGAGAAAGTCCTCGCTGGAGCCGATGTCGTTGACGGCTACTTGCGGCGAGGTGACGGAGGGGCTTGGCATGTGGTGGGTTGCTCCGGACAGGTTTGGTCGTAGGGACAGTTGTTATTGGTGTGACCCGCAGCAGAGATCGCAAAACCACAGACGGGTACCTGTCGAGGCTACTCGACTGGGTACACGCTGGCCAAACTCGGTCCCCTGAGCAGGACGATCGGCATCGTTCATGATCACACGATCCGGGTGGCGTGCTGGTCCCAGTAGCGGTCTCGAAGCAGACGCTTGTACAACTTCCCGGTCGGCAGCCGCGGCAATTCGGCCGTGAAGTCGATCGAGCGCGGCACCTTGTGTTTGGACAGGTGCTGACGGCAGAACTCGATCAACTCGTCGGCAAGGGCCGGTGACCAATCGATTCCCGGCAGCGGTTGCACCACCGCCTTGACCTCTTCTCCGAGGTCCTCGTTCGGCACCCCGAACACCGCGGCGTCTTCCACCTTGGGGTGTGTGATCAGCAGATTCTCGGTCTCCTGCGGGTAGATGTTCACACCGCCGGAGATGATCATGAACGTGGCGCGGTCGGTGAGGTAGAGGTAGCCGTCGTCGTCGACGTAGCCGACGTCGCCGACCGTGGTCATGGCTCCGTCGGGCGTTCTCGACTCCGCCGTCTTCTCCTCGTCGTTGAAGTAGGAGAACTCGCTCATCGTCTTGAACCACAGCGTGCCCGGTTGCCCGTTCGGTACCGGTCGCATGTCGTCGTCGAGCACGCAGATCTCACCGGAGACCACTTTGCCGACCGTGCCCCGGTGGCTCAGCCATTCCGCGCTGTCGCAGACTGCGAACCCGAGCAGTTCGGTGGCGCTGTAGTACTCCAGCAGGACCGGGCCCCACCACTCGATCATCTGCTCCTTGATTTGAGGCGGACACGGGGCGGCGGCATGGATCGCGACTTCCAACGAGGAGACGTCGTATTTGTCGCGGACCTCCTGCGGCAGCTTGAGCATGCGGGAGAACATCGTCGGCACCAGTTGACTGTGGGTGGGGCGGTACTTCTCGACCAGCATCAGGTACTGCTCGGGGTCGAAGTGCTCCATGATGAGGGCGGTTCCGCCCATGCGGATGGTCATGTTCACGCCGCCCTGCGGCGCGGGTGACAGATACGTCATGCCGTCGCGGAACCGCCACACATCCTTGATGAAGTCGTAGGCGGGAATCACCTTCGCCGGCGGCTGATCGGGCACCGGCCGGAGGATGCCCTTGGGCCTGCCGGTCGTACCCGACGAGTACAGCATCGCCTTTCCGAGTGATTCATCGGCGATAGGCGTTGTCGGGCAATCCCTTACGGCGTCGTCGAGGTTGAGGATGGCGTGTCCGTCCCCTTGGCCGTCGGCGATCAGCGCGACCTTCACGGCCGGGCATCTCCGAAGCACTTCTGTGGCTATTGCGCGCTTCGCCTCGGAGAAGACGAGGACCTGCGATTCGCTGTTGTCGACGATGTAGGCGACCTCGTCGGCGGTCAGGAACGAGTTGATGCACGTGTAGTAGAGGCCGGAACGCTCGCCGGCCGCGCAGCATTCGACATACCTCGCGTTGTTCTCCATGAAGATCGCGTAGTGATCGAGCCGGTTCAGTCCGACACCTCGCAGAAAGTGCGCCAGCCGGTTCGACCGCGCGTCCAATTCCGCATACGTCACCGCCTCGCCCGTGCCCGCCATGATGAACGCCGCCTTGGTGCGCCCTGGTGGCCACATGCTCCCCCGTGTACATGACCGCAAATTAGCGCCGCAGATCCAAAGCGTCGGCCGGTTCGACAAATGTGTGCGGCAACGTCGGGAAATCGCCGCTGCTCACCGTTACCCTGCTTTGGTGACTTATGCCGGTCCGCCGCAGCAGCCACTTCAATTCCTTCCTCCGTATCCGCCGATACAGAAAAAGGTCCGCAAGGTCGGGGCCCCGTTGGGCGTGCTGATCCTGCTGGGCACCATCGCGGGGTTGATCGTCATCGCGCTGACCGCGTTCAACCCGGTCGGCACGTCCATCGGATTTGTGTTGTCCAGCATTGCGATGACCGTCGTCGTGCTGGCCTACCTGTGGCTGGACCGGTGGGAGCCGGAACCACCCCGGCTGCTGGTGCTGGCCTTCCTGTGGGGAGCGTCAGTCGCTGTCATCGTCGCGTCGATCCTGCAACTCGTCGCCGAGGCGGCGATCAACCCCGGGGCGACCGAGGGCGCCAGCCCGGTCACGGTTGTACTCGGGGCGCCGCTGACCGAGGAGGCGGCCAAAGGCCTGTTCCTGCTGCTGATGATGACCGGTAGGCGCCGCAACGAACTCAACTCGCTGACCGATTGCCTCGTGTACGCCGGTCTCGTCGGCGCCGGGTTCGCGTGGCTGGAGGACATCCTCTACATCGGCGGCGGGGAGACCGTCGGGGATTCTCTGGTGACCGCAGCGATGCGACTGATCATGGCGCCGTTCGCGCACTCCTTGTTCACCACGTTCTTCGGCATCGGCGTGTGGTACGCCCTGCACCGTCGTGATGCGCTCGCCAAAGCGGGCTGCATTCTGCTGGGCTACCTCGGCGCGGTGATCATGCATGCGCTGTGGAACGGGTCGTCGCTGCTGGGCATCGAGGCGTACTTCGGCGTCTACTTCCTGTGGATGGTGCCGATTTTCGCGCTGATCATCTGGCTCTCGATCGCCAGCAGGCGCAAGGAGCAGCGCATCACCGCGGGGAAGCTGCCGGGCATGGTGGCCGCGGGTCTGGTGACCCCCAACGAGGCCACCTGGCTCGGCTCGATCAAGGCCCGCAAGGCGGCGATCGGCCATGCCGGCCGGACGGGCGGCAAGGCCGCCGCGAAGTCCGTCAAGACCTTCGCCTATCAGGTTGTCGAGTTGGCTTTCGTGCGCGACCGCATCGACCGCGGGTTCGGTGACGAGCGCGTGCACGCGCTGCTGCACGAGGAGACCTACGCGGTGTACGGGGCGCGCGCGAACGCCCCGGCGCTCGCCGGCCTGGTCGCGTTCCGGACGTAGTCGTCGCCGCGTCGCGACGCGGAAGCCCCGCCAGTCGCTATCGTTGAAACCTGCTCCGATCGGGAGGTGACGGTGGCAAGCATCAGGGACGTGGCGGCCGCCGCCGGGGTGTCGCCGACCACCGTCTCCCACGCGCTGAACAACCGCGGACGAATCGCTGAGGAGACCCGCGTCCGGGTTTTGAAGGCGGCGGCCCAATTGGGTTATCAGGCAAACGTTCACGCACAACAGCTCGTGACACGCCGAAGCAGGATCATCGCCATTCAGCTGCCCACCCTGGAAGGTTCCCAGGGGCCCGCGCTACCGGACTCGGCCTACTTCCTGGACCTCATCAACGGCGCCGCCGCGGCGGCCGACAGCGCGGGCTACGCATTGGTGGTCACGCCGTCCGGCGGCAAGGCCAGCATCTTCGGCGGCTTCGCCATCGACGGCGCAATCATCGTCGATCCGCAGGGTGACGAGCCGATCTTCGCAACCGGAGTCCCGGTCGTCACCGTGGGCCATGCGTTGTGCGAAACCCACGATGTGTTGGCGGTCGATAATGACCACGCCACCGCGGCGCGGCTGGTTCTCGACCACTTCGAGAAAACCGGGAGGCGACGCCCCGCAATGGTCGCCGACGACACCCGCCGTTCGTACGTCGACGACGTGATATCCGGTTACCGGGAATGGGTGCGCGACAAGGGTTTACGAGACATCACGATCACTCTGGGCTCGTTGGATCCGCGCGCGATCGACCGCGTCATCGCCAGATTTCGCGAGGAGCACGTCGATGCCGCCTACACGAGCTCCGATGATCTCGCGCTCGCCGTGCTCGACGCGGCGTCCCGCGCTGGCGTTGCCGTGCCGAAGGAGTTGGCCATCGCATCGGCAGTGGACGCCAAGTCACTGACACTGACCTCGCCGCAGATCTCCGCCACGAATCTGTTCCCGTTCCGCACTGGCGGCACGGCGGCGCAACTCCTGATGGACCGTCTGGAAAACAACGGCACAGGGGAAGACACGCGCCTCATTCCCACACAGTTCGTGGCACGCGCCTCCTCGGCGGCCGCCGACGCGGCGCCGAATTTGGTGTGACCCTTGACACTCCCGTCAGCATGTGACTAGCCTCACTGCGAGATTGAGCCAAAACCATTTGGCTGAGGTCACCGCCCTACCAAACCACGCAGTAGCACGTAAAGAAAACGGCATGAGCGAGACGTATTGCGAATGCCAAAACGTTTTAGCAGTGAGGCGTCCCAATGCGAGACCACCGCGAAAAAGCCAACCGAGCCGCAATCGAGGCGCTTCTCGCTTCCGACCCCGTGCTGATCGCAGTAGAGAGCGCCGAGCGTGCAATGGGGCTGCCGAAGTCGACTGTGCTGACCTCTGGTCCGGCGATGCCGTTCGGCTCCTACACCGGCGGGCAGCGGGCAGGGATCATCGGTGGTGCGCTCTACGAAGGCCTGGCATCGGACGAATCCGAGGCTATCGCCGCGTTCCAACGCGGGGACATCGAGGTGCGAGGCTGCCAGGAGTTCGGCTGCGTCGGCTCGCTCGCCGGCGTGACCACGGCGTCCATGCCGGTCGTCGTGGTGGCCGACGACCGCAGCGGCGAACGCGCCTACTGCACCCTCTACGAAGGCGACAGCGCTGACCGCCTCAACTACGGCAGCTACACCGAGGCCACTAAGACCAACCTGGAGGACCTGCGTCTGCGCATCGCACCCGCGCTGAATGCGCTCATCGATGCTCAAACGGAAGCGATACGGCTCAAACCGATAATGTCGCGCGCACTGACGATGGGCGACGAACTGCACAGCCGCAACGCCGCGGCAACTCTGCTGCTGCTCAGGCGACTGCTCGTCGGCGCAAAACAACTCGGCGCCGAGTTGGATGCCGTGCTCGATTCACTGTGTGACGACTACTTCTTCCTCCGCATGTCGATGGCCGCCAGCAAGGTGATGGCCAATGCGATGCGCGGCTTCGAAGGCTCCAGTGTGGTCACCGCCATGGCCTTTTCCTGTGCTGAGTTCGGGATCCAGACATCCGGCACGGGTGACACGTGGTTCACCGGTCCCCTGCCGACCTTTGACGACTACCTTCTCGAATCCGGACATGACGCGAGCGACATCGAGTTCATGGGCGGTGAAAGCACCATCACCGAGGTGGTCGGGCTCGGCGGCCTCGCGCAGGCGGCGGGCCTGCCTCTGCATCGCTCCAGCGGGCGCGATGCCTCGACGATGATCGCGCGCACCAGTGCGATGTACGAGATCACCATTGCGGAAAGCCCCGACTTTCTCATTCCAGTCCTGAACTATCGGGGCACTCCGCTGGGGCTGGATGTCGAAAAGATCGCCACCAGAGGTGATCTCACACCGTTCCTCGATATCGGCATCGCGGGCCGATCAAAACGACAGATCGGAGGTGGCGTCGCGAAAGCACCCCTTGTGCCGTTCGTCAAAGCATGGGATGCGCTGCACCCCATGTAGCTCGAATCCGCGCACCGGACTGCGCCTCCTGCGATCCGTCGGCCGAAGCAGTACCTGCAAAGCAGACGGTGACGCCGGGTCGACGTGCGAGAGTCGATCCCAATTTGCATACATCGGTTACACCCAAGGACTCACCAGTATGGAAAACGTGGTACAGCAGAAAGAAGCCGATCAACCACCGGTGAAAGTCGATGCCGTCGGCAAGGTCGAGAGCTACGGCATCGAGTACATCCCCGACGAAGACAGGCATTCCCGCCCCCGGAACCTGTTGTGGATTCTGTTCGGCGGCAGCATGACGTTCGGGATCATCGTCATCGGTTGGATACCGGTCTCGCTCGGTCTTGGGTGGTGGGCGTCCGCCAGTGCGATCGTCGTGGGTTCGGCGATCGGCGCGACCCTGATGGCCCCGATGACGCTGTTGGGTCTGAGAAGCGGTAGTAACAACCCGGTGGCCAGCGGCGCACACTACGGAGCGCTCGGCCGAATGATCGGTTCGGCCCTCGGTATCACCGCAGACATCGTCTTCGCTGCGCTGTGCATCTGGGCGGCGGGAGAAGTCCTGGCGCGGAGTGTCGTTCGGATCTTCGCCATCGAGAGCGAAACGGTGACGGTCGTTCTGCTGATCGTGGCCTACACCCTGGTCGCAGTCGTCATGACAGTCATCGCGGTGATGGGCCACGCCAATATGGTGTCCTTCACCAAATGGATGGTCCCCACCGCGGGCAGCATGATGCTCCTCTACGTCTTCGTCGCCGCTCCGAACTTCGACCCCGGATACGCTGGTGGCGAATACCTGCTGGGAAGCTTTTGGCCGACCTGGATTCTCGGCATGCTCGCGTGCGCCGGCACGGTCAACTCATACGGTCCCTACGCAGGCGACTGGACCCGTCACATCTCGACCAAGAAGTATCCGCCTTCGCACTCCGTGGCGGCAGCCTGGTTCGGCGGATTCTTCGGCATGGGCGGGGCATTCATGTTCGGCGCGTACACGGCGGTGACGTTCAAGGACCCGCTCAATGCCTACGCGACGGAGTTCGCCAACAACGTGCCGTTCTGGTTCCTGTTCTTCGCACTGTATCTGGCGTTCGTTCCGGGCACCGCCCAGGCGGTCATCAACATCTACAACATGGGGCTCGACTTCTCGTCGGTCGTCCCGCGCCTGAGTCGGGTGAGAGCCACTATCTACCTGTCGATCGTCTCCACCTTGCTGGTATTCATCGGAGCCTTCTATCAACAGCTTTCGGCGATTGTGAGCTCCTATCTCGCGATCCTCATCGTGCTCGGAGCGCCGTGGAGCATCATCAACCTCATCGGCTACTTCAACAACCGCGGATACTACGATTCCGATTCACTACAGGTGTACAACCGCGGCCAGATGGGCGGTCGGTACTGGTCCTCTGTCGGCCTCAACCACCGTGCGGTGATCGCATGGCTGACCGCCGTCATCAGCGGAATGCTGTTTGTCAACACGGGCTGGTACGTCGGCCCTGGCGCAGAAATGTTGAACGGCGCCGACATGGGCTTCGTCGTCTCCATGCTTGTCGGTGCCGTCGTCTACACCGCGTTCCTGAAATGGAATCCCGAGCCGGCATACGTGTTCGGTCCAGATGGTGCCCGCATCGCCAGCGCCCCGCCCGAACGCTACGGCGACTTCATGCCCATCCAGCCGATGGACCTGTCGAAAGTCCGGTTCCGATTCGGCTGATTTCCCACACCTACTGAGTACAAGCGACAACCGAAATAGGAAGAGATACAACGAGAATGGATACACTCCGCGCGGTCGACCCCGCGCACGCGAAGAAGACCCGCGAGCTGGCCGACGCAGGCGTGCGCTACGTCACCGCCGCATGGATCGACATCCTCGGCCGCTCCAGGGGCAAGAGTCACCCCGTCGAACGGTACTCGGAGTTGCTTGCCGGATTCGCCCGCTACACCCCCCGCGGCATCAACGGCATCGGCCAGATGGATCCCGTCGAAGAAGAGGTCACCGCGCTCCCGGACCCCCAGACGCTGACGATTCTGCCGTGGGACAAGCGCTTCGCGTGGATGGCGTCGGATATGTGGTCCGACAAGGGTGAGCCGTTCGCACTGTGCCCGCGGTCGATCCTGAAGCGGCAAATCCAGCGCGCCGCCGACCGGGGTTATCGGTGCACGCTGGGTATCGAACCCGAGTTCTACCTCTACCGGCCCGAGAACCTGACGTCGACGGGCTTCGGTGATCTGACCGCATCCGGCGCAGTCGACCCGAGCCCTGCCTACGACGTCGAGACGACGTACGACGTGTCGGTGTTCCTCGACGATGTGGTGTCAACGATGAAGGAGATCGGCCTCGAGGCCTTTGCGATGGGTGCCGAAGGCGGCGTGAACCAGTTCGAGATCGACTTCTACTACCGCGATCTCCTGCAGATGGCCGATCGGCTCACGCTGTTCCGCCTCATGATGCACCAGGTTGCGAAACAGCACGGACTGGCCGTCACGTTCATGCCAAAACCTTTTGCGAACCTGTGGGGCTCCGGGGCGCATTTCAACCTCGGCCTGTGCACATTGGACGACGAAGAGGAAAGCGTCCTGCGCATCGGGGGATCCAGTGTGGGCGGCGAAGACGAGTGGTCGAAGGAGTCGAAGTACTTCATCGGCGGGCTGCTCAAGCATGCCCGCGCGCTGACCGCGATCACGAACCCTCTCGTCAACTCCTACAAGCGGTTGACGCCGCGGCTGGTCGACGGGTCTGTGTCGTGGGCACCGATCAAGATCGCCTACGGGCCCAACAACCGGTCATGCATGGTCCGAATCCCCGAGAACCGCCCGGCGATCGAGGTGCGAAATCCAGACGCCTCGGCGAACGTGTACCTCGCCGGTGCATTCCTGCTCGCGGCCGGGTTGGACGGGATCGAGAACGAGATCGACCCCGGGCCGGAGATGGTCGAACTCGCCTCGGAGCACGAGGAGATCGACCGGCTGCCGCGGACACTTCTCGAAGCGATCGAAGCCTTCGAGGAAGACGAGCTGAGCTACGAGGTCTTCGGTGACGAGTTCATCAAGGAGTACGTCGCGACAAAGCACACGGAATGGGAGCAGGACCATCTGCCGGTGAGCGAGGCCGAGAGGACCCAACACCTCCCTTACTACTAGGACCCAAGCGGTGGCGGCGATCACAACGGATCAGCTGAACGATCTAGTCGAACAGGTGAGGCCCTGGCTCGGCTCCGGCGCGGTATCGAACTACCTGCCGGAGCTGAGCCGGGCACGCAACGAAGAACTCGCTGTCGCGGTCGATCTCGGTGACGACGGCGTCATCACCGCGGGAGACCGCCACGCCAACTTCACACTGCAGAGCGTGGTAAAGGTCTTCACTCTCCTGTTGGCGCTGCATCGGCACGGCGGGGATTACGTATTCGAGCGTGTCGGCTGCGACCAAGCTCTGGGTTCGTACAACTCGCTCGAGTCGTTCATCCGAGGGTCCGGCGTCCCAGTCAATCCCTTCGTCAACGCGGGCGCACTCGTCATCGTGGACATGTTGCCCGGAGACAGCCCGAACGCCCGTGTCGCACACGTGCTGAATTTCATTCGCGCGCTTGCGAACAACCCGGCGATCTTTGTCGACATCGAGACCGCACGATCGGAACTGATGCTGGCGGATCAAAACCGCGCACTCGCCTACTACCTGCGCGGCCACCATTTCGTCTCGACCGAGGTCGAAGACCTTCTGTGGGCGTACTGTCAGATGTGCGCCATCAAAGTCGACGTCGTCGACCTGGCGGCAGCGGGCCGAATGCTCTCCGAGCGCTCGGACATCCGCGTTCTTGACCAAGCGCTCGACGGGTGCCATCTAAGGCTCGTCCGCCGGCTGATGCTGTCCACGGGTATGTACGAGGCGTCCGGCCACTACGCCTGCGAAGTCGGCATCCCGGCGAAATGCGGTGTGTCCGGGGCGATGATGGGTGTGGTGCGCCACCAGAAGGGCATCGGGATATACGGTCCGACCCTCGACGAATCCGGTAACAGCATCGGAGGCCTTCGGCTGATGCGACTGCTGTCGAAGGTACTCGACGTCGACTGAACTGTAGAGGCCGGCGTCAGTGCGCGGCGGCGTCCCAGCTGCGGCCGTACCCGACGGAAACCTCCAGCGGCACGTCGAGCGGATAGGCGCCGCCCATCTTGTCGCGGACGAGTTTCTCGAGCCGGTCGCGTTCGCCGTTGGCGATCTCGAACAGCAATTCGTCGTGGACCTGAAGCAGCATGCGCGATTTCAGCCCGGCCTCTTTGATCGCCTTGTCGACCTCGATCATCGCCATCTTGATGATGTCGGCCGCGCTGCCCTGGATCGGGGCGTTCAGCGCGGCCCGTTCGGCCGCCTCGCGAACGTTGCGATTGCTGCTGTCGAGCTCCGGAAGGTAGCGGCGGCGGCCGAAAACCGTTGACGTGTAACCGTCCTTGCGCGCCTGGTCGACGACGTTGTGCAGGTAGTCGCGCACTCCGCCGAACCGATCGAAGTACTGCTCCATCTGCACCTTGGCCTCTTCGGTGGAGATCTTCAGTTGTGCGGCAAGGCCGTACGCGCTCAACCCGTACGCGAGCCCGTAGCTCATCGCCTTGACGCGGCGCCGCAGCTCGGGGGTGACCTCGTCGATCGGAACGGAGAACGCCCGCGATGCCACGAACGAATGCAGGTCCTCGCCGGTGCGGAACGCTTCGATGAGGCCGTCGTCCTTCGACAGGTGCGCCATGATCCGCATTTCGATCTGGCTGTAGTCGGCGGTCATCAGCTCTTCGAAACCCTCGCCGACGACGAACCCGTCGCGGATACGGCGACCGGCGTCGGTGCGGATCGGGATGTTCTGCAGGTTCGGCTCTGTCGACGACAACCGGCCGGTCGCGGCGATGGTCTGATTGAAGGTCGTGTGGATCCTGCCGTCGGAGCCCACCGAGTTGAGCAGCCCGTCGACGGTGACCTTGAGCCGGGTGACGTCGCGGTGCGCCAGCAGATGCTGAAGGAACGGATGGCCGGTCTTCTCGAACAGCGACTGCAGCGCGTCCGCGTCCGTGGTGTAGCCGGTCTTGGTGCGCTTGGTCTTCGGCATCTCCAGCTCGTCGAACAACACTACCTGCAGCTGCTTTGGTGAGCCGAGGTTGATCTGCTTACCGATCACGCCGTAGGCGGCTTCTGCCGCATCGCGGATCTGGTCGGCGAACTCGCTCTGCAGTTCCGAGAGATGGTCCAGGTCAACGGCAATGCCCGCGGTCTCCATCTCGGCCAGCACCCGCTGCACCGGCAGCTCCATGTCGCTGAGCAGTGCCGAGGACTCGATGCGGGCCAACTCCTCGTCGAGCGCGTCGGCGAGATCCATCACCGCGCTGGCCCGCAGGATCGACGTCTGCACCGCTTGATCGTCGACGCCGTCGCTGTCGTCCAGCAGTGAAAGTTGTTGCTGCTCAGGATTATCGGCGCGCAGCTCGCGCTTCAGATAGCGCAGCGAGAGGTCGTCGAGAGCGAAGCTGCGCTGACCGGGCCGGACCAGATAGGCGGCCAACGCGGTGTCCGAGGTGACGCCGCGCAGCGTCCAGCCGCGGCCCTCGAGGTCGTGGATGGCGAGCTTCGCCTCGTGCAGCGCCTTCGGCGCGTCCTCGTCGGCCAGCCACGAGGCGAGCGCGGCCTCGTCATCGGCGTTGAGCGTGGTCGTGTCGATATAGCGGCCGTCGCCGTCCCCCGCGACGATCGCCAGCGCTGTCGCGTCCCCGTCGAACGCCAGGTGAGTGCCGATCACCGCCAGACCGGCCCGCTTGCCCTTGGCGTGCTCGGCGAGCCACCCGGCCAGTTCGCCGGCCTCGAGCGCGCCACCGCGAACGTCGAAGCCCTGATCGACCTCGGGGTCCGCGGATGCCAGCGTCTCGAAAAGCCGCTCGCGGAGCACCCGGAACTCCAGGTCGTCGAACAGCCGATGGATCTGATCGCGATCCCACGGCTGCATGCGAAGTGTGTCCGGGGTCTGCGCCAGCGGCACATCCTTGACGAGGTCGGTGAGCTCACGGTTGAGCACGACATTCGACAGGTTGGCGCGCAGGGCGTCGCCGACCTTGCCCTTGACGGTGTCCACCTGGTCGACGAGGGCCTGCAGCGAGCCGTACTCGGCGATCCACTTCGTCGCGGTCTTCTCCCCCACGCCGGGTATGCCGGGCAGGTTGTCGCTGGGGTCGCCGCGCAGCGCGGCGAAGTCCGGATACTGCTGCGGGGTCAGGCCGTACTTCTCGAGCACGGCTTCGGGGGTGAAGCGGGTCAGCTCGCTGACCCCCTTGCGTGGGTACAGCACGGTGACCTGGGGGCTGACCAGCTGCAGCGAGTCGCGGTCGCCGGTGACGACGAGGACCTGATAGCCCTCCTTCTCGGCCTGCGTCGCGAGGGTGGCGATGACGTCGTCGGCCTCGTAGCCGGGCTCGGCCAGCACCGTGATGCCCAGCGCCCCGAGCACCTCCTTGGTGATGTCGATCTGGCCGCGGAACTCGTCGGGCGTGGCCGATCGGCCGGCCTTGTACTCGGGGTACTTCTCCAGCCGGAAGGTCTGCCGGGACACGTCGAACGCGGCGGCGATGTGGCTGGGCTGCTCGTCGCGCAGCAGGTTGATCAGCATCGCGGTGAATCCGTACACCGCGTTTGTGGTCAGCCCGCCCTGGGTCTTGAAGTTCTCGGCGGGTAACGCATAGAACGCCCGGAACGCCAGCGAATTGCCGTCCAGCAGCATCAATGTCGGCTTCTTGGTCGCCGTCTCGGCCGTTGCGCTTGCGGTCACGGCCCTACTCTATGCACCGGCGGTGACACGCAGTAGCCGACGAGCCCGATCGCTCAGAGCTGACCGGTGCGGATCCAGTCGATCGTCATGTCGACCGGATTCTGCGGATCGACGAACACCGCGAGCATGGCGCCGGGCTGCACGGTCGCGGTGTGCAGGTGAGCGATGACCTCGTCGAAGACAGCGCCGTAGGGCGGGGTCCCGTCCTCGCGTTGCACGCGGCCCTGGATCCGCAGCACCGGCGACATGTTCATGTACGACCCGACCTGCCATACGCCCTCGACGGCGACGGTGGCGCGCAATCCAGCGCCGTTCGCCAGCGCCGAGTGCCGCATCATCGTCATCCCGATCTCGCTGGCGTCGGCCGCCTCGTGTATCCGGTTGGGGATGTCGCCGATCTGGCCGAGAAACGACGACGGACGCCCCTGGGATTCCAGGTACTGCTTGTTGGCGCCGTACATCCGCGCCCAGTCCTTGAACGGGTTGGGCATGATCGGCTCCCGTTCAGTAGCCGAGGTACTTGCGGAACTGCTGACCGACGGCCATCGACTGGCCCATCCGCTGCGCCCAGCCGTCGAGTGCGGCCTTCGTGTCGGCCGGATTCCAGCCGCGTTCCTGGCCGAGCGCGATCATGCCCGCCTCGTCGGTGATGCCGCGGGCCTGCGCGTCACGCGCGAGCTGCGCGTAGTTCTCCAGCGAGATGCCGTTGATCGGCTGCCAGATCGGGTCGTCGGCGGCCACCGACCGGGTTGACGGCCCGCCGAATATCGCCGGGTCGATCGGCCCTGCGCCCTGGACGTGCACCATGCCCTTTTTCGCCTTGTCGAAAAATCCCATCGTGAGCTCCCTTCCTCAGGCCCGGGACGCGGTGTTCCGGACGCCACTCGCGGCCAAGTAGATCGGGGATGGATCGCTACCGATCCCAATAACGCGCCGACAAACTGGAACACGTTTCAGTTTTACGGCCTGAGTCGGTACGCTGACCGCGTGTCAGCTTCAGTCCAACCCGCGATTGACGGGTGGTTCGCCACTGATGGTTCCGGGCTTCCGTATCTGATTGGCGGAAAGTGCCATCAGTGCGGGACGTTCGTGTTTCCGCCGCGGTCGAACAACTGCCCCAACCCTGCCTGTGAGGGCGACGAGTTGGCCCTGGTGCCGTTGTCGCGTCGGGGCACGTTGTGGAGTTATACCGAGAACCGCTATCCCCCGCCTGCGCCGTATCCGGCGCCGGATCCGTTCGAGCCGTTCGCGATCGCTGCGGTCGAATTGGCCGATGAGGGGTTGATCGTGTTGGGCAAGGTCGCCGAGGGCACGTTGGCCGCCGACCTCACCGTCGGGATGGAGATGGAGTTGACCACGATGCCGTTGTTCGTCGACGACGACGGCGTCGAGCGGATCGTGCACGCCTGGAAGATCGCCGACGGGAGCGACCGATGAGCCCAGAACCGCTCTACATCCTCGGTGCGGGGATGCATCCGTGGGGCAAGTGGGGCCGTGACTTCACCGAATACGGTGTCGTCGCCGCGCGCGCCGCGCTGGCCGAGGCGGGTCTGGACTGGCGCCAGATTCAGTTGGTGGCGGGTGCGGACACCATCCGCAACGGCTATCCCGGTTTCATCGCCGGCTCGACGTTCGCCCAGAAGCTGGGCTGGAACGGGGTGCCGGTCAGTTCCAGCTACGCCGCGTGCGCCAGCGGGTCGCAGGCGCTGCAGAGCGCCCGCGCCCACATCCTTGCCGGCTTCTGCGATGTGGCGCTGGTCATCGGCGCCGACACCACGCCCAAGGGCGCGTTCGCCCCAGTCGGCGGCGAACGCAAGAACGATCCGGACTGGCAGCGGTTTCATCTGATCGGGGCGATGAACCCGGTCTACTTCGCACTGCTGGCCCGCCGCCGGATGGATCTCTATGGCGCCACCGCCGAGGACTTCGCCGCGGTGAAGGTCAAAAACGCCCGCCACGGCCTGCAGAATCCGTACGCGCGGTACCGCAAAGAGGCCTCCGTCGCCGACGTGCTGGCCAGCCCGGTGGTGTCCGATCCGTTGCGCCAACTCGACATCTGCGCCACCTCCGACGGCGCTGCAGCACTGGTGGTGGCCAGCAAGTCGTTCGCCGAGAAGCATCTCGGATCAGTGGCCGGGGTGCCCGCGGTGCGTGCGGTCAGCACCGTCACCCCGCAGTACCCGCAGCATCTGCCCGAACTGCCCGACATCGCCACCGATTCCACCGCCGCGGTACCCGCACCCGAGCGGGTGTTCAAAGACCAGATCCTCGACGCCGCCTACACCGAAGCCGGCATAGGCCCCGAGGACGTCAGCCTCGCCGAGGTCTACGACCTGTCCACCGCACTCGAGTTGGACTGGTATGAACACCTCGGCCTGTGCCCCAAAGGCGAAGCCGAACACCTGCTGCGCAGCGGCGCCACCACCATCGGCGGCACCGTGCCGGTCAACCCGTCCGGCGGACTGGCCTGCTTCGGCGAAGCCATCCCCGCCCAAGCCATCGCCCAAGTCTGCGAACTGACCTGGCAACTGAAAGGCCAAGCCACCGGACGCCAAGTGGACAACGCCACCGTCGGCATCACCGCCAACCAAGGCCTGTTCGGACACGGCTCCTCAGTCATCGTCGCCCGCTAGACCCGAGACTTCGCGCCGTCCAACACGGCTTCGATGTCGCCCCATGTGCGTTTCACGATGTCGGCGACCGGCAGCAGTTCGGCGATCCGCGACGACACCTGACCGGTGTTGGCGACGCTGGCCTCCAGGTCGCCGTCGAAATACAGGTCGGTCACTCTGCCGAGCAGTTGCACTTCTGGATCGTGCGCCGCTACCCGTGCCGCCAGACCGGTGCGCAGCACACGCATCGTCGGGTTGCCCGGTATGTCGAGAAGCACTGTGCCCGAATCGTTTGCATCGACGATCGCGTTCTTGAAGTTCGCGTGCACCAGAGACTCTTGGCTGGCCAACATGCGGGTGCCCATCTGCACACCCTCGGCGCCCAACACCACGGCCGCGGCCGCCGAGCGCGCATCGCATATGCCTCCCGCGGCGATGATCGGCAGGTCGGTCTGTTCGGCGACGAGAGGAAGCAGGACCATCGTTGATGCGCCGAGAGCCGACTTGAAGCCGCCGCCCTCCACCCCCTCCACCACAAGCGCGTCGACGCCTGCGTCGGCCGCCTTCAGCGCGGCCCGAAGCGATCCCACGACATGAACCACGATCATTCCGGCGTCGTGAAGACGCGCGGTGAACAATGCCGGATCACCTGCTGACGTGAACACGTGGCGCATGCCGGCCTCGGCGAGGATGTCGACGATCGACGGATCCTTCTTCCAGCCCTGGATCATCAGGTTGGCCGCGACGGGTTTCTCGGTGAGCTTGCGGACCCGACGCAGGTCCGCCTGGCCTTCGGGTGTCAGGGTTTCTATCATCCCGAGGCCGCCGGCCTCGGACACCGCGGCGGCCAGTTCGGCGCGAGCGATGTAGGTCATCGGCGCCTGAACAACCGGAAACCGGACGCCTAGCAGGGCTTGGATGCGATTGGGCACGGCCAGAACTCAGGCAACGCCGAGGTAGGCGGCCCGAATGCTGTCGTCCGCCAGCAGCGCTCGAGCGTTGCCCTCACGGGTGATCTCACCCGTCTCCAGAATGTATGCGCGGTCGGACCGGGTGAGGGCCTGCTGTGCGTTCTGCTCCACCAGCAGCACCGTGGTGCCCTGTGCGTTGATGTCTGCGATGATCTTGAAGATCTGCGATATCACCATGGGCGCCAACCCCATTGACGGCTCGTCGAGCAGCAGCACCTTCGGACGCGCCATCAGCGCTCGGCCGATCGCCAGCATCTGCTGTTCACCGCCCGACAGCGTGCCGCCGACCTGGTTCTTCCGTTCGGCCAGGCGCGGGAACGTCTCCAGCACCCATTCGAAGCGCTCCCGGTGTTCGGCCTTGGAGGGGAATTTGCGTGCGTAGCAACCCATTTCCAGGTTCTCGGCGACCGTCATCCCTGGGAAGATGCCGCGGCCCTCCGGTGCCTGGATCAAGCCGTCGGCGACCCGTCGATGCGCTTTCACCCGGGATATGTCGTTGCCCTCGAACCACACCGATCCCGATGTCAGCGACCGCAATCCGGAGATCGCGCGCATGGTGGTGGTCTTACCCGCGCCGTTGGAGCCGAGCAGGGTGACCAGTTCACCCTCGCGCACGATCAGGGAAACACCGTGCAGCGCTTGGATGCGTCCGTAATGCACGACGACGTCGCGAACCTCGAGCAGGATCGGCCGGTCGTTGGTGTCAGGAGACTTCGTCATCGGGCACCCCCAAATAAGCGGCGATGACCTTCGGGTCCTCGCGGATCTCGGCAGGCAGACCATCGGCGATCTTGCGACCGAACTCGAGTACGACGATGCGGTCGGTGACACCCATGACCAGGCGCATGTCGTGTTCGATGAGCAGCACCGTGTAACCGTCGTCGCGGATCTTCTGGATCAGCTCGATCAAGGCTGACTTCTCACTCGGGTTGAAGCCCGCTGCCGGCTCGTCGAGGCAGAGCAGTTTCGGTTCGGTCGCCAGCGCCCGCGCGATCTCCAGCCGCCGCTGGTCGCCGTAGGGCAGGTTCCTGGCCTTCTCCTCGCCGCGGTGTGCGATGCCGACGAAGTGCAGCAGCGCTGCCGAGCGCTCGATCGCCGACTTCTCCTCGCGGCGATGCCGCGGTGTGCGGACCAGTGCGCCGGGCACCGACGTGTGGTGTCGCGCGTCGGTTCCGACCATGACGTTCTCCAGCGCGGTCATGTCGCCGAACAGCCGAATGTTCTGGAAGGTGCGGGCGATGCCTTTGCGGGTGATCTGGTGCCGCTTGATCCGCCCGAGCGGTGCACCGTCGAAGATGACCTGCCCTGAGGTGGGCCGGTACACACCGGTGATCGCGTTGAAACAGGTGGTCTTGCCTGCGCCGTTGGGTCCGATCATGCCGAGGATCTCACCGCGCCGGATGTCGAACGTGACCGAGTCCAACGCCGTCAAACCACCGAACTTGACCGTGAGATCCTTTACCTGCAAGAGGACTTCGCCCTCGGAGGCGTGGATTTCGCGGTGGACGCTGGCGAGTTCTTCGACGGATTCCCCGGTGCCGGGCAACGGTGTGCTCATGCGGCCGGCTCCTTCTCTGCCGGCCGGGCACGTAACAGGTCGCGGGCGGCCTTACTGTAGGCGAGCAACTGCTGACGGGCCGGGAACAGACCTTCGGGACGGAAGATCATCAGCACCACGAGCGCGAGGCCGAAGAACAGATACTTCAAGTCGCCCAGGTTGATTCCGAGGAAGTGGACACCGAGCAGGCGGTTGGGCAGGTACACGATGATGAACGCGCCGAATATCACCCCGAGCTTGTTGCCCTGCCCGCCGAGGACAACAGCACACAGGAACAGCATCGAGTTGATGATGTTGAACGTCGGCGGCGCGACATACTGCACCTGGCCCGCGTAGAGCGCGCCCGACAGCCCGCCGATAGCGGCGCCGATGACGAACGCCCACAGCTTGAACCGGAAAGTGTTGACGCCCATCACCTCTGCGGCGTCCTCATCCTCGCGGACGGCGATCCAGGCGCGGCCGACCCGACTGCGTTCCAGATTCCCGACGAGAACCAGGATGACGACGATGAGTGCCAGGCCGAGCCAGAACCACCAGGCGCCGTAGTTGGTCTCACCTGTCGAGTTCGCGCTGGAGAACACACCTTCCGGCAACTTCTCGCTCTCCCCCAACCGCGGGAAAGCCACCTCGTTGAGGCCGCGCGGGCCGTTGGTGACGTCCGAAAGGTTGTCGGCCATCAAGCGGATGATCTCGCCGAAGCCCAGCGTGACGATCGCCAGGTAGTCGCCGCGCAACCGGAGCGTGGGGATGCCGAGGATCAAGCCGGCCAAGGCGGTCATGGCCATCGCCAGCGGCACACAGGACAGCCATGCCCACGGGGTGCTGAGAAATCCGTTGGGGCTGACCTTGTTCCACGGGCTGTCCGGGCTGGTGAGAAGCGCGACGGTGTAGGCGCCCACCGCGTAGAAGCCGACGTAGCCGAGGTCGAGCAGGCCGGCCTGGCCGACGACGACGTTGAGGCCGATGGCGATGATCGCAACCATGGCGAACGTGGCCATGGTGCCGCCGAAGCTGATGCCCGGCGTGTCCAAAAACGGCGGGGTGAACAGCGGAAGCAGGGCGACAGCGCCGAACAGCAGGATCCCGAAGAGCCACTTCTGGACACGCGACCGTTCGTCCCACCAGTTGCGTAGCCCATCGCCGGGCGCCAGTAGACGTTTCGCCCGCGCCTCGCGATCTGTCTGCGAATTTTCGGTTGAGCTCATGCGCGTGCCTTCCCGAGGCTCTCACCGAGTATCCCTGTCGGCCGGAACAACAGCACCAGGACGAGCAGCACGAAGGCGATCACATCGCGCCACTGGGTGCCGAAGACGGCCTGCCCGTAGTTCTCCATGATCCCCAGCAGCAGACCACCGAGCAGGGCACCCCGCAGGTTGCCGATGCCGCCGAGCACCGCGGCCGAGAACGCCTTGATGCCCAACAGGAATCCACCCGAGTAGATGATTCCCTGCGGAACCTTCAACGTGTACAACAGCGCCGCGGCACCGGCCAGCAGGCCGCCGATCAAGAACGTCGTCATGATGATGCGTTCGCGCGACACACCCATCAACGTCGCCGTGGTCGGATCCTGCGCGACGGCGCGAATACCTCGGCCGAACTTCGTTCTGTTGATCGCGATGTCGGTCAACACCGCAAATATCAGCGCCGCCACGATGATGACCAGGGTGATGTTGGACACCGAGGCACCGAAGATCGTGAACTGCGTTTTCGGCTGGACGAGGATGATCGGTTGCTGCGCGTTGCTGCCGCCATATCCCTTGAGCAGCTTGGGCAGAACGAAGTGCACGAACTCCTGAAGCACGAAGGACATGCCGATCGCGGTGATCAGGAACGTCAGCGAGCGGGCGTTGCGTTTTCGAAGCGGCCGATACGCGACGAACTCCAGACCGACCGCCGCCGAACCCGATACCAGCATCGCGAACAGCATCGCGATGCCGAGATACAGCACGGTCAGGGTGAGGCCTTTGTTGTAGGCGTTGCCGCTCGGCGTGAAACCCATGATGACGTCGAGGGCGAAATACGCGCCGAACATACCGAGCATGAAAATCTCGGAGTGCGCGAAATTGATCAGACGCAACACACCGAACACGAGCGTGTAGCCGACGGCTACCAGCGCATAGATCGCTCCCCACGACAGGCCGTCAATCGTCAACTGCCAGAAGCCGCTTCGCAGGTTCTCCAGGTTGAAGTTGATGTTGGCGGCCAGGCATGCGTACTGGTCGAGACAGTCAGGAGGGATCAAGGTCATCCGGCGGCGGGCTCCTCGCGCAGTGGTATCTGAAGCGAAAGCGCGTCCGGGCTCACCGAGCCTCGGACGCGCTTCGCCACAGGGTTACTGGACTTTGAAGATCCAAATCAAATTGGTGGTGAGCTCACCGGTGGGTGACCACTGGTACTTGCGTGCCACACCCTGACCGTTGTAGTTCCTGACGAACTCGAGCAGGGCCGGCCGCGTGATCGCGCCCGAGTCGATGCCCTTCACCAGGATCGTGCCGAGGTCGTAGCCCTCAGCGCTGTAGGTGCCGGCTTCTGCGTTGAACTTCGCCTTGTATTCCTCGGCGAACGCCCCCGTGGCCGGACCGCATGGGCAGGACAGGATCGCATCCTTGGCCGCTTCACCGGCCTGGCTGACGAACTGCGGATCCTTCGTGCCGTCGGCACTGACGAAGGTGCCCTCGAAGCCGCCGTCCTTGAGCTGCTGGACGAACGGGGCCGCCTCCGAGTAGTACCCGCTGTAGAACACGGCGTCCGGGTTGACTCCCTTGACCTGAGTCACCGCGGCGGAGAAGTCCTTGTCGCCCTTCTTCACCGAGATGTTGCAACCCGAGTCGGCGGTCGGACCCAGCGTGTCGCGGACAGCGCTGGCAAGGCCGAGGCCGTAGTCGGTGCTGTCGTCGACGACGCAGATCTTCTGGTAGCCGAGGCCGTTCTTCATGTAGTTCGCAACCGCCGGGCCCTGAACGGCGTCGTTGGCCAGCCCGCGGAAGAAGGTCCGCCAGCCGTTCTCGCTGAGCGTCGGGTTCGTCGCCGATGCGGTCACCGCAACCAAACCGGCCTGGTTGAACACACCGCCAGTGGCCTTCGTCTCACCCGAGAACGCCGGGCCGACAAGGCCGATCGTGTACTGGTCGTCAACGATCTGCGGGGCGATCGCGGTCGCCTTCTGCGGATCACCCTCGGTGTCGAACGGCTTCAGCTGGATCTGGCAGCCCTTGTTGGCGGCGTTGTGCTTGTCGATGGCCAGCTGCACGCCGTTCTTGATGTTGATGCCCAGCGCGGCATCGGGGCCGTTGAGCGCACCCGCCATGGCGATGGACACCGGCGGGCAGTTGGCGTTGCCGTCGCCTGCGGGATCGGCGGGCTCGGTGCCCTCCTCCGCCTTGACCTCGGCGCCGTTCTCATCGATCTGCACCTGCTCGACGATCTTCAGGTCAGTCTGCGATGCCTCCTCTTCCGGCTGGGACTGCTGACAGGCAGTCATGCTGAGCACCACAAGACCTGCGCTACCGAGCGCTACTGCGCTCCGTGCCACGCGACCGCGCACGTTTCACCTCCGACTCAATGTTTTCATCGGCATCGACGATCCGGCTTGCCTCAACCGGGCGCTGACGCTTCGGGTAGAACATAGCCAACGGTTGGCCATGGTGCGCGTTTTCCGTGTATTGCTAGCCCGACGGCGCGGCGTCCTCGGGGGCGTCCAAGGTCTCCAGCACAACCTCGGCAACGCGCTTCATCGTGGTCCGACGATCCATCGCGGCCCGCTGAATCCACTTGAACGCCTCGGGTTCGGACATCTGATGTTTGGTCTGGAGCAAACCTTTTGCCCGCTCGACGAGCTTGCGTGTCTCGAGCCGGTCCGACAGTGTCGCGACTTCCTGCTCCAACGCGCTGATCTCGCTGAACCGACTCACCGCAAGCTCGATCGCTGGGATCAGGTCGCTCATGGAGAACGGCTTGACGAGATACGCCATGGCCCCTGCGTCACGGGCCCGCTCAACGAGATCGCGTTGGCTGAACGCGGTCAACACCACGATCGGCGCGATGCGCTTGGCGGCGATCTCAGATGCCGCATCGATGCCGTCCCGCCGCGGCATCTTGACGTCCATGATCACCAGGTCGGGCTTGAGGCTCTCGGCCAGCTCGACGGCTTCCTGCCCGTCACCGGCTTCGCCGACGACCTCATAGCCCTCCTCGCGCAGCATCTCGGCAAGGTCCAGTCGGATGAGGGCTTCGTCCTCCGCGATGAGCACGCGGTGCGGCTTGACATCGTCATTCGTTGCGCCGGTCATGCGTGCCATTGTGGCGGGCGCGGGCCGAGTCAGCGACCGCGGGGGATCCTGCGTGGTGGAAAGCCGACCGACTTGCGCTGCCAGCCGGTGCTGACCAGCGTAAACAGGCCGCGACCTGCGATTCGCCTGCCAAGTGCCCGAGGAGGGATTCGAACCCACACGGTGTTGCCACCAACGGATTTTGAGTCCGCCGCGTCTGCCATTTCGCCACTCGGGCTTGCGAGGAAGCAACGCTAGGTTACGCGATTGTGAAGGTCCGGCGTCTACGGGGACGCCCGGGACAGCGCTGACCTTGAAGTCCTTGCGCCTCACCGGCATCCAGCGTACTGGCTGCCTCGCCCCTACAGCAGGACGCTGGTGGGCACCGGTGCAAGCAGTGCCTTCTGCAGCGCTTTGGCCTGGCGGTAGCCCGCGTAGGCGCCGACAAGGGTGAACCCCGCGATTCCGGCCACTCCGGGCAGGGCCGCGGCCAGCATGTCGGCGGTGTCGGCGGATCTGAGGTACTCCGGGTAGCCAACTCGGAACGAGTCGGGAATCCGGGCAGGACTCGAATTGCCGGGCGCCACCGGGTCTTTCACGCGAGCGGTGGATGGCGACGGGACGGGTGGCGCAGCGGGGGCGGGCCTGCCCTCGGGCTCGGCTGTGTCCGGTGGCGGCACCGCCAGGGGAACCGCGACGACGGGCGACTGCGGTACGGGCGATACGTATGCGGGCACCGGGGCCGCGGGCTGCGGGGCCCTTCGGATGATCACGGTTCGGGCCATGGGAGCCGAGGAAACGCGCTGCAGATTGTCCGGCCGACCCGGGGTGACGGCGCGGGGCACGCCACCTCCTCCTCCACCGCTGCTCGCCACCGCCACGCTTTCCGGGGCGCTGGCAATCGCGCTGCCTTCGGGGGTGCTGGCAAGCGAGCGCATGGCGGTGGTTTCGGAGACACCGAGGCCGCCCGGCGCGCTCCCGACCTTTGCCGTCGGCGCCTCACCGGCGGTCGGACCGGCAGCGGCACGGGCCACGGCCGCATCAGACCCGGGCCGCGGATGGTGCAGGTCAGACTTGTCGTCGTCGCCGAAGAAGTCGAAATCGAATCCGAAGAGCCCGGCATGGGCCATCGCGGTCCCGACGTAGCCCGGCCCGGCGATCATGGTGCACGAGGCGACGGCGCAACTGATAGCCGCGCAACGAAGCCAAGGTCCGTCCAAGCCTCGCCCCCCAAGGTTAGCTAGCGGCAAACTTCAACTTTACATCGGGAACCTAAATTGTCGCATCCGTCATCGGCTCGGGTGCGATGCGCTCGCCCCGGCTCCGGCGATCCCACTCCGCCATGACCTCGGGTGCGGTCGGCTTGCTGAGCAAACTGCCGACGACGAAAACCGCCAGACCGGATGCCAACCCGAAGTAGATCGGCTCGTTGGCGAAGATGTCCCCAACGACGATCATGGTGGCCAGCGTGACCACGGTGCCGACGGCCATCGCCGCGACGGCCCCGATGTTCGTACCGCGCCGCCAGACCAGCCCGCCGAGGATCGGCACCAGCAGTCCGCCGACGAGGATGTCGTAGGCGACGGTCAGCGCCGCGACGACGTCCTGCAGCAGGCATGCGATGACAATCATCAGTATTCCGAAGCCGGCCACATAGATTCGGTTGCTGCGGACATGGTCGTGCTCGCTGCCGGCTTCGATGTCGCGCTTGCGTAGCCGGGCGACGATGTCCTGACTGAACACCGTCGCGGTGGCGATCAACGCACCGCTGGAGGTCGACATGACCGCCGCCAGCGCGGCAGCGAGCACCAGACCGGCCAGGATCGGCGGCAGTTGCATCTCGACGAACTCGGCGAACGCGTCGTCGCGCGCTTCCAGCGCGGGCAGCAGCACCTTGGCCGCCATGCCGATGACCGCGCCTGCGATGGCGTACAGCAGGCAGTAGACGCCCGACGCGGTGCCCGCCCAGCGAGCCACCCCAGGGCTGCGTGCGGTGAAGACGCGCTGCCAGATGTCCTGCCCGATGAGCAGGCCGAAGGTGTAGATGACGAAATAAGTGAGGATGGTGTCCCCGCCGATCGAGGTGAACGACGTCGCGTCGGCAGGCAGCTTCTCGGCAAGCCCGCTGACGCCGCCGGTCTTGTACAGCGCGATCGGCAGCAGGATGAAGAAGATGCCGATGGTCTTGATCAGGAACTGCACGAAATCGGTCAGCGTGATCGACCACATGCCTCCGAGTACGGAGTAGATGACCACGACGCTGCCGCCGAGGATGATCGCGAACACCCTGCCGATGTCGAACAGGGCACCGAAGATGGTCGCGTAGGCGATTGTCGACGTCACCGACAGCATCAACGTGTATCCGAACATGACCACACCGGAGAGCACGGATGATCCTGGGCCGTAACGCAATTCGAGCATCTGGCTGACCGTGTAGACACCCAGCCGCTGGATTCTGCCCGCGAACAGCAGGCTCAAGAGAAGGATGCCGGTGCCGATCGCGAAGACCAGCCACATGCCCGAAATGCCGTACTGGTAGCCCAACCCGACGCCGCCGATGGTCGATGCGCCGCCGAGAACGATCGCGGCCATCGTGCCGGAGTAGAGGACCGGACCGAGTCGCCTTCCGGCGACCAGGAAGTCGGACTGCGTGGTGGCTCTTCGTTTACCCCAGAACCCGAACGCGATCATGCCGAGCAGGTAGATGATGACAACGGCGATATCCATGACGGTGGGTCCCTTTCAGCGGATGTCGAAGTGAATGACGGTCGGTCCGTCAGCGGCGAGCGCAGCGCTGACGAGTTCCGGCAGATCGGCGGTCGATGTGGTGCGGACACCGTCGGCGCCCATCGCGATGGCCAACGCTGCGAGGTCGGGAGTCCGGAGCTTGACGCCGATGGGCGGAATGCCGCGCGCCGCCTCCTGGTCCTGGATCTCCCGGTATCCGCCGCTGTCGACGACGATCACCGGCACCGAAAGCTTCTGTTCCACAAGCGTGGTCAGCTCCTGGACGGAGAACATGAGGGCGCCGTCGCCGAGCAGGACGGCAGCGGGTGCACCCGGTCGTCCGATGGCCGCACCCAGCCCGGCGGGCAGGCCGTAGCCCAGCGTGGCGTAGCCGGGTGAGTAGCAGAACCGGCGCGGTGCGGGCACGTCGAAGTAGTGCACCGAGCCGAAGTAGGTGACCTGCGAGCTGTCGCCGGCGAGTGCTGCCTCGGTGGGCAGCGCGGCGCGGACGGCGGCGTTGATCTCGGCGTACACACCGGCGTCGGCGGCCGCCTCGCTGCGGCACTCGGTTCGCAGTTCGGCGGCACGCTGTTCTCCCCCACCGGTTTTCGCGGGAAGCGCATCGAGCACCGCGGCCAGCGTGGCTGCCGAATCGCCGAGCAGCGTGTAATCGGCGGGGCAGTTCTTGTTCAGTTGCGCCGGGTCGATGTCGCAGCGGATGACGGTGCGACCGCGGATCTGGCCCTCCCACAGGTCGGAATCCCCGAGTTCGCTGCCGACGACCAGCAGCGCGTCGCTGTCCGCGGCGGCCTTCTGCAGCGCCCGCAGCCGGATCGATGCGCCGACCGAAAGCGGATGCGCCTCGTCGACAGTGCCCTTGCCGTTGACCGTGGTGGCCACCGGTGCCCCGACCGCCTCGGCCACGGCGGTGAGTTCGGTCTGAGCGTCGACGGCGCCGCCGCCGGCGATGATCAGCGGCCGGGTGGCCCCGGCGAGCAGTTCGGCGACGTGCCGGACCGTGTCGCGGTCGGCGACCGGCGGTGCGACGGCCGCGGCGATCCGCGGCTCACCTGTCCACGCCTGTTCCAACACGTCGACCGGGATCTCGATGTGCACGGGCCGCGGGCGTCGCCCGGTGAACCCGGTGAACGCCTCGGTCACCGCCGCCGCGGCTTCGTCGGCGTTGCCCACGCGTCGGCTCCATGCCACGAGCTGATGCATTGCGCCGCTTGCGTTCTTGGCCTCGTGCAGCTGGCCGAGGTCGCGGCCCTCTGCGCCGGTGGGCATCCCTGACGAGAGGAGCAGCACGGGCTGCGACTCCGCGTATGCGGTGGCGGCCGCCGTCATCGCGTTGGTCAGACCGGGGCCGCTGGTCGTGACCACGACGCCGGGACGTCCGCTCACCCTCGCATAGGCCTCGGCCGCGTAGCCGGCGCCCTGTTCGTGGCGGGGCGTGATGGCGCGGATCCCGTTGGCGTCGAAGTGCCGGTACAGCTCGAGATTGTGAGTGCCGGGTATGCCGAACAGAGTGTCGACGCCATGCGCGGCAAGGGTTTCCACGACCGCTGCGCCGCCGTTGCGGTGATCGGTCACGAACTCGCCGCCAGGACCGAGAGAAGTTCGTAGGCGACGTGGGCGGCTGCGATTCCGGTGATCTCGGCATGGTCATAGGCGGGCGCCACCTCGACGATGTCGGCGCCCACGACGTTGACGCCGACGAGGCTCCGCAGGCAGTGCAGCAGTTCGCGGCTGGTCATCCCGCCGGCCTCCGGTGTGCCGGTCCCCGGTGCGTGCGCCGGGTCCAGAACGTCGATGTCGATGGACACGTAGACGGGTGCCTCACCGAGGCGGGCGCGCATCCGCTCGATAACCGTTGCGAGCCCATCGATCTGGAAGTCGTCGGACCCGATCACCTGGAAGCCGAGGACACGGTCATCGGACAGGTCGGTGGGTGCGTACAGCGGACCGCGGATGCCGACATGGAGGCAGTGCTCGGGATCGAGCAGGCCTTCTTCGCTGGCCCGCCGAAACGGGGTGCCGTGGGTGAACGGCGCCCCGAAGTAGGTGTCCCATGTGTCGAGGTGGGCGTCGAAGTGCAGCACCGAGATCGGGCCGTGGTCGCGGTGCAGCGACCGCAGCAGCGGCAACGCGATGGTGTGGTCGCCGCCGAGGGTCACCAACTTGGTGCCGCCGTCGCGCAGTTCGTCGGAGGCGCGTTCGATGGTGGTGATGGCTTCGGCGATGTCGAACGGGTTCACGGCGATGTCGCCGGCATCGGCGACCTGCTGCACCGCGAAGGGTTCGACGTCGAGGCGCGGATGGTAGGTGCGCAGTAGTTTGGATGCCGCGCGGATGTGCCCGGGGCCGAAGCGGGCGCCGGGCCGGTACGACACCCCCGAGTCGAACGGGATCCCGACAACCGCAACGTCGGTGCGGGTCACCTGATCGGTTCGCGGCAACCGTGCGAACGTGGGCGGTCCGGCGTAACGCGGCACCTTGGTGGCATCGACGGGACCGATCGGCTGTTGTGACGACGTCATGATCACAGCGTTCCTGAGATGACCATCACACCGATATCGACAAAAAGTAGAATCGGCCGCGCTTCTGTTCGACGATATGTCCATGCTCACCGTCGCGGAGCTGCTCACTGATCAGGCCCTGGGCCTGGAACTGGTCGCCGGCACCCCCGCAGCCGACCGGGAGATCGAGGCGGCCGCGGTCTCCGAACTCTCCCACCCCGGGCCCTGGCTGCAGGGCGGCGAGCTGCTGCTGACCATCGGGCTTCTTCTGCCGGACACCGTAGAGGGCTGCCGCTCGTATCTGGCAGAGCTTCATGAGGCGGGCGTCCGCGCGGTCGGGTTGGGTCTGGGCGCCGAACTGCCGCATCAGTGTGCCCCGCAGCGGCTCGTCGCCGCCGCAGACGCCGTCGGGATGCCGCTGTTGACGGTCCCCGATGGCGTGCCGTTCATCGCCGTGACCAAGGCGGTGTTCGCATACCGGGCCCGCGCCGAACGCCGGGCGCTCGAGCGCACGCTGGAAACGCAGCGGGCCCTCACCGCAGCAGCGGTCAGCCCCGGCGGCCTCATGGGAATCCTCAACGCGCACCGGGACGCGACCGGACGCGACGGCGTGATCGTCGATCAGCTGGGCAGGGTGCTGGCGCAGACCGACCCCGCAGGCGCTTCGCTCGTCGAGCGGATGGCAGGGCCGTTGACATCCATCCGGGATCACGGGTTGTCCGGCGCGGCGGTCGACATCAGCGAAGGCCGCCGCCGCGAGGTCCATGCGCTTGGCGCGCAGCGCCTGCGGGCATGGCTGCTGATCGACGGTCCCGCGGAAATGCCTGCCGCAGAACAGATCACCGGCGATCTGGTCTCGCTGCTCTCCTTGGAGCTGGAACGCCGACACGGGCTCGACAGCGCACAGCGGCGCGAACGCGCGCAGGTGCTCGACCGGCTGGCGAGGGGCACCGTCGACGACGCCGTCGCGGCTCGCTGGCTGGCGTCACTCGGCCTCAAGGACACCGACCAACGGGCGGCTGCGATCTCTGCGCCCGACGATGCCGAGGATCTCGCCGCCGACCTGCTGAGCACCCTGCGGGACGCGCTGGTGCGGGTGGTCGGCAGCGTCGTCGAGGTTGCGGTGCCGTTGGCCACGGATCTGCCCGGTGCGCTGGCGACGCTTGCACCCGACCGGTCCGCCGGAATCGGCATCGGGGTGAGGCCAGGGGCTGTCGCGGTGTCGCTGCGGCAGGCCCGCTCGGCGTTGCCCGCGAGCCGTGTCCAGGGCAGACATCTACGCGCCGAGGAGATCGCCAGCAGCCGCATGCTGCTCAACGCCGTTGGCACCGAACCTCTCGCGGCGTTCACCGACGCGGTGCTCGGCCCGCTCGATGCCAACGACCGGGCCACAGACCTGCTTCGCGGGCTGACCGCATTCCTCGAACACAACGGGCATTGGGCGGCCGCCGCCAGCGCGCTGCGGGTGCACAGACACACGATGCGGAACAGGATCGAGACCGTCGAACGGCTCACCGGCAGGCGGATGGACTCCGCGCAGGACCGCCACGAACTGTGGCTGGCGCTCCGCGCCCGCGACATCACGGCCCTTTCTGCCGATCCTGCGAAGTAGGCTCTTGCCATGACGCGCGGTGCGCGATCGGTTTGTATGCCCGAGCTGGCGCTCAAGAGCGCTGTGCCTGCCCGGACGCAGCACTACGCCGAAAGCGTCTCCAGTCGTTTCCGGGTCCTCAAGGTCGCGGCTTGGATCGCCGCGGCGATCAGCGGCTTGTTCGGCGTCTTCCAGTTGATACTCGGCGGCCCGGCCTGGTGGGTCGGGGTGCTCAACCTGATTTTCGGCGCCATCTTCGTGGCGGTTCCACTGCTGTACCGATTCGGCGAGCTGATCGCACCGCTGACGTTCTTCGTCTTCGCCTACGTATCGGTCGGGTTCATCTGCTACACGATGGGGACCGGGTCCGGTCTGCAGTTCTACTTCCTCGTGTCGGCGACGCTCGTGGTGCTCGTATTCGGCATCGAGCGCATGGTTTTGGCGTCGACGATCGTCGCGTTCGGCGTCGCGGGAACCATCGCCCTCGAACTGCTCGTGCCCCATGACCGCGGGCTCGGCCCGCCGTGGACGCTGACTGTCGGCTTCGTCAGCTCCGTCATCGGATCCGCGGTCATCGTGATGGCGACCATCTGGTTCGCGATGCGTGAGGTGGACCGCGCCGAGAAGGCGATGGAGGCCGAGTATCAGCGTTCGGAGTCGCTGTTGGCCAACATCCTGCCGGTGTCGATCGCCAACCGGCTCAAGGATCCGAGCCGCAACATCATCGCCGACAAGTACGACGACGCCTCGATCCTGTTCGCCGACATCGCCGGTTACACCAAACGCGCCAGCGACACGGCGCCCACCGACCTCGTCCGCTTCCTGGACCAGCTCTACACCGACCTCGACGCCCTCGTCGACAAGCACGGCCTGGAGAAGATCAAGACCAGCGGCGACTCGTACATGGTGGTCAGCGGCGTGCCGAAGCCGCGGCCGGATCACGTTCAGGCCATCGCCTGCCTGGCCCTCGACATGGCAGAAGCCGTTGCGGACCTGAAGGATCCGCAGGGCCGAGACGTGCCGCTGCGCATCGGGTTGGCATCGGGTCCGGTGGTGGCCGGGGTGGTCGGGGCGCGCAAATTCTTCTACGACGTGTGGGGCGACGCCGTCAACGTCGCGTCGCGGATGGAGTCGACCGACGTCGAAGGCCGGATCCAAGTACCGGACACGGTCTACGAGCGGCTGAAGACCGACTATGTGCTGGAGGAACGCGGCGTCGTCGACATCAAGGGCAAGGGTCCGATGCACACCTGGTATCTGGTCGGCAGGCGCAACGGCGACGGCCGGGACAGCGTCATGGAATCGGTCAGTCCGACAGCTCAGTCGGTTTGACGCGCTCGGCGATCGCGGCGAGCCGCGACAGCGTTTCCCGGTTACGCGGCCACGCCACCAGGTCGCCGAGCTTGGCCGGCACCAGGGCCCCGATCCCGCTCACCGGGTACTCCTCCATCGTCACCCGGCAACCATTGGGAATCTCGTTGAACCGCAGGATCACTCGGGCACCGCCCAGTTGACCCTTGGCGTGCAGCACGAGCTTCTCCATCGGCACGCACTCCTCGACCACTGTCTCGTCATTGATGACGAGTGGCCAGACCCCTATCGAGTGCCGGATGGTGGAGCCGACCTCGGGCCAATTCGGGTCGACGGCCCGCATACGACTATTGCCGACCACCCACTGCGAGTAGGTCCACCCGTCGGCGACTACATCCCAAACCTGGCTGCACGAAGTGCGAATGTCTCTGGTGACTGTCACCCGGGTGGAGTACCCACCCGGGTGACAACAACCACACCTAAACTTTGCGGTTCTCCGACTTGATCAGCCAGGCGAGCTTCTCCAGCCCGTCGATGAGCTGATGCAGGATATCGGCGGTGCTGGGATCTTCTGCGTCGACCTCGTCATGCACGGCCCGCATGGTGTCGACCGTCGCGTAGACGCGTGCCGTGATCAGGTCGACGACCTCGGCGGTGCTGTGCTCGTAGGCCGGGAACTGCGGCAGCGACGTGCTCGCGGCCACGGTGTCGGACCGCCCGTCGGGAACCACGTCCAGCGCTCGCATCCGCTCGGCGATGGTGTCGCTGGCCTCGCGGGCGAAGTCGACGAGCTCGTCCAGCTGAAGGTGGAGGTCGCGGAAGTTCGTTCCGACGACGTTCCAGTGCGCCTGCTTGCCCTGCAGGTGCAGTTCGACGAGGTCCACCAGGACACGCTGCAGGTTGTTACTGAGCTGGGTGGACGCTTGGAAGTTCTGGATTTCTGCTTCGGTTCGACGTGTGCTCATATCTCCTCCAACAGAACCTATTCTGGAATGACTCCAGATTACCGCATGATCCCGCTCACACTTCCGCCTCATCGTGGTGGTCCTGCTGGTCCTGTTGGGCCAGCAGGCGGGCATAGCCGGCCCCCATCCCGAGCAGGATCAACCCGACGACGATGAACACCGCGACGCGGAACATACCGTCGAGCGTGCCGAGGTCGAACAGAAACAGTTTCACCATCGAGCCCGCCACCAGCGCCAATCCGCCGGCGATCGGCAGGGAGCGGTCATCGCGGGGTCGTCGGGCGGCGTAGACGAACAGCGCGGCGGCCATCACGATCCAGCAGATGGTCGCAGCCATGTGACCCGCGAAGAACCCGCCGTTCTCCCCGCCCGCCAGCACGCCCGCGGTGACGGTGAAGGTGGTCACCGCATAGACGACGACCAGCGACAGACAGGCCAGCAGGACGCGGACCGCGTCGGGGGTCAGATTGCCGCGGCCCATCCAGGACCAGGCGATGGCGAGCACGGCCGCGATCAGCAGGATGCTGGACGCCAAGACCGCGACCGCATCGGGAACGGACAGCACCGTCGCGCGAACCAGGGACGTCGGAGGGGCGTAAGCGCTGTAGAAAATCCCGCCGATCACGGCGAATCCGATGGCCACGAGGCGCGCGACGTCGTCCCGGCGCCCTGCGACCGCGACCACCACGGCCATCGCCAACAGGATCGGTGTAGCGATCTCACCGTCGAAGGCCACGATCACCGCTATCAGGGCCGATACCGCCGAGGCCGCAGACCAGATCCGTCGAACGCCCGTCGTGACGCCGGGCAGTCGGTCGCCGACGAGCACGACGGCCAGCAGCGCCGCCGACAAACCGGCGGCCATCATGGCCGCGACGGTCGCCGTGATGCCCACCGCAGCGCACAGCACCGGGAGCATTCCAGCGACCGTCAGCAGCGCCATCGCCGACCGGTTGCGGGTGGACGGCAGCAGGACAAGCGCGCCGATAAGGGCCAGCATGGCGGCGATCGCGCAGCCACCCGCCAGCCAGGCGGCGTTGTCGTCGCCGACACGGGCCGCCACCAGCGCGATCAGCAGCGGGAGCGTCGGCGCGGTGATGCGGGCGACGTGCAGCCAGATCCAATCCTTGCCGAGTTGCACCGGCAGCGATGCGGCGGAGATCGCGAGCATGAACGCGATCAGCAGCATCGAGACACCGTCGCTGACGATCGGCGCGAGCACGATCAGCGGCACGAGCACAAGAAGGCCCAGCTGTTGCGAGTCCCAGCGACGTGCGAGCAGCAGGCCGCCGCCTCCGACGATCGCGGCGGTCACCAACCCGGCGGGTGCGGGCATCCAGTCGTAGATCGTCGTGACGGCGATGACGTCCATGTAGGCCGCCGCGATGCCGGTCGCGGCCAGCGCGACGGCGCCGACCCGTCCACCGGGTCGGGAATTGAGCCGGATTGCCACGGCGACGAGCGCACCGGCGAGCAACGCCCCTGCGCCGACACGGATTTCGGGACGAAGAATGCCGGCCTGGGCGGCGAGTACGAGCAGAAGGACGACGCCGATGAGCGTGACGGCGACACCGGCAACGGCGAGCGCCTTGCCGATCCAACTGGCGTCGCGGGGTGGTTTCGGTTGCCGCGGCGGCGGAGGCGGAGGCGGCGCGGGTGTGGCGGGCGGTTGCACGGGCCACTGGGGCGGCGGATAGGGCGGCGGATACGGCTGAGGGACCACCATCGGAGGCGGTACAGGTTGCGGCGCGTATTGCGGTGGCGCCGACGGACGTTCGGCCAACAATCGATCGAGTTCGGTCAGGTCGGCCGAGATCCTGGCGAACTGCTGGGACATTGCGGCGAAGTCGGCTGACAGCCGGGAGACGACGGCATGCTGGGGTGCAGTCATGCCGCCATGGTCGCAACGGGAGGCCCTGCAATGGATGAGTAGGACTACCCAAATGCAATCGGTGCACTACTCGTCGAGGCCGTGTTCGATGGCGTAGCGCGCCAATTCGACGCGGTTGGCAACCTGCAGCTTGCGGAAAGTCGCCTGTACGTGGTTCTCGACCGTGCGGTGACTCAGTGACAGCCGGGCGGCGATCTGTTTGGCCGTCAGTCCCTTGGCGACATAGCGGAGTATCTCGGTTTCCCGTTCAGTGAGGCTGGGCGTCGAGTTCGACTTCGGCCCCTGCGCGATCCGCCGGTACTCCCCCAGCACCAGCCCCGCCAGGCCGGGGGTGAACACCGCCCGCCCGTCGGCTGTCGCCCGAACCGCCTCGCCCAGTTCGGCTTTCGATGCGCTCTTCACCAGGTATCCGGTGGCGCCCGCTTTGACCGCCTCCAGCACGTCGTCGCGTTCATCCGACGCCGAGAGCACCAGGATTTTCGACGACGGCGACACCGTCAGCACTTCGGCGGTGGCCTGCGCCCCGTCGCCGTCGGGTAAGCGCATGTCCATGACCACGACGTCGGGCTTGACCACCGCCGCCCGGCGCCGGGCCGACGCGACACCGTCCGCGGTGGCCACCACGTTGAACCCGTCGTCGGCGAGGTCGCGCGCGACGGCGTCGCGCCAGATCGGGTGGTCGTCGACGACCATCACCGTCGGGGTACCGTCAGTTCCCATTCCGTCCCGCATCCCGGCCCGGTGTTCAGCTTCGCGCTGCCGCCGAGCCAACTCATCCGCCCCACAATCGATTTGGCTATTCCCATCCTGCCCTCGCTGACGGCCTCCTCGAGTCGGCCCTCCGGGATCCCCACACCGTCGTCGCGGATGCTCACCGTGACGGAGTCACCGAGGTCCTCAAGCAGAACGTAGACCCGCGCGTCGGCTCCGGCGTGGGCGGCGGCGTTGTCGAGTGCGTTGCCTGCCGCAGCGGCCAGTTCCTCGGCGACGGCGGCGTCGAGCAGAACCGGCTCCGCGGGCACGCTCACCGCCACCCGATCCGATGCCCGCTGCCGTAGCAGCGCGCCGATATCGGTCAGCTCGCCGAGTCGCGGTTCGATCTCCGGGGAGCTGACCAGACGCCGCAGCGCACGCTCCTGTTCACCGGCCAGCTCGGCGAGTTTCGCTGTCTCACCGCCGATCTCGCGGCCACGCCGGGAAACCAGCGCGAGTACCTGAATGGCGCCGTCATGCACCTGCCTGGACAGCCGCTCGCGCTCCTCGGTCCTCGCGGTCAACCGGGCGGCGCGCTCGAGGTCGGCATGGGCGCGGCGGGCGGTCTGCGCGGCCATGCCCACGCCCAGTCCGACCGCGAGTTCGATGACGACCGTCGCGTTGCGACCGAGGTCGTAGTTCACCACGCCCTTGGCCAGCGTGCTGGCCGCCACGATGACCACGCCGGCGAGCATTCCGTAGATCGGGCCGAGCAGGATGGCCGCCGATATCGTCGCGTTGGTGGCCCACAGGGTCGTCGGCCAGGACTGGTTGTTCAGCGCCCACTGATCGGAGGCGATGAATTCCGTGGACAACATCAACGCGACGACGATGACCAGTTCGGCGAGCACCCAGCCGAGGTGGCGACCGAAGCCCATCAGATACGCGAACGCGCACACCGCACTCCACGCGATCAGCACCCCGAAGAGCAGCCATCCGATGGCGGGGTGGTCGAGGTCGCCGTTGACTGCGATCTGAAAGCCGAGCGCATACAGGCAGCTGAGCAACCGGAACACCTGCGCCGCCCGCCACAGCGGGGTCACCGGATCCGGTGTGTCCGCCGGCAGGGCCACTAGAGCACCTTGGACAGAAACGCCTTCGTGCGTTCGTGCTGTGGGTTGTTCAGCACTTCGCGGGGCGGTCCGCTCTCCACGACCACACCGCCGTCCATGAACACCAGTTGGTCGGCGACCTCGCGGGCGAACCCCATCTCGTGGGTGACCACCACCATCGTCATGCCTTCTTCGGCAAGCTTTTTCATCACCGCGAGGACCTCGCCGACCAGCTCGGGGTCGAGCGCCGAGGTGGGTTCGTCGAACAGCATCAGCTTGGGGTTCATCGCCAGTGCGCGGGCGATCGCCACCCGCTGCTGCTGGCCGCCGGACAGCTGCGCGGGGTAGGCCTCGGCTTTGTCCGACAGCCCGACCTGATTCAGCAGATCCTTGGCTCTCGCGACCGCTGCATCCTTCTTGACGCCCTTGACCTTCATCGGCGCCTCGACGATGTTGCCCAACACCGTCCGGTGCGGGAACAGATTGAAGTGCTGGAACACCATGCCGATGTCGCGACGCTGCTTCGCTGCGTCGCGGGGCGAGATCTCATGCAGTTTCGAGCCGGCCTCGCGGTAGCCGATCAAATCGCCGTCCACGTAGAGCCGACCGGCGTTTACCTGCTCCAGGTGGTTGATGCACCGCAGGAACGTCGACTTGCCCGAGCCTGACGGCCCGACCATGCACAGCACCTCGCCCTTGCCGACCTCGAGCGTGATGCCCTTGAGGACCTGCAGGGCACCGAAGTTCTTACAGACCGCTTCGGCCTTCACCATCGGTGTCATCTGGTCACATCCCCGGGTTCTGAATCTGCGCCTTGGCCAGCGCCTCGAGTTGCCTGCCGGTCAGCTTTCGTGACGCACCGCGCGAGTAGTACCGCTCCAAGTAGTACTGGCCGACCATCAGAATGCTGGTGACGACCAGATACCAGAACGCAGCGACCATCAGCAGTGGCACCGGCTCGAACTCGCGTGCGGCGATCTCGCGGGACGCGATGCCGTACAGGTCGAGCGTGAAGGGCACCGCGGTCACCAGCGATGTGGTCTTCAACATGCTGATGACTTCGTTGCCGGTTGGCGGGATGATGACGCGCATCGCCTGCGGAAGCACGGTGCGGCGCATTGCCATCCCCCACGACATGCCAAGTGCGGTCGACGCCTCCAATTGGCCCTCGGGCACGGAACTGATTCCCGCACGGATGATTTCGGCCATGTAGGCGGCTTCGTTGAGGGCCAGTCCGAGGATCGCCAGCAAGAATGGGATGGACAGCGCCTGCAGGTTGAGTTCGAAGAACGTCGGTCCGAACGGTATGCCCAGTTTGATGTTCTGGTAGATCGTCGGGATGAGCCCCCAGAACACCAACTGCACGTAGATCGGGGTGCCGCGGAAGATCCACAGGTAGACCCAGGACACCGCCTTGAAAATCGGGTTCGGCGACAACCGCATCACTGCGAGGAGTACGCCGAGCGCGATCGCCAGCACCATCGAGTAGACGGTCAGCTGCAAGGTGTTGACCAGCCCGACCCCGAGGATCCGCTCGTTGAAGAGGTACTTGGCGAAGACCTGCCACCTGTATGCGTCGTTGGTGGCGGCGCCGTAGAGGAACAGTGCAAGCACTACGACGATGACGACCGCCGCCACCCACCGCCACGGATGACGCAGCGGGACGGCATCGATTGCGGCTGGAGAGGTGGATGGCGACGTGTCGACATCAGTCATGATCGGGTCCCGCTAGTTGATCGCGCCGTTGATGACCGGCTTGTCGATCATTCCGGCCTCGACGCCCCAGTTGGTCGCGATCTCTTTGTACTTGCCGGTCTCAATGAGGTGTTCGAGCGCTGCCTTGAGCGACTGCGCCAGAGGCGACCCCTTCTTCACCGGCCAGCCGTACGGTGCCGCGTCGGCGATCTCGCCAGCCGCCTCGAGCTTGCCGTTGCTCTGCTTGATCGCGTATGCGGTCACCGGCGAATCCGCCGACATCGCATCGGCCTGACCGAGCACCACCGCGTTGGTGGCCGCATCCTGGCCGTCGAACGAGACGATCTCGATCGGGGGCTTGCCCGCATCGGTGCACGCCTTGCTCTTGGCAGGCAGTTCCTCGGTTTCCTCGGTCGTGGTGGCCTGCACCGCAACCTTCTTGCCGCACGCGTTGTTCGGGTCGATCGCTTCACCTGGCCGCTGCGCCCAGAGGATGCCCGCCGAGAAGTAGGTGACGAAGTCGACGGTCTCCTCGCGCTCCTTGGTGTCGGTGAACGACGACATTCCGACGTTGAACGTATCGCCCTGGATCGACGGGATGATCTTGGCGAAGTCGGCCTCGCGGTACTCCGCCTCCAAGCCGAGAGTCGCGGCGACCGCGTTCATCAGATCGACGTCGAACCCGACGATCTTGCCGCTCGGATCCTTGAACTCATTGGGCGCGTAGGGAATGTTGACCCCGACGATCAGCTTCCCAGACGATTTGATGTTCTCGGGCACGGTGTTGGCGATCTCGTCGACCTTCTCGGCGGCCGCACCCGAGGTCGGGCTCGCCGTCTCAGTCGAGCCGGAATCGCTGCCAGCCGAACACCCCGACAACGCAAGAGCGCCAGCTACGGCGATCACCGTCGCTGCACCCCACAACTTCCCCCGACGGATTCCCCATCCACCTAACACGGTTGCCTCTACTTTCTGCTTTGGGCAGTTGACCTACGGAAGATTAGTGGTCTGCGACGGGATTTCGCCGCGCTTCCGCTTATTGTGCTGGCGGGCCGAATTTTCCGCGCGTTGCTTGCAAACTCTTATCTGTCCCGTAAGCACTGTGAAACACTTCGATCATGACTACAGAAGCTCCCCCGGCCCTGTTGCCACACCTCTGGAAATCGGCGCTGCTGTCCGGGCTACTGGCGGTGATACTCGGCGTCATCGTGCTCGCCTGGCCGGGGAAATCCATTCTGGTCGCGGCCATCGTGTTCGGCGCGTATCTGCTGGTGACCGGCATCGCGCAGGTCGTCATGGCGTTCAGCCTCGACGTCACCGCGGGCGGCCGGGTGCTGCTGTTCATCAGCGGCGCCGCGGCGCTCATCCTCGCGGTACTGGCGTTCCGCCATTTCGGTGAGGGCTATGCGGTTTTGCTGCTGGCCATCTGGATCGGCGTCGGGTTCGTCTTCCGCGGTGTCGCAACGACGGTCGCCGCAGTCAGCGATCCCACGCTGCCCGCCAGGGGCTGGAACATCTTCATCGGCGTGATCAGCCTGATAGCGGGCATGGTCGTCATCGCCTCGCCGTTCGAATCGATCGTCACGCTGGCCATCGTCGTCGGTGTCTGGCTGATCGTTCTCGGGGTCTTCGAGGTCGTGTCGGCCTTCGGTATCCGCAAGGCCGCCAAGTCGCTGAGCGAACCCAAACCCGCTGAGCCTCCGGCGCCAACTGTCGAATCGCCGTCATCATGACCGATCCGCAGCCGCCTGGGCAGCCCCAGTATCCGCAATATCCGCAGTACCCACCGCCGCCGCCGGGCGGCGCATACCCCGGCAGCTACCCGCCTCCTCCGCCACAGCCGTATGCGGGCTACACCCCGCCACCCCAGGCGCCCAAGAACGGCCTGGGTATCGCAGCCCTCGTCATCGCGATCATCGCGCTGATCTCCGTCTTCGGCGGCGTGGTGCTCGGCGTCGTCGCAGTCATTCTCGGGTTCCTCGGCTGGCAGCGAGCCAAGCGCGGCGAGGCCACCAACGGCGGCATCGCCGTCGCGGGCATCGTGCTCGGCATCCTGAGCATCATCGAGGCGATCGTCGTGATCGTGTTGACCGTGTGGGTGTTCAACGAGGTCGGCGGCACCGACTACATGCAGTGTGTAGCGGATGCGGGCTCTGACCAGGCCGCCGTTCAGCAGTGTGTGGACCAGTTCCAAGAACGCGTCGAGGACCAGTTCAGCGTCACGATCACGACGCCTGCGCGACCGACGTCCTAGTCAGGTGCCGCCGTCGCGGCAGGAACTCGAGCGACAGCAGCACGATCAGCAGCGGCACCACCTGCGTGAGGGTGGCCAACACGTACCGGCGATCGCCAAGCGCATGGAACTTGCGCAGGTAGCGGTACAGGGACTCGAGCGCGATCAACGGATCGCCCAGGTGCACCGCGACGTGTATCAGGCTGCGGGCGAAGGTGCGCTTCTCGTCGTCGAAGATCTCAGGGAAGGCCGCAAACGCAAGCGATAACCGTTGCGCCCCTTTGTCTCTGGCATACACGATCATGTCGACCGACAGCCGCTCGTCGATCCCGTTGGGGGCGCCCCGACGTCGCCACGGCACGTCGAGCGTCACTTCTGTACCGCCGCCCGCGGTCGCGTAGCGGTGGAAACCCTGAACGCGGCCGGTCGCATCCCTGGCGATGATCAGCATCACCCCCGGATAGCGGCCCTCCAGCGTGCCGTCGAGTGACATCGAGAACCCACGCTCCGTGCGGGATCCCTTGGGGGACGCGACGATAACGTCGGTCAGTTCTGCGAGCAGGTCGTCGTCGAGGGTCTGCTCGTCGACGACTTCGGTGGTGACACCGAAGTTCCTGGTGCGCTGCACGGCCTGACGGAGGTTGCGGTACTTCCGTCCGACCATCGCGAATTCGGCGACGTCGATCACCACATCGCGTCCGATGGGTATCGCGGTGAGTTTTCTGCCGGCCAGCGCCGGGTTCGACCACAGCCCGAGACGTCGCTCGCTGCACCCGAGCACGACGATGCGCCACCCGCGCATATGGCACATCGCGGCGAAATCCTCGACCAGCGCGTCGAATCGAGTCTCATCGCCGATCGGATCGCCACTGACAACCGCGAAGCCCAGGCGGGTGCGGTATGCGATCGCTGCGCTGCCGTCGGCGGTGAAGTGATAGCACTTCGACGCCTGCATACCGAACGGCGCGAGCGGGTCGCCGGTCGTGGCGTCGACCAATCTGAATATCCGCGGCAGATCGGCCGGGTTCGGCCGCGCGGCCGTCGGCCACATCAACACCACTGCAGCAAGAACCAAAAGGAAATTGCCGAGCAAATCGAAGGAGAGGAAGACCGCGCCGATTCCGACAATGCACACGAGCATCGCCGCGATGGCATGGCCCGCAGTCACCGGCCTGCCCAGGAAGATGCCGCGGGCGATCAGCACGACAGCGGCAAGGATGGTCAGTGACCAGGCGAAATCCTTGTGGAGCACGAGGAGCCAACCGGACAGGCTCAGCACCGCGAGTGCGCTGATCCAGCGGGCCGCCTGCGAGTCGACGTGGACGACGACCCGCTCGCGGGCCGGGAGCCGTGTTGCTACCTTCATCGCTTTGCACCCGGGAAGTGTTTGATGATGCCTTCCTGAACCACGGTAGCCACCATCTGTCCCGATTGGTCGAAAAAGTGCCCGGTTCCCAGCCCCCGTGAATCGGCCGCGACCGGCGACGTCGTCGAGTAGAGCACCCACTCGTCGAACCGGATCGGGCGGTGAAACCACACCGAATGGTTGACAGTGGCCGCGAAGATGCGGTCGTACCCCCATGACAGCCCGTGTGTGGTGATGATCGAGTCGAGCACCGTGGTGTCAGACGAGTACAGCAGTGCGGCGTTGTGCATCACGGGGTCGTCGGGCATGGGACCGTCGGCCTTGAGCCAAACCCGATTGTGGTCGAGTCGCTCACCCTTGTCGCGCATCACCCACGCCGGGTCGTTGGTGTAGCGCCACTCGATCGGCCTCAGCGCCTCGACGAAGTGCGGCACCTTGTCCTCGTAGCCGGCCAGCAGATCGTCGATCCTTGGCAGCGACAACGGTTCTGGGACCACCGGCATGTCGATGGCGTGCTCGAGGCCTCGTCCGCCGTCGACGAACGACACCATCGCGGTGGTCAACAGCTCGTCGCCCTGCATGACGTCGACACGACGATTGGCGAACCGGCGTTCGTCGCGCAGCCGGATGATGTGGAACTCCAGATCCGCGGTTGGATCGCCGCCCGCGATGAAGTGCGCCGAGATCGAGCCCGGCGGAAGCGGACGAGCCAGGCTCTTGCTGGCGGCGACGAACGCCTGAGCCATCATCTGCCCGCCGAATGTGCGCGGCGGGTTCTTGCTGGGGTGCCCGCCGACGAACGTGTCGTCGTCGACTCGGTTGAGGTCCAGGACCGCCAGCAACTCTTCGAAATCGCCAAGCGGCACTGCGGCTCCCCTGTTCTGCCCTAGCTAGACGTCGTCCTCCCCGATCCGGTGCACGTGGATCAGGTTGGTCGAGCCTACTGTGCCCGGCGGCGCCCCTGCGATGATGACCACGAGGTCGCCGCGCTTGTAGCGGCCGAGTTCGAGCAGCGATTTGTCGACCTGGCGGATCATTCCGTCCGTGGTCTGGATGTGCGGCACGATGAACGTCTCGGTGCCCCAGCTCAACGCCAACTGGCTGCGCACCTCGGGCAGCGAGGTGAACGCCAGCAGGGGCAGCGGCGTGTGCAGCCGCGCCAGCCTGCGCACCGTGTCGCCGGACTGCGTGTACGCCACGAGCGCCTTGGCGTCCAGCCGTTCACCGATGTCGCGGGCCGCATAGGAGATGACCCCGCGCTTGGTTCGTGGTACGTGGGTCAGCGGCGGGACCACCACCGAGTTCTGCTCGACCGCGGAGATGATGCGGGCCATGGTTTTGACCGTCTCGAGCGGATACTTGCCGACGGAGGTCTCACCGGACAGCATCACCGCGTCCGCGCCGTCGAGCACCGCGTTGGCGACGTCAGACGCCTCGGCCCGCGTCGGCCGGGAGTGCTCGATCATCGACTCCAGCATCTGAGTGGCGACGATGACGGGTTTGGCGTTCTCCCTTGCCATTTGGATGGCGCGCTTCTGTACGAGCGGCACCTCTTCCAGCGGCAGCTCGACGCCGAGGTCACCGCGGGCGACCATGATGGCGTCGAACGCCAACACGATGGCCTCGAGGTTGTCGACGGCTTCGGGTTTCTCAAGCTTGGCGATCACGGGGACCCGGCGGCCCACGCGGTCCATCACCTCGTGCACCAGCTCGACGTCGGCGGGTGACCGCACGAACGACAACGCCACGAGGTCGACGCCGAGCCGCAGCGCGAACTCGAGATCCTCGGTGTCCTTCTCCGACATCGCGGGCACCGACACATTCATGCCGGGCATCGAAAGGCCCTTGTTGTTGCTGACCGGACCGCCCTCGGTAACGGTGCACACCACGTCGTTGCCCTCGACGTGGTCGACGACCAGACCGACGTTGCCGTCGTCCACCAGCAGCCGGTCCCCCGGCGCGGCGTCCTTGGCGAGCTGTTTGTAGGTGGTCGAAACCCGGTCGTGGGTTCCCTCGCAGTCGTCGACGGTGATCCGGACGGTCTCGCCGTTCGCCCAATACGTCGGGCCCGCGGCGAACCGCCCGAGGCGGATCTTGGGCCCCTGCAGGTCGGCGAGGATCCCCACGGCCCGACCCGTGGTGTCCGACGCCGCGCGTACCCGCTTGTAATGGGCCTCGTGATCGGAGTACTCGCCGTGGCTGAAGTTCAGCCGGGCGACGTCCATTCCGGCCTCAACCAATGCCCTCACGACGTGGTCCTCGCTGGTGGCGGGGCCGAGAGTGCAGACGATCTTTCCGCGTCTAGTCACGACTTCTGAGCATAGTCCCGATCGGGGGCTGTCATGCGACAGCCAACGGCAGGGCCCCTGGCACCACGGGGGCGGGCAGATCGGATCCGCCCATCAGGTACGCGTCGACGGCGTGCGCCGCGCTGCGCCCCTCGGCGATGGCCCACACGATCAGCGACGCCCCGCGGTGGGCGTCACCGCAGACGAACACTCCCGGGATGGACGTCTGCCAGTCCGACCCGCACGGCAACGCGCCGCGGCCGTTCAACTGCAGTCCGAGCCCGTCCAGGAGCGGCATGTGCTCGACACCCTCGAATCCGATGGCCAACAGGGCGAGGTCGCACGGGATCTCCATCGTTTCGCCGACCGGTGAGATATGCCGGCGTCCGTCGGCGTTGCGGGTGACCCGCACCTCGGCGATCTCCATCGCGCGGACCCGCCCTTGGTCGTCGCCGATGAACCTCTGTACAGCGACCTGGTAGCGGCGCGCGCCACCCTCGGCGTGCGCGGGCGATGAGCGCAGCACCAGCGGCCACGTCGGCCACGGCGTGCGGGTCTCGTCGCGGTAGGTCGGCGGCTCGGGGTTGTAGTCGAGTTGGGTGACCGACGCGGCGCCCTGGCGGTGCGCAGTGCCCAGGCAGTCGGCTCCGGTGTCGCCGCCGCCGATGATGACGACGTGTTTGCCCTTCGCCGACAGCGGCGACGGACCGTCGCCTTCGCATTCCCTGTTGGCGGGGACCAGATGTTCCATCGCGAGGTGCACACCGTCGAGGTGACGGCCCTCGACCTCGGTGTCCCTGCCGCGCAGCGCCCCGACGGCCAGCACCACCGCGTCGTGGCGCTGCCGAAGCTGTTCGACCGACAGGTCGACGCCGACTTCGCATTCGGTGACGAAACGTGTGCCCTCGGCGCGCATTTGGGCCAGCCGCTGGTTCAGTGTCGCTTTCTCGAGCTTGTACTCGGGGATGCCGTACCGCATCAAACCGCCGAGTCGGTCATCGCGCTCGTACACGGTGACCTGGTGTCCGGCGCGGGTGAGTTGTTGTGCGGCAGCCAATCCGGCGGGCCCGGAGCCGACGACGGCGACGTTCTTGCCGGTGGAGATGGCCGCGGGCTGAGGTGCGATGCTGCCCGTCATCCACGCATGGTCGGCGATGGTCTGCTCGATGCGCTTGATGGTGACGCTGCCGCCGGTCTTGTCGTCGGCGATGGAGAGCACACAGGCCGCTTCGCACGGCGCCGGGCAGAGGCGACCGGTGAACTCCGGGAAGTTGTTGGTGGCGTGCAACCGATCGCTTGCGGCATCCCACCGGCCGCGGCGCACCAGGTCGTTCCACTCCGGGATGAGGTTGCCCAGTGGACAGCCCGCGGTTCCCGAGTGGCAGAACGGGATTCCGCAGTCCATGCAGCGGCGGGCCTGCTGGGAGACCTCCCGGGCGCGATCCAGCGGGTCCTGTTGTTCGTAGACCTCGCGCCAGTCGCCGACGCGTTCGTCGACGGGGCGCTTGGCCGCCTCGACCTTGGGTACTTCGAGAAAACCGTGCGGGTCAGCCACGACTTGCCTCCATGATCGCGGTGTCGACGTCGCGGCCCTCCGCCCTGGCCATCCGGGTGGCGGTCAGGACGCGCTGGTAGTCGGTCGGCATGATCTTGGTGAATTGGGCGCTGCGCCTTGGCCAGTCGGATAGCACCGAGGCCGCCACCGTGCTCCCGGTGAGCCGCGCGTGCCGCGCGACGGCGTCGTGGAGGAACGCAAGGTCCTCGGGATCAGGCTGCTGCAGTTCGACCATCTCGGTGTTCACCATCGCCGGGTCGAGGCCCAGCACGTAAGCGATGCCGCCGGACATCCCCGCCGCCATGTTGCGGCCGGTGCCGCCGAGCACCACGACACGACCGCCGGTCATGTACTCGCAGGCGTGGTCGCCCACCCCTTCGGTGACGGCCAGCGCGCCGGAGTTGCGGGCGCAGAACCGCTCGCCGACCCGCCCCCGCAGGTACACCTCGCCGGATGTGGCGCCGTACATCAGTGTGTTTCCGGCGATCACATGGTCTTCGGGCAGGAACAGCACGTCGTCGGGTGGCCGGACGATGACGCGTCCGCCCGAAAGCCCTTTGCCGACATAGTCGTTGGCGTCGCCGATCAGCTCGAGGGTGATCCCGGGCGGCAGGAAGGCGCCCAGCGACTGGCCGGCTGAACCGGTGAGCGTGACGTGGATGGTGCCGTCGGGCAGGCCCTGTGCACCGTACCGGCGGGTGACCTCCGCGCCGAGCATCGTGCCCACCGTGCGGTTGACGTTGCGTACCGGCAGCTCCAGCCGGACGGGGTGGGCGTCCTCCAGCGCGCCCTCGGCGAGTTGGATGAGCGTTTGGTCCAGCGCCTGGTCGAGCGCGTGATCCTGGCCACGGATGCGTCGGCGCGCCGACTGTTCGGGGTCGTGGGCGTTGGTCGCCTGGGTGAAGATCGGCGTGAGATCGAGACCTTGCGCCTTCCAATGCGCCACACCCTCTGCGGTGTCGAGCATCTCCACGTGACCGACCGCCTCGTCGATGCTGCGGAACCCCAGTTCGGCGAGATAGCGCCGGATGTCCTCGGCGATGAACCGGAAGTAGTTCTCCACGAACTCCGGCTTCCCGTTGAACCGCGAGCGGAGTTCAGGGTTCTGCGTGGCGACGCCGACCGGGCAGGTGTCGAGGTGACAGACCCGCATCATGATGCAGCCCGACACCACGAGCGGAGCGGTGGCGAAGCCGAACTCCTCGGCGCCGAGCAGCATCGCCACGATGACGTCGCGGGCGGTCCGCATACCACCGTCGCACTGCACGGTGATCCGGTCGCGCAAGCCGTTGAGCATCAGGGTCTGCTGCGTGTCGGCCAGCCCGATCTCCCACGGCGCCCCAGCGTGTTTCAGCGATGTCAGCGGCGCGGCGCCGGTCCCACCGTCGTATCCGGAGATGAGCACGACGTCGGCGTGGGCCTTCGACACGCCCGCGGCCACGGTGCCGACACCGACCGAGCTGACCAGCTTGACGTGGATCCGGGCCTCGGAGTTGGCGTTCTTGAGGTCGTGGATCAGCTGCGCCAGGTCCTCGATCGAGTAGATGTCGTGGTGCGGCGGAGGTGAGATCAACCCGACGCCCGGCGTCGAGTGCCGGGTTTTGGCGATGTTCGGGTACACCTTGTAACCCGGGAGCTGGCCGCCCTCACCGGGTTTGGCGCCCTGGGCCATCTTGATCTGGATGTCCGATGCGTTCACCAGGTAGTCGCTGGTGACCCCGAACCGGCCCGACGCGACCTGCTTGACGGCGCTGCGTCGGCGCGGATCGTAGAGCCGGTCGGCGTCTTCGCCGCCCTCACCGGAATTGGAGCGACCGCCGAGATTGTTCATCGCGATCGCCATCGTCTCGTGCGCTTCCGCCGAGATGGATCCGTAACTCATTGCCCCGGTGTTGAACCGGGTGACGATCGATTCGACCGGCTCGACCTCGTCGAGCGGGACCGGCGGCCGCGCGCCTGTCTTCAGCTCGAACAGGCCGCGCAGCGTGCCGCCCTCCCTGGACAGCCGGTCGACCTCGTCGGAGTACTGCTGGAAGATGTCATAGCGCGCGGTGCGCGTCGAATGCTGCAGCAGGAAAACGACTTCCGGTGTGAACAAATGCAGTTCGCCCTCCCGGCGGAAGGCGTACTCGCCGCCGACGTCGAGCCTGCGGTGCACCCGCTCGGTCGGGTTCTCCGGGTATGCGCGGCGGTGCCGCAGCTTGACCTCCTCGGCGAGCACGTCGAGCCCGACTCCCCCGAGTTGACTGGGGGTGCCCGCGAAGTACTCGTCGACCACCTCGCGGTCGAGTCCGATCGCTTCGAAGGCCTGGGCAGCGGTGTAGGACGCGACGGTGGAGATGCCCATCTTGCTCATCACCTTCATCACGCCCTTGCTGAGCGCCTTGAGGTAGTTGCGCACCGCGGCGGCGGGTTCGATGCCCGTCAGTTCGCCCTCGCGGACCAGGTCCTCGATGGACTCGAACGCCAGGTATGGGTTAACTGCGGCGGCGCCGAAGCCGATCAGCATGGCGATGTGATGCACCTCGCGGGCGTCGCCGCTTTCGACCACCAGCGCGACGGAGGTGCGTTGTTTGGTGCGCACCAGGTGGTGGTGCACCGCAGAGACCGCGAGCAGGGATGGGATCGGTGCGCGCGTGTGATCGGAGTCCCGGTCGGAGATGACGAGGGTCCTGGCGCCGCGGGCGATTGCATCGCATGCCTGGATGCGGAGGTCTTCGATGGCGTCGGCCAGACCCTCACCGCCGCGTTCGACGTCGTAGAGTCCGCGCAGCACCGCGGTGCGCAGCCCGGGATGCTCTCCGTCGTCGTTGATGTGGACGATCTTGTTGAGTTCGTCGTTGTCGAGCACCGGCCATGCGAGCTTGATCTGGCGGCATGAGGCCGCCGACGGCTCCAGCAGGTTCTGTTCCGGGCCCATCACGCGAGCCATCGAGGTGACGACCGCTTCGCGGATCGCGTCCAGCGGCGGATTGGTCACCTGCGCGAACAATTCGACGAAGTAGTCGTAGAGCAGCCGTGCCCGCTGCGAGAGCACCGCAGGCGGAGTGTCGGTGCCCATCGACCCGAGCGGTTCGGCCCCCGAAGCAGCCATGGGCGTCAACAGGATTCGCAGATCTTCTTCGGTGTAGCCGAACGCGATCTGCCTGCGGACCACCGATTCGTGGTTGGGCAGTGCGCGGGCGCGGTCAGGCAGCGTGGACAGGTCGAGCAGGCCCGCGTGCAGCCACTCGCCGTACTCGTGTGCGCTGGCCAGTTCGGTCTTGATTTCGTCGTCGGGGACGATGCGACCGGCAGCGGTGTCGACCAGGAACATCTTGCCCGGCTCGAGTCGGCCCTTGGCGACGATCTCCGCCGACGGCACGTCGAGCACGCCGGTCTCGCTGGCGAGGATGATGCGGTCGTCGATGGTGCGCCACCACCGGCCCGGCCGTAATCCGTTGCGGTCGAGCACCGCTCCGACGACCGTGCCGTCGGTGAAGGTGACACATGCAGGCCCGTCCCACGGTTCCATCAGCGATGCGTGGAACTGCCAGAAGTCGCGGAGGGGCTGGGGCAGCGACGAATTGTTTTCCCACGCTTCGGGAATCATCATCAGCACGGCGTGGGGCAGGCTGCGGCCGCCCAGGTGGAGAAGTTCGAGGACCTGGTCGAACGACGCCGAGTCGGATGCGCCGGGGACGCAGATCGGCGAGAGCCGGGCAAGGTCGCCGGGAATGTGGGCGCTGGCGAGCATCGCCTCGCGGGCGTGCATGCGGTTGCGGTTGCCGCGCACCGTGTTGATCTCGCCGTTGTGGGCGACGAAGCGGAACGGGTGGGCCAACGGCCACGACGGGAAGGTGTTGGTGGAGAACCGGCTGTGCACGACGGCGATCGCGCTCAGACATCGCTCGTTGCGAAGGTCCGGAAAGTACTGCGGCAGTTGCATTGTCGTCAACATGCCCTTGTAGGAGATCGTTCGGCTGGACAGCGACGGGAAGTAGACGTCGCCTTTCTCGGCCCGCTTACGCAAGGGATAGACGCGGCGATCGAGATCGATGCCGCCGACGCGGTCGGGCGCCGCAACGAAGAGCTGCGCCATATAGGGCATGCAGCCTCGCGCGGTGGCACCGAGGTCGGCGCCGTCGGGGTCGACGGGTAGGGCGCGCCAGCCGAGGACTTCGAGGCCTTCCTCGACGGCGAGGGCCTCGATCCGCTCACAGGCCTGCGCCCGCTCGGCGGGGTCTGCCGGCAGAAAGCAGATCCCGGCCGCGAACGTATCGCAACCGTCCAGGGTCGGGGCAGGCAACTCGAAGTCGACGACCTCGCGGAACAACTCCACCGGCAGCTGAAGCAGGATGCCGGCACCGTCGCCGCTGTTCGTCTCGGCCCCCGCCGCGCCGCGGTGATCCAGGTGTTCGAGCGCGACGAGGCCGTCGGCGACGATGGAGTGCGAGCGCCGACCCTGGATGTCGGCGATCATCGCGACGCCGCAGGAATCGGACTCGCGCTCTGGGTCGTAGAGGCCTTGGGCATGCGGCAATGCCGAGAACAGCATTGAGATTTACCTCCGCAATCTGGCGAATTCGTCGTCCGGGACTGCGGTGGCCCAAAAGGAAATTATATCAGTACAGCTAAGTGATTACCCGCTGAGAACCGTGGGGACCAGGGGAAACCCGGGAGTGTTTCGCACCACTGTCCACGCAAGCGCGAGGACCGCGATCACGACAATCGCGGGCATCGGGAAGATCGGCCGTCCCGTGCGCCACCGCACGAGCACCCACACCAGCAATGCCGGCAGTCCGACGAGCAGGAAGATGTTGTCGACGGCTGCGGCCGCCAGGTCCCCGTGCAGGAGATCGTGGGTCATCCGCAGCCCACCGCATGCCGGACAGTTCCAGCCGGTCAGCGCCTTGAACGGGCACGCGGGAAAAACGAAGTCGGGGTTGTGCGGATCGGCGAGGCCGACATAGGCCAGACCGCCGACCAGCGCCGCGCCCGCGCCGAGCACGCCGTGACGCCGGGCACGACCGGTGGTCGGGGTGTTAGGTGCCCTCACGAAGGGGTCGTCCGTCCGAATCACGGACCTTGTCGGTGAAGATCAGCACGGCGTCGATGATGCCCCACACCACCGCGCCGATACCGCAGGTGACCAGGCCGACCAACAACTGCGCGACGCCGAGGCCAGTGTAGCCGAGGTAGATGCGGCCGATGCCGACCAGACCGAAGAGCCCGATGAGCTGAAGCAGGCCCGCCACGATCTTGGATTTGTCGGACAGGGGTTCGCCGGTCAGCGGATGACGTCCGTATGGCGCCGACGGATCCACGTAGGCCTGCGGGTATTGGCCGTACTGCTGGCCCGGAGGCGGGTAGCCGGGCGGCTGGGCCGCATAACCGGGAGGCGGCGGCTGATATTGCGGTTGTTGAGGGGGCGGAGATCCCTCGGTGCCACCGAATTGCGGCTCAGTCATGGCAACAAGCATGCCAGAAACCCGGCATCTGCTAGCGGGTTTGCAGTGCCACCGTCCAAAGAGCCGATTCCGACATCGTCTAGAAAGGTGGGGTTTGTCGCGGATGGGCCCGAGCATGGCGCTGAGTCGTCGTTCCACGCAATAGTTTTCGTTGTAGTGGCGTTCGGCGTTGATGCGTTGTGCGCGGTTCTGATCGCGGGTGCGGCGGCGCCGCGGCATCGCCAACCCGTGGGCGGGCTGGGCGCGGATCGCGGCTGCGCCGGCGCGTTGGGCGGCGCTCAGCACCACCGGCGCGGTCGGACGGCACAGCTGCGGGAACAACCCGTAACTGCCCGGCCGGGTCAGATGAGTCTGCCCATCCGGATCGGTCCACACCACGGTCCCATCGGGAAACTGTTCGGCACGCCACCCCCGCGGCCCGACCCAGAACGTGATGAGCAGATGGTGTTTGCGGCATAAGCAAGCATTTCAGGTTCGCCGCGCACGTCGGACCGATCGGATTGCCGACCGTATGAGCTTGTCAAGATTTCTGTGTAGGTGGCCGGTTATAGGTAGGGGTTGATTCGTTCGGGGTAGGTCAGGGCTAGTGCGCCTAGTTGTACCGAGTCATGACGTTGGTGTCAGTCGGCTGATCGGTGGGAGGCCGCCGAGTGCGCTGTGGCGTCGTTGAGTGTTGTAGTAGTGCAGCCAGG
>JAWQNE010000016.1:0-124235 GCA_033741175.1 Mycolicibacterium sp. 120270 | reverse complement strand
TCAAGTGCAACATCCAACACCGACATGAGCAGCCTCCCTCGAACCGGACCCCCCAAAGAGAATCCGCCCGACTACCACTCATGGCCTATCAGCTCACCGTCGAGTCTGCGGTGAGATCGCGTCAGCCGCTCGTTTCGCGATCTGTGCGCAGTTTCGATGTGTCGGAGGACCATTCGACGTACACCGGGATGTCGTCGGTCCACGGCTGACCCGTCACCATGTCCGCGACGTTCACATAACCCCGCTCGAACTCCCCCGTCGCGGCGTCGACCAAGCGGTATTCCTGTCGCTGCCGGTGGATCGGCTGTGCGTCCAGGAGGATGACGCGCACCTCGCCCGGTTCGAAGCCGCAACGCTCCTGCATCGCGGCGATCAACTGCTCGTTGTGCATGTGCCCGTCACCGAAGTTCCATCCGACCGCGGTGCTGCACAACCGCTCCCCTTCGGTGATGACGTAGTCGTCCTCGTTGCGGCCCGCCAGCGCGTTGTGCACAAGAGTCAGCAGCGCCTTGCCGTGAGAGTTGAAGCCGCGGAACGCATATCCCTTGTACAGGTAGATCATCGCCTGCTCTTGGCTGCCGTAGAACTTCTCCAGCTGAGAGGCGGGCATGCTGGCGATCGCCACCAGGTTGCGTTCGATCTTCTCGTTGGCCGACGGCTTGATGCACCACCACGAGGTGTCCCAGTTACCGGCGTAGTACCGCATGCCCGGCAGGAACGAGATCTTGCGCGGGAAGAGATTGCCGAGCGCCACGATCGTCGCAAGCACGGCGAACAGCAACACCGGAAGCGGTGTGGTCATATCCGACAGGCCCACGCCGGCATGGCCGACGAACAGCGTGATCACCGAGAAGATCATGAAGACGTTCCACTCGAGCGGGACCCCCATCGGGATCGCCGACAGGATGCCGAAGTGGAAGCAGACCATCACGAACGCCGCGATCGCCGTCGGCCAGCCCCCGTGGGAGAACAGCAGCACCAGCGGCACCAGCATCTCGATCGCAGTGCTGAAGTGCGCGATGTACCGCGACACCCGGCCCGGTCGCAGGTCGTCGGGGAACCTCTCGAAGAATTTCCGCTTCAGCCACTTGGTCCGGATCAGCGGGTTGTTCGACATCATCGTCGAGATCACGAACGGGAAGTGCTTGTTGAGCTTCGACGTCGCGGCACCCACCCAGATCGCGACGCAGACCAGCTTGCACGCGATGAGGAGATCGACCCCGTACCCGGCGAACAGAAACGCCACCGTGAACGAGCCGTACACCTCGCCGCGCGCGGCCAGGAAGATCACCTTGTCGCGCAGACCCGCGACGGCGAGCAGCCCCAGAATCGTCCAGATCTGCCACATCGGCAGCACCCCGATGTCGGTGCCGAGCGCCGGAATCGGCCCGGTGCCGTCGGAGAACAGCGCGATCAGAAGCACCACGAGCAGCGCGCCGTACAGCGCGACGTCGATCGGTGTGCGCGCGGTGCCCCTGGTCAGCGGGACGCGGTCGGGCCATGGCGGCAGCCGAATGGTGTTGGGCCGCAGCCAGTAGAGGATCGACCCCATTGGCGGGAAGAACCGGTTGTTCAGCGGCCCGAAGCCGCAGCCGAGGCCGACGACCTCGAACAGCATCGTGTAGAGCACGACCTTCTCGAACACGATCGGCTCGGTCCACCAGGCGCCGACGTTGGTGAAGCCGTCGACGCCCGCGGTGGACAGCGCGACCAGCCAGCCGCCGAGGATGTAGAGCAGGATCTTGAACACGTAGAACAGGTGCATGACCACCGGGGTGCCGAAGCCGACCTCGGCCCAGTGCTCGGCCATCGGGCGGATCTTCTCCGAGCGGCTGCCTTTGACCCACTCGTCGAAGTCGACGACGGGCATATCGGGCTTGAGGAATCCCATGGCCTCACAGACTAGAACGTGTTCTAGATGCGTACCAGAGGTTCCGGGCATCCACCGCGAGCAGACGCAAACTCATGTGCAGCCCCGGCGTGTCGCGCGACTTTGCGTTCCCCTACTGACGTGTGGGCCCAGCTCGCCGAGGTACAGCACCACCTCAGGCGTCGGCGAGCACCCCGTTCTGCACCATCCACTCATCGATGCGGGCCATCGTCACCGGCAGCGCCTCGCCGTGGAACACCAGGTGGTCCGACGCGGGGATCTCGATGTACGTCCCGTTCCGATAGCGCTTGGCAGTCGCCCGCGCGACGCGACGGTTCACCGTGCGGTCGCGTCGCGCCCCGATCGCCAGCACCGGGTTGGCGACAGCGGCGAAGTCGACCGCCGTCGCCTTCTCGCGGTCGAGGAACCAGAATGCCATTTCGCAGTAGACGCGCCCCGAATCGGTTACCAGCGCGTCGTAGAGTTCGCGGGCCAGGCCTTCGTCGGTCCTATTGGTGACATACCGGCGAAAGATCTTCCACGACACCGGATACAGCGGTTTCGCCCAAGGCCGCCAGCGCAGATAGTGCGGGCCGAAAATGCGCAGTGTCCCCGGATACATCGCGAAGATCCCCCTCGCCGGTGCCGGCGTCGCCGCGATCAGCCCGGCGTGGCTTGTACGGGCGGCCACCAACTGCGCCACCAGACCGCCGAGCGAATGCCCGATGATCAGAGGCGGCGACTCGAGTGAGTCGACAAGCGCCACAACGTCGTCGGCGTAGTCACGCACACTCAGCGAGGCGATCTTGTCGGACCCCTCGTCGATCGGCAGATCGTGGTAGCGCAGCGTCGGCGTGTGCACGCGGTATCCGCGCGCCTCGAATTCGCGGCGGGCGTCAGCGAGCGAGTCACCGTCGCCCCACGTGCCGTGGATGAGGACGACGTGTTTGGAGGTGGACACGCCACTCATCCTGGCAGTGCGGCATCGAGTCGGGCGACATATTCGTCGACGTCGCCGATCGCCGACTCGGCGGCGTGCACGCTCACCGCGATGGTGTCACCGATGCCGTGCACCCCATGCGACAGGCCCATCATCGGCGACAACGCCGGATAACCGGCCGTCAGGACGACCCGCGCATCGCCGAAACTCAGATCCGCCGGTCCCCTGTTGACGCTGGAGACGACGGTGTTTCCGGTCACCATCGGAGAACGCAGGGTCGGGTCGAACTGCGCCACTCCCCAGCGCAGCAGCGGAGCCGGCACGGCGGCGTAGGCGCGACTGGCGGCGCGCATCGCGGGGTGTTGGGCCCGGCGGCGGCGGTCGGCCAGGTCGGCGACGATCCGGTCCGCGCGCTGGTCGACGTCCAGCTCCGGGTAGAGACCGACGGCCACATTTCCGAAATGGTTGTTCGCCTGCCGCACACCGGTTTTCGCCATCGGCACCTCAGCGCCGAGTGCAGACGGATCGTCGCCGAGTGCCCGCAGATGGGCCGACAGCGCCTCCGACACCGCGCACAGAACGCCGACGGTCACGGTTGGGCGGGACAGCGAATCGCGGCGGCGGATCAGGGTTCGCGCGCTGCGCACACCGGCCGGTCGAGCGTTGCTGCGCAGGGCGGGACGCGACGGCGCCTGCAGCGGGACCACGCCTGCTTCGGTGTCACGGACAAGCTCGCGGTGCGTCCGTGCCGCGACGACACTGCGCCACGGCAGTGTCACGCCTCGCCATCGAGGTGTCGCGACGGGCTCGATGGCGGCGGCGCGACCGAACAGCCGCGCCGCCAACGCCGATGACCTGACCCCGTCGGCCAGGGCGTGTGACATTTGCACGACGGCAACCGCGCCCAGACCCGAAACGGTGGGCACGCCGTCGACGGGGCTGAAAACGTGTACCCGCCATGGCGACACGCGCGGATCGAGTTGGCTGTCGGCGAGTCTGCACACGAAGGCAAGACAGCCCTGCCAGCTGTTGTCGTCGAGCTCATGGACCGAGAACCGGTCGGCATCGATCGGGCCGTCGACCCAGGTCGGGTACGTCAACGGGCCGCCATCGCGAATGCGGACCCGCAGCTCTGGACAGGCATCGGCGCGACGGCGGACGACCTCGACCGCGTGATCGAGACCGGCTGGGACGCCGTCGAATCCGTAGAGGAGGAAGGCGTCGTTGGGAATCTTGGCCGACATCCAATACGTCTGTGCATCGACTGCGGCAAGCCGGCGCACCGTCATGGCTTCGTCAGACCGCCCCGATGAAGTCGACGATGTGGCCCGCAACCACATCGGGCTGCTCGAGTTGCAGGAAGTGTCCGGCCCCCTCGACCACGACGGCGTCGCTGCCGGGAAGCAAGATTCGTTCGACCCAAGCGATGTAATCCGGTGCCATGCAGCCGTCGTCGTCGCCGTGCAGGTACAGGAACGGCAGCGCAGGCCGCTTCAAGAACTCTGAGTGCAGATCCGCATACTCGGCGGGTGGTTTGGTGCCGCGGAAGTTCTGTCGATACATCGTGATTGCGGCGCGCCAGTTCTCCGGTTCGCCGATGGCGTCCTCGACGAGCCGGACATCCTCGTCGATGTCTTCGTACCCCGGCGACCACTGCCGCCACAGCATCGGAACCACGTTTGATGCGGAAAGCTCAGGGAGCCAGGGTAATTGGAAGTACATGATGTACCAGCTGCGGAGCAGTTGGCGGGGAATCTGGGCGATCAGGCGGACCTGGTCCGGGGCGCGGCCCCACGGCTGGAATGCGGCGAACGGCGGCACCGACATGATCACCGCCTTGACGAACGGGCTGTCGGGCATCGCGGCGAGCCCGGCCGCGGTCATCGCTCCCCAGTCGTGCCCGATGACCACATCGCGGCCTGTTGGGCCCACCGCGTCCAAGACCTGCAGAGCGTCGTCCATCAGCGCTCCGACGTGGTAGCTGCCGTCGACGGGGATGGATGACGGTGCGTAGCCGCGCATGAACGGCGCCACCACCCGCCAACCGGCGTCGACCAGCAGCGGTACCACCTTGCGCCAGCCGTAGGCGGTATCGGGAAAGCCGTGCAGGCACAACGCAACCGGCGCGTCGGTCGGTCCCCATGTCAGAGCGCGCAGTTGTACCGACGGAGTCGCGACGTCGATCCACTCGGGCTCACGCACGGCGCGACTACACCGGCTCGAACTCGGAGATCAGCCAGCGCTCATCCTCCTTCACGAGGGTGATGCGGACGCTGGACGCGGTGTCGGTGGGCACACCGTCGCCGACGGTCACGGTCTGGTTGACGAACAACAGCACGACGGCGCGGCTGGGATCGGCCGATACCGACGCCGCGCCGGGCACACTGGCGACCGCCGAGATGTGCTTCTCCTTGGCGCCGGGGATGACGACGTTGTTGGTCAAGTCGGTGTACTGATCCCGGAACTCGCCGGTGAGCCTGTCCCGTGCGGCGGTCAACTGTTGCTCGACCGTGTCGGGTTTGTACGACAGCAGCACGATCGTGCTGTCCTTGGCGGCCTGAACCGACTGATCCCGCGCGATGTTGCTGTCGCGCACGCCGGAGTCCATGAACTTCAGCGCGCCGGCACCGATGGCCAACAGAAACGCCAGCGTGGGCAGGATGACGAACGCGACGATGCGCGGCCATTCGATCTTCCGTTTGGGCTCAGCGAAACCGGCGACGGCTTCCTCGTCGGCTTCGGTGAGGGCCGGAGCATCGGCGGCAGCGTGCTTGCCTGACGATTCGGCCGTGTCGTCCCTCTCTGCGGTGTCATCGGCCAGCCTTGCGGCGGAGTCCTCGACGCTCTCTTCGCTCGCATGCTTGTTGTCGGTCACGATACGAACCTCACATTGGACACCTTGGCTTCGTCGCCGACCTTCTGCACCGTGATCCGCATCCGCCAGGCGCGCGGTTCCTGTTCGGCCGCACCGGCATTGGAGGTTTTGACGGTGACCGCGACGAGAACGTCGGCGCCGTCCTCGGTTTCGGTTTCGATCCCCGCCTCGGCGACGGTGCCGACGGACTTCGACTTCGCCTGCTTGACAACCTCTGTGAACGGTTGCGCGCGTGCGGAGAAGTCGTCGTAGAAGGTGCCCGTCGAGGAGTCCAGCACACGCTGCACGTCCTGTTCGGCGTGCTCGAAATCGATCGTGGTGAGGTTCAGCGCGGCCTGCCTGCCGACCTGGAGGAACAGGTTGCGCTCCTGCGCCGCCTGGTGCGACTGGTAGGTGCGGAACCCGAGCCATCCGCACAGCCCCGCGAGCGCGACCACGGCCACCAGCCCAAGCGTCGTAGCGAGCTTGACGTTCGACATCGGAGCCTTCACCGCTGCCTGGTCATCGGCGCCGTCGTCAGCCCCGGCGTCCTCGACCGAGTCGTCATCGACGTCGGTTGCGGTGCCATCGGCATCGGTCGCCGTTTCGGTGTCGGACGCCCCCTCGCTTAGTTCCCCTCCGGGGGCAGCAGCATCTTCTGCCATGTTTGCTCCTCATTGGCGCCACGGGCCAGGTCGGCCTGGGTGTACACGTGCCCGTCCGGTCCAACGTACGTGCCAGATGACGGATCGTATTCGGCGGCCGCTATCGGCGGCGGTACCGCGGCCGGCTGTGACGTCGATTCCGCAGGTGGTACTCGTGGCGGCACGTGTGGGACAGGCTGGCCGGACAGCGTCGCGTTCGGGTCGCCCTTCCAGTTGTAGCCGTCGTTGAGCGGCACGTAATTCTCATCACTCTCGCATTGCTGCCATGTCGGGGCGCGTTTGCCTGGCACGGTGACGCAGGGCAGGTTGCGGGCGCCGCGCACGTTGAACGGCGCATCCTGCGGGACGCGGCAGTACACATCGCCCTCCGGCCGGTCGGGGTAATCCTCGAACGTGGGCACCCGCTGCTGCTGCGCGGGCAGGAAGCCGGTCGTGCACGGCGGTGGAAGCTGCTGCGGCGGCAGCGGTATCGGCGCGGGCAGCGCCGGGATCATCAGGTTCAGGTTGAAGACCAGCGCGTCGCCCTTGTAGTCCTGCTTCGTGTTCCGTTTGTGCACGCCGACGGCCTGGGTAACCGCGGTGCCCTGTGGCAGCAGCACGAGTAGCTGTTCGAGGCTCGGGTGGTAGGCGAGGGCCACCTCCCCCAGGCTGACCAGGTTGGCCAGCACGATCGGAAGCGTCGGTTGCAGCCGGTCGAGAAGTGCCCGCACCTCGTCGGCGGCCCCGGGTCCTTTGTTCAAGAGGCCGGCAACCGCTGGATCCTGGCTCTGCAGCTGAGCGCTGATACTCGCCAGATTGGCCGCCCACGCCTGGATGGACCCCGCGGTGTCGGTCTGGCTGTCCAGCACCGGTTTGGACTGATCGATCAGGGTGGTCAGCGGATCCAGGTTCGCGCGTGCGTCGATCGCCAGCGTGCTGCTCCCGGTGACCAGCCGACGTAGTTCCGGCCCCAAACCCCCGACGGCGACATACGCCTCGTCGACGACGGTCTTCAAGTTGTCACGCGGGATCGCCTCCAGGGCATCGTTCGTCATGTTCAAGACCGCGTTGATGTCAGTCGGGACCGTCACCCGGTCCATCGGGATCACGTCGCCGTCCCTCAGCGGCGGGCCGTCGCCGCTGCGGGGAAGCAGCTGAACGTACTGCTCGCCGACCGCGGACACGCTGTGCACCTGGGCGTCCAGGTCGGCGGGGATCTTGACGCCGGAATCCAGCGACATCACCGCGTCGACACCGCTGTCGGTCAGCTCGACGCTTTTCACCTCACCCACCTGCACACCGCGATACGTGACATTGCTCCTCGGGTACAGCCCTCCGGTCTCGGGCAGCTCCACGGTGACGCGGTACTGGCCCACACCGAAGAAGGTCGGCAGCCGCATGTACGCGAAGACCATGATTGCGAGCGCAGTGGTGGCTATGACGGCGAAGATCGCCATCTGGATGACTATCTGACGTGTCAACCGCATGCTAGGGCCCCTGATCGAAGCGGTACGGAACGATCAACGGATTCCCTGCGGTGCCCGGGCCCCCGGCGTTGCAGGGGCTGGGGAATTGGCCGATGGTGCGGCCCCATTGCAGCTCCAGCCATGTCAGGTCGCACTCCCACCGCGTCCCGGTGAAGAAGCCGGAATCCAGGCGGCTCAAGGTGAGGTCGACTATCAACGTCAGGTTGGCGTAATCGCCGCGCATCCAGTTGGTGAGCGTCTCCTTGGGGAACGGGAAGGTCGGCAGGAAGCTCAGCGCCCTGGTCAGCGCGGGACCGGCGTTGGCCAGCTGCTCGAGTACCTCGCCGAGGTCTTTGAGCTCAGCGACCAGCGCTTCCTTGGTCTGGCTGACCGAGTCGGCGGCCAGTGCGCTGAACTTGCCCAACTGCGCGAGTGCTTCGGCCAAGTTGTTGCGCTGGTCTTTGAGTACGGCCAACGCATCGGGGATCGTTCGTAAGGCCTTGTCCACCACGGGTTTTTGATCGGCGAACTGGCCGATCAGGTTGTTCAGGCTCTCCGAGGCGGCGATGATGTCGTGCTTCTGGTCGTCGAGGTGGCCGATCGCCTGGTCGAGCTGCTCGATCAGGCTGCGCAAGTCGTTCTCGCGACCCGCGAATGCGGTACTCAATGCTTCGGTTATGTCCTGAATCTGCCCGATGCCACCACCATTGAGCAGAAGCGCTACCGAGGCCAACGCCTGCTCGGTGGTCGGATATGCACTCGACGACGACAACGGAATCAGCGAGCCTTCATGCAGTCTCCCCCGGGGTTCCTCGTCGGTCGGCGGCGCCAGTTCGATGTGCAGCGATCCCAACAGGCTCGTTTGACCGAGCTTGGCCGTGGCATTGGCGGGCAGGTTGACGTCACCGTTCAGCCTCATTGTCACAAGCGCATGCCAGCCTTGGCGCTCGATCTTCCTGATGTGCCCGACGTTCACATCGCCCACCCGGACGCGGGAATTCGGCTCGATGTCATTGACGTCGGGCATCTGCGCCTGGATCGTGAACGCCCCCGGTCCGCCGCCCTCGACACCCGGCAGCGGGACCGTGTTGAGTCCTCGCCAGTCGGCGCAACCGGACAGGATCGCTGCGGACAAGACCGCGACGGCAACTCGGCGAAAAACGCTGTGTCGCATCATGGTCCTGCCTCCGGCGGCACCATCAAGCCGGTCAGGCCGTCACTCGGGTTCGGTGTGAACGTACTGCCCCCGGCCGTCGGTGCTTCGGCTGCCAACGGCGGACCCATGTCCGGTGGCGGTGAGCCAGCCGGCGGCGGTGCTTGCGGCGGAATGTAATCCGGCCGCAGCCAGTCCTCGCTGTAGGTGAGCTCATTCGGTCGCGTTGTGGCACCGACGAAGACGTTCTGCGCGAGCGGCAGGAAGTTGTACTGGCGATTCTTGATGATCGGCGCCAGGTATTGCACGCAGAGCTTGGCCGACTGCTCGGCGCCCAGCCGTGAGGCCGCCTGGATCGCGCCGCACAGGAACGAAATCGGATTCGCGAAGTTATTGAGCATCGGCACGCTGCTTACGGCGCCCTGGGCGGGTTGCCAGATGTTCACATAGTTCTGCAACGTGTTGGGCGTGACATGCAGAATCTGCTTGATGTCGCCGAGGCTGTCGGTCAGCGCCTGTGTCACGCCGGCCAACTTGTCCGAGGTTGTGCCGAGCGCCTCGCGGTTGTCGGCCACGAATGTCTGAACGTCTCCGACGACTTTTTCCAGGTCGCGCACGGCGTTTGCGACCTCGTCGGGATCGTTGACCAGAAGGCCGGTGACGGTCGCCAGGTTCTGGTTGAGCTGACGCATCAGGTCGGTGCTGTCCTGCAGCGCCGACACCAGAATCGCGAGGTTCTTGACCGTGGAGAAGATGTCGGTGCTGTGATCGCCGAGCGCCGAAACCGCCTGCGACAGTTTGATGACGGTGTCACGGATGTTGGCGCCCTCACCGCGGAGGTTATCGGCGGCGGTGTTGACGACCGAGCCCAGCGGGCTCACGTCTCCTGGCTCGGTCGGTTGCAGAGTGGCGGTGAGTTCCTTCAACTGCGCGCGGACCTCGTCCCACTCCACCGGTACCGCGGTCCGTTCGCGCGGGATGACCGCGTTGTCCTTCATCACCGGCCCGCTGACGTAGGCGGGTGTGAGTTGGATGGACCGCGCGGTCACCAGCGTGGGCGACAGGATCGCGGCTTTGGCGTCGCTCGGCACCTTGTACTTGCTGTCGTACCAGAACGAGATCTTGACCTGTTCGGGCTGCGGCTCGATGGACTCGATCTTGCCGACCGGGACACCGACGATGCGGACCTCGTCCCCCGCATAGATTCCATTGGCGTTGTCGAAATATGCGACCACGTGCGTGCGGTCCATCCGGTCCACGCTGCGGAACAGCACGATGATGCCGCCGAGGAGGATCACCGCAAGTGCGGCGGCGAGGAAGGTCCGTCCGGCGCGGCTCATTGTCTGGCCCCGTCAGTTGTCAGGGGCGGCGCCTCGTTGGGAGCGGGCACGAAGACCGGCGACGGCGTCGGCTCCGGAGTCGAGCGCAGTTCCGGCGGTGCCTCGGCAGGCGGTCCAGGCGGCGGTCCGCCGGGCGGTGGTGCCGGCAGCGGCTCACGGTAGGGGTAGCAGCCGGGGCCGGGCAGCGGCAGTCCGGGTGGGCCGCACGGCAGGTCACCGGGATTGCCGGTGATGGCGTCGGGGAGATGCAGCCGGGGTTCGCCGCCCTGACCGGTTCGCGGGTAGGGAACAGGCAGCGCCGGTGTACCCGGCTGGCCGACTTGTGGGTCGGTGCGCTCAGACGGCAGCAGCACATTGGGATCGAGGCCGAGGTCGGAGAACGCGGCGTCGATGAACGGCTGCAGGAACTGGCCGGGCAGGAGGTTGGCGACGTAGGTCTTGAAGAAAGGACCGGACGCCACCGATTCGCCCAGCGACATCGAGTACTGGCCGAGCAGTTTGATTGACCTCTGCACGCGTTGCTTGCGGTTGTCGACGATGGTGAGCACACCGTTGAGCTTGTCGAGAGCAGGCCGCAGCGTGCTGCGGTTCTCGGCGATGAAGCCCTCTAGTTGTTGGCTGAGAGCGGATATGTTGCCGGAGATCTGATCCAGTGCGGCGCTTTGCGTTTCGAGTTCGGCCAGCAGCGCATTGGAGTTGGCGATCAGGCTGACCACTTGGTCGCTGCGTTCCGCCAGCACCGTGGTGGCCTTGTTCGCGTTGGCGAGCAGACCCCGCAGTTGTTCGTCGCGTTCGTCGAGGGTCTGGGAGAACCGCGCCACGCCCTCCACCGCGATCTGCAACTGCGGCGGGGTATCGGAGAACGTCTCGGCCAGCACCCTCAGTGAATCTGATAGCTGATTGGTGTTCAGGCCGCTGATCGTCGTGGCCAGTTCGCCCAGCGCATCAGGCAGTTGATACGGCGACGTCGTGCGCTCGACGGGGATCGCACCTTCCAGTCGCCCGCCGCCGCGAGAGGTGACCTCGAGGACCTTCGTGCCCAACAGGCCCTTGGTTTTGATCGCCGCCTCGGTGAGATCGCCGAGTCGGATGTTCTTGGCGACGGTGAACTTCACCAGGGCCTGCGGCCCGTCCAACTCGATCGACTCGACCTCGCCCACCTCGAAACCCGAGACCAGCACGCCCTGACCGGTTGTCAGGCCACCGGAATCGGCGAAGTAGGCCGAATACTCGTTGCCACGGAAGAACGGCAGCCTGTCGTAGTTCAGAGACCCCAAAACGATGCCGATCGTCAAAGCCAGGCCGACGGCACCGATGACGAATTGATTGCGTTCGGAGAAGGGCTTCACTTCGGCGCGCACCTCCCGGTGGACTGCCCGGCGACCTTGACGTATACCGGCTGACCACCCTTGCCGTTTAGCTTCAGCACGATGTCGCACAGATAGAAGCTGAAGAAGTCGCCGTAAATGCCCTGACGAGCAAGCGCTTGGTAGCTGTCCGGCAGGGTGTTCAGCAGGTCGTCGAAGTAATCGTGGTCGGCCACAACGATTCCCGCAGCACGGTCGGTTTCCTGAACCGTCTTCTGGAATGGCGGACGGGCCTGCGCCAGAAGCTCTGTGATGTTTCCGGCTGCCGCGTTGGTGTACGCAATCCCGTTGCTGATGTCCTCCTTGCGTGATGCCAGAGTCTCGGTCAACTGCGCCAGTGCGTCGACCGCCTTCCCGAACTGGTCGCTCTGGTCACCGAGCGATCCCAACACGACATTGAGGTTGGTGATGACCTCCCCAACGAGCTGATCTCGGTCGGCCAGCGTGCTCGTCAACGCCGCAGTCTGGGCCAGGAACGAGTTGATCGTCGCCCCCTGACCCTGTAAGGCCTGAATCAGCTGACCCGACAACGCATTCACCTGGTCGGGATCGAGCGCTGAAAACAGCGGGCGGAAACCACCGATCAGCGCGTCGAGGTCGAGCGCAGGCGCCGTCCGATCCATCGGAATCGTGTCGCCGGGCCGCAGCTTCGCGACACCGCCCGCCCCTTCCTCCAGTGCCAGATAGCGACCGCCGATGAGGTCGTCGTAGCGGATGACTGCCCTGCTGCCTTCGGTCAGCACCACTGACTGATCCGCCGTGAAGTCAACCACCGCAGTCGTATCAGGTTGAATCACAACATCCTTGACCTTGCCGACCTCGACACCGGCGATGCGGACGAAATCGCCCTTTTCCAGCCCGGAGACGTTGAGGAAGGCGGCCTTATAGTCGTAGGTCTTCGCCCCGAACCGCAGCTGCCCGAACACCGCAAACAAGCCGAACACCCCGATGAGACAGACAGCCAGGAACACGCCAAGACGCCAAGCGTCGTGCCGAACCTGGGCTCTCATGCCCCGCATGGCGGGTTACCTTTCGTGGTCTTGTCGATGGTGATCATGGGGACGGCGCCGCCTCCCGCGGTAACGGAACCGGGGGTAGCGGTGTCGGTTGCATCTGCGCGGGCGACGTCACTATGAACGGCTCCGAACCAGGCGTCGGGCCGGGTTCTCGTGGCGCCATCGGCGGTGGCGCAGGCGGTAGCCCGGGCCACAGCGGGGTGCCGTCCGGTGCGTACAGATCCGCGCCGTAGGCAGGTGCGCCGGGGTACGGGATCGGGCCAGGTGCAGGCCCGCCGAAGAGATTGCGGATGCTGGGCGGTTCGGGCACCGCGCGGGTGACCGGAAGGTAGTTGGCCCACGCCGGGAAGCCGATCCCCGGGTTCGGCCGCCAGTCCATTCCGGTGCCGAAGCCGGTGTTGGTGACGAGATTTCGGACGGGCCAGTTCTTGGCGACGTCGGGCAACGAACCGCAGCTGGGCTTGCCGCCCGGCCCGCCCTTGGCACCGATGACCGGCAAGTTGTCGGGGTAGTGATACGGGTCGTCGCCGAGCGACAAGGTGGTGTCCAGCACGAGGGTTCGGCCATTGCCGCCGGGCGCCTCATATCCGCCGGTGTCCAGCAGAGTCTTCGCTCCCATGAGCAGACAGGTGTACTCAGGGCTGTATTTGTTGAGCAGGCTTGTCGTCGGCTCGAGCACGTTGATCGCCCTGATGAGGTTGGCCTGGTTCGGCGCGAGAAGACTGATGCCGCTGTTGGACAGCCCGATGGTGGCCAGCAGCAACGCATCCAGCGCAGCGGAGTGGGTGGTGATGGTGGCGCTGGTCGTGCTGAGCGCATCGAGCGTAGCCAGGATGTCCTGCGCCGCAACGCTATACGTGTCGTTGAAATCTTTGAGCGCGTGTAGGTCCTCGGTGACCGTATGGTAGCGCGGATTCAGTTCCAGCAGAACCTCGTTCGCAGCGGTGGTGGCTTGACCGATCCGCTCACCCTGACCACGCACTCCCTCGGCCAGCGCGGACAGCGTGCTGTTGAGCTTGGCCGGGTCGACCTGTTCCAGCACGTTGACCAGGTTCTGGAATACGGTGTTGGCCTCGACGGTGACGTTCCGCGACTTGATCAACTGACCGGCGGCCAACCGCTGCGCGCTGGGGTCTTCGGGATATATGAGGTCGACGAACTTGGCGCCGAACACCGTGGTGGCCCGGATCTGCGCCTCGACGTTCGCCGGGATGTAGGGGACCTTGTCCCTGTCGATCTCCAGTTTCAGTGCGACCGGCTCGCCGCCGCCCTGGATCGAGGCGACGCGCCCGACCTGCACACCACGCATCTTGACCTTGGCGTTGGTCTCCATCACCAAGCCCGATCGATCGGATGTCAGCGTGACCGTCTCATGCCGCTTGAAGGAGCCGACGAACAACGAGTACGTCAGCCACAAGGAGGCGACAACGGCGATCAGGAGGAACAACGTCCACCACGCGGGGTGCAGGCCTTCGTCTCTCGTGTCCATGTCACCCAGCCAGGTTGAAGTTGCCGGACTGCCCGTAGACGGCGAGCGAGAGCATCACCAGTACGAACGCTGAGACGATCAGCGACGTCCGCACCGCACGGCCGACGGCTTCACCGACCCCGGCGGGCCCGCCCCGCGCGGTGTAGCCGTAGTAGGTGTGCACGAGCATGATCACCACGGACAGCGCAACGCACTGGCCGAATGACCACATCAGGTCGGTGGGATTGAGGAACGTCTTGAAGTAGTGGTCGTAGACGCCCGTCGACTGGCCGTAGAGGACGGTGGTGCCGAACCGCGCGGCCCAGAACGCCATGAGGACGCCGACGCAGTACAGCGGGATCACCACGAGGAAGCCCGCTATCACCCGCGTCGAGGCGAGGAACGCTACGCTACGGATCCCCATCACCTCGAGCGCGTCGATCTCCTCGTTGATCCGCATGGCGCCGAGTTGGGCGGTGGCGCCCGCGCCGATGGTCGCCGACAACGCGATCGCGGTGGTGGCCGGTGCGATCAGCCGCACGTTGAAGTAGGCCGAAACGAACCCCGTCAGGGCCTCCACCCCGAGTTCGGAGAAGTCGCTGTAACCCTGCACCGCGACCAGTGCACCGGTGGTCACGGTGAGGAAGCCGACGATGGCGACCGTCCCACCGATGATGATGAGAGCCCCCGCCCCGAGGCCCATCTGCGCGATGATGCGAATCAGCTCGATCCGGTAATGAATCAACACGTAATGGATGGAACGCAAAGTGCGGCCGTAGAACTTGGTTTGCATTCCGAGTCGATTCCAGGGATCGGCGACGGTCTTGAATCTGGCTTTCAGCCAGGGAAATTGGGAGTGCGGCCGCGAGGTCGTCATAGCGTGATCTTGATCGCCACTGCTGTCGCAACGATGTTGATCGCGAACAGCGCCATGAAGGTGAACACGACGGTTTCGTTCACCGCGTTGCCGACGCCCTGCGGGCCGCCATGCACGGAAATGCCCTTGTAGCAGGCGATCAGGCCTGCGGAGAGCCCGAACAGCGCTGCCTTCACCAGCGCGATGATCACGTCGGTGGCCCCGATGATCAGGGTGAGGCCGGCCGCGAAGGCACCCGGCGAAACGTGCTGGATGTAGACGACAAAGAAGTACGCCCCGGCGAGCCCGACCAAAATGACAGTGGCGGACAGCGCCAGAGAGACGACGGTGGCCGCCAGCACGCGCGGTACCACGAGCGCGTGGATGGGGTCGACACCCATGACCCGCAACGCATCGAGCTCCTCACGAATGGTCCTCGAACCGAGATCGGCACACATCGCGGTGGCGCCCGCCCCTGCGACCACCAAAACCGTGACGATCGGCCCGATCTGCCTCACCGTGCCGAGGGCGGCGCCGGTGCCGGAGAAATCCGATGCGCCTATCTCTGTCAGCAGGATTGTTTCGATGAAGGTGAGCAACACCGTGTACGGAATCGTCAACATCAGCGTCGGCACGATGGACACACGCGCGACGAACCACGACTGCGCGATGAATTCGCGCCACGCAAAGGGCGGCTTGAACATCAATACGAACGTGTCCAGCGCCATCGAGTAGAAACCGCCGAATGCGCGCACCGGCTTGGAGATTGCTGTCGAGGCCACCATCAGCAGGGCCTTCTTCGCGTACTCCACATCGACATCTCGGCGACATCCTTTCGGCGCGCGCCGCTACGGCTGTCGCGAGGCTACAGCTGACGGGGCTTCGGTATACCGAATTCAAAATTTTTCGAATATCGGCAACAATGCGGCCGCGAATGTGTTTAGACATCCGCCAAACAAAATCGCGCTCACGCTAAGTATGTGTTAGCTAACATGATTCACACTTCAGAGGCGCCGATTCACAGATTCGCCGGATGCCTCGGCGATGAACGCCGTCCACGTCAGATGCTGGAGACGGCCGCTTCCAGGTCGGCGATGACGATCTTGCGCATGCCCTGCATCGCCTTGTCGGCGGCGGCCGCGCGAGCCGGATCGGGGTCGGAGGTCAGTTCGAGCAGCCGGTCCGGACAGATCTGCCAGCTCAGGCCGAAGCGATCCTTGAGCCAGCCGCACTGCGACTCTTCGCCGCCGTCGACCAGTCGGTCCCAGTAGTAGTCGACCTCGGCCTGGTCCTTGCAGTGCACCATGAACGACACCGCTTCGTTGAACTGGAAGTGAGGACCGCCGTTGATGCCCATGAAGCGGGTGCCGTCCAATACGAAGTAGCCCCACAGCACCTGACCCGGTGCGCCGGGATGGGCTTCTGAGGCCTTGTACATGTCGCCGACAGAGGAGTTGGGGAAGATCGAGGTGTAGAACGCCGCGGCCTCTTCGAGGTTGTTGTCGAACCACAGGCACGGGGTGATGGCCGGCATCGAGTTTCCTTTCCACGCGGGTCAGTGCGGAGTTACGCAATGCAGACTTCACCGCGCGCCGAAACTCATCTAGGGCGCAACCAAGGCCCCCAGCGCCCGCAGCGCGAAGTCGAGGACCCGCGCCCGGGAGCGTTCCAGATCCTCCTCGGTACCCGGCCCGGAAATGGTCAGCTCCCGGCTGACGATCGCGCTGATCGCGACCGCGTCCGGCCCCGGCTTGGTCAGCGGGAACGTCCCGTCGTCGCGTCCACGCTGCAGGATCCGTTGCAGCGATCGCTCCCGGTCGGCGTGTAGGCGCTCCCTGGTCTCCCGGTAGCCCTTGGCGGCGCGCACCTCGTCGGAGTCGATGACGGTGAGGTGCATCCGCAATTGCGGGTCGCGGGCCAGGACGAACATCGCCTCGACCCATTCGGTCAGCTGTTGGACGGGATCAGCGGATGTTTCGTCGGCGACGCGGTCGAGCCGGGCGGTCAGCGCGTCGGCTTCCTGCTGCAGCATGGCGAGGAACAGTTCGTCCTTCGACGAGAAGTGGCGGTAGAACGCGCGGGTGGACAGGCCTGCGCGGTCGAGGATCGCCGCGACCGGGATGGGGCCGCTGTGCGGCTCGAACAGGCAGCCATAGGCGGCGTCGATGATGCCCTGGCGGTCATCGACGGTCGGCGTATCGGGCTGCACGTCGCAGATTGTAGGGAGGATGCCCCCGCGGCGTTTTGCCACCGTCGGTGAAACCCCTGATTTCGCCTGGGTAACGTGATCGCGGGGTTGTCGAGAGGATCTAAGTGAGCACTGGGCACAGCGAACTGCAAACGGTGAAGTTTCGGGGTTCCGACGGCCTGACCCTGATCGCCGACGAGTGGAACCGTCAGGCCGCGTCAGCGGCTGACCGGCCGTCCGTGCTGTTCCTGCACGGCGGCGGACAGAACCGGTACTCCTGGAAGAGCACCTGCCAGATTTTGGCCGACGACGGACTGCACGTCGTCGCCCTCGACTCGCGCGGCCACGGCGACAGCGACCGCGCACCCGACGCGAACTACTCCGTCGACGCGCTATGCGCAGACACCCATTCGGTTCTCGACCAGATCGGGCGGCCGACGATTCTGATCGGGGCCAGCATGGGCGGGATGACGGCGATGCCGGTCGCGCACGAAGCCGGTCCGGAAAAGGTGACGAAGCTTGTCCTCGTCGACGTCGTGCCGCGCTACGAGAAGGACGGCAGCGCGCGGATCCGCGAATTCATGGCAAGCGGTATGGACGGCTTCGAGTCGCTCGACGAGGCCGCACAGGCCGTCGCGGCGTATCTTCCGCACCGGACGAAGCCGCGCAGCCCCGAAGGTCTGAAGAAGAACCTGCGGATGCGTGACGGGCGCTGGTTCTGGCACTGGGACCCGGCGTTTCTCACGGTCCCCGCCGACGACAAGTTCGTTCGGGTGGCCAAGCTGGAGCAGGCCGTCATGGCATTGACCATCCCCATCCTGCTGATCAGGGGCAGACTGTCGGACGTGGTCAGCGAAGCAGGCGTGACCGACTTTCTTCAGAAGGTGCCGCACGCCGAGTTTGTCGAGTTGTCGGATGCCGGGCACACCGCCGCCGGTGACGACAACGACGCGTTCAGCGACGTCGTGGTTCAGTTCGTCAACCGATGAGCACTACCCGCCGCACCGTGGGCTTCAACTTTCTCGAGGAGCCCGGGCTGCCGTGCCCGCAGGTGAGCGAGGCGCAGGCCGAGCAGATCGTCAAGATGCACTACGGCATGACCGCACGGGCGAAATGGCTCGGCAGCAACCAGGATGCCAACTTCGTCATCTACGACGGCCAGGACGAGATCGTCGGCGTCCTCAAGATCGCCAACCCCGCGTTCAACGCGACCGAACTGGACGCACAGGACGTCGCGGCCGACCTGATCTCCGATGCCGAGCCGGCGCTACGTATCGCCGTGCCACTGCCCAATTCGGCAGGCGAGAAGTGCACGCCGATAACGGGTCTGCTCGACAAGACCGCATATGTCCGCCTGCTGCGGTACCTGCCCGGCGGCACACTGTTGGAATCGGGCTATCTGCCGCCCGCGGCCGTCGCCGGCCTCGGCGAGGTGGCGGCCAGGGTCAGCCGCGCGCTGGCCGGGTTCGAGCATCCCGGGCTGGACCGTGCCCTGCAGTGGGACCTCCGCTATGGCGCCGACGTTGTGACGCAATTGATTTCACACGTCGCGGATCCGGCGCGGCGGGCGAAGGCCGAGGAGGCGGCGGCGACCGCATGGGCCAGGATCACGCCACTCGCCGAGCGGCTGCCGCGGCAGGCGGCGCACCTGGACCTGACAGACGCCAACGTCGTCGTGACCCGCGGGGTCGGCGGCGCCGCGCAGCCCGACGGGGTCATCGACTTCGGCGACCTGTCGCACACGTGGGCCGTGTCGGAGTTGGCGATCACGGTGTCCTCGGTGCTCGGACATCCCGGCAGCGACCCCACGTCGATCCTGCCCGCGGTGAGGGCTTTTCACGCAATCCGTCCGCTCAGTGCCGACGAGGCCGCAGTGCTGTGGCCGATGGTCGTCCTCCGCACGGCCGTCCTGATCGTCAGCGGGGCACAACAGGCCGTCCTCGACCCCGACAACGCCTACGTCACCGAACAGACCGACGGTGAGATCCGGATGTTCGAGCAGGCCACGTCGATTCCCGTCGATGTGATGACCGAAGTGATCAAGGCCGACCTCGGATTCTCCGACGAGCCCGAAGTGGTGTCGGCCGCCGCCCCACTTCTCGGTGATCTGGATCCCGACACGGTGGTGACGCTGGACCTGTCGTCGCAGTCGGATGCCTACGACTTCGCGTTTGAACGCGGCGGCTGGCTCCGACCTGACTTCGAAGACGAATTGGCAACGGAGGCAGTGCAAAACGGCGCTGCGCTCGTCGTCACGCGGTTCGGTCAGCCTCGGCTGCGATACGCCGAGCCGCTGACGCAGGACAGCCCCGACGTGGTGCCGACGGGTATCAACCTCTGGCCCGCGGCCGACACCTACGCGGTGGCACCGTGGGACGGCGAGGTCATCGCGGACCCCGAAGGCATCACCCTGCGCGGGGTTGAGCATCAGCTGACGCTGACCGGCGTCACCGCAGTCGCTGCGACAGGCGACCGTCTGCGCGCCGGTGATCGGTTGGCCGACATCGCGGCAGGCGGGTGGGCGGAGGCCCGCGTTCAGCCCGTCGGAGCGCCGCCGGCGCCGCAGCGCACAACCGCTGAACTGGCGAAGGGCTGGCTGGCGCTGTGTCGCGACCCCCGACCGCTGCTTGGCCTGCCCGCGCTGACCGACGCTGACGGCGAAGACCTGCTGGCCCGCCGCGACGAGAGCTTCGCGCCGGTGCAGGAGCACTACTACGCCGAGCCACCGCAGATCGAGCGCGGCTGGCGGCACTTCCTGATGTCGACGGGAGGCCGGTCGTATCTCGACATGGTCAACAACGTCACGGTCCTCGGCCACGCCCATCCCCGTGTCGCCGACACCGCAGCCCGCCAGTTGCGGAAGCTGAACACCAACTCGCGGTTCAACTACGCGGCGGTGGTGGAGTACAGCGAGCGGCTGGCCGCCCTGCTGCCCGAACCGTTGGACACGGTGTTTCTGGTGAATTCCGGCTCGGAGGCAAGCGATCTGGCGCTTCGGCTGGCCATGGCCGCAACGGGCAGACGTGACGTCGTCGCGGTGCGCGAGGCCTACCACGGGTGGACCTACGCCACCGACGCCGTCTCGACGTCGACCGCTGACAACCCCAATGCCCTTGCCACACGGCCTGATTGGGTGCACACCGTGGAGTCGCCCAACAGCTTCCGCGGCAAGTACAGGGGTGCCGACGTCGACCGGTATGCGGTCGACGCAGTGGCAGAGATCCAGTGGCTGATCGCCGACGGTCGCGCACCCGCGGCTTTCATCGCTGAACCGGTGTACGGCAACGCGGGAGGCATGGCGCTGCCGGATGGCTACCTCGAGCAGGTGTACGCCGCGGTGCGCGCCGGCGGCGGGCTGGCCATCGCCGATGAGGTACAGGTCGCCTATGGCCGGTTGGGCAACTGGTTCTGGGGATTCGAGCAGCAGGGTGTCGTGCCTGACATCGTCTCGGTCGCGAAATCCACGGGCAACGGTTCACCGCTGGGCGCGGTGATCACGAGCCGGGACATCGCCGACCGGTTCCGCACCCAGGGCTACTTCTTCTCGTCGACCGGCGGCAGCCCGCTGTCGTGTGCGATCGGTATCACCGTCCTCGACACACTGCGCGACGAGGGGCTGCAGCAGAACGCAGCGCGGGTGGGCGCTCACCTGAAGGCGAGATTGCAGGCGCTGCAAGACAAACATCCGATCATCGGCACCGTGCACGGCATCGGCCTGTATCTCGGAGTCGAGATGGTTCGCGACAGGGACAGCCTCGAGCCGGCAGTCGAGGAGACGGCCGCGATCTGCAACCGGATGCTCGAACTCGGTGTGGTGATCCAGCCGACCGGCGACCACATGAACATCCTCAAGACCAAGCCGCCGCTGTGCATCGACATCGAAGCGGCCGACTTCTACGTCGACACGCTGGACCGCGTGCTGACAGAGGGCTTCTAACGCTCGACCGCTGACGGCAGCGGCTCGACCGGCACAGGCTGCGGCCGCATGACCGGCGGACGGAACCTCTGCGGCAGCACGCGCAATGCGGCGCCGAAGAGCAGGACGCCTACCACTGCGATCGCACCGATCGCCACGGCGGGCACGGCGGGGAACGTGCCCTCGATGAGGATGTAGATGCCGAACACGAGGAACAGCGCGGCCGCGGCGATCTGGATCAGCCGCTCCGGAAGGTGCTTGCCCGCGGTCGCGCCGACCAGGATCGCCAGTGCGTCGGCGGCCACCATGCCGAGGGTGGATCCGATCCAGACCCCCACCCAGTCGTTGTCCGCGGCGAGGGTCACCGTCGCGAGCATCGTCTTGTCACCGAGTTCGGCGAGCAGGAACGCGGAGGTGACCGCGAAGAACGCCGGCGCCGTCGACCGTTCGGCGCGGGTGGCCTCATCGTCGGTGAGTCGGTCACCGCGCAGCGTCCACAACCCGAACAGGACGAACGCGACGCCGGCCAGGATGCCCAGCAGATGAGTCGGAAGCGCAGCGCCGAGGTAGTGGCCGACCGCGACGGAGATCAGATGAACCGCCGTAGTGGCCGCGGTGATTCCGCCGAGCACGACCCACCAGCGATGGCGCAGCGCGAACGTCATCGCCATCAGCTGCGACTTGTCGCCCAGCTCCGCGACGAAGATGACGGCGAAGCTCAACAGTAAGGCGGCGAACACGCACCACTCCCTGGTCGGTGATCGCCTGCCGGGAGAATGACTGCCTCCGGCCGACGACCAATACGTCTGTACGGCCGAAGGTCTCGCCCACCGGTTGTATGCCGGTCCGGATGACCGGGCTGTGCGGTTCACCGCGGCGCCAGTATGTCGACCATCCGATTGGGGGCTACTCCCCTTCGCTTAGGCCATGCTACGCATACCTCCGGAGGGGTGCAACTCGGGCTGATCGAGTTCGCTTCTCACACAATGACTTTGAGATACCTGCCGAAAAAGTTTCGGGAACCCTGATTCATTGGCCAGCCGAGCCTGAACGGCGATATCGCCAACCCGCCGAGTGTCAGTCGGTGGCGGCCGGACCTCGCCGGATGATGGCCGCCAACTCCTCGCGCGAGTTGGCGCCGACCCGCTGACACGCCCGGTACAGGTGGCCTTCGACGCTGCGGACCGACATGATCAGGCGCTTGGCGATGTCCTTGTTCGACATGCCCGCGACGGCCAGTTCGACGATCTCGCGTTGCCGCTCGGTCAGCGGATGTCCGGTCGGGCTGCGCAGCGCCGGGGTGCTCAGGCCGCCGCATTCGTCGGACAGGCCCTGGGCGATCGCGGCCGCATACAGCCGACGTCGCCGCATCTGACCCTGCGAGAACGCCACCGCCGCCTGGGCAGCGGCGTCCGCTGCGGTGGCCCTGTCGCCGAGCGCCTGGTACTCGTTGGACGCCGCCAGCAGCCCCTCGCCGTCCTTGGCGGCCAGCGATTGCACATGGCGCGCTACGGCATCGGCCAGCGGCAGCGACAACTCGTCTGCGAGCTCCCGAGCCCGATCGGCCGTCGACGTGTCACCCCATTGGGTGGCCGTCTGAATGCAGATCAGCTCGTGGGTGGGCTGTCCGCGGTCGCGGGCCTGGGCCGCCGCGTCGAGCACGGCGGACACGGCATCCGACAGATAGCCGCCCGCCGCCAATGCCCAACCGGACGCGATCGCCAACGCGGTGTGCATGTAGACGTAGGTGTCCGGAACGTTCGCGCGAGCTTCCTCGAGCGCTGCGTTCGCTTCGGCGGACTGCCCGAGTTTGGCGTGTGCCTCGGTCAGCGCGAAGCAGCTCGCCGGCCGCAAACCCGTTGTGATGCCGTGATGTTCGACCCCTGCCAGGGCTTCGTGTAGCAGCTTCACCGCGTTGGGCAGCTCACCGCGCATCAGCTCGGACTGGCCGAGCAGGAACACCAGGTTGGCATAGGCCAGACCGGGGACGTCGTTGACGGAGTCAGCCATCTGCTTGGCCAGCTTCACGCAGTCGTCGATGCGGCCGGTCAGCCTGCAGGCGCGGGCGTACACCCCGCCGAACCAGAACCGCAGATGCGCGGTCTGGAAGGACGTGGATGCCCGGTCGAGCGCCCGGTCGGCGACGGCCGTGAGCTCGTCGCCTCGCCCGAGCGCGCCGAGCGCCATCGCCAATGCGAACGACGCCATCATCGCGTGGAAGTCGCCCAGCTGCTCCGAATCCAAAGCGGCCGTTGCCTTTTCGGCAGCACGTTCGCAGTTGCCGTACACCGCGTCGACGCACGCCTCCACGGCTTCACGAGAGGCGCGTTCCGTCGGCGTTTCCGGTCCGGTGGCGAGCCCCTCGAGGATCGCCGCGGCGTCGGCAGGTCTGCCCAATGTCCAGATCAGATTGGCCGCGCGCACCGTTGACCACCGGTGGGTGTCCTCGTTCCCCTCTGCGGTGATCTCCTTGAGGAACTTCTCGGCATCGTCGCCGCGGCCGCGCAGCACCAGGTTCATCGCCTGCACACCGGGGGCCTCGGCGGCACCGGCCGACACGGCGGCCGCGGCGAACCGTTCGGCCAGATCCAAGTCGAGCAGCGTCATCGCGAAGCGGGCCGCGTCGACGAACAGTTCAGGCTCGGGCGGCAGGTCCGACTCGAGCGTCAGCAGCGCGCGACGCACCGTGGACTGCATGTCGGCGTCCGGCTTTTCGCGCAATCCCTGAGCGAGCTTGCCGCGAAGCCGGGACAGGTACATCTCGCCCGCAGAAGCCCGCCGCAGTTCACCGTAGAGCGGGTGTGCCAACCGGGCCATCCGATCGTTGCCCGACCGTTCGACGGTGACCAACCGCATCTGTTCGGCTGTTTCCAGGTCGGCCCGGTCGGCCACCGAGCACAGCACGTCGACGGCCAACGGCTCGCACTGCGACAGCGTGTCCACGACGAGTGCCACGCCTTCGGAGAGCTCGCCCAGTTGGCGCCCGACCATGTCGGTGATGTTCTGCGACACCGCAACTCGCTCGTCCCACATCCACACGCCTGCTACCTTGCGCATCCGGCCGGCGGACACCTGATCGCCCAGCAGCTGCCGCAGAAACAGCGCGTTGCCACCGGTGAGCTTCCAAAACCGTTGCGCGGTGCGGGCGTCTACCTGTCCGTCCAGCGTTGTCTCGATCATGCTCCGAGTTCCGGCTTCCGACAGCGGCGCGAGGTCGAGGCGGGCCAGCAGGCCGTCTTTCCACAGCGCGGTGACTGCGTCCGGTTCGGGCTCGCCGCTGCGCACGGTGACCACCAGCCGCGGTCCCCGGGTCTGCGCGAGCTGGTGCACGACATGGGCGGACAGTCCGTCCAGCAGGTGGGCGTCGTCGACACCGATCAGCACCCGCCCCTGGCGTTGTTGAGCGACAAACGAATTGATGAGCCTGCCCACGTCGGGTGTCGAGCCGGAGGCCGTTTCCGCGATCGAGCCGGTGAACGCACCAAGCGGTAGCGGGCGAGCGGATTCCGTTCCGGTGATCCAGATCGTCCGCTCACCGCCGGCCTGTGCACGCGCCAGTACTTCGCGGGCCAGACGCGTCTTGCCGACCCCGGCCGCACCGCAAATCACCACACCGGAATGGTTGCCAACGCCACCGAGTGCGCGACGAATCGTCGCGAGTTCGCTGTCGCGCCCCGTCAGCAGATCGCCGGTCATATCGCCCGTCCGCCCAGCCATGCGCCCCTCCGCCGGTCATGGACTGTTTTACGCGCTAAGCATAGGTCGCCACCGTTGTCGCGGCCGGTGATTGACGATGCAATTAATGCTTCGCTCCCCCCGACGACGCGATGGTCATTTCGGACGTGCGGCTGGAGCGCGCAATATGCTTGGGTTCGCTGGCCCGCATCACCGTTTGCGCCCAGAGTCCGTCGATCGTGGTCAACAGCGGCCTGGCCGCAACGTCTACGTCTGCCATGTGAAACTCACCGGAACTGACGCCACAGCGAATTTTCTTGGATGTCAGCGAGCCATTCATCGCGGCCACCTTCCCGCGAGCAGACGCAAAATCGCATGATCTGACGCAAATTTGTGCGATTTTGCGTCTGCTCGCCGGAAAAACTAGGCCAGCAGGGGAACGGACTTTTCTCGGGTATCGGTCAGGATCTCGAACATCGCGCGCCTGGTCGCGGTCAGTTCGGTCGCGGCGATTCCACTGCCCGACAGATGGATACGGCACGTCGCGAGCGCGGAGTTGTAGCAGTACTTCGACCCGCCGTCGGTGTCGGTGTAGTTCAATCCGATGACATCGCCTCGCTGCGCGGTGATCTCACCGTCGAGGTCCACATCGCCGACGCTGGCGCCGAACGACCAACTGAACGGCCGGTACTCGCCGTGGGTGTTGCGAGTCGCGAGCACCGAACGCACGGCGACCTCACGCCCGTCATGACGAAACACCAGCAGCGTGGCCGCGGGCAGTGACAGGGGCCCGATGGCCGCGCGGGCGGTGACGATCTCCAGGCTCGATCCCGGCGCCCCGTCGAACCCGCATACCTGTCCGAACGCGTAGGCAGGCGTATGCCGCCTGCCCCAGTTGTGGTTGACGCTTCCGGTCCAGCCGGCCACCTCGAAGCGCACGTCGTCGAGTTCGACACTGCCGTCGAACCGCGCCAGCGGGTCGCGCACCATCGTCTTCGCGGTCGGGAACTTGGCCTTGTAGCCGCGCTCCGTCAGCAGTTTGACCGGCGGCGAGCCACTGGGTGCGATGCGCAGGTCCCATCGTGCCGACCGGCCGCCGACGGACGCCGACCCGCAGGCCGACCGATCGTCGATGCAGGTCACACCGATCCGCGCGGTCCACGGGTCGGACCGGTAGTCGGACTGGTCGATCGGATGCGGCTGCTTGAGCGCCCTGTTGCCCGCCCCGTCGGGGTCGAACAGCATCACCCACGAATCGGCGACGGGTACACCGGCCGTCGGCAACAGAAGGGTCGAGCGCAGCCACAGCGCTCGCGAGCGGCCGGGATCGTTCGCCCGGACGAATCGGCTCTCGTAATAGGGCGGCTGCGGCTTCACGCGTCCAGCATCCAATACTTGACCCGTGACGGGGATGCAGATCGCCACCTATGTCCTGGCCGCCGTCGCCCTCGCGGAGGCCGTCGGGCTCGTCGTGCTCTGGGTGTTGTTGACCCGCGCCCGTCGAGAAGCCGACCAACTGCGCGAACGGGTGGACGCCCGTAACATGCTGCTCTCCGGCGGCCGCGAGGCCGTCAAGAACCTGTGGCAGACGGCGAACATCATCCGCAAGGAGGGGTTCGGCGCCGCGGTGCGCTCCTCGATCGAGGACCTGGCCGACTGGGCGGAGGTGGAGCGGCCCGACCTGGCGCGGCTGGCACCCGACGGAAATGTGGCGATCCTCTTCTCCGACATCGAGGAGTCGACGGCGCTCAACGAGCGCATCGGCGACCGGGCGTGGGTCCGGCTGATCGGCCGTCACGACAAGATGGTCAGGCGTTACGTGGCGAACCACAAAGGCCACGTCGTCAAGAGCCAGGGCGACGGGTTCATGGTGGCGTTCGCCGATCCGGCGCAGGCGGTGCGGTGCGGCATCGATATGCAACGCGCACTCCGCAAGCGGCCCAATGGAATTCGCGTGCGGATCGGGATCCACGCGGGTAAGTCGGTGCGGCGCGGCGATGACCTGTTCGGTCGGAACGTCGCCATGGCGGCGCGAGTGGCCGGCGAGGCCGACGGCGGGCAGACGCTGGTCAGCGACGCGGTGCGGAAGTCGGTCGACGGCCAGGACGGCATCGCCTTCGACGACGGTCGCGAGGTGGAGCTGAAAGGGTTTTCAGGCAAGCACCGGCTGTACGCGGTGGGCTAAGGTGCCGCCTGGGCCTCGATCGCCCTGGCCAGAGTCATGCCTTGCCGCGTCAAATCGAGCAGGCAGAACCAATCCCACCCGGCGGTGTCGTCAAACTTGTCGACATAGACGGCGCGTATACGGTCGAGCGCCTCGTCCAACGAGCAGTCCCACGGGAAGAAACCGAGCGCGTCGGAGTTGAACGAGCCAAGCTGGGCAAGGCCGCCCCGGACGAGATCCGCGATCAGTTCGAGCGCGCGCCGCTGAATGACATCGAGTGGCTCAGCCGGGCTGACTTGAGACACCCTCCAATGGATCTGCCCCAACTCGATCCAGTCGATGGTGCCGTAGGCGAGCAATGCCGCGGCGGCGTCTGCGAAACGCCAATCCCATTGCCGCACATGATGGTCGGGTACTTCGCTCCCATCGTCGATCGGGACGGCCTGCGCTGCCCGTTTACCCGCCTCGGTCAGGTGTAGCCACGGCAGATCCACCGCAGTCTCCTCGACGACGGTCACCTGTGACGTCTGCAAGCGGTCGAGCACCTGTTCGGCCGATTCCTGCCACACCAGGCCCTGTTCGGTGCGGTAGCCGAGGATCGCAAGGCCGTCACCGACGAGCGAGCGAACGAGATCAACCGTTGCCTGCCAGACCTCGTCGGGCGAGCGGTTCGGTCGTTCGCGGAAGACGCGGTTCTGCACCGCCTTCATCCCGAGCGCAGCGAACTGCGCCTCGAAGAGCACCTCATCTCGCGCCCACGACATGCAGTAGACGCTACAAGGAGGGCTGACGGTCTTCGTCAGCTCGCCTAGGTCTTCTTCTGCTCCGACTCGGCCAACCGTTGGTGCAGCCGCGCCCGGATGTCTTCGGGCGTGTACGAATTCCGCTTTCGCTGATCCCGCGCCACCAGCACACCACCGGCGACGACGCCCGCGACACCGGCCAGGCCAACCCACTTCCAGATGCTCCGCATGACCGACAGTGTGCCTAAGCTGCCCAGGTGGATGCGAACACCGTCACCCTCGAACGCGCCCTGGACGAGACCCGCACCGGCGACATCTGGCTGTTCCGCGGTGCGTCCGGACCGGACCGCGCGATCCAGACGATGACGAACGCCCCGGTCAACCACGTCGGGATGACCGTCGCCATCGACGATCTGCCCCCGCTGATGTGGCACGCCGAACTCGGCGACAAGCTGCAGGACATGTGGACGGGAACCCACCATCGCGGCGTGCAGCTCAACGACGCGCGGGCCGCCGTCGAGCGCTGGATCAACAACTACGGACAACGGTGCTGGCTGCGCCAACTCACCCCGTACGCCACCCGCGAGCAGGAGGACCAGGTGCTGCGCGTCATCGCCCGGATGGACGGCACGCCATTCCCCAGCACCGCGCGACTCACCGGCCGGTGGTTCCGCGGCAGGGTGCCGACGGCCAGTGACTGGACGCGCGGAATCCCGTTCCTGGACAGGCGAGTTCGCGAATCCACCCAGCGTAAGAAAGCCGCGCGAACGGCGGCGCTGGAGACGGCCTACTGCGCCGAGACCGTTGCCATCACCTACGAGGAGATGGGGCTGCTGAGCACCGAGAAGCACACGAGCTGGTTCGACCCGGGCAAGTTCTGGAGCGGTGACTCACTGCCCTTGAACGAGGGGTACAAGCTCAGCGACGAGATTGCGGTTGTGCTCGGTTAGTCGCTGTCGCGCCGATGCGATAGCTTGCCGGGATGCGGCTGACCAACGCCTTCTTCGCCAACCACGCCGAAGTGGTCGACGACATGCTCAACGTCACCGGTGGCTGCTGGACGTCGACGACGGTGGCGGACGGGTCGACGGCGTTTGCGACCCGATGCGTCGTCTTCTGCGAGGTCAGCAGGCAGGACCGCGGTAAGCGGTTCGGTCTGCACATCGACGCCGCGGGCCCGTCCGGTCAGCGGTGGACACCGGCGCGGTCGTCGTACTTCACGGTGCCCAGCCGGATCGCATTCATGGTGACGCCGCCGATCGCGCTGCCCATCGAACCCAGCGGCGGACTGCACACCTACACGGTCCGCCTCGCGGAACACGACGAGCGGATCGTCCTGCCGTTGCATGTTCAAGTAGTGGCGGGCAGCGCGTTTCCCAGTCGCTGAATTGTCCGATCGCGGCTCCCGTCGCCCACGCGGCGTTATCGTCCGGCCATGCCGCTGCACTATGTGGACCCGCACAAGAAGAAGAGCCGTCGGTACAGAGCCATCGAGGCCTTCAGCCGATCGGCGCCTGGGCAGTTTCTGGCGCATCATCTGTGGCCCCGCGTCGACCCGTGGTTGTTTCGCGCGACCGGCGGTCGGTATCCGTGGATCCTCGGTGGGCCTTCGACCGCGCCCCTGGTCACCACGGGTGCCAAGACCGGCCAGCGTCGCGAACATCAACTGACCTACTTCCACGACGGGCGCGATCCGATCCTCACCGCCTCCAACTACGGCGGCGCCAAGCACCCACAGTGGTACTACAACCTGAAAGCCAACCCGCAGTGTGAGTTCGGGGACGAACCCTTCATCGCGGTGGAAGTCACCGATCCCGACGAGCATGACCATCTGTACGGCTTGGCAGAGTTGGTGTACACGGGGTGGAGCGACTACCTCGTCAAGACGGCGGCGTCCGGCCGCACCATTCCGGTGTTCCGTCTCATCGCACGCTAGGCGGTTACAGCCGCGCGAAGCACGGGTTCGCGTCCTCCTTGGGAATCGATGCGTTCTGGCTGGAGAACTTGCCGACGACCCCGGTGTCGGTGACCTCGACACTGTCGGCATGGATGCCGAGCGGGTAGTTGTCGTTGAGCTTCTTTGTCAGGTCGTTGAGAGCCGACTGCACACCGTCTTTCGGCAGCGGACCGGTGACGTCGAGCACTTCGAGGTTGAGATCGCCGTCGGTGACAACGGGTTTGGCGGTGACGCCGTTCTCGCCCGCATCGACGATGATCGTGCCGGCCGCGGGATCGGTACGCACATCGGTGATCAGGCTACCGACGGCGGGCAGGTTGGCCGCCAACGTCTCCTTGATGCCTGCCGACTTCCAGTCCAGCGTTGCGGTCAGCGACCCGATCGTGCCCTTCGAGTCGTCGGTCTCGCGAAGTCGCACATCGGAAACGGTGACATCGGCCGTCATTCCGGTGGCGTCCTGGACATTCCGGCCGGCGGTCTCCACGGAAATATTGGTGTAGTGACCGGTCATGTGCTGCCACAGGAACGGTGGATTGACGCCGTAGGAGATGGTGACGCCGTCTTGCACAACGCATTCCGCGACCTCGACGAGGACTTGGTCTGCGCGGTGACGGGCATACAACTCAGCGCCGGCCAGGGCGCCCGCGATGAGCGCGACGATGATGACCGCGATCAGGATGATCGACTGCTTGTTGAGAAATCCCCTGCCGCGCCGCTTCTTGGCGACGGGCGGCTCGGCCACCGGTGCCGCCGGAGGAAGCGGCGGCGGTGGAGGGGGCGGCGGGGGTGGCGGTGGTGCGCCGCGGGGCGGCAGCGGCGGAGGGGGTGGCGGCGGTGGAGGGGCAGCACCAGGCGGCGGTGGCGGCTGCCGAAGCTTTTCGGTCGGCACCGCGTCCGGCGGCATTCTGCGCGCCCGGATCTGTTCGGTCGGAGGTTCTGGCGGCCTGGTCGGCCGCTCGATCCGACGGGTCGTCGGATCCTGATGTGGGTCCCCCCTGCCCTGCTGCCCTGGGCGTGGCGGCGGCGGCGTGCTCACCTGCGCGATTCTGCCTCATCGAGGCGGATACCTCGCGGTTATCGGGTTTGCCGTCGACGACGGTGGCTATTGCTCCCCGCCGGCCTCAGACGCCCCCTACGGTCAGGTGGTAGTCAACGAACGGACTGAATTGATCCGGGGGACTCATGGCAGACCTGCTCGCACCGACGCTCACCCTGCTGGCGATCGCCTTGTTCATCGGCGCATCGGCCTTCTACTTCCGTCTGGTCCGCCAGGGACGGGCAGACCCGGTGGTCGACCCGAGTTGGCCGAGCAATCTGAGGCCGATGGCGCGTAATCTTCACGATCCAGCCGATGTCGACGCACCGCACAGCCTGTACGTCGATCCCGGCGGCCCTGAGCTGAGGCGCCGCGACGCGGACTGACCTGCAGCCGGTTCCCGCCGAAGTGCGAGACACGCCGGTCGGCGTCACCGCGATCGCAGGCGCCTGGGCTTACCTTCACCCTGTGCCGACCCGAAGGCCAACGCGCGCAACCAGGTACGCCCGTCGCCGCAGACGGCGCATCGCTGCGAAAACGCACGACCTCACCGAAGCGCAATGGGACGCGTTGAAGACGGCGTGGGGCGGCTGCGCGTATTGCGGCGCACCCGATTCGCCGTTGCAGAAGGACTGCGTGCTTCCGATCTCGCGCGGCGGTCGGTATGCACTCGCGAATGTCGTGCCGAGTTGCCGGTCGTGCAACACCAGCAAGTGCAACACCGAGGTGACCAGCTGGATGCGGCGCAAGAAGCTCGACGAGAAGGCTTTTCTGTTGCGGCAGGCCGAGATCAACCGGCTGCTCGCCGGCGAAGCCGGCTGACCGCGCAAATCAGCCACCCAGGTGTGGCCGGCATGTGACCTCGCCGCGACCATCACCCGACATGCTCACCGTTATGCCGACGCTCGAATTGATCTGTGTGGTGGTCATATCGGTGTCGATTGGGTACTACTTCGGCCGCCGCACCGCCAGGCCGGCATCGGCGTGGTACGCGCGGACGCGTCGTTCGCGACTCGCTCGGCAGGCCATCGCGCTGATGGCGCTCGGCGCGGCGACTCGGATGAAGCGGTCTCTGCGCCGCAGGTGGCAGCCGATACGACAGACGGTCACACCGTCCCACGGGCCGCCCATGCGGTGGCGGGGACGGTGAACGGGCCATCGCCGAGGCGCTCGCGGGCCACCGATTCGAGTCTTGAGCGGCCGTCGTCGTCGAGATTCTGGACATAATCTCCCGCGGGGCCGACGCCGAAGGTGTACGGCTCCCACCACTCCTCGAAGGTCGGATGGACGACATCGACTCGGATGCCGTCCTCGGCCACCTCGCGAAGACCCGCGTCGCCGAACAACTCGGTCAGGTGGCCTTGATGGGCTCCGGAAAGCAGCGCTTCATCCTGGGCGTCCGGGTCGATTGTGTGGACCGCGTCCCAGAACGGCGCCAGTGCGCCGGTCGGCCCGTCCCACACGCATGCCGCGACGACGCCGCCGGGACGGGTCACACGCGCCATCTGCGCGAGTCCGGCAACCGGATCTGCCATGAAGTGCACCACCAATTGGGCCAGCGCAGCGCCGAAAGTTGCTGTGGCGTAGGGCAATTCCTCGGCTCTGCCGAGCGAGACCTCGACATCGGGAAAGCGTTCACGGGCCGCGTCGACGAAGGTCTGCGAGGGATCGATCGCCGCGACCTTGCCTCCGGTCGACAGCAACCGCGCAGTCAGTGCGCCCGGGCCGCAGCCCACGTCGAGCACTGCGTCGCCCGCGCTCACACCGGCGAACGCCACGAAGATTTCCGCCAGAGGCTCGGCGTACCGGCCCATGTAACGGGTGTACGCCTCAGGTGAGACGTCGAATCCCACCGGCAAATGGTACGTCGCTGCGCGGCCCTGCCGACCCGAAGTTTCACATCTGACGGATCTGCTCGCGGATGGCCTCCCTGTCGATCAGCGACCACACCTCGACGATCTGCCGGTTCTCGAACCGGTAGAAGACGTGCTCGGCGAAGGTGAACTGCTGGCCCGTCGGCTCGAACCCGAGAAACGGGTGCTGCGGGGTGCATTCAAACAGCAGCCGGCAGGAAACAATGTGGTCGTCGGCCAGGAGCAGTTCCGGACGGTACTGCAGATCCGGGATGGCGTGCACGTCGGACTGCAGCATCCCTCGGTAGTCATCGAGGCTGAACTGATTTCCGTTGTACGACAGGCGATCCGCAACGAACGTTCCGACTTCGGCCCACCGTCGTTCGTTCAGGCACGCCAAGTAGTCGCGATAGACGGTGAGCAACGCGTTGTCGTCGATCTACTTCCGCCCTTTCCGGCCTCACACACCGAACTTGGCGCGGGCCTCGTCGGTGACTGGGGTGAACAAGTTGACGAGGTTTCCATCCGGATCTCGAAACAGCATGGCCCGGTTACCCCATGGCATGGTGGTCGGTTCCGTCACAACGTCGGCGAGGAATCCGCGCAACCGCTCATAGTCGGCATCAACATCGTCGACGAGGAATTCAATGATCGCGCTGCGGTTGGCCGCAGGCTCGGCGGAGCCGTCGCCGAACAGAGGAACCGTCTTGTCGCTGCCGATCGCCAGCGTGCCGACCGGCGTCGGAATCTCGGCGAACAAGTCGTTGCCCCACACCGCAGACGCTTTGGCGACCTTCTCGTAGAAAGCGACGAGCCGATGGACATCGGCCGTGATCACCCTCGTCGACACGAACTTCACGAACTCTCCTAACCGATGGCGGTGCGCGTTGCGTGGCACACGCTAGCCAGCCCCTCCGACAACGAAGGGTGACCAGGAGTCACCAGCGGATTTGGGATCGGTAGATCGCCGGGCTCCTTGTACTTGGCGACACCAGCGACGCGACCGATGCGGAGCTTCAAGAAAGGAACACCACAATGAGCACCACCCACAACCTGAAAAAGATCATCGTCGGCGGCCTCCTGTCGGGCGGCGTGACACTGGCGGCACTGGGCCTGACCTCGGGCACCGCCGCAGCCGCACCCGGGAACCCGAACCCGTCCATCGACCATTCGGATTTCGCCGGCCCGGTGGTCGAGTGCAATCAGTGCGGGCGCACCGCGCCCGGCGACGGCTCGGTGCGGGTCATCAACCCCGGTGCCAAGTTCGGCAACGGTCTGCTGCTCCCCGCGGTTTCGCACTAGCGGCACGACAACGCAGTTCGGCCCGTCACCGGATCACCCGGGGCGGGCCGATACTGCTGCCGGTGCAAGGATCTGCGCAAGCGTCGGGCAGACCGAAGGGAGAAACGGTGGCCAACCGCTGGACTGGAGTCACCATCGATTGCGCCGATCCCCTTCGGATGTCGGCTTTTTGGGCCACGCTGCTCGGCATTCCGGCGTCGAACGAACACGGCGATGACCCGAACTGGGCGACCGTGGGCTCGCGCTCGGGACAGTTGCCCCGACTGACCTTCCAGCGCGTCCCCGAACCGAAATCCACGAAGGTGCGCATTCATCTTGATGTGCAGGTAGACGATATCGTCGCGGGACGCGAACAGGTCGAGGCCCTGAGCGGCCGATGGGCAGGCATCCGCAACGACTACGACGAGGGCGTCGTCATGGTCATGCTCGATCCCGAGGGCCATGAGTTCTGCCTCGTCCAGTATTACGGGCAGCCAAGCGTCGACTGACGCCAGATTGCACTCATGGTCGTGATTTCCGTCGAACAACAGCCCTCAGTGCAATCTCGACGAAAGGCGGCCGGTCTAAGGCTCGTCGGTCTCACGTCGCCGCGTCTCAGCCACCTCGCGCGCGATCTCGGCGTTTTCCCGTCGGCTCGCGGCCCGGTCGCGCTCCGCTCGGTCGGCTAAGCGTTGAACGCGCTCGCGTTCGCGTTCCGCAGCCGTGCCCTCGCGCTCATCTGCCAGCTGCTCGCGTGTGTCGGCGACTCGGTCTCGATCGTCGGCGATGCGTTCTCGCTCGTCGGCGATCCGATCGCGCTCATCAGCCACATGCTCACGTCGCGCAAGCTCATTCGCATGTCGTGCGGCCCGCTTCTCACTGTCATCCGGCCCGGCCGCGCCCTGGACATCGGTACCTTCGTCACCGATCATGGTCCAACTCTATTCCGCAGAGGCCATCGCCGAGATTGCACCCATGGTCGTGAATTCCGACGAACAACCGCCCTCAGTGCAATCTCGACGACGGCGCCACCGGCACTAAGCTGGCCCCGACGAGAGAGATTTGAGTGTTTGACGATCCGGCGCGCCTAGCCAAGTTCTTCGCACGCGCCAACACCGTCGTGCGCCCCTTGCTTCAATCGCCCTTGCACTCAATCGTGAGCGGCCGATTGATGCTCTTGAGCTACTCCGGCGGTAAGACCGGCAAGCACTACAGCTTCGCTATCGGCTACTTCCCTTGGGAAGACGGTGAGGTGGTCGTTTCCAGTTCCGCGAACTGGCCAAAGACAATCGGCAACGCCCAGAACGTGCGAGTGCTCATCAAACGCCGCTGGTTTGCCGCCCGTCCAACCGCAGTCAGAGAACTAGAGCAAAAGGCAGACCTTCTCGGTGAGTTCGCGAAGCGCAACGGACCCCGAGCCGCTAGAGGCCTGATGCTTGGCCTGCCGGGGGACCGCCAACCGAATCGGCAAGAGTTGCTTGACGCGGCAGCCAAAACGACCTTCGTCCGTTTTGCCCTTGCCGCCGCAGATTAGAGACTGGCCGCTAGACGTTGAACCGGAACTCCACTACGTCGCCGTCGGCCATCACGTAGTCCTTGCCCTCCATCCGCACCTTGCCCGCGGCCTTCGCCGCCGCCATCGAGCCCGCTTCGATCAGGTCGTCGTAGGAGACGATCTCGGCCTTGATGAAGCCCTTCTCGAAGTCGGTGTGGATGACGCCCGCTGCCTTGGGCGCGGTGTCGCCCTGATGGATCGTCCAGGCCCGCGCCTCCTTGGGGCCCGCGGTGAGGAACGTCTGCAACCGCAACGTGTGGAAGCCGGCCCGCGCCAGCGCGTCGAGCCCGCGCTCGGTCTGCCCGATCGACTCCAGCAGCTCGGCCGCCGACTCGTCGTCGAGTTCCTGCAACTCCGCTTCGATCTTCGCGTCGAGGAACACCGCATCGGCGGGCGCCACCATCTCCCGCAGCGCCGCGACCCGAGCGTCGTCGGTGAGGACCTCCTCGTCGGCGTTGAACACGTAGAGGAACGGCTTGGTCGTCAACAGGTTCAGCTCGCGCAGCAATGCGGTGTCGACGGACTTGCCCGCCGCGAACAGCGTCTTGCCACCGTTGAGGATCTCCTGTGCGGCCACCGCGGCTTCGTGCGCAGGCCGCCGATCCTTATGCGTGCGCGCTTCCTTCTCCAGCCGCGGAATCGCGCGCTCCAGTGTTTGCAGGTCGGCGAGGATGAGCTCGGTCTCGATGACCTCGATGTCGGATCTGGGATCGATGCGGCCGTCGACGTGAGCTACGTCATCATCGGTGAAGACCCGCACCACTTGGCAGATCGCGTCGCTCTCCCGGATGTTGGCGAGGAATTTATTGCCCAGACCTGCACCCTCCGAGGCGCCCTTGACAATGCCGGCGATGTCAACGAACGTCACGGGCGCATGCACGATCTTTTCGGAATCAAACATCTTGGCGAGCTCGTTCAACCGCGGGTCCGGCAGCGGTACGACTCCCTCGTTCGGCTCGATCGTCGCGAACGGGTAATTGGCGGCCAATACGTTGTTGCGTGTCAGCGCGTTGAAGAGTGTTGACTTCCCCACATTCGGCAGGCCGACGATTCCCAGATTCAAGCTCACAGGGAGCCAAGTCTAGGAGACACCCGCGACCACGCCAGCGCGCGCTGGCAGCCACATCCAGCCGAAGCCGGTACGGTCAACATGTGTCAGGACAGCGTGCGAGGTCTGCGGTAGCGGCCGAGCATCGCTCCATGATCCCCACCATGCCCGGTGTGCCTTCATGGGGCGCCGTGCTCATTGCGGTGACCTTCACCGCAATCGGCTTCGCATTCGACGCGGGCTCGGGCGCAAAGCAGCTGAGTCTCGCCTTTGCTGCCGCCTACGCCGTCGGGTGCGTCGCCGCCGTTGTGGCCGTGCGACAGACGGGCGTTTTCACGGCGGTGATCCAGCCGCCGCTGGTTTTGTTCGTGTCAGTGCCCGGCGCCTACTTCCTCTTTCACGGCGCCACGATCGGCGGGCTGAAAGACCTTCTGATCAACTGTGGCTATCCCCTGATCGAGCGGTTCCCGCTGATGTTCTTCACGTCGGCGATCGTGCTGCTCGTCGGACTGATCCGGTGGTACATGGGGATGTCGTACCGCCGCACGGCACCCGCCGAACCTCAAGAAGAGGCATCTGAGGGACTGTTCTCGGCGGTCGCCGCCAAGATCTCCGGGCTGCTGGCACGCGACGACGAGGACATCGACGAGGCGCCCGCGCCGCGACGCAGCAGACAGCATTCGATCGACCGCAGCGCGAGAACAGGCAGGCAGGCGGGGGCTGCTGCCACGGCCCGCAGCCGCAACGGGCGACCGGTCAAGCGCACGCAGACGTCGCGCTCGCGCCACACGCGTCCGCCGGAGACCGAGCTCATCGAACCGGTGGCCGAGCGTCCGCGTCGGCCGCGCACCGCCCGCCGCAGCACCGACACGACGGTCCCACCGGTCGAGCCGCGGCGCAGGCCGCGTTCGTCGTCGACACGCGAACCCCGCTCCTCGTCGACGCGCGAGCCGCGCTCATCCTCGACACGCGAACCGCGCGTGCGGGAGCCGCGCAAGCAGCCGCCGCCAAGCGAACGCCGGTCCTCTTATCCGCGACCCGATCGGCACAGCCGGTTCGACGGTTTCGAGCCGTTCGAGCCGCACGGGTCGAGCGGATCCAACGGCAACGGCACCCACCACCCGATCTCGCGGGTGCGTTATCGCGGAGCCGATGACGCCGATCCACAGCCGCGGTACCGATCGCGGCCGCGCACCGCCAAACACCGCCGGGCCGATGCCTGGGAGTACGACGTCTAACAGCCCTAGCTGCGGGCAGGACGGATCTCGCGCGGCAACGCGAAGACCAGCGTCTCGTTGGCGGTCGTCACCGGCTGCACCATCTCGAAGCCGTACTCGGCGAGCCGCTCCAACACGCCGCGGACCAAGATCTCGGGCACCGAGGCGCCGGAGGTGACGCCGACGGTCGTGACGCCGTCGAGCCAGGCCGCGTCGATGTCGTCGGCGTAGTCGACGAGGTGGGCGGCGTCGGAGCCCGCGTTCAACGCCACCTCGACCAGCCGCACGGAGTTCGACGAGTTGCGCGAGCCGACGACGATGACCAGCTGGCACTCCGGCGCCATCGCCTTGACGGCGACCTGGCGGTTCTGGGTGGCGTAGCAGATGTCGTCGCTGGGCGGATCCTGCAGCGTCGGGAACTTCTCCCGCAGCCGGCGCACCGTCTCCATCGTCTCGTCGACGCTGAGCGTGGTCTGCGACAGCCAGATCACTTTGTTCTCGTCGCGGACGGTGACGTCGTCGACCGCCTCCGGACCGTCGACGAGCTGGACATGGTCGGGCGCCTCGCCCGCGGTGCCGATGACCTCTTCGTGGCCCTCATGGCCGATCAGCAGGATGTCGTAGTCGTCACGGGCGAACCGCTTGGCCTCGTTGTGCACCTTGGTGACCAGCGGGCACGTCGCGTCGATGACCTTCAGGTCGCGTTCCTTGGCGTTGGCGTGCACCGTCGGCGCCACACCATGCGCGGAGAACACCACGATCGACCCCTCGGGGACTTCGTCGGTCTCGTCGACGAAGATCGCTCCGGCCTTGGCCAGGGTCTCCACCACGTGGACGTTGTGCACGATCTCGTGCCGGACGTATACCGGCGCACCGTGCTTCTCCAGCGCCCGTTCGACCGTCTCCACGGCGCGGTCCACCCCGGCGCAGTAGCCGCGGGGCTCGGCAAGCAGCACACGCTTGCCCGCCACACCGGTGGACGCCGAGCTCGAGGCGCCCGGAATCCCCATGTTGACAGTCGAAGGCATGGATCCCAGGGTACTGACCCGCGCGCTGTCAGGGCCAGCCGTAGGCTGGGGCCCATGGCTACTGCACCGTATGGGGTTCGTCTGCTGGTCGGAGCGGCGGTAACCGCCATCGAGGAAACACGCAAGCTTCCGCAGACCATCCTGATGTATCCGATGACGGTCGCCAGCCAGGTCGCGCACCTCGTGATGAAGGTCCAGCAGGACGTTGCCGACCTGGTGAACCGCGGTGACGAGACGCTGGAGACGCTGTTCCCGCCGAAGGATGAGCAGCCCGAGTGGGCGACGTTCGACGAGGACCTGAGCGACGACGCCCCGGCGCCGTCGGCCACCGATGGGGAGCGGCTCACCGAGGGCAGGTTCGCCCTCTTCACCGAGGCGCCGGAGACGCAGGTCGACGGCGACCCGCAGCCGGCGGCGGCCACCTCTGAGCTGCCCGAGGTCGTCAGACGGTTGGACTACGAGACGTTGACGCTGGCCCAGTTGCGGGCGCGGTTGTCCTCGCTGCGGGTGGCCGACCTCGAAGAGCTGCTGTCATATGAGGAGGCGACCAAGTCCAGGGCGCCGTTCCAGACACTGCTGGCCAACAGGATCACGCGCGCGACCGCCAAGTGACGATCCCGGCGGGCTCGGAATGACCAACGACGAGCGAGGGCAGTCCGCGGACAACCCGTACCCGGTCCGCACCGTCACGATGATGGTCAAGGACTGGATCGAGAAGCTCGGCACTGTCTGGGTCGAGGGCGAAGTCGCCCAGCTGTCAATGCGGCCCAACAACAGCACGGCGTTCATCACGCTGCGCGACCCGGCCGCGGACATGTCGCTGTCGGTGACCTGCCCGCGCGATCTGGTGATGAATGCGCCCGTCAAGTTGACCGAGGGCACGCGCGTCATCATGCTCGGGCGACCCAACTTCTTTGTCGGCCGAGGTACTTTCTCGTTGCGCGTCAACCAGATTCGCGCGGTGGGCGTCGGTGAACTGCTGGCCCGGATCGACCGGCTGCGCAAGCTGCTTGCCGCCGAGGGGCTCTTCGATCAGCGGCTGAAGCGGCCGATCCCGTTCCTGCCCACCACCGTCGGTCTCATCACCGGACGGGCCAGCGCGGCCGAACACGACGTCGTGTCGGTAGCCAAAGATCGTTGGCCCGCAGTCCGTTTCGCGATCCGGAACACGGTGGTACAGGGCACGAGCACTGTGCCGCAGGTGGTCGCGGCGTTGCGGGAGCTGGATGCCGATAGCAGCGTCGACGTCATCGTCATCGCGCGCGGCGGCGGAAGCGTCGAAGACCTGCTGCCGTTCTCCGATGAGACGCTGTGCCGGGCGATCTCGGCGTGCACCACACCGGTGGTCAGCGCGATCGGCCACGAACCCGACAACCCGCTGTGCGATCTGGTTGCCGACCTGCGCGCGGCCACCCCGACCGACGCCGCCAAGCGGATCGTGCCCGACACCGCCGCCGAACTGGCGCTGCTGCGTGACCTGCGTCGGCGAAGCGCGCGGGCGCTGCGCAACTGGGTGCGCCGCGAAGAGCACGTCATCGGCCAGCTGCGGAGCAGGCCCGTGCTGGCGCAACCGCTGGCCGCCCTCACCGCGCGCTCGGAGGAGGTGGCGCGCTGCCGCACCGCAGCACGGCGCGACATCACGCGGTTGGTGGCTGTCGAATCCGAGCGGGTCGGCCACCTGTCGGCGCGGCTGACGACGCTCGGGCCCGCGGCTACCCTGGCGCGCGGCTACGCGGTCGTGCAGGCGGTGAATTCGAACGGTGATGCGACGGTGTTGCACCGCGTCGCCGACGCACCGGCCGGCACCCGGCTCCGCGTCCGGGTCTCCGATGGGGCGGTCACGGCGGTCAGCGAGGGAAGTGAATGAAGCCTATTAGTGAATTGGGCTATGAAGAAGCCCGGGATGAACTGGTCGAAGTCGTGCGCCAGTTGGAGCAGGGTGGACTCGATCTCGACGCCTCTCTCAAACTCTGGGAAAGGGGCGAAGAGCTGGCAAAACGGTGCGACGAACACCTCGCCGGCGCGCGCAAGAGAATCGAGGATGCACTGGCCGCCGGCGACGACGAAGAAGGTTGAGCAGTCAAACACTTTTCGCCAAGGGGCTCGAAACTGGAACACGTTTCATTTATGCTCTGCGCCATGGGTGATGCAACGCTGACGACTGAACTCGGCCGTGTGCTGGTCACCGGTGGCTCCGGCTTCGTCGGAGCCAACCTGGTTGCCGAACTCCTCGAGCGGGGCCATGAGGTGCGATCGTTCGACCGCGCGCCGTCACCGCTGCCCGAACATCCCCGCCTGCACGTCATCGAGGGCGACATCTGCGACAAAGACACCGTCGCGGCGGCCGTCGACGGCATCGAGACCGTGTTTCACACCGCGGCGATCATCGACCTGATGGGCGGTTCGTCGGTCACCGACGAGTACCGCCAGCGCAGCTTCGCCGTCAACGTCGGCGGCACCGAGAACCTCGTACTCGCGGCCCAGGAGGCCGGGGTCAAACGTTTTGTGTACACCGCATCCAACAGCGTGGTGATGGGCGGTCAGCGAATCACTGCGGGCGACGAAACCCTGCCCTACACGGATCGATTCAACGACCTCTACACCGAGACAAAGGTCGCCGCCGAGCGATTCGTGCTGTCACAGAACGGTGTCCGCGGCATGTTGACATGCTCGATCCGGCCCAGCGGCATCTGGGGTCGCGGCGATCAGACGATGTTCCGCAAGTTGTTCGAGAGTGTGCTCGCCGGACACGTGAAGGTCCTCGTCGGCAGCAAGCACGCCAAACTCGACAACTCCTATGTGCACAACCTCATCCATGGATTCATCCTCGCCGGCGAGCACCTGGTGCCCGGCGGGTCGGCCCCCGGGCAGGCCTACTTCATCAACGACGGCGAGCCGATCAACATGTTCGAGTTCTCCCGCCCCGTCGTCGAGGCGTGCGGGCGACGCTGGCCCAAGCTGCGCATCTCGGGTGCGTTCGTGCGCTGGGTCATGACGATCTGGCAGTGGCTGCACTTCCGCGTCGGGCTGCCGAAGCCGCCGTTCGAGCCGCTCGCCGTCGAGCGCCTCTACCTCGACAACTACTTCTCTATCGCCAAGGCCAAGCGCGATCTGGGCTACCAGCCGCTGTTCACCACGGAAGAGGCGATGGGTGAATGCATGCCCTACTACGTCGAGCTGTTCGAGCAGATGAACAGCGCGCTCCAGCAGCCGGCGAGGGCCGTCGCGGCCGGCGCCTGATCTGCCGATCCTCAGTTCACCAGGTGCACGGGATGACGCGTTACCGCCTCGATCCGGGCGCCTGCGCGATGCAGTAGATCGGTGCCCAGCGCGATCAACGCGCGCGCCGCGGCGATCTCCTCGCCGATCATCGGTTGGTTGACGTCGCTCGGGTTGCGGAACGCATCGCCGATCGCCGTCATCTCGTCGTCGTCGCCGAGTCGCGCGCGGACCGTCGCATGCGTATGCGTGTCGTCCTCATCGAACTCGATGTCGATATGCCAGTCGTTGTCCAGAACTCTGTCGTACATGCGCCACCTCTTCCCGCATAACAGAGTGCGCTATCGCGGCGGTCCAGATCTGCGGTTCGGCGATTTTTCGCTGTCAGCATGGCTAAGCGGCTTCGCAAGTTGTCGCGCCGCAATATTGTCGTTCACACAGAATCAACGCCAACGCGAGCTGAGGGGCGCGAGATGCCCGATGGAAAGCCCAACATTCTGGTGATCTGGGGCGACGCCATCGGGATCAGCAACCTCAGCTGTCACAGCGACGGCTTGATGGGGCTACCGCAACCCGGACATCGACCGAATCGCCGACGAGGGAATGTGTTTCACCGACTCGCACAGCGAGCAAAGCTGCACGGCGAATCATGCGGCGTTCATCAGCGGCCAGAGCGGCTGCGGTCCGGGCTGAGCAAAGTGGGCGTGCCTCGCGTCGACATCCTTCGGACCTCTATCACCACAACGCCGAGGAGGAGGCGGAGCACCCGGACTGCCCGCCCAACACGTGGCCTGACGCCGCCACGACGCCATTCCGCAGCGAAAAGTACACCGACTGGGAAGGAGCCTTCCGCGTACCCGAGATGATCCGCTCCTAGCGAAGGACTAGCTCATGCCCGACAACAAGCCGAACATCCTCGTCATCTGGGGTGACGACATCGGCATCTACAACCTCAGCTGCTACAGCCGCGGCCTGATGGGCTACTTCACGCCCAATATCGATCGGATCGCCGACGAGGGAATGCTTTTCACGGATTCCTATGGCGAGCAGAGCTGCACCGCGGGCCGCTCGTCGTTCATCACCGGGCAGAGCGTCTACCGCACCGGTATGAGCAAGGTCGGCATGCCAGGTGTCGATATCGGGCTGCAGAAGGAAGATCCGACCATCGCCGAACTGCTCAAGCCACTGGGTTATGCCACAGGACAATTCGGCAAGAACCACCTCGGCGACCTGAACAAGTACCTACCGACAGCGCACGGATTCGACGAGTTCTTCGGCAACCTGTATCACCTCAACGCCGAAGAGGAACCCGAGCACGTCGACTACCCCACCGAGGCGGAGGCGCCGCTGCTGCGGGCCGCGCTGCTCCCCCGCGGCGTCATCCACTCGTGGGCCACCGACGAGGACAGCGGCGAGGTCGACGACCGTTACGGGCCTGTCGGTAAGCAGCGCATCGAGGACACCGGCCCGCTGACCAAGAAGCGGATGGAGACCATCGACGACGAAACCACCGGCGCCTGCGCCGATTTCATCAGACGCCAACACGAGGCGGGCACACCGTTCTTCGTGTGGATGAACATGACCCACATGCACTTCCGGACCCACACCAAGCCGGAAAGCCTCGGCCAGGCGGGTCGGTGGCAGTCGCCGTACCACGATACGATGATCGACCACGACCGCAACGTCGGGACGTTGCTCGATCTGGTCGACGAACTCGGGATCGCCGAGGACACCATCGTCATCTACTCCACCGACAACGGCCCCCACGCCAACAGTTGGCCCGACGGTGCGACGACCCCGTTCCGCAGTGAGAAGGCCACCAACTGGGAGGGCGCCTTCCGGATTCCGGAGATGATCCGTTGGCCCGGAAAGATCAAGCCGCGCAGCGTCTCCAACGAGATCATCCAGCATCATGACTGGCTGCCGACGTTCCTGGCCGCGGCGGGCGACCCGGACATCATCGAGAAGCTCAAGAAGGGACACAAGGCCGGCGCCGACGGCAACACCACGTACAAAGTGCACATCGACGGGTACAACCTGCTGCCGTATCTGACCGGCGAAGTCGGGAAGAGCCCGCGGCGGGGAATGATCTACTTCTCCGACGACGGCGACGTGCTCGGCATCCGGGCGGAGAACTGGAAGATCGTGTTCATGGAGCAGCGCTGCCCGGGCACGCTGCAGGTGTGGTTCGAACCGTTCGTGTCGCTTCGCGCGCCGAAGCTGTTCAACCTCCGCACCGATCCGCTCGAGCGTGCGGATATCACCTCGAACACATACTGGGACTGGACGATTGACCGGCTGTACCTCATGCTCTACGGCGCGGCAATCGCCACTCAGTTCCTGGAAACCTTCAAGGAGTTTCCGCCAAGGCAGGAACCGGCGTCGTTCACCATCAACCACGCGGTCGAGGAGCTCAACAAGTTCCTCGCGTCGCGGGGCGGCTGAGCGTGGCCGACCTCAACTCGTGGAACGACGGGCCGACGAAGGCGGCGATCGTGGACTTCGTCGGCCGCGTCACCGCAGACGTTCCACCCGAGAAGCGCGTCGCGGTGTTCGACAACGACGGCACGCTGTGGTGTGAGAAGCCGGCCTACATCCAGCTCGATTTTCTGGTGCGCAGGCTGGCTGAGCAGGCCGCTGCCGATCCGTCGCTGAAGGACAGGCAGCCGTACAAGGCGGCGGCCGAGGGCGATCTGGCGTGGTTCGGCGACGCCGTCACCAAGCACTACAACGGCGACGACTCTGCACTGGAAGTGCTTGCAGCCGGCATACTTTCGGCATATGCGGGCCTGTCCGTCGAGGAGCACGCCGAACACGTCAAGGCGTTCTTCGCCCAGGCCAAGCATCCGACGCTGGGCCGCCCGTACACCGCGTGCGGGTATGCGCCGATGGTAGAGCTGCTTCGCTATCTGGAGGCCAACGGTTTCACCAACTACATCGCCTCCGGCGGCGGGCGGGACTTCATGCGACCTGTCACGGCACAGATGTACGGCATCCCGCCGGAGCGGGTGATCGGCAGTTCTGTCGGCCTGGATTACGTCGACGGACATCTACGCACCACGGCGAAGCCGGAGTTCCTCGACGACGGGCCCGTCAAGCCCGTCCGTATCTGGGGCCGCACCGGGCGACGGCCGATCTTCGCGGCAGGCAACTCCAACGGCGACATCCAGATGCTCGAGCACACCGCGGCAGGCCCGGGCCCGTCGCTGTGCATTCTGGTGCTGCACGACGACGGCGACCGCGAGTTCAACTATGTCGCAGGGGCGGAGACGTCACTCGACGAGGCGAAGGCGAACGGCTGGACCGTCGTCAGCATGAAGAACGACTGGGCGACCGTCTTCAGTGGCTGACCCAACTATGCCCAAACCGACACATGGGCGTGAAAGTACGAGTGAAACCCGCCAGAATGTCGATCTCGGCGCGGGGTTGATGCACATTCCCGCGCAGACGGCCGTCCTGGGGTCCGACGTGCACTATCCCGAGGAGGCGCCCGCGCGCACCGTCAGCGTCGCTGAGTTCTGGATTCAGCGCCATACCGTCACAAACGCCGAGTTCGCCGAATTTGTCGACGCCACAGGCTATGTCACCGTCGCCGAGCGGCCACTGAACCCGGCCGACTATCCCGATGCGCCCGCGGAGAACCTGCAGCCGGGGTCGATGGTGTTCACCCGCACGCGGGGTCCCGTCGACCTACGCCATCTCAGCCAGTGGTGGGCGTGGACGCCCGGCGCGTCGTGGCGCCATCCGGTGGGACCGCATTCGTCGATCGACAAGCGCGCCGACCACCCGGTGGTGCACGTCGCCTACGAAGACGCCGAGGCCTATGCGCAGTGGGCGGGTCTGGCGTTGCCGACGGAGGCGGAGTGGGAGGTCGCAGCGCGCGGCGGCCTGACGTCGGCGACATACACGTGGGGCGACCAACCCGAGCAGACGGGTGAGCGGCTGGCCAACTATTGGCACGGCGACTTCCCGTGGCGCCCCGAACCCGGGTACGGCCGCACCGCGCCCGTCGGCAGCTTCCCGGCCAACGCCTATGGCCTGTTCGACATGGCGGGCAATGTCTGGGAGTGGACCGCGGACTGGTACGCCGACACCAGGGCGGGCGACCCGTGCTGCGAGGCGGGCAGCTACGACCCGCAGCAGCCGCAGTTCACGGTGCCACGCAAAGTCATCAAGGGTGGCTCATTCCTGTGCGCCGACACCTACTGCCTGCGCTACCGACCTGCGGCCCGCCGCCCGCAGATGACCGACACCGGCATGAGCCATATCGGTTTTCGCTGCATTACGCGGACACGACCCCTAGCCCGCGAACGTTCCTTACCCGTCGAAAATCCGGCGAAGATTCGACTGGTACGGAACGTTCGCGGGAATGGGGTCAGGCTTCAGCGGCCTTCTTGATCGCTGCGAGCGTGGCCGGGATACCGGTGCGCGCCGCCTCGCTGCGCTGCTCGATCTGCGCCTCCGCCTCGGCGCCGTAGCGCTCGTGGAAGCCCGCGATGCCTTTGGGCAGGAACTCCCACGACTCGGTGAGCCGAGTCCCGTCACCGTCCGGTTCGAACGAGTACGCCCAATGCACCCAGCCGTCGTTGACCTCCCACGCGAAGATCCGGGCGGGCTCGGCAGCCACGACCTGACTGCGCGTCTCCCAGGTCCGCTCCGGCGTCTCATTGCGGCCGGTGAACCACGCGCCCACCCGCGGGCCGTCGCCCTCGTCCCACCAGCACGCCTTGCAGATCGGACTCCACTGGCCCATCCGTGTCACATCGGACACCAGCGCGTACAGCTCGTCGGGCGCAACAGCTACATGAATCGACTCCGACATCTTCAAATCCACCACGGACCGAGTGTGTCAAAGCGCTAAGTTGGAACGCGTTCCACCGCCGTCGAAAGGCCAACTGGATGAGCAACAGTAGTGACCGGATCGCCGTCGTCGTCGGCGCCGCCTCCGGAATCGGATGGGCGACCGCACGCGCCCTAGCCGCCGACGGCTGCCGCGTCACGCTTGCCGACCGCAACGGCGACGGCGCCCGCGCCAGGGCAGCCGAACTCGGCGACCCGCACACCGCCGCGGACGTCGACGTCACCGTCGAGGCCTCGGTGTCGCGGCTCTTCGACCAGGTCGGTCCGGTCGACGTCGTGGTGAACTGCGCGGGATTCGGCAGCCTCGGGCTGATCACCGATCTGGCCGTCGACGAGTTCCGCTCGGTCGTCGAGGTGTGTCTCACCGGCTCGTTCATCGTCGCCAAGTACGCGGGCCAGAAACTGCGCAAGGGCGGCTCGCTGGTGACGATCAGCTCGCTCAACGGGCGCCAGCCCGCGATCGGCATGAGCGCATACTGCGCGGCCAAGGCGGGCGTGTCGATGCTCACCCAGGTCGCCGCACTCGAGTTGGGCCGCAAGGGCATTCGTGTCAACGCCGTCTCCCCCGGCTTCGTCGAAACCCCGCTGACCGAAGGATCCTCGCTCATCCCCGGCCTCGTCGAGGACTACGCCGAGAACAGCGCGCTGGGCCGCGTCGGGCAGCCGGAGGAGGTCGCCGACGCGGTGGTGTTCCTGTGCTCCCCGAAGTCCGCGTGGCTGACCGGTGAAGTGCTCGACCTCGACGGCGGCGCGCACCTCAAGCGCTATCCCGATGTCCTCGGTCACGTCATGAAACTGGCTGAGGCGCAGTGAGTATGGGTTTCGCCGGCAAGCATGCGCTCGTCACCGGCGCGGGCTCCGGCATCGGCGCGGCGTTGTGCCGGGCGCTCGTCGAGGCCGGCGCCGACGTCGTATGCACCGACATCGACGGTGACGCCGCCGAGCGCACCGCATCGCCGCTCGGCGAACGCGCCCGCGCCGCCCGCCTTGACGTCACCGACGCCGCGGCGGTGCAAGCGGCGGTCGACGATGTCGTCGACCGCACCGGCCGGCTGGATCTGATGTTCAACAACGCGGGCATCGTGTGGGGCGGCGACTCGGAACTGCTGACACTGGACCAGTGGAACGCGATCATCGACGTGAACATCCGTGGGGTCGTGCACGGCGTCAACGCGGCCTACCCTCGGATGATCCGCCAGGGCGGCGGTCACATCGTCAACACCGCATCGATGGCCGGGCTGACCGCGGCGGGACAGATCACCAGCTACGTGATGACCAAGCACGCGATCGTCGGGTTGTCGCTGGCGCTGCGCTCGGAGGCGGCGGCCCACGGCGTCGGCGTGCTGGCCGTGTGCCCGTCGGCCATCGAGACCCCACTGCTCGACAAGGGGGCGATCGGCGGGTTCGACGGCCGCAACTACTTCCTGCAGGGCGCGAGCGCCAAGGCTGCCTACCCGGCCGACCGCCTCGCCAGGGACACCCTGAAGGCCGTCGAACGCAACAAGGCGCTGCTGGTCAGGCCGCGCAGCGCGCACGCCCAATGGCTGTTCGCGCGCCTCGCTCCTGGGCTGATGCAGCGGGCATCGATCCGCTTCATCGCCAGCCAGCGATCCCACCAGGCGCGGGCACGCACGAATACGGTCTGAGCAATTCGGGCGGCCGGACCGACAACCTGACTACGGTAAGCCAGTGGCCGCTATGAAGACCGAGTTCACGCTGACCCAGAAGCGTGCGCTGGCGGTCGCGACCGTCATCGCCATCCTCTTCGGCGCGTACTTCCTGCGGCAGTACTTCATGCTCATCGTCATCGCCGCGGTGGTCGCCTATTTGTTCACGCCGCTCTACGACCGGCTCAACAAGCGGATGGGCACCGGGTTGTCGGCAACGCTGACCCTGTTGGCCGCGTTCGCCAGCGTGATCGTGCCGGTCGGCCTGATCGTGCTGATCGCCGTCATCCAGATCACCGAGATGGTGCGAAGCGTTGCCGACTGGGTCGAGAAGACCGACATGTCGGCGCTGGGCACCAGGACGCTGAAGTTTGTCAACGACCTGCTCGCCCGAGTTCCGTTCGCCGACATCACGGTGACCCCGGAGATGATCCGCAAAGGCGTGACGACGGTGGCGCAGAACGGCGGCGAATGGCTGCTGCACACGCTTCAGAGTGCCGCGGGCGGTGTCATCGGCGGAATCACCGCGACCATTCTTTTTCTCTACGTGTTCATTTCGTTGTTGACCAACAAGGACGCCGTACAGCGGCTGGTTGCACAGCTCAACCCACTCGGCGAGGAAGTCACCGACCTGTACCTGGCGAAGATGGGGGCGATGGTCAACGGCACGGTCCGAGGCCAGTTCATCATCGCGGTCTGTCAGGGCTTCGCAGGCGCAATCTCGATCTACATCGCCGGATTCCATGACGGGTTCTTCATCTTCGCAATACTTCTGAGCGCCCTGTCGGTCATCCCGCTCGGCAGCGGTATCATCTCGATTCCGTTCGGAATCGGAATGATGTTGTTCGGCAACGTGTTCGGCGGCCTTTTCGTGATCCTGTTCCACATCATCGTTGTCACGAACATCGACAACTTCCTGCGGCCGATCCTGGTGCCGCGCGAGGCCCGTCTCGATTCGGCGCTGATGCTGCTCTCGGTGTTCGCAGGCATCACGATGTTCGGCGCCTTCGGCATCATCATCGGTCCGGTGCTCATGATCGTCATCGTCACGACCATCAGCGTTTATCTCGCGGTGTACAAAGGTGTTCCGCTCGAACAGCACGACGAGGACGAGACCGAGAAGTCGAAGAAGAACAAGCGGCGGATGGGTTGGCTGACCCGGCGGGCCAGGAAATCCGACGCCGAAGCGCCGGACACCGACGCCGAAGCGCCTGACACCGCCGACAAGACCGGCGACGCAGACAAGGCCGCTAAACCAAACGCTCCTTGAGGAACTGGACAACGCGCTTGCGGGCCTCGTAGGCCGGATGCCCGTCCCGCTCGCGAACCTCGAGCGTCAGCACGGAGTGCGCCATCGCCCCGAAGCCGTGCTCGTTGCCCTTCTTCGAGTTGATCTCGATGACCTCGAACGCGTCGCCCAGCCGGTCCTTGAGCGTCTTGAACCGGGCGGCCGGTGACAGCGGGTCTTCGCTGAACCGCAGCCCGAGAGCGCACAAACCCTCTTCGACGGCGCGCTTCTCGACGACCTTCAGCTCGGCCTCTGACAACCCCGGGTCGCGACGCTGCTTGGCCGTCAGCCCGACCGGCAACGACGGCTGGCTCAGCACCGGGGCGATGACGCTGTCGTCCACGGCGGCCGCCAGCGCAAACCCGCCGCTCCAGCACTCGCCGATCACCCCGACGCCCTTACCCGGCGTCTTGTCGTTGAGATCACGCGCAAGCGCGCGCAGATAATGCGCGACGGGGCGGTCGGCATTCGTCGCGAAGGCTGCGAATTCCTTTGCCACACAACCGCGCAGCATCACCGGCACCATGCCGGGTCGCATGCTGGCAGCACCTGGAGTCCCGTACAGCGACGGGCACGCGACGGTGAACCCGTTGTCCACCAGGTGGTTACCCAGCGCCAGTACGCCGGGATGGATACCGGGCATTTCCGGTATCAGCACGACACCGGGGCCCTCGCCCTTGCGGTACACGTCGTGTGTGTAGCCCGCCGCGGTGAACGGCTCCGAGGTCCATCCGCTGAGGTCGGCTTCCGGAGCCGCCTGGCCGGCGACATCGTGGTTCGGTGCGGTCATCGCGTCTCCATCCGACGTGGCGGAGGCCGCGGGTGTCCTACTGCGCGGCCAACGGCTGCTGGTTCTGCACGGCCGCTGCCAGCGTACGGTACTCCACCGTACCGCCGGCACCCTTGATCGCAATCTGAGCGGGTCCGGTCGGACCGCGCAACCGCGTCGTCCACACCGGTTCCGGCCCTTCGCCTTCGTAGACGACCCACGACACCCCGTCGACGTCCTGCGTTCCCGTCGGCACCATGTCGGGGTCGATGGACGCGACGAGCTTCTCCTCGTCGGCGTTGCTCTGCGTCAACCCCATGTACATGCCGTTCGGCGCCAGGTAGCCGACGGTCGAGGCCACGGCGCGGGCAGGCTGACCGTTTGCATCGGTCCGTCCTCCTTCGATGCCTGAGCGGCTGCCGGAGTTCGACCGCCAGCCGTCGGGCAGCGCGGGCAGCCGGATGGGAATACCGAGCGCGTCGGCGTCGGCCTGAAGAGCCGCTCGCGCGTCGTAATCGGGGGCCGGTCCAGGCCCTGGGCCGCCTGGTGCAAAGGAGCACATCCCGAGTACTGCCGCGAGGACGATGCAGGCCGCGACCAGCGGCGCGAGGGACCAGAACATGTCGCGGCCGTCCTGCAGCAGCCGCGGCTTGGCGGCCTTGGGGGCAGGTTCGGGCTCGGTGCTCACAAGCGCCAGTATCCCAGGTCCCCCCGGCCGACCGACGGATGGGAGAATCCCTGCCATGAGTCCAGCACGAGGTGAAGCCCCTGATCGCAACCTCGCCCTCGAACTCGTCCGAGTCACCGAAGCAGGCGCCATGGCAGCAGGTCGCTGGGTCGGCCGCGGCGACAAGGAAGGCGGCGACGGGGCGGCCGTCGACGCCATGCGCGAACTGGTCAACTCGGTGTCCATGCGGGGCGTCGTGGTGATCGGCGAGGGTGAGAAAGACAACGCGCCGATGCTCTACAACGGCGAAGAGGTCGGCAACGGCGACGGCCCGGAGTGTGACTTCGCCGTCGACCCGATCGACGGAACCACGCTGATGAGCAAGGGGCTGTCCAACGCCATCTCGGTGCTGGCGGTCTCCGAGCGCGGCACGATGTTCGACCCGTCGGCGGTGTTCTACATGAACAAGATCGCCGTCGGACCCGACGCCGTCGACGCGATCGACATCACCGCGCCGATCGGCGAAAACATCCGCCGCGTCGCCAAGGCGAAGAACGTCTCGGTGTCCGACCTGACCGTGTGCATCCTGGACCGGCCGCGCCACGAACAGCTGATCGCCGACGTCCGCGCCGCGGGCGCCAGGTGCCGGTTGATCTCCGACGGCGACGTCGCGGGCGCGATCTCGGCGTGCCGGCCGAACACCAGCACCGATCTGCTCGTGGGCATCGGCGGTACACCGGAGGGCATCATCGCCGCCGCCGCGATCCGATGTATGGGCGGCGCAATTCAGGGTCAGCTTGCACCGAAGGACGATGAGGAACGCCAGAAGGCGATCGACCGCGGCTACGACCTCGATCAGGTCCTGCACACCGAGGACCTGGTATCCGGCGACAACGTCTTCTTCTGCGCCACCGGCGTCACCGACGGCGATCTGCTCAAGGGCGTCCACTATTACGGCGGCGGCTGCACGACGCAGTCGATCGTGATGCGGTCGAAGTCGGGCACCGTGCGGATGATCGAGGCCTATCACCGGCTTTCGAAACTCAACGAATACTCTGCCATCGATTTCACCGGCGACAGCAACGCGGTCTACCCGCTGCCGTAACCGACCACATCAACGAACAGGGAGCACATGTCCGACGACGCCGTTGAGTACCGCATCGAGCACGACACCATGGGCGAGGTCCGGGTGCCGGTCAACGCGCTGTGGCGCGCGCAGACGCAGCGAGCGGTGGAGAACTTCCCGATCTCGGGCCGCGGCCTCGAGCGCACGCAGATCCGGGCGCTCGGCCTGCTCAAAGGCGCCTGCGCACAGGTGAACAAGGATCTCGGGCTGCTCGACCCGGAGAAGGCCGACGCGATCATCGCCGCGGCCGCCGAGATCGCCGACGGCCAACACGACGACCAGTTCCCGATCGATGTGTTCCAAACCGGTTCCGGCACAAGCTCGAACATGAACACCAACGAGGTCATCGCGAGCATCGCCGACCGCAACGGCGTGAAGGTGCATCCCAACGATGATGTGAACATGTCGCAGTCGTCGAACGACACCTTCCCGACCGCGACCCATATTGCGGCGACGGAAGCCGCTGTGCGCCAGCTGATCCCGGCCCTCGAGGTGCTGCACGAGTCGCTGGCGGCCAAGGCGAAGCAGTGGCGCCTTGTGGTGAAGTCCGGACGCACGCACCTGATGGATGCGGTGCCGGTGACGCTGGGCCAGGAGTTCAGCGGCTACGCACGCCAGGTCGAGGCCGGCATCGAGCGGGTCAAGGCCACGCTGCCGCGCCTCGGTGAACTGGCGATCGGCGGTACCGCCGTCGGCACCGGGCTCAACGCCCCCGACGATTTCGACGAGCGCGTGGTCGCCGTGTTGAAAGAACAGACCGGACTCGCCGAATTGTCTGTCGCGAGAAACCATTTCGAGGCACAGGCCGCACGCGACGGGCTGGTCGAGGCGTCGGGCGCACTGCGCACCATCGCCGTCTCGCTGACCAAGATCGCCAACGACATCCGGTGGATGGGCTCCGGGCCGCTCACCGGCCTCGGCGAGCTCCACCTGCCCGACCTGCAGCCGGGCAGCTCGATCATGCCCGGCAAGGTCAACCCCGTGATCCCCGAGGCGGTCACCCAGGTGGCCGCGCAGGTGATCGGCAACGACGCGGCGATCGCGTGGGGCGGCGCGAACGGCGCGTTCGAGCTCAACGTGTACATCCCGATGATGGCGCGCAACACGCTCGAGTCGTTCAAGATCCTGGCCAACGTCTCGACGCTGTTCGCCAAGCGCTGCATCGACGGCCTGGTCGCCAACGAGGAGCGGTTGCGCGAGCTGGCCGAGTCCTCGCCGTCGATCGTGACACCGCTGAACTCGGCGATCGGTTACGAGGAGGCGGCCGCCGTCGCCAAGCAGGCGCTGAAGGAGAAGAAGACGATCCGGCAGACCGTCATCGACCGCGGGCTGATCGGCGACAAACTGTCCGAGGAAGAACTCGACAAGCGGCTCGACGTGTTGGCCATGGCGAAAGTCCGCGACGAGGGCTAGCCCGAGGAGCCGACAGGTAAGACGAGGGCTAGCACCTCAGGGCAGCGGGGCGGACCACGTCAGCTTTGTGCCGCCGCTCGGAACGTTCCCGATGCTGAAGGAGCCGCCGGCCTCCTCGGCACGCTGACGCAGGTTCGCCAGCCCGCTGGCGGTCACGTCCTCGCCAATGCCGCAGCCGTCGTCGGTGACTTCGATTCGCAGGTCGTCCTCCACGGCGACGCTGATTGCGAGCGTCGACGCCTTGGCATGCCGCACGGCGTTGCTGACCGCTTCCCGAACGACGGCCTCCGCGTGATCGGCCAGTTCTGCGTCGACGACGGAAAGCGGGCCGTGGAATTGCACCGTCGTGCGCATTGCGGGATCCGCGAACTGGTCGATGGCTTCGTCGAGTCGTTGTCGCAGGCGGGTGGGCCCTTGCTGCGCCCCGTGCAGATCGAAGATCGCGGTGCGGATCTCCTGGATGACCTGTTGCAGATCGTCGATGCTCTCGTTCAGCCGCTTCTGCACTTCGGGCCGCCGGGTGCGCGGGACGGCTCCCTGCAGTTTGAGCCCGACGGCGAAGAGCCGCTGGATGACATGGTCGTGTAGATCGCGGGCAATCCGGTCGCGGTCGGCCAGCACGTCGAGCTCGCGCATCCTGCGCTGCGTTCTCGCCAGCTGCCAAGCCAGCGTGGCCTGATCGGCGAAGGCGGCCATCATGTCCAACTGCTCTTCGCTGAACGGCGGCCCACCCTCGGGCCGAATCGCAACCAGCACGCCGGCCACTGCGTCGGTGGAGCGTAGCGGGAGAACCAGCGCGGGTCCCGTCGGCCCGATCTCGGGTCCGAGGTCGATGCTGTCGAACCGGCTCGCTGTGCGATGGAGAAAGGCGTCTCCAATCGATGTGCCCGCGACCGGTATCACGTGCAGAGCAGAAGCGTCGCATTCGCCGACGAGTGCCACCACATCGAGTTCGACCACTTCTTCGGCAGGAACGTCGGGGTCGTCCGGAATGGCGACAAGCGTCAGTGCGGCTCCGCTGAGTTGACGCGACTCATCGGCTATCAGCCGGAACACTCTGTCCGGATCGGAGCCCGACAGAAGCTCGGTGCCGATGTCTCGGGTGGCTTCTATCCACGACTGGCGCGCCTTGGCCTGCTCGTACAACCGCGCGTTCTCGATGGCGATGCCCGCCGCGGCCGCCAGTGCTTGCACGAGTACCTCGTCGTCCTCACTGAAAAATTGGCCGCCCGCCTTCTCCGTCAGGTAGAGGTTGCCGAAAACCTCATCACGGATGCGCACCGGCACCCCGAGGAAAGTGCGCATCGGCGGGTGATTGGCAGGGAATCCGACAGACGCGGCGTGGTGAGAGATGTTCTCCAGCCGAATCGGTTTCGGGTCGTCGATCAGCAATCCGAGCACGCCACGCCCCTCGGGCAGATGTCCGATGCGGCGCCGCATGGCCTCGTCGATACCCTCATAGATGAATTCAACGAGCTCGTGGTCGCGACCGCGCACACCGAGGGCTCCGTACTGGGCATCGACCAGTTCGATCGCGGTGTGCACGATGGTGCGAAGCGTCTCGTCGAGTTCCAGCCCCGAGGTGACGACCAGCATGGCGTCGACGAGTCCGTCGAGCCGATCGCGCCCCTCTACGATCTGCTCGACGCGGTCCTGAACTTCGGTGAGCAGCTCGCGAAGCCGCAGCTGAGACAGAGTGTCGCGGAGCGGGCGCGTGCTGGTTTCAACGCCCGGCTCGAACTCGCCGGTCACACCTCCATATTTGCACCGCAGTCAAACGGACGCGCGAATTCCGCACAATGGCTACGCGTTCGCGGGCGCCCCTCGCGCCGCCAACACACTGATTACTCGTTCTCGATGTGCATGCTGAGCGCGCACCCGGATCCCGCGCATCATCTTCTGTTCCATTACAAATTGCGGGATGTCGAAAAGCGCGTGCCCGACGGCCCCGCCGCTGCCACGCACCAGGAACCGGGTCCAGCCATCCTCGCCGTCCAGGTGAAACGCCCATGCCCCGAACGCCTTTTCGCCGCGCCGCACGCGGTCGTAATCGTCGGACGACACCAGGACGAGGTATTTATTCGGCTCGACCGCCGCCACCACCTGCCTGGCCGCGTCGCCGTACCTTCGCGCCAGCCACACGGTGTCCCCGACCTGCACGTCCTGCCACTCCGGATGGATGTCTTCGGCGTTGGTGACCCGTGCCCCGACCGCACGCTCGAGCCTCCAGTAGCTGTAGAAGCCGCCCCGGTCCTCGCCGATCTGCGCGAGCCACGGCCATACCGACGCGCGAGGTGCGTCGATGGTGAGCGCCCTCGTCGTGCGCGGCGCGTCTGCCCGGACCAACTCGTCGCCCGGCAGCGTGGCTCTTACCTCGTCGTCGTCGGCACCCCACGTGTACATCCACGGCTTGATCACGGCGCGATAGAGCGCTGCGACGCCGACCGCAGCCATCAGCGCACTCAGCAACGGCCGCCGTTTCCCCATGAGCCGAGGCTAGGAATGGCTGAACCGACGTCGAAGGGCCGAAGGTCCCCGCGAATGACGGCGAATGATCCTAATCCGCACGCCGCCCGCCGTGGACGATCACAGGATGACCGGCAAGCGCTGGCTGGTGATGGAGCCCTCGTCCGACGGTGTGGAGGTACCGTTCCGCACCCGAATCGCAGGCGCGGGCCGATACCTGCCTGCCACCCGGCTGACGACCGAAGCGCTGATGTCCACCACGCGTCATCGCACACACATCGACCTCGAACGGCTGACCGGCATCCGGGAGCGGCGGGTCTCGGTGGGTGATGAGGACTCCTACAGCCTCGCCACCGGCGCAGCGCGGACGTGCCTCGACAAGGCGGGCTGCGATGCCGCATCGATCGACGCGGTGATCAGTTGCAGCATCACGAAATTCCGTGACGGGCTGACACAGTGGGTGGAGCCGACGATGAGCAGTGCGGTGGCTCAGATGGTCGGCGCCGACAATGCGATGACCTTCGATCTGTCGAATGCGTGCGCGGGAATGCTCTCCGGTGTCACAGTCGCCAACAACTGGATTCGGCAGGGCAGCATCGAACGCGCGCTCGTGGTCAGCGGTGAGTACATCTCCCAGCTCGGCCAAAACGCCGCCCGCCACATCCGCACGATCATGAGCAAGGAACTGGCGTCGCTGACGCTGGGCGACGCGGGCGCCGCCCTGCTGCTGGAACGCGCGCCTGCCGGAGGCGCGGGCATCATGCTTGCCGGCTTCACCACCCTCGCGGACTACAGCAGGTTGTGCCTGGGTTATCCCAAGGGTGGCGATCCCGGGGCGCGAATGTTCACCGATGCCAGGGGAATTCATCAGGCCGCGATGTCGAACACGCCGGTCCTGTTGCACGAGGTGCTCGAGGCCGTCGACCTCTCGATCGGAGACATCGACCACGTCATCACCCATCAGACCTCGGCTCGGGCGATCCGCAAGGGAATGGCGAAGATGACGGAGGTCTTCGGCGAAGCCCCGCGCCACGACGCGGTGATCACCGTGGACAGGTACGGCAACACCGCGTCCACCACGCACACGGTCGCCCTTGTCGAAGAACTCGAAGCCGGGCACATCCGGCCGGGCGAGACGATCGCGTTGATCGCCCTGGCATCCGGGTTGGAGATCGGTGTGGTCCTGCTGTCCCTGGACGAGGAGTTGATCAGCCGCTATGGCAACGGTGATTGAGCGAATCGAACTGGCCGACGGCCACTGGCGAGACCGGCACAGCGCCCTTCGGTTAGCGGTCAAGGCGGCGCGCGGCTGTATCCGCAACGCCGGGCGCGAACCCGGCGACATCGACCTGCTGATCAACGCAGGGATCTACCGCGACCGCAACCTCGGCGAGCCGGCGTTGGCCGCGATGATCCAGGAGGACATCGGGGCCCATCCCGAGAGTCCCCACCCCGGCTCGCACGGCACCTTCTCCTTCGACGTTGTCAACGGTTCATGCAGCGTGCTGACCGCGCTGCAGGTCGTCGACGGATTCCTGCGATCACAAGCCATCGACTGCGCGGTGGTCGTGGCCAGCGACGCCGACCCGGGGCGCGGGATGAGCGAACGTTTCCCCTACTCGCCCGCGGGCGGCGCGCTGCTGTGCACATGGGCCGATGACGATCGCGGCATCGGACGCGCGTTCTGGGCGAACTCCGCCACCGGACGTGAAACATACAGTGCCACAGTCGGAATGGTGGACCACCGAAATATTCTTCGCGTCGAGAGATCGGCCGAGGCCGACGACGCCTTTGCCGAGGTCGCAACGCGGGCGGCCAACCGCTGCCTAAATGCCGCGTCGATGACGGTGGCTGACATCGACGCGGTGGTCGCTGCACCCGCATGGCCCCGCTACCGGGCCGCGCTGGCGCACGGATTGGGTCTCGGGACGGAAAAAATCATCGTCGCCGACGACGGACGGCTGCACACGGTGTCGTTGGTGGCGGCGCTGTCCACGGCGCAGGCCAACTTGCGGCCGGGTGCGCAGGTTCTGCTCGTGGCGGCGGGTGCCGGCGTCACCGCGGGCGCCGCCCTCTACCGACTGTGAAACTCAATTCATCAGGGCATCGACCGCTACTGGCTCGCCGACCTGATCGAAGAAGCGATCAACATCGGCATGGGTGCACGCCGACGTTCCCGGCGTCAGCAGTTTGGCGGTCGCGGCGGCGATGCCGAACCGGACCGACTTGTGCAGCGACCAGTCGCGGCTCAATCCGACAGTGATTGCCGCCACCAACGCGTCACCTGCGCCGACACCGCTGATCGCGTGTACGTGAAGGGCTGAGAACCTCTGGGCCTCATCGGATGTGACCAGAAGGGCGCCGTCGCCGCCGAGCGAGACCACGACGACTTGCGTGATACCCCGATCGATGAGCTCACGGGCGGCCGCCACCTGTTCGGACTCCGTCTCCAGCAGTCTGTCGAAGCATTCGCGGAGTTCACGCACGCTCGGTTTGAGGAGGAACACCCCGGACGTGACGTGGGTCAGCCCGCCACCGGAGGTGTCGAGGATCAGGCGCGCCCCCACCTCACGGCAGAGGTCGGCGACGCGCTGGTAGAAGTCCGGCGGGGCGCCGGGCGGCAGGCTGCCGCTGGCGACGACGAAATCGGCGGCCTCGGCCGCCGACCTGAGCTCGGCCAGGCAAGCCTCCTGTTCGGCGGCGGTGAGCCTGGGACCCGGCAGCACGAACCGGTACTGCTTGCCGGTGCTGCGCTCGTTGACGGTGAAGCTTTCGCGCGTCGGCTTGCCGATCACGACGCGCCGCACCGGCACGTCGGCCTCCCCGACGAGGCTGGTCACCATGGCACCGGTGGGTCCGCCGGCCGGATAGACCGCCGTCACCGAAGCGCCGAGCACCCGCGCGAAGCGGGCCACGTTGATCCCGCCACCGCCGGCATCGTAAGTCGCTGCCCCGCAACGGATCTTGTCGGTGTGGCGCACGATATCGGCGCTGGTGGTGATGTCCAGCGCCGGGTTCATCGTCAAAGTGGCGATCGCAATACGTGTCACGTCGATGACTCACAATCCCGTTGGGTACGTCTCCGGCGTCTCGCCGACGACCCACTTGCTTGTCACCTCGAGAGGTTCGAGCGCACTGGTTCTGTCGATATGTATGAGCGCGTCGTACTGCTCGCCTGGGCGAACGTGGTAGTAGCGGCTCTGTCGTTCTGTTGCAGGCAGATAGATCACCCCGATCGCCCGGGCGAGGCGAACGACATCCAGCGGCGCAGCGGCTTCCCGATCGACCAACGGCGACACCAGGAACTCCGGTTCACCGGACTCGTGGAAGAGTTCCTCCACGCTGCCGTTGAGTGCAGGCCGAACGACCTTGCGTTCAGCGATACCTCCCCATTCGCTGGCGGCGGTCACGGTGCCGGTGTAGGTGGTGAACCCGATCAGGCGGCAGTCGTTGCCGTAATGCTCGCGTGCCAGTTGTCCCAGCGTCAACTGCCCGTCTGCGCCCACTTCGGTGGCTCTGGCATCACCGACGTGAGAGTTGTGTGCCCACACGATAATTCGTGCAGGTTCACTGTCGTGGCGATCGAGGTGCGCCAGCAGCGCCTGCAAGGTCTGGGCCATGTGCTTGTCTCGGAGGTTCCATGAGGTGACGCGGCCCGCGAACATCGCGCGGTAGTAGGCCTCCGCGTTGCGCACGGTCTGAGCGTTCTGCTGCGCGTAGAACAGTTCGTCTTCGGCCAGCAATCCGTCCCGGCGCGCGTACTCCAGCGCATTGCGTTGGATCTCCACCAACTGCTCGATGGCCTGCCGCTCGCAGGACAGGCCGGCGCCGAACGCCGCGGCAAAGCCGTAAGCCTGACCGTCGTCGGCTGAGGTGTGGTCGAAACACGCATAGCGCTCACGTGCCCGCGCCGCCGCTTCGGGGTCGACGTTCTCGAGGTAGTCGATCACATCGCGCATCGACCGATGCAGGCTGTAGAGGTCCAGGCCGTAGAACCCGGTTTGCCGACCGCCATGGCTCCGCCTGCGCGCATTGTGCGCGTGCAGCCAATCCACGAAATCACGCACGACGGTGTTGCGCCACATCCAAGCGGGAAACCGCTCGAATCCGCTGAGCGCTGCGTCTGCGGAGGCGTCTTCACCCAGGCCGCGCACATAGCGATTCACGCGGTACGCATCGGGCCAATCAGCCTCCGCCGCAACGGCACAGAACCCTTTCTGCTCGATCAGCCACTTCGTTATCTCCGCCCGCGCCTGATAGAACTCGTGTGTACCGTGCGAGCTTTCGCCGATGAGCACGACCCGGGCATCGCCAACGATCTCGTCGAGTGCTTCGAACGGGGGTACGCCTGCGGGTGCGTCGACTGCCACCCTGGCGATCACCTCGGCGGGTGTCTCGGCAATGCGTATTCGCGCTGTGACAAAACCCGTCGTGGGGGTGGCCAGTAGCTCCCGCACCTCCTCGTCGGTGGTCTGACGAAAGTCCCAGAAGGACTCGCCCACTGCGAGAAACGGGGTCGGCATCGATGCGCACACGACGTCGTCGACGAGGCCGGCGAACTCACGGCAGGTCGACTCGGGCGCGGCAGGCACCGCGATGACGATCTCGGCCGGATCCATTTCCCGCAACGCCTGCACAGCGGCCAACATGCTCGCACCCGTGGCGAGGCCGTCGTCGACGAGAATCACGGTCTTGCCCGCGAGTTCGAGGGGTGGACGGCCGCCGCGATACGCCGCCTCACGGCGAAGCAACTCGCGGCCTTCGCGTTCGGCGACGTCACGCAACTGCTGCGGCGTGACGCGCAGGGCCCGCAGCACGTCGTCGTTGACGACCACCCGTCCACCGCTGGCCAGAGCACCCATGGCGAACTCTTCATGGCCGGGAGCACCGAGTTTGCGGACCACGAAGGCTTCCAGAGGTGCGCCGAGTGCCGCGGCGACCTCCCAGGCAACGGGTATCCCACCGCGCGGTAGACCGAGGACTATGACTTTCTCGCGTCCGCGGTATGCACCGAGCATCTCTGCTAGGACACGACCGGCTTCACGTCGATCGCGAAACACACGCCGTTGGGGACGCCGGGTCAGCCCACGCATGCTCGTCATCGCCAACTCCATTCACTTACGCGTCGACAGATCGGGGGCGTCGATTCGCACACTGCTCTTCGGCTTCGATGTGCTGCACGGCGCCGGCCATCATCCGCCGGGACAGATCCGACAGCGCCCTGGCAACCGCGAGTTCGTCGCCGATCTGGGAGTTGTACCGGTCATGGGGAGCGAGCCGCGACAGCCCGACACCGACCGCCTCCTGGTCGCGCCAGCGCAACCGCGCCATTGCCTGCGTCCGACCGCCGCGTTCGTCGACCGAAATCGAGACGGTCCAATCCCTGGGCCTGCGGCCGGTGTCGTCGGCCATCAGGCCTTGACCTCGACGCGTTTCTCAGCCGCCTTGTCCGCCGAGACCGGAACCGAAACGGTCAGAATTCCCTTGTCGTAGCTGGCCGTGATCGCATCCTCATCCGCCCCTCGAGGCAGGGTCACCGATCGCTCGAACGAGCCGTAGGAGAACTCCGAACGACCGTTGGACCCCGACTTCTCCGCGCGCTCGGCCTTGATCGTGAGGAGTCCGTCGCGCACCGTGATCTCGACGTCCTTCTCGGGGTCGACGCCGGGAATCTCGGCCCGGATCTCGTAACTGCCGTCCTTCATCTCGTCCTCCACCCGAATGAGGTGGGTGCCGAACGCCGGACGCAGAGTTGCCCACGAAGGGAAGCCTTCGAACAGTTCGGACAATTCCGGGAAGAACGACCGGGGTCGCTGCTGTGCAACAAGCTTGCTCATGATCAACTCCCTACGGTGAGACGGAATGTTGTGCTCACCATCCGACCACTGCGCGATCGGCGCGGATAGGGACCGAAGTCCCCGGCGGCGAGGCCGTTCGTCGGCGAGTCAAACGGGGTCGGCGGGCCGGCCCGCTCTCGGGCCCAAAAGGGACCACCGGCCCTAGCCGGAGACCGGGATGGCGAGCGACAGTTGATGCATGAGAGGCAAACTCGGGCGTGCCGTCATTCTCGCGGTCCTGCTGTATGCCGCCAGGCGCTACTACCGCAATTGGGGCACCACCAAGGAAGAGTGCCGGATGAAGCTGCCCGGCGACGAGCTGATCAAGCCGCCCAGCACGCGCACGACGGAAGGCATCACGGTTGAAGCGCCCGCCGAGGAGGTCTGGCAACTGGTCCAGCTGCGAGTCGATCCGGCCATGACCGTCGAGCAGACCATCGACAACCGCGCACTGGTGCTGTGCGCGGAGCCGCCTCGGTTTCCCTGGACGAGCGTGATCTCCTATCACGTGCTGCCGCGCCTCGACGACCAGTGCCGGTTGCTGGCGCGCACCCGGATCGCACTCCGGCGCCCAGGCCAGATAGTGCTGGCCGAGTTGGCAGGCCCGGCTTCCGCCCTGCGGACGCGCGGCATGCTGCTCGCCGTCAAGCACGAAGCGGAGGCGGCGACCCGGCAGGTCACACCACGTTGAACTCGCGGTCGGGCTCGGCACCGAACATGAAGCGCCTGCCCGTCACGCTTATCGGCCGGATCCGGACATAGTGCGGCTTCACCGTCGCAATCCAGGGCAGCAGCTGCGCCTTTTCGGCCTCGGCGATGTCCTCGTCGCTGCGCAACGATCGCGCCAGCCCCTTGACGATCACGCTCCAGCCCTCGGCCACATTGTGGTCGTCGGCCTCGAACAGCACGTTGTTGTTGATGGCCGCGCTGACCAGCTTGGTGCCCTCGGCCGTCCGGAACAGCACTGTGCGGTTCTGGACCACGTAGTTCACCGGGAAGATCTCGGGTTGACCGTCGACGCTGGTCACCAGACGTCCAAGCGAGCGACTCGACAGCAGCTCCCAGCACTCCGACTGCGACAGGATGGACACAGGTACAAAATCGTCTGGCATGAAGCGAGGTTAAGCATCGCGCGAACGATGTGGCCGTGGCACAAAGTCCCTAGTTCAAAGAACGAAAGGCACCTCCAGAAGGCGTCCAGCGGGCGCATCATTGGGTTCCATGAACGGCGCGGTGATCGATGCCGCGGGGCTGCAGCAGCTGGTATCCACGCTGATCGACCGCGGCTACCGCGTCATCGGCCCGACCAAATCGGAGATCGCGATCGTTCTCGCGGAGATCGGCTCCGCCGACGACCTGCCGCGCGGCTGGGGCGTGGACGTCGGACCGGGCTTCTACCGCCTCCGACAACGCAGCGACGACGCGGCCTTCGGACACTCCGCGGGCCCGCAGTCGTGGAAACAGTTCCTGCACCCGGTCCGCCAGAAGGTGTGGTCCTCAGACGGTGACGACCCCGAAGAGCCGCCACGCTACGCATTCCTCGGGGTGCGCGGCTGCGACCTGGCCGCGATCGCGACGCTGGACGGCGTACTCGGCAAGGGAGCCCACCCGGATCAGAACTTCGTCGGACGGCTTCGCGGCATCTTCGTGGTCGCGGTCAACTGCACCGAGCCGGGCGGGCTGTGCTTCTGCGCGTCGATGGGTACCGGCCCTGCGGTCGGCGCCGGCTACGACCTTGCGCTCACCGAGCGCGTGGGAACGCACGGCACGCACTACGTGGTTGACATCGGCACCGACGAGGGAGCCGACGTGCTCGACGCGATAGCGCACCGAGACGCCGATCCCGCCGAAATCGCTTCGGCGCGAGACGATGTGGCCGAGGCCGCTCATCACATGGGCCGAGCGATGCCGGACACCAACCTGCGCAACCTCTTGATTGAGTCGCGGGAGTCGCCGCATTGGGACGAGGTGGCCAGCCGGTGCTTGACGTGCGGCAACTGCACGATGGTGTGCCCCACGTGCTTCTGCACCAGCGTGCAGGACACCACCGATCTATCCGGCGAGCACGCCGAACGCTGGATGGAGTGGGCGTCCTGCTTTGAATTCGACTTCACGTTCATCCACGAGGGCAGCGTGCGCCAGTCGGGGTCCTCGCGCTACCGGCATTGGCTGACCCACAAACTCAGCACCTGGCACGACCAGTTCGGCACCTCCGGCTGCGTCGGGTGCGGTCGCTGTATCGCGTGGTGTCCGACCGGAATCGACATCACCGAGGAGATGGCGACGTTCTCGGAGCTTGCGGATGCCGGCGACGACTGAAGCAACGACGAACCCGGCGGGCCAGTCGGCGATGCGACCTGTGCCCTATAGGGTGATCCGTCGCGTCGCCGAGAATCGCGACTCCGCGACGCTTGTCCTCGAACCGGTCGTACACCCGTTGCCCGCGCCGCAGCCGGGTGAGTTCATGATGATGTACGCCTTCGGCGTCGGGGAGGTGGCGATCTCGGTCAGCGGGGTGCCGACTTCGTCGAACGACACCATCACCCATACGGTGCGGGCGGTGGGCGCCGTCAGCCGAGCACTGCATGACGCCATGCCCGGCAGCGAAATCGGTTTGCGCGGACCGTTCGGGACCCGCTGGGGATTGGACACGACCGTCGGCCGCGACGTGGTGATCGTGGCGGGCGGCGTCGGGCTGGCGCCGCTGCGTCCGGTGGTGCTGGCGGTGCTCGCCCACCGCGACCGGTTCGGCAGGGTGACGCTCATCGCGGGCGCCCGCTCCCGCGACGACTTTCTGTTCCGCGCTGAACTCGACGAGTGGGTGCGCAGCGATGCCATCGACGTGCACATGACCGTCGACGTTCCGGTGCAGGGCTGGCCGGGCGAGGTCGGCTTCGTCACCGAACCGCTGCGGCGCATACCGATACGCCCCGACCACACCTCGGCGTTTCTGTGTGGGCCCGAGGTGATGATGAGCAACGGCGCCGAGGTGCTGATCGGCAAAGGTGTTGCGGCTGCCGATGTTCAGGTTTCACTCGAACGCAACATGCAGTGCGGAGTCGGCTGGTGCGGGCACTGTCAGCTGGGGCCGCTGCTGTTGTGCCGCGACGGTGCCGTCGTCGGCTACGACGTCGCCGCACCGCTGCTGCGGGTGAAGGAGTTGTAGGTGAGCACACCGACGTTGGCGGTCTGGAAGTTCGCATCCTGCGACGGATGCCAGCTCACCCTGCTCGACTGCGAGGACGAGTTGCTCACCCTCGCAGAAGAAGTGAAGATCGCCACCTTCTTGGAGGCCTCGAGCGCGGTCGTCGAAGGGCCGTACGACGTATCCCTCGTCGAGGGCTCGATCACCACGCCGGCCGACAAGAGACGGATCGAGGAGATCCGCAATCAGTCGCGCATCCTGGTGACGATCGGCGCCTGCGCGACGGGCGGCGGCATCCAGGCGCTGCGCAACTTCGCCGACGTCGACGAGTTCACCTCCGTCGTCTACGCACAACCCGCCTACATCGACACCCTCGCGACATCGACTCCCGCGTCGGACCACGTACACGTCGACTACCAGTTGCAGGGCTGCCCTATCGATCGCGGCCAGTTGCTCGACACGCTCGCAGCGCTGCTGGTCGGGCGCAAGCCGCGACTGCCCGCCAAAACCGTCTGCACCGAATGCAAGAACCGCGGCGTCACCTGCGTCCTCGTCGCCGACGGCGTGCCATGCCTCGGCCCGGTGACCCACGCCGGTTGTGGCGCACTGTGCCCGTCGTTTCACCGCGGCTGCTACGGCTGCTTCGGCCCGGCCGCCACGCCGAACACCGCGGCGCTGATCCCGTTGCTGCGCCGCGACGGCATGTCGGACAACGACGTCGATCGCGTGTTCTCCACCTTCAACGTCGTGCCCTTCACCGCCGAACGGAACGACCCGTGACCGACGAGACGCGCACGCTGCGGGTCGGTGCGCTGACGAGAGTGGAGGGCGAAGGCGCGCTCAACGTCACCCTCGTCGACGGTGCGGTGGACACCGTCGAGCTCAACATCTATGAGCCGCCACGGTTTTTCGAGGCGTTTCTGCGGGGCAGGGCCTACACCGAGCCGCCCGACATCACCGCACGGGTCTGCGGCATCTGCCCCGTCGCGTATCAGGTCAGCGCCTGCAACGCCATCGAGGATGCCTGCGGTGTGACGGTCGACCCGGAATTGGTGGCGTTGCGCCGGCTGCTCTACTGCGGCGAATGGATCCACAGCCATGCGCTGCACATTTTTCTGCTGCACATGCCCGATTTTCTCGGCTATCCCGACGGCATCACCTTGGCCAAGGACGAACCCGAATTGATCCGGCGCGGGCTCGCCCTGAAGAAGGCGGGCAACCGGCTGATGGAGCAGATCGGCGGCCGCGCAATCCACCCCATCAACGTGAGACTCGGCGGCTTCTACTCCACGCCAACGCCGGCGGAGCTGCAACCACTGGCCGAAGAACTGCGCCGCGCACTCGACGCCGCGCTGTTCACCGTGCGCCGGGTAGCCGAATTCGAGTTCCCCGACGTGGAATTCGACCACGAATATCTGTCGCTGGCCGACCAGCACCGCTACCCGATCGAAAACGGCGTCATCGCCAGAAGCGGGGGTGAGCCGTTCCCGGTCGCGGACTTCACCGCCCACGTCACCGAGACACAGGTCAAGCATTCCACCGCGCTGCACGCCACCCTCGACGGCAGCCAGTACCTGACGGGCCCACTCGCGCGGTACTCGCTGAACTCTGCCAAGCTCTCCCCTCTTGCGACGGAGGTGGCAGCCGACGCCGCACTCGGTGCGCAGTGCCGCAATCCGTTCCGCAGCATCATCGTTCGTGCCGTCGAGGTGGTGTACGCGATCGACGAGGCGTTACGCATCATCGATGAATACCAGCGGCCGCCGCGACCGTTCGTCGACGTGCCTGCGCGCGCGGGTACCGGGCACGGCGTCAGCGAGGCGCCCCGCGGGCTGTTGTACCACCGCTACGAGATCGGCGACGACGGCCTGATCCGCTCGGCGACGATGGTGCCGCCGACATCGCAGAACCAGGCCGCCATCGAGCAGGAGATGGGCCTGTTGGTTGCCGCGAACACGTCACTCGACGACGCCACTTTGACGTCGCTGTGCGAGAAGTCCATCCGCAATCACGATCCGTGCATATCCTGCTCGGCGCATTTCCTGACGGTGACGGTCGAGCGCCGGTGAACAATCTCGTGATCGGCATCGGCAACGACTTCCGCCGCGACGACGGTGTCGGATTGGCTGTCGTACAGGCGATCGGCCGACTCGATTTGCCCGGTGTAGAGACGATGACCGCGATCGGCGTGCCCGGTGTGATTCTCGACGCGTGGGCCGGGCGTCCTGCGGTGGTGGTCGATGCCGCAGCGGGCAGCGGAATGGTGCCGGGCCGTATCCGCAGGTGGACGCCCGAGGGCGCCACCACATCGGTGGGCACGAGTTCGCATTCATTCGGACTGGCGCAAACCTATGCGCTCGGCCGTGCGCTCGGTCTGCTGCCGGCGTCTCTCGTCGTCTTCACGGTCGACATCGCGGATGCCGGTATGGGACCCGGTCTGTCGGCGCAGGTTTCCGCCGCAATTCCCGACGCGGTCGAGGCGGTGCTCGCCGAGATCGCGGTGACTTACGACCCGTCATAGAGGACTAAAGACTCCTCAGCCGCTTGCTGCCGACCCCTAGCGTCAGTCGCGCGGGGCGCAATTGCGGCTCGCGACCTGAGTTGGGAGCACAACGATGTCAGACACTCTGGTACCACCTGTCGAACAGCGCGCGGCGGGCGTGAAGTCCGGTCTCGGCTTGGCCGCACTCACCGCGATTGTCGTCGGATCGATGATCGGCAGCGGCATCTTCGCACTGCCGTCGCAGATGGCGGCCAGCGCCGCACCCGGACCGCTTCTCATCGGATGGGTGATCACCGGCGTCGGCATGCTGACGTTGGCGTTCGTGTTCCAGACTCTCGCCTCGCGGAAGCCTGACGTCGACGGCGGCGTATACGGATACGCCCGAGCAGGTTTCGGCAACTACATCGGTTTCACCTCCGCGTTTGGCTACTGGATGTCGGCGTGGGTGGGCAACGTCGCCTACCTGGTCCTGTTGTTCGCGACGCTGGGCTACTTCTTCCCGGCCTTCGAGGGCGGCGCGACGGTGCCCGCGATCATCGGCGCGTCGATCCTGCTGTGGATCGTGCACGCGTTGACCCTGCGCGGCGTGAAGACCGCCGCGTTCGTGAACGTCGTTGTGACGGTGGCCAAAATCGTGCCCATCGTCGTTTTCATCGCGATTGCCGCCGTCGGATTCAAGGCTGGCCTGTTCACCGCGGACTTCTGGGGTAAGGCCGTACAGATCGACGGAGAACCTCTCGGCGACACCATGACTCAGGTCAAAAACATGATGCTTGTGACGGTATGGGTGTTCATCGGCATCGAGGGTGCCGCCGTCTACTCGCAGCGGGCCGCCAAGCGCAAAGACGTCGGGCGCGCCACGGTGTTGGGCTTCGCGGGTGTGCTCGCGCTGCTGCTGTTGGTCAACCTGCTGTCGTACGGCCTGATGGCACAGGCCGATATTGCCGGTCTCGCCGACCCGTCGCTGGCCGGGGTGCTCGAGAACGAGGTCGGCAGCTGGGGTGCGGCGTTCATCTCGATCGGGCTGGTGATCTCGCTGCTGGGCGCGCTGATCGCCTGGGTGCTGCTGTGCGTTGAGATCCTGCGCCTGCCCGCGCTCGAGAACGTCATGCCGAAGGCGCTGGCCAAGGAGAACAGCCACGGGGCGCCTGCGACGGCGCTGTGGCTGACCAACCTGTGCGTGCAGGCGCTGCTGCTGTGGACGCTCGCCAACGAGAGCACCTACACCAACCTGGTGTACCTGGCCACGTCGCTGATCCTGCTGCCCTACCTGTGGTCGGCGGCCTACCAGGTGCTGCTGGCGCTGCGCGGCGAGACCTACGAGTCCCGCAACGGCAGGACCAAGGACCTGATCATCGGCGTGATTGCACTCGTCTATGCGGTCTGGCTGCTCTACGCCGGCGGGTGGCAGTACCTGCTCATCGCGGCGTTGTTCTACCTGGTCGGTACGGCGGCCTACGTGTGGGCGCGCAAGGAGAGCAAGCTGCCGACCTTCACCAAGGCCGAACTCGCCATCGTCGGGTTCCTTGCGGTGACATCCGTTGTCGCGGTCGCGATGCTGGCCACCGGAAATCTGGTCGTGCTGTGAACGCCGAAGCCAAATTGGGCGTGTGGTCGGAAGCAGGCAAGCTGCGGCGAGTGCTGGTCTGCGCACCGGGACTCGCCCACCAACGGCTGACGCCGGAGAACTGCGACGAGTTGTTGTTCGACGATGTCATCTGGTTGCAGCAGGCCCGCCGTGACCATTTCGACTTCGTGGCCAAGATGGAGGACCACGACGTCGAGGTGCTCGAACTGCAGGACCTGCTCGCCGACGTGGTGGCGGCGCCAGAGGGCCGTGACTGGGTGCTGGACCGCAAGGTGACCGACGACCTCGTCGGCCTCGGCCTGCGCCACGAGATCCGTAGCTGGCTGGCGTCGCTGTCGGCCGAGCAGTTGGCCGAATATTTGATCGGTGGCATCTCGTATCAGGATGTGTCCGACGAGATCGGCGGCCGCTTCCTGACGACGCTGCGCGAACTCGACCCCGCCGGGTTTGTTCTACGGCCACTGCCCAATACCCAGTTCATGCGCGACAACTCGGCGTGGATCTTCAACGGGGTCACGCTGAACCCGATGTACTGGCCGGCCCGCCGTCAGGAGACCTTGCTGACGACCGCAGTCTACAAATTCCATTCCGCCTTCCGCGACGAGAAGTTCGACATCTGGCTCGGCGATATGGAAGACGTTGCGCAGGAGCGTGGTTCGGCGACGCTGGAGGGTGGCGACGTGATGCCGGTGGGCAACGGCATCGTCGTCATCGGCATGGGTGAGCGTTCGTCGCAGCAGGCCATCACCCAGGTCGCCCGCAGCCTGTTCGATGCGGGAGCCGCTGAGCGCGTGATCATCGCGAGCCTGCCGAAGTCGCGTGCCGCCATGCACCTCGACACCGTGTTCACGTTCTGCGACTATGACCTCGTCACCGCCTATGCACCGGTCGTCGACGGAATCATTGCGTTCAGCCTTCGGCCCGACGACAGTTCACCGTCGGGTCTGGACATCCGCCGCGAACCGAAGGGCCTGGTCGAGACCATCGGCGAGGCGGTTGGCGTCGACTTCCGGGTTGTCAGCACCGCGGGTGACATCTACGGCATCCAACGCGAGCAGTGGGACGACGGCAACAACGTCGTCGCACTCGAGCCAGGTGTGGTGATCGGATACGACCGCAACATCCTCACCAACACGGCGCTGCGCAAGGCCGGTGTCGAGGTCGTCACGATCACCGCCAGCGAGCTCGGTCGCGGCCGGGGCGGCGGTCGATGCATGACGTGCCCGATCCTGCGCGATCCGCTCTACACCTGAATCCTCGGAGGAATACCCGACATGCCGTTCAACAACCGCAACCGCAGCCTGCTCAGCCTGGTGCACCACTCCGATCGGGACCTGCATTACCTGCTCGATTTGTCGCGAGACCTCAAGCGCGCGAAGTACTCCGGTCTCGGGCGGCCCAGCCTGACTGGCAAGAACATCGCCTTGATCTTCGAGAAGACGTCCACTCGCACCCGGTGTGCGTTCGAGGTGGCCGCGCACGACGAGGGCGCCCACGTCACCTACATCGACCCGTCGTCGTCGCAGATCGGGCACAAGGAGTCGATGAAGGACACCGCACGGGTGCTGGGTCGGATGTACGACGCGATCGAGTATCGCGGCGCGAGCCAGCACACCGTCGAGGAGTTGGCGGAGTTCGCCGGCGTGCCCGTGTTCAACGGTCTCACCGACGAGTTCCACCCCACCCAGATGCTCGCCGACGTGCTCACCATGACCGAGCACTGCCCGAAGCCGTTGCCCGAGATCGCTTTTGCATTCGTCGGCGACGGCAGGAACAACGTTGCCAACTCACTGCTGCTGGTCGGCGCGAAGCTGGGCATGGATGTCAGAATCGGTGCGCCGCGCGACCTGTGGCCCAGCGAGGAGCACGTGTCGATGTGCGAGAGGTTCGCCGCAGCCTCGGGTGCCCGTATCACGATCACCGACGACCCGGCCAAGGCGGTCAGCGGAGTGGACTTCATCTACACCGATGTGTGGGTGTCGATGGGCGAGCCGGTGGAGACCTGGGGCGAGCGCATCGATGAGCTGTTGCCGTTCCAGGTCAACAAGGAACTGATGGCAGCCGCAGGCAATCCCCGGGTGAAGTTCATGCACTGCCTGCCCGCATTCCACAACTCCGAGACGAAGGTCGGGGCACAGATCGCCGCGCAGTACCCCCGGCTGAGCAACGGCATCGAGGTGACCGAGGACGTCTTCGAGAGCCCGGCGAACATTTCGTTCGAGCAGGCCGAGAACCGCATGCACACCATTAAGGCGGTCCTCGTGTCGGCGCTGAGTTAGATTGCCGTCGATGCGCATCGTGATTGCCTTGGGCGGCAATGCCATCCTCCAGCGCGGTCAGCCGATGACCGCGGAGAACCAGCGGGCCAACATCAGGGCCGCGGCAGAGCGGATCGCCGCGATCGTGCCCGGCAACGAGATCGTCATCGCGCACGGCAACGGACCCCAGGTCGGCCTCCTCGCATTGCAGGCGGCGGCGTACCAGGACGTGGCGCCGTATCCGCTCGACGTGTTGGGCGCACAGACCGAGGCGATGATCGGCTACGTCATCGAGCAGGAACTGGGCAACCTGCTGCCCGCCGAGCAACCGCTGGCCACCGTGCTGACGATGATCGAGGTCGACCGAAACGACCCCGCGTTCGATCACCCCACCAAGCCGATCGGCCCGGTCTACGACGCGGCCACCGCGGAGCGCCTCGCGGCCACCCACGGCTGGTCGATCGCCCCCGACGGCGACAAGTTCCGGCGTGTGGTGGCAAGCCCGAAACCCAAGCGCATCTTCGAGATCGGCCCGATCCGCACCCTGGTTCGCGACGGCACGATCGTCATCTGCGCCGGCGGCGGGGGCATCCCGACGATGTACGACGAAGACGGCAGGCTGCGCGGTGTCGAGGCCGTCATCGACAAGGACCTCGCGGCGGCTCTGCTCGCCAAGCAGCTGGAAGCCGATCTGCTGGTGATTGCCACCGACGTCGACGGCGTGTACACCGGCTGGGGCACACCGGCCCAGAAGCGCGTGGGCCGCACCACGCCCGAGGAGCTCGAGCGCTTGGACCTGCCTGCCGGTTCGATGGGCCCGAAAGTCGAGGCCGCGTGCGGGTTCGCCCGGACGACGGGTCACGAGGCCGTCATCGGCGCGCTCACCGACATCACGGACATCGTCAAAGGAAACGCCGGTACGCGGGTCGCCTCCTAGCGCGAGCAGACGTAAAGTCGCATATTCTCGCGGCGTTTCGTGCGATTTTGCGTCTGCTCGCGGGGAAACTCAGCCGGCGAACTGGGCGGTGCCGCCGGCCTGCAGGGTCTGCGTCTCGCCGCGGCACTCCACCAGCACCGGCGCGGCGTCACCGGGCTCTGCGCTCAACGTGGCACTTCGACCGATCACGCTGAGCCGCAGCCGATGACCGCGATATCGGAACGTGAACGCCAGCTGCCCAAGCGATTTCGGCCACAGCGGCCCGACGACGATGCGATCGCGACGGATCTCCAGCCCGGTGAAGCATCGCTGGACCAGGTCGATGCAGCCCGCCATCGCTGCCAAGTGAATACCTTCAGCGGTGGTGCCGCCCTGGATGTCACCGATATCGGATGCCAGCGCCTGCTCGAAGTACTTCATCGCCTGGTGGCGGTTTCCGCGTGCCAACACCCACGCGTGTACGACGGCGCTCAGCGTGGAGCCGTGCGACGTGCGTGTCCGGTAGTACTCAATCGTTTTCGGGATCTGCTCCGGGATGAAGCGGTATCCGAGACGGCCGAACAGCTCGTAGAGCTCGTCGGCGGACAACAGGTAGAACAGCATGAGCGCGTCGGCCTGTTTGCATGCCTTGTAGTTGTTGACGCTGTCGTTTTCGGCGTCGAGGATCCGGTCGAGGCGCTGCAGGTTGTCGTATCGGCTTCGATATGCGTCCCAGTCCAGCTCCTTGAGATCCTGGTAGCCCTCGAACTGGCTGATCACCCCGTCGTGGAACGGCACGAACATCCGGCGGCTGACGTCTTCCCACTGCGCGAGATCGGCGTCGTCGACACCGAGCGTCTCCAGCAGTGCGAGGCGGTAGTACAACGGAATTCGTTCGAGTGCTTCGAGCGCCCGAATGATCACCCACACCGCCATGACGTTGGTGTAGGCGTTGTTGTCGACGCCGTCATACTCCCGACCGGGATAACCGGAGTGGAATTCGTCAGGGCCGATGACACCGCGGATCACGTACCGATCCCGCGTGGGGTCGAAGCTGGCCAGGCTGACCCAGAACCTCGCGATTTCGGTCAGCATCTCGGCGCCGTAGTCGATCAGGAAGCCGATGTCGCCGGTGACCTGGTAGAGCTGCCACACGTTGTAGGCGATCGCGAGCCCGACGTGGTGGGCTCGTGCACTCGCATCAGGGTTCCACCGACCCGATCGCGGGTTGAGATGCAGTCGCTGACTTTCCTCGCGGCCGTCGCTGCCCGACTGCCACGGGTACATGGCGCCGGCGTGGCCCGCTTCTGCCGCCGCCCGCCTGGCTTCCGGCAACCGGCGGTAGCGGTACATCAACAATGCCCGAGTCACCTTGGGCAGGCGCATGTTCGTCACCGGGAAGACGAACAACTCGTCCCAGAAGATGTGGCCGCGGTAGGCCTCGCCGTGAAGCCCGCGGGCCGGCACGCCGACATCCAGGTCGGCGGTATGGGGTGACAGCGTCTGCAGAAGATGCAACTGCTGGAACCGGACGATGCGAAGCAGATCCGGGTCGCAGCCCATCTCTATGTTGAAGCGCTCCCACAGATGCGCCCAGGCCAGTCGATGCCCCCGTTCGACCTCGTCGTAACCGCCGACCCGCTTCAGTTCTCGTTCGGCCGCCGCGGCCGGTCCGCTGATCCCGTGGTCGCGGCTGGTGAACACCGTGACGACCTTCTCCAACGTCACGCTCTGCCCTTGGCTGACGTCGACGGCGATGTCGTGCCCGATCCGCACCGCATCACCGATCAGGCCGCGCTCGGGGAGTTGGTCCGCGACGCCGCGTACCGCGCTGCGCTGCGCGACGGCGATCTGGATCTTCGACTCGACTGTCTCTGCTGTCAACAGGACGGAATCATCCGAGAGTTCTTGTACATCAGTCACTTTCAGATGGCGCGAGGACAGTTCCCGGTACCGCTCGACTCCGAGGTTCTGCACGTCACCGTCGGTCATCGAGCGAAACTCGATCCGGCCGGACCAGTTCTGCGTCTTCACCGTGGTCTGAATGGCCGCCACGTGCGGAAGATGCATCGCGGCGACCCGCCGCTGCTCGATCTGCGAGGTCCGGCCTGCTGCATCGGTGAAGGTGAGCGTCCGCGTCATCTGCGCGCGCCGGATATCGATCGTCACCAGATAGGACGTGACGTCTACCTCGTCGATGTCGAACCACGGCCCGTCGTCGATGCGGAAACTCACCGGCAGCCAATTCGGCAGGTTCACCAGGCTTTCGTTGTCGATCTCCGTACCCGCGATCGAATCGCTGAGACGGTTGTAGATTCCCGCGACGTACGTGCCGGGGTAATGGACCTCGTCCGCACCGCATTCGGGCGCCGCCCCGCGCACCGCCATGTACCCGTTGCCCATGGTGCACAGCGCTTCTCGAAGTTTCTCGTCAGCGGGCAGGTAACCGCCGAACGTCATCGTCCACGGGTCGTTCCGGGTCTTGAGGTCGGCGGCGAGTTGGTTGTCGAGACGCGTCAGGAACCGACACACCGCCTCCGGACCGTCCAATGCGAAGCGCGCCGCCGAGCGTCGGTCGCCCGACTCGGCATTGCGCACCACCACCCCGATGCCCCTGTTCCGGACCGAGTCGAAGGCGTCCTCATCGGTGAGATCGTCTCCGACGTAGATCGGAAGCATCAGATGGGGGCCGTCGATCTGCTCGAGGATCCACTCGACGGTCTTTCCTTTGCCCCAGTCGGCATCCGGCCGCAGTTCGATGACCTTGCGGCCGCCGGTGACGCGGAGCTTGTTGCGCTGTCCGACGACGCGCACGGTCGATATGACCGTGTCGATCAGTTCGAGCGCGACGTTGCGGTAGTGCACCGCTACCGCGAACCGTTTGTCCTCGATCAGCACCCCGGGTACGCCGGCCAGACGGTTCCGGATGTCCTCCGCTGCGCCGCTGAGGGTTTCGATCGCGTTGACGCCCATCTCGTTGAGGTGATGGGAGCCGTCGGGAGCCAGCAGCTCGTAGCCATGGCTGCCTGCGTACCAAACGCCCGCCACACCGACTCGGGCGCGGATGTCGTCGAGACTTCGACCGCTGATCACGGCAACAGGGCAGTGACCGGCAAGCGACCGCAGTATCGTCTCGGCCCCGGGAATCAGCGTCGCGGCGTTGGGCTCGCTCACGATCTCGGACAGGGTCCCGTCGAAATCCAGAAGCACGACGGGCCGACGGGTCTCTGCCAGCGGCGCGATATCGCCGTAGGACTCCAGTGCGTCGGCCGGTGCCGATATCCGTCCATAGCTGTCGCGCACCGTCACGGCGACGAGGTCGGGCACCACCACGTCGGCGCCGGATCTGAGCAATTCCTCGGTCGCGCCCGTGCGGTCGATGCCTATCACCAGCCCGAAGCCGCCGTCACGGCCTGCCGTCACCCCTGCCACGGCGTCTTCGACGACGACGCAGCGAGCAGGCGGGACCCCCAGCCGCTTGGCCGCCTCGTGCAGGACGGCGGGATCGGGCCTCCCTGGGAGACCTAGCTCCTGTGCGACAGCGCCGTCGACGCACACGGAGAACAGCTCGGTGAGCCCTGCGGCGGAAAGGATCTTTGCGCAGTTGCAGCTGGCGGAGAACACGGCGGTGTCGATATCGACGGCTCGCAGCTGGCGCACCAACTCAACGGTGGAATCGAACACGGACGGACCGTCAGCCACCACGTGGACCGATGCCGTGTCGGTGACGACACCGTCGAGGTCGAAGAGCACCGCATCGTGGTAGCGCGGGTCTACGAAGACCGGGAGCTTCATCGCGGGTCCCCTTTACGTGTCGCGTCCATGACATCGCTTTCACCCCGGCGGCGGAAGGGACGGAAGTCCCTCGTCGGTCCGGCTGTGACCTTGGCCCCTCCGGATTTGGGACCTTTGGCGCACCGCTATGGCCCTCGGACGGTACTGCCGCGGCACGCCGTAGAACCAGGGTGGACCCATGGACGCTCGCAACGACGTGACATATGTCCGCGACATCTCGGAACTGACGATCAATGACGCCGAAGAGGCCGGCGGTAAGGGTGCCAACATGGGCGAACTGGCGGCCGCCAAGCTGCCCGTTCCCCCGGGGTTCGTCCTGCTGCGGGACTGTTATCGGGACTCGATGCGAGCCGGCGGTGTGGACGCCGAGCTGAGCGCTCTGCATCGGGAGGCACTCGACAACTTCGCCGACACCGGTCGCCTCACCGAGCTCTGCGAACGCATGCAGGGCCTGGTGCACAAGGCCGGCGTCGACGATGCGATACAGCGCCTGATCCTGTCCGCGTATCACCGCCTCGGCGACGGCGCGGTCGTTGCGGTTCGATCCTCTGCGACCGGCGAGGATGGCGCTGACGCATCGTTCGCCGGGATGAACGCCACCATCACCAACGTCAGTGGCGACGACGGGTTGCTGGACGCGGTGCTCCGCTGCTGGATGTCGCTGTTCAGCCCGCGAGTGATCACCTACCGCGCCAGCCGCGGGTTCACCAGCGACCCGGCGATGGCCGTGGTCGTCCAGCAGATGGTGGATTCCGAGAAGGCCGGCGTCGCGTTCACCGCCGATCCGAGCACTGGGGCGCAGGACCGGGTGGTCATCGAGGCCGCGTTTGGCCTCGGCGAGGTCGTGGTTTCGGGCAAAGTCGAGCCCGATACCTACATCGTCTCCAAGGAGAACCCGCAACCACTCGATATCCGTCTGGGCCACAAAGCATTCAAGATCGTTCGCGGCGACGGTGGTCGCGACACCGTGGTCGACCTCGATGAAGCCCAAGCCGACTCGCGCGTGCTCACCGAGGAGGAACTGCGGTCGATCGCGCAGCTGGCGATCGCCACCGAAAAGCACAACGGATGCCCGCAAGACACCGAGTGGGCGATCTCCAACGGCGAGACCTATCTGGTGCAGGCCCGGCCGATCACCACGCTGGGGCACACGACCCCGCCGCCGTCGGCCAAGCACGTGGTGTTGGCCCGCGGGCTCGCCGCCGCACCCGGCATCGCGTCGGGCAAGGTCCGGGTGCTCGAGACACCGGAAGAGGGAGATCGCCTGCAGGAGGGCGAGATCCTCGTCGCCCAGATGACCAATCCGGACTGGTTGCCCACCATCCGTCGGGCAGCCGCACTGGTCACCGACACCGGCGGCATGACGTGTCACGCCGCGATCGTCGCGCGCGAGCTGGGCGTGCCGTGCATTGTCGGAACCCGCACCGGGACAAGGGATCTTCACGACGGCACGACGGTGACGGTCGACGGCGCGCGGGGCGAGGTGGTGTCCGGCCGCGTCGAGCCCACGCCGACGGTGTCGGCCGCGCAACGCCCGGTTCCGGCGCAGGTCGCCGCCGAGGTGACCGGCACCAAGGTGTACGTCAATCTGGCGATGCCCGATTCCGCAGAGGCCGTGGCGGCGCAAGCGGTCGACGGTGTCGGCCTGCTGCGCGCCGAGTTCATGTTGACCGAGGCTCTCGCCGGTCGCCACCCGCGCGATCTGATCGCCCACGGCGAGCAGAACACCCTGGTCGAGAAGATGGTGTCCTCAGTCGGGCGAATCGCCGCCGCTTTCGCGCCCCGACCGGTCATCTATCGGGCAACCGACTTCCGCACCAACGAGTTTCGCGGTCTCAAAGGTGGCGAAACCTACGAGCCCGTCGAGCACAACCCGATGATCGGTTATCGGGGCTGTTATCGATACGTCAACGAGCCCGACCTGTTCGCGCTCGAACTCGAGGCGTTGGCGCGCGTCCGCGAACAATCACCCAATGTCGGCCTGATGATCCCGTTCGTGCGCACCAAGTGGGAGCTCGAGAAGTGCCTATCGCTCGTCGACGCCAGCCCATTGGGACGCCAACGCGGGCTGCACCGATGGGTGATGGCCGAAGTTCCGTCGGTCGTGCACTGGCTTCCCCAGTACATCGGCATGGGGATCGACGGCGTGTCGATCGGCAGTAACGACCTCACCCAGTTGGTGCTCGGCGTCGACCGGGACTCCGACGTCTGCGCCGAACTGTTCGACGAATCGGACGCTGCGGTTCTCGATGCCATCGGTCAGATCATCAGCACTGCGCGGAAATACGGAATCACCTCCTCGCTGTGTGGCCAGGCGCCGTCGACCAAGCCAGCGTTCGCCGAACACCTCGTCCGGATGGGGATCACGTCGGTGTCGGTCAATCCCGACGCCGTGGATACTGCGCGGCGGGTCATCGCCGCAGCTGAGCGGCGGCTGCTTCTCGAAGCAGCCCGGTAAGCGGGGCCCGGTCCGTCCAGAACCAGAGGATCAGCACATGACAACACCGTTGACACCACAGGAAGCCATCAGCACCACAGAGCTCAGGGCGGTCGTCGAAATCGCCTGCCGGGCACCATCACTGCACAACAGCCAGCCATGGCGTTGGGTATTCGAAAACGGCGTGCTGCATCTGTACGCCGACCATGGCCGAGTCGGCCACCACACCGACATCACCGGCAACGAGGTGCTGCTGAGTTGCGGCGCTGCGCTGAACCATCTCCGCGTCGCGGCGGCCGCGGCAGGCTGGCAGACATCCGTCGACAGATTCCCCACACCCAAAAACCACGACCATCTGGCCGCGATCGCGTTCCGCAGGACAGCGGAAGTGAGTGCGCACGATCGCGAACTGCGCGAAGCGATCCTGCGCCGCCGTACGGATCGGCTCCCGTTCGCAGCACCGGAGCCGTGGAGCAAAACCGAGCGGGAGTTGTCCGCGCTCTGCCACCACTTCGCCGTCGACATGGATGTCATAGATGACAGCGGGCGACCCGCCCTGGCCGATGCATCCCGACAGAACGAGCAACACCGCCGTGACGACGCGTCGTACCGGTATGAGTTGCTCTGGTGGACACACCACGGCGATTCGAGCGTCGGCATTCCACCGGCTGCTTTGGCGTCCAGTGCAGAAGCATCACGCGTCGACGTGGCCCGTGACTTTCCCGCCTATACAAGCGGCGACCGGGCACCGCAGGTCGAGCGCGATCGCTCGAAGATCCTTGTCCTTTCGACATTCGATGACAGCCGTCCGAATGTACTGAGTTGCGGCGAAGCGCTCTCGCGTGTGCTGCTGGCGTGCACCGCCGCCGGTCTTGCAACCTGCCCATTGACCCACATGATGGAGCTGCACAGCGGACGGGAAGCAGTGCGCCGACTCACCGGCCGACACGCGCAGCCGCAGGTCCTCGTCCGGGTCGGACGGTCGGTTGACGACGTATCCCCCGCCGCGAATACTCAACGACGACCCATCAGCGACACACTGGAGGTGCTCTGATGCCGGCGGAGTACGGAATCCTCGTCGCGGTGGACGGCTCCGCAGAATCCGAGGCGGCCGTTCGGTGGGCCGCCGAGGAAGCGGCCATGCGGCACCTGCCGATCACCTTGATGCATGTCATCGTCCCGGTCGTGGTGAGCTACCCGGTTCGATACCTGAAGGCCGATTTCCAACGCTGGCAGGAGCAGAACGCCCAGTCGGTACTCGACTCGGCGACCACGATCGCGCAGCAGGCTACAGACGCGGAGCTGGATATCCGGCGCGAGGTGCGCCACGGCGGCGCGGCCACCGAACTCATCGCATGCTCGAAGAAGTCCGAGTTCACCGTCGTCGGCAGTCGGGGGCTCGGGGCCGTCGGCGCCGGGCTACTCGGGTCGGTGAGCCGCGGCCTCCTGCACTACTCCACACGGCCCGTGGCAGTCATCCGTGCTCGAGACAGCCTGCCGGACCGCTCCCTTCCGGTGCTGGTGGGCATCGACGGCTCACCCGCCTCCGATGCAGCCGCCGCGCTGGCGTTCGAAGAGGCATCGCTGCGCGGCGTCGATCTCGTCGCAATGCACGCGTGGAGCGATCTCAGCACCGTCATGTCGGGTGGGCCGGGGCAGGACGTTTATGAGCAGGAAGGCGCAGAGATTCTCGGTGAGCGGCTAGCCGGTTGGCAGGAACAGTATCCCGACGTGAAAGTGTGGCAGAAGATCGTCCGCGACCGACCAGCGCACTGGTTGCTCGAAGAGGCCGCGCGGGCGCAACTGGTTGTCGTGGGGAGCAGGGGCCGCGGCGGATTCAAGAGGCTGCTGCTGGGCTCGGTCAGTACCACTGTCGCCGAATCGTCAGCCACCCCTGTGTTCGTCGTTCCGAGTGGCCGACGCGACTAACCGGGCAACAGCGGCCTCGATGCCCTTCGCGAGATCATCGACGTCCCATGCGGTGTCGAAGTCTCCGGTAATTCCGAAGACCAGTTCATCGGCGTAGCTCAGGATCGCGATCCCGGTGCGCAATTGCAGCGCGATCGGCGGAATCGGCACCACCTGCACGACCTCGCGTCCCATCACCCGCAGCCGCTTGCGTGGACCGGGTACGTTGGTCGCCAACGTGACAACGCCGCGCTGCGGCAACTTGGTAAGGGCCCGTATCGCCCACGCGGTGAACGGAAACGGCACAATGTTCGCCGCTGCGAGAGCAACGCTGCCTGCTTCTCGCTGCCCGCTGGACTTGGCTCTGGTCAGGCGACGGTGAACGGTCCGTAGTTGCTCCTCCGGATCTTCCTTGTCGACCGGCAGGAACGGCAGCATGAGCGATACGCGGTTGTCGGTGATGCCGACCGCGTCGGGCGATCGGATCGACACAGGCACGAGCGTGCGCAGGGAGTTGCGTCGCGGTTGCTCGCCGCGGCGCACGAGGGCGGCGCGGAAACTGTCGGTGATCGCGGCCAGTGCAACGTCGTTGAGGGTGACGTCGAACGCCTCACATATCTTGTTCACATCTGCGAGATCCACTCGGGCACAACTGATCCGACGCATGGAAGACACCGGACCGATCAGCGATGACTGCGCGCCGGGGCTCAGGAGACCACCGGCGACTTCGATTGCGCCTTCGAAGGCCAAGAGCGCGGTGCTCGTCGCGGTTGCGGTGAGGTTCCGCACCGTCCCTACCCAACTGAGCGGATTGAGGTTCAGCTTCCGACCCGTCGAGTCGTCATGCTTCTCCTTTGCGGCACGAATCTCGTTGGCGTAGTTGGCTCCGCCACCTTCATCGCTGAGACCGGAGAACATGTGCATCGTCGCAATACCGTCGGCGATGCAGTGATGAATCTTCATCAGAAGCGCCCAGCGGCCGTTCTCAAGGCCCTCGATGATCCAGCACTCCCACAGCGGCCGGTCGCGATCCAGACGTCGCTCCATGACTTCGGCGGTGAAGCGGAACAACGTCTTGTCGTCGCCGGGTTGCGGCAACGCGGCCCGATGGATGTGATGTGCGATATCGAACGTCTCGTCCTCCACCCACTCTGGTGGGTTCAGGTCGAGCGCATGTGTGCGTAGCACCTGTTTCGAGCGAGGCAGCTTTTCGATCCGCTCCGCGATTCCTGCAAGCAGGGCCTGGGAATCCGGTACGGACCCCTCGATGATCGACAATCCACCCACGGCCAAGCTGATATGACGGTCCGAGTCCTCGGCTTCGAGGAACCCCGCGTCGAGCGTGTTCAGATGCTCCATCGTTGAAACCCCTTGTCCTGCACGGCTAGATTGCGAGACAACATATTCCCTGCGCCTCCTCGACGGACTCGGCAAGCGGACGTGTGGTGTCGATGGCAAACGAATGGCCGCAGTCGACGAATTCGCCCAGCGCGGAAGCGATCTGCGGCGTTGCATCGGATGCGGACGGACCTCTGGCCGCGATCCGCTGGGCGGCTTCCGGCAGAGGAAGCGAACATGTGAAGTCGACGACCGGCGAGGACGTCGAGACGGCGAGGCGATGAGCGCGTTCCCGCATGCGCTGATCTCGCCAGGTGCCGTCGAGGATCACCGACGATCCGTTGGCGAGCAACGATTGCGCCCGCCTCAACACCTCGTCGTAGACCTTCGCGACATTGTCCGGGGCGTAGAGCCCTTCGTTGAGGTCGCCGACGCTGCCCTTGATGACAGCCGATCGCTGCAGCTCCCGCCGTACCTCATCGGTCGATATCACCTGTGCCCCAACGCGCCTCGCGAGTGCCTGCGCCAAGGTCGTCTTCCCGGTACCCGGCCCGCCGCCGATGACGATCAGCTGCACGGTCGCCGATCTCAACCGATCGACGGCGAGCCCGATGTGCCGGTGCGCATCGGACAGCGCCTCGGAGTGGCCCTGCCCCACCCGTATGCAGTCGACCTTCGCCCGCACCACTGCGCGGTAGGCGACGCAGAAGTCCATCAGCGCACGTGGCGCTGAGTCATCAGCCGCCATGGTGTATTCCGCGAGAAAGAAATCGGCGAGGTCTCTGCGGCCGAGATATTCGAGGTCCATCGCAAGGAAGGCCGCGTCGTCGATGCCGTCGACGTAGCGAAGGCGATCGTCGAATTCGAGGCAGTCCAGCAGGACTGGGCCGTCGCTGGTACAGAAGATGTCCTGGGCCATCAGGTCGCCGTGCCCGTCGACGATGCGCCCCTCGGTGATGCGCCGGGCAAACAGTTCTTCGCGGCCGCGGAGGAATTGATCGGCCAGGCGCGTGATCGCATCCAATGACTCGCGCGGGATGATCACATCGACATGGCGGCGGAGTTCGTCCAGGTTCTCGTGCCACCGGGCAGAAAGGGCATCGGCGGTCGCCTCGTCGTCGATCCCCTGGCCGCGGAGTGCGCGCCGGTGAAACCTCGCCAGAAGCGCTGCGATCGCCGTGAGGTGATCGTGGACCGACGCACCGCTTCTGACGAGGGACGCCAGCCGCACGGAGTCCGAGTACCGCCGCATGACGATGACGGGTTCCGGCTCCCCCGCCTGCGGCGGCGAGAAGTGTCCGACCCCGAGATAGCTGTCCGGCGCAAGCCGCCGGTTCAACTCGACCTCTCGGCGGCATGCGCTCTCACGAAGATCTGCCGTTGAAAAGTTCAGAAAGTCCGTGACCACCGGCTTCTTCGCCTTGTACGCCCTGTTCCCGAACAGCGCCACCACCCCGGTGTGCGTCTCGTGCACCTCGGCGGCGAGATCTCCTTGCATCGGCGGGGCGGGTTGCGCGGCTTTCACAGTGTCAACATCACGCCGACACGGTCCACTGCAACAGGGCATTAAGACCCCGACCTGGGGACCATCGGCCCTGGTTCGAGGCGTCGCAGTGGCACAAAGTGGTGGTGAGAAGAACGGAGATCCGGGCATGCGCGACACCATCGTCGACAGCGAGGTCATCAAGCGGGGCGTGCAATTGGCTTGCCGAGCCCCGTCGCTGCACAACAGCCAGCCGTGGCGGTGGGTGCTCGACGAGCACACGCTCCACCTCTTCATCGATCCGAGTCGAGCCCCCACGAAAACCGACACATCGGGGCGTGAGGCGCTGTTCGGCTGCGGCGCCGCTCTAGATCACTTCCGGGTCGCCATGGCCGCAGCCGGGTGGCAGGCACATGTGGACCGGTTCCCCAACCCCAACAACCTCCATCACCTGGCGTCCATCGACTTCAGCCCGATGGAGTTCGTCACCGACGGCCACCGGCTCCGCGCCGATGCGATCCTGCGGCGGCGCACCGATCGGCTGCCGTTCCAGCCACCCCCGGACTGGGACTCGGTCGAGGAGACGATGCGGCACTCGGTGGCAGCCGACGACATCCGCCTCGACGTCGTACCCGACGAATTGCGACCAGAGCTGGCAGAGCTTTCCCAGCTCACTGAAACACTTCGGCTGTACGACTCGTCGTACCACGCCGAACTGCGCGAGTGGACACCGGATTTTCAGGCCTCGATCGGGATACCGAAAACTTCGCTGGTTTCCGCGGCCGAAAGCGAACGCGTCGACGTGGGGCGCAATTTCCCGGTGACCCACAATCCTGAGCGGCGCTCGAATGTCCACGAAGACCATTCCAAGATCCTGGTGCTCTCGACACTCGACGACACCCACGACGTCATGCTGCGCTGCGGCGAGATGCTCTCGGCTGTCCTGCTGGACGCAACCATGGCCGGCCTCGCGACCTGCACGCTGTCCCACATCACCGAGCTTGCCGAAAGCAGGCAGGTGTTGACGACGCTGATCGGGCAGACCGCGACACCGCAGCTTCTCGTTCGCGTCGGCCGGGCGCCCAGTATCGAGGAAAATCCGCCGCCGACGCCTCGCCGGCCCATCGAGGACGTTTTCCAGGTATGGCACGGACCGCATGAGTGACCACCAGTCCCCACCCTGCGTCGTGGTCGGTATCGACGGGTCCCGACTGGCTCTCGACGCCGCCCTATGGGCGATCGACGAAGCGGTCAGCCGCGACATTCCGCTCCGACTCGTGTATGCGATCGACCCGGACGAGGCGACGGGACCGGACAACCAGGCCGCCGCCCATGACCTCGCGACGGCGGAGATCGCCGTCCGCCACGCATTCATAGCGGTGGAATCCACGGACAAGCCGGTGAAGATCGAGGTCGAGATTCTTCAGGGCCGCCCGGTGAAGATTCTCAGGGAGGCAAGCCGAGGTGCCGCCATGCTCTGCATGGGTGCCAGCGGGCTCAGACACTCCGGTCGCGGCTGCGTCGGATCCACCGCGTCAGCGCTCGCCATCCGCGCCCACTGCCCCGTCGCGATAGTGCAGCCCGCTACAGCCACCCGGTCGGGCTGGATCGTCGCCGAGGTCAACCAGTCGCCGAGCAGCGACGTCGCGCTGAGGCGTGCGCTCGAGGAGGCACGCCTGCGACAGGCCCCTCTGCGGGTCCTGACGAGATGGCAGGCGCGCTACACCGACATTCACGACAGTCGCGCTGTCGCGGCGGGCAACCGGTTGGCCAAGTCCCGGCTCAACCGCAGGCTGGCCGGGTGGCGGAAGCGCCACCCCGACCTGGACGTCGAAGCGGTGGCCGTGCACGGCAACTCGCTCAACTACGTCGCAGCCAACGCCGAATCGATTCAACTGATCGTCATTGCCCATGACTGCGCTCAAGGCATCGGCGAACTGATCGGGCCGGTTGGCTGCGGAACGCTGGGCAACGGCAACTGTTCGGTGCTGATCTGCGAGCCCCAGAACGTAAAGTGAGCGGATACTCGGGTGGTCGACAGCGATCTGGAGGTCTTTCCATGGTGAAGGTCTTTCTGGTGGACGACCATGAAGTCGTACGACGGGGTTTGATCGATCTGCTCAACGCCGACGACGACCTGGAGGTCATCGGGGAGGCCGGTTCGGTGGCGCAGGCGATGGCACGGATACCTGCGCTTCAGCCCGATGTCGCGGTGCTCGACGTGCGGCTCCCCGACGGAAACGGCATCGAGTTGTGCCGCGACCTGCTCTCGCGGCTGCCCGACCTGCGTTGCCTGATGCTGACGTCGTTCACGTCGGACGAGGCGATGCTCGACGCGATTCTCGCGGGCGCCAGCGGATACGTCGTCAAAGACATCAAGGGCATGGAGCTCGCTCAGGCGATCAAGGACGTCGGCGCGGGCCGGTCGCTACTCGACAACCGGGCCGCCGCGGCGCTGATGACGAAGTTGCGCGGCGCCGCCGAGAAGTCAGATCCTTTGTCCGGCCTCAGCGAACAGGAACGCGTACTACTCGATCTGCTCGGCGAGGGCCTGACCAACAAGCAGATCGCGGCGCGAATGTTCCTGGCGGAGAAGACGGTCAAGAACTACGTCTCGCGGCTGCTGGCCAAACTGGGCATGGAACGGCGCACGCAGGCCGCGGTGTTCGTTTCGAAACTGAACCATCCGAACCCGACCGATCAGGAGTACTGATCACCGGCAGATCATCACCGGCACGGGCGAGTGGTGCAGCAGGTTCAGCGACGTCGAACCGAGAACGGTGCCCGTGAGCGCGTTCCGTCCGCGGCTGCCCACGACGACCAGCTGGGCGTCGTCAACGACAATCTGTTGCACAAGGGCGGCCGCCGGACCGGCCGTTTCGATGTAGCACCTCGCATCGACGTCCGGATGCCGCTGATTGTGTTGGTCGACTTCGTTCGTGAGCTGCGTCCACTCGAAGGCCTCAAGCGCATCCCAATCCACGAGGAAGGGAATCGCCCTTCCGGCCATGGACCGGCGCATCGACCACGACCGCACCGCTGCGAGTTTCACGTCGAATCGGTCGGCGAACTCGAATGCGGCGTCCAGCGCGGCAGCGGAACTGTGCGTCTCGTCCACCCCCACAACGAGGGGCTGGTCTGAGGGCGTGATGTTCGACCCGCGCCACGCCACGACCGGGCAGGCTGCGTGCGTAGCCACCGCGAGCGCGGTGGACCCCAGAAAGAGCGCACCGGCCGGGGTCACCTGTGAACTGCCCACGACGATCATGTGGGCCGTCTTCCCGGCCTCGATCAGGACCTCATTGACCGGGATGTCAGTGGACAACGTCGTGACGGCGAGGTCGGGATTCTGGGTGCGCACTGTCTCTTCGGCGGTCCGCAGGAACTCCTCGGCGCACTCGTGCTGATAGCTCATCAGGGCGGCCCGCATCGAGGCGACAGCGTCGGTCATGTTGTGACCCAGGCCCGGCTTGGCGTGCACGATGTGCAACGGCTTCTGGTACTCGGCCGCGACGGCCGCCGCCCATCGCGCCGCGTTGAGCGCGTCGTCGCTACCGTCGACGCCGACGACTATCGCACCGTTTTTTTCGGACATGTTCGGCCGCAACCCTTCTCAATATCTGTGGTCGGAGCGACCACCGTTGTCGGCAAGATCTTCGAGGGCGCGGTCCCAGGCCGCGGCACGCGACCGGTTGAGCCGCAGCCGCAGCGCTGTGAATGCCGCCGATGAAACTCCCACCGCGGCGATCCACAGTCCGAAGCCGGTCATCACAGCTTCGGTTGCGGCGGCTTCATCGGGGAGCGGCGGTGACGTCAGGTCACCGTCGGCATCGACCCAAATGCTCGTCGCCTCACCGGCCTTCATGCGATGGGTGCGAATCGTGCCGGTGCGCTCGGCGCCGTCGTAGGTCCATCGGACCGGTGTCAGAAACGGTCTTTCGTATGACAGCGGCGCGAGGAGGCTGTCCTCGGTCACCGTCGCGGTGACCTGGTGCCGGGTTGCCCGCTCCATGGCGTAGTGGCGAGTCAGCGAATCGTTTGTCGCCGTGGCGACCGCGCCGACCACCGGCACGGAGAGCAACGACACCAGGACGACCACAAGCACCGCCACGGCCTCGGCGCGGTCGCTCCCGCGCACCAGAGGGTTCCTCGCAACAAGGCAACGCATCCAGCTGCCCAGCCCAAGGGTGAACGTCTGCATGGTGACTCCTGTGACTGTCAGCGGGGCCGAACTCCCACTGCCGTGATGATGGTTCGCCGGGGCCTCCCATGCGCAGGGGCGAAAGTCCCACGGTCGGGGGCCGATCGCCTCCATCATTTCCGGGCGGCGCCTCATAACGTTCGACCCATGACGAAGGACGTGCGGCCTGTCGTGGTGGGAATCGATGGATCGGATGCCGCGGTGGCCGCCGCGTTATGGGCAGTCGACGAGGCCATCGAACGCGACGTTCCGTTGCGGCTCTGTACGCCGTGGCCGAGGCACCGGCATCGTCTGCTCCCTACGAAGCCAATGATCTGGCCATCCAGTACGGCCAATCATCGCTGCGGGCAGCGTCTTCGGTCATCGCCGGAACGGAAAAGACCGTCAAGGTCGAGACCGAACTCCGCTGGGGTTCACCCGAGAAGGTGTTGATCGCCGAGTCCCGTTCGGCCGCACTGGTGTGTGTGGCATCGGTGGGTATCGGCTGGGTCGCCGAGAAAGTCCTCGGATCCACGGCGGCGGCGGTGTCGCGCGACGCCGCCTGCACGGTGGTGGTGGTGCGGTATCCCCCGGCCGCCTCGTCGGCAGAGGGCAGCCGATATCGTGGTCGGTGTCGATGATCGGCCAGGCGCCGACGAACTGGTGTACCACGCTCTCGATGAAGCACACCTTCGGCACGCATCCCTGCTCGCCATCGCCACGTGGAGCAGCGAGATCCGCGGCATCTCGTACTCCGACCTCGACCACCGCTGCCAGATCTGGTCTCAGCGGCACCCTGAGGTACACATCCACCCATCCGTGACAGGTGGCGGGCTGCCGGAGTTCCTGGTGGAGATAAAGGACCGCCCGGTCGAGCTTGCGGTGATCAGCGCGGCCGACGCGCATCTGTTGCGGCAGATCATCGGCCCCCATCACCGGCCGATCGTGCCGTACGGCGAGTGTTCCGTGATGATCGTCCGCTGACGATATGGCATCCGACTTCACCTGTGCAGCAAAGCTTCTCGACGGCGCGGAAGTATCGATTCGTCGCCTGGGCCGCGACGACTACGACTCTGTGGTCAACCTCGCCGCCGGCCTGACGGGCGACGAGCGTTACCTCCGTTTCTTCACGGTTCACCCGACCCACATCGACAACTGGGCGCGCTCCCTGACAACGCCCACAGACGGCATCCTTGCGCTCGGAGCCTTTGAAGGTCGGGACCTGATCGGACTGGCCAACTACGTTGAGCTGCCGGAGCTCGGTGACGCCGAGATCGCCGTCGTCGTGGCGCACGAGAAACACGATCGCGGCGTCGGCACCCTCCTGCTGCGGACCCTCGGCCGGATCGCACGCAAGGCGGGCCTGCATCGGTTCGTCGCCGACGTGCTGTTCGAGAATCTCGCAATGCGACGCGTGCTCAGAGAGGTCGGATGGCCGATCACCCTGCACCGCGACGGTGCCGTGCTCCGGATCGAGGTCGATCTCGACAGCATCGAGAACGACGCGTCACTCGAACACGGCGCCGTCTAACCGCCTCACGACGTCGCTCAGCGGGCGCCGCGGGGTCGCAGGCAGCGGATCGGCATTGATCGGCGCCCAACCGACGCGAAGCATCATCTGTGGGTGGCCTTCGGCGCCGAAAACATCCGCCGCGACTTGCGATCTGATGTCGGGGAACTCCAGCGGTTCGGTGATCGGGCAGCTCGCAAGCCCAGCCGCCGTCGCGGTGAGCAACACCAAACTGGTGGCCTCACCCGCTTTCAACCACGCGACCTTGTCGTCCTCGAGGGTTCCCAGAGCGACAACGACCGCGCTGTCGTCCGCCGTCGTCCCGTCCGGGGTCTGCGCCAGCACTGCGCCGGCGAAGGACCTGGCCGGCAACAGCGCCTTGTAGTCGGGCTCCGGTGTGTTGCGCGCAGGCACTCCGGCCGTCGAAGCGTATCGTCCGCTCCACGTGGACAACTCGGACAGGTAGTCCGGATCGGCGGCATGACGCGAGGCCGCTTCGGTGATGAGCCGCTTGAGGTTTGCGAGCGCATCGACGCGGCGAAGCATCACTCCGGCGCGGGCTGCCCTCGACCCCATCAGCGCGATATCACCCTGGGGTACAGGCCACGCGCTGTAGTGCCGTCGGTCGGTTCGACGCCGTGGGATCGCCGAAGCCAGCGCGACGTCCATCTCCGCTGGCGGATAGCGGTGAAGCGTCAACGATGCGAGGTGATTCGGATCGTCAGGATTGGGCAGGCGCTGTACCTTCGACTGCCAGCCCAGGGCCGCGAAGGCGATCTGGCAATGATTCAACGTTGCGCCGCAGCTGAGGATGAAATCCCGTGCTTCCGGATCGGTATGCGGAAGGCGGAGGTCCGGGTTGGCGTACAGATGGATACCTCGATCGCCCACCCGCCACTGCCAGGGCTGCGAATTGTGGATCGACGGAGCCCGTACGGCCAGTATCAGAGCCGACCGAACCGTTTCTCTGTCGGGAAAGTTTGCAGTCATCGATGGATCCTCTGCTGGCAGTCATTCGTGCACTTCCCACATTGCCGCTTCCGAACGGAAATCGAGAGGGTCCAAAGACCTACAACCGTGTGACCGACGTGCCTCGGTATGACCACGAAGGTCAGGACCGGCGGGCCACGATCACCGGCATGCGCGCGGCATGGGCGACGGCCGAACTGACCGATCCCAGCAGGAGCCCGGTGAATCCGCCGCGGCCTCGGCTGCCCACGACCAGTAGCTGCGCCTTCTCGGATTCCTCCAGCAGCCTGCGAGCCGGATTGTCCTGGTCGACGACTCGTCGCACGATGACATCGGGGTAGCGCTCGCACCACCCGGCCAGTTGTTGTGCAAGTTCCTCGTCGGCCTGCGCCGGCGCGCCTTCCCGAGGCACCTCGACCTCGAAGTCGGCACTGTTCATGTACGTGTGAACGGCCACCAGTTCGACGCCGCGACGATCCGCCTCATCGAATGCGATCTCTGTCGCCAGCTCCGACGCCGGTGACCCGTCCAGCCCGACCACTACCGGCGCGGCCGCCGGATGGTCCATCAACGGGTCCTCGTCGTGGATGACGGCCACCGGGCAATGCGCGTGGTGGACGAGGCCGGAGCTGACGGAGCCGAGAAGGAGGCCCTTCACCCCGCCGAGCCCACGGCAGCCGACGACCATCAATTCGGCGCCTTTAGATGCCTCCACCAACGTCGGCACGATCGGCCCGGAGACCACCTTTTGGTCGACCTTGATGTCGCCGACATCGCGAATGACATCGTCGACCAAAGCCAGGGCATCGTCGATGACCTTCCGCGAACGGCGCTCGACCTCGGACGAGAATTCGAGAACGGGAATATCGAGCCACGGCCCCATCTCGTCGGACGGCTGGACGTGAAGAACCGTCAACGGCACACCGCGCAATGCCGCGTCGCGCGCGGCCCAGTCGGTCGCCACCCGTGACGCAGGGGAACCGTCCACGGCGACGACAATGCCGTGGTGCCTTGCGGAAGTCTGTGACGTTGTGGCCATTTCAGTCTCCTCACGCCGCGCGGGGAAATTCGATGTCGATGTGCAGTTGGTCACCCTGAAGCTCAGTCGTAACGGGACGCCAACCGACGTACGTCAAATACAGGCCCATGAAGGCGACTACGACGACGCCACTGATCCAGACGGCACTCGCGTCGACCATCCGGTCCGCGATGGACGCGAAGACACCCGGGAACGCGATCAACACGACTCCCCGCAGCACCATCAGCCAGCCGAGCACCGAGATGATGATCGCTGCCAACCCGCGATAGATCTGGTGGAAGGCGACGATCGCGACTCCGGCCGTCAGGACGAGCGCACCGGTCACCCAGGGCCATACGTCACTTGCGCTGAACTCTGTCAACAGCTGTCGCATGTCGGCGGCGCGTGCCAGACCGACGAGGGGAATGATCGTGAGGAGTGGCCCGATGATTCGCGCAAACGACCGCGTACGTTGACGCACAACAGTTTTCATCATTCCTCCATTCGTTGTGTGACCTGGTCTGCAAGGAACTCGTTGAACGCGGAGAATGCCCGAGCACCGTAGATGGTGGCCGGGCCGCCGTGCATGAGGATGCTGACGCCGATGGCCTCGGCCGCCTCGTTCGGCGTCGCGCCGGCCCGAGCGGCCGCCTTGGCGTGCGATGCGATGCACCCGTCACAGCCGTGAACTACCCCGATGGTCAGCGCAATCAATTCCTTGACTTTCGCACTGAGCGCTCCTTCGGCGAGCGCGGCATCGCTCATCGCCGCGAAACCGCGGTACACGTCAGGAATCAGCTGCCGCAGCGCGCGGTGCTGCGGGCCCAACTCGGTGAGGACGTCGTGGTGCTGGCAGTCCGACATACCCTCAACGATGCCGCTTGGCCGCATCGCCAGACAGGGCCGAAAGTACTCAAACGGTGGTCATTTCGACCGCTCGCATGTCAACTGCCGCTGCAGGAATTCCAGATGGTCCGCGGCCACTTGGTCACGTACCGCGCCGTGATACATATCGAAGTGGCCGACCGGATACTCCTTGATCTCGACATGATGTGCTTCTGCCGCCTTGCGTTTCACGAAGCCTGGGTTGCGTCGTCGCGGGCGACCGTCACCATCAGCGGTGCGGCTATTCGGGCGATCGTGCCGTCCCGGCATCGAGGGGCAGTGAACAGGAACCGCGGAGTCACGCGGTTTCGCCACAGCGGTGCCCCCGCCTCGACAGCGTCAAACAGTGGCGCGAGCGCGGGGTCGGCGAACACGGCCCGCCCCAGAGGGCCGTACACCGGGGTGTAGTAAGGGCTGAGGCCGACAACGCCGCGGATGGCGTCCCACGCCGCCGCCGCCACCAGCCGGACGGAAGCCAGCGCGACCTGACTTCTCGTCGGATGGAAGCCGACGGGTGCCGACCGCCCTCGCATGCCTTTGAAAACGTCCAGGGCAGGCACATTCGCTACCAGGGCGGCGATCTCGGGATCTTCCGCGGCGATGTTGACGACATGGCTGCCACCCAACGAAGTTCCCCTCAATGCAATGCAGTGTGGGTCGATGCCCGAAGTCGCGCGCATGAACTCGACAGCGCGCCGAAGGTCGTCGCGCTGCCGCCGGGCATCAAGCAATTGCCGAGGCTCTCCCTCGCTGCGACCGAGATGGCGGTAGTCGAAAACCAGTGTCGTCAATCCGCCGTCGGCGAATCGGGAGGCGAAGTCGGGCACGATCCAATCACTTGTTCCCGAGAAGCCGTGTGCCATAACCACACAGGTGTGTGAGTACGTCGGATCCTCAGGACGGTAGAGCATCCCCGCACATCGAAGACCACCGGAGTGGAAAGAGACATCTTCTACGGTGTGACGCCGTATGGGCTCAGTGGGCATCATTGCCAGCAGAGATCATCGTCCGCTTCGCCGGTGTCCTCGTCGCTCGCATTCCCGGCTCGGGTGTCGACGATGACCTCTTGCCAGTACGAGGGGCTGTAGAGGTGAATATCGCTGCCGCTGTTCACCCTGAGCACTCCGCTGCCGTGCACCTGATAGGTAGCGCCGTCCCGAAATGCAACGTCCTCATCGCGCCCCTTGAGTTGTATGAACAGTTGCATGACGTTCCTGCTAGGCCTCGTTGTCGATGATGTGGACAGCGGCTTCCTCGGCAGAGGCGGCACCACCGCTGATCCCGACATCCTCTGCCACACACTGCGCTTCAGTGTCTTCGCCGAAGCCCAGATCCGGTGCGACCAGGCGGCCCGCTCGGGCTCGTCCGACTTCGTCGTTGCGCGGGAACTCCCACTCGCGGTCCTCGTCGGCAAGCGGCGCTATGCCCGGTCCGCTGTCCGGCTCTTCTTCTGCCAGACGCTGATCCATGGTTTCATGCTCCAGGAGGGTGCCTCGCCCGTATGGCCGCTCGGGCGGAGAGTAGCCCTCATCGAGCATGTCGTCGAGCCCGCGGTCGACCAGTGTGTCTTCGGGTTGTAGTTGGTTGTCAGGATCCACGCTGTACTCGCCCGCGGCCGGATCGGTGGTGAACCTTCCATCGGTCATTGCTTCAACATCCCTTCATGTGATCCGGATCGCGAAGTGGCAGCGGTTGGCTCACCTCTGCCGCGCAACAATCACCGGCACCTGACAAGCATGAGCCACCGCTGAGCTCACGGATCCGAGCAGCATGCCCGCGAATCCTCCGCGGCCGTGGCTTCCGACAACGACGAGCGACGCGTTCTCGGAGTGTCTGAGCAACTGGCTAGCAGGGTTTTCGAACTCGACAAGCCGCTGGACCTCAACCTCTGGATAGCGTTCCTGCCACCCGGCAAGGCTTTCCGCAAGTACGGTTTCTGCCGCCTGCTGCAGCGCTGCCGCTTCCATACTGGGCACTATGGACATGTCCGCGTCGGCCCACACATGCAGTGCCATCAGGGGAACGCCGCGTCGGGAGGCCTCGTCGAAGGCGATCGCCGTTGCGAGTTCGGACGCGCGGGACCCGTCGATACCAACCAGCACAGGTCTCTTGTCGTGCTCCGGCAAGTTTTCGCCGTGAATCACAGCGACAGGACAATGGGCGTGGTGGACAACACCGGAGCTGACCGATCCGAGCAGGCGACGATCGGCAGCGCTTCGACCACGACAGCCGACCACCACCATTTTGGCTTCTTTGGACAGATCAACGAGGGTGGGCACAACTCCGCCGAACAGCGCCTCGCTGTTGACCTCGGGCCGGTCGCCGCCTCCGATGCTTCGCACGAGTTCAACGGCCTCATCGACGATGCGGCGGGCCTCGGCTTCCTCGATCGCGAGAATCTCGTCGGCTATCCGACCTGAGGGCCAGATCATCGTGGGCGCCGTCGCAGGCAGCGAGGGTGCCACGTGCACGACGGTCAATGGGACATGATGCATCGCCGCCTCGGTGGCTGCCCACTGCAGCGCTGCCCGCGCCGAGGGCGAACCGTCGGTGCCGACAATGATCCCGTGATGGGGGGTGCGCTCGGACATTTCGACCTCCTCTGGAAAGCGCTGACGACGGTGACACTAAGTCGGGGTCACGCGCCTGAACCGAGGAGTTGGTCCTCAAAAACGGTGGCCAAACGGCCCTATATCCATCGGCAGACGCACGGAACCTCTAATTCGCAGGCGTGATCACCCCGTAGTGGCCGTCATAGCGGTGATAGAGCACGCTGGCACGGCCCTGCGCGGCGTCGACATAGAACAGGAACGGCATGTCAAGCAGGTTCAGTCGGTCCGCCGCGTCGGCCTCCGTTAGGCATGGCGCCGGCTGCGGGCTGATGACCACCGGGCCGTCGAACGGACTCAGTTGACCGATCAGTGCCGGGGAAAGGAGAGCAAGCCGATAGCCCGACGGACCGCCACGGTAGAGAACGCATGCGGACTTGGTGCCGCTTTCGGTGAAGAGGTGAAAGTCGTAGTCCAACAACTCCATTTCGGTGATTGCCTCGTCCACCGTGCACGGCTGCATGGCGAACGACTTCCGCCGCACGATATGGCGTTCGTGGGCCGGACGCGGGTTGAACCGCGCAGGGTGGGCAGGCTCCGAGTCGTGCTTCCAGGTAGCGTGCGTTTCCTGGTGTTTTGTAAGGCGTTCCAGGCGGCGCCGCAATCTGGCCTCGAGTCGGTCGATCGCCTCGTGCGCACTTGCCCCATGGTCCTGTACCCGAACGAGTCGACCGTCGATGTCGAGGTTGGCCTGCGCCGTCACCGGCTCTTCGACCGCGGGGTCACGGTGCGAAGTAACCCTGACGCGAGCATGCAGAACGGGACGGCGTATACGGCGTGCGAGCTTGCCGATCTTGGCGCGCGCGTACTCCTCCGCTACCGGCGACACGTCCCGCGTCGTCACAGCTATCTCGAACGACTCCGGCAGTTCCTCTTTGCGGCCACGCACGTCAGCCGTCATCTGACATACCTCCATCGGTCCCCCTGCACGGGGACTTCCAGTGCATATGACGCGCAACGCCGCCTCTAGGGCAGATGGTCATCACTGTCCGGGAATTTAGGCCCGTGCCGCGGCCTTCGGCCGTCTTGGCGCCTGACCGTGAGGCATGCTGCTTGCGTGCTGTTGCTGAGCGATATCACCGGTCGGCGGGTTTACTCGTCCGACGGCCGTGTGCTGGGCCGAGTCACCGACCTGGCTGCGCGGATGCTCGGATCCGGCGAGCTTGCGCTGGTCGACAAGATCGCCATTCAGCGTGTGAACGGCGCCGGCATGCTGGTGCCCTGGGATGTCGTCGGTACGTTCGCGCACAGCGATATTCATCTGAAAACCAATAGCAAGATCACCGGCAGCGCCAGTTCTGAGGGCGTACTCGACAGCGACGAGATCCTGCTGGCACGCGAAGTTCTCGACACGCAGGTCTTCGACATCGCCGGCCAACGACTCGCCCGCGTCGGTGACGTCGTACTGGCGCACAGACACAACCGGATGGAGGTCGTCGGCGCCGAAGTCGGTTTCGGTGCAGTGTTGCGACGCCTGGGGCTTGCGCGGCTGGCTGAGCGGCAACCTGTCGATCTGGTGCCATGGACAGAACTGCATCTCACCTCCGAACGTGGGCATGCCGTCCAGCTCGCGACGCCACGATCCGCCGTCCACCTGCTCGACGCACGTGGATTGGCGACGCTAATCGCCCATCTCGATACCGATTCCGCCACAGAGGTTCTCGCCTCAAAGGAGGCCGACGTTGCGGCCGACGTCATCCGCTCCAGTCACCCGGTCGTCGGTGAGCGGGTGCTGCGCGCGATGAGCGCCGACCGCGCGGCGAGCATTGTCGCGGCCATGCCCCCACACCACGCGACGCACTGGCAGAACGTTTTGGCCACCTCGCGGTCGTTGCGAGACCGCCACTTTCTGCGCTCGGGTGTCTGGCCTCGCCGCCACTTGTCCAGGGCGCTGCGACGTTGAAGCACAGCGGCTTAGCCTTCGGAACCGTCATCGCGGTTGTCGGTCCGGGCCTGCTTGCCGGTTTGTCCGACGATGACCCAGCAGGCATAACGACGTACTCAGTACTGGGTGCCGAGTACGGTTACCAACTGCTTTGGGTGCTCCTGCTGTCCACTGTTGCGCTCGTGATGTTTCATGCACTTGCGGCCCGCATGGGCGTCGTGACCGGACAGGGTTTGATCGGCCTGGTGCGACAACGGTATGGCGTGCGGGTGGGCGGTGCCGTCTTGGTCGCCCTCGTGGTGGCCAATATCGGCACGACATGTGCCGAGTTCGCAGGCGTTGCGGCCGGATTTGAGCTGTTCGGTATCAGCCGTGTCTACTCCGTTCCTGCGGCTGCTCTGATCGTTTCCATGCTGGTGCTGCGGGGCAGTTTCAAGCGCGTCGAACACGTGCTGCTGCTGCTCTCGACGGTGTTTCTGGCCTACATCGCCTCCGGGGTGATGGCTCATCCCGACTGGCGGCAAGCGGCTGAGGGACTCCTGATCCCGACGATGCCTGTGGACCGCAACGCCGTCATGATCATCGCCGCAACCGTCGGCACGACACTTGCGCCGTGGGGGCTGGCGTTCATCCAGTCCTACGCCGTGGACAAGAAGCTTCGCACCGAGGACCTGAAACCTGAACGAATCGACGTGATCGCGGGCGCGGTTCTCACTGGTGTGATCGGGTTCTTCGTTGTCATCGCCTGTGCGGCAACGCTTCACCGCACCGGTCGCTCGATCACCGATGCCGCTGACGCAGCCGTCGCACTGCAACCGCTTGCGGGCGATGCGGCGTCGATGCTGTTCGGAGTGGGCCTGATCGGGGCTGCCGTCCTCGCAGCGTCAGTGCTGCCTATGTCGACCGCATATTCGGTGTGCGAATACGCCGGTTTCGAGGCCGCGCTCGACGACCCGTACCAAGAAGCCAAGACCTTCTACATCACCTTCGGTGTCGTCACGGCGATCTCGTCGTTGATCGCCATGATTCCCAACGCGCCGCTGGTCACCATTCTGGTTGCCACCCAGGTGCTCAACGCTGTGCTGCTGATCCCTCTGCTGGTGGTCATGATCGCCATCGGTCGCGATGAAGACCTGATGGGTGCGTACAGACTTCGCACCGCTGCCGCGCTCCGGTATTCCGGTGCCGCCGCCGTCGTAGTCGCATGCATCGCCGCATTGGCGACCTTTTCCGTGCTGGGGTGACGCCTACGCGCCGTTGTTGGGTCCGCCGGAGTTGGCCCCGGGGATATCGGTGATCGGGATGTTGGGCATCGGTGGTGGCGACGGTGTGTTGGGCAGCGACGGAATCTCCTCGACGGCGATCTCGTGAAGGGCGTTGGCCGGTGGGCCGTTGTCGCGCGAACCGTAGGCACTACCCGGTTCCCGCGGGCCCAGCAGCTGGCTGACCGTTACCAGGTGGTAGCCGTTGGCCTTCAGCACGGGGATGAACTGGTAAACCAGATCGACTGTGCTGGAGTAGGTGTCGTGGAACAGCACGACTGAGCCGGGTTTGACCTGGGTCATCAACATGTAACGCGTCGCCGCGACGTTGGAATCATTGATCCAGTCGAAAGGGATTACGTCCCAATTGATGTCGGCCAGGCCCTGCTTCTTGGCCTCCGCCAGCACCTGGTCGTTGATCAAGCCGCCCGCGGTGCGGACCAGCTTCGGTCGCTGACCCGTCGCCGCCTCGATCGCGTCGTTGGCCCTGCTGAACTGTGCGGGAATGGCTTCCGGCGGGATCGCCGTCATGTTGGGGTGTTCCCAGGTATGGCTGCCGACTTCCATACCGGCTTCTGCGATGCGCTTGGCGCCAGCGGGGTTCGCGGCGACCTTGTTGCCGATCAGAAAGAAGGTCGCCTTGGCGTTGTTCTCCTTGAGGATCTGCAGCAGCCGGTCGGTGTATGGGCCCGGACCGTCGTCGAACGTCAACGCCACGCATTTGACCTTGGCGCAGTCGACCTCGTCGGAGGTTGCCCGGGTGGCGTGACCGGTGAGCAGCGACACCACCACGACCACGACCGCAGCCACGACACCGAGGACCACCAGGCCGTACTGCCAGGCCCTGCTGTCGCGTCGCTTCGGCACGGCCGCAGCTTACCGGCGGTAGCTGAGACGCGCCGCCGCCCTACACGGGTTTCGGGTTCGGGATGAGCATGAACGTCGCGGTTGTCCGGATCAGCACCCGGCCCTCAGCGTCCGTCACCGAACATTCCGTGCTGAGCAGCCGGCGCCCACTGTGCACCAGCTTCGATTCCGCAATCAGTGGGCCACCTTTGGGTTGCCGGTAGTAACGGACGTGGAGGTCGGTCGTGACGGAGAATTGCGAGTTGAAGTCGTAGGTACCGCCCAGGCACGCGGCCGACGCGGCATCGTCAGCGTGGCCGCACCCGGCTCCATCTTCCCGACGTCCATGTGCCCTCCCCCGCAGTTGAGTCTGCTGTGAGGGCGAAGATATGCCCGAAATCGCGCCCTGTGCGCAGACTCGACAACTACGGCAGCGCGCCGGGGCTGATCTCCTCCAGCATCTCGGTCACCAGCGCGGCGATCGGCGAGCGCTCGCTGCGCAGAAGCGTGATGTGTGCGAACAGCGGGTGGCCCTTGAGCTTCTCGATCACCGCCGCGACACCGTCATGCCTGCCGACGCGCAGGTTGTCGCGTTGGGCGACATCGTGGGTGAGCACCACCCGCGACCCGGCCCCGAGCCGCGACAGCACGGTCAGCAACACATTGCGCTCCAGCGACTGCGCCTCGTCGACGATGACGAACGAGTCGTGCAGCGACCGCCCGCGGATGTGGGTCAGCGGCAGCACCTCGAGCATGCCGCGCGACAGCACCTCTTCCAGCACGGCGGGGCTGGCCAGCCCTTCGAGGGTGTCGAAGACGGCCTGCGCCCACGGCCCCATCTTGTCGCTCTCGCTGCCGGGCAGATAGCCGAGATCCTGGCCGCCGACCGCGTACAGCGGCCGGAACACGACGACCTTGCGGTGCGTGCGCCGTTCGAGCACCGCCTCCAATCCCGCGCACAGCGCCAGCGCCGACTTGCCGGTGCCGGCCTTGCCGCCGAGGCTGACGATGCCGACCGACTCGTCGAGCAGCAGGTCCAGCGCCACGCGCTGTTCGGCGGAGCGGCCGCGCAGACCGAAGACCTCGCGGTCACCGCGCACCAGCTGCACCCGCTTGTCGGCGTTGACCCTGCCCAGCGCGTGCGAGGTCGCACCCAGCAGCCGAATCCCGGTGTGGCACGGCAGGTCTCGGGCCGCCTCCAGGTCGATGTCGCCCTCGGCGAACAAGGAGTCGATCACCTCGGACGATACGTCGATCTCGTCCATCCCGGTCCAGCCGGAGGTGACGACATCCTGGGCGTGGTACTCGTCGGCGGGCAGACCGACCGCGCCAGCTTTGACGCGCAGCGGAATGTCCTTGCTCACCAACGTGACTCGTTTACCCTCGGCGGCGAGGTTGGCCGCGCACGTCAGGATCCGCGAATCGTTGGTGTCGTTGCGGAAGCCCGCGGGCAACACCGACGGGTCACTGTGGTTCAGCTCGACGTGCAGCGTCCCGCCTTGCGTGCCAACGGGAATCGGCTCATCGAGGCGTCCGTGCTCGAGTCGTAGATCGTCGAACAGGCGCAGCGCCTGACGGGCGAACCAACCTAGTTCATGATGATGGCGTTTAGCCTCCAGCTCGCTGATGACGACCAGCGGAACGACCACCTCGTGCTCGGCGAATCGGGTACACGCCCATGGGTCGGACAGCATCACCGATGTGTCGAGAACGTAGGTGCGAATGGAGGAATCGGTCACGTAGCGCTCCTTGAGCATTCGGTCGATTCCTCAGCAGCGGTGGCGCCGCCGCATCGTCATCGGCCGCAGCCCGCGCGGTCCCGCACGAACCTCTCGGCGGACACTGCAGCACCAGGGCCGGGACCGGCCCTTTCGAGTCCAGTCGATCGGTGCCGCCCGGATAGCAGAGCATGTCGCTAGCCATCACAAACGACGCTACTCCCGAGATGGCAAGCGCGGCGTGCAGGCGCGCCGGGTTAACCGGCCAGCAACCTAGCCGTCGACCAGAGGACGCAAACGCGGCTCGTCGGCCAGTCCCCACGCGGTGATGCGGTCCGAGATCACCTGCCGCAGCGCGGCTTCGTCGAAGATGCCCGCCTCGGCGACGACCTTGCGCTTGTCGGCGTAGGCGTCGATGTCGGCGCCGACGACGTCGAGTTCGGCCGCGCGGGCCGCGATCGCCTCGATCGTCTCGTCGCGGTGGGTTTCCAGCAGGTGCGCGACGAGGTTTCCGAAGAACTCCTCGTGGCGCTCTTCGTCGCGGGCGATCCGGCCGACAAGGCCGTTGAGCACCGGCTCGGCGATCTGCGCTTCGAGGTTGCGGGTGTAGACCGCGTAGGCGCGCTCGTAGAACGCCATGAACACCAGCCGCTCGATCTGGCTGTAGGTGTCGGCGCGGTAGCCCTTCATGACGTGCTCGACGCGGACGTCCTCATTGGCGGCGGGGTCGATCTCCCGGGTCACCACGAGGTAGTTGCGCAGCGCGATCGCGTGCAGGTGTTCCTCGGCGGTCCACCGGCCCAGCCAGCGGCCCCACTTCTCCTCGAGGATGAAGCTGAAGACGAACTCACGGTGGTAGCCGGCGAGGTTGTCCTTCTCGATGAGCAGGATCTCCAGCGCGTCGGTGATGTGCTTGGGCAGGGTGACCTGCGACGGGTCCCAGTCACGCCCGCCGAGGAACGCGAAGTTCTCGCCCTGGTCGAACGGCACGTAGTCGTGGGCGAACCAGATGTCCTCGGTCTCCAGGTGCCGGTTCAGGTTCTCGGCGACGACCGGTTCCAGCTCGACGGTCAGTGCATCAGGGACAGGTTTCTGCGCCATGAAAGTAACTGTAACCCAGGTTCACACCTTTTTTGAAATCGGGTCGACGTGTCGCCGGTTACAGCGTCAGGCCCGGGTACAGCGGGTTTGCCGCCAGCAGCTCGGCCGCCGCGGCGTGCACGCGCTCCGCGGTTCCGTCGGCCAGCTTGTACTTGGCTTTCGACGGACCCGACGACGCTGCCGCCGGCTCGGTGTTGCTGAGCACGTCGACGATCAGCTCGGCGACCCGATCGAACTCGGCGGCGCCGAACCCGCGGGTGGTCAGCGCCGGGGTACCGAGCCGGATGCCGCTGGAGTACCACGCGCCGTTCGGGTCGTTGGGGATCGAGTTGCGGTTGGTGACGACGCCGGAGTCCAGCAGCGCGGACTCGGCCTGCCGGCCGGTGACGCCGAACGACTGGACGTCGAGCAGCACGATGTGGTTGTCGGTGCCGCCGGTGACCAGCGTGGCGCCCCGCTTCAGAAAGCCCTCGGCCAGTGCCTTGGCGTTATCGGCCACCTTCTGCGCGTAGGCCTGGAACGAGGGCTGACGCGCCTCGGCCAGCGCGACGGCCTTGGCGGCCATCACGTGAGACAGCGGACCGCCGAGGACCATCGGGCAGCCCTTATCGACGGCGTCGGAGTACTCCGGCGTGGCGAGCACCAGACCACCGCGGGGTCCGCGCAGCGACTTGTGCGTGGTGGTCGTGGTGACGTGAGCGTGCGGCACCGGGTCCTCGTCGCCGGTGAACACCTTGCCCGCCACCAGGCCCGCGAAATGGGCCATGTCGACCATCAACGTCGCGCCGACCTCGTCGGCGATCTCCCGCAGCTTCGCGAAGTTCACCCGGCGCGGGTAGGCGGAGTAGCCGCCGACCAGCACGAGCGGCTTGAACTCGCGGGCGGCCTTGGCCAGCGCGTCGTAGTCCAGCAGGCCGGTGTTCGGGTCGGTGCCGTAGCTGCGCTGGTGAAACATCTTGCCGCTGATGTTGGGCCGGAAGCCGTGGGTGAGGTGTCCGCCGGCATCCAGCGACATCCCCATCAGCCGCTGATTGCCCAGCTTGGCGCGCAGTTTCTCCCAGTCCGCCTCGGACAGGTCGTTGACGTTCTTGACGCCGGCTTCGGCCAGGCCGGGCGCTTCGACCCGGGTGGCCAGGATCGCCCAGTACGCGACCAGGTTGGCGTCGATGCCGGAGTGCGGCTGCGCGTACGCGTAGGGCGCGCCGAACAGCTCGCGGGCGTGCTCGGCGGCGACGGCCTCGACGGTGTCGACGTTCTGGCAGCCGGCGTAGAAGCGGTGCCCGATGGTGCCCTCGGCGTACTTGTCGGAGAGCCACGTGCCCATCGTCAGCAGCACCGCGGGCGAGGCGTAGTTCTCGCTGGCGATCAGCTTGAGCGAATCGCGTTGGTCTGCAAGCTCTTTGCGCGTCGCATCCGCGATACGCGGCTCGACCGATTCGATGATCTGCAGGATGTCGCGGTACGCGGCGCTGGCGGTCTCGGCGTAGTCGGCGCCAGGCGCAGGGGCGGTGGTGGTGACGGGGTCGGCAGCCATGCCTGTCAGCCTACGTCCCCGCTGACAGGCCTCGATCACGGTTGTGTCAGGCGGCGCGCAGCGCCGAAGGGATCAGCGGCTCGTCGAGCAGCCTGCCGAACCGCTCGCTGAGGCTGACGCCGGCGGGCCGATCGTCCAGCCAGGCCCGCAGCAGCCGGTATCCCTCGACATACGTGCTGGTGTAGGCCCGCCACAGCGGCGAGGACAGGAACCGCAGCGACTGCCTGGCCCGCTCCTCGGTGGTCAGCAGCCAGCGCCGCAGAAACGCCGCCACCTCGTCGGCGTCGCGGTGCTCGTCGTGCAGCATCAGCGCGGCGTCCTGCCGGACGTCGGCCAGCGCTGAAATGGCCTCCGACACCGCCTGGGCGCGCTCCCCGTCGAAGCGAAGGCCCAAGTCGGCGTAGATCTCGGCGGCCCACGCACCCCATTTCGGGCCGATCGCGACGTACAGCGCGAGGTCGGCCAAGCCCTCGGCCATCAGGCACTGCGGGGTGTTGACCAGAAACAGCGTCTGCTCCTGCTGGTTCTTCTGCGCGACCAGGCCCGCCTCTTTGCGGCAGTGCTCGGTGTGGTGTCCCGGATACGACTCGTGGGCGACCAGGCGGGGCAGGTTGGACATCTGCTGCTTCAGGTCGGCGTTGACCGCGACCGTCGAGCGGTAGTCGCCGAGGTAGTAGTTGAATCCCGACCACGGCTTGTCGGTCACCACCTCGTAGTCGATGGTTTCGCTGTCGGGCAGCGGGAATTCGGCGCGCACCCGGTCGCGCAGCGCGCTGGAGAACGCGTGGATGCATTCCTCGAGCCGCTCCGGCGGGATCTCCTCGGCGCTGCGATAGGCGGCCATCCGCTCGGCGAGCGGGCCGGTGCCGCCGAGGGCCTCGTCGAGGCGGGCGTGTGCCTCGCGGTAGCGGTCCGGATCGCCCTTGCTGATGTGCACGTCGAAGTAGGCCTCGACCTCGTCGACGAATCCGACCGGTTCTCCGGCGAACTTCCGGCCGGCGCACGCCAGCGCGCGCAGGTGTGCGCCGATGTAGTCGGCGCGCGCGTCGTCGAACCCCGACGCACCGGTCGTGCGCGGCACGTTGGGGATCTCCGCGCTCAGCCGATCAGCCTGTCTGGCCAGGTCAGCGGGGTCGGGGGCGGGTTCGGACGCGACCATCTCCCGCAGCGCGGGGTCGCCGGTGAAGGAGTCGACATAGCCTTCTTCGATCCGGTCGAACCGCAGGCCGAGCAGCAGATATTCGCGAATCAGGGTGCCGGAATCCATGGCAACCACGCTAACTGGGAGACTGACACCATGCCGCGGTTGAGCGAGCCGAGCCCCTATGTGGAGTTCGACCGAAGTCAATGGCGGGCATTGCGTATGTCCACGCCGCTGAAGCTGACCGAGGAAGAACTCGTCAAGCTGCGCGGTCTGGGCGAGAAGATCGACCTGCTCGAAGTCGAAGAGGTCTACCTGCCGCTGGCCCGGTTGATCCATCTGCAGGTCGCCGCGCGGCAACGACTGTTCGCCACGACGGCGGAGTTCCTCGGTGAGCCGCAGCAGAACCCGGATCGGCCGGTGCCGTTCATCATCGGTGTCGCGGGCAGCGTCGCGGTGGGCAAGTCGACCACGGCCCGTGTGCTGCAGGCGCTGCTGGCCCGCTGGGAACACCACCCGCGCGTCGACCTCGTCACCACCGACGGCTTCCTGTACCCGAACGCCGAGCTGACGCGCCGAAACCTGATGCACCGCAAGGGCTTCCCGGAAAGCTACGACCGCAGGGCGCTGATGCGGTTTGTCACGGCGGTGAAGTCGGGCTCGGACTATGCGTGCGCGCCGGTGTACTCGCATCTGCTCTACGACATCGTGCCCGGCGAGAAGCAGATCATTCGCCACCCCGACATCTTGATCCTCGAGGGCCTCAACGTGCTGCAAACCGGTCCGGCACTGATGGTTTCGGACCTGTTCGACTTCTCGGTCTATGTCGACGCCCGCATCGAAGACATCGAGCAGTGGTACATCTCACGCTTCCTGTCGATGCGTGCGGGCGCGTTCGCCGACCCGGCCTCGCACTTCCACCACTACTCCACGCTGACCGACGAGCAGGCGGTGTTCGCCGCCAGCGACATCTGGCATTCGATCAACCGCCCCAATCTGATCGAGAACATCCTGCCGACGCGGCCGCGCGCGACGCTGGTGCTGCGCAAGGACGCCGATCACTCCATCAACCGGCTGCGGCTGCGCAAGCTGTGACCAATGCGAAGCCCGCCCGAGGTGGTCGGGCGGGCTTGGGCGGCAACTGTTTCAGCGCTTGATGCGCCGCACGCCCTGGTACTGCAGCTCGGCGAACACCAGTGTGTAGACACCGGTCGCGAGGGTGAGTACCACGCCGGTGGTGGTCAGCGGCATGATTCCGGACACCACGAACGCCACGGCCGCGACGGTGTACGCCACGTTGGCGCAGGCGACCGCGAAGCCGGGCGTGCGCACTGCAGGCAGTTGTGCGAGCGCGAGGACCACGACGCCGTAGGCGATGAAGAACGCGCTCAAGGCGTACTCGAACGCCGGGGTGGTGCCCGAGATCTCGGCCATCCAGTTCGCGAGCGGGATTCCCGCGATGCCTGCCAGGCCGGTCAGAACAGCGTCGGCGCGCATTGCGAAGCGCAGCAACGAGTCTGAGGACTCCCGCAGCCGGGGGGTGCTGATAGCGGTCATCTTCGATCCTTTCGTGATGGGTTTTCCAGCGATGGTCACGACGCGCGGCGCACGCCGAGGTATTGCACTCCGCCGATGACGGCGGTGTAGAGACCGATTGCCAGGGCCAACGCACCGGCGGCGGTGTCGACGGGCGCGAGCCCGGCCGCAACCAGCGCGACCAGCCCGACCGTCGTGGCGGCGTTGATCGCCGCGATCACCAAACCCGGGGTGCGCACCCGTCGCCGCGACGCCAGCCAGAACGCGAGCGGCCCGTAGGCGATGCTGAGCAGTCCGGCGGCCATCTCGACGCCGATGGGCAGCCCGGTCAGCGACGACAGCGGTCCCGCCGCGGCGACCAGGGCGATGCCCAGTGCGGCGACGATGACGCCGTCGACCCGAATCGCCAAGCGCAGCAGCGAGTCTGACGATGTCGTGGTTGTCGCGGTCATCAGGCTTCCTTTCTTCGGTGGTTGGACTGCGACCGGTTCCGGAGCCGACGCGCAACCTCGGCACGGTCGGTTGTCTCTCCTCGCGTGCGCGACGCCAGCTCCGGACCAGTCATGAGGGGGTCACGCCATCCGGCGCACCCCGAGGTACTGGGCGTACGCGAACGCCACCGTGACGATGGTGAACGCGACGGTCGATGCCACGCCGAAGGCGGTCAGCGGCAGCCAACCCGCGATCAGCACGACGGCGACGACGACGCTGAACGCGATGTTGCCCGCGAACACGCCGATCCCGACACGTCGCACGTTCGGCACGCGCGCGGCGGAATACAGCGCGGCGCCGTAGCCCGCGAGCGCCGCGCCCGCGATGAACTCGGAGGTGGCCGACAACCCCGAGAGCCGCGACAGCGGATCGGCGGCCATGGCCACGAGCAACCCCAACGCCGCGCACAAGGTGGCGTCGGCGCGAAGAGCGAAACGCAACAGTGAGTCGCCTCCAGGCGCACCGGCGGCGACATTGGATCCCGGAGCCGCACCGGCGGCGACATTGGATCGGGGCTCCCGGACTGGCCGGGTCGTGATGGCGGTCATGGCTCTGATGTTGCGAAGATCTCACTGCCAGATCGACGCCAGACACTGCCAGCTACTGCCAACCGCAGGTAGAAGGGCTTTTTCAGCGCTCTTGTGCGGCGACCAGGTTTCCGCGGAGGTCGGCGGCGATCACCCGTGCGGCGGCGTTCTGCCAGTTGTGCAGCGACCGCTGCGGCACCTCGGTGACGAACCATTGCCAGGCCTGCCGCGCGACTGGATCGAGCCCCGCGGCCGTGGCGTTCTGCGCATACGCCCGCACCCCGACGACGTACGGGAAATACAGCGCGTTGTAGTGCCGCCACTGTTCGGTGGTGCCGAAGTCGCCGCCGTCGCGGGGCTTGAGCCGTGAGATGCGGTCGGCCAGCAACGCCTTGAGTTCGTTGGCGCGTTCCAGCGGCTGATCGGGTGCCCCCCTGGCCGCCAGCCGCTCGTCGATGATCGGCAGGGCGGTCAGCGGGCTGGCGACGAGCTTGGACAGATCGCCATAGTGGCCGAGCGCGCGACGGGTCAGTCGCACAAAGGTTTCGTCGTCGATGTTTTCGAGCGGGTTACCCGAACGAAGCGGCAGCGCCGCCTCGGTGCGACGCAGCGTCGCGCGGTCGGCCCGCAGGGCGGGCGATCGCGAGAACGCCAACCGGTCGAGCAGGCCGGCCAGTGGGTCGGCGAGCACGTTGATCGAGATCGCGATCGCGATGCTGGTGAACAGCAGCACCGTCAGCCCCGTCCGCTCCCCCGTCAGCGCGATGCCGATCAGCGCCTGCCCGCCGAACAACAGCACCACGACACCGGTCGCGACGAACGACCGCAGCATGTCGCCGCGCAGCGCCTGGCCCTCGTCGAAGGCGTCCCACATCGCCACCGCAAGGCCGAGCAGCACGACGTCGAATCCAGTGGATGCCAAGGCCAACCAGCTGGGCACCAGGCCGAGAGGAATGATGAGGATCGCGTTGCCGAGCGCGAAGAACAGCGTCGCGACGACGATGTAGCCGACCACCGGCCGCGGCTGCCACGGCCCGAACACCGCCCGCAGCATCGCGCCGATCGACGAGATGGAGATGACGGCGAACATCACCCAGTGGCCCATCCGCAGCGGGCCGTCGACGCTGCCTGCCATGAAAGCACCGATGAGGGCACCGGCGGTGACGGCGGCCACCGCCGTCACCTCGGCGGCCCTGCTGCGCCATGTGTCGTGCGGCCGGCACAGCTCGAGCAGCACCGCGAACCACGCGATACCGGGGATCGCGACCAGGTAGATCTCGACGCGGCTGAGCCAGTCCAGGCCGGTTGTCACCCGCACGGCGTCGAGCGCCACCACCGCCGCGAAGCTCGTCAGGCCGATGGCGGCCAACACGAGAACCGGCTTACGCGGGTCGCGTGCCAGCAGATACAGACCCAGCCACCAGCTGAGCGAGAAGACCAACGCCGACAGCGCCGCCATGGGTCAAGTGTGGCATGACGACAAGTGGACGCGCGAAGGACCGACCGTCCGGGCTCAGCGGCCGTAGCGGCGGTGTCGCGCGGTGTAATCGCGCAGTGCGCGCAGGAAGTCCACGCGCCGGAACTCCGGCCAGTAGGCCTCGGTGAACCACATCTCCGAATAGGCGCTCTGCCACAGCAGAAAACCGGATAGCCGCTGCTCGCCCGACGTGCGGATGACCAGATCGGGGTCGGGCTGGCCGGAGGTGTAGAGGTTCTCCGAGATCGCGTCGGCGGTGACGGCTTCGATCAACTGCTCGCCGGTGGCGCCGTTGGCGAGTTCCTTGCTGAGCAGTTGCCGCACCGCGTCGACGATCTCCTGCCTGCCGCCGTAGCCGACGGCCACGTTGACGTGAAAACCGCCGTGCCCGTTAGTCGACTCGACGGCGTCGCGCAGGCGTCGGGCCGGCTCCTCGCCGAGCAGTTCCAGATCGCCGACCGTGCGCACGCTCCACTTCTTGGCGGGTGCGCAGATCTCTTCGACCACATCGGTGATGATCTCGATGAGCGATGCGAGTTCGTCCGGATCGCGGCGCAGGTTCTCCGTCGAGAGCAGGTAGACGGTGGCCATCTCGATGCCCGCCTCCTGGCACCAGCGAAGCATTTCTGCGATCTTCGCCGCACCGACCCGGTAGCCGTAACTCACGTCATCGTGACCGGCGTCACGGGCCCAGCGCCGGTTACCGTCGCAAAGCACCGCGATATGGCGGGGCAGTTCGGATTTCGAGGCCGAGAGACCCTGCCGCAGCCGCATCTCGTAGAGCCGATACATCGGCTCCTTGAGACGAGCGGGAATGATCTCCACGAGATTCCAGACTACTGTGGCGGTCGGAAATCACCGAGAAGGCAATGGGGGTGACGTGACCGCCTCAATCGACACCGACGAACCGGATCGCAAACGACGCCCCGAGGACGGCGCCGAGGATTTTGCCGAGGCGGTCGTCGACCGGGTTGCCAACGCCATCGGCAAGCCCAGGGCGCGGGGTTGGATCCATGTCTATGCCGCCGTGGTGGCACTCATCGCGGGCGCGACGCTGGTGTCCGTTTCCTGGGCGATGGTCGGGACGCGGGCCGGTATCGCGACGCTGATCTACACGTTCACGATCGTGGCGATGTTCACCGTCAGCGGCACGTATCACCGGATCAACTGGAAGTCGGAGACCGCGCGCAAGTGGATGAAGCGTGCCGACCACTCGATGATCTTCGTGTTCATCGCAGGCAGCTATACGCCATTTGCACTGCTGGCGCTGCCATCCAACGACGGGATGGTGTTGTTCTGGATCGTCTGGGCGGGCGCCACCGCGGGCGTGCTGCTGAAGATGTTCTGGCCGTCGGCGCCGCGCTGGCTCGGCGTGCCGCTCTACATCCTGCTGGGGTGGGTGGCCGCCTGGTTCGTCGGCCCGATCATGCAGGGGGCGGGCGTCGCGGCGCTGGTGCTGCTGATCGTCGGCGGCGCGCTGTACAGCATCGGCGGCGTGCTCTACGGCTTGAAGTGGCCGAACCCGTGGCCCGATACGTTCGGCCATCACGAGTTCTTCCACGCCTGCACGGCCGTCGCGGCGATCCTGCACTACATCGCGATGTGGTTCGCCGTCTTCAGCGGCTGACCTAGACGGGCTTGATGTTCTCGGTGCCCCAGTAGGCCTTCATCGAGGCGATCTTGCCGTCGGCGTTGAACGTCATCGTGCTGATGATGTCGATGCAGATCCTGCCCTCGCCGAGGTCGATGGTCAGCGTCCAGTAGAACGCCGCCTCGTGGCCGAGCGTGCGCAGCGAGATGATCTCGACGGCCTTGTCCCCGTCGGGCACCTGCTCGTAGAAGCCCCGGATCGCCTGGCTCCCGATGTGCACCTCGCTGCCGACCGGGTCCTCGACGGTGCCGTCGTCGGCGTACAGGTCGACGATGCCGTCGACGTCGCCCTTGGCGGCGAATTCGAGGTAGCGCTTGACGGTGGCGGCGTTGGCTTCCGGCGACGACATGCGCCGAAGGCTACACGGCCATGCCCAACGCGGCCGCGAGGTCCCCGACGGTGGTGACCGGCAGGTCGCACACCCGGCCCCGGCACACGTAGGCGGCGTCATCACCATCGATGCGATCCCGGTCGATCAGCAGCTCCGAGGAATTCACCGCACCGCCGACCACCACTGCCCCACCGGGCGCCAGCTCTCGGGCGGCTGCGAGCAGTGTCGAATCGGATGCCGTTGTGGCGACCGCGATTTGGATCGGTCCACGCACTGCGGCCTCCGCGACGGCCAACCAGTGCCCGCCCGAGCGCGGCGCCTTGGCCAGCACCGGCGCCGCCGACGACAGCGACGCCGCGGCGACGGCCGCGTACCGGTCGGCCCGTGGGGCAGGCACCAAATGCGCTGCGGTGAGCAGTGCTTCGGCGATCGACGACGCTCCGGACGGCGTCGCACCGTCGAGCGGATCGGCGGGGCGCACCAGCAACTGCTCGGCGTCGTCGGCGGTGTCGAACCACCGGCCGGGCTTGTCGGGGTCGGCGAAGTGGTCGAGTGCGATGTCGAGCAAGTCGATCGTCGCGTCCAGCCATCGCGCCTCGCCGGTGATCTGATGCAGCGCGAGCAGGCCCGTGGCCAACGTCGCGTGATCCTCCAGGATCGCGGCGCTGTCGCCGACCTGCCCGCCGAGACTCGCGCGGCGCAGTCGGCCGTCCACGATGTGCAGGTCGAGCACTGCTCGAGCGCATTGGGTTGCGGCGTCGAGCAATTCAGGTCGGCCGAGCGCGCCGGCGGTCTCAGCGAGCGCGGTGATCGCCCAGCCGTTCCACGCGGTGACGACCTTGTCGTCGCGGCCGGGCTGCGGCCGCATCGATCGCGCGGCAAGAAGCGCGGTGCGCACCCGCTCAAAGCGTTCCGGGTCGTCGGGGTCGACGGGCAGCTGCAGCACCGAGCTGCCGTGCTCGAAAGTCCCTGCCTCGGTGACACCGAAAAGTGTTGCGGCCCATGCACCGTCGTCGGCACCGAGCACTTCGGTCAGTTGTGCGGGTGTCCACGCATACGTCAGCCCCTCGCGACCGTCGGCGTCGGCGTCCAGCGATGAGACGAACATGCCGTCGGCGCTGAGCTCATCGATCAAGAACCGCGCCGTCTCCGAGGCGACGCGGCGCGCCAACGGGTTGCCTGTCCGTCGCGCCCAATGCGCGTAGACGCGCAACAGCAGGGCGTTGTCGTAGAGCATCTTCTCGAAGTGCGGCACCACCCATTGGGCGTCAACGCTGTAGCGGGCGAAGCCACCCGCCAGCTGGTCGTAGATGCCGCCGCGGGCCATCGCGGTCGCGGTCCGCTCCACGGTCGTCAGCGGGGCGGGGTCGCCGGTGCGCTCGTGGTTGCGCAGCAGCGCCTCCAGCAGCGCCGACGGCGGGAACTTCGGCGCACCGCCGAAGCCGCCGTTGACGGTGTCCTCGTCGCGCAGCACGGCCGCGACAGCGTGGTCGCACAGCTCTTTCGTCACCTCGGGTCCGCCACCGGGCAGGCCCGACGCCATCGACCGCAGCTCCCCGATGATCTGGTCGGAAGCCCTCTCGACGTCCTCACGCCGGTGCTGCCAGGTGTCGCTGATGGCCGCGAGCAGCTGCAGGAAGTTGGGCTTCGGGTAGTAGGTGCCGCAGAAGAACGGCCTGCCGTCGGGGGTCAGAAAGCAGGTCATCGGCCAACCGCCCTGGCCGGTCAGCGCGACGGTGGCGGTCATGTAGACCGAATCGATGTCGGGCCGCTCCTCGCGGTCGACCTTGATGCAGACGAAGCCCGCGTTCATCACCGCGGCCACCTCGTCGTCCTCGAACGACTCATGGGCCATCACGTGGCACCAGTGGCAGGCCGCATAGCCGATCGACAGCAGGATCGGCACATCCCGCTCGGCCGCCTCGGCCAGGGCGTCAGGTGTCCACTGGCGCCAGTGCACCGGGTTGTCGGCGTGCTGGCGCAGGTACGGGCTGGTGGCCTCGACGAGGAGGTTGCCCGGCTGAGCCATTACGGCGCCTTGCCGTCCGGATCCGAAGCCGTGCCGTCCGTGTCCGACGCCTCGCCGTCAGTGCTGTCTGCGGGGGTCTCGTCCTTGTCGAACGACTCCGGCAGCTTCTTCAGCCGGCTGTTCATCGACCGGACGAGTATGAAGGTGCCGATCAGCAGCAGCACGACGATCAGCAGACCGAACGGGCTGGCCTTGCCGAAGTCGGGCCCGGTGTCCTTGGGGCCGTCCTCGGCCAGCAGGCCGGCGATCATCACGAGCGTGTCAGTCATCCTCAACCTCAATGCCTGCGAACAGGTCGGTCTCGGGCAGGCTGACCGGGACCCTCGAGCGGGCCAACTCGAACTCCTCGGTCGGCCACAGTCGTTGCTGCCATTCGATGGGTGCGGCGAAGAAGTCGCCGTCGGGGTCGATCTGGGTGGCGTGCGCCCGTAGCGCGTCGTCGCGCTGAGAGAAGTACTCCGAGCACTCGACGCGCGTCGTCACCCGCCCGGCGAACACGTCGACCTCCGGATCCCAATGCTTGAGCCACTTTTCGAACGGTCCCGTCTGACCGTGCTTGGCGAACTCCTCCTGCAGCAACTGCATGCGTTGACGCAGGAAGCCGTGGTTGTAGTACAGCTTCTTCACCGCCCACGGCTCGCCCGCATCTGGGTAGAGCCGGAAGTCGGCCGCGGCCTCGTAGGCGGCGACGGACACCTGGTGGCAACGGATGTGGTCGGGGTGCGGGTAGCCGCCGTTCTCGTCATAGGTGGTCATCACGTGCGGCTTGAACTCACGGATCACCTTCACCAGCGCTTCGGTGGGCTTCTCGAGGGGCTCGAGCGCGAAGCAGCCCTGCGGCAGCGGGGGCAGCGGGTCGCCCTCGGGCAGCCCGGAGTCGACGAAGCCCAGCCAGTGGTGCTCGACACCGAGGATCTCGGCGGCCTTGCGCATCTCGTCGCGACGGATCTCGGCCATCCGGCCGTGCACGTCGGGCAGGTCCATCGCCGGGTTGAGAATGTCGCCGCGCTCGCCCCCGGTCAGGGTCACCACCAACACCCGCGCGCCTTCGGCGGCGTAGCGGGCTGTGGTGGCGGCACCCTTGCTGGACTCGTCGTCCGGGTGGGCGTGCACCGCCATCAACCGCAGTTGCTTCAATCGGTTCCTCATCACGTCGACACGGTTCAACCAAATCGGTAGCCCTATAGTTCCAGTCCTAGTAGATGTATCCGACCGACGGGGCACCCAAAACGGACATGATCGATCGTCCCGCAGCCCGCTACGGGCGGCAGCGCATGTCGCGCAGGTCACGCCGGTGGTGGGCGGTTGGCCTGACGGCGCTGGTCCTGGTCGCCGGTGTGGTGGTCGCGATCATCGCATCGCAGCGCCTCGGCAGCGGGGAGGTCGAGGGCGAACTGGTCGGCTACCAGCTGATCGACGACGAGACGCTCTCGGTGACGGTCAAGGTCACCCGGTCCGACCCGTCGCGGCCGGTCGTCTGCATCCTGCGGGCCCGTTCCATTGACGGAAGCGAAACCGGTCGACGTGAGGTGCTGGTGCCGCCGTCGTCGCAGGACACCGTCAATATCACCGCCACCGTCAAGTCCACCCGGCCGCCGGTGGTGGGCGACGTCTACGGCTGCGGCACCGACGTGCCCGCCTACCTGGTGGGCCCCTGATACAGAGCCGAATCGGCCAGGCGACGAACGGCGGACAGCTGAATCGTGAAATGCCGGCGACGTGGCGGTGGTAACATCGACGGATACACGGTTCCTGCTGGGACCGTGTATTGCTGCTTTTGCGCGCTGATTAGCGCAGGCCGACGCGGCAATACATACGGGGGCTCTCAGCAGACGAAACAGACTCTCCACGCAAGTAGCGCGAAGACGACGACAGGAGCGCGAAGACATGACCGACACCCAGGTCACCTGGCTGACCCAGGAAGCACACGACCGGCTGAAGGCCGAGCTGGACCAGCTCATCGCCAACCGGCCGATCATCGCCGCGGAGATCAACGACCGCCGCGAAGAAGGCGACCTCCGGGAGAACGGTGGCTACCACGCCGCGCGCGAAGAGCAGGGCCAACAGGAGGCCCGCATCCGTCAGCTGCAGGAACTGCTGAACAACGCCAAGGTCGGCGAGGCACCCAAGCAGTCCGGTGTCGCACTGCCCGGATCGGTCGTGACCGTCTACTACGGCGACGACAAGTCCGACAAGGAGACCTTCCTGATCGCCACCCGTCAGGAGGGCGTCAGCGACGGCAAGCTCGAGGTCTACTCACCGGCGTCCCCGCTGGGCAGCGCGCTGATCGACGCCAAGGAAGGCGAGAGCCGCACCTACACCGTGCCCAACGGCAACACCGTCAAGGTCACGCTGGTCAAGGCCGAGCCGTACCACTCCTGACGCGGCCACGGTGAAGTCGGCGCGTTAAAGTCCGTCCGTGGCGCAGATCGCCGAGGACTTGTTCCTACTCCTGTTGGACAACGCAGAGTCGCAGCCCGGCTTGGACCGGTCGCGACGCAACCGCGTGCTTTCCGGCGCCGTGCTTTTGGACCTGGCGCTGCTGTGCCGGATCCGCCCGACGATGAACGGCGAGCCCGTAGCGCCAGGGAAATTGGTCGCCCTCGCGGGCCCGACGCCGCTGGACCCCATCATGGATCCGGCGTTCGAACTACTCGCGCGCCGGCCGCTGACGCCGAAGGCCGCGGTGTCGAAGCTGCGCCGCGGTGTGCAGGACAACATCGCGGGCTTCCTCGAGCACAGCGGACAGATTCGCCGTGTTCAGTTGCAAGGCAGGCGATTCAGCCATCCGACCTCGTGGCCGGTGGTCAACCGTGAGCGGGTGGCGCAGGCGCGCTCTGCACTGCTGTCGGCGCTGTTCGACCGGGAACCGCCGACGCCGCCGACCGCCGCGATCATCTCCCTGCTTCACGCCGTCGACGGTCTCGGCGCGCTGCTCAGCCTGAACGACCGCGGCTGGCGCTGGGTTCACATGCGCGCCAGCGAAATCGCAAGCGGCGGTTGGGTCGACGAATACGACACCGCGCTGCCGGAGATGAACCTCGCGGTCACCGCCTCGGCGGTGCGGCAGGCGTTAGCCTAGGGCCTGCTCCAGGTCGGCAAGCAGATCGGCGGGGTCTTCGATACCCACCGAGAGCCGAACCAGATCGTCGGGCACCTCGAGTTGTGAACCGGCCGTCGACGCGTGCGTCATCGCACCGGGATGCTCGATCAACGACTCAACCCCACCGAGTGACTCGGCGAGAATGAAAACCTCTGTCCGCGAGCAGAAGTCGCGGGCCGCCTCGATGCCACCGCGCAACCGGACGGACACCATGCCGCCGAATGCGCTCATCTGCTTGGCCGCGATCTCGTGGCCCGGGTGACTCGGGAGACCCGGATACAGCACCGTGGCGATCGCGGGATGGTTCTCGAGGAACTCCGCGACGAGCGCGGCGTTGTCGCTGTGCCGCTGCATGCGCAGCACCAGCGTCTTGAGACCGCGCATCGTCAGGTACGCGTCGAACGGGCCAGGCACCGCGCCCGCCCCGTTCTGCAGGAAGCCGAACTTCTCGTCGAGTTCGCCGTCGCTGGTCAGCAGTGCGCCGCCGACGACATCGGAGTGTCCGCCGATGTACTTCGTCGTCGAGTGCAACACGATGTCGGCGCCGAGCACCAGCGGCTGCTGCAACGCCGGCGAGGCAAACGTGTTGTCCACCAACACCTTTGTATTCGACGGCGCAGCCAACTGGGCGATCGCGCTGATGTCGGCGATCGACAGCAGCGGATTGGTCGGCGTCTCGACGATGATCAGCTTGGTCTGCGGAGTGATCGCCGCGCGCGCCGCGTCGAGATCGGCCAGCGACACCGCGGTGTAGCTGATGCCCCACTGCGTGAACACCTTGTCGATCAATCGGAAGGTGCCGCCGTATGCGTCGTCGGGCATCACCACATGGTCGCCGGGCCGCAGCACCGCGCGCAGCGCACAGTCGGTTGCGGCCATCCCCGAGCTGAACGCTCGCCCGTACACCGCCTCCTCGACCGCCGCCAGGGACGCCTCCAGCGCCGCGCGCGTCGGGTTACCGGTGCGGGCGTATTCGAATCCGCCGCGCAGCCCGCCGACACCGTCCTGGGCGAAGGTCGAGCTGGCGTAGATCGGCGGGTTGACGGCGCCGGTCTGCGGGTCCGGACGGAATCCGGCATGGATGGCCTTGGTGGCCAGACCCAGCCACCTGCTGTGCTCACTCATCACCGCTCAGCGTAACCACGCGGCCCTGGCGCGATATCGTCGGCCGATGGAACAGTTTCGCCGCGGCGATCTTGTCTTCGACGTGATCGACGCCGGACCCGCCGACGGGCCGGTCGTCGTGCTTCTGCACGGCTTTCCCGAGACCAACACCATGTGGCAGCCGGTCATCGAGCGGCTGACCGCGCAGGGCTACCGCTGCCTGGCGCCGCTGCAGCGCGGCTACTCCGGCGGGGCCCGGCCGAAGCGCAGGCGCGACTACCGCGCCGCCGAGCTGGTCGAGGACGTCCGCGCGCTGATCGACGAGAGCGGGGCGCAGCGGGTTCACCTCGTCGGCCACGACTGGGGCGCCGTCGTGGCCTGGTACGTCGCGCAGTCGCACCCGGACCGACTCCACACCGTGGCCCCGCTGTCAGTCCCCCATCCCGCGGCGTTCCTGAAGGCCATCGGTACCAGCCGTCAGGCGCTGGCGTCGTGGTACATGCTCTTCTTCCAGCTGCCGTGGATACCGGAACGGACCCTTCTGCATCCGCGTGTGCAGAGAGGGTTTCTCGCCGACCGGGCCGACCGCGAGCTGGGCCGGGCCGAGATCGACGCGATGAAGGAGCCAGGCGCGCTCACCGCGGCGCTGAACTGGTACCGCGCAATTCCGTTCAGCAGGCCGCGCGATGTCCGCAAAAAGGTCACCGTCCCCACGCTGTACGTGTGGAGTGACGACGACATCGCCCTGCTCGAGAAGGGCGCGCAGCTGTGTGCCGACTACGTCGTCGGCGACTACCGCTTCGAGCGCCTGTCGGGTTCGCACTGGATCGTCGAGGAGCACCCCGACACCGTGTCCGACCTATTGCTTGACTGGTTCGCTACCCACGTCCGCACCTAGGCTCAGCGTCCCGCACCGGATGTCGAACCGGTCCCGCACGGTGTCGAGCACGTGTCGGGCTCGCTTGCGGCTTCGACGATGCGTGAGCATGAACTTCAGCAGACCGGGCAACCGCCTGGGTTTCGGGTACCACGCGTCGAAATCGAGTCCGTTCTCACTGAAGACGCTGCGCGGAACGTTCTCGTAGATGAGGCTCAAATTGTGCTGCACGAGTGCGAAAAGCGCATACGGGTGCGCGGTCGGAGATTTGCGCCGCAGATCCCACATATCGACTTCGTACAGCGGAACCTCGCGAAGTTTGTCGAGGAAAAGCAGGTGGGTGAGGAAGTAGCCGTGGAAGGCGGGAAGGTGCAGTACCCACGACCGCGGATGAATAGCGACCACCGCTCCACCGGCGGAGACATAGGGCTCGTACGGCGGAGCGTTGTCGGCCCGCAGATAACCGGTGCAGTTCACGATCCAGCTGCCGCGTTCGATCGCTCTCGTCGCTCCGCTGCGAAACACCAACTCCGTTGAGCCGTTGCGGTCGACGGCGTCGGCGAAGTAATCCATCACGACGTCGTTCAGGCCCTCGGAGATCGTGGCGGTCTCCGACTCCGACATCAGGCCGGCGAAGTAGTTGTCGGCCTCGGCAGTCGGGTGCGTGCAGTAGGTTGCGCGATACCACTGGTGCACCTCGGCCTCGTTGGTTCCGTTGTAGCGTTGCAACAGTTTGTCGCCCACCGTGGCGAATTGCGTTCCCGCCCACCACTTTTTTGCGCCGGGCGGGAAAAAGCGGTCGCGCTTGGTGAAGAAGGTGCCCCGGCCCGCGACCAGGTTGATTTCACGACCGGGATAGTTGGTGATCAGGGTGTGCGCGGTGTCCATACCGGTCTTTCCACCGCCGATGACCCACACCGGAGCTTCGCTGTTGCGGATGTCGCCGGCGCGGACGTCGCAGAAGTCGGGTGACACCGACTCGACATACCGGCTGGAAACCTCGAGTGGGTCATTCGGCGTCACGCCCACACCGAAGGCCTTGATCAGGCGTTTCGCGTCGATGACGTGAACTTCGCCATTGTCGGACCGGCAGGTGACGCACACGGTTTGGTCGCCCTCGACGGCCGACTCCATGGTGACGCCGAAGAGTTCGTCGACCTGCACCCTCTCCTTGATGACCTTCAGGCAGTGCGTGAAATGGTCGAGCACTTCGTGTTTCGTCGCCAGATACTCGGGCTCCGCACCGAGCGTCCACTCGATGTTGCCCGCGGTGAACATCGGGTGCGGCTGATGCAGGCGCACGTAAGGATAGGTGTCGACCCACATCCCGCCGACGCGTTGCCTTTGGTCGACCAGGATGACCTTCTGATCCCGGGACAGGTAGCGGCTGGCCGCGAAGAGCGCGTTCATACCGGCGATGCCCGCCCCGACAATGCAGACGTCGCAGCGCTTGACTCCGGGTTCGGGCGAGGTTTGCTGCTGTTGCTCGGACATGGTGGGATTGTCGACCCGATCCGCAGGCCAAGGGAGCGTAATCGACTACGCCAACCGTGCTTTGTCCGCTCGGCAGAGGTGTAGACATGGACCATGAGCGCTACCGCACGAATTGATGATCTGCTCGACCTCGATGCACAGCTGACGCCCGAGGACAAGGAGCTGCGGGAGACCGTCCGCCGCTTCGGCGAACAGCGGCTGCGGCCGCACATCGCCGAATGGTTCGAGGCAGGTGAGGTGCCCGTCCGCGAATTGGCCTCTGATCTGGGCAAGCTCGGCGTGCTCGGCATGCACCTCGAGGGTTACGGCTGCGGCGGCTCGACGGCCACCGCCTACGGCCTGGTCTGCCAGGAACTCGAGGCGGTGGACAGCGGCCTGCGCAGCCTCGTCTCGGTGCAGGGCTCGCTGGCGATGTTCGCCATCCACCGGCACGGCAGCGAGGAGCAGCGCAAGCAGTGGCTGCCCGATATGGCCACCGGCGACGCCATCGGGTGCTTCGGGCTGACCGAGCCGGACTTCGGATCCAACCCCGGCGGCATGCGCACCACGGCACGGCGCGACGGGTCGGACTGGATCCTCAACGGGACGAAGATGTGGATCACCAACGGATCGGTCGCCGATGTGGCCGTGGTGTGGGCGCGCGCCGACGAGGGTGTGCGCGGCTTTCTGGTGCCGGCAGGCACCAAGGGGTTCACCGCGACCGACATGAAGCGCAAGCTGTCGCTGCGCGCATCGGTGACCTCCGAGCTGCACCTCGACGACGTGCGCCTGCCAGCCGAAGCCCAGCTACCGGAGGCACGCGGCCTATCGGGTCCGCTGGCCTGCCTGTCCGAGGCGCGCTTCGGCATCGTGTTCGGCTCCGTCGGCGCCGCGCGGGACTGCCTGGAGACCACCCTGAACTACGTCGGCACCCGCGAGGTGTTCGACAAACCGCTCGCGGCGTACCAGCTGACTCAGGCCAAGATCGCCGATATGGCCGTCGAACTCGGTAAGGCGCAACTGTTGGCGCTGCATCTCGGCAAGCTGAAGGACGAGGGACGCATTCGGCCCGAGCAGGTCAGCTTCGGCAAGCTCAACAACTGCCGGGAAGCGATCAAGATCGCCAGGCAGTGCCGAACTCTGCTGGGCGCCAACGGAATCACGCTGGAGTACCCGGTGATGCGGCACGCCAACAACCTGGAGTCGGTGATGACCTATGAGGGCACGTCCGAGGTACACCAGTTGGTCATCGGAGAAGCGCTGACGGGCGTCAGCGCCTTCCGATGAGCCCCTCGATTACGGGGTGAGGGGTGCGACCTGACCGCCGGTGATCCTCCGCCAGGCGCAGACCAAAAACAGCGAACCGACAGGGACCGCGACCAGTAGACCGACGCCGCACAGCAGTGCGCCGACGGCGATGATCACGAGCCCGACCAGCCACGTGAGGAACGTGTCGCCGAAGTTGGCTTTGGCGGTCTCGAAGCTGGTCTTCACCGCATCGACCGCGGGCAGGTTGCGATCGAGAAGCGCGACCACGGTGAAGATCAGCATGATGCTCGCGAGCAGGCCGGGTATCACGCACAGGAAGGTCCCGATCGTGGTGATGACGCCGACAATGAGCCCGGCGATGATCACCTGACCGATGTTGCGCGGCCGGAAGAACGAGCCGACCGACACCTGCTGTCCGTTCGCGATGTCGAGGACGCCGCTGAGGAATGCGGATTGAATTGCGGCGCCGACGATCAGCAGCACGAACCAGCCCACGAGCGAGACCAGGATTCCGGCGAGGCCCATGCCACCCGAACTCCACGCGAACGAGAATCCGCTGTCGTCGGACGTGTAGGTGCTCGCTCCGGGGCTCACCGCAGCCTGCACCAGGTTGATGACCACCTGCAGCGCGATGACGATCAGCCCGAATACGAGGGTCGCGACGATCAATGGGCCCGCGTTCTTGCTGAACTTGTTCCACGCCCACGTGAACGCCTCGCCGACGTTGAACCCTTGCGCGCCACCGTAACCCGGCGATCCTGCAGGTGGATAACCCTGCGGCGCAGGTTGGTATCCCGGCCCACCCTGCGGCGGATAACCACCCTGCTGCGGTGGCGGCGGGTATCCGCTCGGCGGAGCCGGCGGCGGGTAGCCGCCCTGCTGCGGTGGCGGATAACCGCCTGGTGGCGGGTAGCCACCTTGCCCTGGCGGCTGTTGCGGGTCGCCACCTTGCCCTGGCGGCGGATAGCCGCCACCGGGGGGCGGTGGAGGTGGTGGAGTGCTCATCGGACCTCCCGAGAGTTGAAGTTCGGTCCCTACAGCGGGACGGCGATCGTGGAGACGATCTTGTCGACGAGCGTCTGCCGCTTGTCATCCCACAACGGGAACAGAACCGCGATGAGCCAGACAATGCCGCAAACGCCTGCAAAAACCAGATAGATGAGTTCGCGAACGACCGACATGCCGAAACCGATTGGCTGACCGGTCTTTTCGCTGACAATCTTGAACTTCATGATGCCCTTGCCGATGCTGGAGCCCGTCGTGCCCTGGCGGTAGCCAAGGTTCCAGATGATGTAGGCAAGTGCGATCAAACCGGCGACGAAAATGGAAAGCTGGCCGATCGTCGACGCGCCGGTGGCGCAGAACTCACCGAGGTCGTACTCGGAAGTATCTGTGATACATGCGGTTTCGCGAGTACCGACCAACAACAACCATCCGATGCCCTCGATGATGAGTACCGGGATGTAGTCGATGATGTACGCCAACACGCGCGTACCCCATGGCGTATACGCCTCTTTCGGCAATGCACCGGCGGGTCCGGCTTGCGGGAATCCTCCAGCTTGCGGAGGCGGGTATCCGCCACCCTGCGGCGGTGGCGGCGGCGGGTAGTTGCCCGGCGGCGGAGGAGGCGGAGGGTAATTTCCAGGGGGAGGTGGCGGTTGATCGGTCATGGACGCCTTCCACTTTCATTAGCTGGGAATTAGCGTGCTTAATCTACCTGAGAACTTGCTCACAACAGGGTCTTCGGCAAGAACCACGCCGCGTCTTGTCAAACAGGTCGCGGCCGTAAATTTGGTTATCCCGGCGGGCTAACGCTTGGGGTTGCCGTCGGAGAGAAATCCCAGGAGGTCATGGCGGGTAAGGACGCCGACCGGCTTGCCCTCCTCGACGACCATGACGGCGTCGCAGTCGCGAAGCGCTTTCGCGGCTTGGCTGACCAACTCGCCCGAACCGATCAACGGCAGCGGCGGCAACATGTGTTGCGACACCGCGTCGGCAAGCTTCGCGCGACCCTCGAACACCGCCGACAGCAGTTCACGCTCGGACACGCTTCCGGCCACTTCGCCGGCCATCACCGGCGGTTCGGCACCGACGACCGGCATCTGCGATACGCCGTACTCGCGAAGGATGCCGATCGCGTCGCGGACGGTCTCCGACGGATGTGTGTGCACCAGGTCGGGCAGCGCACCTGACTTGCCGCGCAACACATCTCCGACGGTGGCCTGATCCAGCGAACCGTCGAGCCTACTGCGCAGGAACCCGTACGACGACATCCATGCGTCGTTGAAAACCTTTGACATGTAACCGCGTCCGCCGTCGGGCAGTAGCACGACGACGACGGAATCCGGTCCGGCGTTCTTGGCGACTTCGATCGCCGCGACCACAGCCATCCCGCAGGACCCGCCGACGAGCAGGGCTTCCTCACGAGCCAGCCTGCGCGTCATGTCGAACGAGTCGGCGTCGGATACGGCGATGATCTCGTCGGGAACGGTCGGGTCGTAGGCCGATGGCCAGAAGTCCTCGCCGACCCCTTCGACAAGGTAGGGCCTGCCCGTTCCGCCGGAATACACCGAACCCTCGGGGTCAGCGCCGATGACCTTGACCCTGCCCTCGGACACCTCCTTCAGATACCGGCCCGCGCCGGTGATGGTGCCGCCGGTGCCGACGCCCGCGACGAAGTGCGTCACGGTGCCGTCGGTGTCGTTCCAGATCTCGGGGCCGGTCGTCTCGTAATGGCTGGCGGGACCCATCGGATTGGAGTACTGGTCGGGTTTCCAGGCGCCTTCGATCTCCTCGACGAGGCGGTTGGACACGCTGTAATAGCTGTCCGGGTGGTCCGGCGGCACGGCCGTCGGGCACACCACGACGTCGGCGCCATAGGCGCGCAGCACGTTCTGTTTGTCCTCGCTGACCTTGTCGGGGCATACGAAAACGCATTTGTAGCCGCGCTGCTGGGCGACGAGTGCCAACCCGACACCGGTGTTACCGGACGTGGGTTCGACGATGGTGCCGCCGGGCTTGAGTTCGCCGCTGGCCTCGGCAGCGTCGATCATCTTCACGGCGATGCGGTCTTTGGAGCTGCCGCCCGGGTTGAGGTATTCGACTTTGGCGATCACCTTGCCCGCGCCCTGCGGAACAACCGAGTTCAGCTGGACCAGAGGAGTATTGCCGATGAGCTCACTGACGTGCCGGGCGATCCGCATACTTCCATCGTCTCAGGCCGGGGAAACGCTTACCAGGTGGCCTCTCGGATGTAGTCACCGATCTGTTTCAGCGACCGTTTGGCTTCTTTCACCGCCGGGGCGATCTGGAAGACGTGCATCTGCCCCGGCCACACCCGCACCTCGACCGGCACACCCGCAGCGGCCAGCATGTGCGCAGCCTTACGGGCGTCGTTGAGCAGCACTTCGGACCCGGAGACATGAATCAGGGTGCGCGGAAGTCCCGGCTCGATGTGGTCGAGCGGCTCGTAGACCTCCTCGGCCTTGCCGTCGACGACATTGCGCGCCGCGGCCGCCTCCACCAGCTCGATCAGCGCGTGGAACGCCTTCGGCGGGAACATCGCATCGGAGTGGATGTTGGGATGGTTGGCCCGCGACTCGTTGTCGATCTCGAACAGCGGCGACAGCGTGACGATCGCGGCGGGCGATTCGCCGGCGAGGCTCTCCTGCTGCAGTTTCTCCGCCAGCGCCAACGCCAGGTAGCCGCCGGCCGAGTCGCCTGCTAGGACGATCTGGTCGGGCTCGTAGCCCTTCAACCGCAGCCAGTTGTAGGCGTCGTAGCAGTCGTCGAGCGCCATGCCGACGGAGTGCTTGGGGATCATCCGGTAGTTGACGACCAGAACCGGGCTGTCCGCGAAGCTCGACAGGGTTTCGACGAGGCGGCCGTGGCTGTTGACGCCGCAGGTCAGGAACGCGCCACCGTGCATGTAGAGAACGATCCGACGTTTGCCGTCGGCCGGAAGCACGCCGGCGGCCCGGACCAGTTGGGCGTTGCAGTTCGGCAGCGAGATCGTGGCCCGAACGGTGCCCGGGGCGGGCTTGAGAACGCGGCAGGCAAAGTCGACGACGCCGAACGGCCATGGCAGACGCGGCGCGTAGCTGCCGATAGCCAGGGTGGGCCTGATGGTGAGCATGGCGGCCAGCGAAAGCAGCCGGCCGCCGAGACTAGGCCCGTCTTCGACAATCTCTACCGGGGCGCCGTCACTGACGGGAAATTTACGAGGTTTACGTGCACTAGCTGCGCTGATGGCAGCACTGCGCGTGCTGGGGACCTTACTTGGTGCCGTCATCGCGACCACTTCCTACGAAGCCGTAATGCCGCCGGGTGGCGCTTTGCTTGGCCAACCTCGGTAACTTAGCTTGACATCTATAACCAGTTCAACAATCAA
>JAWQNE010000015.1:0-130535 GCA_033741175.1 Mycolicibacterium sp. 120270 | reverse complement strand
TCGAAGAATCACGCGATGACCCTCAATCAGTCGGCTACGACACGCCGGTACCGCTGATCAGGTCCGACTCGTACACCACTCTGCTGGACGCAACCCCGCTGGTGACGACGATGCTGGACCTGATCGACAGCGCGTCAGCAAATGACCTGCCTTCCTTGAGGATTGGCGTGGCGTCCGGGTCAGCGGTCTCGCGCGCGGGCGACTGGTTCGGCAACCCCGTGAACCTGGCCAGCCGAGTGAGCGCGGCGGCGCGGCCAGGCGCAGTGTTGGTGGGACTCCACGCGGGTGATCGTCGACGACGCAGGCCTCCGGTGGTCGTCCGCCGGCGCATATCGTCTGAAGGGCGTCAGCAGCAAGGTCAACCTGTCTCGGGCGCGGCGCGCCCAGGCCGGCCGAGTAAGGCCCCCGTTTGAAGCGAGCTCGCCGGGTATCCGCCTAGTGAACAGTGACCGCCTAATGAACAGTCACCACCGACTTGATAAGCGAACGCCACCTCGCTATCGCGGCCCCTCGTAACCAATCTAGCGGTCGAATTCGATCTAAAGCGACCGAGCAATGATCTCCTTCATAATCTCGTTTGTCCCACCGTAGATCTTCTGAACGCGAGCATCGGCCCACATCCTGCCGATGGGATACTCGGTCATATAGCCGTAGCCGCCGTGGAGCTGCAAGCAGTCATCAAGGGCGACCATCGCACGCTCAGTAGTCCACCATTTCGCCATCGCGACGGTGGGGATGTCGAGTTCACCGCGCAGATGGCGGGCGACGCAGTCGTCGATGAAAACGCGGCTGATGTGGGCGTCGGTGGCGACCTCGGCGAGCTTGAACTTGGTGTTTTGGAAGGCGAAGACGGGCTTGCCGAAGGCATGCCGATCTTTGGTGTATTCCACAGTGAACTCGAGCGCTGTTTCTAGTACTGTCACTGCACCAAGCGCAAGGATCAATCGCTCTTGGGGAAGTTGCTGCATCAACTGAATGAACCCCTGGCCTTCAGTCGTACCCAGGAGGTTCTCAACCGGAATGTGCACATCTTCGAAATAGAGCTCGGAGGTGTCCTGTCCGCGCTGACCGACCTTGTCCAACACCCGACCCCGCCGAAAGCCCGGTCGATCGCCTTCGACCAAAACCAACGAGATTCCGTTCGCTCCGGCACTGGGGTCGGTCTTCGCAACGACGATGATGAGGTCGGCCTGAGCGCCGTTGGTGATGAACGTTTTGGAACCGTTGACAACGTATTCGTCTCCAACGCGCGATGCCTTGGTCGTGACAGATTGGAGATCGGAGCCAGTGCCCGGCTCCGTCATCGCAATCGCGCCAACCATCTCACCAGTTGCCAGTCTGGGAAGAAAGCGTTCCTTCTGCTCATCGGTGCCGTACTCGAGCAGGTAGTGGGCGACGATTCCACTATGAAGCGGCGCGCCCCATGCCGAATCGCCGATGCGGGCCTGTTCCTCAATCAAGACTGCTTCGTGAGCGAACGTTCCCCCACCTCCGCCGTACTGCTCGGGGATTGACATGCACAGCAACCCAAGATCACCCGCCCGGGTCCACAGGTCCCGATCCACGTGGTGCTGCTCGATGAAGCGGGCACTGTGCGGCGCGACCTCCTTCTCACAGAACGTACGTGCCAAATCCCGCAGTGCGTCGAGGTCGTCGTCCATCCAGCTAGAGCGGTTGGCTGCCATTACAAAGTCCTCACTGTGTTTGCTTGCGCACCGATCCCGCAATGGTCTCGCTTCGCCTGTGGGTACATGGTGTACCACGAATCGCACGCCGGGTACAACACGTACCCAGAACTTTCCAGAGCGCGGGGCGTTACGGTGACATCGTGGAGCGACAGCACTGGGTGGACACCACAGCGGTACGCCGCGCGGCCAGTAGGTTGCCGGGCCGTGAACTACGTCGTGAACAGATCATCGAAGCGGCGCTCAGCGCAATCGAAGAGAACGGGCCCCACGCACTCACGGGCCAAATCGCAGACAAGGCCGGTTTGGGACGCACACACTTCTACCGCCACTTCGCAAGTAAAGAAGAACTCGATCTTGCCGTGGCTCGTCACGTCCACCGCGAACTCACTGCGAAGATTCGCCTAACTCTGGATGTCCAGGGATCGCCGCTAGACGTGATACGCGCGCCGGTCACTCAGCACGTCATGTGGGCTGACGAACACCCCAACCTCTATCGGTTCCTGGTGAACCGACACTATCGGCGCAGCACCGAGAAGACCGCGCCCGGCAGCAGCGCATTCGCCTCTGAACTCGCCGTCGCGGGTGCCCGTTACTTTCCTCGCTACGGCGAGGACTCAGAGGCGGCAGACCGCAATGTCGCCGCCATCATGGGCTTGATGGACGCTTCGGTCCTATGGTGGCTGGACCATCGCGACTCCACTCGTGACGAACTCGTCATTCGGTTGACACGGCAAACCTGGTTGATAATCAATGACAGGCTGCAGGAACTGGGATTCCAGCTTGATCCCCACTTACCACTCTGCGAACCGAAAACCTGACCAGGTACAATTCGAGCCTCCCCACGCTAAACCCTCCGTCTTCGACACCGCCATCAACGATGATTGCGTTGGCGCCGCTCACCGACGCCGCGCATCAACGCGAAAGCTTTCAATCCAAGCGACGGCGCAGCATCGCTAGTGCGCGCAACTACGCCACGCCACCGAGGAACTACCCGGAATATCTGGCGACTCTCCAGCAACTCGAGTCCCGCGCGGGCCACGGCCGCAGCATCCATTGGACGCGGTCCGGCGAACAGAAGCGCCGCCCCAGGGTCGGCAACCCGGTCGGTGACCATTTTCGTACTTACCACGTCAGGGCATAGCGCCCGTGCGTGGATTGGCAATCCCGCATGGTCAAGGTCGCCCTGCAGCGATGTGGTGAACGACAATACGGCCGCTTTGGTTGCTGCGTACATCGCTAATCCAGGGATGGGCGCCAGAGCCGAGAGGGACGCGATGTTGAGGATCGCGCCCCCACCCGCGCCCATAGCGACAACTGCCGCGTGTGAGCCGGCAACGACACCTCGTACATTGACATCGAGGATCGACGCAATCTCGGCATCGCTGTGACTCCAGCTGTTACCCGCGAGTAGGATCCCAGCGTTGTTTACCCACACCGCCAGAGGGCCAGCGGCTAAAGCCTGAGCAGCGACTTCCCGATGACCCGACGGATCTCGTACGTCGTGCGTGGCGCTCCAAGCGCCACCGCCGACCTCGGTGGCAGCGCGCTCCGCTGCGTCGCCATCCACATCCGTGAGCAAAACCTTGTGACCGGCAGCGGCGAGTTGTCTCGCGATCTCCAGACCAATCCCTCGACCTGCTCCTGTGACGACGGCTGTTGATGGTTCTAGCATGACCATCCTTTCCGGCAGTTTGCGTAGGTTTGCCGACTACGGTTCGCCGGGGTTTGTTGAGGATCTCCGAGGCCACTTGGAGGACTGCGTCGATTCCGCCGGCGCCCTGTAAGGGCGATGTGCTCGGCTAAGCACTCAAAAGTCTCGTGGAATGACCTAGATATCATCGGCGACACAACGTAATAGGTAGGCCGTCGACAGGGAACAGGCAGGGACGTATTGTCCCACCGAACGCGGTAGCCGTCATCCAGACTCCAGGTGAATTCCCGCAGCATCTCGTGCAGTATTGCCTTCACCTCCAAGGTGCCGAAGTGCATCCCGATGCGCTTGTGCGCGCCTCCTCCGAACGGAAGCCAGGCGAAGCGGTGGGCCTGATCCTCGCGCCGTGGCGGCTCGAGTCGCGTTGGGTCAAACCGGTCCGGCTCGGTCGACACTGTGGGCGCAAAGTGGTTGACCGCAGGCGTGATGACGACGAGCACTCCGGAGGGGACGTAGTAGCCATCAATTAGGGTGTCGGTCACCGTCTTACGCATAACCAACGGTACCGGTGCAACTAGTCTGAGCGACTCCTTGATGACCAAGTCCATCGCCGTAAGCCCCTCCAGGTCCTCAATGTCCGACAGATCGTCGCCTAGACGGTCAGACTCAGCACGAAGTCGATCCTGCCATTCAGGATTCTTCGCCAAGAAGTACGCCACAGCGGCAGTGGTGATCGTTGACGTGTCATGAGCGGCCATCATCAGAAAGATCATTTGATTTATGCTGTCCGCATCAGTGAAGCGTTCGCCGTCCTGGCGCGCGCCTCACATAGCGCGGCGAGTAAATCACCATTCTGCCCCGAGCGTGCCGCCGGTAAGTTCCGGGCGAAGGCCAACGAGAGGCAATCCCTGATCGCCGATAACTGGCTTCAATCCGCTACCGGTCGGCGGCGCGGCAAGTTCGCGAACCGGCCATCGTCGACTCACTCCTGGATAGCGCGCTCGACGCGCTGCGGGAGGGGATTCAGTAGTACCGACAACAGCCGGTCACGGGACTTGCTTGCCGAACCGGACGGCGATTTGGTCATCGAGTGCCCCCTTGATGTTGTTTCTCGCATTATCGGAAGGATTTCACCCATCGTTTACACCGGTGACCACCCTGTCAACGGCGGTCACAGTTGCCGCTCGAATGTCAGCGACTCCCCGCCGTCCTCGGATACCCGTCACTGAACAGAGCCGCCACTAGTCGACGCTATCGGCCCCGCTTGGGGCATAGGGCATGTCGGCCAGATGGGTGTTGGCCGGCTCGGGTGTCCCCCTGCGCGACGAGTTCGCGGGCGCGGGACGCGACAGGACGTAAGCGCGCCGCTTCGGCCTGCGCGCACGAAGGCGATACAAGAAGGTCGGGCTGGGCCAGTTGGTAGAGATCGACCCCCGCGCCGAGCGATACCAGCTCGTGCACATAGTCCACACGGATCTGTCCAGGCGGCGACTCAACCGGTCGTTGAAGCGCTTCTCCACATCGGCACGGACCTCGATAACACTTCCTGGATGGGCACGGAGAACCTTCATCAACCTGACGATGTGTCGGGCCTGCGATTCGAGCATGTAGACGATGGACCCGGATCCCACGTTGGTGTTGGGCCCGTACATCATGAGGAAATTCGGAAACTCTGGCACCGATAGGCCGTAGTAGGCGTGCGCGCCATCCGCCCACACGTCCGACAATTTCCGGTCCGAGCGGCCGTAGACCTCCATCGGGGAAAGAAACTCGGTGGCACTGAAGCCAGTGCCGTAGATGATCACGTCGGCGGCGTGGAAGTCGCCGTTCACCGTGCGGATTCCGCCAGGTTCTACTGCCCGGATATCGTCGGTGACCAATGAAACGTTGGGACGTGCGAGCGCGGGGTAATAGTCGCTGGAGAACAGAATCCTCTTGCACCCGGGCGCATAGTCCGGCGTCAGGTGGGAACGCAGCCGGGCATCCGACACCTGGCGACCTAGGTGCCGGAGGGCGATGACTCCCAAGACTCGCGCTACTGGCTTCGCGTCGACGAGTGCCAACGCCAAGAACTCGAATATCGTCCAAATCATCAGACGTTCGCTGAGCCGCAGAATGGGCAACTTGCGCAGCAGTTGGTGATGCCGCCCACCGTACTGACGGTCGAATTTGGGCAGCACCCATGGGGCTGACCGTTGGAAAACGTCCAAGTGCTCAGCGCCTGCGGCGACCACCGGGACGAACTGCACCGAACTAGCGCCGGTGCCGACGACCGCAAGCCGCTTGCCGCTGAGATTCAGATCGTGGTCCCAATTCGCGGAATGAAACGACGGGCCCGCGAAGCCCGAGATTCCAGGAATATCAGGAACTGAGGGTCGGGACAGCTGGCCCACGGCCGAAATGACGACATCGCACTCCAATTCCTGACTGGTAGTCGTGGTCAGACGCCATGTGTTCGTGCGCTCATCGAAGGCCGCCTTAGCGATTTCGGTTTTGGTCCGAAGGAGGGACAGCAAACCACTTTCGTCGGCGACGCGGCGAAGGTAGGCGAGGATATCGCCTTGTTCTGCGTAACGCCGACCCCACCTGGGATTCGGCGCCGAGGAGATCGAGTACAACTGCGACGGGACGTCACAGGCCGCCCCTGGGTAGGTGTTCTCCCGCCAGACTCCCCCGACACCATCGCCCTTTTCGACAATGAGGACCCTGTCGAACCCTGCGCGTTTGAGGCGAAGTGCAAGGGTAATTCCGGCGAAGCCAGCGCCGATGATGACGATCGAGGGGTTACCAGGGGGATTGTCCTGGGTTGGTTCACGTTTCACGGGTTTCATCGTTAGCTCATACAACCTTCGTGCTGGGGCGCCTCGTGGTCAAGGCGTGCGCAGGGACGCTGTCAACGGACGGTGGCCGAAGTAGCCAAGAACTCGCCACCGAGCCTGAGGGCCTCACGTGCTTCTGGCAGTAGGCGAAACATCGCCTGGAAGACATGGATCTGGCCGCGGAAAACTTGCAACTGCGAGGAGACCCCTGCAGTTTGCAGACGTTTGGCAAAGACTCTGGAGTCGTCGAGCAACATCTCTCGTCCGCCGACCTGAATCAAAGTTGGTGGCATGTCCGTGAGATCAGCATCGAGCACGCTTATCCTCGGGTCGGCTGGATCGGCGCCCGCCACGTACAGACCAATTGTTCTCGACGCAGAGATGGCGGACGCAAAGGGGTCCCGTCTGCGCAGATCACGGTCCATCGCGAGTTGGCATGTCAAATCCAGCACCGGCGACATCAGCAGCATGGCATCCGGCGTCGGCAGTCGATGTTCCCGAGCGCCAAGCGCCGTCGCCGCAGCAAGCTGGCCGCCTGCGGAATCGCCGGCGAGCGCCACCGTGCCAGAAGACGCGGTGATCGCGCTTCCCTCTGTCAACCATCGATAGGCGATCAGTGCATCATCTGCGGCCGCCGGGAAGGGATATTTCGGGACCAATCGATAGCGCACGGCAAATACCGGCCTGCGGGCGGCCGCGGACAGTTCGCTGATGAGGCCACGGTGGGTCTCGGGAGAGCACATAGAAAATGCGCCGCCGTGTATATAAAGAATCGGCGGAGCATCCGAGGCCACGTTGGCCGCCTTGACCCAGTCGCCTCGCACACGTTCACCGGCGAAGGGCGTGTCTACCTTCTCGACACTGATTGCGCGCCTTGGCCGCGACACCACGAGTGTTCCCCGTAGCACGCGGTCCATGACCGCGAAGCCATGGTCGTTGGCCGGAATCACTTGCGTGAGAGGTCGAAGAACGCCTCGCGCCGTTGCCGCGACCAAGTGGCTCGCCATGCTCGGATTCGGCCTGGCAGGTGAACTCATCCGGCGGTGTCCACCTTCTGTGGGGCAGTGTCCGCCTTTTTCGCCGGTCGCCGTTCGAAACGGTAGTCGGCCAAGTCGAATCGTCGACTGCGCCAGATCGACTCGACCGTCGTCGTGGGACGCAGAGGCACGTCCCCATGCTTGTCGAAGTAATAGCTGTTCGCGCCCGCGCAGCTGTCCTGCCAGAAGACCTGCGTATGCCGCCGTGCCAGCATCTCCGCGAAGAAGCGTTGATTCGCCTCCTCGCGTACCTCGACGTAGTTCGAGTCGGCCGTCCTGGCATGCCGGAGGCAACGGAGAATGTGACCCGCCTGTGCCTCGATGAGTGCGAAGTAGGACGACCCGTTGTATCCGTACGGGCCAAACACTGAGAAATGGTTCGGGAATCCTGGCACGCTGACTCCCTCATATGCCTGGAGTCGGTTCTCGTCCCACCACTGTGCCTGGTCTCGGCCGGCGACACCTCTGAGCGAGTAGGTGGGCATGCTGTCCGATTCCATGACCTTGAATCCCGTTGCCAGGACGAGCACGTCGATCTCGTGTCTGACGCCATCGGCCGTAATTACCGCGGTCTCATCCACCCGGGTGATGGGGTTGGTTTCAAGAAGGACGTTCTCGCGGTTGAACGTCTTCAAATATTCGTTGTGAAAGCTTGGTCGCTTGCAGCCCAGCGCGTAACGCGGCGTCAGCTTCTCCCGAACGACCGGGTCGGTGACCTGCCGACGCATATAGCTGATCGCTGCACGCTCGATCGCCGACGCCAGCGGTATGGCGGTATGGAAGTGCGCTGCGACGGGAAAGGTGAGTTCGACAAAGGCCTGGCTGGCTCCCCGCGCGGCGATCTGCGCTCCGGGTGCGAGCCGGAGAAGAGCACTCAGCGGGCGGGGCACCGCGAAGTCGAATTTCGGCAGACACCATATCGGGGTGCGCTGAAAGACGGTGAGTGTGTCCACGTCCTTGGCTATCGAGGGGATCAGTTGCACCGCCGAGGCGCCCGTCCCGATGACGGCGACCCTCTTTCCGGTGAGGGTCTGCTGGTGGTCCCAGCGCGACGTGTGCATCGTGACCCCGCCGAAGTCCCCGACCCCCGGTATGTCCGGCGATTTTGGTCGCGTGAGAACCCCGGAGGCATTGATGACGAACCTCGCTGTCAGTTCCTCGTCCGTCGAGGTAAACAAACGCCACAATGTCGATTCTTCGTCGAACTCAGCCCTCACAACCGTGACTCCGAAGCGGATGCGCGACGCGAGGCCATATTTTTTCACGCAATGCTTCGCGTAGTTCTTCAGTTCGATCCCCGGCGCATAGGTACGGGACCACGACGGGCGTTTCTCAAAGGAGAATTGGTAACTATATGACGGAATGTCTACTGCAATCCCCGGGTAGGTATTCCAGTACCAGGTTCCACCCACCCCTTGGGCCTCATCAACGATGAGGAAGTCCGAGAAACCTTCCTTCAGCAGCTTGATGCCCACTCCGATCCCGGAGAATCCAGCTCCGATGACCAATATCTCGTGGGTGGGGACCTCGTACGTAGGGGCTCCGGAGGTGGGGGCATTCTCGTCGCCCGCAACATGGACACTCAAGCGTCTTTCCTCACTCTCGAGGCTGCGCGCTTAGGCGGTACCTTCCCGACGCCCACGTCCAGGATGTCGGCTTTGACGTCAGACCGCGTTGGCAGGGCGCCTGCGCTTTTTCGGCCCTGGGCTACCTTGGCCTTGCGGCCCTGGGCAACCTTGGCCACATTCGAGCCGTTTTGGGCGTGTTCGGTTGGGTGGTGCTCAGTTCGTGCGGTTGTCGGGGTCGTTACATAATCACCCATGTCGACCTTGGACAGTGCGCGCTTGAACTGGGTGGCGAAACCGGGGTACATGGTGCCGTTGTATCCGTCATTCGTGAGGTACCAGCTCTTGCAACCCGAATTCCAAGTCGTACTTCCCAACCGCTGCTGTACCTCGCCGTGGTAATTATTTTGCCGATCTTCGCGGACCTCGAGCGTACTGAGATCATTCGCGATGATCGCGCCGATGGCTTTGACGATGTAGTTGATCTCGGCCTCCATGTACACGAGGGCCGAGTTATGGCCGGGCCCTGAATTTGGTCCGAAGGTGAAGAAAAGATTGGGATAGCCTGCGACGGTGACGCTCCGGTACGCATAGGCGCCCTGGGACCACTCGTCGGAGAGCTCACGACCATGCGCGCCTCGGATGGGAAAAGGTGTGCCAGCCTTGCATACATCGAAGCCGGTGGCGAAGACGATGCAGTCCAGTTCGTGTTCGATGCCATCTGCGGTCCGTATGCCATTCGGCGACAGGGTCGCGATCGGCCATGAGACGAGCTTGCAGTTGTCGCGCTGAAGAGCGGGGTAGTAATCGCTGCTCATCAGCATCCGTTTGCAGCCGGCACGGAAGTTCGGCGTCAGCTGGCGCCTGAGCCAAGTATCCGATACCTGCCTCCGCAAATTCGCCTTCGCCAGTAGCTGGATGCCAGTGGTGACCGGGGTATCCCAGACCATGCCGACGGCCATGAGCTCGTGGCCCCAAAACCACGCCTGCCGTCCGACGTTCTGCACGCGAGGCAAGCGACGAAACGCCGTCCGCACCCACTGCGGATGGGAGAAGTCGGGCCGAGGGAGGACCCAGCCGGGGGTGCGTTGGAAGACCTTGACCGACCGCGCAGTCTTCACCAGTTCGGGAATGATCTGAACAGCGCTGGCTCCGGTGCCGATCACGGCGACACGTTTGTCGCTCATGTCGTAGTCGTGATCCCAACGCGCACTGTGGATCTTGTGACCATCGAAGGTGTCCAGTCCGCGGATGTCCGGCAGGCTCGCATTCGCCAGCGGCCCACTGGCCATCACTGCGGTGCGCGCCGTGAACTGCGAGCCGTCAGCTGTCTGCGCCGTCCACAGTGCGCTTTCCTCGTCGAACTCCAGACCGGTGACGTTCACTCCGAACCGGATGAAACGCGACAGCGAGTACTTGTCGACCATCGTCTTGATGTAGCCGAGGATCTCGGCGCTGCCCGAATACGCGCGGGACCAGTCCGGATTTTGCTCGAACCCGTAGGAATAGAGCAGCGACGGGATGTCGCACGCCGCGCCGGGATAGGTGTTGTCCCGCCAGGTACCACCCACCTCGTCGGCACGTTCAAGGACAACGAAATCGTCGATACCCTGTTGTAGCAACCGGATTGCGGTTCCCAGGCCGGCGAAACCCGCACCGACGATCAAGACGGTCGTGGTGTCGCTCATCTGGCCACCGGTTCGTAGGTCAGCTCTTCTGTCCACGTCGGTGACTTACCGAGCACCTCGGTGGGGAAGTGGTCGATCGCGGTACCCAGCCGCTGCGAAATGAAATGCAATGGCTGAGAACGCTTGATGCTGGCGGACATGTGAGCCTTCAAGATGTGGTAGCCCGGAACGCGGCGCGTGAACTCACTACGATCTCCGACGTTCTCGTACCGCATCACCGCGTTGTAGAGCTTCTCCTCCGACAATCCCATGGCGTTGAGATTGGTCAACATCCTGGTGAGCAACGGCACGTAGAGGACGCCGCCGAGAAGGATTCTCGGGTCGATGAGCGCCCCCATCGTCTGAGTCGCATGAATGCGCATGGGGCTGGCGCCGAGGTCGTTCAGAACCTGGAATCCCACTGCCAAGTGCCGCGATTCGTCGTTGTTGACCTTGTTGAAGACCTCGGCGCAGAGCGGATCCTGCACCTCGTCGAGAAGGAACTTGAGCAATGCTCCGTCGAGCGCAGTCTCCAAGGCTGGGATCGCCGCTCCGATCACCGTCAGCGGGAGGGCCTCGGCGTATCGGTCGATCCACTCGATGACCAGTCGAATATTCTTGTTCGGCACCGGGATTTCCCCTTCCTCGAGCATCCCCCACCGCTGCATGAGCGCCAGCTCCGCGTTGGCGTGCCGCTGCTCCTCGGCATGGAAATACCGGTAGATGTCACCTAGAGCCTCGAACGGCGCTTTCGGCGCCATGGCGGCGAACGCGCGTGCACCGACGTGTTCTATCCACACCACGTCAGCCATGAACTGCTTCAGTTCGGGCCGCTGCTCATCAGTGATTTTATCGGCGCCCGGCGCATCCCAATCGATGTCGGCCAGCGCCCACTGCCGATTCTTGATCGTCTCGAGCATATCGCTGTATTTGAATGCCATTGGAGTCTCCTTTGTCTTTGTCTGGAATGACTTAGCGCGCGATTCGCTCAACCAAACCGAGCGCACGGGTATACGTGGCAGGCACTGCCCGCTTAAATAACCAGAGAATCTTCGCGTCGACTTGGGGTAGGACGTGCAACTGACCGCGATCGTTCGCGTCCAACGTTTTGCGCGCCACCGATTCCGCCGACACGCCGGTCCACTTCATCAAATTCGTTGCCAGCTTGGCGGCCGACTCCTCAATACCAGGGTTATCGACGATGTTGGTCTTGACAAATGTCGGGCACAGTACAGTCACCGCCACACCAGTACCACTCAGCTCGGCCGCCAAAGTCTCGGATAGCGAGAGCACGCCGGCCTTGCTGACGTTATAGGCACCCATCCGGGGCGCTGCTCCAAAACTTGCAGCCGATGCGACGTTGATAATTCCCCCGCTGCCCTTCGCACGAAGTCGCGGTACGAAGATCTCGCAGCCGTAAATCACTCCCCACAAGTTGACTGAAAGTGTCGCTTCCCAGTCCCGCTTGGGCGTCGCGCCGATGACATTGCCACCGATTCCGATGCCCGCGTTGTTGATCACCAGGCTGGCTGCCGCGCCGAACCACTTCTCGGCGCTGTCGGCGAGTTCGCGGACCTGCTCTTCGTCCGTGACATCGCATGCGATGTCGAGCCCCTCGCCGCCGGCTTGGACGACGAGCCCGACCGTCTCCTTGGCACGCACCGGGTCGATGTCGGCACACACCACTCGTCCACCTCTACGGGCGAGCTCCACCGCGAAGGCACGGCCAATTCCGCTGCCCGCTCCCGTTACGACCGCGTTGGCGCGGCGGCTCAGGCGAGGCGGTCTGTCCCACCTCAAGATATCCATCACTACTGAATCCTTTGCAGATTACGGCGACGCCTGACCTGTGAGACAAGCCGGCCTGCAGCCATCTGGTGGCGGCGAACACAATTGTGGTCGCCTGCCACCAGTTTGATGCGGCGCTCCTGCCTTTGTCAAGATGTATTCGTGCGGACAAAGGCAGCAAGGTGGGGCGGGCGTACTGGCGCCGAACGACGGGCTGACCGGCGGCGGCGCCTAGTGAACGCGGCGACGGAGATCTGGACGGAAAGCGGATGGGCTGCCGTGACAATGCGTGGGGTCTGCTCCAGAGCCGCGCTGAACGACCGATATTTCTACGAGGAGTTCAAGACGCGCGATGAGTTGCTCGTAGCAGCGTGGGACAACGTGCGGGACGAGATGCTCGGCGAGGTTTCGGCAACATTTGCCGAACGCGTCGGTCAACCACCGATCGAAACCATTCGCGCCGCAATCTCGATCGTTGTTCTCCGCATCGCGCAGGATGCCGGGCGAGCACAGATCCTGCTGACACAGCACGTCGGCAGTTCAACATTGCAAGATCGCCGAGCGGTGGCCTTGCAGGAAGCAACCCAGCTCGTCATGGCCGCCAGCAAGCCGCATCTGAAGCCTGACGCAGACGAAATGGCTCTGCGTATGGACACGTTTGTAGCGGTCGGCGGCTTCGTCGAACTGATCAGCGCTTGGCACGCAGGACTACTGGTCGATGTAAGTCAGGTCGACATCGTCGAACATACGAGTAGACTTGCTGAGACGCTGGCTCGCCGCTACGTGGTTGATAAGTTTGGCTAGCTGGTACTCCGGAGGCAATTTCCCGGTGGCGGAGGCTGCATTGGCCGCAGGGGTCGTGACACACCGTTGACTTACCTTAGAAACGGTGGAAGGTCCGTCTCGTCGACCTGCCAAGCCGACGCTCCTGCTGTCGAATGGCGGCTTCACTCAGAGGCCAATCTGCTTGGCGATGATCTCCTTCATGATTTCGGTGGTGCCGCCCCCGATACCCAGGATGCGCGAATCGCGATAGTGCCTTTCGACCTCGGTCTCGCGTAGGTAGCCCATGCCACCGTATAGTTGGACGGCCGTGTCAACGGCGAGCGCGCAGGCCTCTACGGCTTGGTTCTTGGCCATCGAGACCATCCGCACGTCGGTGTCTCCGGCGACGATGCGGTCCACAGCGGCACGGGTGTACGTACGGGCGACGTCGACGGCCGTCGCGATATCGACGATCTTGTGCCGCACCACCTGTCGGGTGGATAGCGGTCGACCGAAGGTTTCGCGCTTCTTCACCCAATCCAGCGTCAGGTCGAGGCAGCGCTGGGCCGTGGCGTAGCACTGGACGGCGATGAAAGCACGTTCGACCTGGAACTGTTGCATGATCTGCAGGAATCCGCTGCCTTCGGGGCCAACCAGATTGACCACCGGCACGCGCACGTCGGTGAATCCGAGTTCGGCGGTATCGGAGCACAGCCAGCCCATCTTCTTCAGTGCCCGCGAGACCAAGAAACCCGTGGCGCCACGCTCCACCACGAGCAGAGAAATCCCCGACGGGCCCGGGCCGCCGGTACGCACGGCGGTGGTCACGAAATCGGCGCGGACACCCGAGGTGATGAACAGCTTCGCACCGTTGACCACGTAGTGGTCGCCGTCGCGCCGTGCGGTAGTGCGGATGCCGGCGACGTCAGAACCGGTGTCGGGTTCGGTGATGCCAAGGCTGCCGATCTTCTCCCCGGCCAGGGTCGGCGCCACGAAGCTGCGGATCTGCTCGGGATCGCCCTGCGCGGCCATATGGGGCACTGCGATGTGATGCGTAAGTAGGCTGGCCAGTAAGCCCGACGAGCCGCCGGCCTCCATCACGGCCTCGGTGAGCAGCACCAGGTCGCGCAGGTCACCGCCGGAGCCACCGATCTCTTCGGCGAACCCGATGCCCAGCAACCCCGCTGCGGCTGCGCGGCGGTGGAGTTCTCTAGGGAGCTCTCCGGCGTCCTCCCAGTCTTGCAGGTGAGGAACGATCTCCTTCTGGGTGAACGACATCGCGAGGTTGCGCAACGAGATGCGCTCGGGCGTCATCCACGGGTCGGCTGCGGCCGCCTCCGCTTCCCGCTGATCCGGCTGTTTCATGTGAGTTGCTCCTGCTGTGATCACTCGGGGACGGCACGATTGCCACGTCGACCCCATTGTCGTCGAATGTTAATGACCGATAACGTAGCGTGTCAGGAGATCGACGTTGATGTCACCTGGAGGAAAGTTGATTGACGTCCTGCCCGACCGGGTCGACACCCGCGCGCCGGTATACCTCGAGAATCGCGAGGGACTCATCGCGCAGCTCCATGCGCTCGCCGAACAGCTGGCGCTGGCCAACGGTGGCGGCGGCGAGAAGTACGTCGCCCGGCACCGTAGCCGCGGCAAGATGCTGGCTCGGGAGCGCGTCGAGCTGCTCATCGACCCCGACACGGCCTTCCTGGAACTCTGTCCGTTCGCGGCGTGGGGCACGAAGTTTCCGGTGGGCGGCAGCGTTGTGGTCGGCATCGGCATCGTCGAAGGCGTCGAGTCGATGATCATCGCGCACGACCCGACCGTGCGCGGCGGAGCCTCGAACCCCTACACCTTCCGAAAAGTGTTCCGGGGCATGGCAGTCGCCCGCGAGAACCGGCTGCCCATCATCAACGTCGTCGAGTCGGGCGGGGCGGACCTGCCCACGCAGGCCGAGATCTTCGTGCCCGGGGGCCAGCTATTCAACGACCTCACCCAGCACAGCGCGCAGGGCCTGCCGACACTGGCGCTGGTATTCGGTAACTCGACGGCAGGCGGCGCGTACATCCCCGGCATGTGTGATTACGTGGTGATGGTCCGCAACCGGTCCAAGGTCTTCCTCGGTGGTCCGCCGCTGGTGAAGATGGCGACCGGCGAAGTGTCCGACGACGAGTCGCTCGGCGGCGCCGACATGCACGCCCGCACCTCCGGGCTGGCCGACTACATGGCCGAGGACGAGCAGGACGCCATCCGGATCGGGCGGCGCATCATGGCCAGACTGAACTGGCGCAAGCTCGGGCCCGGCCCGACACAGCCACCGACCCCCCCGCTGCGAGACCCCGACCAACTCCTCGGGATCGCTTCGGTGGACCCGAAGGTTCCCTTCGACCCACGTGATGTCATCGCCCGAATCGTGGACGGGTCCGCCTTCGACGAGTTCAAGCCGCTATACGGCACCTCGCTGGTCACCGGTTGGGCCTCGATCCACGGATACCCGGTAGGGATCCTTGCCAACGCGCGCGGAATCCTGTTCAGCGAGGAGGCGGAGAAGGCCGCCCAGTTTATTCAGCTGGCGAACCAGATCGACACGCCACTGGTGTTTCTGCAGAACACCACCGGCTACATGGTCGGCGCGGAGTACGAGCAGGGTGGCATCATCAAGGACGGCGCGAAGATGATCAACGCCGTCTCCAACAGCGCTGTCCCACACCTGACGATCGTGATGGGCGCGTCCTACGGTGCGGGCAATTACGGGATGTGCGGGCGGTCCTACTTTCCCCGCTTCCTGTTCACCTGGCCCAACTCGCGTTCGGCCGTCATGGGCCCGGCCCAGCTCGCGGGCGTGCTGTCGATCGTGGCCCGCGAGTCGGCCGCCGACCGGGGGCTCCCGTTCGACGAGGAGGCCGACGCCCAGATGCGCGCTGCCGTCGAGGGCCAGATCGAGCGTGAGTCGTTGGCGCTGGCCAACAGCGGCAGGCTCTACGACGACGGGATCATCGACCCGCGCGACACCCGTACCGTTCTCGGGTTCTGCCTTTCCGTGGTCCACAACAGCGAGATCCGTGGCCAGCGTGGCTACGGCGTGTTCCGGATGTGATGGCGATGCCCGTGATCAAGAAGCTGCTGGTGGCCAACCGGGGAGAGATCGCCCGACGCGTGTTTCGCACCTGTCGCGAACTCGGCATCGCGACCGTCGCCGTGTACTCCGACGCCGACGCCGACGCCTGGCACGTGGACGATGCCGACGAGGCCGTCCGGCTACCGGGTTCCTCGCCGGCGGAGACCTACCTCGACGGTGACCGGGTGATCGCCGCCGCCCTCCTCACCGGCGCCGACGCCGTGCATCCCGGCTACGGCTTCATGTCGGAGAACGCCGGCTTCGCGCGGGCCTGCGCCGACGCCGGGCTCGTGTTCGTCGGCCCGCCGCCGGATGCCATCGACGCGATGGGTTCCAAGCTGACGGCCAAGGCGATGATGGCCGATGCGGGCGTGCCGGTTCTCCCGGGCGGCGACGCGACCGGCCTGGACCCCGACAAGCTGCGCAAGCTCGGCGCCGAGATCGGCTACCCGCTGCTGGTCAAGGCGAGCGCGGGTGGCGGCGGGCGCGGCATGCGGGTTGTCGAGTCGGCCGACGACCTCGACGGAGCCGTGGCCTCGGCCTCGCGCGAGGCGATGTCGGCGTTCTCGGACGGCACGGTGTTCCTCGAGCGGTACGTGCAGCGTCCCCGCCACGTTGAGATCCAGCTGTTGGCCGACATGCACGGCACGGTTGTCTCGCTGTTCGAGCGGGAGTGCTCGGTGCAGCGCCGCCACCAAAAGGTCATCGAGGAGGCGCCCTCGCCCGTCGTCGACGACGACCTGCGCGCCCGGATGGGCGCGGCGGCGGTCGCGGCGGCACAGGCCGTGGGTTACGTCGGGGCCGGAACGGTCGAGTTCGTCCTCGACGCGAACGGCGGCGATGACGACGGGACGTTCGCCTTCCTGGAGATGAACACCCGGCTGCAGGTCGAGCACCCGGTCACCGAACTCGTCACCGGGCTCGACCTCGTGCGCCTGCAGTTGCTGGTGGCGATGGGTCGGCCACTGCCTGCCGAGGTGAGCAAGCCGCGGATCACCGGCCACGCGGTCGAGGCCCGGCTCTACGCCGAGGACCCCACGAAGGGCTACCTGCCGCAGACCGGAACGCTGCGCACGATGCAGATCCCCGACCACGTCGGGGTCCGGGTGGACTCCGGCGTGCGCGACGGCTCGGTGGTCAGCCACCACTATGACGCCATGCTGGCCAAGGTGATCGCCTGGGCGCCCACCCGCGCCGAGGCGCTCGGCGCGCTGTCCGCCGCGCTCGCCGGCGCCCGGATCCACGGACTCACCACCAACCGGGATCTGCTGGTTCGCGTTCTGCGCCACGACGAGTTCGCCGGACGCGGCACCGACACCGGGTTCCTCGACCGCCACGACGTGGCCGACCTCGGCGCAGCCCTCATCGACCGCGACGGGGAGGGCTTGCACGCCATCGCGGCCACACTCGCCCAGGTCGCGGGACGCCGCGCGGCGGCCCCCGTCCAGCCGACGCTGCCTGCCGGGTGGCGCAACAACCCGTCCCAACTGCAGTCCACCGGATGGCTGACCGCCGACGGCCGCGAGCGTCGGGTGGGCTATGCGCTGCTCCGCGACGGCGTCGAGGTCGAAGTCGACGGCAAACCGGTCGAGGACGTCAGGGTGCTCGTGCAGCGGCCGGACCGGGTGGTCCTGGAGACCGGCGGGGTACGGCGCGGCTACGACGTCGTCCTCGACGGCGACATCGCCTACGTTGACAGCCCTGCCGGGTCCACTGCGTTCACCCAGGTACCGCGGTTCCTGGACCCCAGCACGCTCAAGCCGGCGGGCTCGCTGACGGCGCCTATGCCGGGTTCGGTGATCCGGCTGCCCGTCGCCGCGGGCGACGTCGTGACGGCCGGGCAGGCCTTGGTCGTGGTGGAGGCGATGAAGATGGAACACACCATCGCCAGCCCGATCGACGGGATCGTCGCCGAACTCTCGGTCGAGGTGGGTCAGCAGGTGTCCACCGGCGATGCCCTCGCGGTGGTCGGAGCGGCCGACAGTGCAGACGAGGATTGAGCACCATCAGACCCGTCACCGGCCCCGGTGGCGGGTGACTTCGAAGTAGGAGAGCGGTATGGAACTGCACGAGACCGAGGAACGGCGAGCGCTGCGCAAGGCCGTGTCCGAGATCGCCAAGGACTTCGGGCACGACTACTACGTGGCCAAGTCGCTCGGCGGGGAGAAGAGTTCGGAACTCTGGCAGGCCGTGGGCAAGCAGGGGTTCCTCGGGGTCAACATCGCCGAGCAGTACGGCGGCGGTGGCGGCGGCATCTACGACATGCAGATCGTCGGTGAGGAACTGGCCGCGGCCGGCTGCCCGCTGCTGATGACGGTGGTCTCCCCCACCATCTGCGGCACGATCATCGAGGCTTTCGGCAGCGACGAGCTAAAGGCGCGCTGGCTGCCGGGCATCGCCAGCGGCGAGATCATCATGGCGTTCGCGATCACCGAGCCGGATGCGGGCTCGAACTCTCACAACATCTCCACCCACGCCAAGCGCGTCGGTGGGGATTGGGTGCTCAACGGCACCAAGTACTACATTTCCGGCGTCGACGAGGCGGAGGCCATCCTGGTCGTCACCCGCACCGCGACCGACGACCGCGGCCGCGGACGGCTGAGCCTGCTGGTGGTCCCGACCGACGCGCCCGGGTTGACCAAGACCCTCATCCCGGTGCAGGCGGTGACACCGGAGAAGCAGTTCACGCTGTTCTTCGACGACGTGCGGGTGCCGGCCGAGAACCTGATCGGCGCGGAAAACGACGGTCTGCGTCAGGTGTTCATGGGCCTCAACCCCGAACGCATCATGGGCGCCGCCCTGGGCAACGGCATCGGCCGCTACGCGCTGGACAAGGCGTCGGCCTACGCGCGCGAGCGCAAGGTCTGGGACGTGCCGATCGGAGCCCACCAGGGCCTGTCCCACCCGCTTGCGCACGCCAAGATCCAGCTGGAGCTGGCCCGGCTGATGACCCAGCGGGCGGCCTCACTGCACGACGCCGGCGACCCCGGTTCCGCGGAGGCGTCGAACATGGCCAAATACGCTGCGGCGGAGGCCGGCATCCTGGCCCTCGACCAGGCGATCCAGACCCACGGCGGCAACGGGTTGGCCACCGAGTACGGGCTGGCCACTCTCTGGGGCCCGGTGCGGCTGATGCGCACCGCGCCGATCAGCCGAGAGATGATCCTCAACTATGTGGCTCAGCACAGCCTGAACCTGCCCCGCTCATACTGAGCATCCTTCATCCGTTCGTGTCCGCTTCGGTCTACAAGACGGACGGTGGTGATCGGTCGCCCGCCGGGGCCGGGTCCTGCCTTACCGAGCATTTGTCAACCAAAACTGCCGAGGAGGCAAATCAACATGGATCGCGGTATCGGTCAGTGGGTCACCAAACGGGCCTTCCTCAACGGGCAGCGCACGGCGTTCGTCTGCGGTGACACCAGCTTCACGTACTCCGACTTCGATCGGCGCACCAACCAGGTCGCTTCGAACCTGTTGCGTCTCGGCGTCCGCAAGGGGGACCGGGTGGCCATACTGCTGGTGAACTCGGTCGAGTTCATGGAGGTCCTCCTCGGCTGCGCGAAGATCGGCGCCATCACCATCCCGATCAACGTCCGACTCGCAGGCCCGGAGATCGGCTACATCCTCGCCGACTCCGGCGCCGACGTGTTCGTGTTCCACGAGCCGCTCGCGGCGGCGGCGGTCAGCGCGCTGGCCGAGCCGGGGGTCCGGGTCCGCCACACGGTCCGGGCCGGGGGCGCCCCGGCCGACGGCGAGATCGCCTACCCAGACCTGCTCTCCGGCGGCGCCCCCGAGCCTCTCGACAGCGACGTCGAGGGCCGCGACGCCGCGTTCATCATGTACACCTCGGGCACCACCGGCCGCCCGAAGGGCGCCATCCTCACCCACGACAACCTACTGTGGAACGCCATCAACGTGCTGGGCGCCGAACAAGGCCTGACCGGCAGCGACGTGACTGTTGCAGTCGCCCCCATGTTCCACATCGGCGGGCTCGGGGTACATACGCTGCCATTGCTCTACGTCGGCGGGACCAGCGTGATCCTCCCGTCGTTCAACCCGGTGAGCACGCTCAAGGCGATGGCCGAAAGCCGCGCCACCGTCCAGTTCATGGTGCCGGCGATGTGGTCGGCGCTGACCCAGGTGCCCGACTTCGACTCCTACGATCTCTCCGCGTTGCGTCTGGCCATGGGCGGCGGCGCACCGATGCCGCTGACTGTCATCGACTTCATGCAGCAACGTGGCGTCCCCTTCACCGAGGGATTTGGGATGACCGAGACTGCACCCATGGTCTCGGTCTTGGACGCCGCCAACATCACGACGCGGGCCGGATCAATCGGCCGGGTCGCCATGCACGTCGATGCCCGCATCGTGGACGCCGACGACCGGGACGTCCCGGCCGACACCGTCGGCGAACTCCTGGTGCGCGGACCCAACGTGTTCGTCGGGTACTGGATGAAGCCGGCGACCACCGCCGAGGCCTTCCGGGGCGGCTGGTTCCACACCGGCGACCTCGGCCGGATCGACGCCGACGGCTACATCACGCTCGTCGACCGCAAGAAGGACATGATCATCTCGGGCGGGGAAAATGTCTACCCCATCGAGGTCGAGCAGGTGCTGTTCCGTCACCCCGGTGTGCTCGACGCCGCGGTGGTCGGCGGTCCGGACGACAAGTGGGGTGAGCGCGTCGTCGCGGTGGTGGTGGCCGACCCAGCCGCCGAGCAGGAACCCAGCGCCGACGAACTGATCGCCTGGTGCCGCGAACGGCTGGCGCATTTCAAGTGCCCCCGCGAAGTGCACCTCCTTCCCGAGCTGCCCCGCAACGCCACCGGCAAGCTCCTCAAGACCGAGCTGCGCAAGCGATTCACCGGCGTCGAGGGCGGCGTCGTCCAGCGCTGAGGCACGACACCGGAGGCGGAGCGCGGGTTTGGGAAGTGTTGTCACGACGAGTAGCCACGGTCGCCGCTGCAAATAGCTGAAGATGTTAATCGTCGCTAACGTCTAGCGCGTGGCAAGACCACGCGCGCCACTTGTCGGATGTTCTTATCCTCGATCCACCGATGAATTGGCTGGTCGTGGGGTGTCGGAATGAGGAAAGTGCCCTCTGAGCTGCGATGATGAGTGTTCTCTACGCACTTATCGGCACAACTCGGAAAGGCACTTCCGGTGCAAGTGTCCCATAGGTTCGCCGCATCGTCGGCGGTCTTCGATGATGAGCGTCTGGTGTCGTGCGCAGGCCTGGTACCGGTGATGGCCCTTGCCGAGCAGACCGGACTGTCATCGTCATTGGCCGACAAAGTTCGGTTCAGCTGCGAGCGGGTCAAGTCCGGTGCGGCCAATCCGTCGCCGAAGCTGACCACGCTGATCGCCGGGATGTGCACCGGCGCGGACAGCATCGACGACCTCGACGTAGTTCGTAGCGGCGGGATGAAGACCCTGTTCGGCGAGGTGTACGCCCCGTCGACCATCGGAACCTTGTTGCGGGAGTTCACCTTCGGCCATGCCCGGCAACTGGAGTCGGTGCTCAGTGAGCACGTGGGCGCTCTGTGCGAGCGTGTCGATCTGTTGCCCGGCGCCGACGGGCGGGTGTTCATCGACATCGACTCACTGCTGCGCCCGGTCTACGGCCAGGCCAAACAAGGTGCGAGCTACGGCCACACCAAAATCGCCGGCAAGCAGATCCTGCGCAAGGGTCTTTCCCCGTTGGTGACCACCATCAGCACCGAACACTGCGCTCCGGTGATCACCGGAGCACGACTGCGGGCGGGCAAGACCAACTCGGGCAAAGGCGCGGCCCGCATGATCGCCCAAGCCGTCGCCACCGCCCGCGGCGCCGGTGTCACCGGGCGCATCCTGGTGCGCGGCGACTCGGCCTACGGCAACAGCAGCGTGGTCACCGCCTGCCGCCGCGCCGGTGCCCGGTTCTCGCTGGTGCTGACCAAGACCGCCGCAGTCGTCGCGGCCATCGCCGACATCAATGACACCGCGTGGATCCCGGTGTGCTATCCCGCCGCGATCCCGACACCGGTGCCTGGATCTCCGATGCCGAAGTCGCCGAAACCACCTGCACCGCTTTCAGTTCCACGAAGACTCCGATCACGGCACGGTTGATCGTGCGCCGGGTCAAAGACGCCCGATACCCCGACGCCCTGTTCCCGGTCTGGCGATATCACCCGTTCTTCACCGACACCGACGAACCCGTCGACGTCGCTGACATCACTCACCGCCGCCACGCGATCATCGAAACCGTGTTCGCCGACCTCATCGACGGACCCCTGGCCCACATGCCCTCGGGACGTTTCGGGGCGAACTCTGCCTGGATACTGTGCGCGGCCATCGCCCACAACCTGCAGCGCGCCGCCGGCATCCTGGCCGGCGGTGCACACGCGGTGGCTCGCGGCGCCACCCTGCGCCGACGCCTCATCACCATCCCGGCCCGACTGGCCCGCCCCCAACGCCGACCCATCCTGCACCTACCAGCCCACTGGCCGTGGGCGACGCACTGGCTCCGATTGTGGCGCAACACCATCGGCCACAGCCCGCCAGCAACCGCCCCCACCTGACCAATCCGCCGAAAGGCCACGACCGGAGCACACAGGAAAAAGCTGGACAGACCAGCCGATACCCCCTGCTCACAGCCAGCAAGCGACCACCAAACCATTCCAGCCTCAGCCACGACAGCTCATCGGTGGATCAAGGCTTATGCCTCCTGGTTGTCTGGGCCGACAAGTCGCAACCTGCGCCACGACTCGCCTGTCGCCTTGCGCGATGGGTGCTTGAGCGTGTCTGACGTCGATGAGCTTCGGTGAATGGGTTGCTTCAGCTCCGTACGGCGGCGATCGACGACTCCACTCGATCAGCCTGCCCGCAGCAGAGCCCCGCGGCAGCGTCGAAACATGAATCGAACTCGGATTATCAGGCCGGGCGGCGCCGGATCGTCGCGCTGACCATCCTCAGATTCGGCGTGTTCGTCAGTAGACGGCACAGTTACGCAGCAAGGGCGTTCGCGGGACACGAACGACTAGGACCGCCCCAAGGCTTGTGTTGGGTTCAGTGCTACTTCGCCGAGCCAATAGCACATCAGTAGGGCGACCTCGACGTCTAATCGTTCCGCGGCGATCGGGCGACCGCGGCGCTCGAGTGCTCGATTTACGCGATACTTGACGGTATTGGCGTGTATCTGCAATTCGTTGGCGGCGGCTTTGAAGCTGGAACCGGCACGCAAGAACACCCTCAACGTGTCTCGTAGACGCTGGTCCGATGCAGTGTTCTGAGCCAACGGGCCCAGCACATCGTAAATCCATTCCTTCAGAGTCGCGTCATCGGTCATCAGCATCGAGGCCAGGGCCACACCGGGATCTCGTGCAGCGACGATCCGGTGCCGTGAGGAGCCGTCGGCTGCCACCGCGACCACACGGGCCTGCTCAGCCTGTCGGTAGGTGCGGCGGAAGCCTTCAATCCCCGGAAGTGGTTCACCGACGGAAAGTCTTGGGCCGTCAGGTTGAGCCCGGACGAAGTCGCGCAGCTGCGATAAATAGTCCGACGGGCGGTGAACCGTCATCCATGCGCATCCGACGAGGCGGTCGATGGAGAAGTAGACCGATTGCTTCGCTCCAGTGGCGGAGACCGCGTGTTGCATGAAGCGCTCCATGGCGATGAACTCGTCGGTGTCGGCGCCCGCATCTCGGTCGAGCCATACCATGAGAGCCACATGCGTTGCGCCCAAGAAGTACCTCATAGCCGACGACGCTTCGGTCAGGTCTACGTCGCGTCCGTTGAGGATGTCTCGAATGGCTTGTGCACGCAAACTTCGTCGGCGCTCGTCCCACTCCGCGCGTTCAGTCTGATATGTCTCCAAGACCTGCTCAGACATCCAGTCGATGTAGCGGAAAGACACACGGGTGATGTGTTCAATGAGCGCCAATTTCTCCTCGGGCGGTAGGTCCGCGCTCCGAAGGCCAGCGATGATGAGGTTCAATCCATACTGGTGCCCGAGCCTGTATGCCCGCAGCAGCGCGTTGACGGGTACCTCGCGTTGCGCCATCCTCCGGGCGTGTTCAAGGGCGGCCGTCGGTGACTCCATGCGGTCGAACGGGATCGAGTGACGGACGACGGAGAACCAAGTGTCTACGTTCGCGGCGACGGTGTCACTCAGTAGCTCTTTGAGCTGTTGATCGGCAGCGAGTTCGGCAACTTGCTCAATCAGAAGGCCATGTATGGACTCGGGCAATTCTCTGACGAGGTCGCCGAGGTCTCGGAATAGGTGATGAACCGCGTGACCGGGGGTGTCTTGAACTTCGGATGAATCAAGCACAGCTGCGACCGTACTCGATTACTTGTCTTTGCGAGACAACAGACGCCCGCAGGTTCGACCCTTCGAGACATACCGATCGCGGATCCGGGTATCTACGCTGTTAAGGAGCGGTGAGCCACGTTTTACCATTTCAGCAGCCGAACGAGGCATTGCTGTGGGCCACGGCGAACGGATGCGCGTGAAGAGGAAGGCGGAGGCATGAGTTGTCTGCTCGCAATAACCTTGTTTGCGGCCTTCGCGGCCGGAGCAGCCCCATTGCGAGGAACGATCAGCACCGCCCTGGCCGCAATAGACGACTTTCTCGATCGTTTCGGCCACGAAGTTTCCGGAACTGCTCATGCGAAGGAACGCCCGCCGCTCTGACGAGGTGGTCGAATCGGGCGCCGGATATGCCCGCCCGCCTCCCGCATACCGAAGCTGAAGCCTGGATAGCAGTAGGCTGTCCTCTGGACTCGCCCCCGGCCGTCGACTGACTCCAAGATCCCAACAGCAGCGCCGATCTGATCCGGGTCGCCCCGGCGGCGGGTGTGTTCGTCAAGGTGTGCGGGCACTGGTTCGGAGAACTCCGACCGCTCGATCCGACCTGGACAGCGCCCACCAGCAAAATGCTTCGGTTCGAATGATAATTCGGCCCAGGCGATGGTCGAACCATACGGTTTGGCATCGCTGCCTTCGGATGCGCCGATACTGCGCCGCCGGGGTTCCGTTCATGGAGGTAGTTCTGACACCTCGACAACGAACCAGAGTGGCCGGGCCGCGGCCATCGCAGGGCCCTGAAAGACGCTCAGTCCGACGAGTCGTTCAGCGTGCGGTCGAGAAAATCTGCGACTGCCGAAGTGAAGGCGTCGTTGTCGTCGCCCGCAACCATGTGGCCCGTGCCCGAAACGTCGACAGCCTCGGCGTGCGGTACGACTTCGAGGAACTCCTCGACCGACTGCTGCGACGTCACGTCGGAGTGAACGCCGCGAATGAGAAGCGTTGGTGCTCGCACGCGGCGGGCCCCTTCGATGAGAAGGTCGCTTATGGCGCCGAATTCTTTGGCACCAGTTGCTGGGTCGCCCTGCAGGAACTCGAAGTTGGAAGCTATGAACGCCGGATCCCATCGCCAGATCCACCGACCGTCGTCGCGCTGCTGCAAGACCTTTCGGAGACCGTCCAAGTTCTTGGGCCGAGCGCGATGCCGGTTGTACTGGGCAATGACGTCCGCGGCCGCGTCGAGCGTATCGAATCCGTCGGGATGGGCGCCCATGAAAGACACGACGCGGCGTGCTCCGTGAAACTCCATTCGCGGAGTTATGTCGACCAGTACGACGGCTCCCCACAGATCGGCAGGCGCCACCAAATGCGTTCCCAACACCGTCATGCCGCCCAAGGATGCGCCAACGACAGCTGGCGGGCGGCCATCGCTGGCATATCGGCGAATCGACAGCAGGTCGGATGCAAGTCGGTCGAGATCGTATCGACCATCGGGGTCCCACTCGCTGTCGCCGTGACCGCGGGCGTCGTAAGCGACGACGGTATACCCGCGCGCGTGTAAGCGGCGCGCGGTAGTCGCCCAGGCATGGCGGTTCTGTCCACCGCCGTGCAGCAGTATGACGACCGCGCGGGCGGATTCGTGTCGGTAGACATCGGCTGCAAGGGCGGTTCCGTCTTCGTTGCGGACGCGCTCGAACGTTGAGGTCATTTGCTGTGTCCTCGATGGTCGCCTTGGGCAGCGTTCTCGTTCCGCGACCGGATCACGAGGCGCTCTGGGCGACGACGGTCACTGTTCCCTGTGCGGCGCATACCGGGCGTCCCGTATTGGTGATGTCGATCCTGGCGACGCCGCTACGCTTCCCCAGCGCGATGATGTCGGCGACCGCAACGCAGACTCCACTGGACACCGGACGTAGGAGGTTCAGTTTGAATTCGGTTGTGGCCACCCATGACCCAGGTGGGATCACCGGATAGAACACCACGCCCAAGCAGTGGTCGACCATCGCTGACAGGCATCCGCCATGCAGAGTGCCGAAAGGAGTCAACAAATCGGCTCGGGCGTCCATTTCCACTACCAGTCTCCCGGCGGAGAACTCGATGTGGCGGAAGTCCAAGTACTTGGCGAGCCCTCCCGAGGTTCCCCCCGCGTGCTGGAGCTCCTCGGCTATTTGCTTGTTGAACTGGGGGAAGTCCATGGTCAGCGCCTCGTTTCGTTCAGCGATACCGATGCCATCGCTGAGACACTACTCCGCAGTTGTCGCAGCAATGCAACTGTGAGTGTCGGCCAGTAGCGCGGGAAGCAGGAATCGGCGCAAGAAAGCATCGATTCCTTCGGGGCTGCGGTGCCGGGGGCCGCGAACCGCGAGCAAGCTGAGGATGATGCGCAAAATCCATTCGGCGGCGTCATCGACCGAAACGCCGGCTTCGAGTTGATGCCAGTGTGCGGCGAACACGGGTCGCAGAAACTCGGCGACGAGTTCGAACAGCGCCACCGACGTTCCCTCGGCCAGTCCCACGCCGGCGAGTTCATCGTCGCTGGCGAAGAGCATGCCGATTATCGGTTCGCGGCGTGCCGCGCGCACCGTGACTGCAACGAAGTCCAATATGGCAGAGCCCAAGTCGGTGTGCGCCAAGATCCGTCCGCTGGTGCGGTGCAGGTAGCGTTCCGCTGCGCGGACGATGACACCGGATACGACGGATTCGCGACTAGCGAAGTAGCGATAGACCGTGGCGCGCGATACGCCCGCATGCCTGGCGATATCCTCCATCGTGGTGCCCGACAGCCCCTTGCCTTGCAGGCACGTTTCGGCGGCGTCGAGTAGGCGATCGCGCGCCATATCGCGGTTTCGCCCAGGAGTCGCGTCGCCCCGCCGCAACGATCTCTTCGTCACGGGTACGAGTATGCCCTGTCAAGGGACCCGCTCTGTCGAACACCCGCGGTTGTCGCATGGAAACGGATGTGACAATATCGCAGTCGTGTCGCATAGAAGACCTCGACGATGAGCGTGATCTGACCGTTGGCCATCCCACCACGCACTCCGGTTGTCGTCGGCGTCGGTGAACTGACACATCGCGGTGAAGGCACCGTCGATCCCATCGATTTGGCCGCCGAGGCCGCGCGTCGAGCGCTGCATGATGCTTCGGCCGCGATCGGGCATCGCATCGATACCGTGGCGACGCCCGGAATCTTGATGATCCCACGCGACAACCCCGCGTCGAGGATTGCCGAAGCGACTGGGCTGACGCCGGATCATCGCATCAGTTGTCCGGTCGGCGGCAACACCCCCCAGTATCTGGTCGAGGTCCTCGGCCGCCGCATTTGGCGCGGCGTCAGCGACGGGGCTCTGATCGTCGGAGCGGAAAGCGGCGCGTCAGCACGCAAAGTCGCATCCGGTAGCGCACTTTTGGAGCCCAAACCCATCGCAGCACAGGACGAGTCACTCGGTGACACCCGCCCGGGACTGAGCGAAGCCGAGGTGGGCGCCGGGTTACATTGGCCGCACGAGGTGTACCCGATCTTCGAATCCGCGATCGCGGCCCGATCAGGCCGCACATTCGACGAACAGCGCCGCTGGCTGGGTGACTTGATGGCTCCGTTCACGGTTGAGGCGTCCCGACATCTCGAGCAGGCCTGGTTTCCGCGTGCCCGTAGCGCAGACGAGCTCAGCACGGTCTCCCCGGCTAACCGGATGGTGTGCGAGCCGTATCCGAAGCTGCTCAACAGCATCATCGCCGTGGATATGGCTGCCGCTTTCGTGATCATGGCCGCCGAAGTCGCCGAGGAACTCGGAGTGCCCAGTGATCGTTGGGTCTTCCCGTGGTCGTCGGCCACATGCAACGACGTGTATTTCCCGGTTCAGCGGCCTGATCTGGGTCGTTCCGCCGGAATAAGGGCCGCCGGCAAGGCGGTATTGGCGGCCAGTGGACTTCACATCGACGACATTAGATGGTTTGATTTCTACTCTTGCTTTCCTTCCGCGGTCGAGGCGGCGATCGACGCCTTGGATCTCGACCCGGCGGATGACCGCGGGTTCACGGTGACCGGCGGACTGCCCTACCACGGAGGGCCGGGTAACAACTATGTCAGCCATTCGATCGTCGAGATGGTGCGACGCTGCAGGAGCGACCCGGACGCCGTCGGGCTCGTGTCCGGACTGGGCTGGTACATCACAAAGCACTCGCTGGGTCTGTGGTCGGCGACTCCACCGCCAACGGGATGGCAGACTCCGGACATGGCCGATGCGCAGTCTGCGATCGACGGCACCTCCCTCCCGGTCGCTTCTCCCGCCGACGCATCCGGAGAGGCGACCATAGATGGATACACGGTCGTGCACGACCGTGACCAAGGCCCCTCCTGGGTGCCGATTTTCGCGCGCATGACCGACGGCCGCCGCGTCGCGGCGCGCAGTGACGATGCCGAGGTGGCGGTGGCAATGTCACGAGACATGTGCGTCGGACACCAAGTCGCCGTGCGGCAGGCGGACGGACACGTCGAATTCGAACTGTCGTGAACGCCGACGCGCTCGTGCTGACCAAGCCGCGCACCCTTGAACGGCGGCATCTTCCGGTGCCGCGCATCGACGACGAGTCCGGTCTCCTGCGGATCGAGGCGTGCGGGCTCTGCGGAACCGACCACGAGCAGTTCAGCGGACACCTGCCGACGGGGTTCGCCTTCATCCCCGGACACGAGATCATCGGCGTCATCGAGGGAATCGGTGACGCCGCGCGCGAGCGTTGGGGCGTCTCGGTGGGTCAGCGAGTCGCCGTCGAGGTGTTCCGATCGTGTCGGGAGTGCGACTCGTGCGGCCGCGGCGAGTATCGCAGGTGCTCGAGCAACGGCCTCGCCACCATGTTCGGCTTCGTCGACGTGAACATCCCGCCCGGCCTGTGGGGAGGCTATGCAACCCACCTGCATCTGCCGTTCGATTCCATGCCGTTGCCGGTCCCGGACGGACTCGACCCGATCGTCGCGACGTTGTTCAATCCGCTTGGGGCAGGGATCAAATGGGCTGCCATGTTGCCCGAGACAAGCCCGGGCGACGTCGTCGCGGTCCTCGGACCAGGGATCCGCGGGATTTGTGCTGCCGTAGCCGCCAAGGAGGCCGGAGCGGCATTCGTCGCGATGACCGGGGTCGGCCCTCGCGACCGAACTCGGCTAGCCGCAGCCCACCAGTTCGGCGTGGACCTGACCATCGACGTCACCGAAGACGACCCGGCGCAGGCCCTGCAAATGGCGACCGGCCGGCTCGCAGATGTCGTCGTCGACGTCACCGCGAAGGCGCCAGCCGCATTCGCGGACGCCGTCGGACTCGCGCAGCCCGGCGGACGCGTGGTGGTCGCGGGCACACGCGGCGGCGGCGGAGCGCCGGGCTTCGAGCCAGACCTGCTCGTATTCAAGGAACTACGCATCTTCGGTTCGTTGGGGGTCGACTACCCCGCCTACCAGAGCGCCATCGAGCTGCTGGTCTCTAGGCGTTGGCCCTTCGAAGAATTGCACCGCGAGATCACCGGTTTCGCCGGCCTGCCCGGGCTGCTCGACCTTCTGGCCGGCAACGAGCCGGACCGGGTCCCCGCTCTGCACAACGTCTTTGTGCCGATCGCCTGACAGCGCCAACTAGCGCCCAACCGGAAGGATCCACCGTGAGCAGCCAAAGCCGGGTTGACATGCTTGCCCTGACAGATGCCCGCGAGCGCGCCGCTCAATGCGGGATTCCGGACGCCATGGCTGAACTGTCTGTTTTCAGGATCGCGCTTCATCAGCCCCCTGTAGCCGTCGCATTGCATGGAATGCTGGAGGCGTTGCTGTGGAAAGGCGCGCTGGATGCGCGGCTACGGGAGCTGATCATCATGCGAATCGGCTGGGTCACTGATTCGGTCTATGAGTGGACGCAACACTGGAGGGTTGCCCGCTTGCTCGATGTGCCCGAACGCGACCTGCTCGGGGTGCGCGACTGGCAGAACGCCGGCCACTTCGGCGAAGCCGAGCGGGCGGTACTGGCGGCGACAGACGAGACGTTGCGTGACGGCACCATCTCGGATGAAACCTGGGCTGAGTGTCAGCGCGCGTTGCACGGGGACCCGGCCGTCCTCGTCGAACTCGTCGCCGCGATCGGGAATTGGAGATTGTTCTCAGCGCTGCTGCGGTCCTTGCACGTGCCGCTAGAAGACGGCCTCGAAGGATGGCCCCCTGACGGAGTTCGACCCTCCGTTGACTGAAGGGTGATCGGCTCGCCATGTCGACTCCGTGCTATGACTCTGCCCCTAGCACCTGTTGGTCGGGATCTGACGATGTCGAACGGTCGGGCGGTTGCATCTGCAGACGGCGATTCCACCACCGAGGATTGCGCCGGGCCTGAAGACTGAGCCGACGGAATTCCATCCGCTGCAGTCGAAGGAGAACTGGAACACCCAGCAGCGGGACGATCGCACCACGGACCGCACCTCGGCGACCATTCTCCAGCAATCCGGCTACAGCACTGAGCCCCGAAATGTAAAGAATACCGTTGTAAGGCACCAGGATTGGGCCGCATAGTCCTTCGCACTCGGACAGGCTTGGCACACCAAATCTCCAGCGCTTCGGCCAGTGTATGAAGTGAGCCAACACGGTCGTCAGGAACAGGCCGTTCACAACACCGAGGACAGCCTCGTGACGCTTATCGGCACGTTCCGCCATGCGAAGTACTACTGCGGTGCTCATGCCCCAACCCGTCGCTGCCGGCACCGGACCAATCACCGACGCGAACGGCATCGCAACTCCGGACAGCAATTCGTAGAAGACATGCGCGCTCGCTGACACGGCGCCAACTTGTGTGCAGATTTGCCGGGACGTCTTCGGACGCTGACGGGACGGCGGTAATGGCCCTTCCGCCCGCATCAGCGGAATGCCTGAACGCGCGATGCGGCCACGGCGCAACGCACTTCTTCGTGAAGAGGTCGTTCCATATGGCGGCTTTCACCACAAAAGTACTTGTCGACCTACACGTTACTCCGTAGCTGTTGGCCGCCATCGGCGTCGAAGAGTTCCTTGGTCCAACGTTCGAGGATTTCTGCGCTATCCCAGTCGTCGGGATGGAACCCGGCGTGGGTGTAGGAACGGAAGCGCTCAATCGCTGCTCGGCTGAACAGCGGGTTATGACGGAAGGCTCGAAGGCTGCGCAGCAACCGCACCGGGTTGTAGGCGGCACGATCGCCGGCCAGAGAGCGGGTGGTCTGGATGACCAACTCGGTGAACAATAGGAGACTGGCGATCCGCATTCCCCAGACCCTGGTGCGTTCGCTTCCACCGACCGTCTCGTAGACATCGAAAGCGACGGCCTTGTGCTCGCATTCCTCCAGTGCGTGCCAAAGCAGAATCGGCCGCACCTCGGTGTAGCCGATCAGTTCTTGAGCTTCGTCGCTGGTGAGAATGATCTCGGCGAATGTCGCCGTGTAGTGCTCGAGGGCTGCCGTCACAGCCAGGCGCATCTTGGGAGAAAAACGCTTCTCGAGTCGGCCAACCAACTTCTTGATATGCCGATCGATCCCCTCGGTGGGATAGCCCATCGCTTGAAGGCGATCGTTGAGCAGCCGATGCTGGTGCCGGTGGGTGGCCTCTTGAGCGATGAATCCCTTGACCGCCTCCTTCAGGTCAGCGTCGCTGATGTGGTCCCGGTACTCGCGGACTGACCGGATGAAGAAGTCTTCGCCTTCGGGGAACGTGGCCGACAAGGTGGACACAAAGTGGCTCATCACCAAGTCGCCATCGACGAAGTGCTGCCGACTGGTCTCAGCAGGCATGTCGAATCGGACACGGCGGGGCTTCGGGACGACCCGCGTGGTGGGCCGTGTGGACGAATCGTCGCTCATGTTGTTCTCCTGTTGTCATGGGCACTGATGATCTGACTTTACGCCTAGTCAGAATTAGATGGCAAGCTATGCGTTGTGCGATCGGTGCGGGTGTACAGCGGGATGTCCGCCGAGGAGCGTCACCGGAACAGGCGCACGCGTCTCATCGAGGCCGCGATGGAGTTGATCGGCACGCACGGCGTTGCCGCCGCCACGGTGACTGCCGTATGCGCTGAGTCCGGCGTGACGTCACGCTACTTCTATCAGCATTTCCCTGACAGAGACGCCCTCTTGCGAGCTGTCTACCAGCAGCTCTACGCAACCTTCCAGGAGGTGATAGTTGACGCGATCCCCGATGCCGGCGCCCCACCCGAGGTGCTCGCGTACGCGCCGATCCGCGGGCTGGTCAGCATGATCAACAATGATCCTCGACTGGGTCGGATCTTGTTCGTGGAATCTGCAACGGAGCCGCTGCTTCGGGAGTTACGCAGCGACATGATGACCGGTTTCACCGACCTCGTATTGCGTGAGGCCAGACTTCACCTTGACATCGCCGACTCCGCAGTGGGCGTTGCCCATTTGGCCTCGACATTGGGTGTGGGTGGGTTATTCGAAGTCTTGCGCCGCTGGCTCGACGGAGAACTCGAGTTCACCACCGATGAACTCGTTCAGCACTGCGCAGGTTTCCTGGGCAGCCTCGGCAGCTATGTGCTGCTGCAGAACGCAGTCGAGTCGGCCACGACCAAAGCCAAACCTCAGAGTTAGCTTCTGGCGCCTCCCGGCCGCGCTTCGCGAATGTCGAGGTGCCTCCGCTTGCTTCATTCCGGACTGAACACATGAACGCCGCTGTACAACATTAGAGGCCAGCGTCGTCGACCAAATAACGTTCGGCGAGCGTCTCGGCAAGCCGACTCGTGTGCTCCACGATCTCCCCCTGGATGACGTCAAGCAAACCTGCATGCCATGCGGTGATCAATTCGACGAAGCCACCAACGGCCACCAGTGTGTCCATCCGAAGGGCGGTTTCATCGGCTTCCGGCCTCAGGTGTGGCTCACTGGCTGCGATCACCAGGTGTGTCGCCTCCTGCAGTGCGACAGCGCGCCGATCCTGAAGCGGGGAACTGCCCACGTGTTGAGCCAGTAGAATCTTCGCCCTGCCCGGATCCTCTGCAATCCGGTCGACCACCGCGGCGATGGTCACGCGGATGGTCTCCATCGGCGGCTGCCCGATGCGTTCTGCGAGCGTCGCAGAAACCTCACCGAGCATCTCGTTGCGCACGCCGTCCCATGCAGCGACAAGTAACTCGTCGCGGGTCTTGAAGTCTTCGTAGAAGTAACGGTCGTTCAGGCCGGTTTTGGCGCACACTCCTCTCATCGTGACTGCTGCCCAACCGCTTTCACTCCAGATTTCCGTCGCGGCATCAATGAGGCGCTGACGGCGCTCCGCCCGGCGTTCAGCACCGGTACGCCCGCCCCATCTCTTCGACCGCGTCCGCACATGTCCATCTTGGCAAGCCACAGTAGGTCGCAACACTTTGGTAGCATCCGCCCCCAATGGGGGCGCGTGCCACCATAGGACTCCGCGGAGGGCAGCGATTGACGATCAGAACGCTCAAACTTCGAGTTCTCAGAGACGTGGCAGCGGCTGTCGTCATTCCCGCCCCCAGCAGTGATCGTGCGGCACTGGCGACGGTGGCGGTAGGAGGCGCCCTGCACGCCGTGCAGGTATTCGCGGCCGACTGGCCCGCCGCAATCCCGTAGGGAGTCGACTCATGACGCTCTTGAGCGAGGCCCCCACCGGTCGCCGTCACCACTTGCACTACGTGCGGTAGCGTACCGATACCGGCAGTATCGCTACCAGTGGAGGCCAAGTGACCGACGGCAGTGCAGATGCCCCAAGCCAGGCCAAGCGGCCTGGTCGGCGCGCCAACGGATCCACCGACCCGGCCGACACTCGCGAGTACAGCGAACGGTTGGCGACCCTGGCCCGGTTCACCCTCCGACACAAAGCGCTCGTCATCGGGGTATGGCTAGGCGCCGCGGTGGTTCTCGCGCTGCTGTTCCCACAGCTGGAAACCGTGGTGCGCCAACAGTCGGTGGACCTCATTCCTCGCGACGCCCCGTCCTTGCAGACGGTTGACCGCATGAGCGCCGCGTTCGGCGAAGAAGGCTCGAAAACCATGGTGTTCGTCGCCATGGAAGACCCCACTGGCTTGACTCCAACTGCACGGCAGCGCTACGGCGAACTCGTGCGCCGGTTGCAGGCCGAGGGCGACCACGTCCTGCTGGTGCAGGACCTGCTGGCCGATCCGATTACCGAAGCTCAGGCAGTCAGCGCCGACCGCAAAGCCTGGTATCTGCCCGTCGGTGTCACCGGCACCCTCGGAGACCCCACGGCAGCCGAATCCTTGAACGCGGTGCGCGACATCGCCGCGGAGGTGTTCACCGGATCGACCACGACCGTCCAAGTGACGGGACCACCGGCGACCTTCAGCGACATGATCGCCTCCGCCGAGCACGACCTGCTGTTGATCTCGATCGCTACCGCCGGCGTGATCGCCCTGATCTTGCTGATCGTCTACCGGTCAGTGTTCACCGCGCTGTTGCCACTGCTGGTAATCGGGTTGAGCCTGGCGGTTGGGCGCGGCGTGCTATCCGCCCTCGGCGAGATGGGCATGCCGGTCTCCCAGTTCACCGTCGCATTCATGACGGCGATCCTGCTCGGCGCCGGAACTGATTACACAGTTTTTCTGATCAGCCGGTACCACGAGCAGCGCCGCGCCCAAGTACCCGCCGATCAGGCGATCATCCACGCCACCGCCAGCATCGGGCGCGTCATCCTGGCGTCCGCCGCCACCGTGGCACTCGCGTTCTTGGCCATGGTCTTCGCGCGGCTCAGCGTCTTCGCCGCCCTGGGCCCCGCGTGTGCCATCGCCGTGCTGTTCGGATTTCTGGCGACCGTCACCCTGCTGCCACCCGTGCTGTCGCTAGCCGCCAAACGCGGCATCGGTGAACCCAAATCCGATCGCACCCGCCGCTACTGGAACAGCGTCGCCGTCGCCGTGGTCCGCCGTCCGGTGCCACTGCTGATCGTCAGCCTGGCCATCCTGCTCGCCCTGTCGGCAGCCGCTGCGACCATCAAAATCAGCTACGACGACCGCAAGGGACAACCAGACACCACGGCCAGCAACCAGGGCTACCAACTTCTGGACCGCCACTTCCGCAAGGACGTCGTCATCAGCGAGTTCCTCGTCGTAGAGAACCCGACCGACATGCGGACCGGGAGGGGGCTGGCCGATCTCGACGAGATGGCCTCTCGCGTCTCCCAGATCCCCGGCGTCACCAGGGTGTCCGGAGTCACCCGCCCCACCGGGGAGCGCCTCGACCAAGCAGAACTGGCCTGGCAGAACGGCCAGATCGGCGAGAAAATGGCCGGCGCGGTCGCCGAGGGCAACTCACGCAAGGACGACCTCGCCAAACTCACCGGCGGCGCCGACCAGCTCGCCGACGGCCTCGCCCAACTCGATGGCACGGTGCGCACCGCCCTCGCGCCACTGGCCGGAATCCTCACCCAAGCTCAATCCGCGGGAACTCAGGTCAACCAGTTCCGCCCACTGCTGCAACAACTTTCCGCCACCGCCCCCGCCGTCGACCAAGCCATCCAATCCGGCCCAGGACTGCGACCGCTGGCCAACCAGGCGCAGAACGCGATCACCCAGCTCGATCCACTCGTGGGCGCGCTCAACACCTCACCGTGGTGTGCCGCCACCCCGCAGTGCGCCCAAATTCGTGACCAGGTGAAGATTTTGGTCAGCCTGCGCGACAGCGGATTCTTCGACCAGATCGCCGACCTCGGGGACCGCTACGATCCCGCGACCAATGCCACCGTTGGTGGCACCCTCTCCAACGTCCAGAACGCAGTCGCCTCGCTGGACAAGGCATTCGGAGCCCTCGGTGACCCCGCCGACCTAGCCACCAATCTCCGCCGATTGCAGGAGGGAATCGGACAGCTCGCCTCCGGCGCTCAAGCACTCGCGACCGGTGTCCGCACCCTCGCCGACAGCAACATCGAAATGCTGTCCGGTATGAGCCAGATCGCCACCCAACTACAGAATTCCTCACGCGCAGCGGCGGACTCCGACTCCTCGAGCGGTTTCTACTTGCCCGCTAATGCATTCGAGAACCGGCAATTCACCGATGTTGCCAAGCAATTCCTCTCACCGGACGGCAAGACCGCGCGGTTCATGATCGAAAGCAGCCACGACCCTTACAGCGTCGAAGCCATGGAGCTCGCCAGCCGCATCACCGACACCGCCAACACCGCACGACCCAACACGTCGCTCGCCGACGCCACCGTATCCGTCGCCGGCTTCCCCGCCGTCAACTCCGATATCCAACGATTCCTATGGGCCGACTTCGCACAACTGGCCGTCGCCACCATAATCATCGTCGGCGTCATCCTGGTCCTACTGCTGCGCGCACTCCTGGCACCGCTCTACCTCTTAGGCACCGTCGTGCTCAACTACCTCGCCTCGCTCGGCATCGGCGTTGTGGTATTCCAATGGGGACTGGGCTACGAAATCGCTTGGCCCGTACCATTACTGGCATTCATCATCCTCGTCGCCGTCGGCGCCGACTACAACATGCTGCTCGTCTCACGGCTCCGCGAAGAATCCGGGACCAACATCCGCGTCGGCGTCCTGCGCACCGTGGCAAACACCGGAGCCGTCATCACCTCAGCTGGTCTGATATTCGCCGCCAGCATGTTCGGCCTCATGGTCGGCTCAGTCGCAATCATGATCCAAGCCGGCCTCATCATCGGCTTCGGATTGCTGCTCGATACCTTCCTCGTGCGCACCCTCACCGTGCCCGCCATCGCCACACTTCTACGCGAAGCCAGCTGGTGGCCTTCCAAAGCAACGCGGACCCCAGTAGCTGACACCGCCACGCAGAAATAAGGAGCAACGCACTACTAGTGGAAGCGAGGAATGCGAGGAACGCGAGGTCCATTCGCAGACGTGATCTTTGGTTGCGGATCCGTCGTGATCTGGTGTTGCAAGCCCGTCGAGTAAGCGTCCAAACTGACATCCTGATTTCAAGGTTCCCGCTCTCGGTAAATCAAAGGCGGCCTTGACCACCAAGGTGTCTCAGTCCGCAGGCAGTCCGCAGTAGATTTTCGCGACTCCTGCGCGCGCCAACCCACCCAATGCAGCTGAGCTGGGAAAACTTACGCGGGCCAACGTACCCAACGTCATCAAAACCCCAGGTGGCGTGGTTCGGGACGAAGAGGTCGTGGGTTCGAATCCCGCCACCCCGACAGTGTGATTTTGCAGGGTAACCAGCCGTGCAATACGGCGGTAAACCCGTTTCGCCGGTGCGACGATTAGCAACGTGATCTACGGCGGCGTGCACTACGCGGTCAATGGAGAATTCCGTCTCGCCTACCGTGTCCTCGGGGACGGCGAACCCACGCTGGTGTGGATCCCCGGCTGGGTCAGCAACGTCGACATGATGGACGATCCGGAATCGATGTTCACCGGGTTCTTCGAGCAACTCGCCGAGCAGACCCGGTTCGTGGCATGGGACAAGCGCGGCACCGGATTATCCGATCCCGTCATCGACGTACCGCCGCTCGACGAGCGCATGGATGACCTCCACGCGGTGCTCGATGCGGCGGGCGCGCAACGTCCGGCGCTCTTCGGAGTATCCGAAGGCGGTCCCATGAGCATTCTGTTCGCTGGCACCTTCCCGGAGCGGGTCCGATCGCTCATCCTCTACGGAACACTTCCCCGCTTCGCTCGCGAGCTCCCCGACTACCCGTGGGGATTCAGCCCCGCCCAGATCGCTGAGTTCGAGGACGAGATCCGACAGCACTGGGGCGAGGGTGCGCTCGCCGAAGCGTTTTTCGGCCCGATCGCCGACGTGCCGGGTTTCCGCGACTTCTACGGCCGCGTCCAACGTTGTGCAGCGAGTCCGCGGATGGCGCTGATGCTCTGGCAGGCGGTGTCGAAGATCGATGTGCGTCCGCTGCTGAGCTCCATCCGGACCCCGACGCTGGTACTCGCACGCCGCGGTGACCTCGTCGCCCCGCCGGAGGCGGCGCGCGCGCTCGCGGACGCGATCCCCGCAGCGACATACCAGGAACTCCCGCCGGGACCGCACGGTCTCTTCGACGACGCAATGGCCTCCGCGATCCTCGACTTCGTCTGCGGCGCAACACATGACCACAACAGCGAGCGGGTGCTCTCGACGGTCTTGTTCACCGACATCGTCAGCTCGACGGAGATGTTGAGCGCCCATGGCGATTCGCAGTGGCGCCATGAACTCGACGTTCACGATCGGGTGGTGGACAGGCTGCTGTCGAAGTTCGGCGGCCGGCGCGCCAAGCACACCGGCGACGGCGTCTTCGCCCTCTTCGACGGTCCCACCAAGGCTGCTCGGTGCGGCCTCGAACTCGTACCCGCCCTGGCAGGCAAGGGCATGCACGTCCGCGTCGGCGTCCACATCGGCGAATGCGAGCGACGCGGCGACGAATGGAGCGGCACAGCCATACACGTCGGCGCCCGGATCGGTGGGATGGCGGGCGCCGACGAAGTCCTCGCCAGTCGCACGGTGCGGGACCTATCAGCGGGGTCGGGTCTGCGTTTCGAGAGCCTCGGCCCTCAGCGGCTGAAGGGATTTCCGGAAGCCACCGAGGTCTTCCGGGTCACCAAGCCGCGAGGCGTTGCGTTCTGAGTTGAGTTAAACGGGCTAACCAGTGTGGTTTGAGTGGCCTCGCGGCAGGGAATCAGACACAGCGTGACCTTGGCTTCACCCAAACTCGAACCTGTCCTGCCCTCGGCGGCCGGGCCGCTCTCCTCGACCGTGCTCGACCTGCTGGCCTGCCGGCCGCCGCAGCGGTCGCTGCACCCTGTATCGCTGCCGATCGCCGACGCCGACCCGTACGGCCTCGATCTGCACCTGGCGCTCTACGTCTGCTACGAACTGCACTACCGCGGCTTCGACGGCATCGACCCCCGCTGGGAGTGGAACCCCGTGCTTCTGGCCGTCCGCAGCCAGCTCGAGGACCTGTTCCTGGAAGCGGTGCGCCGCGACGTCGGTGATGTCGACGGCGTCAGCGCCGCCGACGAGATGAACGCACTCTGCATCGAGCCCGTCGACGGCGCCGGCCCGTCGTACTACCTGCGCGACAAGGGCACCTGGGAGCAGATGCAGGAGTACTTCGTGCACCGCTCGGTGTATCACCTCAAGGAGGGCGACCCGCACGCCTTCGCCATCCCGCGACTGCGCGGCCAGGCCAAGGCGTCCTTCGTCGCCATCGAGTTCGACGAGTTCGGCGGCGGCCGCGGCGGCCATGTGCATCAGCAGCTGTACGCCGACCTGATGGCGGCAGCCGGGCTGGATCCGACCTACCTCGGATACCTCGACGCCGTGCCCGCCGAATCGTTGGCCGTGGTGAACCTGATGTCGATGTTCGGGTTGCATCGCGAACTGCGCGGCGCCGCGATCGGTGACTTCGCGTCCACCGAGATCACGTCGTCACCCGGCTCCCGCCGGATCGTCGAGGCCCTGCAGCGGCTGGGTGCACCACAGGCGTGTGTGCGCTTCTACGCCGAACACGTGGAGGCGGACGCCGTGCACGAGCAGATCGTCCGCACCGACGTCGTCGGCGACATGGTGGCGACGGAGCCGCATCTGGATCGCGACGTCGTATTCGGAATCAGGGCAAAGGATTTGGTCGAGGAGCGGCTGGCCGCCCACCTGATGGACTGCTGGACCGCGGGAAGGTCCTCGCTACGCAGGCCGCTGAGCTGACGGCTCAGCGCGCCGCTGACGCTTGCGGTGACTGGTGTCGCACAGCGGATAGCTCTTCGAGCGCCTGCACGCGCAGATCGCCACCATGAAGCGATCGGATTCGACCACGCTTCCGTCGGGCATCTCGATGCGCACCGGTCCCTGGACCATCACCGGTCCGTTGGGAACGACCCGCACGGTGCGGGTGTCGGATTCGCTCATGCCTTGTCCGCTCTGATGACGACCAGTTCCTCCTCGCGGCGCCCCGGCTCGAGCCTGCCGGTCTCCTCCAGCCACTGCGCCCGCGAGGACAGCACCGGACCGAACGGAATCCATTCCCACGCCAGGATTTCCGCGTCGAGGCCAGAGCTGGCCAGCGCGGCCAGCGTTTTGCGGGGCTCGGCGAACTCCGACTGCACCAACAGCATCGTGCCGCCGTCGGCGAGCAGGCTTCGCATCGACGCGCACAGCGGGTCGAGCACCATCCGGCCGTCGTATCCCGCGTCCCACGCCTGCGCAGGACCGATGTGCGACGGCAGTTCCGGCTGCGCGGCGTTCGGGTCATGCGGAACGTAGGGCGGATTGCACACCACCAGGTCGTACGGGCCGGACTCAGCTGCGCGGGCCCACGAACCGAGATGCACGTCCACGCGCGCGCCCGCGGCCACGACCTGCTGCCGCGCGAAACGCACTGCGCGGGGGCTGATGTCGTATGCCGACACTTCGGCCGCACCTTGATCGGCCGCCGCGATGGCGACGACTCCGCTGCCGGTGCACAGGTCGGCAACGCGCTGTCCGCGCGCCAGCCCCGTCTTGTCCATGACGTCGATGAGAAGTTGAGAATCTTCCTGGGGCGGGTAGACGCCTTCGGCGACAACCGGCGCGTCCCAGCCGGTGTAAGCAGTGGTCAACGTCGGCCTTTCGAACGTGATCATGATTGGTCAAGCTCTGAATAAATGCCCTTTATCGGATTTGTTAAACGAGCGTCCGGTTTGCTCCTGCGATATCCGGGCAACCCCGAACCGTGCAGATCTCGGATATCGCCGCCCTGCCCATCCGCTTCGGAGCCGCCGTGCGCAGCCGCCGGTTGTTCCATCCCGTCGGCGTGCTCGCCGAGGGAAGACTCGAGCGGCTGGCCCCGCCGGGGGAGGGACTGCCCGTCGTGGACGGCGATGTCATCGCGCGTGTGTCCAAAGGCGTCGGTCTACCCGGCGCGGTTCCCGACATCGCGGGCGTGGCGTGGCGTATGTCTCGGCCGCCGGATCCCATGCCGTGGGATGTGTTGCTGGCGTCGACGTTCCGCGACCGCCTGCTGTTGGCCCCGGTCGCCAAGTGGTCGGACGCCACGTTCTCGAGCCTGATGCCGTTCCGCCACAACTGAGGCCTCTGGTGGCTGCGGGCCCGGTTCGCGACGCAGATCGACGTGATGGGCCTCTCGCTCGACTCGATCCGACGACGGATCGAGTCGACCGGGATCGTCTTCGACGTCGAGCAGGCCGCGGGGACCGGCGATTTTCTGCCGTTGGCCCGGCTCACCCTGCAGACCCTCGCACCGCACATGGGCGACGTCGCGTTCGACCCGGTGCTGCATCTGCCCGACGACGTCGAGCTGTCGCCGGGTTGGCTGACCAACTTCCGGCGGGCCGCATACCGGCGCAGCCGCGAAGGCCGCGACGCTTAAGTGACCCGCCGTCAGGCCGTCGGTTCCTCGTCGGTCTCCGCCACGTCGGGCGCGTTCTCGCGCGTCGCCATGCCGCCGTCACGGCCCTCGTCCTTCGGGCCGGGCCTGCCGCCCTTCGGCTCGTCGGCCTTCTCGTCGTCGTAGATACCTCGGCCCCTGGTCATCGCATTCTCCTCATTTCGACGCTGCACGCAGTTGCTCGAGCAGCGGCTCGGCCGCCTCTTTGAAGAAGATGTCCTGTGCGTCACCACCGACCTGAATCAGTGCGATGTCGGTGAACCCGGCTTCCCAATACTTGCTCACGGCGTCGACGATGGCGCCGAGATCGGGACCGCACGGAATCGACTCCGCGACGTCGGCGGGCCTGACGAACTGCGTCGCCCCTTCGAACCCCGCCGTGGTCGGAAGGTCGGAGTTCACCGCCCATCCGCCTGCGAACCAACGGAACTGGTCGTGTGCGCGCTCTATCGCCGTGTCGCGGTCGGGATCCCAGCAGATCGGTATCTGACCGATCACCCGGACGTCGCCGGGCAGGCCGGTCGCCCGGCGTGCTTCGTGCCAGGAGTCGACCAGGTCCTTGTTGGGCTGGACGGCGACCGCGTGATCGGCCAGCGGAGCGAAAGTCTGGACCGAGCGCTCACCGGACACCGCCGCCGCGATCGGCACGGGCAACTCCGGCAGATCCCAGATGCGGGCGGAGTCGACCTCGAAATATTCGCCCTTCCAGTCGACGAGTTCACCTGTCCACAGTTCACGAATGATCTGGATGGCCTCCCGCAGCATTTCGTGCCTGCGCGCAACCGTCGGCCAGCGCTGCCCGACCACGTGCTCGTTGAGGTTCTCGCCGCTGCCGAGGCCGAGGGTGAACCTGCCGTCGGCAAGCAGTTGCATCGTCGCGGCCTTCTGCGCGACGACGGCGGGGTGGTATCTGATCGTCGGGCAGGTCACGTAGGTCATCAACTCGACCCGGTCGGTGGCCTGTGCGACGGCGCCGAGCACCGACCACGCATACGGAGAGTGACCCTGCGATGCCAGCCACGGGAAATAGTGGTCGCTGGAGACCTCGAAGTCGAAACCGGCTTGTTCTGCCGAAACGGCGTAACGGACAAGGTCTTTGGGTCCAGCTTGTTCGGTCATCAAGGTGTAGCCAAAACGCGTCATGACCCCCGGTTACCCGGGAGTTCGACGCCGAAACGGCTACAGCCGGGCTTTGACCGCCGCCGAGAGCCGCGCTCCGTCGGCCTTACCTGCGGCGATCGCCGTCGCGGCCTTCATCACCTGGCCCATTTGCTTCATACCCGGCGCTTCACCGATCTCCTCGGCCACCGCGGCGATGGCGGTGTCGACCACGTCGGCCAGTTCCGCCTCCGTCAGCGGGGTGGGCAGATACTCGTCGATGATGCGGGCCTCGGCGTGCTCCTCGGCAGCCAGCTCACCGCGGCCGTTCTGCGTGTAGATCTCCGCCGCTTCGCCGCGCTTCCTCGACTCCCGCGCCAGCACCTTGAGCACCTCGGCGTCGGACAGTTCGCGTGACTCCTTGCCCGATACCTCCTCGGCCCGGATCGCCGCGAGCAGCATCCGCAGCGTCGCGGTGCGCAGCCGATCCTGCGCCTTCATCGAAGCGGTCAGGTCGGCTCGCAGTTTGTCGGTGAGTTCGGCCATGACGCCGACGCTACGCCGTGTCGCCGCCGCCCTCCCCGATGAATCGCGCATCGACTGCGGCCGACACCTCGATGTCCTGCGGCACCAGTTCGACCTCCGGCGCAGCCGCCCCCATGGTCGCCGCCGCGCGGACGAAGCCGGCGCTGTCACCGCTCTGCGGGTGCAGGCCCTCGCCCAACATTCCGGCATCGGCGATCGCCACCGGGCGGATGTCGCTCAGCCCCAGCGCCTCTGCGTACTCCCGGGCTTTGACGACGGCGTCCTCCACGGCCCTGATACGGGCCTGCCGCTGCAGTTCCTTGCGCCGCTTCGACGTCAACGCCCACTGGATGTGCGAAACCCGGAAGCCCTCGGTGTTGGCGATGTGGTTGCCGACCCACCGCGACAGCGAGGTGAAGTCGCGGAACTTCACCTCCATTCCCACGCTTGCATGGTGGACCAGCGGCAGCTGGATCCCGTCCTTGTTCCACGGCCGGTTCGACCACGTCCGCAACTGTTCGGCCGACCACCACGTGACGGGACCGTGGTCGCCGGTCTTCAACGGGGTGACGGTCGCCTTGACGGTCTCCAGGTCACGCGCGACGCGGTCGTAGACGGGCTGCATCGAGGGCCCCTCGAAAGCGATGGTGGCGTGCACGGTCGCGCGTTCGGGCGGCTGAAAGCTGCTGAACGTTCCTCGCACGGTTATCTCGGTGGGCACTGAGTCACCGTAGCGTCGGCGACGGACGGTCGTGCGCGGTCGGTCACGTTGTCAATTGACCCGGTGATCGACAGGATGGTTGCCATGAGCAACCCTGGATACCCGCCCGCCGGCTATCCGCCGCCCGGGTATCAGGGTTATCCCCCGCCCGGATATCAGCCCTACCCGCCACCCGGCTACCAGGGCTATCCGCCGCCGGGCTACGCCGGCTACCCGCCGCCCGGCTACGCCGGCTACCCGCCGCCGGGGTATCCCGCATATCCGCCGCCCGCTATCAAGCCCGGCGTGATCCCGCTGCGACCGCTGACCCTCACCGACATCCTCAACGGCGCGTTCTCCTACATCCGGACCAACCCGAAAGCGACGCTGGGGCTGACGACGGTGGTCGTGGTGATCGCCCAACTGATCGGTCTGGTGCTGCAGATCGGGCCGCTCGCCGCGATGGGCGAACTCGGCGTGTTGGCCGGCGACGAGGCCTCGACCGCCGCCGAGTTGGGGTCCTCGGCCTCCGGGCTGGCGAGCGCGATCACCACGCTGCTGTCGGGAATCGTGCTCAGCGGCATGCTGACCGTCATCGTCGGCCGCGCCGTGTTCGGCGCTTCCATCACCATCGGCGAGGCGTGGCAGCGGGTGCGCGGACGGTTGCTGCCGCTGCTCGGCTACACCCTGCTGTGGCTGCTTGCGGTGCTGGTCCCGGTATTCGTCGTGGTGTTCGTCATCGTGCTGATCGCAACTGTCAGCGGGGCGGCGGCGTTCATCGTCGCCATTCCGCTGATACTCGGGTTGATCGCGCTGCTGGTCTATCTGTGGACAGTGCTGAGTTTCACCGCACCGGTGATCGTGCTGGAGCGCCTCGGCGTCTTTGCGGCGATCAGCCGGTCCATCCGCCTTGTGAAGGGCGATTTCTGGCGCGTGTTCGGCATCCGGATGCTCGCCACCCTCGTCGCGGGCATCGTGGCGGCGGCGGTGTCGATCCCGTTCAGTCTGACCGGCCAGATCATGCTGCTCGGTACGGAATCGACCACCATGATTCTGGTTGCGCTCACCCTCGTCGCAATCGGCGGCGCGGTCGGACAGATCATCACGGCGCCGTTCACCGCGGGTGCAGTGGTGCTGCTGTACACCGACCGACGCATGCGCGCCGAGGCGTTCGATCTGGTGCTGCAGACGGGCGCGGCGAGCGCCGCACCGGGCGCTGCGCCGGACTCCACCGACTACCTGTGGCTCACCCGGCAATACTGACGTGCCCGCACTCGACATCGACCGAGACGCCGCCCACGAGGCGGCACAGCGCGAGCTCGCCAAACCCATCTACCCGAAACCCTCTCTGACCGAACGCTTCATGGACTGGCTGCAGGATCTGCTCTACCGCATTGCGCAGGAAGGGTCGCAGCTGCCCGGCGGGTGGTTCACGATCTCGGTGCTGCTCATCATCCTCGCGGTGGCGGTCGTGGTCGCCGTGCGAGTCGCACGGCGGACGATGCGGACCGATCGCGGCGGCGAGCACGCGCTGTTCGACACGCACGAGCTCACCGCCGCACAACACCGCGCACGAGCGGAACTCAATGCGGCACAGGGCAAATGGGCTGAGGCCATCCGCCATCGACTCAGAGCGGTAGCCCGCCAGCTCGAAGAGGACGGTGTGCTCGACCCGGTGCCGGGCCGCACGGCGACCGAACTCGCCACGGACGCCGGCGCAGCGGTGCCCGACCTCGCTGGTGATCTGTCGCAGGCGGCGATCACGTTCAACGACGTCACCTACGGCGAGCGACCCGGCACCGCGGCCGGTTATCAACTGATCACCGACCTCGACACCCGACTGAGGTCGCGGGGGCCGGCCAAGGCGGGCGCGTCGGTGGCCCCGGCGCCGACCGGCGATTGGACCGCGGTGCGATGACGGACCGGGCGACAACGGTGGCGCCGACGGCTGGCCAACGCTGGCGGTCCGCGCGCTGGCTCGTGCTGGCGCTCCTCGTCGTCGGCGTGGTGGCCACGATCAGCACGCTGCTGACAGCACCGCGGCCGGGCGCCCGGATGGACCCGGGCGCAACATCTTCCGGCGGTGCGCACGCCCTCGTCGCCATGCTGCGCGACCACGGTGTGGACGTTGTCGTCGCCGACGACATCGCCGCGGTGGAACGCGCCGCGACGCCCGACTCCCTTGTGATGACAGTGCAGAACCGCCACCTCGTCGGCGACGAAGTGCTGCGGCGGCTCGCCGCGGCGCCCGGCGACCGTCTCGTCGTGGAGCCGGTATCGCGGACACGGGAGATCCTCGCGCCCGAGGTGCGTCGCGCCGACGGCGGCACCGCGGGCGGCGACCCGGAGTGCGACCTGCGGGAGGCCAACCGCGCAGGCGATGTGCAGTTCGGCGCCAGCGACACGTTCGAGGCGTCCGGCGACGTCCCCGTGACGACGTGCTACGACGGCGCGGTGGCCCGCTACACCGATCGCGGCCGCACCGTCACCGTTGTGGGCAGTGCCGACTTCATGACCAACGCGGGCTTGCCGAAGCGGGGCAATGCCGCGCTGGCGATGAACCTGGCCGGAACACAGCCGCGGCTCATCTGGTTCGCGCCGCCGCGCTCCGAGGGCGAATCAAGCGGGGCGGCAACGCTTTCCGATTTGATCCCGGCCAACGTCAAATGGGTGGTATGGCAGCTCTGCCTGGTCGTGCTGCTGCTCGCGGTGTGGAAGGGGCGTCGCCTCGGACCGCTCGTCGCCGAGCGTCTGCCCGTGGTCGTCCGCGCATCGGAGACCGTCGAGGGCCGCGGACGGCTATACCGCTCCCAGCGTGCGAGTGACCGCGCCGCCGACGCTCTGCGCACCGCGACCCTGCAGCGGATCGTGCCCCGCCTCGGCCTCGGTCCGAGCGCCGACCGCGCCGCGATCGTCACCGCCGTCGCGGCGCGCTGCGGATGGGACGCGGGCACCGTCGGGCATATCCTGTTCGGTCCTGCACCCGCGACGGACGACGACCTGGTAAACCTTGCCAACGCGCTCGACAACATCGAAAGGCAGGTCGCACAGTCGTGACTCAGCCCGTGACGGAACCCCAGCCCATCGGCCAGGCCGCCGGAGCGGCGACGGCGGAATCAGCGCGCAATGCGCTGCTGGCCCTGCGCAACGAGATCGCCAAGGTGGTCGTCGGGCAGGACGCCGTCGTCAGCGGCCTGGTGATCGCGCTGCTCTGCCGCGGCCACGTTTTGCTCGAGGGTGTGCCCGGTGTGGCCAAGACGCTTCTGGTCCGAACCTTGGCCGCCGCACTGCAATTGGAGTTCAAGCGGGTGCAGTTCACCCCCGACCTGATGCCTGGCGACGTCACCGGTTCGCTGGTGTACGACGCCCGCACCGCGGAGTTCGAGTTCCATCCCGGGCCGGTTTTCACCAACCTGATGCTGGCCGACGAGATCAACCGGACACCGCCGAAGACACAGGCCGCACTGCTGGAGGCGATGGAGGAACGGCAGGTCAGCGTCGAGGGCGAGCCGCGTGCGCTGCCCGATCCGTTCATCGTCGCCGCCACCCAGAACCCGATCGAGTACGAGGGCACCTACCAGCTTCCCGAAGCGCAGCTGGACCGGTTTCTGCTGAAGCTCAATGTGCCGCTGCCCCCGCGGGATCAGGAGATCGCGATACTCGACCGGCACGCGCGCGGCTTCGACCCGCGTGACCTGTCGGCGGTGCAGGCCGTCGCGGGCCCGGCCGAACTGGCCGCAGGCCGCGCCGCGGTCCGCGGGGTTCTTGTTGCCGACGAGGTGCTGGGATACATCGTCGACATTGTCGGCGCCACAAGGCATTCGCCGTCGCTTCAGCTCGGCGTGTCACCGCGCGGTGCGACCGCGCTGCTGGCGACCGCGCGGTCGTGGGCATGGTTGTCGGGCCGAAACTACGTGACCCCCGAGGACGTCAAGGCGATGGCCCGGCCGACGCTGCGGCACCGGGTGGCGCTGCGGCCGGAGGCTGAGCTCGAAGGCGCCAACCCCGACGGCGTGCTCGACGGCATCCTGGCTGCCGTGCCGGTGCCACGATAGTGGTTCTCACCGGCCGCACCGGCCTGGTGGCGCTGACCTTCGTGCTGCCGATCATGCTGTCACCCTGGCCCGCAACGGCATTCATCGTCCTGTTCGCGACCCTCGCGTTGGCGGTCGCGACGGACGTGACGCTGGCCGCCAGCACCCGCCGACTGTCCTTCGCCCGCTATGGCGAGACCGCGGCGCGACTGGGCCAGCCGGTGATCGCCGGTCTGACGATCGAGAACGTCGGCGGTCGCCGTTTCCGTGGCCAGGTTCGCGACGCGTGGCCGCCGAGCGGCCGGGCGTGGCCGCGCATTCATCCGGTGAACCTCGCTGCGGGACAGAGGATTGCGGTGGAGACATCGCTACGCCCGGTGCGCCGTGGCGACCAGCAGTCGGCGTTGATCACCGCACGCTCCATCGGACCGCTCGGGCTGGCGGGCAGGCAGAGCTCACACCGGGTGCCGTGGCAGATCCGCATCCTGCCGCCGTTTCTGTCCCGCAAGCACCTGCCGTCACGGCTGGCCAGACTCCGCGAGCTGGACGGGGCGGTCCCGGTGCTGATCCGGGGCCAGGGAACAGAATTCGACTCGCTGCGCGAATACGTCATCGGTGACGACGTGCGGTCCATCGACTGGCGCGCCACCGCACGCCGCGCCGACGTCGTGGTGCGCACGTGGCGGCCCGAACGCGACCGCCGGGTGGTGATCGTGTTGGACACCGGGCGCACCTCGGCGGGCCGCGTCGGCGTCGACCCGACCCGGGCCGATCCGGGTGGGTGGCCGCGGCTGGACTGGTCGATGGACGCCGCGCTGCTGCTCGCCGCGCTGGCCGCCCGGGCGGGCGACCACGTCGATTTCCTGGCCCACGACCGGGTCAGCAGGGCGGGGGTGTTCAACGCCAGCCGCACCGAACTGCTCGCGCAGTTGGTCAACGCGATGGCGCCGCTGGAGCCCGCGCTGGTCGAATCCGATGCCACCGCAATGGTTTCCGCGGTGCAGCGCCGGGTGCGGCGGCGTGCGCTTGTGGTGCTGATGACCGACCTGAACGCGTCGGCGCTCGATGAAGGTTTGATGGCGGTGCTGCCGCAGCTGTCGGCCAAACACCAGGTTCTGCTTGCCGCGGTGGCCGATCCGCGAGTCGACACGCTCGCCGCGGGCCGCGCCGACGCCGCACAGGTGTATGACGCCGCGGCCGCGGAACGGGCCCGCAACGACCGACGCGCGATCGCGTCGCGGCTCCGCCGTCACGGGGTCGACGTCGTCGATGCGCCACCGGAAGAACTGGCCCCCGCACTGGCCGACCACTATCTGGCTATGAAGGCCAGCGGCCGGCTCTGATCGTCAGCTGGTCGGAACCACGTCCGGCGCATCCGCAAGATCGCCGGTTTCGCCCGCGGCGACCCCTTTGCGGCCGAAGTGGAAAACGTAGTAGAGGAAGGCGATTTCGGCGACGACGCCGATGGCGATGCGCATGTAGGTGGGCAGCGGCGACGGGGTGACGAGTGCTTCGATCAGTCCTGAGACGAGCAGCACGACAACCAGCCCGACCGCGACGGACACGACAGCCCTGCCCTTTTCGGCGAGCGCCTGCCCGCGTGGTCGGTTGCCGGGTGAGATCACGGTCCATCCCAGCTGCATTCCGACCGCGCCCGCGAGGAACACCGCGGTCAACTCCAGCAGCCCGTGTGGCGTGATGAGGCCGAGCATGATGTCGCCCTTGCCCGCGTCGAACATCAGGCCCGCGATCAGCCCGAGGTTGGCCGCATTTTGAAAGAGGATGTAGGGGATCGGGATTCCGAGCAGCAGGGCGAACGCGATGCACTGGGCGGCCACCCACGAGTTGTTGGTCCATACCTGCAGCGCGAACGACGCCGCGGGGTGCTCGCTGTAGTAGTCGGCGACTTCGTGGTTGACCAGGTGCTCGATTTCGGCGGGGGTCCCGACCGACGCCTGCACCTCGGGGTTGCCTGCGACCCACATCGCGATCATCGCCGTGACGGCGAAGAACGCCACCGCGGTGGCCACCCACCACCGCCACGACCGATACGCGGCGACCGGGAACGACACCGTCCAGAACCGGATGAACTCGCTCCACAGCGGCGCGTGCGCACTGGTGACCGCCGAGCGAGCCCGCGCCACCAGCGATGACAGTCGGCCGACCAGCACCGGGTCGCCGGACGCCGACCGCACCATCGACAGATGCGTCGACACCCGCTGGTACAGATCGACCAGCTCGTCGACCTCTTCGCCGCTCAGCCGCCGACGCCGCTTCACCAGCTCATCGAGCCGGTTCCACGTCGGGCGGTGCGCAAGGACGAACGCGTCGACATCCACCAGCCGAATCCTAGTAGCGTTGATCGCTATGGTCGGCCAGCCGGAACAGGTGGTGACGGGTGACGCCGTCGTGCTCGACGTGCAGATCGCCCAGCTTCCCGTCCGTGCGCTGTCGGCCCTCATCGACATCTCGGTGATCCTGGTCGGCTATTTCATCGGCGTGATGCTGTGGGCAATCACGCTCAGCGAGTTCGACCCGGCGCTGTCCGGTGCGGTGCTGATCATCTTCACCGTGTTGGCGATCGTCGGCTATCCGGTGATCTTCGAGACCGCCACCCGGGGAAAGACGTTGGGCAAGATGGCGCTCGGACTGCGGGTGGTGTCCGACGACGGCGGCCCGGAACGTTTCCGCCAGGCGCTGTTTCGCGGGTTGGCCTCGTTCATCGAGATCTGGATGTTCTTCGGCGGGCCCGCGGTGATCTGCAGCCTGCTCTCGCCGAAAGGCAAACGGCTCGGCGACGTGTTCGCGGGCACCGTGGTGATCAGCGAGCGAGGCCCGAAACTCCCACCACCGCCGGTGATGCCGCCGTCGCTGGCGTGGTGGGCGTCGTCGCTGCAGTTGTCCGGCCTCGGCCCCGAGCAGGCGGAGCTGGCACGTCAATTCCTCGCTCGGGCAGCGCAATTGGAGCCCCAGACCCGCGACCAGATGGCCCACCGCATCGCCGCGGACGTGGTCGCTCGCATCTCGCCGCCGCCTCCGCCGGGGGTGCCGCCTCAATATGTGCTTGCGGCGGTGCTGGCGGAGCGGCATCGTCGCGAGTTGCAGCGGCTGCAGGCCGCGCCCGCGAATCAACCACCGCCGCCGTCGTGGGGCCCTCCCCCGCAATGGAGCCCGCCGCCCGGCCCGCCGGTCACGCGGGCGCAGCCGGTGCCGCCGCCCTCACCCGGCGGCGGGTTCGCGCCACCGAGCTGACCGGCTTCACAGGTATCGCGCCCCGATCAGCATCAGCATTGCCGCCACGATTGCGGTGGCGGTGCGAACGTGGTTCCACGCCGTCCAGGAGGAGAGATAGGCCTGCCATTCGCCGGCGGCTTCCGCTTCGGTCAGCTGCGCGGGATCCACGGTGTCCAGGTGGTTGTTCAGTGGCACGTTGAACGCGATCGTGACGATGGCGGCGAGCACGCCGACGATGGCGCCGGCCAACAGCCATCCGCTGCCGGGCCTGCCGAACTGCACGAGCGCGGCCACCCCGACCGCCGCCGCGAGCAGTGCCGCTCCGAAGTAGGCCAGCAGGAAGGGGGCGTTGGTGTTCGCGTCGACGTTCATGCCGCGCATCGCGGTGATGGCGCTGACCGGTCCGGTGCGATCGAGTCCGCGCATCACGAAGGTCGAGAAGACGTACATCATTCCCGCGGCGGCGGCGCTGGCGATCGCGGCGAGGCTGGTGAGGATGACGAGTGGGCTCATGTTCATAGCCGTAGTCAACCGGCCGCCTCCGAGACGATCCATGGGTGATCGTCCCGTTTCCATACGCGTGCGTCTACCGCTTATCGACGGCCTTGTAGAGCTTGATCGACAGCGCGGAGAGCCACGCCCACGCCAGTACGACCGCGGCGGTGAACAACAGAATCGCCGTCGGACCGCCGGAACCGGATGCCATGAACGCGAATGTGGCCGCGAAGAAGGCGCCGGTGAAGCGCGAGAACCACGCCCAGCCGCGTTCGCCGGCTTTCCCCAGGTGTGCGGCGGCGACGAAACAGCCGGCGACCAGGCAGATGAAACCGATTCCGGCGACGGCGAAGTGAGCGATCCCGTGCCATGACGGCTCGCCGAAACCCGGTGGCGTGCCTGGCGGGAAGCCGTCCGACGGGTCCGCGCGGAAGACGCCCGCGACGATCAGTCCGGCCCCGTAGGCACCGATCAGGCCGGACGCCCACGCCGACGCTCGCCCGGACCCGAGCGCACGCCGTATGCCGACCGCGGCGGCGATCGTCATCACGCCGGTGATCAGGAAGGTGGCGATCTGGATCCAGCCCAGGTCACCGTTGGCGAGTTGGCTCGCGGCATGACGGGTCGGATCGAAGCCCTCCCGGGTCGCAGCCTGAGCAGCCACCGCGACGATGTAGATGGGCCCTGCGATCACCCCGTAACCGAGCAGTGACTTGGTGAGGCGATCGGCCAGCGGCGGGCACGTGCTCGTATCGGCGCTCATAGCGAATCTCCCTCAGACGGAACTAGACCGTACAGTACTGCTCAAAGAACTAGACTGTCCAGTACCCTGCGGCGAATTGGAGGCACGATGCCGACGACCTCCCTGACCGGGCGATCAGCGGTGAAGCGGCAGTCGATCCTGCGCGCGGGTCAGCAGCTGTTCCTCACCCACGGCTACCAGGGCACGAGCATGGATCAGGTCGCCGCGACGGCCGCGGTCTCCAAGCAGACCGTGTACAAGCATTTCGGGGAGAAGCGCGAACTGCTCTTCGCGATCGTCACCGACGCGCTGGACAGTGCGGCCGGGGCGATGCGGGACCGGATCGCCACGCTCACCGACAGTGCCGATCTCGAGGCCGATCTGGTCGCCCTCGCCGGCGAGTACCTGCGCACGGTCATTCAGGAGCCGGTCGTACAGCTGCGGCGATTGGTGATCGGCGAGGCCAACCGGCTCCCGGAACTCGCGCGGCTGTACTACGAGCACGCACCGCTGCGCACGCTGGCATCGCTTGCCGAAGCATTCGCCATCCTGCACGAGCGCGGGGTCCTCAACGTGCCCCAACCATCGCTCGCGGCAGAGCATTTCGCATTCTTGATCGTCGGCAGGCCGATCGATCAGGCCCTTTTCGACGGTGCGCCAGCGGTTCTCGCCGATGTGGACGTCGATGCGTACGCCCGAGCGGGTGTCAGGGTGTTCCTCGCGGCATACCGCGCGGGTTAGCGTTGCCCCGTGGACGCGGTGGTCGGACTGCTCGACGGGATGCGGGCACGGGGCGCGTTCGTGCTGCGGATGGTGCTCGACCCGCCGTGGTCGATGCGGATCCGGGACGACGCCCCGTTGGCCTTGATCTGCCAGACCCACGGCAGGGCCGCGATCGTCGGCGACAGCAGCGGAACCGTCTGGCTCGAGGCGGGCGACGTCGCGGTCACCCGCGGCACCGAGCACTACCTGTTCGCCGACGATCCGGGCACTGCGCCGACAGTCGTGATACATCCGGGACAGCGCTGCACCACACTGTCGGGTGACGACCTTCATTTCGAGATGTCGCTCGGGGTACGGACGTGGGGCAACTCTGTCGACGGCGCCGACCGGTCGATCGTCTGCGCCTACGAGGGGCACAGCGAGGTCAGTGCCCGACTGCTCGGTGCGCTGCCACCGGTTCTGGTGCTGCGCGGAACAGATTGGGACACAACACTTGTCAATCTGCTCGCCAACGAGGCGGGCCGCGACGGCTCGGGCCAGGAGGCCTACCTCGACCGACTGCTCGACTTACTGCTGATCGCCGTGCTGCGCACCTGGTTCGACCGCGAGGACAACGCCCCGCCGTGGTGGCATGCCGAGCGCGATCCCGTCGTCGGGCAGGCCCTGCGACTGATCTACAACAACCCGGCGCATCCGTGGACAGTGGCCAATCTTGCCGCGGCCGTTGGATCCTCGCGCGCAATGTTCGCGCGACGGTTCACCGAACTGGTCGGCGAACCGCCGATCGCGTTTCTCACCGGATGGCGCCTTGCGCTGGCCGCCGACCTGCTGAGGTCGAGCACGATGACCATCGCCGCGGTGGCCAAGCAGGTCGGCTACGGTACGCCGTTCGCGCTCAGCAGCGCCTTCAAACGCGCATACGGTGTCAGCCCGAACGTGCACCGCACCCAGTCGGCCTGACTATCCGCCGATCCAGTTTCCGTGGAAGCCGTGCGGAACCCGCTGCGGCAGTTTGACTCTCGCAACCGGATCACCTGAGAAATCCGATGCGTCGATGATCACAAGATCGCTGCCGTTTCGTTCGGGGTCGTAGACATAGCCCAGATACCAGCCGGCGCTCTCGTCCGCGGCACCGGCCGTCGACGGCACGAACACCGCCTCACCGGGCTGGCCGGGTGACTCCTCTGTGCCCATCCGATGCTCGACCCCGGCGCCGGTGTCGAGGTCATAGCGGACCCAGCTGCCGTCGCCGACGGAGACGGCATGGCGGGCACGCATTCCGGCCAACCGGTCGTCGATGCGGGGGAACTCCACCGCACGGTCGTCGAGCTGACGCTCGGTGACCCGCCCGGACTTCAAGTCGATCGTCCAGCTCCACAACACGCCGTCGGCCTCGAACCCACTGGTGCCGCGCCACAGTTCCGGATACCGGACCGCCTGCAGCACAATGCGATCCCCGTCGTCGTAGGCATTGGCGACGTGGAACACGTAGCACGGGTCGATGTCGAACCACCGCACCTCGCCGAACGGGTCGTCACGGCGCAGCACACCGAGCCGGGCGCCGTAGTCGTCATCCCACCGATAGGGCATATCGCTACCCGACGCCATCGCGATTTCGAGGTCGAACACGATGGGCAGGTCCATGAAGACGACGTGCCCGGCCGTCATCGCGAAGTCGTGCATCATCGTCAGCGCCGGCACCTCGAGCGGCCTATTGACCGTCAGTTCGCCGTTGGCATCGGCCCGGTGATAGGTGACGTGCGGGGCGAAGATGTTGCCGTAGCCGAAGAAGTGCAATTCGCCTGTGGTCGGGCAGATCTTGGGGTGCGCGGTCATCGAGTCGACCAGCTTTCCGCCGAAGTCGTAGGCGCCCACCGTTTTCAGATCGTTGGTGATCTCGTACGGCAGCGACGACTCGACCAGCGCCAGCGTCTTTCCCGCATGGTTGACCACATGGGTGTTGGCGACGCTGGAGTGCAGGTTGCGGCTGCCGTCGGCGTTGTAGACCGGGAAGGCCTTCTCGAAGCTCTCGGTGCGGACCCAGCGGTTGCGGTACCACGCGGCGCGGCCGTCCTCGATCCGCACGCCGTGAATCATGCCGTCGCCGGTGAACCAGTGGCCGGTCGGCTGCCGGGGATTCGGGCCGTTGCGCAGATACCAACCGTCGAGTTCGGCGGGAATCGCGCCCTCGACAGGGAGATCGAACTCGGTGAGTTCGTCGGCGACCGGGGCGTAGTTGCCGCGCTGGAAGAAGTTGTCCGTGCCGAACAGGGATGAGGTGTCCGGGGTGGTCTCAGTCATGGTGGTCTCCTGTCGCCGTGTTGGTCTAACTTGACATGTCACTAGTGACATGTCAAGAGTGGGAGGTACGATCTTCTGGTGAGTCTCCGGATGGCAGCCCTCGGGCTCCTGGCCCAGCAGCCGGGAAGCGGGTATGACCTGCTGAAGACGTTCGACAAGTCGATGGCCAACGTCTGGCCGGCCACCCAGAGCCAGCTCTACGGCGAGCTCAACAAGCTCGCCGATGCCGGCCTCATCGAGGTCACCCATGTCGGGCCGAGGGGCCGCAAGGAATACCGCATCACGCGGGCGGGGCGCGCCGAACTGCAGCGCTGGATGATGAGCCCGGAAGAAGACCCGCCATTTCGCGATGCCTCGCTGCTGCGGATTTTTCTTCTCGGAGAGGTCGAACCCGAGCAGGCCCGTAGGCACATGGTCGCGGTCGCCGAGCACGCCGAATCCGAGATGAAGCGGCTCGAGGCGCTGCGGGACTCCATCGACTGGGACGACAGCGACAGCCTCTTCTTCGGCAGGGCCGCGCTCGAGTACGGGCTGCGGCGCGGCGCGATGGAAGCCACGTGGGCGCGATGGGTGATCGACGAAATCGGCAGGCGCCGCAAAAAACTGTAATCAGAACCGCGCGCCACTGCTCCTACCAGTAGAGCGGGCCAACCGGGGCCCGCGAAAACGAGAAGGAGCAGACCATGAAACTCAAGACCGCGATCGCCGCAGCCGCCATCGTTGCACCCGCCATCCTCTTCGCGGGCTCGGGCACCTCGCAGGCGGCCACCAACCTCAACACCACCAGCGACGCGCTCGGCGTGACGGTCACCATCGAGTCGACCGGCAGCTCAGGGCTGTGCCACTACACCGCCGAACCGTGGTTCGGATGGGACACCATCAAGCCTCTGCCGGTGTACGGGGTGCCGTTCATCCTGCAGGGCGGCGAAAGCCACAACCTGTGGTTCCCGGGCATCCAGACCGGTACGACGTGGAAGGCGAAGGTGGAGTGCCCCGTCGGTGGCACCGACTTCTTCAACCCCGTGTACTGAGCACCCACCCCCAAAGGCGCGGTGGTCTTGACGCAGGTCGAGACCACCGTGTCTTTTCGTTGCATCGCGATAGGTTCCGATATATCGTCGAGCTATCGGAAGCGCACAGGGCGTTTCCGGACGAACGTGAGGACTTCTATCCATGAACGACCCATTCACACCCGGCGGATTCGGCTTCGGCTTCGGTCCGGAGCAGCGCCGAGCCCTCCACGAACAGCGTCGGCAGGCTCGTCGCGAGTTCCGCGAACATCTCCGTGAACACGGCACCGACCGGCACGGCCCGTTCGGTCCCGGTTTCCAGGCCGGCTTCGGCCCGGGGCGCGGCGGATTCGGCTTCGACCCGCGCGGCGGGTTCGGATTCGGCGGCCCGCGCGGCCGCCGCGGCGGCGGCAGGCGAGGCAAGCGCGGCGACGTGCGCGCCGCGATCCTGGTTCTGCTGGCCGATCGCGCGATGCACGGCTACGAGATGATCCAGGAGATCTCCGAGCGCAGCGGCGGACTGTGGCGTCCGAGCCCTGGCTCGGTCTACCCGACGCTGCAACTCCTCGTCGACGAGGGCCTCATCGTCGGCACCGAAAGTGAAGGCAGCAAGCGCCTTTTCGAGCTGACCGACGACGGACGCGCCTCGGCCGAGAAGATCGAGACGCCGCCGTGGCAGGAGATCGCCGAGGGCGTACATCCCAGCCAGGTGAGCCTGCACACCGCGGTCACCCAGCTGATGGGTGCCGTCGCGCAGTCGGCCTTCGCCGCCAGTGACGAACAACAGGAGCGCATCGTCGACATCGTCAACAACGCGCGCCGCGAGATCTACAACATCCTCGGCGAGACGGACGAATCTTAAGTAACCCGCATCCGACCGGAATAAGCCCGGCGGGAATGGTGTACGCACTAACTATGCAGACCTTCCCGCTGGGCTCCTTCCATGTCGGCCGTGTCGGATTCGGCGCGATGCAGCTACCCGGCCCGGGTGTGTTCGGCCCGCCGCGCGACCACGATCAGGCGATCGCCGTGCTGCGAAGGGCCGTCGAATTGGGCATCAACCACATCGACACCTCGCAGTTCTACGGCCCCGATGTGGCCAACCAACTGATCCGCGAGGCTCTACACCCCTACCCAGCCGACCTGGCTCTGGTCAGCAAGGTCGGGGCGCGCCGCGACGAGGTGGGCGCGTGGCTGCCCGCCCAGGAACCCGACGAACTGCGGGCGGGCATCGAGGAGAACCTGCGCACGCTGGGAACCGACAAGCTCGCCGCGGTCAACCTGCGCGTGCACGGCGACGATCCAGGCGCCCCCGCGCAAGTCGACCGGGAGCTGTTCGACCGCCAACTCGACGCGATGATCAAGGCCCGCGATGAAGGCCTGATCGGCGGGATCGGCTTGTCCAGCGTCGTCGCGGAGCATCTGCGAATCGCGTTGGACCGCACCGAGATCGTCTGCGTGCAGAACGCCTACAACCTCGTCGACCGGACATCGCAACCCGTGCTCGACGCGTGCATCGAACACGACATCGCATTCGTGCCGTTCTTCCCGCTCGGGTCGGCGTTCGTCGCGGACAACCCCGTACTGGGTCATCCCGCCGTCAAGCGGGAGGCCGAGAAACTCGGCCGCACCCCGGCGCAGATCGCGCTGGCGTGGACGTTGTCGGTCGCGCCGAATGTGCTGCTGATCCCGGGCACGTCGTCGGTGAAACACCTCGAGGAGAACACCGCCGTCGCCGACATCGTGTTGGACGACGACGTCAAGCGCGAACTGGACGCCGCGGCCTGACTCTTGCGGGTTGGGCGTGAAAACCTGCGGTGAGCGCAGGAAATCACGCCGAAATCACTCGACGTCGACCCAGTCGAGCGTGCGCTCGACCGCCTTCTTCCAACCTTCGTAGCCTGCGGCACGCTGATCATCGCTCCAGTTCGGGCGCCAGCGCTTGTCCTCCTGCCAGTTGGACCGCAGGTCGTCGGGGTTCTCCCAGAACCCGACGGCCAAACCCGCCGCGTACGCCGCTCCGAGCGCGGTGGTTTCGGCGACGACGGGCTTGACGACATCGACACCGAGCACGTCGGCCTGGATCTGCATGCAGAGATCGTTGGCGGTGATGCCGCCGTCGACCTTGAGGATCTCCATGTGCACGCCCGAGTCGGCCTCCATGGCGTCGACGACGTCGCGGCTCTGGTAGCAGATCGCCTCGAGCGTTGCGCGCGCCAGATGGGCGTTGGTGTTGAACCGCGACAGTCCGACGATCGCGCCGCGCGCGTCGGAGCGCCAGTACGGTGCGAACAGCCCCGAGAACGCGGGCACGAAGTACACCCCGCCGTTGTCTTCGACCTGTCGGGCCAGCGATTCACTTTGCGACGCACCACTGATGATGCCGAGTTGGTCGCGCAGCCACTGCACGGCCGAACCGGTCACCGCGATCGAACCCTCAAGCGCGTAAACGGGTTTCGCGTCCGCGAACTGATAGCAGACCGTCGTCAGCAGCCCGTTCTGCGAACGCACGATCTTCTCGCCGGTGTTGAGCAGCAGGAAGTTGCCGGTGCCGTAGGTGTTCTTGGCCTCGCCGGCGCTCAGGCACACCTGACCGACCATCGCGGCCTGCTGGTCGCCGAGGATCCCTGTCATCGGGACCTCACCGCCCAGCGGCCCGGCGTCGAGCGTGATGCCGTAGGACTCCGGATACGACGACGGTTTGATCTCCGGCAGCATCTGACGCGGGATGTCGAAGAACGACAGCAGTTCGTCGTCCCAGTCGAGCGTCTCGAGGTTCATCAGCATGGTCCGGCTGGCGTTGGTGACGTCGGTGGCATGCACACCGCCGCGCGGCCCGCCGGTCAGGTTCCACAGCACCCACGCGTCGGCGGTGCCGAAGATCGCGTCGCCCTTCTCCGCGTCGGCCCGCACACCCTCGACGTTCTCCAGGATCCACTGCACTTTGCCGCCGGAGAAGTACGTCGCAGGAGGCAACCCGGCCTGGCGCCTGATCACGTCGCCGCGGCCGTCACGGTCCAGAGCCGACGCGATGCGGTCGGTGCGGGTGTCCTGCCAGACGATGGCGTTGTAGTACGGGCGGCCGGTCTTGCGGTTCCACACCAGCGACGTCTCGCGCTGGTTGGTGATGCCAAGGGCGGCAATGTCGCCCGCGGACAGCTTGGTGTTGTTCAGCGCCGAGGTCAGCACCGACGCGGTGCGCTCGGTGATCTCGACCGGGTTGTGCTCGACCCAGCCCGCCTGCGGCAGGATCTGTTCGTGTTCGAGTTGATGGCGGCCCACCTCGGCGCCCTCGTGGTCGAAGATCATGCAGCGGGTGCTGGTGGTGCCCTGATCGATCGCCGCTACGAACTCTGCCAACTGCTGCTCCCCTCCTGACGCGTCCAGTCGTCCATCATGGACTACATGGCTCGTGAGATCGTCGACATTGACCGCATGCCCAGGGGCGGGCCCGACGCATCCTGTCTCGACCGGCTGTTACAAACCGATCGGCTCGAGTACCTCGACCGCGACGACGTCGAGGAGAGCAAGAAGCGCAGCGTGATCCGGGCGCTGGAATGGACCGGCGAGGCGTTCGGCAACACCGAGAAGTTCGCCAGGATCGCCCTCGAAGAAGTCGCCGACGTACCCGACCCCAAGATCCTCGAACTCGGCGCCGGCCACGGCGCGCTGTCGCGCAAATTGCTGGAAAGCCATCCCACCGCGCAGCTCACGGTCACCGATGTGGAGCAGTCCTCGGTGGCAGCGATCGCGGCGGGCGACCTCAGCGACGATCCCCGCGCCACCGTGCGCGAAATGGACGCGACGGCGATCGACGCCCCCGACCGGCACTTCGACCTCGCGGTGTTCGTGCTGTCGTTTCACCACCTGTCGCCGTCCCTGGCCTCCCGGGTCATCGCGGAGGGCACGCGGGTGGCGACCAAGCTGCTGATCATCGACCTGCCGCGGCCGCCGTCACCGCTGCACATCATGCGGCTGGCGACGATGCTGCCGTTCGCGCCGTGGGTGCCGTTCGTCCACGACGGCGTGATCAGCTCGCTGCGCAGCTACAGCCCGTCGGCGCTGCGCATGCTCGCCGAACACGCCGACCCGTCGATCGACATCGAGTTGCGCGGCGGGCTGCTCAGCCCGCAGGTAGCCGTCGCCGCCCGTCAGTCCATATAGCGTCGGTGGTCGCCCCAGTCGCCACCCTGCGAGATCAGCACCATCAGGAAGATCGCGTAGAAGATCACGAAGAGCAGCAACAGACCGCCCGCGATCCACAGCGACAGCTGCCCCAGCCGACGCGCCCGGTCGGACGCGTACTGCGCACCCGCGAAATTCCCCGCCGCCCACAGCGGATACACGTTGAACGCGTGGGTGAACGCCGAGAACGACAGCGGCCAGAAGAACAGCACTGCCGCTACGGCCCAGCCCACGTTGTGGGGCGGTAACGGAGGTGGAGCCGCGGGCTGCGGCGTCGTCGGAGTGGTCGGTTCAGATTCGGTCATTTCGGACTCCCCTGTTGAGACACAAACAACATCACCGAACGTACTGCCGTCGATGACATCCGTCAGATGGTCACCGACGCACCGCGCTCCAGTTCGATGATCCGGTCGGCGATTCCACGCCGCTTCATCTCGTCGACGAAGTCCGACAGCGGCGAGGCGAAGACGCCGTAATCGTCGAAGTGCACCGGGATCATCCTGGGCAGGCCGAGTGTCTCGACGGCGTCGGCGCCCTGTTTGCCGTCCATGGTGACTGTCAGCCCGAATGGCAGCCGCCGTCCCGCAGGCAGCCGCGTACCGCCGAGATGCACCACGCCGGCGTCGATGGACTCGAAGCGCACGGGTATCTCGTTGAGCTCGTCGACCATGAGCGTGTCGCCGGAGACGTAGAGCCGACGGACCTGCCCGCCCGCCGCGAACTCGACCATGCTGCCCATCACCGGCGGCAGGAACCGGTGCACGGGGGTCGGTGCGTGCCTGCCGGGCAATGACGTCACGGTCACGACCGTGTCGCCCTTGACGATCTTGTGGGTCTGCCATGTCCCCAGACCCAGTGCCGAGCCGAACCCCCGGTGTGCGAGCCGTTTTGCGGCGTGCGGGGTGGTGAGCACAGGCAGTTCGTGATCGAGTTCGGTGGTTGCGCGCCGGTCCCAGTGGTCGCCGTGCATGTGGGACAACAGAATCGCCTCGAGCGGCGGCAGCTGGTCGATGTCGATCGCAGGATCCCGCAACCGCTTTGACACCAGGCCGTAGCCCAGATACGCGTGCTGGCCCTTGTGCAGGAAGTTCGGATCGGTCAGAAGGGTGATGCCGCCGCCAGCGATCAGCGTGGTGGCGTTGCCGACGAAGGTCACGGTGATCTCCATCGCCCGCGGCTACCCGCCACGCGGCGTTTTATGCACGATTTCCTTGCGCGCGGGTCACTGAGCATGTTGCATCTGCTCTGTGGGCGAAGAGGTGAAGCGGACTGACTACAGCCGGGAGCACCGCCGCGAATACCGGCGCAAGGTACAACTGTGCCTCGACGTCTTCGAGACCATGCTGACCCGGTCCAGCTTCGAGTTCGAGCGGCCTCTGACGGGCATGGAGATCGAGTGCAACCTCGTCGACTCCAATTATCAGCCGGCAATGCGCAACTCCGAGGTGCTCGACTCCATCGCCGACCCGGCCTACCAGACGGAATTGGGCGCCTACAACATCGAATTCAACGTTCCACCTCGGCCGCTGCCCGGTCGGGCCGCACTGGAACTCGAGTCCGATGTCCGCAAAAGCCTGAACGCCGCCGAGTCGAAGGCGAACTCGCGCGGCTCCCACATCGTGATGATCGGCATCCTGCCGACGCTGATGCCCGAACACCTGTCCGGCGACTGGATGAGCGAGTCGACCCGCTACCAGGCGCTGAACGACTCGATTTTCTATGCCCGCGGCGAGGACATCCAGATCGACATCGCAGGCCCGGAACGGCTCAGCCTGCAGGCCGCCACCATTGCGCCCGAATCAGCCTGCACGAGTATGCAGCTGCATCTTCAGGTGTCGCCGGAGGACTTTGCCAAGAACTGGAATGCGGCCCAGGTGATCGCAGGCCCGCAACTGGCGTTGGGCGCGAACTCCCCGTACTTCTTCGGCCATCAACTGTGGGCCGAGACGAGGATCGAACTGTTCGCCCAGGCCACCGACACCCGGGCCGACGAGCTCAAGGCCCAGGGCGTGCGACCGCGGGTGTGGTTCGGGGAGCGGTGGATCACGTCGATCTTCGATCTGTTCGAGGAGAACGTCCGCTATTTCCCGTCGCTGTTGCCCGAGCTGTCCGACGAGGATCCCGTCGCCGAACTCGCCGCAGGGCGCACTCCGGCGCTGCCCGAGCTTCGGCTGCACAACGGCACGATCTACCGGTGGAACCGCCCGGTCTACGACGTCGTCGATGGCAGGCCGCACCTGCGGGTGGAGAACCGGGTGCTGCCCGCGGGGCCCACAGTCGTCGACATGATGGCCAACTCGGCGTTCTACTACGGCATGCTCCGCACGCTCTCCGAAGAGGACCGTCCGCTGTGGACGAAGATGAGTTTCGCTGCGGCGCACCAGAACTTCCTCGAGTCCGCACAGCACGGCATGGAGGCCCGCCTCTACTGGCCCGGCCTCGGAGAGGTCACGCCCGACGAACTGGTGCTGCGTCAACTGCTGCCGATGGCCCACGAAGGCCTGCGCAGCTGGGGTGTTTCCAGCGAGGTCACCGACCGCTATCTCGGCGTCATCGAGGGGCGGGCCAAGACGGGCCGCAACGGTGCGGTGTGGCAGGTGGAAACGGTCCGGGCACTGCAGGAACGCGGGTCGGCGCGGCCGAAGGCGCTGGCCGAGATGCTGCGGCTGTACTGCGAGCGGATGCACAGCAACGAGCCGGTGCACACCTGGGAGAGTGTGCGATGAGGACCGCCCTGGCGATGTCGGCGGCGGTGCTGGCGGTCGCCGTGGCGGGTTGTCAGGTGAGCGGAGAAGCCGATGCCGAACCCGTGACGTTCTCGCTCGGCCAGGAGTTCACCATCGGCGGCGGGCAGGAGGCGGTGTTCGGCGGCGACGATCTGCGCGTGCGGTTCAGCGAGCTTCTCGAGGATTCCCGCTGTCCGACCGATGTCGAGTGCTTCTGGACCGGGCAGGCGCGTATCGCGGTCATCGTGCAGCCGAACGGACGTCCTTCTACCACAGCTTATTTCAACACCAACCCGGCGCCCGGTGAGAATGCGCAAACCGTCCGCGCGGACGGTTACTCCGTCGAGTTGAAGAAGCTCGAGCCCTATCCCCGCACCCCGGATGACCCGATCTCGTTCTCCGATTACCGGGCGACGCTGCTCGTCACGCAGGCTTAAGCCTGGGCCGTTGCGTCGGCCAGAGCTTCGGCGCACGTGGCCAACTCATCGGCGGTGGTGTCGACATGCGGGGACACCCGCAGCACCGGCGCCGCCATCTCGAACGGCGCACGCTGCACTTCGGCGTAGGTGGTGACGATGCCGCGTTCGGCGATCAGCCAGGCCCGCACTCGCTGCGGGTCGGCCCCCGCGGTCGGCGCCAGCGTGGTGATGGCGGTCGGTTCGTCGACGGGTTCGACGACGCGCCACCCGTCGACACCGGCGAGCGTATCGCGGGTCAACCGTCCCACCTCGGCGAGTCCGGCCCGGATGCGTTCCGGACCGAAAGCGAGGAACTCTCCCAGCGCAACCGAAAGCCCTATCCGCGCAGCGAGATTCGTCTCGCCGTGCTCCAGCCGCTCCAACACGGTCATCGGAAGGTTCCACTCCGGCGGTGGCAGCCGGGGCCTCAGCCGCTCGGCAAAAGCGGGGCGGATGGCCAGCATCCCGACCCCGCGCGGGCCCGCCAACCACTTGCGTGACGACGAATACACGGCATCGGCGCCGACCGCGCACTCGACGTGGCCGAGGGCCTGCGCGGCGTCGATCACCAGCGGCAGCCCCAGGTCCCGGCAGACGTCTGCGAGTTCGCGGGCGGGTTGGACGATACCGCGATGGCTGGCCAGCGCGGTCAGGTGCACCAGCGCGGGCGGGTTCGCCGCCAACGCCGCCGCGGCTTCGTCGACAGCGAGCCGTCCGATGTCGTCGGCGGGCAGCGCGCGCACGTCGAAGCCGTTGGCCGCCATTACCGCAAGGTTCGGCCCGTACTCACCGGGCAGGCACGCCACGGTGCGCGGCCCCGTCCAACTGCTCAGCAGCAGATCGAGCGCGTGGTTGGCACCGGTGGTGTAGACGACGTCGGATGCCGACATGCCGGTCAGCGCGGCGACCGCGGACCGGCCCGCGTCCAGCACAGGCGCTGCTGCCGCCGCCGCGACGTAGCCACCGACCTCCGACTCGTGTCTGGCGTGCTGGGTGGCCGCGTCGATGACCGCGAAGCTCTGGCGTGAGCAGGCGCCGCTATCCAGGTGCAGGCCAGCAACTTTCGGCCGCGCCGACCGCCACCGCGCTCCCAGCTCCGTCATTTCACCGAAAGGGACAGGCCGAAGTCACCGGCGCTGTCGGTCCACCAGTGTGTCCGCTTCAAGCCGGCCGCCGCCAGTTCGTCGGCGACACGTTCGGGCCGGAATTTGCACGACACCTCGGTGAGCATCTCTTCGCCCGCGGCGAAGTCGACGGTCAAGTCCAGCGCCGCGATCCTGACCTGCTGGGCTGTGCTCGCCCGCAACCACATCTCGATGCGTTCCTCGTCGGCGTTCCACTTGGCCACGTGCTCGAACGCCGCGAGGTCGAAATCGGCGTCGAGTTCGCGGTTGACAACGGCGAGCACGTTGCGGTTGAACCGCGCCGTGACGCCCGCGCTGTCGTCGTAGGCGCGGACCAGTCGCCCGGTGTCCTTGACCAGATCGGTGCCGAGCAACAGGCTGTCTCCGGGCTGCAACGTGTCGGACAGCGTCGCAAGGAACTCGGCTCGCGGTTCCGGCGTCAGGTTGCCGATGGTGGAGCCGAGGAACACCACGAGGCGGCGTCCGACGCGCGGAATCTTGCCGAGATGCTCCTCGAAATCGCCGCACACAGCCTCGATTTCGATCCCGGGGTATTCGTCGAGGATGGCCGAGCCGGCGGACCGCAGCATTCCCGCGTCGACGTCGAACGGGATGAACCGGCGCAGCGATCCGCCGTCGCGCAACGCGCTGAGCAGCAACCGCGTCTTCTCCGACGTTCCGCTGCCGAGTTCCACCAGCGTGTCGGCACCCGAGGCGGCGGCGATCTCGGCGGCACGGTTTCGCAGGATCTCCGCCTCGGCCCTGGTCGGGTAGTACTCGGGCAGCCGGGTGATCTGGTCGAACAGGTCGCTGCCGACAGAGTCGTAGAACCACTTGGGCGGCAACGTTTTCGGAGTCTGTCTGAGGCCGTCGTAGACGTCTCGGCGCAGCGCCTGCGCGGCGGAGTCCGCGGCGAGCTGGTTGGACAACGTTACTGTCATGCCGATCCTTTCAGCGCGGTCATCTCCACGCTTTCGTCAGTGACCGTGACGAGGTGGCGGTCGGGGATCTCCCGCCAGGCCTCGTCGTCGTCGAAGGGTTCACTGGCCAGCACCACGCCGTCGTCCTGCCGTAACACGAACAGCGTGTCTCCCCACGTGGTGGCGCACAGCTGGGAACCGTTGCCAGCCAATATGTTCAGCCTGGCGTTCGGGTCGGCCGCCGCGACTTCGGCGACGGTGTCGCCCAGCGCGTCCATGCCGCGGTCGAAGATCAGCGCGGCGAGCAGGGCGCTGTCGTTGGTGGACTCCGCCACAGACGAGGCGGGCAGCACCGTGCGGTCGACAAGCCCGTTGTGCGAGAGCAGCCACCGGTCGTCGGTGAACGGCGCCGACGCCGAGGCCTCGATCGGCATCCCCACGCTGGCCGATCGCACGGCGGCCACCACACAACCGCTGCGCAAAACCGGGGCCACGGATGTGAAGGACGCGTCCCCCCATAACGGGGCGGCGCTGCGCCACCGCCTGGCCACCCCGTCGTCGTCGAAGAACCCGACACCCCAGCCGTCGGCGTTCATCAGGCCGTGCTTCTGGCGACGCGGTGAATATGACTGCACCAGAAGGCTATATGTCGGTTCGAGCACCAGCGATGCGACCGACCGCGGCTCACCGAGCCAGGCCAGGTGGCGACACATCAGACGTCCCAGGCCAATCGCACACCGCTGAAGATCTGCCTGCGGATCGGGTGGTCCCAGTTGCGGAAGCTGGGCCGCAGGATGTCCTCGGCGACCGCCCACGACCCGCCGCGAAGGACCTTGTAGTCACCGTCGAAGAACGGTTGGCTGTAGAGGTCGTAGAGCATCGGTTTGAAGCCCGGCCATGGCCGCAGCGGCGAGGAGGTCCACTCCCAGACGTCGCCGAGCATCTGCTCGACACCGTAGGCCGACGCACCGGCCGGATAGGCACCGACAGGTGCGGGCCGCAGCGCGCCGCCGCCGAGGTTGACCAGTGCGGGGGTGGGTTCCGTTGCACCCCAGGGGAATCTACGCCGGGCAGCGGCGTCGGGGTCCCATGCGCACGCCTTCTCCCACTCGATCTCGGTGGGCAGCCGCGCACCGGCCCATGCGGCGTAGGCCTCCGCCTCGAAATAGGTGATGTGCTGTACGGGCTCGTCGTCGGGAATGTCCTCGATGTGGCCGAATCTCGTTCGGGTACCGGCCAATTCGCAGTCGTTCCAGAACTGCGGCGCCGTCAGCCCGGCCTTTTCGCGATACGACCATCCGCGCGGCGACCACCATCGCGCCTCGCGGTAGCCGCCGTCGTCGATGAAGTTTCGCCACTCGCCGTTGGTGACCGGCACCCGGCCGATACGGAATGCGGGCACGTCGACCTCGTGCGCCGACCGCTCGTTGTCGAGCGACTCCGGTTCGGTGACCGCGTCCACACCGAGCACGAAGGTGCCGCCCGGCACCAGCACCGACGTGCCCGCCACCCCGGGGCGGCCCGGTGGAAGCGGGCTGCCGCGGTCCAGCAACGATGGCCCCGACCGCAGGTTGAGCGCCTGCAGCATGGTCTCGTCGTGCTGGTTCTCATGGCTGATCACCAGGCCGAAGTTGAAGGCTGCCTCGGTGTCGTCATCGGACAGCGAGTCGAGGTCGTCGAGCGCCTTGTCGCGCACGGTCGCGCAGTAGGCGCGAGCATCGGTCGGCGGCATCAGCGGCAACTCGACCCGGCTGGCACGCGGGTTCTTGAACGCGTCGTAGAGGCGCTCGACATCCGGCGACAGCATGCCCGGCCGCCGCGCGTCGTTCGCCCGCAGCAGCCACAGCTCTTCCTGCCAGCCGATGTGCGCGAGGTCCCAGACCAGCGGGCTCATCAGCGGGTCGTACTGCCGGTGCAACTCGGCGTCGTCGAACTCGACGAGCCGAAGCGTCCTGGCGCGCGCCTTGGTCAGCCGCTGTGCCAGCGATTCGCGTGCGCTCACTGCACCCCTTGAGCCAGTTCGGTGACCGCAGTTGCGATCCCGTTTCGCACCACCCGGTCGGAGAAGCCGTCGGCCGGCGCGCGTCCTTGTTCGACCGAACGCATCAGCCGCGCCATCGATTCCTGGAGCGCGGCGGGCGCCCGTTCGGCCGCCGCCGCAACGCAGCGGATCGCGGCGTCCCGCAGTCGCCGGTCGCCGAGGCCGGTCTGCGCGGCGCGGTCCCACGCCGTGGCGAGGGGTTCGCATGCCTCGGCGGCGATCTCCGCTGCGCCGGGGTCGTCGAGAAGCGTCGCGAGGGTGAACACGAGCGCGGGCCAGTCGGCGTCGGGCACGCTGTCGAGGTAGCGGATCTCCAGGAACCGTCGTGGTCGCACCGGCGGGAACAGCGTCGTCAGGTGATAGTCGAGATCCGCGACGGTCGGTCGACGGTCGCCGAGCAGCACGCTGCCGTCGGCCCAGTCGGCGAACGGCACCCAGTCGGTCACCGGCACCGCATCCATCTCCGGCGTCGGATGCACGAGCATCACGGGCGCCTTCAGCGCATACCGCGCCCACTCGCCTGCCGGGTCTTCGCCGTCGACACCCAGGACGGGACCGCACCGCGCCGAGTCCAGCTGGCTCCACACCCACTGCCGCGAGCTGCGCCAACCGGTGAACTTGCCGCCGAGCAGCGGCGAGTTGGCCGCGATGGCGACCAACGTCGGGCCGAGCGCATGTGCCAGCCGGAGCCTCGCCGCCCATCCCGCCTCGGGCCCTGCCTCCAGATTGACCTGCACCGACGCCGTCGACGTCATCATCGCCGCCCCGGCCGCGCCGGTCTGGCTGGCCTCGAAGAACTGCTCCATCGCGCGGTACCGGTCGCCCGGGTTGATGCGCTTGGCGGGTCGCAGCGGGTCGGCGCCAAGCAGGACGAGGCCCAGCCCGGCTTCGGCGAACGCCGATCGCAGCACCGCCCGGTCGCCCGCCATGGCGGTGATGGCAGACACGACGTCGTCGGCCGGCGGGCCGGACAGTTCGACGGCACCGCCTGGCTCGACGGTGATCAGGCTTGCGCCGGGGAGCACACCGACGTCGGCGATGACGGAGCTGATCTGATCCCAGGCCGGGCGACGCTCCGGGGCGGCGAGGTCGAAGCAGTGCGCCTCGATCTCCAGGCCGACGCGCCCCACCGGGCCGTCGGTGAGACACGACTCGCCGATCAGCTGCGCGGCGTCGTTAGCGCTGGTCAGCTCGGCATCGGCGGCGTCGATTGGGTGGCCTTCGCCCAGGTCGGTCGTGATGGTGTTGGTCATCCCGCCCATCTCCTCCGGCGCCGGAACGGTCGCGGCCCTGTTCCCATCTTCCAGAGAAGACTGACAAAGTCCCGAGATTTTTTCCTGACGGATTCATGTCGGGTGCCCCCATCCGCGGTCCGGCTATTGCCCGAGAGTGTTCTGCATCGCACCTGCCAGCACGTTGACCGCAGGCCCGCCGTTACCGGGCTGGCAGACTTTCGCCTGCAGCAGAACATTCTCCCGTAGCCGGGTGGTGGTGAAGCAGCGCCGGTCGGTGCCGGCCTCCTGCTTGACCCAGTCCGCCTCCGTGGCGGTCGCCGGGCCCCCGGAGAACGACCACACCTCTGTGGCCATGTTGTCGAGATGCATGGCCGTGGTCTGGCCCGAGCAGCCGACGGTGCGGTCGACGACGCGGTGGAACGCCCGCTCGGCGGCCCCGTTGGTGGCGAACACCCCGACGGCCTGTTTGACGCGGTGGGTGTCGTCGGCGGCCGACTCCTGCGTCACCGTGCCGTTGAACGAGGCCAGGTCGGGGTCGGCGTACACCTCGGGCAGCCCGATGTCGGCCCAGTTGTTGCAGACCGGGTTGTCGACCCAATACGACTGGAACGGATCGGTGAACGGCGCATCGAAACGCAATGTGGCGCCGACGATGTTGCCGACCGACCCCTTGCCGAGGACGGCGTAGTTCACCACACCGGGATCTGACGGGCGGGCTGTCGCCGGGGCCGCCACAGCAACGCTGACGGCAAGCCCGACGCCCGCGAGAGCGGCGGTGCGCCTCATGGCATCAGACCTTCGCCGACAGCTTGACGTCGATGTTGCCGCGGGTGGCCTTGGAGTACGGGCACACCTGGTGGGCCTTCGCCATGAGGTCCTCGGCCGCGCTCTGCTCCAGGCCGGGCAGGTACCCGATCAGGTGGGCATTGATGCCGAACCCGCCGTCTGCGTCCTTGCCGAACCCGACCTGCGCGGTGATGCCCGTCGCGTCGTCGAGGTCGATCTTCTCGTTGCGGGCAACGAGCCTCAGCGCGCCGAGGAAGCATGCCGCATAGCCCGCCGAGAACAGCTCTTCGGGGTTGGTGCCCTCCCCGTTGCCGCCCACCTCCTTCGGCGGCCGGGTGTCCAGGTCGATTCGGCCCGTCGTTGACTTCACGTGACCGTCGCGGCCACCTCCGGTTGCGGTCGACTCTGCGGTGTAAACGACTTCGATGCTCATGGGCTCGATCATGCCAGCCTGTCTCCAGACGGCAAGACGCCCTTTTCGCGTTTCAGCCGCCTGCGCGGACGCCCTCCTCGACCTTCTTGCCGAGGTCGGGGTCGACCTTGCTCCAGTATTCGAACACCCGCGAGAGCACGGGTTCGCGCACCCCGTCCGATACGTGGCCGATGATGTTGTGGGCCAGCCTGTCCCGTGCGGCGTCGTCGAGCACCTCGCGGACCAGGGTGCCCGCCTGTCCCCAGTCGTCGTCGTCCTGGCGCAGGGCATAGGCCGCGCGCACCATGTCGCCGTCGGAGGCCCAGTGCACCTCTGCTGCGCGCCTGGGGTCCACCTCCGGTCCGCCCATCGAATTCGGCGTGTACACCGGGTCGGTCGCGTTGCGGATCCGCATCGCACCGTCCTTGGAGTAGGCGTTGACCTCGACGTGCGGCTCGTTGACGGGGATCTGCTTGTAGTTCACCCCGAGCCGCGCGCGATGCGCGTCGGAGTACGAGAAGCCGCGGGCCAGCAGCATCTTGTCCGGGCTCAGGCCGGTGCCCGGCACGATGTTGTTCGGCTCGAACGCGGCCTGCTCGATCTGCGCGTGATAGTCGACGACGTTGCGGTTCAACGTCATTCTGCCGACCTCGTGCAGCGGATAGTCGCCGTGCGGCCACACCTTCGTCAGGTCGAAGGGGTTGTAGCGGTAGGTCTTCGCATCCTCGAACGGCATGATCTGCACGTGAAGCGTCCAGCTGGGGAAGTTGCCGCCCTCGATCGAGGTGAAGAGGTCGCGCTGGTGGTAGTCGGCGTCCTCGCCCGCAAGCCGGTCGGCGTCCTCCTGCGTGAGGAAGTCGATGCCCTGGTCGGTCTTGAAATGGTATTTGACCCAGAACAATTCGCCGTCGGCGTTCAGCCAGCTGTAGGTGTGGCTGGAGTAGCCGTTCATGTGACGCCACGTCTTCGGGATTCCGCGGTCACCCATCAGCCAGGTCACCTGGTGAGCCGACTCGGGTGACAGCGTCCAGAAGTCCCATTGCATGTGGTGATCGCGCAGGTTGTTGGCGGCCAGCCGCTTCTGGCTGCGGATGAAGTTCTGGAACTTCATCGGGTCGCGCACGAAGAACACCGGGGTGTTGTTGCCGACCATGTCGAAGTTGCCTTCGCTGGTGTAGAACTTCAACGCGAACCCGCGCGGGTCCCGCCACGTGTCGGGGCTGCCGCGCTCACCAGCCACGGTGGAGAACCTGGCCACCATCTCGGTCTTCACGCCGGGTTGCAGGAACGCGGCCCTGGTGAACCGGCTGACGTCCTGGGTGACCTCGAACTGGCCGAACGCGCCACCGCCCTTGGCGTGCGGCTGCCGTTCCGGGATGCGCTCCCGGTTGAAGTTGGCCATCTGCTCGATGAGGTAGTGGTCCTGCAGCAGAATCGGGCCGTCCGGTCCGACGGTCAGCGAGTGTTCGACGCTCGGCGCCGGCGCACCGGCGTCGGTGGTCGTGAACTTGTCAGCCATGAGTGGTCATCCCCTCGACGAAGCCAGTGAGGCGTACCGGCCTCGCCGAGGTGAATCCCCATCAACGGACTGTTTTGAAACCTCGGGTTTGAATCAGGGCCGCGACGGCGCGGTCGTCGACGGGGCCTGCGACGGCTCCGACGGCTCGAAGCCCGGCCCACCCGGCCCGAACGGCGGGCGCTCGAAGCGCGGCCCCGGCCCCATCGGGAACATCGGGGGCGGGCCGCCGCGATGCATGATCGCGAAGTCGCGGTCTCCGCCGTGATGGCCGCCGCGATGGCCACCCGTGTGCGCGCCGAGGACGAATCCGCTGAAAAAGATCACGGCGACGATGAACACGACGCCTGCGACGATGCCGACCCATGCGGCGACCGCGGTGAGGCGGGAGCGGCGTGGTTCACGCTCGACGTAGCTCGGCTGGGGCGCTGTCGGGGTCGCAACGGGGGTCGTCGCGGGCTCGGGTGTTGGGGTTGGTTCGCTCATGGCTTCGAGCATGCGAAAGCTTGCGATGTGCCGGTTCTGAATCGCATGTGAATCAGCTGTGAATGGGACCGTCGTTCTAAAATTGGACCATGGCCTGCGGTCTGGTTGGAAAATGAGCCAGGACACGACACTCGAGCAAACCGAGGCGGGCAATATCGCCCACCAGTTCGGTTGGTATCGCTTCTACTTCGACGATGAGCGGTGGGAGTGGTCAGCGGAGGTGGCGCAAATCCACGGCTACGAACCGGGCTCGGTCGTCCCGACGACGCGGCTCGTGCTGTCGCACAAGCACCCCGACGACTACGAGCACGTGGCGGCTTCTCTCGAGGAGATCCGCAGGACGCACAAGCCGTTCAGCACCCGTCACCGCGTCGTCACCGTCGACGGCAGGACGCGCGAAGTCGTCGTCATCGGGGAGCGCATGCACGACCACACCGGCCGGGTGATCGGTACGCAGGGGTTCTACATCGACGTCACTCCCGCCGCGGAGACCCAGTCGGCGATCATCAGCGAGGCGGTCGCCGAGATCGCGGAGAACCGGGCGGCGATCGAGCAGGCGAAGGGCATCCTGATGCTCGTCTACCGCATCGACGCCGACGCCGCGTTCGACCTGATGAAGTGGCGCTCCCAGGAGACCAACGTCAAGGTGCGGGCGCTGGCCGATCAGTTCATGGCCGATATCCGCTCCCTCGAATACGACGAGGACGTGCCGCCCCGAGCGACGTTCGACCGGCTGCTGCTCACGGTCCACCAGCGCGTGCGGGCCAAGGCCGCGGGCAGGCAGACCTGACGCGTTCGAGCCTCAGCCGCCGGTCTGACGGTGCGGTTCGGCGACCGGTTTGGACTCGGCGGAGCCCCGCTGCCGCAGGAAGATCGACAGTCCGACGATCGCCGCCACGGCGATGAACTCGCTTTGCCAGTTCTGCATGGACTCGAACCAGAACTGCGACGTCGTCACGTAGCGCCAGACGGAGATGGCGGCCTGGCCGTGCTGAACCTGCTCCTCGTTGAACGCCTCGACACCGCCGACCGCGTGGAGAGCCCATGACGCGAAGAACAGCACGAAGAACGCGATGGCCAGCGAGTTTTCGTAGATGCGAAGCACGATGCCACCCTTGCGCACCGGCCACGGCGTCCATCGATTCGGAATGACGTCACGCGTATCCTCGTCTTGAGGTGCGCGCCCGTGCAGCGGCTTCGACTCCGCCGATCCCTTTTGATAGAGGAACGCGGTCAGGACGACGTACATCCCCATCTGGAGGAACTCGGACTCCCAGTTCTCGAACGTGGCCTCGACGAAATGGCCGGTGACCAGGTAGCTGATGACCGACACGTGCCCATGCGAGCCGTGCTCCTGTTGTTCCTGGTTGTAGGTCGCCGCCCCGGAGATCAGCATACCGATGAAGAAAACGGCGAACAGCCCCAAACACGCGATCAGCAAGCCGTTCTCTTGCAACAGCTTTCGAACGCAACCGTTCGACATGTTCGGATCCTATTCGCTTAGGCCCAACAACCTTGCCGGACGGATAGCAAAACATCGCCTGCCGCGGCGCGGAAGTCTCCTCGCAGCTATACCCGGCGACCGCGCAGCCAATCACACTTGCTCCATGAACGACTCACCGACCGACGACTACGGCGAATGGCTGCGTCTGGCCGAAGAAGCGTTCGGGCAGACGGTGCAGGACAGCCACATCCTCGTCGAATCGCTGCGGTGGCGCTAGCCGACGCTACTGCGGCAGCACGTCGCCCGGCTTGAACGGGTTCACCGCGAACTGGATGACGCGGTAGGGCGCCTGCGCGCGCGGCAGCGTGTTCCACTGGCTGATGAACACGCGAACCTCGTCGAGTGTCGAGCCCGGCGAAATGTATCCGCCGTACGGCTGGGCCAACCGGTTCACTTCCGGCGGCGGGAGATCTTCTGCGGGGGTGGGCCATTCGCTCGCGAACACCACCGTTGTCGCCGGCGCGGTGCCCAGCGCGGTCGGGTTGTCAGCGACCCGTACCTCCATGTTTCCGGTACTGGCGTTGAAGTACGACAGCACAGTCTTGCCGTCGATCTGCCGAATGCTCATCTCCCCCACGCGATCCGGCCACAATGGTGTCGGCGTCTTGCCCCAGCCACCGTCGGACGACCAGCCCTGCCAGCTGGACCTGTCGTTGAAGGTCTCCCGCTTGGCGCGGTACAACCCCACCGGGCCGGTGCGGTCGAAGTTGTTGGCGACGATGTACACCCAGCCGGTCTGAGATTCGGCGGTCGGGATCGGGTCGTAGTAGCCGCTGATCTGGCTCTGCCTGCCGTCCTCATAGGACGCGGGCCGTTCCGATCCGGCGATGGTGGGCCACTCGCCGCGCGCCGCATCGGCTTTCACCAGTCGCGACGCCTGCGGCCGCAGGTCCTTCGCGGTGGTCACCATCATGTAGTTGTCGCGGTTGATCTGCACGACGCCCGCGGGCAGCTGCGACTCACCCGGCTTCGTCGGATCGGCAAGCAGTGGCTTGTCGATGCCGAACACGCCGTCATAGCGCACCCCGGTCGGGTCGCCGATCGAGTCGGTCTCGACGTGCAACGCAATTGGCGAGTACCAGCCGCCGAAGCCGACGCCCTGTCCGGCGAAGCTGTCACCGCACACCTGCAGGATGCCGCTGGGGAACTCCATGAACTCGCAGAGGTCGGTGGCGCCGATACCGTAATCCCTTGTCGGCGTTCCGGTTCCCGCGGTCGGCCCGATGCGCAGCACCTGCCCCGGCGCAAGCGGGGGCAGCACGGGTGCGGGAATCGGCGACGGCGGATCCGCGTGCGCCGTCGGCATGCCCAACGCCGAGATCGACGTAATGGCGAGAACTACTCGAACTTTTTCGCCCAAACGTTGGTTTCGGCGAAAGGGGGTCACAACTCGGCGGCCAGCAGTTCGGCGATCTGGATCGTGTTCAGCGCGGCGCCTTTTCGCAGGTTGTCCCCGGACACGAACAACGCGAGGCCGCGACCGTCGGGCACACCGGGATCCTGGCGGATCCGACCGACCAGCGACTCGTCGATACCGGCGGCGGCAAGCGGGGTCGGCACGTCGACGAGCTTCACACCGGCCGCGTTCGCGAGGATCTCCTCGGCCCGCTGCGGTGAGATCGGTTCGGCGAACTCGGCGTTGATCGACAGCGAGTGCCCGGTGTAGACCGGAACCCGCACGCAGGTGCCGCTGACCAACAGATCCGGGATGCCGAGGATCTTGCGGCTCTCATTGCGCAGCTTCTGATCCTCGTCGGTCTCGCCCGAGTCGTCGTCGACGAGCGAACCCGCAAGCGGGACAACGTTGAACGCGATCGGCGCGACGTACTTGTTCGGCGGCGGGAAGTCCAGTGCGCCGCCGTCGTGCACCAGCTTCTCGCTGTCGTCGACGACCGCGCGGGCCTGGTCGAACAGTTCCTGGACACCGGCCAGGCCGCTGCCGGAGACCGCCTGATACGTCGACGCGACGATGCGCACCAGCCCCGCCTCGTCGTGCAGTGGCTTCAGCACCGGCATCGCGGCCATCGTCGTGCAGTTCGGGTTCGCGATGATGCCCCGCTTGAGGGACCGGGCCCGGTTTCCGACATCTCTGTCGAAGTTGACCTCGCTGACGACCAGCGGCACGTCGGGGTCCTTGCGCCACGCCGACGAGTTGTCGACGACGATCGCACCCGCGGCTGCGAACCGCGGCGCCTGCACCCGCGACATCGTCGCACCGGCGGAGAACAGCGCGATGTCGATGCCGCTCGGGTCGGCGGTCTCGGCGTCCTCGACCTCGATCTCCTGACCGCGGAACGACAGCTTCTTGCCCTGCGAGCGCGCGGATGCGAAGAACCGCACCGAGGTCGCAGGAAAGTCGCGCTCGTCGAGCAGCGTGCGCATCACCTGGCCGACCTGACCGGTCGCGCCGACTACACCGATGTTGACCATCGCGTCCTACCGTCCTGTTCCCGCGTAGACCACTGCCTCTTCGTCACCGCCGAGGTTGAACGCCTCGTGCAGCGCCGATACCGCCTTGTCCAGTTCGGTGTCCTTCACCAGCACCGAGATCCGGATCTCGGAGGTGGAGATCAGGTCGATGTTGACCCCGACCCCGGCCAGCGCCTCGCAGAAGGTGGCGGTGACGCCGGGATGGCTGCGCATGCCGGCGCCGATCAGCGACACCTTGCCGATGTGGTCGTCGTAGAGCACCTTCGTGAAGCCGATCTCGTCCTGCAGCGACGTCAGCTTCTCCACCGCGCCGGGCCCGCTGTCGCGCGAGCACGTGAAGGTGATGTCGGTCTTGCCGTCCTCGACCTTCGAGATGTTCTGCAGCACCATGTCGATGTTCACGTCGGCGTCGGCGACGGCACGGAACACCTTGGCGGCATAGCCGGGAACGTCGGGCAACCCGACGACGGTGACCTTGGCCTCGCTGCGGTCGTGCGCGACTCCGGTGAGGATGGCGTCTTCCATGGGGATGTCCTCGATCGATCCTTTGACGATGGTTCCTGGTTTGTCGGTGTACGACGATCGGACGTGGATCGGGACGTCGTACCGGCGGGCGTACTCCACACAGCGCAGCATCAGCACCTTCGCGCCGCACGCCGCCATCTCGAGCATCTCCTCGAAGGACACGGTGTCGAGGTGCTTGGCGTTCGGCACGATCCGCGGATCGGCGGAGAAGATCCCGTCGACGTCGGTGTAGATCTCACAGACGTCGGCCTTCAGCGCGGCGGCCAGCGCGACCGCGGTGGTGTCCGAGCCACCCCTGCCGAGCGTGGTCACGTCCTTGCTGTCCTGGCTGACCCCTTGGAACCCGGCGACCAGCACGATCAGCCCCTCGTCGAGCGCCGAACGCAGCCGCCCGGGCGTGACGTCGATGATCTTGGCGTTGCCGTGCGTGCCGGTGGTGATCACGCCGGCCTGCGATCCGGTGAAGGACCTGGCCTGCGCGCCGAGCGAGTCGATGGCCATCGCGACCAGGGCATTCGAGATTCGCTCACCGGCGGTGAGCAGCATGTCCATCTCCCGGGCCGGCGGGGCCGGGCACACCTGTTTGGCGAGGTCGAGCAGGTCGTCGGTGGTGTCGCCCATGGCAGAGACCACCACGACGACGTCGTTGCCCTGCTTCTTGGTTTCCACGATGCGCTCAGCCACCCGGCGAATCCGTTCGGCGTCAGATACCGAGGATCCGCCGTACTTCTGCACGACGAGCGCCACTGTCAAAACCTCTCTGATGGTCTCGGGGATCCGAGTAGATCCCACTAAGGATAAGGGGTTCGCGCACCTCATTTACTCCGCCGGTAGCGTCGGGCTGTGGGCCAGAACACAGCGAACTTCCACGCAGACACCGCGGTGCCCATCCATCCCCCCATCGCGCAGCGGTGGAGCCCCCGGATGTTCGACCCCGACGCGGTGCTGGACGCCGAGCAGGTGCTCGCGGTCCTCGAGGCGGCTCGCTGGGCGGCGACGTGGGGGCATCGCCAGCCGGTCCGCTATGTCGTCGGCCGACGCGGCGACGGCACGTTCACCACGATCACCACGCTGCTGAAGCGCGGCAACCGCTACGCCCACGATGCGGGCGCGCTGATCCTGGTCTGCACCGACGAGGGTGAGGACGAGCGGACCGCCCGGTATGCGGCCGTCGACGCGGGCGCCGCGATCGCCCAGCTGACCATCGAGGCGGTGTCACGCGGTCTGATCGCCCATCCCATGGCCGGGTTCAACGTCGACGGCGCGCGCGACGCGTTCGCCATCCCGGCGGGCGTCGCGCCGATCGCGGTGGTCGCCGTCGGATCGCTCGGCGACTACGACAATGCGCCGCCGGAGATCATCGAACGCGACTCCCAGGGACGCGGCCGGCTGCCGCTGCACGAGGTGGCGTTCGCGGGCAGCTGGGGGACGTCGCTTCAGCTATGACGCGGGCACCCCGAGGAACGCGAACGGCTCGGCGTCGGCGAACTGCGCGCTGGCATCGCCCGCGTAGACGGTCTTCTCCCCCTCGCCGAGGCTGAGCCGCTTCGTCGGCGCCCCCTCGGTGAAGTCGAGGTTGCTCAGCTCCACCCAGAATGTGTTGGGCGACAACGCCGATTCGAAGAAATAGCGCTTTGCGGTGTGGTCGATGACCGTTCGCCACCGTGTGCTCGAGATGTTGGGTTCATCGGGCGTCGAGATCCCGTAGGGCACTGACACGTTGCGCATCACGGAGAACACCGCCGCGACGGCGAGCACCGGGTCGGCGGTCTTCTCCACCGCGTTGACGTAGAACGACGCCCGCACAAAGCGGTCCGCGGCGCGGTTGGTGCCGGGCAGCATCACCGTTCCGCCGATCTGCTGCCAGTACTCGGTGATCGCGAGTTGCTTGGAGAAGATCGGCGAGTTCGTCATCACCTGATACTCGCGGGAGTGGTGAATGACCTGCTCGCCGCCGAGATACTCGATGATCGCGCTGTCTCCGGTCGCATCGGATATCGCCAGGTGCACGGTGGCCAACCGTTCTTCGCCGGGGACCTGCGCGGTGACGACCCGCAGCGGCGTCGCGGTCAGCGCCGTAACCGCTTCTGCCACCGTGCCGAAGTTGTCCAGCACGTACTGCGCCCACAACGCCAACGACATCGCGGGCCGGTCGCCGGTGTTGGCCGGATACTCGGATTCGGCCAGCCACAACAGATTTGCGGCCAGCCCGGCCTCGTTGACACCGTCGGTGGTGCTGATGTCGTAGCCCGAGGCGATGACGCTGCCGTACTTCGACGTCCACACCGCCGAGTCGGGACCCGCCTCCCCGCTGCGCTTCATCCCTCTCGGGAACGCCCAGAGGTTGGTGCCGATCTCCGACTTCCAGTCCATCGATCGTCCGGTGACGATCCGCTGTCCCGTTCCGAGGTATACGACGCGTGTGCACACGGGTCAGACCCTACAAACGGGCACAGGCGTCAGCCGCAGGCATCGGACAGCTTCTTGAGGGTTTCGCTTATCTGGCTGTTCAACAGCTCCATGTGGAACACCGCCGGGGGCGGGGGCGCGCCCGGCGCGCGGGACCCGGCCTCGACGCGCAGTTCGCCGAACCGCCCGACGAACTCGTTCGCGAGGCTGGCGAGGTGGGTGGCGTCGCGGGCCAGGTCGGGCTCGTGAATGTTCTGGGCGCGCTCGGCGAGGCCGTCCGCCCATGCCTGGTAGGCGCTTTCCTCGGCGACGGTCGGGACGCCCTCGGAATCGGCCGTCTTCGCTGCGATCTGCTCGTTCTGCGCCTTGTTGAACGCGAGCAGGTCTTTGACCGGCCGGCATTCCTCCGACGAGGCGCCGAAAAGTCCGAGCTGCGATATGGCGAGGACGACCGCTGCGACCACCACGGCGGCGATGGTGAATTTCCACCGGCCAGCGAGATTCATTGCACGGACTCTAACCGGCGCTCGAGATCGGGCTTACGGCGCGGGCACCGACTCTTAACAACCCCGCAACAAACCGAAACTGTCCACGTAACAGAAACGTCGGTTACTGCCAGTGATCGGTCGATCGGAGGCCGCCACCAGTGATGGAGATGTAGATGGACGTGGATACAGGAACCACAGCATTCATGCTGTGTTGCATCATCGGCCTCACGCTGATGATCCCCGGGCTCGCGCTGTTCTACGGCGGCATGGTGTCCGTCAAGAGCTCGACCAACATGATGATGATGACGTTCGGCGCGGCGGCACTCGTCGGCGTGCTGTGGGTGCTGTTCGGCTTCTCGATGACGTTTGGCACCTCCTATGGCGGATTCGTCGGTGACGTAACGGAATTCGCGGGCTTGAAGGATCTGCTGGACGTCAACACGACCGTGGCCGGCCTACCGGTATCGCTGTTCGCGGTATTCCAGGCGCTGTTCGCGGCCATCACCGTCGCCCTGATCTCGGGTGCGGTGGCCGACCGGATGAAGTTCAACGCCTGGATGATCTTCGCCGCGGCGTGGGCGATCCTGGTGTACTTCCCCGCCGCGCACTGGGTCTTCGCGTTCGACGGCGTCGTGACCGAGAACTCAGTCGGCGGCTGGATCGCCAACAAGCTGGCTGCGGTCGACTTCGCGGGCGGCACCGCGGTGCACATCAACGCCGGCGCAGCCGCCCTGGCCGTGGCGATCGTGCTCGGCAAGTCGGCGGGCTTCGGCACGCTGCGCAAGCCTCACAACGTTCCGCTGACACTGCTCGGCGCGGGTCTGCTGTGGGCGGGCTGGTACGCCTTCAACGGCGGTTCGGCGCTGGCCGCCGGTAACTCTGCCGCCATCGTCATGGTCACCACGTTCGTCGCCACCTGCGCCGCAACCCTGGCGTGGATCGCGGTCGAGAAGTTCAAGACCGGTCATGTCACCGGCGTCGGCGCGGCTTCGGGTGCCATCACCGGACTCGTCGCGATCACACCCGCCTGCGGTGCGGTCACGCCCGTCGGGGCAATCATCCTCGGCGCCATCGCAGGCGCGATCTGCGTCTACGCGGTCGGCCTGAAGGAGCGCTTCGGCTACGACGACTCGCTCGACGTGGTCGGCGTTCACCTGGTCGGCGGCCTCGTCGGCACCCTGCTGATCGGCTTCCTCGCCAGCGAGAGCATGCCCAACGGCGTCAACGGCCTGTTCTACGGCGGCGGTGTCGACCAGCTGTGGCGCCAAGCCGTCGCGGCCGGTGCGGTGATGGTCTACTCGTTCGTCGTCGCGGGCATCATCGCGTTCGCGATCAAGAAGACGATCGGCATTCGCATCTCCCCCGACGAAGAAGAGAAAGGCATCGATACGGCGTTCCACCGGGAACCGTCGTACGAACTGGCCCCTGCCTGACCCGATCTCCGGCCGGCGCGGAAACCACTCGTCCGCGCCGGCCGGCTTGGTCGGCATCGAGTTTCATATCGTGATACTTTGATTCCTAACAAGAGACAAGGCTCAAACATGTCCACCGACCTCGCCGCACTCGCCCAGCAGACTCAGACGAAGTTCATCCTCGCGTTGTTCGTCGACCTGCGCGGAAAACCGTGCGCGAAGCTCGTTCCCGTCGAAGCCGTCGAACTGCTGGCCACCGAGGGTGTCGGGTTCGCCGGTTACGCCGTCGGCGCCATGGGTCAGGAGCCCAAAGACCCTGACCTGATGGCGATTCCGGATCCGGCGTCGTTTACGCCCATCCCGTTCATCAAGGACGGCCTTGCGCTGGTCCACTGCGATCCGCATGTCAACGGTGAGCCGTGGCCGTACGCACCGCGGGTGATCCTGAAGTCGCTCATCCAGCGTGCCGCCGACGCCGGGTTCGAACCGTGGGTCGGCGCCGAGGTGGAGTACTTCCTGTTGCGCCGCAACGCCGCCGGTGGCCTCTCGGTCGCCGACACCGCCGACACCGCCGATCAGCCGTGCTACGACGCCCGCGGCGTCACCCGGATGTACGACCACCTCACCGCGATCTCGGCGGCGATGAACTCCCTGGGCTGGTCCAACTACGCCAACGACCATGAGGACGGCAATGGCCAGTTCGAGCAGAACTTCGAATACTCAGACGCGCTGACCACCGCCGATCGCGTTGTGACACTGCGTTATCTGCTGTCGGTGATGGCAGCCGAACGAGGCATGATCGCGACGTTCATGCCCAAGCCGTTCGCCGACAAGACGGGCAGCGGACTGCATCTGCACCTGTCTCTCACCAGCGGCGGCACCCCGGTCTTTCCCGCCGACGACGACGCGCGTGGGCTCGGGCTGTCGGACACCGCGTACGCGTTCGTCGGCGGCATCCTGGAACACGCGTGCGCGCTGCAGGCGGTGGTGGCACCAACGGTCAACTCCTACAAGAGAACCGGGGCACTGACGACGGCGTCCGGCGCGTCATGGGCGCCGAAGACGCCGACCTACGGCGGCAACGACCGCACCCATTACATCCGGGTGCCCGACTCCGCCCGCATCGAGTTGCGCGGCGGCGACGGTTCGGCCAACCCGTATCTGGCCATCGCGGCGGCGCTGGGCGCGGGCATCGACGGGATCAAGCGCAGCGCGGACCCCGGCGCGGTGGGCGACGGCAGCACCGGACGGCCACTGCCGCCCACCCTGCTGCACGCCGTTGACGAGTTCGACGCCGACCCCGTCGTCACCGGGGTGCTCGACGCCGCGGGCGAGGGCGTCGCCTCGTACTTCGCCAAGGTCAAGCGCGAGGAGTTCTTCTCCTACCACAGTGCCGTCGCACAGTGGGAGATCGACAACTACCTGACCGCCTTCTGACACCGAAACACCAAAGGAGCCAATGCATGTGCGGGATCGTCGGGTTGCATCTGCGCAGCGCCGAGCTGTACCCGAGACTGGGTGAACTGCTCACCGGGATGCTGTGTGAGATGGGTAACCGGGGCAGCGACTCCACCGGGGTCGCGGTATACGGCGATCCGGTGTGGTCCCCGCCTGGGCGCGGATGCGTGTCGGTGGTCGACGTCTCCGACGACGCCGGCACCGTCACGTCCGCGGCGGCAGGCCACCTCGGCAGCGGCGTCGACGCTGTCGCGGTCGCCAACACGTGCCTGCTGTCCGCCGATGTGGACTCCGCGGCCCTGCTCGACGCCGTCAAGGCCGCATACCCGCGCGCGTTGATCGCCGGCTTCGGCGCCGACCTCGCGGTGCTCAAGGGTGTCGGTGACCCGCAGACACTCACCGACGCATGGGATTTGATTAAGGCGCAGGGATGGCAGGGTGTCGGACACACGCGGATGGCGACGGAGTCGGCCGTCACCCCTGCGGGCTGCCATCCCTATACGGTCGGGCCCGAACAGTGCATGGTGCACAACGGCTCGTTCGCCAACCACGCCACGATCCGGCGCGAACTGCGGGCCGCGGGAGTCGAATTCGACAGCGAGAACGACACAGAGGTGGGCGCGCGGTTCATCGCCAAGCAGCTGGCCGACGGCCGCGACGTCGAGTCCGCACTGAAGGAGCTCTGCGCGACGTTCGACGGCTTCTACACGCTGCTGGTCTCCAACCGCGACTCGTTCGCGGTTGTTCGCGACGCCATCGCCTGTAAGCCCGCCGTCATCGCCGAGACGCCCGACTGGGTCGCGGTCGGCAGCGAATACCGCGCGCTCGCAGGCCTTCCCGGCGTCGACCGAGCGAAGATCTGGGAGCCGGAGCCGGAGGTGATCTACGCATGGACACGGTGACACACTCTTCGCGCGAGCGCTCATCGACGACCGCCTTCGATCTGCGGACCACGCCGCTGCGCGATGTCAACGCCGCGCTGCACGCCCCCGATTTGTCCGGCGAGTTCGTCATCACCCATCCCGACGGCGCCCACAACGTCGCGGTCGGGATCAACGCGCCGGTGAAGGCCACCGTCGAGGGACACGTCGGCTACTACGCCGCGGGCATGAACCAGCAGGCCGAGATCACGATCAACGGCAATGCGGGCACCGGCGTCGCCGAGAACATGATGAGCGGCACGGTGTGGGTCAAGGGTGACAGCTCGCAGTCGGCGGGTGCCAGCGCGCACGGCGGACTGCTGGTGATCGAGGGCAACGCCGCAGCACGGTGCGGTATCTCGATGAAGGGAATCGACATCGTGGTCGGCGGAAACGCCGGGCACATGAGCGCTTTCATGGCGCAGGCCGGACGCCTGGTGATCCGCGGCGATGCGGGCGAGGCGCTGGGTGACTCGATCTACGAGGCGCGCATCTACGTCCGCGGCGAGGTTTCCTCGCTCGGAGCGGACTGCATTGCGAAGGAAATGCGCGACGAACACCACCAGGAGCTCGAATATCTGCTCAAGGCAGCGGGTTTCGAGGGCGATGATACCGCCGCCTATACCAGGTACGGCTCCGCCCGCTCGCTGTATCACTTCCACGTCGACAACTCTGCGAGCTACTGATGAGCTACACCATCGACGACAGGGCACGACTCGGCCTGCGTGAGTCCGCCACCTTCGACCGCCAGACGATCGCAGCGATCCATCGCGCCGCCGAGACCGGCATCTACGACATCCGCGGTTGGGGCGCCAAACGGCCGCTGCCGCACTTCGACGACCTGCTGTTCCTCGGCGCGTCGATGTCACGCTATCCGCTGGAAGGCTACCGCGAACGCTGCGACACCGATGTCGTCCTCGGTGGCCGCAATGCCAAACACCCACTGCACCTGGATATCCCGGTCACGATTGCCGGAATGTCGTTCGGCGCGCTGTCCGGCCCGGCCAAGGAGGCGCTCGGCCGCGGGGCCAGCGAGGTCGGCACGTCGACCACCACCGGCGACGGCGGCATGACACCCGAGGAGCGCGGCCAGAGCAAATACCTGGTCTACCAATACCTTCCGTCGCGCTACGGGATGAACCCCGACGACCTCCGCAAGGCCGACGCTATCGAGGTGGTGCTCGGCCAGGGCGCCAAACCCGGCGGCGGCGGAATGCTGTTGGGCCAGAAGATCTCCCCACGCGTCGCGGCGATGAGGACACTCCCCGAGGGGATCGACCAGCGTTCGGCTTGCCGGCACCCGGATTGGACCGGGCCCGACGATCTGACCATCAAGATCAACGAACTGCGCGAGATCACCGACTGGTGCAAGCCGATCTACGTCAAGGTCGGCGCCACCCGCACGTACTACGACGTGAAGCTGGCCGTGCACGCGGGCGCCGACGTCGTCGTGGTCGACGGCATGCAGGGCGGCACCGCGGCCACCCAGGAGGTGTTCATAGAGCACGTCGGCATCCCCACGCTGGCGGCCGTGCCCGAGGCGGTCCAGGCGCTGCAGGAACTCGGCGTGCACCGGAAAGGTGTGCAGCTCATCGTGTCCGGCGGCATCCGGACCGGTGCCGACGTGGCCAAGGCGATCGCGCTCGGCGCCGACGCCGTCGCGATCGGGACCGCAGCGCTGATCGCGCTCGGCGACAACCACCCCCGGTACGCGGCCGACTACGAGCGGCTCGGCAGCGCGGCGGGCTTCTTCGACGACTTCCAGGACGGCACCGACCCCGCGGGCATCAGCACGCAGGACCCAGAGTTGGCCGCACGGTTCGACCCCGTCGAGGGCGGCCGCAGGCTGGCCAACTACCTGCGGGTGCTGACGATGGAGGCGCAGACGATCGCGCGCGCGTGCGGTAAGGCCCACGTATGCCACCTCGAACCGGAGGACCTGGTCGCGGTGACCATCGAGGCGGCGGCCATGGCCCGGGTGCCGCTTGCGGGCACCGACTGGATTCCGGGGCGCCGATGACAGAGACCGCTGACGTTGTCATCGTCGGTGGCGGCATCGAGGGCGCGGCGACCGCATGGGCGCTGAGCCAGCGCGGCGTCACCGATGTGTTCGTCGCCGAGCGCAATACCGTCGCCTCCGGGATGACGGGCAAGTCCAGCGGGATCGTCCGGTGCCACTACGGGGTCAGCTCGCTGGCCGCGATGGCCACCGTCGGCCTCGAGGTGTTCGAGAAGGCCGACGAGATGTTCGGCACCGACATCGGATTCCGCCAGACCGGCTACGTCGTCGGCGTCGGCGAACCGAACGTCGACTCGATGCGCAAGAGCCTGGCCGCCCAGCGCGCCGTCGGTGTGCACACCGAGGAGATCGACCGCTCCGACGTCGCGAAGCTGTGGCCGTTCGCCGACCTGTCCCCGTTCGCCGCCTTCGGCTGGGAGCCGCGCGGCGGGTACGGCGACGCCTATCAGACCGCGCAGGCGCTCGCGGCCGCCGCGCGGGCGGCCGGGGTGCGCATCCGCCAGGGCACACCGGTGGCCGGCCTGCTGACCGACGGCGACACCGTCACCGGCATCCGACTGGCCGACGGCGGCACGGTGTCCGCGGGCACGGTCGTCGTCGCGACCGGCGTCTGGACCGGGCCGTTCCTGCAGCCCTACGGCATCGACGTGCCGATCCGGGTGGTCCGCGAGCAGATCGTCACGATCGATCCCGGCGTCGAGACCGGCCGCGTCCCGGTGTTCTCCGACCTGGTGTCGCTGCAGTACGTCCGGCCGGAGGTGGGCGGCGACATCCTGTTCGGCAACAGCGACCTGTCCGACGTCGAGGACGTCGACCCCGACAGCTACCTCAACCGGGCCACAGAGGCCTTCGTCGACCTCACCGTCGACAAGGTCGGCACCAGGTTCCCCGGGTTCACCGACGCGGCCATCCGGACGAGCTACGCCGGGTGCTACGACGTCACCCCCGACTGGAACCCGGTGATCAGCAGGGGCCCGCTCGACGGCCTGGTCATCGCCGCAGGGTTCAGCGGGCACGGCTTCAAGATCGCCCCCGCGGTCGGCAGGCTGGTCGCCGACCTCGTGGTCGACGGCCGCAGCGCCGATCCGCGCATCCCCGAGTCCGATTTCCGCTTCTCCCGGTTCGCCGAGGATGATCTGCTCAAGACGCCGTATCCGTACGTCGGCGCCGGACAGATGCGTTAGGGGGAGGCTGGGGACATGAGCGAGACCCCGCTGCTGCGCAACAAGTCGGGCATCGCCCGTGACCGCGATCCCGCCGCGCCCGTCGAGGATCTCGAGTTCGAGGCGGCGATCGGCCGCAACGTCCGCCAGCTACGCCTGCAGCAAGGCCTTACCGTCGCCGAAATGGCTGCCCGCGTTGGCATTTCGAAGGCAATGATGAGCAAGATCGAGAACGCGCAGACCTCGTGCAGTCTGTCGACGCTCGCGTTGCTCGCCAAGGGCTTCGATGTGCCGGTGACCAGCCTGTTCCGCGGCGCGGAAGTCGAGCGGCCTGCGGCGTTCGTCAAGGCGGGCACGGGTGCGCGCATCGCGCGCAACGGCACCAAGGAGGGCCACGAGTATCAACTGCTCGGCTCGCTGCGCGGCGAACACAAGCGGCTGGAGTGCCTGCACGTCACGCTGTCGGCGAAGAGCAAGACCTATCCGCTGTTCCAGCATCCGGGCACCGAATTCATCTTCATGCTCGAAGGCGTCATGGACTACAGCCACAGCCGGTCGGTGTACCGGCTCGAACCGGGTGACTCGCTGCAGATCGACGGTGAGGGCGCGCATGGCCCGGTCGACCTGATCGAGGTGCCGATCCGCTTCCTGTCGGTGATCGCCTTCCCGGACTCCCAGGTCTGAGGCTGACGCGCAGTTTTGTGGCGCGCCGGGGTGCGGAGTAAGGTGTTCGGCGTGCAGCGGGTGCTCCTTCTCGGCAGCCGCGACGGGGTCTGAACCAGACCGGCTTCCCGTCGCGGGTAGTCGCGATGCGCCGGTCGAGTCCCCCTTACTCCCGGAGCCATCACCGTGACCACCTTCTCCCGATCCACACCGGATTCCCCTGACGCCTTCGCGTCCGTACGCCAGATCATCAAACCCGCAGGCCCACCCAACCCCGGCCAGCCGGCCTGGAACACCCAGCGCGGTTCGGCAATGCCGATCGGCCGCTACCGCAGCTTCGCCGACGAGGTCGAGCAGATCACCCTCCCCGACCGCACCTGGCCCGACAAGGTCATCGACCGAGCGCCGATGTGGTGCGCCGTCGACCTGCGCGACGGCAACCAGGCGCTCATCGACCCGATGAGCCCGCAGCGCAAGCGCCGCATGTTCGACCTGCTGGTCCGGATGGGCTACAAGGAGATCGAGGTCGGCTTCCCGTCGGCGAGCCAGACCGACTTCGATTTCGTCCGCGAGATCATCAGCGAGGGCGCGATCCCCGACGACGTCACCATTCAGGTGCTGACGCAGTGTCGGCCCGAGTTGATCGAGCGCACGTTTCAGGCGTGCGAGGGCGCGCCGCGGGCGATCGTGCACTTCTACAACTCGACGTCGATCCTGCAGCGGCGCGTGGTGTTCCGCGCTGACCGCGAAGCGGTGAAGGCGATCGCCACCGATGGCGCGCGCATGTGCGTGGAGGAGGCCAAGAAGTATCCCGGCACGCAGTGGCGCTTCGAGTACAGCCCGGAGTCCTACACCGGCACCGAACTGGAATACGCCGTCGACGTCTGCAACGCCGTCGCCGACATCATCAAGCCGACGCCCGACGTGCCGTTGATCGTGAACCTGCCCGCCACGGTCGAGATGGCGACGCCGAACGTCTACGCCGACTCGATCGAGTGGATGCACCGACACCTGACCCCGCGCGACTCGATCATCCTGAGCCTGCATCCGCACAACGACCGCGGAACCGCCGTCGCCGCAGCCGAATTGGGCTATCAGGCGGGCGCCGACCGGATCGAGGGCTGCCTGTTCGGCAACGGCGAGCGCACCGGCAACGTCTGCATCGTCACGCTGGGGCTGAACCTGTTCTCCCGCGGCATCGACCCGCAGATCGACTTCTCCAACATCGACGAGATCCGGCGCACGGTGGAGTACTGCAACCAGCTGCCAGTGCCCGAACGCCACCCCTACGGCGGCGATCTCGTCTACACCGCGTTCTCCGGCAGCCATCAGGATGCGATCAACAAGGGCCTGGATGCGATGAAGGTGTCGGCCGACGAACAGGACGCCGACGTCGACGACATCCTCTGGCAGGTCCCGTATCTGCCGATCGATCCGCGTGACGTCGGTCGCACGTACGAAGCCGTGATCCGGGTGAATTCACAGTCCGGCAAGGGCGGCGTCGCCTACATCATGAAGGCCGACCACGGCCTCGCGCTGCCGCGGCGGCTGCAGATCGAGTTCAGCCAGGCGATCCAGAAGATCACCGACGGCGAGGGCGGCGAAGTGTCCCCGAAGGAGATGTGGGACGTCTTCGCCGAGGAGTACCTCGCACCGGTGCGTCCGCTGGAGCGGATCCGGCAGAAGGTGACCGCGTCGGAGGTCGACGGCGGCACCGACACCATCGAGGCCGTCGTCAAGGTCGACGGTGTCGAGCGCGAAATCGTCGGCGCGGGCAACGGTCCGCTGGCGGCGTTCGTAGATGCGTTGGGCGCCATCGGAATCAACGTCTCGGTGCTGGACTACTCCGAGCACGCGCTGTCTGCAGGTGAGGAAGCCCAAGCCGCCGCGTACGTCGAGGCGTCCATCAACGGTAAGACGGTATGGGGTGTCGGCATCGCCACATCGATCACCACCGCATCGCTTCGGGCCGTGGTGTCGGCCGTCAACCGCGCGTCACGCTAGCCAGTCGAGGAAGACGCTCAGCGGTCGGTCCACAAGACCGGCGGCACCGTGCGTGTCCTCGGACGCGCCGGTGAGGTTGCCCGACACAAACCCGTTGCGCATCCTGCTGAACACGTCAACCTCGCTTCGAGGCGAGGCCGGCGGTGTCGCGGTAACGGCACCGCCGGCTTCTCCTGTCAGTAAACTGACTGGCGCGCAAATGGATTGCGCATCTGACCGTCGACTAAGGAGCGGGCATGGACTGGGGTTCGACGTGGGATTTCCTCTGGCACTTCCTCATCATCTTCGGGTGGATCGCTTATCTGCTTGTGCTGTTCCAGATCCTCACCGACCTGTTCTGGCGCGATCATGAAACCTCAGGCGTCGTCAAGGCTCTCTGGGTGTTCTTCCTGATCGTGTTCCCCTGGCTCGGGGCGCTGGTCTACCTGTTGGCCCGCGGCAAGGGGATGGCCGAGCGGGCACGGGCCGCGGCGCTGGCGGCCAAGCAGCAGACCGACGAGTACATCAGGGAGGCCGCCGGCCGGTCGCCTGCTCAGGAGATCGCGGACGCGAAGGCGCTGCTGGACTCGGGCGCGATCACGCAGGCCGAGTTCGAGAGCCTGAAGGCCAAGGCGCTCAGCTAGTTCGGGAAGACGCTCAACAGTGTGAACAGCGCCCGGTTTACGGCTTCGGCGGCAGATTGGCCAGGTAGGAGTCGGGTAGCAGCTCGATCAGCTGGCCGTCCGGATCGCGGATCATCGCGAAATGCGCTGACGTCGCACCCTCGACGACCGATCCGCCGAAGCTCTCGACCTGGGCGAGCACCCCGGCGAGATCCGACACCGACAGCGACATGTGGGTGAGCCCCACCTCGTCCATCACCCGCCTGTGCCCGGCCTTCACCTCGCGCTTGGAGTAGTCGATCAGCTCGAGCACGAACGCGTCGCGGACGAGATAGGTCGCGCGCACCCCGATCGGGCCATCCAATTGCAGAAGTGCGGCAGTGCCCTCGTCGGGCAGGTCGAGGTCCCACCAGAACTGGAACCCGAGCAGCCCCTCATAAAAGCGGCGCGACCGGTCGCGGTCGGACACGCAGAGGCCGATGTGGTTGAAGACCGTTCGGTGATTCGGCATTGCCGAAGTATGTCTCAGAACAGGGCGTACTGGCCGCCGTCGAGCGTGTGGTCGGTGAACTCCTCGATGTCGGTTCCGCCGACCACGCTGTTGAGGCAGTCCATGAAATCGGCGTCGGACACCAGCGGAACGCCGAGTTCGCCTGCCTGATAACCCTTCCCGTGCTCGGGTTCGGGCTCGTTGCAGAGCACCAACGACGTTTCCGGGTCGACGGCGTCGGTGTAGGCCAGGCCCCCGTGCAGGATGCGCTCGACGAGTTCCTCGTGAGTGCGTGACACCTCGGCCGACAGCGCGACCCGCATCCCCTGCACAAGAGGGCGGCCGCGAACGAAGCGGCCCGGGTTGATGTACGGGCACGGCATCCGCGACGCGATCATCTTCAGCGGGCGCAGTTCTTCGTGCGTGACGAGCCCGCTCGGCCAGCGCCGACGCTCCACCGGCCGCAGCGGCAGCCAGACCTTGCGCTCGCGTGCACGAACGAGGGCCGGTTTGAGGATCTGCGCCAGCACCAGGGCATCGTCGAGCGCGTCGTGCGGCCGCATCTGGCTGACGCCCCAGTGCGACGCCAGCGTCTCCAACCGCATGTTGTCGACGCCGAGATCGAGGCGACGCGCCAGCTCAACAGTGCACATCACGGAGTCGATGGGCAATTCGACGCCGGCGAGTTCCGCCTCGGCGGCAAGGAAGGAATAGTCGAAGCCGACGTTGTGGGCGACCAGGGTGCGGCCGCGCAGCACCTCGACCAGATCGGACGCGACCTCGGCGAAGGTGGGCTGACCGGCCAGCATCTCCTCGGTCAGGCCGTGCACATGGGTCGGGCCGGGATCGACACCGGGGTTCAGCAGGCTCGAGACGCTGCGCTCGACGTTTCCGTCGTCGCCGACAGCCAGTGCGGCCACGCTGACGATCCTGGCCTGCCCGGGCCGAAATCCGGACGTCTCCACGTCGACGACCGCCCAGCCCGTGCCTGGCTCGCTTGCCGGCCGGCCCCAGGTGTGGCTCACAAACGCCAGGATGGCACGGCGATCCGACAAGCCTCGCCCGGTGAGGCCGCGTGTCGGACACATAAAATGCGCAGAATGGTCACCGCTCGTGGACGAATCGCGCTGGCGGCCGGTTCCGCCGCACGCTGGTCGTCGCGGGTGACCGGCCGCGGAGCAGGCGCGATGATCGGCGGCCTGGTGTCGATGACGCTGGACAAGTCGATCCTGCGCCAGCTCGGCGAAGGCCGCTCGACGGTGATCGTGACCGGCACGAACGGCAAGTCGACGACCACCCGGATGACGGCGGCGGCGCTGGGCACGCGCGGGCCGGTGGCCACCAACGCCGAGGGCGCCAACATGGATGCGGGCCTGGTGGCGGCTTTGGCCGCAGCGCGCGACGCGCGGTTGGCGGCGCTCGAGGTCGACGAGATGCATGTGCCGCACGTCGCTGATGCGGTGCACCCGAAGGTGGTCGTGCTGTTGAACCTGTCGCGCGATCAGCTCGACCGGGTCGGTGAGATCAACCACATCGAGCGCACGCTGCGGGCCGGGCTCGCGCGTCACCCCGACACCGTTGTCGTCGCCAACTGTGACGACGTGCTGATGACGTCGGCGGCCTACGACAGCCCGAACGTGGTGTGGGTCGCTGCGGGCGGCAGCTGGGCGAACGACTCGGTGAGTTGTCCGCGCAGCGGCGAGATCATCGTCCGCGACGGCGCGCATTGGTACTCGACGGGCACGGACTTCAAACGGCCGACACCGCAGTGGTGGTTCGACGACACGACGATCTACGGCCCCGACGGGTTCTCCGCGCCGATGCAGCTCGCGCTGCCGGGAACGGTCAACCGCGGCAACGCAACTCAGGCGGTGGCCGCCGCCGTCGCGCTGGGCGCCGAGCCGGCCGCAGCGGTGAAGGCGGCGGCGGGTGTCGACGAGGTCGCGGGCCGGTACAGCACGCTGCGCGTCGGCGCGCACACCGTGCGGATGCTGCTGGCCAAGAACCCGGCGGGCTGGCAGGAGGCGCTGTCGATGGTGGACACCGATGCGGGTTCGGTGGTGATCGCGGTCAACGGCCAGGTGCCCGACGGCGAGGACCTGTCGTGGCTGTGGGACGTCAACTTCGAGCACTTCGTCGACCATCCCGTCGTCGCGGCCGGTGAGCGCGGCACCGATCTGGCGGTGCGACTCGGGTATGCGGGCGTCGCACACACATTGGTGCACAACGCCGTCGACGCCATCGCGTCGTGTCCGGCCGGCCATGTCGAGGTGGTCGCGAACTACACCGCTTTCCTGCAGCTGAACAGGGCGTTGGCGCGTGGCTGATTCGACGGTGCGGATCGGGCTGGTGCTGCCCGACGTGATGGGCACCTACGGCGACGGCGGCAACTCGGTGGTGCTGCGACAGCGGTTACGGCTGCGCGGAATCGACGCCGAGATCGTCAACATCACGCTGGACGACCCGGTGCCGTCCACCCTGGACCTGTACACGCTCGGCGGCGCAGAGGACTACGCGCAGCGCCTCGCGACGCGACACCTGATCCGCTATCCCGGTCTGCAGGAGGCCGCAGCGAAAGGCGCGCCGGTACTGGCGATCTGCGCTGCGATCCAGGTGCTGGGCCACTGGTACGAGACCTCGGCGGGCGAGCGGGTCGACGGCGTCGGGCTGCTGGACCTGACGACATCGCCGCAGCCGAGGCGCACGATCGGCGAGGTCGTGAGCCAACCGCTGCCGGCAGGTCTCACCGAGCGGCTGACCGGCTTCGAAAACCACCGCGGCGGAACGGTTCTGGGGCCGGACGCCAAACCGCTGGCCAAGGTGATCAGCGGTGCGGGTAACCGGGAGGGCGACGGCATCGACGGCGCCGTGCAGGGCAGCGTCGTCGCCACGTATCTGCACGGCCCGTGCCTGGCGCGCAATCCCCAACTCGCGGACCATCTGCTGGCGCAGGTCGTCGGCGACCTCGCACCGTTGGACCTGCCCGAGGTCGACCTTTTACGCCGCGAACGCCTCGCCGCACCCCGCCGCGTGTAAGGCGGCTAGGCCGCGAACGTGCGGGCGAACCGGTGCAAGTCATCGACCTCGACAGAGCATCCGCGACGTATCAAGGCTTCCTCGACCCTGGCGATCACGTCACTCGGTTTGTCCTCGGCGATCACCCGAATGACGATCCACCCCAGCGCTTCGAGCATTCGCAGCCTGGCGATGTCCTTGACGTACTGCTTGCGGTCCTTTCGGTGATGATCCCCGTCGTACTCGACGGCAACCTTGTAGTCCCGCCACCCCATGTCCAGCCACGCGACCGGCCGCGTCGACGTCGCCAACACGGGTATCTGCGTCTCGGGCTGCGGGAGGCCGGCATCCAAGAGCCACAGCCGAATCCGGCTCTCACGCGGAGAGTCCGCTCCGCCGTCGACAAGCGGAAGCAGCTCAAGCAGCCTGCGTAGCCCGGCCGCGCGTGGATAACGGTCACCCAGTGCCCTGACGTCGGCGCGGTTGAACTTCTGATTCCACATCAGCGCGTCGAGGCGAACAAGCGCATCCGTTCGCTCGAGATGACGACCCATGTCGAAAGCCGTTCGGACTCTTGACGTCACAGGTAGGCCGCCGACCCGGGTGATCTCATCGGATGCGATGCGGTCCGCGCGTGGGACGAGCCCATGCTGAGGCCGGATCCTGACACCGACGAGTTCGATGGGGACGTCGGGATCGACCCACGGTGCGCCATGCAGGCCCGATGCGGCTACGCCCGCCACCACCCCCTTGCGACCCGACGCCAACCATGCGGCTATCGCTCGATCCCGTAGTGACAGTTCGATGTCCTTGCGCGCGTACACACCCCGGTAAACGGGGGCGTACCAGCGCCGGAGCTCGTGCCGCGTAACGCGGCCCGCCGCGACCTCTTCACTGCCGATGAATACTTCAGCCATAAGGGCATCCTGCACCCGGGCACCGACAAGTCACATCGATCGACGTTTTGGCGGGAAAGTACGAGAGACGGTGTGCGAAACGTCGATCGATGTGACTCAGGTGAGCGCGCGGCGGCCTGACAGCGCGCGGCCGAGCGTCAATTCGTCGGCGAATTCCAGGTCGCCGCCCATCGGCAGGCCGGACGCGATGCGCGTCACGGTCAGGCCGGGGATGTCGCGCAGCATCCGTACCAGGTAGGTGGCCGTCGCCTCGCCCTCGGTGTTGGGATCGGTCGCGATGATCACCTCGGTGATGTCCACCCCGTCGACGCGCTCGCCGATCCTGTTGAGCAGCTCGCGAATCCGCAATTGTTCGGGGCCGACCCCGGACAGCGGGTCCAGGGCACCGCCCAACACGTGGTAGCGGCCGCGGAACTCACGGGTGCGTTCGACGGCCTGTACGTCCTTGGGTTCCTCGACGACGCACACCAGCGACGCGTCGCGGCGCGGGTCGCTGCAGATCCGGCAGCGGTCGTCGTCGGAGACGTTTCCGCACACCGCGCAGAACTTCACCCCGTCGCGGACCTTGTTCAGCACCGCCGTCAGCCGGTCGATATCGGGCGGCTCGACCGATAGCAGGTGAAATGCGATGCGCTGCGCGCTTTTCGGGCCGATGCCCGGCAGCTTGCCCAGCTCGTCGATGAGGTCCTGAACCGGTCCTTCGAACAACTCACATCCCCGGTAGGTTCAGATCGCCCATGCCGCCGGCCAGCGGACCGAGCCGCTCCTGGGCCAGCAGCGTGACCTGCCTGGCCGCGTCGGCGTGCGCCCCGACGATCAGGTCCTGCAGCGTTTCGACGTCGTTCGGGTCGACGACCTTCGGATCGATCGCCACGCCGACGACCTCACCGCTGCCCTTCATGGTGACCTGGACCAAGCCGCCACCGGCCTGCCCATGCACCTCGGTGTTGGCGAGTTGCTCCTGCGCCTCCATCAGCTTCTGCTGAACCTGTTGCGCCTGCGCGAGCAGCGCCGACATGTCGGGCTGGCCTCCGGGTTGCATGAGTGGTCCCCTTGCGTGTTGATAACTACGTGGTCTCGACTTGGTTGCGCTCGCTTGCACGCAGCGTTTCGGCCTTTCAAGCCTAGACGTCGAGCGGCTACCTTGACGCCGTGCGTGTGTCAGCGACCTTTCGTGTCGGCGCGGCTGCGGCCGCCTGCCTGGTGGTCGCTGCGTCGACGCTGGCCAGCCCCGTCTCCGCGGCCCCGGCCAACATCGCCGGGATGATCGTGTTCCTCGACCCCGGCCACAACGGCGCCAACGACAGCTCGATCAGCCGCCAGGTGCCCACCGGCCGCGGCGGCACGAAGAACTGCCAGGAAAGCGGCACGTCGACGGGCGACGGCTACCCCGAGCACTCGTTCACCTGGGAAACCACCCTGCGGATCCGCCAGGCGCTGACGGCGCTGGGCGTGCGCACCGCGATGTCGCGCGGCAACGACACCGGGCTGGGTCCCTGCGTCGACGAGCGGGCGGCGATGGCCAACTCGCTGAAACCCAACGCCGTCGTCAGCATCCACGCCGACGGCGGCCCGCCGACCGGCCGCGGCTTCCACGTGCTGTACTCGTCGCCGCCGCTCAACCAGACCCAAGCCGGGCCGTCGGTGCAGTTCGCCCAGGTCATGCGGGACCAGCTGCAGGCCTCAGGCCTGGTGCCGTCGACCTACATCGGCACCAACGGGCTCAACCCGCGCTCGGACATCGCCGGGCTGAACCTCGCGCAGTATCCGTCGATCCTCGTCGAACTGGGCAACATGAAGAACCCGGCCGACGCCAGCCTGATCACCACGCCGGAGGGCAGGCAGAAATACGCCGACGCCGTCGTCCGCGGTATTGCGGGCTTCCTCGGCGCGCAGCAGCGTTAGCGGCTCACTCGCTTTCGACGACCTTCTTGAGGTTGTCCAGCACCTCGGCCTGAATCTTCTTCAGCCCCAGCGGAGCGAATGTCTTCTCGAAGAAGCCGCCGATTCCGCCTGCGCCCTGCCAGGAGGTCTTCAGCGTCACCGATGAGCCGGGACCCGACGGCGCGACGGTCCAGTTGGTCACCATCGAGCTGTTGGCGTCCTTCTCGATGACGGTGTGGCCTGCGACGTCGACCTCGGCCTTGACGTCGCGCACCCGCGACTTGGTGGCCTGCAACTTCCAGGTCGCGACGGTGCCTGCGCCCTGACCGCCCTCGAGGACGGCGTAGTCGCGGTAGTGCTCCGACAGGATCTTCGGGCGGACCGTTGTGTAATCCGACACAGCCGCCAGCACCTTCTCCGGGGCGGCGTCGATCAAGACGCTGCTCGACGCGCTGACCTGTCCCATCTCCTATGACTCCCCTCTTCGCAGTGCGGTCGCATCGGCCGCAGCCGCGGACTAGCGTATATGCGTGTCTGTTCCGGCAACCGACGCACGTGCTGCGCACGCCCTTGGCGTGCAGCGACTCCTGGCCAGCTACCGCGCGATCCCTTCGGCGGCGACCGTCCGGCTGGCGAAACCGACCTCGAATCTGTTTCGCGCCCGCGCGAAGAGCACCGCCAAGGGCCTGGACACCTCCGGGCTGACGCATGTCATTGCGGTGGACCCGGACGCGCGGACCGCCGACGTCGCGGGGATGTGCACCTACGAAGACCTCGTCGCCGCGACGCTGCCCTACGGACTGTCACCGCTCGTCGTGCCGCAGCTGAAGACCATCACGCTCGGCGGCGCCGTCACCGGGCTGGGCATCGAGTCGGCCTCGTTCCGCAACGGCCTGCCCCACGAGTCGGTGCTCGAGATGGACATCCTCACCGGCACTGGCGACATCGTCACCGCATCGCCGTCGGAGCACCCCGATCTGTACCGCGCATTTCCGAATTCCTATGGCACGCTGGGTTACTCGGTCCGGCTGAAGATCGAGTTGGAACCCGTGAAGCCGTTTGTGGCGCTGCGGCACCTACGGTTTCACTCGCTGACGGACCTGGTCACCGCGATGGACCGCGTCATCGAGACCGGCGGCATCGACGGCGCACCCGTCGACTACCTCGACGGCGTGGTGTTCAGCGCCGACGAGAGCTACCTCTGCGTCGGCGTGCGGACCGGTACGCCGGGCCCCGTCAGCGACTACACCGGCCAGCAGATCTACTACCGGTCGATCCAGCACCGCGACGGCGAGAAGCATGACCGGCTCACCATCCACGACTACCTGTGGCGGTGGGACACCGACTGGTTCTGGTGCTCGCGCGCGTTCGGCGCGCAGAACCCGACGGTCAGGCGGTTCTGGCCGCGGCGCCTCCGGCGAAGCAGCTTCTACTGGAAGCTGATCGCCTACGACCGGCGGTTCGACATCGCCGACCGCATCGAGAAACGCAACGGCAGACCGCCGCTGGAGCGCGTCGTACAGGACGTCGAGGTGCCCATCGAACGGTGTGTGGACTTCCTGGAATGGTTCCTGGAGAACGTGCCGATCGAGCCGATCTGGTTGTGTCCGCTGCGATTGCGCGACGACGCGGGTTGGCCGCTGTATCCGCTGCGGCCCCACCACACCTACGTCAACGTGGGCTTTTGGTCCTCCGTGCCGGCCGGGCCCGAGGAGGGTCACACAAACAGGCTGATCGAGAGCCAGGTCAGTAAGCTCGAAGGTCACAAGTCGCTGTACTCCGACGCCTACTACTCACAAGAAGAATTCGACGAACTTTACGGCGGAGAAGCCTATAAAACCGTAAAGAAGATCTACGATCCCGATTCTCGTCTCCTCGACCTATACGCGAAGGCGGTGCAACGAAAATGACGACGTACAAAGAACACGCGACAAGTGCGCCGATCAAGAAGCTGACACTGTCCGAGATCCTGGAGATCTTCGCGGGCGGCGGCCGGATCCCGCTGAACTTCACCGCGTACGACGCGAGTTCGGCCGGGCCTGCCGATGCCACGCTCGGGCTCGATCTGCTGACACCGCGCGGCACAACGTATCTCGCGACGGCCCCCGGTGAGCTCGGCCTGGCGCGGGCCTACGTGTCCGGTGACGTCGACATCCGTGGCGTGCATCCCGGCGATCCCTATGAGCTGCTGCGGGCGCTCGCCGACAAGATGGACTTCAAGCGGCCGCCTGCCCGGGTGCTGGCCAACATCGTCCGGTCGATCGGTTTCGAACACCTCAAACCGATCGCGCCGCCGCCGCAGGAGGCGCTGCCCCGCTGGCGCCGCATCGCGGAGGGGTTGCGGCACAGCAAGACCCGCGACGCGGAGGCGATTCACCACCACTACGACGTGTCCAACGCGTTCTACGAGTGGGTGCTCGGCCCGTCGATGACGTACACGTGCGCGTGTTACCCGAATGCGGACGCGACGCTCGAGGAAGCGCAGGACAACAAGTACCGGCTGGTGTTCGACAAGCTGCGGCTGCAGCCGGGCGACAGACTTCTCGACGTCGGCTGCGGATGGGGCGGCATGGTCCGCTACGCCGCGCGCCATGGCGTCAAGGCCATCGGCGTGACGCTGTCCAAGGAGCAGGCGCTGTGGGCGCAGAAGGCCATCGCCGAGGAGGGCCTCACCGACCTCGCAGAGGTGCGCCACAGCGACTATCGCGACGTCGTCGAAACCGGCTTCGACGCGGTGTCCTCGATCGGGCTGACCGAACACATCGGCGTGCACAACTACCCGTCGTACTTCGGGTTCCTGAAGTCGAAGATGCGCACCGGCGGCCTGCTGCTGAACCACTGCATCACCCGGCCGGACAACCGGTCGAGCGCGACCGCGGGTGGGTTCATCGACCGCTACGTCTTCCCCGACGGCGAACTGACGGGTTCGGGCCGCATCATCACCGAGGCGCAGGACGTCGGCCTCGAGGTCATTCACGAGGAGAACCTGCGCAACCACTACGCGCTGACGCTGCGCGACTGGTGCCGCAACCTCGTCGAGCATTGGGACGAAGCCGTCGAGGAGGTCGGTCTGGCCACCGCCAAGGTGTGGGGTCTCTACATGGCCGGATCACGGCTCGGGTTCGAAACCAATGTCGTTCAGCTGCACCAGGTTCTGGCGGTCAAGCTGGACGAGGACGGTAACGACGGCGGGCTTCCGCTGCGCCCGTGGTGGTCGGCCTGACGATCTAGCCGCCGTCGATGCGACGGGCGCCGAGTTCGTTCTGCAACAGTTCCAGCGCGGCCTCTTCCGGGTCGCGGCGCTCGGTCTCGGCCGTGTCGCTGCCCGCCTCGGCCAACATGCTGGCCTCTTCGTCGGGCGCCACCTCGGCGGCGGTCGGCGGCGCGGCAGCATCCGGCGTGGCCGCGTTGGACGGCGACCCGACTTCGTAGCGCACCTTCAGCCCCACGCCGAGGGCGTCTTTGATCGCTTCCTCGACGACCTCGGTGTTGCGCTGTTCGTTGAGCCGCTTGGCCAGCGGGGCCGACTCGTGATTCAACAGCAGCGTGCCGCCGTCGACGGTGCGGACCACCGCGCCGGCCAGCATCACTGCGAGTGATCGGCTGCGGTCGCGCACCTTGTCCAGCACGGTGGACCACTGCCTGCGGATCGCGGCGGGATCCAGTTCACCCGGCGCGGCGCCGGCCGGTGCGGTCGGCGCCTTCACCACCGGGTCCGAGGGAGGGCGCACGGGCGGCGGCGACGGCGGAGGCTCGACGGGTTTCGGGGCCTCGACCGGTTTCGGTTCGGGCACAGCTGCTTTCGGCTCAGCCGCGGCCGTCTCCGGCTCTGTCTTGCTCTTGCGGGTGAACTGCTTGGCCGGCGCTCCGGCCGGTGCGACCGCGGCGGTGCCGTCCGCGGGGATCGACATGTCCAGCCGCGTCTCGATCCGCTCGATACGCTGCAGCAGAGCCGATTCCGTATCGCTGGCCGACGGAAGCAGCAGCCGCGCGCAGACCACTTCCAGCAGCAGGCGCGGTGCGGTCGCGCCGCGCATCTCGCCGAGACCGGCGTGCACCACTTCGGCGTAGCGGGTCAGCGTGCCCGCGCCGATCCGCGCGGCCTGGTCGCGCATCCGCTCGAGCACATCGCCCGGCGCGTCGACGACGCCGCGCGCCGCCGCATCGGGCACCGCCTGCAGCACGATCAGGTCGCGGAAGCGCTCGAGCAGATCGGTGGCGAAACGGCGCGGGTCGTGACCCGCGTCGATGACGCCCTCGACCGCACCGAACAGTGCCGCGGCATCCCCGGCGGCCAGCGCGTCGACGGCGTCGTCGATCAGCGCGACGTCGGTGGCGCCCAGCAGCGCCAGCGCCCGCGGGTAGGCGACGTGGTTGCCTTCGGCGCCCGCCAGCAGTTGGTCGAGCACCGAGAGCGTGTCGCGGGGCGATCCGCCGCCTGCGCGGATCACCAGCGGGTAGACGGTCTCGTCGACCTGCACCCCTTCCTGCTCGCAGATCCGCTCGAGCAGCGTGCGCATGGTGCGCGGCGCGAGCAGCCGGAACGGGTAGTGGTGGGTGCGCGAGCGGATGGTCGGCAGCACCTTCTCCGGTTCGGTGGTGGCGAACACGAAGATCAGATGGTCTGGCGGCTCCTCGACGATCTTCAGCAGCGCGTTGAAGCCCGCCGTGGTCACCATGTGCGCTTCGTCGACGATGAAGATGCGATACCGCGACTGGGCAGGGGCGTAGAACGCGCGGTCGCGGAGTTCGCGGGTGTCGTCGACGCCCCCGTGGCTGGCCGCGTCGAGTTCGACCACGTCGACGCTGCCCGGGCCGTTGGGCGCCAGCGCGATGCACGAGTCGCAGACCCCGCACGGCGTCGCGGTCGGCCCCTGCTCGCAGTTCAGCGAGCGGGCCAGGATGCGCGCCGAGGACGTCTTGCCGCAACCGCGCGGACCCGAGAACAGGTAGGCGTGGTTGATGCGGCCCGCGGTCAGCGCCGTGGACAGCGGTTCGGTGACATGCTCCTGGCCGACGACGTCGGCGAATGTCGACGGACGGTACTTGCGGTAGAGCGCCACGCTCAGCAGGTTACCGAGAAGCGGTGACGAGCCCGGCGCTCGGACGGCGAGCGCTCACATATGTACGGTTCTGGCCCGCAATTCCGTACAACGATGAGCGCTCGCGGATACTCGTGCATCGCGTGTCCCGTCAGCTCTTGAGCATCGCTTCGGTCGCGGCCAGCAGCGCACAGGTGGCCAGGCCGTCGATGGCCTCCCGCAGGTCCGGCAGGGACGGGAACGTCGGCGCTATCCGAATGTTCTTGTCCTCGGGGTCTTTTCGATACGGGAACGACGCGCCCGCCTCGGTGACGGCGATGCCGGCGTCCTTCGCCAGCGACACCGTGCGCTTGGCGGTACCCGGCCACACGTCGAGGTTGACGAAGTAACCGCCCTTCGGGTCGGTCCACGACGCGATCTTCGACTCGCCCAGCCGGTCTTCGAGGATCTCCTGAACCAGCGCGAACTTCGGCGCGAGTTGCTGCCGATGCCGCTGCATCTGCAACCGCACGCCGTCGGCGTCCTTGAAGAACCGCAGATGACGCAGCTGATTGACCTTGTCCGGGCCGATCGACTTCTTGCCCGCATGCTGCAGGTACCAGGCGATGTTGGCCAGCGAACCGCCGAAGAAGCTGACGCCTGCGCCCGCGAAGGTGATCTTGGAGGTCGACGCGAAGACGTACGGCCGGTTCTGGTTGCCCGCGGCCGCGGCCAGCCCCAGTACGTCGATCTGCTGCACCGGCTCAGGGGTCAGCGTGTGCACCGCGTACGCGTTGTCCCAGAAGAGCCGGAAATCCGATGCGGCGGTGCGCATTTGCACCATCCGTCGCACCTTGTCCCAGGAGAACGTGACGCCGGTGGGGTTGGAGAACACCGGAACACACCACATGCCCTTGATGGCCGGGTCGGCGGCGACGAGCTCCTCGATCAGGTCGACGTCGGGGCCGTCCTCGAGCATCGGGATGTTGATCATCTCGATGCCGAAGCTCTCGGTGATCGCGAAGTGTCGGTCGTAGCCGGGCACCGGGCAGAGGAACTTGACGACCGGTTCGTCTTTCCACGGCCGGGGCGAGTCGACGCCGCCGTGCAGCAGCGAGAACACCACGACGTCGTGCATGAGCTCGAGGCTGGCGTTGTTGCCCGCAATCAGGTTCTGCACCGGGATGCCGAGCAGCTCGCCGAAGATGGCCCGCAGTTCGGGCAGGCCGTGCAGACCGCCGTAGTTGCGGGTGTCGGTGCCCTCGCCGTCGCGATAGTCGTCGCCCGGCAGGCTCAACAACGCGTTGGACAGGTCGAGCTGCGTCGGCGCCGGCTTACCCCGGGTGAGGTCCAGCTTGAGCTGCTTGGCCTGAAGGTCGGCGTAGCCCGCCTTCTGCTTCTCGTGCTGTGCCTGCAGTTCCTCACGGCCGAGCGAGTGAAACGACACGATCCGTCCTCAATGTCTGCAAAAAAAGGGGGACCCCGCGCACCCGACAGAGCCCATTGACCCTTGCTGCCTTCCGGCCCTGGGGGAGTTCACAGGATAGACGCCGCGCGGGGTCCTATTCGAGTGTAATACGTGGTCGACTACGGCCTTCGGGGGCGTAGTGAGCGTTTCGGTTACCATGGCCCGCGGAGGATTCGCCTAGTGGCCTATGGCGCTCGCCTGGAACGCGGGTTGGGTTAATAGCCCTCGCGGGTTCAAATCCCGCATCCTCCGCACTAGGTCCGAGGAGCGACCGGTCAGCTTTTGGAGCTGGTCGCTCCTCGACCTGAGAAAGTCCCAAAGGAGGAGTATGAGCCGCAAAGTTGCGGTGGCTTGGCACGCGTCGTTCTCGATCGCCGCCGCCATTTTGTACTTCTTCTTCGTCCTGCCCCGCTGGCCGGAGCTGACCGGCATCACCTCCCACACCCTCGGCACGGTGCTGCGAATCGTCACCGGCGCCCTGATCGGGCTTGCCGCGCTTCCTGTGGTCTTCACGCTGCTGCGGACCCGCAAGCCGGAACTGGGCACGCCGCAGCTGGCGCTGACGCTGCGTACCGCGTCGATCAGCCTGCACGTCACCGCCGGTGTGCTCATCGTCGGCACGGCGATCAGCGAGATCTGGCTCAGCCTCGACACCGCGGGCCGCTGGCTGTTCGGGATCTACGGTGCCGCGGCGGCGATCGCGCTGCTCGGCATCTTCGCCTTCTACCTGGCGTTCATCGCCGAGTTGCCGCCGCCGCCCCCGAAACCCCTCAAGCCGAAGGCGAAGAAGGACAAGAAGGGCCGCCGCGGGCGCCGCAAGGCCGATGAGGCGCAGGAGGACACCGCAGCCGACGACGCAGCGGACGAAGCCGCCGACGACGACAGTCAGCCCGCCGAGACACCTGCCGAGGCGGAGAGTCCCGCCGAGGCCGACGAGCAGTCCGACGACCAACCCGCCGAAGTCACCGCCGAGAAGGCCGAGAAGTCAGAAGGCGACACCGCTGCGGAGCCCACCTCAGAGGACTCGGATCAGGTCGATGACGACGGGGCCACCAACGGCGGCCTGCGCAACCGGCGCACATCAGGCAAGATCACATTGCGTCGGCGCAAGAGGTCGCGCGGCGGCGTTGCCGTTGACGATTAGCCCCGCATCGACACGGGAACACCTCATTGCCACGATGTAATGAGAACCCGCACCAAGCCGAAAGTCCTCATATGGCCCGCTTGAACCCATATCGCCTGCTGATCGCGCTCATTGCCGTGATAGCACTGGTAGCGCCGATCCGCCCGGCGATGGCGTCTGCGGCGCCGCTGGACACCGCCATCGCGGCCGTCGAACCCGCCGTCGTGCAGATCGACACCACGATCGATTACCAGCACGCCATCGGCGCGGGCACCGGCTTTCTGCTCAATCCCAGCGGCGAGGTGCTGACGAACTTCCACGTGGTGCAGGGGGCCGACGTCATCACCGCCCACAACGTCGGCACCGACCAGTCGTTCGGCGCCGAGCTGATCGGCTACGACCGCACCCACGACATCGCGCTGATCCAGCTGCGCGGGGCCTCCGGCCTGCCCGTCGCCCCGCTCGGCGACTCGAACTCGGTCACCGTCGGCGAGCCGGCCGTGGCGATCGGCAACGCCAATCCCGGCGGCCCGCCGACCCGCGAGGCAGGCGTCATCACCCAACTCGGCCGATCGATCGAGGCCAAGGACGCCCTGACCGGCGCATCCGACGAGCTGACCGGCCTCATCGAGGTGGCGGCAAACGTCCGCGCAGGCGACTCCGGCGGCCCGCTCGTCAACGCGGCGGGCCAGGTCATCGGCGTGACCACCGCCGCGACCGTCAACTATCGGTTCGCGCCCGGCGGTAAGGGCTTCGCGATCCCGGTCAACCAGGCGTTGGGGATCGCCGAGCAGATCCGCGCACGCGTGCCGTCCGACACCGTCCACATCGGGCCGCCCACCCTGCTGGGCGTCGGCGTCGCCGCGGGCGACCAGGGGCCAGGGGTGCCCGGCGTCATCATCCGTGAGGCGCTGCGCGGCGGTCCTGCCGAGGCGGCCGGACTCACCAGCGGTGACATCCTCACCAGCATCAACGGCACGCCGCTCGACTCGGCGACCACGCTGACGCGGGTGCTGGATCTTTACTACCCCGGCAACGTCGTCGACCTCACCTGGATCGACAAGACCGGCCAGGAGCGCACCGGCAAGGCGACGCTGACGTCCTGACCGGGAAGGTCAATTTTCTGGCCGAAAGGCATCGCTGCGACCGCCCCGGTGTCCCTATGCTGAGCGAGTGCCAAACACCACCCCTTATCGGGTCGTCCAGTGGACGACCGGCAATGTCGGAAAAAGCTCGGTAGAAGCGATTGCCAAGAACCCGAACTACGAACTCGTCGGGTGCTACGCCTGGTCGCAGGAGAAGAACGGCGTCGACGCCGGTGAACTGGCGGGGATCGAACCCCTCGGCGTCAAGGCCACCAACGACGTCGACGCGCTGCTGGCGCTGAAACCCGACTGCGTCGTCTACAACCCGATGTGGATCGACGTCGACGAGCTGGTGCGCATTTTGTCCGCGGGCGTGAACGTGGTGACGTCGGCATCGTTCATCACCGGGCACAACCTCGGCGAGGACCGCGACCGCATCGAGCAGGCCTGCAAGGAGGGCAATTCGACGATCTTCGGATCCGGGGTGAGCCCCGGCTTCGCCGACCTGCTGGCGATCGTGGCGGCATCGGCCTGCGACCGCGTCGATAAAGTGATCATCGCCGAATCGGCGGACACCACCCTCTACGACTCACCGGACACCGAACGCCCCGCCGGTTTCGGCGTGCCGATCGACGACCCCGACCTGGGGCCGATGGCCGCCAAGGGCACCGCGGTATTCGAGGAGGCCGTGCGGCTGGTGGCCGACGCGCTCGGCGTCGAACTCGACGAAGTGGTCTGCGAAACCGAGTACGCCCAGACCACCGAGGACCTCGAAATGGCTTCGTGGACAATCCCTGCCGGGCACGTCGCAGGCGTCTTCGCCAGCTGGCAGGGTCGGGTCGGCGGCAGGACCGTGGTCGACCTCAACGTGCGGTGGCGCAAGGGTCAGACGCTGCAACCGGACTGGAAGCTCGACAGCGAAGGCTGGAAGATCACCATCGAGGGCCGCCCGACTGTCAACATGCAGGTCGGCTTCCTCCCGCCGCCGGACATGATCGAGAACATGAAGTCGATCGAGGATCTGTTCGTGATCGGCCACATCATGACGGCGATGCCGCCGATCCATGCGATTCCGGCTGTCGTCGCCGCGGCGCCTGGGATAGCGACTTACAACGATCTGCCGCTACCCCAGGCCCGTGGCACTGTCGTGTTCAACCGCTAGATGCAGGCGCCGCCTTCGACGTAGCCGAACGGGCCCTCGAAGCCGACGCAGGCGTCGACCGGATCCCAGTGGCGCGGGCCGTGCGGGCCGCGGGGGCCGTCCCACCACCAGTCATCGTGGCCGTGTCCGTGGCCCCGGCCAGGGCCCTGCTCCGCGAAATACTGCGGTCCGGAGAGAGCCGGGGCGGCAGGCGTGGCATTGGCAACGCCCGTGCTCACGCCGATGGCGCCCAACGCCGTCGCGGCGCTGAGCACGAGTCCTGCTGCGAGCGTTTTCACATCAATCACGATCAAATTCCCCTCAGCAACTTTTACTTACGGTGCACGGTGCCGGATACCGTTTGGCGCGCCCCGTCGGCCAAAGAGGTTGGAAACACCCGTCTTCCGGCGTCCGCCGTCAACTATATCGGCCGCTCCGACAGCGTGTTACATCGCGCATCGGCTTACGCGCGCGTTGGTTTGCCCTGCTTCAGCGCCTGCCTGCTACGCGCTTCTTGGGGGCGTCGCTGCGCTCTTCGGTCTCGCGAAATGTGGCGCCGTACCGCGGCACCGTCATCGCGCCGTGGTGCCGTGCGGCGGTGATCGCGTTGCGCATCGGGCGCGCGAGGCCCGCGAAGGACCCCATGTCGAACACCATCGCGGTGAGCAATCTGTTGTGCACAAAGCCGAATGCGCTGCGGGTCGCCGGGTCGGCCCAGCCGAGCGTGCCGCCGAGGCCGATGTGCCCGAAGCCCTTCAGCAAACCGGGAATCGGCGATTCGTGATAGCCGAGATGAAACGGCATCGGCACCATCATGTTCAGATCCGGTCGCACCTTCGGGGTGCCGACCAGCCCGGCGGCCATCGCCGGTGACAGGAACTGCGTGCCGTCGATCTCGCCGCCGTTGGCGATGGCCGCATACATCTTGGCCAGACCGCGCGCGGTGACGACGCCGTTGGCCGCAGGCACCTCCCCGTCGAGGAACGGAATATCGCCCTGGACAAAGGATCTGATGCCGGGGAAGTACATCGCGCCGAATGCGCCGGAGAACGGGAGGCCGGCGATCCGCGGCGCGACGAAATCGAAAACCGGGTTGGGCCTGGCGTGCTGCGGAATCAGGATCTGCGCGACTTTCGTCGGTGAATCGGCCGGTGGCCTGCCGAGGTGAATGCCGTCGGTGTTGAGCGGGCGGGCCACCTCCTCGCGGAACAGCTCGCGCATCCCCATTCCCGTCACCGCCCGGCACACGCCGGATATCAGCCAGCCGAAGGTCAGCGCGTGATAGGCGGGCCAGCCGCGCAGGTGATCGGCGGGCGCCTCCGCAAGCCGCTGCTCCATCAGGTGGTGGTCGAGAAGATCCCGCTTGCTGACGCCCTTGAGGTGCGAGAGCCCCGACCGGTGCCGCAGCACGTCGCGGACGGTGATGTCGGCCTTGCCGTTGGCGCCGAAGTCGGGCCAGTACTCGGCGACCGGAGTGTCGTAGTCGAGCAGACCGCGGTCCACGAGCCGGTGAACCACCGTGGCCGCGACACCCTTGGTCGCCGAGAACACCATCGCACCGGTGTTGGCCGTCCACAGCACCTCGCCCGCCCGGTCGGACCACCCGGTCCAGACGTCGACGACCGGCTTGCCGTCGATGTAGACGACGAGCGCGCCGCCGCCGAACCGGCGACCGGGGAAGAGACCCGCGAAGATGCGGATGACGTTGCCGAACCGCGGATCGGCGGCACCCTGGACGCCTCGCGGCAGGCCCTCTTTGACGCGAAGGACCGACATCCCGATCACCCCTCGACCTTCGTGACGGTGGCCTGCAGCCGGGCTCCCGGCGGACCTTCCAGCGGGACGTCCTGCAGCACGCGCGCCTGCCCGCCCTTGACGGTGAAGTCACCGGCCTGCGGCTGATGACCGCCGGTGACCTGGTACATGACCTTGATCTCGGCGTCCGGCAACGGGTGAAGGCCAAGGTATTTCGGCTCGACCCGGTATTTGTAGACACATCCGTTCGGCCCGGCGCAGTTCTCGTCGGTGACGACGATGCCGATCTGGAACTCGGCGGGCGTCGGCACCTTTGGAGTCGCTGTGGGCAACGGTGAGGCCGCCGGTGCCTGCGGAGGTGGCTTCTCCGCGATGAGCACCGCGATCGATATCCCGATTCCCGTCGCGACCACAGCGAATATGGCTAGTGCCGCGATCAACCGCCGCGCGCTCATCCGACCTCCATTTGCCAAGAGTGCACTACGGCGACTGTCCACGTCCGTCAATTGAAGTAGTCGAATACGCACCCACCGGCACGAACCTGCAGTAATTCTTGACGGCATGCACGAGCGGCTGGCCGGCTATATCTCCGGGCCGGTCAACGCCGAGGATCTGGTCGTGGCGTCGGGTGGCGAGTGGGTGCTCACGTCGGGTATGACCGGGCCGACCGCGCCGCTCGGCAGGTTGTACGCGGTGAGCGTGTCCACCGGGGCGTGCAGCGAGATATACCCGTACCGGGCCACCGCCGCGTTGAACCTCGAGCGGTTTGCCTCCCAGCCCGACCTCAACCCGTTCAAGTTTCGGCCGCACGGCATCGACGTGCGCGCGCGACCCGACGGACCCGCCGAGCTGTATGTGGTCAACCATGGCGGTAACGAGTCGGTTGAGGTGTTCGAAGTCAACCTCGACGAGGCGCGTCCCTCATTGAAATGGGTTGGCGGGGTTCACCTTCCGGGCACTGCGGTCGGTAACGACGTGGCCGCCGTGGACGACGGCTTCGTCGTCAGCACCACCGGTGATCCCGACGGCGTCAACGAGGTCAGCGTCGAGGACGCGATGGCCGGGGCCGATACCGGTGGCGTATTGGAGTGGTCGCCGGCCGGAGGTTGGAGGACCCTGCCCGGCACGCAGATCAACACGGCCAACGGGGTGGCGGTCTCGCCCGACGGGTGCTGGGTGTACATCGGCGGTTGGAATTCCCGCTGCATCAAGAAGGTTCGTCGCGGTGGCGGCGACCCGGATCCTGTCACCGTGCCCGTCGACATGATGGTCGACAACCTGACCTGGTCGGCATCGGGCCGGCTTCTCGCCGCCGGCACCTACGGCACCAGCATGCAGGAATTCCTCGCGGTCCACTTCGGTCCGAACCCGCGGCTCGGCATCCCGTCGCGGGTGATCGCGATCGACCCGGAAACCCTTGCCACGGAACAGCTCATCGACTACGGACCGGAAACCTTCGGTGCGGCGACGACCGCACTTCAGGTCGGTCGCGAGATCTGGGTCGGCACGGCGCGCGATCAGGGACTGGCCCGGTTCCGCTTCCCGCCGGGCATACGACACTGAAACGGTTACGGCAGAGATCCCCCGGCCGCGTCCTTCGCCCGGCGGATCTCGGCGTCGGCGGCGAGCCGTTTGCGTTCCGCGGCCGCTCGGTTGTCCTTCCCTCGCAGGCGCGCTATGTGGTCGGCCTCTTGGCGGGCCGCCTGCGCTTCGTACATCTCAGCCGCTTGCTCGTGCACCTCTGCCGTACGCAGGAACCGCTCCGCCGCTTTCATGTGCGCTTCCACCGCGCGTCGGCGTGCTTCATCGGCGCGCGACCTCGCACCCGACATGTCGCTGTCGGTGATTGGATCACCCGCGCGTAGACGGGCCAAGGAGACTCGCGATCTCCTTGGCCCGCAGATGGGCGAATTCGCGCGGTGATTCGGCCATAGGTACCCCGATTTTAGGAGACCGCGACGTCACGTGCCCTTTATCGGGTTCCCCTGCTCGTCCCAGTTCGCCGCCACCTTTTTGCTCGGCTGCACGCGCGGCGGTTCGCCCGGCATCTTCGGATAGTTCGGCGGATAGGGCAGGTCGCCGAGGCCCCGCTCCTCGTCCGCCTCGACCATCTTCAGCAGCGGATCGATCGACTGCGCGACGGCATCGATGTCGGCCATCGCGTCGCCGCGCTTCTTCAGCAGATCGGGGACGGTGTTGATGGTGTAGTCGTCGGGGTCGGCGTCGCGCAGCTCATCCCACGGCAGCGGCATCGAGACCGTCGCGATGGGGGTCTTCCGCGCCGAGTAGGCCGAGGCGAAGGTGCGGTCTCGCGCGTTCTGGTTGTAGTCGATGAACAGCCGCTTGCCGCGCTCCTCCTTCCACCACGACGTGGTGACGGCGTCGGGTGCCCTGCGCTCGACCTCGCGGGCCAACGCGATACCCGCGCGTCGAACCGCGATGAAGTCCCAGTCGGGTTTGATCCGCAGGAACACGTGCACCCCGCGGCCGCCGGAGGTCTTCGGAAAGCCGATCAACCCGAGTTCGTCGAGTAGCGGTTTGAGCACGTCGACAGCGATCGCGCTGGCCTCGGCGAACCCGGTGCCCGGCTGCGGGTCGAGGTCGATGCGCAGTTCGTCGGGGTGCTCGGTGTCCGGGCACCGCACCTGCCAGGGATGCAGCGTGACGGTGCCCATCTGCGCCGCCCACGCGATCGCCGAGGGATGGGTGATCTTCAGCGCATCGGCGGTGCGGCCCGACGGGAATGTGATGACACAGGTCTCCAGATAGTCGGGGTGCTTCTGCGGGACCCTCTTCTGGTAGATCTCCTCACCCTCGATACCGTCGGGAAACCGCTGCAGGTGAACAGGCCTGTCGCGCAACAGGTTCACCATCACGTCGGCAACGGACAGGTAGTAGTCGAAGAGTGCGCCCTTGGTGCCCTTCGCGCCGAGCTTGGGGAAGAATGGCTTGTCCCGGTTGGTGAGCCGGACGATTACCCCGCCGACGTCGATCTCCTCTGCCTTGCTTGCCATTTCAGGACTCCAACACGTCGTAGAGGTCGTAGTTCACCGGGACGTCGAGCTGGTCGAAGGTGCAACTCGACGGATCGCGGTCCGGTCGCCAGCGGACGAACTTGACGGCGTGCCGGAAACGCTGGCCGTGGTCTGATGTCGCCGGCCCCCCGGCTCCGTGCGCGGCGTATCCCTCCATCTGGTCGTAGGCCACCTCACATACCCGCTCCGGGCGCACCGGAATCCAGCGCTTGTCCGCCGCGGAGTTCCATCGACTCGGGTCGCCCTCGCGCATGTCGTCGCCCTCGCGCAGCGGCTCGAGTTCGGCGAGCAGCTTCAGGCGGTCCTTGGCGGTGAACGAGGCTGCGCCGCCGACCATCTGGAGCTCACCGTCGTCGCGGTAGAGCCCCAGCAGGATCGATCCGATGCCTTCACCGCTCTTGTGGATGCGGTACCCCATCGCCACACAGTCGGCGTCGCGGGCGTGTTTGACCTTGACCATCTCGCGCTTGCCAGGCAGGTACGGGCCGTCCAGCCGTTTGGCGATCACGCCGTCGAGGCCGGCGCCCTCGAACTCTTCGAGCCATTGGGCGCCGAGGGCCGGGTCCTCTGTCGTGCGGGTGACGTGGCACCAGTCCTTCTCGCGAACCGACTCCAACAGCGCCTGCCTGCGCACCCGGAACGGCTCCTTCAGCAGCGACGCGTCACCTGTCGCCAGCGCGTCGAACCCGATGAAGTGCGCTGGCGTCTCCTCGGCCAGCTTCCTGATCCGGCTGGCCGCCGGGTGCACGCGTTGGCTCAGCGATTCCCAGTCCAGCCTGATCCGGCCGTCGATCTCGCGCGGGACGACGATCTCGCCGTCGAGCACGCAGCGCGGCGCCACCTCGTCGCGCAGGGCGTCGAGCAACTCGGGGAAGTACCGGCCGAGGTCCTTGCCGTTGCGCGACAGGAGCACCACTTCGTCGCCGTCGCGGAACATCAGCGCGCGAAAACCGTCCCACTTCGGCTCGTAGGACCACACCCCAGCCTCGTCGGGCACCTTGGCCTGGGCTTTCGCCAACATCGGGTCGACGGGCGGCTGCACGGGGAGATCCACGCTGTCCATCCTGATCTAGACCGCCGACACGCGGCAATGTCATCGGTGGCCAGAATGGGCAGGGTGAAGCTGCCCGTGATGCCGCCGGTATCGCCGATGCTGTCCAAATCGGTGACCGACATTCCGCCCGGCGCCTCCTACGAGCCCAAGTGGGACGGCTTCCGGTCCATCTGCTTCCGCGACGGCGACGAGGTCGAACTGGGCAGCCGCAACGAGCGGCCGATGACCCGCTATTTCCCCGAACTGGTTCGCGCCGCCGTCACTGAACTGCCCGAGCGCTGCGTGATCGACGGCGAGATCGTCATCGCCACCGACGGCGCGCTCGATTTCGAAGCGTTGCAACTACGGCTGCACCCGGCCGCGTCGCGGGTGAACATGCTCGCCGAGCAGACACCCGCGGCGTTCATCGCGTTCGATCTGCTCGCTCTCGGCGACGAGGACTACACGGACAGGCCCTTCAGCGAGCGCCGCGAGGCGCTCGTCGCCGCGCTGGCCGATGCCGGGCCGACGTTTCACCTCACGCCCGCGACCACGGATATCGCGACCGCGCAGCGGTGGTTCACCGAGTTCGAGGGCGCCGGGCTCGACGGGATCGTCGCCAAACCGCTGACCATCCCGTATCAGCCGGACAAGCGGATCATGTTCAAGATCAAGCACGCTCGCACCGCAGACTGCGTGGTCGCGGGTTACCGCCTCCACAAATCCGGTGCCGACGCCGTCGGCTCGCTGCTGCTCGGGCTCTACCGCGACGACGGTGAATTGGCGTCCGTCGGCGTCATCGGCGCATTCCCGATGGCGAAGCGGCGCGAACTCCTCGCCGAACTGCAGCCGCTCGTGACCACGTTCGACGAGCATCCGTGGAACTGGGCGGCTCATGTGGATCCGGATGTCGTGCGCCGCTACGGAGGCGGCTCGCGGTGGAACGCGGGCAAGGACCTGTCTTTCGTTCCGCTGCGGCCGGAGCGGGTCGTCGAGGTCCGCTACGATCACATGGAAGGCGAAAGATTCCGCCACACAGCGCAATTCAACCGGTGGCGACCCGACCGCGACCCACGTTCGTGTACTTTCGCACAGCTGGAGCAGCCCGTCACGTTCGCCCTCGGCGACATCGTGCCCGGGCTCTCTTGACCTCAACTATTGTTGAGGTTGCACGGTGGTCTCATGAAACAAGTTCTGAGCGACCTGTGGCAGACCCGCACCGACTCTCCGTTCCCGGGGCTGACCACGCACGCCTTCCTGTGGACCGGCCGGAATGCGCTGTTCTACTCCACCGCAACCGATGACGACTTCCCCGCACTCGAAGAGTTGGGCGGCGTCGCCGACCAGTACCTGTCCCACCGCGACGAGGCCGGACCCATGCTCGCCAAGATCGCCGACCACTTCGACTCGACGCTGCATGCCCCCGTCGTGGAGTTGCTCGAGATCGGACAGCACGCGCACGTCGATGTCCCCCTTGGCAGCCGCCACGTCGACGTCAACGGCATCGAGGTCATCCCGACGCCGGGGCACTCGCCGGGCAGCACCTGCTACCTGGTGAACGGCGCCGAGGGCAGTTACCTGTTCACCGGCGACACCCTCATCCGGGGCGACAACGGAAAGTGGTGGGCCGGATACATTCCCGGCATCGGCGACGCCGACGCATTGGCGGCCAGCCTGCGGTTGCTGCGCACAGTGAACCCGGATGTGGTGATTTCCAGTGCGTTCCAGGGTGACTCGGCAGTGCACCGCATTCAGCCCGGACGGTGGAAGGATCACGTCGACGAAGCGCTCGACGGCCTCGCCGCGGCAGTCAAGGATGGTTCAGCGGGCTACGCATAGATGGCGCCGCGCAACCAGTCCCGGTCGCCGAGGTAGCGACCCGCAAGTTGCGCAGTACGCTCGGCGAAGCCGTCGGCGAACTCGATTGCGCTGTCGGCGAAGGCATGTGAGGCCACCCATGCGGTGAGTTGCAGCCGTCGCAGCATGACGAACGAGGGAATCATCTCGAGATGTTCGGCAGGCAACTCCCGCTGTTCGCGGTAGCCTGCGAGCCACCCCGCGATCATCGTCTCGGCCGCCGGCGTGTCCTCGATGAACGACACCACCGCGCCGAGATCGGCCAGATGCCACGACCAGCCGCAGTCGTCGAAGTCGATGACGGTGATCGGCCCGTTCGGCACCTGCGGATCGATCATCAGGTTCGCCATCCGCAGATCCGCGTGGATCAAACCGAATCGATCTGGCGTGCAACCGAATTCGCCCAGACGGCGCTGCAGCTCCGCCACGGTTCGTTCGAGCGTGGCCGCGTCGGCGGCGCTCAGCCCGGGAGCGTCGCGCCAGTTACCCCATCGACCGGCAGGCCCGATCATCGCGCCGACGTCCCAGGAGAAGCGCGTGAAGTATGCCGGTGCCTCCCACTGCTGGACATGATCGTGCATCGTGGCGGTGATCCGGCCGAGCTGGTCGAAGCCGACCGCCTCCGGCATCTCCTCCGCCGTGCAGCCGCTGATGAACGTCACGGCGTCCACGTTGAGCGGCAGTTCGTTGCGCACCACGGTGACCACCTCGCTGCCGTCGCGCGCCGGGATGAGCTGCGGCGTCACCACGCCGGTCTGCTCGCGCAGCGCTGCCATCCACGCCAGCTCGGAGCGGACCGCGTCCAGCGAGTGGTAATCGGCGCGGTGCACCCGAAGCACCAACGGATCGCCGTCGTCCACCAGGTATGTGGCGTTCTCAGACAGGCTGAGCAGGCGTAACGGCGCGTCGGGGGCCCGCCCGTAGGACGGCAGGGCTGCGCAGGCATACAGATCGTGATCGGCGGGGAGTCCTGACACTCCCACAGTGTGACCCACGCGGGCGGATGCAGCAGACTGACAGCAATCATCTGCGAATGCCGGAGGCACTGGGCGTGAGCTTTTCCAACATCATGGACTCCAACAGCTACTCGGCCGGGTCGGGTGATGATCCGCTGATCGCCGACCGCGAACGGGTCCTCGGCCCGGCCTACCGGCTGTTCTACGACCGACCGGTGCACCTGGTCCGCGGGCAGGGCAGCCATCTGTTCGACGCCGACGGCGAGCGCTACCTCGACGCCTACAACAACGTGGCCAGCGTCGGGCACTGTCATCCGCACGTCGTGGAAGCGGTGTCGCGGCAGATGTCGACGTTGAACACGCACACCCGCTACCTGCACCGCGGCATCGTCGAGTACTCCGAGCGACTGCTGGCCACCATGCCCGACGAAGTGAATCAGGTCATGTACGCGTGCACCGGCTCGGAAGCAAACGACCTGGCGCTGCGTGTCGCCGAGATACGTTCCGGCGCAACGGGTGTCATCATCACCCGCGATGCCTACCACGGCAACACGGCGCTGGCGACCTCGATCTCGCCGTCGCTCGGCGGCGCCACCACCATCGGGCCCAACGTGCGGATCGTCGACCCGCCCGACACCTACCGCGTACCTGCGGACCAACTCGCCGCGCGCTTCGCGGCGGAGGTGGCGCGGGCCGCCAACGATCTGACGGCGGCCGGCTACGGCGTCAGCGCACTGATCGTGGACACCATCTTCTCGTCCGACGGCATCTACGCCGACACCTCGGTGCTCGGACCCGCCGTCGCCGAGGTGCGTGCCCGCGGCGGGGTGTTCATCGCCGACGAGGTGCAGCCCGGATTCGCCCGCACCGGCGATGCGATGTGGGGTTTCGACCGCCACGGCGTCGTGCCCGACATCGTGACGACAGGCAAGCCGATGGGCAACGGCATCCCGATCGCGGCGATGGCGGCCCGCGCGGAGGTACTCGAGCCGTTTGCAGCGGGGGTGCCATACTTCAACACCTTCGGCGGCAACCCCGTGTCGATCGCCGCGGCGTCGGCGGTGCTCGACGTGATCGAGGACGAAGGGCTGCTGGCCAACGCCGCGACCGTGGGGCAAGCCCTGCGGTCGAACCTGTCGGCGATCGACGAACCCCGGTTGGGCGACGTCCGCGGCGCGGGCCTCTATGTGGGTGTCGAGATCGTCGCCGATCCCGAGACGAAGACGCCCGACCGCGCGCAGGCCCGTCGGCTCGTCAACGCGCTGCGGGAGCAACGCGTACTGATCTCGGTGTGCGGTCACGACGGCAATGTCCTGAAGATTCGCCCGCCGCTGGTGTTTTCGATGTCCGACGTCGAGTGGTTTATCAGCGCATTCACAGCCGCCCTGTGGGAGCGGGAGTGACTCCGCTAGATTTCGGGCGTGACCTCCACCGGCGCGGGCCGGTTCGCGCCCAGTCCCTCCGCCGATCTGCACATCGGCAACCTGCGGACCGCGGTGCTGTCGTGGCTTTTCGCCCGCTCCACCGGCCGACGCTTCCTGATGCGCGTCGACGACCTCGACGACCGGACGCACACCGACATCGCGAACCGCCAACTCGAGGACCTCGCAGCGATCGGGTTGACGTGGGACGAGCCCGCCGAGTGGCAGACCCACCACCCGCGACGCTACGACGCCGTCGTCGACGAACTGGCCGACCGCGGCCTGCTGTACGAATGCTATTGCAGCAGAAAGGATATCCAGCAGGCGGCGCGTGCACCGCATGCGCCGCAGGGTGCCTACCCCGGAACCTGTCGTGATCTGACCGACGCCCAGCGGCGGGCCAGGCGTGAGGAGACGGGCCGCCCGCCGGCGTTGCGGCTACGGACCGATGTCGAGTCGTACACCGTGCACGATCTGCTGCACGGTGAATTCACCGGAACCGTCGACGATTTCGTGGTCCGCCGCGGCGACGGAGTGGCCGCATACAACCTTGCGGTCGTCGTCGACGACGCGCTGCAGGGCATCGACCAGGTGGTGCGGGGCGACGACCTGCTGGCGTCATCGCCGCGGCAGGCCTATCTCGCGACGCTGCTCGGCCACCCCGAGCCGATCTACGCCCACGTCGCGCTCGTGCTCAACTCCGACGGCGCACGCCTGGCCAAACGCGACGGCGCGATCACCCTGGCCGAGATCGGCGTCCCGCGGGCGATGGAGCAGATCGCGGCGTCCCTCGGCTGGCGGGCAACGACCGTCGACGAGATGCTCGAGCAGTTCGACCCGGCCAAGCTCCCGCGAAAGCCCTGGATATACCACCCGGCTAGCTGACGGGAGATCGCCCGTTGGCCGCGCGCTCCGCGGCAGTCAGCAACTCGTCGCGGAACTGCGGGTGCGCGATTGCCGCCAGCGCTTCGCCGCGCTGACGCACCGTCTTGCCCTCCAGTTCGGCTGCGCCGTACTCGGTGACGATCACGTCGACGTGGTGGCGCGGCGTCGTGATCACGGCGCCGGGGCCGAACCACGGCACGATCCGCGACCGCAGTTGACCGTCCTTGGTGAATGTCGACGGCAGGCATATCAACGAGCGGTCCGACAGTTCCAGGCCCGCGCCCGCCACGAAGTCCTCCGCGCCGCCGATGCCGCTGAACTGGCCGCCGTCGATCGTGTCGGCCACCACCTGGCCATGGATGTCGATGGCCAGCGCACCGTTGATCGTCACCATCTCCCTGTTGGCGCCGATCACCTCGGGCGCGTTGACGACCTCGACGGGCAGGAACGCGACATCGGTGTTCTCGTCCAGCCACTCGTAGAGTTCCGGCGAGCCGAACGCGAACGTCGTCACGCTGACGCCGTCGTACTGGCCCTTGCGTGTATTGGTGACCTTGCCTGCGCGGTGCAGTTTCATGCAGCCGTCGGTGAACATCTCGCTGTGCAGCCCGAACTGACCGCAGTCGCCGTCGGCGAGCAGCGTGGCGATCTGGTTGGGAATCGAGCCGATCCCCGTCTGCAGGGTCGCGCCCGACGGGATGTAGCCGACGGTGTGCTGCGCGATCGCCTTGTCGACATCGGTCGGCGGCGCATCCCCGCCCGGCAGCGCCAGCGGCGCGTCCGTCGATCCGATCAGGATGTCGATCTCGTCGACATGCAAAGCGTGGCGATGCTTCTCGCCGAGCCCGAAGGTGCGCGGATAGGCCTCGGCGACCTCGACGATCAGCAGCCGGTCGGGATCGCTTCCCGCACGGTGCAATTCGGTGATCGTGCCACCGGCGTGCAGCGACAGCGAACACCACCCCTCCTTGTCGGGCGGCGCGCAAACCGTCGTCATCACCCGCGGGGCCTGCGCCGCCAGCAGTGGGCCGAAGCGGCGGAAGTCCGCAGGCGCGAACTCGATGTTGGCGCCCATATCGCGCAGGGCCCGCTCGAGCGGACCGAAGAAACCGGACAGGTAATGGACACCGGCGCGGGAGAACAATTCTGTGCCGACGGCCAGGAGTGCGCCGTAGACGCGCAGGTCCGTCCAGTCGTCCCGCTCGCCCAGCGCGCGCAGAAACGCAGGTGGCTGGCCGGGGCCGAGCGGAATGCCCAGCGTGTCGACGGGGTTGAGGCGCGCGGCCGCGTCGGCGGCTGAGATTTGCTGGGGCATCGGCCCGGATCATATATACCGCCGGGTCTGAGCAGAACTCTTTGTCAACACCCGGCGGCTTGTTAGCGTCCGCCGGTGCGCTTGGTGAGAAACCCCCTCCTGCCCCTGATGCTGCTCGTGGCGCTTCTCTTGACGGCGTGCGGCACGTCCGGCCCTGACAGCGACACCCCGATCAAGTCGGCAGGGGTGCTGCGTGTCGGCACCGAAGGCGTTTACGCCCCGTTCAGCTACCACGATCCGGTGACCGGCGAGTTGACGGGCTACGACGTCGATGTGGCCCGTGCCGTCGCGGACAAGATCGGCGTAGACGTCGAATTCGTCGAGACGCCGTGGGATTCGATCTTCGCGGCGCTGGAGGCCAACCGGTTCGACGTGGTGGCCAACGAGGTGACCATCAACGACGAACGCAAGGCGAAATACGACCTGTCCGAACCGTATTCGGTCGGCGAGGGCGTGATCGTCACGCGCAAGGACGACAACTCGATCTCCTCGCTCGCCGACATCAAAGGCAAGGTGGCCGGCGAGACGCTCACCAGCAACTGGGCTCAGGTGGCCCGCGACGCAGGCGCGAAGGTCGAGGGCGTCGAGGGCTTCACCCAGGCCATCACGCTGCTCGACCAGGGCCGCGTCGACCTCGTCATCAACGACAGCATCGCCGTCTACGCCTACCTCGCCGAGAAGCCGGATGCGCCGGTGAAGATCGCCGGAAAAGCCGGCGACGAACCCAGCGAGCAGGGTTTCGCAGCCCGCAAGAACAGCGGCCTTCTGCCGGAGTTGAACAAGGCGCTCGACGAGTTGAAGGCCGACGGAACGATCAGCAACATCTCGCAGAAGTACCTCAAGGCCGACGCGTCGGGGGCACCCGTGTCCGCCGAGAACAAACCGGCCCCGCGCTCGACGTTGCGGTTGATCCTGGACAACCTGTGGCCGCTGGCGCAAGCGGCCATCACGAAGACGATTCCGCTGGCCATCATCAGCTTCGTCATCGGCCTCGCGATCGCGCTCGTGGTGGCGCTCGCCCGGCTGTCCACGAACGTCGTCGTCACGAACGCGGCCAGGTTCTACATCTCGATCATCCGGGGCACGCCGCTGCTGGTGCAGCTGTTCATCGTCTTCTACGCGCTGCCGCAGTTCGGGGTGAAGATCGATCCGTGGCCCGCGGCGATCATCGCGTTCTCGCTGAACGTCGGCGGGTATGCCGCGGAGATCATCCGGTCGGCGATCCAATCGATCCCCCGCGGGCAGTGGGAGGCCGCCGAGACGATCGGCCTGAACTACGTGGGTTCGCTGCGCCGGATCATCCTGCCGCAGGCCACCCGGGTGGCGGTGCCGCCGCTGTCGAATACGTTGATCTCGCTGGTGAAAGACACCTCGCTGGCGTCGGTCATCCTGGTGACCGAGCTGTTCCGCAAGGCGCAGGAGATCGCCGCACCCACGTTCGAGTTCTTCGGCCTGTACGGCACGGCCGCGGTCTATTACTGGGTGATCTGCCTGGCGCTGTCGTTCGGTCAGGGCCGCCTCGAACGTCGACTGGAAAGGTATGTGGCGCGATGACGCAGCCCCGTGAGAACAGGATCGTTGCCCGGGACGTGCATAAGGCCTTCGGCGACAACGAAGTGCTCAAAGGCGTTTCGTTCACCGTGCCGCGCGGCTCGGCCACCACCATCATCGGACCGTCCGGTTCGGGTAAGACAACACTGCTGCGCGCGCTCAACGCCCTCGACGTGCCCGACTCCGGGGTGATCAAGGTCGGCGGTGACGACGGCGTCGAGATCGACTTCTCCCAACCGGTGTCGAAGGACCAGCTGCGCCGCTACCGCGCGCAGAGCGGCTTTGTGTTCCAGTCGCACAACCTGTTTCCGCACAAGACCATGCTGGAGAACGTCATCGAGGGCCCGGTGATCGTGCAGAAGCGGCCGAAGGACGAGGCGATCTCCGACGCCCTCGAGCTGCTGGGGCAGGTCGGCCTCGCCGAGAAGCGCGACCAGTACCCGTTCCAGTTGTCCGGCGGTCAGCAGCAGCGGGTCGGCATCGCGCGGGCACTGGCGCTGCGGCCGAAGGTGGTGCTGTTCGACGAGCCCACGTCGGCGCTGGACCCCGAGCTGGTCGGTGAGGTGCTCTCGGTCATCAGGGATCTGGCCGTCGAGGGCTGGACGCTGGTCATCGTCACCCACGAGATCCAGTTCGCCAGGCAGGTTTCCGACCAGGTGCTGTTCACCGACCGCGGGGTGATCCTCGAGCAGGGTCCGCCGGCCGAGGTGATCGGCGATCCGAAGGAGGAGCGGACGAGGCAGTTCCTCGACCGAATCCTCAACCCGCTGTAGCGTTCTCCCGCGAGCGTGCGCGCAGCACGCGAGGTCATCGCCGAGCTCGTCGGCTGATCACACGCGGCAGGAGATCTCCATGCTGTCGGCGTCCCGCACCGGAAAGTGCACGCTGACATAGCCGTTGGCCGGGTCACGCACGTAGTCGACGTAGGACTGCAGGCCCGCCATGTTGGTGTTGTCGGCGACGACGAGCGCGCCGGGCGTCAGCCGCGGCTCGAGCAGCTGGAGCACCCGCACGTACAGGTCCTTCCATCCGTCGAGCAGCACGAACTGCACCGGCCCTTCGACCGATTCGAGTGTTTCCAGCGCATCGCCGTGCAGGACGGTGATCACGTCGTCCAGTCCGGCGTCGACGAAGTTGCGGCTGGCGATCTCGACCTTCTTGGCGTTCAGCTCCGTCGTGACCACCCGGCCCACACCGTTGTCGCGTACGGCCGACGCGAGGTGAATCGCCGAGATCCCCAGCGACATGCCGAACTCGATGACGTTCGTCGGGCGCGAGGCCCGGACCAGCGTGTACAGCAGGCGGCCCGCCTCCCGCGTGATCGGCAGGTAGAAGTCGCTCAGGGCGTCGGCGCGTTCCTGCGCATTCGCCTCGGCGGGCACGGCGTTGCGACCCAGCAGTTCGCTGAGCAGCGGCATCTGCGCGTCGGCCTCCGTGAACATCCGGTTGAGGGTCGCCGCGACGCGCGAGTCGTGCAAGGTGGAAGTCATAGCTCAAACGGTAGTCCACACTGTTGCTATGCCCGTCTTGCACATCGAGCATGAGATCGGCGAACTTGCGGTCTGGCTCGACGCGTTCAAGAAGTTCGCCGCGGCCCGCGAAGCGGCCGGGGTGACGCGCACCGAGGTGTACCAGCGGGCTGACGACCCGAACTACGTGGTCATCAACCTGAGCTTCGAGAACGTGGCTGCGGCAACCAGTTTCCGCGAGTTACTGATCAACCAGATCTGGTCGTCGCCGGATTCCGCGCCCGCGCTGGTCGGGCCGCCGACCGCCCGCGTCCTCGAGGAAATCGACCTCTAGACGGTCATGATCCGTAGTACCGGCCCAGAACGTGGGCCTGCAGTTCGTCGAACTCACCCGTCCTGATCGCCGCGCGGATCTGGTCGACGAGCCTGATGACGAACCGCTCGTTGTGGATGGTGCACAGGGTCGCCGACAGGATCTCTTTGGCCTTGAACAGGTGGTGCAAGTAGGCGCGGGTGTAGTTCGCGCATGTGTAGCAGTCACATTCGTCGTCGATGGGGTTGAAGTCGCGGCGGTACCGCGCCCCGGTGATGTTGAACCGGCCGGTCGACGAGTAGACGGCCGCATTGCGCGCGACACGCGACGGCGACACACAATCGAAGGTGTCCGCGCCGGCAGCGATCGCCGCGAACAGGTCGTCGGGTTCGCTGATGCCCAACATGTGCCGCGGCTTGTCGGCGGGCAACTCGCTGCTGACCCACCCGACGATCGTGGCGAGGTTCTGCTTCTCCAGCGCACCGCCGATGCCGTAGCCGTCGAACCCCTGCCCGTTCTCGTCGACGATCGACACCAGGCCGCGGGTGGCTTGCCGGCGCAGGTCTTCGTACTGCGCGCCCTGGACGACGCCGAACAGGGCCTGGGCGGGGCGGTCCGGTCGGGCAGCGGCCAGCCTGCGGTGTTCGGCCAGGCAGCGCACCGCCCACCGATGCGTGCGCTGAACGGATTCCTCCTGGTAGCCGCGGGTGTTCACCAGGGTCGTCAGCTCGTCGAAGGCGAAGATGATGTCGGCACCGAGTTGGTGCTGGATCTGAATCGACATCTCGGGTGTGAACCGGTGGGTCGATCCGTCCAGATGCGAGGTGAAGGTGACGCCGTCGTCGTCGACGCGGGCCAGCCGCTCCTTACCCTCGGCGATCACATCGTCGGCCTGCACCCGGTCGGTGTCCATCGCCAGCACCTTGCGGAACCCCGCCCCGAGGGACAGGACCTGGAAGCCACCGCTGTCGGTGTAGGTCGGGCCCGGCCAGTTCATGAACGCGCCCAAGCCGCCTGCCTCGGCGACGATGTCGGCACCCGGCTGCAGGTACAGATGATAGGCGTTGGCCAGAACCGCCTGTGCGCCAAGATCTTTCATGGTTTCCGGCAGCACGGCCTTCACCGTCGCCTGGGTGCCGACGGCGATGAATGCGGGAGTGTGGATGTCTCCGTGCGGCGTTCGGATGACGCCTGCGCGACCGAGCCGTCCGGGAAGCTCCGCCTCGATGCTGAAATACGGCTCCGCCACGACGAGTATTCAATCAGCACGCCGTTGGCAGGCAAATTTCGCGGAACCCCGGGACCCCGCGTTGACAGCGCACCATACTCGTCAGCACGGGCCGCCGGTGTTGACGGCCCGCCTCAACCAAAGGAGAGCACTGGTGAATCGTGGGTTCGTGGTCGCGGTCGGCGGCGCAGCGATTGTCATTGCCGGACTAGCAGGCTGTTCATCGGAGAAGAAGTCCGAGACCAGCGGTGAAACTTCCTCGGCTGCGGCAGCGGAGGGCAAGAGCACGGTCACGATCGATGGCAAGGACCGGGCCGTTCAGGGCACGGTTCTCTGCACCACCATGGGCGACAACGTCAACATCGCGATCGGCGATGCCACCACGGGCATCGGTGCGGTGGTCAGCAAGGGCGACGACCCCGTGGTGCATTCGGTGGGCCTCGGCAACGTCGACGGCCTGATGCTGGGCTTCCAGGAGAACGCGGGCCAGGGCGAGGCCAAGGCCGAGAAGGACGGCAACACCTACAAGATCTCCGGCACGGCTGTCGGCACCGACATGGCCAATCCGTTGCAGCCGCCGCAGAGCAAGCCGTTCGAGATCGAGGTCACCTGCCCCTAGCTCATCCCAACGTGTACCCGCCCGCCGACTGGCGCAGCTGCCAGATCTGGGCGGGGCACAGTTCGTTCACGGCCTGATTGATCAGGTAGGCGCCCTGGTAGTAGTCCGTGGTGCCGAAGTCGCGCTGCACCTCGTCGACGAGCTGCGCGTAGCCCACCTTGGCTTGCACCCTGTCGCAGACGCTGTACCCGTAGCCGAGGGCGGCGTCAGCGTTGGCGAAGTTGTAGCCGGGGCGCACGGTCACGTTGACGAGGTAGGCCACTTGATCGGCGTGCGCCGACGGCGCAGCGGCCAGGGCGGTCATCGCCAGCGCTCCCGCAAACAGAATCGGTTTCATCGCAGGTGAGTGTAGTTGGCGCCGGCCGTCCCTGCGGGCTGTGTAACAGTGGAAAGAGTGAGCGCACGCCAATTGATTCGGTTGCTTGGTGTGGCAGCGGTGACGACGGGAGCACTGCTCGCGGCGCCGTCTCCCCTCGCGGTCGCCGAACCGTGTCCGGATGCCGAGTTGGTGTTCGCCCGCGGCACGTTCGAACCGCCCGGCCTCGGCGGGATCGGGCAGTCTTTCGTCGACGCCGTGCGCAAACAGGCGGCGGGCAAGTCGATCTCGGTCTATCCGGTGAACTACCCGGCCAGCACCGACTTCCCCACCGCGGTCCAGGGCATCCGGGATGCGTCGAACCGGATCCAGGCGACGGCGGCGAGATGCCCGGACACCAAGATCGTGCTCGGCGGCTTCTCGCAGGGCGCGGCCGTGGCGGGCTTCGTCACCTCCGAGACCGTTCCGAGTGGTCTGAACGCCGACGATGTCCCCGATCCGATGCCGCCGGAGATCGCCGACCACGTCGTCGCGGTCGTCCTGTTCGGTAAGCCGGGGCCGTCGTTCATGGCGGCCATCGATACGCCGCCGGTCGAGATCGGCGACCTGTACAAGGGCAAGACGATCGAACTGTGCATCGCCGACGACCCGATCTGTGCAGGCTCGGGCGACGGCGCCAACCACGCCCTTTACAACCAGAACGGGATGACCGACCAGGCCGCGCGCTACGTCGTCGGCAAGCTCTGACCCGGTTCGCGTCGGCGACACGCCGCGGCGGGTTGCGACACGGTCACGCTTGGATACCTTTCAGTGCATCATTAGCCTCAGTAGCCACATCGATCACTATCGTCACATCAGCTAGCGCAGGGACGTCGAGTGTGACGCCCTGCTCCCCGAAAGGTGTGACATGTCGCCGTTTGCTCGAATCGCATCGATACCGGTCGCGTCGGCGGCCGCTGTCGGGTTGGTTTTCGGCGTCGTCGTCGCGCCGCCCGCCAGCGCGGAGCCATGCACCGGCGCGGCCGCAGAGGCTCAACCGCCGTCGGCGCCGAACGCCTCCGCCACCCCCGCGCTGCCCGGGGTCAGCGGTCCGCCGATCGGGCACCGGCCGCGAAAGGCCAACGACAGCGCGCCGCTGCCGAACCTCGGCAAGCTGTCGCGGTCGATCCTGAATTCGTTCCTGCCGCAGTCGGGACGCGTCCAGCAGCAGGCCGGCGTGGTCCCGCCTGCGCCGCCTCCACCTCCGGTCCCCGACGCCGCACCCATCGCCGCTCCTGCACCGCCCGCGCCGGCGCCCGGTCCCGCACCCGCGCCTCCACCCGGCCCGCCACCGGGCACCACCCTCGTCGGCTGGGTCACCGGGCCGCACAGCCCGAACGACACCATCAAGCGCTTCGCGATCACCGGCACCGACCTCGGAATCATGTGGGACAACGGCGATCCGGTGAACAACCAGGTGCTGATGGCCTTCGGTGACACGCTGGGCTACTGCAGCGTCAAGGGCAGGCAGTGGCGGTACAACACGATGTTCCGCACCAATGACCGATCCCTGGCACAGACGATCGCGATCCCCAACGGCGTTGTGAACAACAAGTATTCGGGTTCGCCGCTATGGGCGCCCGCGCTGTCGAAGCAGATCGTCAACAGCGTCAAGTTCGCGCGTTCGGAGACGGGCATCATCCCCACGTCCGGAATATCGATCGGCACAACGCAATACATGAGCTTCATGTCGATCAGAAGCTGGGACAGCCCGGGTCAGTGGACGACGAACTTCTCCGCGATCGCGGTCTCGCCTGACAACGGTGAGCACTGGGGCGTCTACCCGCAGAGCGTCCGGCCGGCGTCGCCGGATGCGACACCGCGGGTGCCGTACGTGCCGGGCGGGGAGAAGTTCCAGGTCGGCGCGTTCCTCAAACCCGGTGACGGCTACCTGTATTCGTACGGCACGCCGTCCGGACGAAGCGGGTCGGCGTTCGTCTCCCGCGTGCCGCAGAACCTGGTGCCGGAGTTGAGCCGTTACGAGTACTGGGACGGCGGGACGTGGGTGCCGCAGAATCCGGGTGCCGCGCAACCGGTGATCCCCGGACCCGTCGGCGAGATGTCGGTGCAATACAACACACACCTCAAACAGTTCCTGGCGTTGTACTGCAACGGGAACAACGATGTGGTGGCGCGCACCGCGCCCGCCCCGCAGGGACCGTGGAGTCCCGAACGACTGCTCGTCGCGTCGAGCGACTTCCCCGGCGGCATCTATGCGCCGTACCTGCATCCGTGGTCGACGGGCAAGGAGATCTACTACACGCTCTCGCTGTGGTCGGACTACAACGTCATGCTGATGAAGACGGTGCTGCCGTAGCGGGGTAGACCCGTCGACCTCACTCGACGACGAAGACGGGAATCTGCCGCGCGGTCTTGGTCTGGTACTCGGCGTATGGCGGATACGCGGCGACGGCCAACGCCCACCAGTGCTCGCGTTCGTCGCCCTCGACCTCGCGTGCGGTGCCTTCGAGGACCTTGTCACCGTCCTGGACCGTCACCGCGGGACTGGCCCTCACGTTGAAATACCAGCTCGGATGCTTGGGGTCGCCGCCTTTGGACGCCACCATGGCGTAGCGGCCGCCCTCCTCGACGCGCATCAGCGGCACGAGACGCTTCTTGCCGGACTGCGCACCCGTTGTGGTGAACAGGACGACGGGTCTGTCGAGGACCTCGACGCCGTCGGTGGTGCCCTGCGCCAGGATGCGCTCTGTCTGTTCCCGAACCCAGTCGGTGGGGCTCAGCTCTGCTTGTTCGCTCATCCCTACGCCCAACCCGTCAGACCGGCCCCGCATTCCCGCCCTTACCGCACGGGCAGGAAAAGCTCTTCGCGTCGCGGCGGATCCTGGCGTCGGGGCGATTACCAGATCGCTTCGCCATCACGAGCATTGAGACATGAACAAATTCGCAACCACCACCCTCGCCGCAGCAGCCATCGGACTCGCCGCACTGGTCGCCGCACCGCAAGCGGCCGCAAGCGAGAAATCCGACTGCGCAGCCAAGGGCGGCACCTACACCGAGACCATCGTCTACGACCAGGGCACCGGTAAGACCGGCACGAACTACCGCTGCTGCGTCAAGGACACCGCAACCAACACCACCACGTGCACGAGCACAACGGTGACGAAGGCCGAGATGCAACCGACGGGGCCGGGCACCCGCGTGCCCGTCGGCGTGTTCAACGGCCAGCTCCAGCAGGCGCAGCTGTCGCAAGGCGGCTGACTCACGCTGCGAAATTGGGATCGGTAGCCCCTCCGGGAGCCTTTAATTGCACCAGCTCGATAAGTGCAACCCGGAGGCAACCGACATGAACACCACCTTCAGACGAGGAATCGTCGGGCTGACAGCGGCCGTGCTGGTGTCCGGCGCTTTGGGCCTGGCCCCTGCGGCCCAGGCTGGACCACCCCTGCCACCGCATACGTGGTGCCCGGGCAATCCGATGGTGTACTCCCGCTACGACATGGGGTCGGGGCCAGGGGTCGCCTACGAGTGGGACATGAACGTCTGCCACACCTGGTACTGGGTCAACGGCACCGGCAACGTTCCGTACAAGGGCTCGCTGCCGAGCGACGTCTGGGACGGACCCGACGGGCCGCCCGCGAAACAGGATTCGTGCGACTTCTGCTGGTGACCCGCAGAAATTGTGGCGGTGGCGGAGGGATTTGAACCCTATTCGCGGTGCTGGTGGCTGAGTCTAAACCCGCTCTGAACTGCTGTTTCGTTGCTGTGCGCTTCGATTCGATTGCGCCGGATTGTGCCCAAGTGTGCCCAAAATGTGCCCACGACGCGCTTACCACACAACGGCGCTCTCTGAAAGCCGCGCCCGAACTGCTAGAAGCCGGAAACACGCCGAGGAAATTGTCATCCACGGGTATCGCCCGCACCGGAAGCCCTGTGACGTTGTATTTCATCCTGAGCCGCCGAAATCATCCACAGGTTTTACCCAACGCCTCAACACCGGTGAGCGCGGATATCCACACCCCATCCACAAGTTCATGAACAGACCCCCCTTGCAGTCTCTCCAGCAACGTCTACCTTCCGATGTCATGAGCTTTAACGAGTTCCCGAGCGACGACATCGAGTCGCACATTGATATGCGCGAGCCGTGCCCCAAATGCGGCTGGACTACGGGTCTGATCACGACGCGCGGCGGGCAAGACACTGTGTGGTGCGAAAAGTGCAGCGGCTACTGCTACAACGCTCCGCGCAGCGAGACAGGCCGCGCCGTGAGATCACTCCGCACGCGACCAGATGTCAGACCGAGCCAACGCAACCGCGTCCTGGTCCGCGATGGCTTCGCGTGCGTCATGTGCCACCGCGCCAACGTCGAGCTGGAGGTGGGCCATATCGTTTCGGTGCGCGACGGCAAGGCAGTCGGCATGTCGGACGCCGAATTGAACAGCGACGAGAATCTGGCCGCAATGTGCGCCGCGTGCAACTCGGGCCTCTCCAGCCGATCATTGCCCGCGCACCTGATTGCGGCTGTGTTCTGGGCTCGCCGCCCGCCAAACACGGAGGGGAAACAATCCGACTTGGCTTAAACCATCGGCGTGGTACCGACTAACCGGGCTAGGAGGATCGACTGATGAAAGACGACACCAGCGCATGGGACCTGCTGTCGCTGGGTCTTGGTATCGGCGCATCCGCCGCAGCGGTCATCGCCGCGATCTGGGGGCTGTGGCAGCTCGGCAAAAAGTGGTGGGACCGCTCCTTCGGGCGGCGGCATGCACAGGCGAGAATTCTGGATCAGCTGGCGTGCACCGTCTCCATGGAGTTCGCCGAATCATTACTCGGCGTGCCGCTCCTTATCACGCACCCCTACGTCGACGATCGAGAAGAACGAACTTATCGTCTACCCGGCGCTTGGGTTTCGATAGAGCCTAGAGGCGGTGCGGTGCACCTATTTTCGATCACGATTACCGACCCTAAGATGTTCTACAACATCGACAAGTTGACCTTCGGCATTCTCAAATTGAAGCTCGGCAAAGAGACGTTCGCTCAGGTCGACAACAACCTTCACGACGGCGAAAACCAGTGGTTAGGTGCACGGCTGGCGGGATATATCAGGCATTACTATCTGGGCAATCCAGGCGGCTATCAACAGTATTGGCTGTCTTTCAACCAGGTTGGCGCGGGCGCCCATCCGAGCATTTGGGGGCAGTACCAGTCAGGCATTTACGGCAATCAGGGCGCTAGCCCGCCGGACCCGGCGACGATCACCGCCAACACATTGACCGTATCAATTGGCAGTGTCGAGGAGGTCAAGGAGCGGTTGGTATTTGGGCCGCACAATGACCAGCTACGGCTTTTGCCCGGGGTGCTGGGATGACGTGTCCCGCTGAGCGGCACGAAATCCCGAAATCGGCTCTGGCGGTTGGTTTGCTGGTCGGCGCACACTTGTCATATGACGACCTCATGGCACGACATCGCCGATCAGCTGACGGCGGCCCAGATCGCCGAGCTGCAACGGCTCGACTGGCCTGCCCACCAGCTGCTGATGGGTGCCCGCTACTACGCGGCGCTCAACTGCGAACACCTCACAGGCTGGCCGCAGCCGACACCGCCGCCGCCAGGGTGGTGAGAGCGACGGTGTCGGGCGTGGTCAAATCCGCTTCGCGATGGCCAGCAGCGAGGCTGCAATACTCTCCAAAAGCGTTGGTACGCAATCATCACCGCTGGCGTTGGTGCGGGCGTCATCCAGCGAGTGTTGTGCCCGTTTGATGAGTTCCCAGGCGGTGGCGATGCGGTCGGGGTCGTCGCTTCGATTGCACATGTTTCGTCGTCGTTTCGGTGGGACCCTGCGCAGGGTCGGGACATACGGAGGCAAACCCGACCCCGCGCAGGGTGGCTCTGTTTAGGCCGTCAGATCGATCACGGCGAACGACGGGGGCATGAGAACGCCTGCACCGACGCGCATCTCACCGCGAAGAACCGCCTGGTTCTTCTTGAAAGTGTCGTCGGGGAAACCGATGTCAACGCGAACACCTTCACGCACCCACAGTCCGATCTTGGACCAGTCACCGAGAATCGCGGTGCCAGCCGGGACACTCGGGCTAACCACCCGCTGAATGTTTGGATCACCAAAAATGTTGCCGCTCAGCGCGTTGCCGGTGGTGTATCCATCGGTGAGGAAACCGATGCCGCCCGTGCCCTCTTTTGTCAGGTCGACAGCCTCGGCGTCTGCTGGGTTGAGCACCCACGCATTGGGTTGCACGCCCAGATTCTGCAGGGCGGTAAGCCCTTTGCGCAGCGTCGTCACCACATCGGTGGCGAACGCCACGGTGGTTGACCCGGCAACAGTCAGCACGCCGGTCATGTTCTCCCCGGTGCCACTGCCTGCAATGACCTGCGCTTCGAGAGCGGTCAGCACACCCTCTGTCAGTTCACTGTTGAGCCAACGTGTGAGCGAGCCGTAGTCGGCCAGCAGACGCAACGGGACGGGCTCGCTCAGATGCGCGAGGTTGCGTCCAGCAGAGTGGTGTACGAGTCGGACCTGATCAGCGGTACCGGCGTGTCGTAGCCGACTGATTGAGGGTCATCGCGTGATTCTTCGA
>JAWQNE010000014.1:0-145662 GCA_033741175.1 Mycolicibacterium sp. 120270 | reverse complement strand
CCAGAAGCTTCGAGGGAGGCCCGCCCTTCTCGGCGGAGCCACACGGGTGGGGAATTTCGACGAGCGTCAGTGGGGAATTTCAGTGAGCGCGGTCAGAACGACGAAGTGTCCAACCTCGCAAAGCTGTTCTCTCAGACCGCATTCCTTGGTGACAGAAGCAACTTCTCGCACGCGCACTACGGCTACCTCATGGCCTGCATGGGACAAATCGACCTCATGTCGAAGTGCGAGTGGGGACCAGTCGAGCCACCACGCAATCAGACGCCGCGGATGCTGGCCTTCATGGAGAACTACCTTGACGCCCAGAAGGTCGACGAGCACAGAGTCGCGATCCAACTCATGCGACACACCTTGATGCATACGGGCGCGCTGCGCTTCCTGTACGAACCGAAGACGGGGACGGCCTACACCTGGCGCATCCACTTCGGCGACACCTTCCCGTCCGCGCGGTTCGGGCACTACTCGCTTTCGACCGAAGACCCGGCCTATCAGCACGACCTCTTGAGTTCGGTCAGCGGGAAGGTCTCGGTCGTCAAGGCCCTTAACCTGCAGATCACGCAGCTCGCCGCCGACATCCTGCGGGTGGCAAAGGACTACACGACCAAGATGAACACGAACCGCGCGCTGCAGATCAAGTGCGAAGGGGCCTATCCAGCGATCCGGGTGCAGACCTTGAAGTAATGCCGGTTGCGGTGAAGAGCTGAAGGGTATTTCAGCAATTCGCTGCCATTACCTGCTCAAAACGTTCTGGAACGGGGCGGCCGGGTGGCGCGACCGACAACTACCCGACGGCACCGTCATCTGGACGAGTCCGACCGGGCACACGTATGTCACCCACCCGGGCAGCCTGCACTTGTTCCCGCAACTCTGCGCACCCACCGCGACCTTGTGGAGCGGTGAACCACCCGTCGTGCAGGACAGCGGCAACCGCGGAATGATGATGCCCAAACGGCGACACACCCGCGCCCAGAACACCGCCAAAGCCAAAGCCGCCGAACGCAAACTCAACGACGCCCTCGTCGCCGAACATAACAAACCCCCACCGTTCTAGGCGCACTCGGCTTTATGTCGCCGACTCGAAGTGCATATGGGCTTGGCTGTCGGCACCGTTCAACGTCAACCCGTCACTCTGCGTGGCGAAGGGGAACACCACGACCACGTCGGGATTTGTCGGGTTGTACAGACACCGCAATCTATTGCCGACATGAAACCATTCTTCGAGTGCTTCTTGCGGTTTGATGCGCCGCCGGAGCCGTCCCTTTTCCGGCGGAAAGGCACGCCACCACCACTGGCGCAACGTCTCGCTTTGCACCCGCCCCAGATAGATTCCCCGGCAGGTGTGGCCCGTGTCCAGGCGGATCTCCATCTGACTTGTGAGCTCCCACATATGACCCATGTCGGCGTCAACGTAGCGATAGGCCGACGCCACCGAGTGCAACTGAGCCGTGCCGGGTTGTCGTCGTGGTTGCTCTCTCTTGCTCGCGACGATGGACTTGACCAAGAGAATGAGTGGTGTCAACCCAACCACGAGAATTATGGCGATGCCGAGCCAGAGGACGTCGCGCGCAGCACCATCTTCGCGGTCGAAACCGTAATCGACGAGCATGATCCCAACCACAAGTGCTGCGATCGCCACAAACGTCATGACAACGATGACAATCGTCTTATCGCGCTGTCGCTGTTGATAGTTGGGTGTCTGCGACGGAAGCCCTCCGTCGTGATGATTCATCGGCAAATCCTCGCACCCCTTGGCGCAGGGCGCGAACAATCACCGACGACGGTTTCTGGCTTCGTAGCCGCCGGACCTTATGCGTCGCGGATAGGTCTTACCCGCGGGCGGTCGCTAGGGGAGTCGAAGGGTGGGTGGAGTGCCGTAGGTTGGGCCACCAACTGGCTTCCCGTAGGAGTGTGGCGATGGCGGGGACGGTGAGGGTGCGGACGAGGAAGGTGTCCAGAAGCAGTCCGCAGCCGATGATGAGGCCGGCTTGGACCATGATCGCCACGGAGCCGACCAAGAGTCCGAACATGCTGGCGGCGAAGATGAGTCCGGCTGACGTGATGACTGAGCCGGTGCTGGCGACCGTGCGCAGGACGCCGACGCGAATGTTGAGTCCTGATTCTTCGCGGAGCCGGGAGACGAGCAGCATGTTGTAGTCCGCGCCAACGGCTACCAGGATGATGAACGCTACAAGCGGTACGGGCCAGGCGATCTGGTCTCCGAGCCACCACTGGAACACCAGGACGCCGATGCCCATCGACGCCAGGTAGTTGAGCACGACGGTGCCCAGCAGGTAAAGGGGCGCGAGGACCGCACGCAGGAGCAGGATGAGGATCAGTCCGACGATGAGCAGCGTGGCGATGGCCAGTAGCGCGAAGTCCGACCACAGGAGTTGTTGGATGTCGGAGTTGACTGCGGGGAAGCCGGCGACAGAAATGGTTGCATCCGCCAGTGAGGTATTGGGGCGGGCGGCGTCGGCGACATCGACCATCTGCTGGGCCAGCCTGGTGGCCTCGCTGCTGTAGGGGTCATAACTGGACTCGATGGCAAATCGTGCGGTCTTGCCGTCGGGTGAGAGGAAAAGCCTGGCGACGTCGGCAAATTGGCGATTTTCGAAGGCGTTGGGGGGCAGGTAGAAGCCGGTGGCGGAGTCCGAGCCTGCGCTGGCGCGTGCGGAATTCTGGAGTTGCGTGGCGATTTGGCCCATCCCGGACAGCATCTGAATGTTGCTGTCAGCCAACGCGTGTACGCCGGCGGCGAGTGCTTGTGCACCGGAGGCGAGTTGGCTGACGCCGTCTTGCAGGCGGTGGATGTCGGCAGCCATGTCGGCAGGTTTGCCGAACTCGGCAAAGGCGTTTTCCAGTGAGTCGACCGCTGTTTGGACGTTGGTGAGGGTACCGGTGACTGTCGCGTCGGTCGCGGGGTTGTAGCGGTCGCCGAGGGCGGCGACCTGGTTGAAGAAGCCGTTGTCGCGCAGCGTGACCAGGATTTGTACCTGGTCGCGGATTTGGGCGCATTGAGGGGTGGTGGCACACCATGGCGCGGCGTTGAGCGCGTCGACGAGTGGGTTGACGGTGGCGATGGCATTTTGGGCTTGTTCGGCCAGCGGACGAAGTCCCGGTCCCGATTGGATGGCCTGGTCGATGTTGGGCGCCGTGGTCGAAAGTTGTTGCAGCAGCGGCCCTAATTGGCGCATGGGCGCGTCGGCTGACTGCGCTTGGATAATGCCGGTGAGTGGAGTCAGGGCGGTGCGCAGGGTTGTGTCCAGTTTCGCCAGCCCGCCGGCGAGTTGGTCTGCGCCGTTGGTGAGCTTGGCCAGGTCGTCCTTCCGCGTGTTGCCGTCGGCCACGGCATCGGCCATCTTGTCACCGATCTGGCCGTTCTGCCACGACAGCTGGGCTTCGTCGAGTCGCGCACCTGCCGGGCGGGTGACTCCCGAAACCTTGGTGACACCGGGAATCTGCGCGATACGCGAGGCCATCTCGTCAAGGTCGGCCAGTCCCTTGCCGGTCCGCATGTCTGTGGGGTTCTCGACGAGAAGGAACTCGCTGATGACGACGTCTTTACGGAAGTGGCGGTCGAGCAGTTGGTACCCCTGGTTGCTGTCCGTCGCGGCGGGCTGGCCCTTGCGGTCGTCGTAGCTGATTTCGATTGTGGTGGCCACCGCCGACAGTGCGACGAGGATGATCAGGCTGATCGTCAGCAGCGGTACCGGTCGGCGCACCACCGTGGCGGCGACCCAGTTCCAGTAGCGCCGGGTGCGGTCGGGTTTAGGGTCGCCGATGCCGCGCCGCGCGGCCAGCGTCAACAGAGGTGGCAGCAGCGTGACAGAGGCCAGGAACCCGAAGAACACCGCCAGCGCGCACGCGGGGCCGAGGGCGGCGAAAACGTCGAGTTGCGCGAGGACCATGGACAGGAAGGCGAAGGCGACGGTAGCCGCGGAGGCCAGGATTACCCGGCCGATGCTGGCGGTCGCAAAGATCGCCGCATGATCGGCGCTCGCGCCGGCGCGACGCTGTTCGTGGTAGCGGCTGATCAGAAAGACCGTGTAATCGGTTCCGGCGCCGAGCAGGATCGCGGTCATGAACGCGATGGTGAACTGCGAGATCGGCATGCCGAGTTCGCCGAGTGCGGCCAACACACCGCGTCCGACAGCCAGGCTCAGTCCGATCACCAGCAACGGCAACAGCGCGGTGAACAGGGAGCGGTAGATGACCATCAGGATCAGCGCGATGAGTGCGGCGGTGGCGATCGAGATCAACAGCAGTTCTTCTTCGACGCTGGTGATCTGGTCGCTGAACGTCGACGGTGGCCCCGTCACATGCACCGTCGTCGTCGAGCCCGCGAATTCTTGGGCGGCGATCTCGCGCACGGCCTCAACGGATTCAGCTGCGGCGGGATCACCGAGGGTGCCCGCAACGCCGACGGGGAGATACCAGGCTTTGTGGTCTTGGCTGACGGCTTGGGCTTCGGTGACCGGATCGGCGAGTAGGTCTTGGACCAGCAAGACATGTTCGGTGTCGGCGCGCAGTCGCGACACGAGGTCTTCATAGTGCCGGCGCGCTGTGGGTGTCAGACCCGCGGGGTCTTCCATGGCGACGAACAGCATTGTCTTGGAACCCTGCTCGCCGAACGCCACGCTCATTCGTTCGACCGCTTGAAGCGACGGGGCATCGGGGGGAACCAGATCAACTGACTGCTGCCGGACCACCGTCTCCAGTTGTGGAAACAGCAATGCCAGCACGACGGCGACGCCGATCCACACACCGAACACCAGGACTTTGTGTCTGACGGCGAACGTGCCCAACCGTGCTAGGCGTGGGCTGTATTCACTCGATGTCGTCGGCCCGTCGGATCGACGGTGAATGGTCGTCGAGCTGTCCGCCGCGGCCGAGTCAGTCACCATGGGACCGACCGGAGGCGGTGTAGTCATCGAGGTTCATCCAATTCCGTTCTGCCGCGCGAGGCGCTGACCATGCCTCACTCGATACCGGGGTTGAACAGGCGAACTCGTGTGTCACATCGTTGCGCCGCGCCTAACAGTACTGTAGGTAGCGCTGCGCTACTAGTAGTAGCGCTAATTCTCGACGGCATTGCCGGCCAACAGCAATCGAACGGCCCGGTCGATTTGGTCGCGGGCTTCGGCGGCCGTCACCCGCTTGCTGATGTATGCGGCCCGATTGGCCAGCCAGACATCGGCAATCAGGCCGGCAATCTGACGCTGGTGGTCTGTGGGATCGCCGCCGCCGAGCGTTTTGACGAGGAGTCGTTCGATCTCGTCGGCGGCCTGGTTGACTGCACTGGCGGCGGTGGCATCGGCGAAGACGCACGCACGAGTCATCGCCTCGGTCAATTGGGGGTCGCGCTGCCAGTCGGAGTGCAGGCGCGCGGTGAGCATTCCCAGCCGCTCCTGGGGTGTGGCGCCGATGGTCGACCAATCGCAGGAGGCGTCGAGGCGTTGGAACTCACGCGTCAGCGCCGACACGAGCAGATGGGTCTTCGACGGGAAATACCGGTACAGCGTGCCCACTGCAACACCGACCTGTTTGGCCACCTCCCGCATCTGGACGGCTTCATAGCCTCCCGTGGCGGCCGCCGCCAGCGTCGCATCCAGGATCGCGTCACGGCGACGGGTGGACGTGCGGGAACGCTGCGTCGACACCGCCAATCTCACACTCCCGGTACGATCGGTTTCGCTGCGCTACCGTTAGTAGCATAAGCGCTGGAATCCTGTGAGTTCGACCGGCTCGAGGTGACGAAGTGAGTGAGAGTAGCCAGCCAGAGCAGCTGGTTTCAGGCGCAGATGACGATGACATCGACCCGCGCCGCGTTCGGTCACGCAACCGGCTGCTGGATGCCGCCGCCAATCTTCTGAGCACGGGAGGCGTCGAAGCCGTCACCATCGAAGCGGTCACCAAGGCCTCAAAGGTTGCCCGCACCACCCTCTACCGCCACTTCACCAGCTCGTCGCATCTGCTGGCCGCCACGTTCGAGCGTCTGCTGCCGCAGGTGACACCGCCGGCACCGACGACAGGCACCCTGCGCGAGCAGCTGATCGAATTGCTCAGCCGTCAGGCCGCCCTGTTCAACGATGCCCCACTGCACATCACCACCCTGGCCTGGCTCGCGCTGGGACCCGCCGGCACCAAGGGCGACACCGATGACGGGCACGCGGCCGGTGCGCTGCGGACCCGAGTCATCGACCAGTACCGACAACCGTTCGACGCGCTGCTGCAGAGCGAGCAGGCACGAGCAGAACTCGACGATTTCAATCTGGAACTGGCGCTCTGTCAGCTGGTCGGGCCGCTCTCGTTCGCCCGAATGACCGGATTTCGCACCATAACTCACCACGACTGCGCATCAATCGTCGACGACTTCCTCGTCGCCCACCGGCGCACGGACAGCGGCCCTCGTACGAAGTCAAAGCCTGGAAAGATGAGGGCAAAGAAGCCCGCCGCCCAGCAGAGTTAGGCGAAGCGCTCGGACACCACCGTTCGGTTGGCAATTCGGGCCGCTAGCCGCCGGACCCTAAACGCGACAGGGCCCCTCAGCCGAGCGCATCAGCCCATGCCAGGTGGCCCTCGTAGCCAAGGGATTCCGCCATCGCGCGATAGTCGCTCGCCGACATGCGGTAGGCCGCGTCGTCGCCGCGCGCACGGGCAAGCAGCGTCTGCAGTCGCAGCACGGTGATGTCACGCATCGCCCAACCGTCTGCTGCCTGCAGGCTCGCCAGCCTGTCGATCGTCTTCTGCGCTTCCGCCAGATCGTCCTGCGTGCCGCGCTCCAGCAGGATCTCCCCCAGAACACCGGTGGCCCACAAGGCATTGCCGAACCGTCCTGCCCGGTGCAGTTCCTCGTCAACAGCGCGTGCCACCGGTATCGCCGCATCGTGCTCGCCGCGCCTGGTCCGCTCCCGCGCCACCCACACGTCGATGATCGGCACCATCTGCTGACCAACCTGCTTACGCAGTGCGATATCACGGGCCTGCACGATGATTTCCAATCCGCGGTTGCGGTCAGCCGCGTCATCCCGCATCAACAGCGCGCCACCCAGGCCGTACTTGGCAACCACCAGGGTGACGTCGTTGCCGGTTCGCTCCGCGGTCTGCACCGCTTCCTCGATCATGCGGACCGCGGAATCATCGGCTCGGAGCATGCCGTAGTGGATTCCCCAGCCGTAGGTCCAGGCGAGGACAACGGTGACGATTGCCGGGTCGTTGCTGCGTCGGGCGGTCGCGACGGCGTCGTCGAGGTCCTGCCGCCACCCGGGGCGACCCAGCCAATACCCGGCGAAACCGCGCCACGTCAGCGCAACCGCCAGTGGCGAGCCGATACCAAAGGCCGCACCCTTGATCGGGTCGCCGTCGGCCAGCTCGACCACTTTCTGCGTCCACCGCAGCATCTCGCCGATGTCGCCGGCATCTGCCCAGTTGGCAATCCCCACGACCATGAGCGCCATGATCGACGCGGGATCGTCGATGGACTCCAGAAGTGCCATTTGTTCCGATGCCAGCCGCGAACCCTCACGAGCTTGCCCGGCGTAGCAGAGCTCGGTCGCCAGTCCGGTCATTCCGATGGCGAGGGAGACCTTGTCGCCGGCCGCGGTGCACAACTGTTGCAGCTCTGCGAAGCGGTCCCGGCTTTCCTGAAGCGTCGGCCCCTGGTAATCGGTCGCGCACAGCAGCGTGCGGGGGCCGATGCGCATAGGTAGTCCGCCGGGGTCATCGACGAACACGCTGTCGGCGACCCGGCAGGCCCGCACCCAACTGAGCCGGGCTGAATCGACGTTTCGGGTGGTCGACCACGCGCCGGCCCGCATGTGCCAGCCGTACGCCTCGAGCAGATCGCCCGCCGATTCGACGTGTTCGGCGATCAGTGCCGCATTCTCCTCGACTGCGGCGGGTTCACGCTCCTGGATCGCGGCGGCGAGGCGCCGGTGCCATTGGGGGCGATCGGATTTCAGTTGCGATTCATAGGCCACCGCGCGGATCAGCGGATGCCGGAACGCGTACTCGGCGGTGGGGGTGAACCGAACCTGGTCGATCAGCTCGGCGCACAACAACTCGTCGAGTTCCGGATCGATGCCGAGCGTGGTGAGCAACTCAGGGTCGAAGCGGACACCGATCGCCGACGCCGCCTGCAATGTCTGTTTGGCCGAAGCGCTGAGCCGGTCGATCCGCGCCTCGATGGCGGCCTGCACCGTCGCAGGCACGGCGACATGGGCGACATCGGCTCGACAAACGTAGTCACCCCGCTCGCCGGTCAGCACACCGCGTTGTGCCAGTTCCCGCACCATCTCCTCGGCGAAGAACGGATTGCCTGCGGCTCGCGGCCCGATCATCGTCGCCAGTTCGCCAACCGAGGGATCCGTTCCCAGCAGCTCACCGAGCAGCGTCATGGTGTCTGAATCGGCAAGAGGGGCAAGCGATATCGTGTGCGCGCAATGCGCCCGCAACAGCGCTCCCTGATATTCCGACCGGGCCGTGATCAACACCATCGACGCCGTGCGCGGAACAACGGTGAGGAAATCGGCCAGCATCGACTCGCTGACCGCATCGACCCACTGCGCATCCTCGATGATGAAGAGTGTCGGCTGGGTGCGTGCCAGCGACGCGGTGTTGATCAACGCGGTTACCCTGCGCCGCCGCGCATCCGGATCAATCTGTTGCACAGCTGCTTCGGGGTCGGCGACACCCAGCAGATCATCCAGCAGCAGCAAGTCCGACTCGTCGCCGCCAGGAATTTGTTGGCGAACCCGTTCACGGGCCGCTTGATCGTCGAGAAACGTGATGCCGGTGGCCGTCCGCAACAATTCCGTCACCGCATAGAAGGGGACGTCACGTGCATGCGACTCGCAGAAGGTCCAGATGACGTCGATCCCGCGATCTGCCGCCAGCGCCGCCGCCTCCCGCGCCAGCCGGCTCTTGCCGATGCCCGGCGGTCCCACCACGTTCACCACACCACCGCGGCCACCGATCGCGCGGTCGGCCATGGCCTCGATGGCCGCCAACTCCCACTGCCGGCCGATCAGTCCGGTCTCGGCGCGAGCGCCTGGGCCAGTACGCCGGCCGATCGCCAGCAGTCGGCGCGCGGGCACCGGCTGTTCGCTTCCCTTGATGTGCACCCACTCCGGGTCGCCCAACGTGACGTCCTGCTCGACCAGGCGCGCCGTCGACGCCGAGAGCATCACGCCGCCCGGCGGCGCCACCGACTCCATCCGCTGCGCCATCCCGACCGCTTCACCGGTCGCGGCGTAACCCAGTGTCTCCGAACCGATTTCACCGGCGATCACCTGACCGGAGTTCAGGCCGACACGCAGCTGAAACGCAAGGCCGTCGCGCTGCTGGACTTCTACGCCGAGTTGGTTCGCCTCCTGCTGAATGGTGAGCGCGGCCAGGCATCCTCGATAAGCGTGGTCCTCCAAAGCGATTGGCGCGCCGAAGATCGCCATCACGCCGTCGCCGGTGAACTCGACGCTTCCGCCGAAATGCTGCACCACCGCCGCCGACCTCTTGGCCAGTCCGGTCATGATCTCGCGGTAACGCTCCTCATCCAGCGCTGCCGCGATGTGCATCGAGCCCACTACATCGGCGAACAGCACGGTCACCTGCTTGTACTCCGCATGGCTGTTCGACTGTGTGACCGGCGAGCCACAACTGTGGCAGAACCGTGCAGCCTCCAGCGGTTCGGTGCCACACGTTGGGCATGGCGTCACGGCAGTCATCCGAACCTCCGCCGCTGCGGGGCCCTGGAGTTTCCAAGGTTTCCCCACGGTAGTCCGCACGGCGTCTGGTTACGCCTGTTCGGACACTTCGCCCCGAAGGCTCAATAACCCGGATAGCCCGGATAGCCGCCATATCCGGGATACGCGGGCGGCGGGCACGGATAACCCGGATAGCAAGGCGGTGGCGGAGGGGGTGGCGGGATGAAGTACCACCACGGCGGTATCCAGTCCCCGATGTCGACGTCGACCCAGTCGACTCCGCCACCCCAATTCCGGCCGCCACCAATCCAGTTCGGTCCCCAGTTCCCGTGCCCAGGACCGGGTATCCAAGGAATGTGCGGCTTGTGCGGCTTGGCCTCTGCGACTCCCGCGCCACCCAATCCAAGGGGGGTGAGTCCGACCAATACGGCGGTCGCGCCGACAGCGATGATTTTCTTGAGATTCACAATGCACCCCCGGGTGCAATCACTTATCTCAGTGATGCTCCTCCTGGCCCGGGGGCTTTACAAGAGGTTCTCGCCGACGACGTAAGCGAGTGCGCGACAACAGGGCACGACCGCGATTCACGCGCAGGACCAAGCTCGCCGCGGTGGCCGAGACGATCGTGCGGGTGCTGTTCTAGCGTCCGCCAAAAATTCAATTGTGGGGCGCAGAAAATTGCAAAACCGCTAAGAGCGGCGCATTTCGAGGCAGAGCATGGGGGTATGAGCGCGTATCAGATCCTGGTGGTAGGCACCGACGGCTCGGATACATCGCTGCATGCGGTGGATCACGCAGCGGCCGTCGCTGCGGGAAGTGATGCAAAGTTGATCATCGCGATGGCCCACTTACCCACTGCGGACAAGGGAGGCTGGGGCAGGCCTGCTCGACCGGACCGGGTGATCGATGGTGATGGCGAGGTCGCCCTCGGCAGCGACGGCGACTACAAGATGCACGGTGAGGCGCCCGTGTACGAGATCTTGCGCGAAGCCCGCGACCGGGCGAAGGTGGCCGGGGCGAAGAAGATCGAGACCCGACCGATCGTCGGGGATCCCGTACACGCGTTGTCGCGCCTAGCCAGAGAGGTCGAGGCTGACCTGTTGGTGGTCGGCAACGTCGGACTGTCCACGCGCAGCGGCAAGTGGTTCGGTTCGGTGCCCGGCAACGTACTGGCCAGGGCAAGGAAGACCACTGATGTCCTGATCGTCCACACCAGCGACTGACATTCACTGCTCGCGCAGACCCAGTGGCTGCGCCCGCGTCTATTCGGGCCGGTATCCGAACGGCAGCAGCACGCTCTTGGCCTGCGTGTACTGCTCGATGCCCTCGGGTCCGTTCTCGCGTCCGATGCCGGAGTTCTTGTAGCCACCGAACGGCGAACCCGGATCGAAGGCATACATGTTGACCGCGTAGGTGCCGGTACGGATCTTCGCGGCGATCTTCATGGCCCTGTTGTTGTCCGTCGTGAACACCGACCCCGCCAGCCCGTACGGCGAGTCGTTGGCGATGCGGACGGCGTCGTCCTCGTCGTCGTAGGGGATCACCGCGAGGACGGGTCCGAAGATCTCCTCCTGGGCGATCGTCATCGAATTGTCGACGTCGGCGAACACCGTGGGCTGGACGAACCAGCCCGAATCGAGACCCTCGGGCCTGCCGCCGCCGGTGACGAGGCGCGCGCCCTCCTCGATGCCCTTCTTGATGTAGCCCTCGACGCGGTCGCGCTGCTTCTCGCTGATCAGCGAGCCGAGCATGGCGGCCGGGTCGTCCGGCAGCCCGACGGGCATCGCCGACGCCGCGGCGGCGAGCTTGTCGACGACCTCGTCGTAGCGCGAGCGCGGCGCGAGGATGCGGGTCTGCGCGACACACGCCTGGCCTGTGTTCATCAGCCCGGAGAACACCAGCATCGGCAGCGTGGAGTCGAGGTCGGCGTCCTCGAGGATGATCGCCGCGGACTTGCCGCCCAGTTCCAGCGAACACGGCTTCAGCTTCTCGGCGGCGAGCTTCGCGATCTCCTTGCCGACCGCTGACGATCCCGTGAACGTGAACTTGTCGATCTCGGGGTTGGCGGTCAGCGCCCGCCCGGTCTCCGGACCGCCGGGCACCACCGACAGCACGCCTTCGGGAAGGCCCGCCTCGGCGAACATCTCGGCCATCGCGAACAGCGACAGCGGCGTCTCGGCCGCAGGCTTGACCACGAGGGTGCAGCCCGCGAGCAGTGCGGGACCCAGCTTGTTGGCGGCCAGGAAGAACGGCACGTTCCACGCGGTGATGGCGGCGACGACGCCGATCGGCTCGCGCACGACCATCGTCTCGCCGTACACGCCCTCACGGAAGTCGCGCCAGGTGAACTTGTCGGCGGCGCCTGCGTAGTACTGGAACGCCGCCATCGCGGCGCCGTACTGCATCATGTCGACGATCGTCGGCGGTTGGCCAGTCTCTGCGGCAAGCAAAAACTTCAGTTCGTCGGCGCGCTCCTCCATGAGCTTCACCGCCGCGCCGAGGACCGCCGCGCGCTCCTGCGGCGACATCTGTGGCCACGGTCCTTCGTCGAAGGCCCTGCGCGCCGCAGCGCAGGCGGCGTCGACGTCCGCCGCACTGGCCAGCGGCACCTTCCCGACCAGCTCACCGGTGGCGGGCGAGTGCACCTCGATGACGTCGGCGGTCGCGGGCTCGACCCACTTGCCGCCGATGAACAGCTTGTCCCACTCGGTCTTGAAAGCCGTGCTTTGCGTCATGAGCGTCACATTACATATCGAACGACGAAACGAGAACCTGTTGCAGTTTGGCTGTTCATCGCGGCTGCAGGACCAGCACCAGATTGCTCACCGCGAATTCCCGCAGCAGCGGCACGCGCGCCATCCACCACGCCCAACGCGGGTGGTAGCGGGGGAATGCGGCGACCAGCGCACCGGTGCTCGCGCCGAACGCCAACCCGTCGGCCACCGACACCTCGAACAACGAAGAACCGTAGTCGTTCTTGGCCCGATGGCCGTGTCTGCGCGTGTAGCGCTCCGCGGCCCGCGCGCCGCCGAGATAGTGCGTCAGCCCCATCTCGTGGCCGCCGAACGGGCCAAGCCACACGGTGTACGACAGCACGACCAGGCCGCCCGGCCTGGTGACGCGCAGCATCTCCCGCCCGAGCCGCCACGGCTGCGGGACGTGCTCGGCGACGTTGGACGACAGGCAGATGTCGACGCTGGCGTCGGCGAACGGCAACGCGGTCCCTGAGGCGCGGACGTAGGTCGCCGCACCCCCGCCCGCAGGCCCGGCGTGCATTTCGGCCGGGTCGGGTTCAACGCCGATGTAGTGCAACCCGGCGTCCTGGAAGGCCGTCGCGAAGTAGCCGGGGCCGCCGCCCACGTCGAGCAATGTCCGGCCGGTGGCGGGTTCGTTGGTGGCGGAGGTCCACAGGTCGACGACCATCGCCGCGGTGTCCTGGGCCAGCGCGGTGTAGAACCGGGCCGGGTCGGACTGCTCGAACCGGAACTGCGCCAGCAGCCGCACGGCCCGCGACAGGGTCGCCCGGCGGGCAAAGACATCGGTGGCTGGCTTCCGACGAACGCTTGCGTGAGGAGACGACATCAATGCCGACCTTATGCAGCGGTTACGCTGGCACGGATGTCCAGCCGTCGTGTCCGCTCAGTGCTCCTGCTGTGCTGGCGCGACACCGGACACCCTCAGGGCGGCGGCAGCGAGGCCTATCTGCAGCGCATCGGCGCGCAGTTGGCGGCCTCCGGTATCCGCGTCACGCTGCGGACCGCGCGCTATGCCGGCTCGGCGCGCTCCGAGGTCGTCGACGGGGTGACGATCAGCCGGGCGGGCGGCACGAACTCCATCTACATCTGGGCGGGCCTGGCGATGGTGTTGGCCCGCGTCGGGCTCGGCCCGCTGCGCAAGGCGCGCCCAGACGTCGTCATCGACACCCAGAATGGGCTGCCGTTCCTGGCTCGCCTCGCCTACGGCCGTCGCGTCGTCGTGCTGGTGCACCACTGCCACCGTGAGCTTTGGCCCGTCGCCGGTCGGCTGAAGGGGCGGTTCGGTTGGTTCGTCGAGTCGCGGCTGTCGCCGTGGCTGCACCGGCGCAACCAGTACGTGACGGTGTCGCTGCCGTCGGTGCGCGACCTGACCGACCTCGGCGTCGACGCGCGACACATCGCGGTGGTGCGCAACGGACTCGACGAGGCGCCGCCGCAGACGCTCGAGTCGCCGCGGTCGGCCGCGCCGCGCATCGCGGTGCTGAGCCGGTTGGTGCCGCACAAGCAGATCGAGGATGCGCTGACCGCTGTCGCGGAGTTGCGGCCGCGCATTCCTGGCCTGCACTTGGACGTCGTCGGCGGCGGCTGGTGGCGTGACCGGCTCGTCGAGCGTGCGCGCCGGCTCGGCGTCTCCGACGCAGTGACGTTCCATGGTCACATCGACGATGTCGCCAAACATGAAGTGCTGCAACGGTGTTGGGTGCATGTGCTGCCGTCGCGCAAGGAGGGCTGGGGGCTTGCGGTGACCGAAGCCGCCCAGCATGCCGTGCCGACGATCGGCTACCGGTACTCCGGCGGGCTGACCGACTCGATCGTCGACGGCGTCACCGGCCTGCTCGTCGACGACCACACCGAGATGGTGGCGGGCATCGAGCGACTGCTGACCGATGCCGTGCTGCGCGAGCAACTCGGCGGCAAGGCACAGATCCGCAGCGCGGAGTTCTCGTGGCGCCAGAGCGCCGACGCCATGCGCGGCGTGCTCGACTCGACCCTGGCGGGCGAGCCGGTCAGCGGCGTTGTCCTCGCCGAACCAACCCAGCCCTAAGCGGCATTCCCGTTTCGCCCAAACCAACGATCGGGCGGAAAAGTGCGAGTAAAAGCCGCCATTTTGTCGATCTCGGCACCGCCGCGGCGCAGCCACGCCTCGTACACCCGCGCCAAGATCTCGTTGCGAGTGTCCTCTTTGAGAACCCGAATCACCTCCCAGCCGCGCCGTTCGATCTTCGGGATGCGTCTGGCGTCCTTCACATATTGCAGACGATCCGTCCGATGCTGGTCACCGTCGTACTCGACCGCCAACTGGATGTCACGCCACCCCATATCGAGGAACGCGAACGGCTCGTCACCGTCGAAAACCGGGATCTGCGTCTCGGGAATCGGAAAATCGTTGTCGATCAACACGAGTCGCACCCAGCTCTCCTTCAGCGATGCGGCACCGCCGTCGACCAGCGGCAAGAGTTCCCGTAGTTGGCGGACACCGCGAACCGGGCCGTATCGCCGCATCAACATCGTCACGTCCGCATCTGAGAACGGCGCGGCTCGCATCAGCGCGTCGAGGCGACCCAGAGCCAACGACCGCTTTTGGTACCGACCCAGGTCGAACGCCGTGCGGGCACGGGTCGTCACCGGGAGCCCGTCGACGGTGACGACCTCATCGGCGGCGACGCGATCCATCCGCACGACGAGACCCGGCTGCCGTCGCCGCTCGTCGACCAGGATCTCGATCGGATGGTCATCGTCGACCCAGTCGGCGCCGTGTCGGGCCGACGCGGCAACACCTGCGATGACGCCCTCTCGGTTCGACGTGAGCCAGGCACCCATCGTCCTGTCCTGAAGCGAAGGTATCGACGCCTTTGGAACGTAGACGCCGCGGAATATCGGTCGATACCAACGGCGCAGGTCGTGACGGGGCAGTCCGTCACCGAGTGCTTCTCTGCCAAGAAATACTTCCCCCATGACCCGCATCGTGCACTGGTGGTCTGACACGCGCCGAGATGGACGAAATGGCGCGATCTTCTCGCACTTTTCCGCCCGTTTGTCGGTTTGGGCGAAAATCAGAAGGCGACGGGAAGCGTTGCCGGGCCGGTGATTCCGACCATCGGCTTCCACTGCCCGACGCCGTCATGACGCAGATCGGGCATCCGGTTCGCCATCACCGACAACGCAGAGGCGAGCTCGCGGCGGGCCAGGTTCGCGCCCAGACAGTAGTGCGCACCCGCACCGAACGTCTCCATCGGCGGGGCGTCCTCCCGCAGTATGTCGAAGCGCTCCGGCTCGATGTACACGTTTGTGTCGTGATTGGCCGCCGCCGTGTTGCACATGACGAACGTGCCTGCGGGGATCATCACGCCCGCGATCTCGACATCCTCGTTCGTCATCCGCATCGCACCGAAAACCACTGGGCAGTAACGCATGACCTCTTCGACGGCCTTCATCGCCAGCTCCGGACGCTCGGCAAGCAACGCCCACTGGTCGGGGTAGTCGCAGAACACGTCGATCGCCGCGGCCAACTGGTTGCGGGTGGTGTCGGTACCTGCCATCAGTATCCCGGCGGCCAGCATCCGCAGCTCGCTCGTCGACAGCCGGTCGCCGTCGTCCTCGGCGCGGATCATCTCCGAAATCAGGTCCTCGGTAAGGGTTTCGCGCCGAGCCGCGACCATGTCGTCGATGTAGTCGTCGAGCGCCTGCCACGCGTCCAGGATCGCGTTCTCGTGCTCGACGACATTCCAGCTGAACAGCTTGAAGAAGTCATCGGCCCAATCCGAGAACAGCCGCCAATCCTCGCGGGGTGCGCCGAGCAACGCCGAGATGATCGGCACCGGGTAGGGACGCGCGATATCGGCGACGACCTCGCACCGTCCGTCCGACAACCCGTCGACCAACTCGGTGATGACGTCGACGATGATGCCGTCGAGCCGGTTCACCGACCGCGGCGTGAACGCCTTCGAGACGAGCCGCCGCAGCCGCGTGTGGTCGTCGCCGTTGATGGCCAGCAGGGTGGTGCTCGCGCGCTGCCACAGCGGGCCCGACGTGATGCCCTGCGTCTCGAGGCCGAGGCCCCGCGGCACCTGGAACCGGGTGTCGCGCAGGGTCTCGCGCACCAACTCGTAGCTGAGGATCTCGGGGCCGTGCGCCCCCATCCCGATCGGGCCCTGCTCGAGGGCCTTCCTGAGGTTGCGATGCGCCTCGTCGGGAGTCGTCGCTTCCTCGTACTCCAGCGTCGGCAGGTCTGCCTCGAACACACTCGGAATGCTCATGAAAACCATGCTTCAGCTGTGTGAAGTGGGTCACTAGCGTAGTGCGCTACCCCAGTCGTGTACGGGTCCGGCCGGCCAGCGCGCCTGCCCCGCCGGCGACCAGCATCGCCAGCCACACGGCATGCGTGACCAGCATCAACGGCCGGTGAGGCGACGCCGGGTAGTCGCCGCCGATCCGGGTGACGGTGACGTCGTCACCCGATTCGGTGACCAGCCACCCCACTCCGGCGCGGGCCAGGGTGTCTCTGTCGGCGCCCGCGGCCAGCAGTCCCTCGACCTCGCGGGCGCGGCCGCCCTCACCGGGCACCAGCCGCCCCGAGATCGTCAGGTCGCCGGTGGTCAGCACATCGGCGCGGACCCAGCGCGGCAACGGATCGAGCACCGGTGCATCGCCCGCCCACGGGAAGTGGCGCATGCTGCCCGGCGGGAGCACCGCGACCGGTCGCGGGTCGGCGTTGATCGTCGCCGCGGCCGCCGCCCACGCGGGCGGGTACTGGACGGCGACGACCTTGCCGCCGACGCCCCACGCGAGGTCGGGCAACGTCGCGATCAGGGCGAGGCTGCAGACGGCCGCCGCGGCGACAGCGGGCATCCACCGCCGCAGCGTGACCACGGCCCCGGCAGCGGCGAGCGTGTATCCCGGCACCGCCAGCGCCACCCACTTCTGCCCGTCGCGGACCACGCCGAGGCCGGGCATCGCCCGCACCAACGACTCGACGACCGCCAGGCCCGGTGCCGTCGCCATCAGCGTGGGCACCACGACGGCCGCGGCGGCGAGCACCAGCAGCGGAACCGCGGCCGGACGACGAAGTGCCACCGGCAGACCGGCGGCCACCACCCCAAGCAGAACGACGGCCGCTATCACGGCGAAAAGCGTTGTCCGCGACGCCGGTACGGCCTCGCCATTCCAAATGCCGCCGAGGCTGGCCAGGCTGCCCAACGTCGCGAGGCCAGGCTCGGCCCTCGCCGCGAACGCGCGCACACCTTCGGCCTGCGACGACAACAGCGACTCGGCGACCGTCGCGGCGGTCAGCCACGGCAGCGCCGCCACAAACGCCGCACCCAGCCCGACGCCCGCGCACAGCATCCGCGAGCGACCCGAACCCGGCGCGAACGTACACACCAGTGCGACCGTCGCCGCCAGCATCAGACCCGTCGGCGTCAGCCCGGCGAGCGCGATCCAGAACGCCAGCGCGCAGACGTCGACCCACCGCCGTCCGGATGTCGTGCGCATCCTCAGCACCGTCACCGCCACCCACGGCAGACACCCGTAGCCGACCAGCAGGCTCCAGTGGCCCTGCAGAAGCCGTTCGGCGACATAGGGATTCCACACCGCCAGCGTCGCGGCGACGACCTGTCCCGGCACACCCGCGTCGGGCAGAACATGCGCGGCCAGCCGTGCGCTGCCCCAACCGGCAAGCCACAGCCCGGCGATCAACAGCACCTTCACCACGACGCCGCCGTCGACCACCTGGGACGCCAGCGCCACCGCGAAATCCTGCGGCAGCGCCCTCGGTGCGGCGGCGGAAAGACCGAGAGCCGCGTCGGACAGATAGGACCGCGGCGTCGAAACCGCGTCGCGCAGCAGCAGATACCCGGGCGCCAGCAGCGGACCCGTCACCACGAGGGCGAGCGTCAGCGAGTAGGCGGGCGCCCAGAACTTCGCCGGATAGCGCTTGATCGGACCTACCGGTCCGGCGGCGGCTGGCCGCGCCGCTGCGTGGGCAACTGCATCTTTTCGGTCTTCGCCTCGGCGCCGGGCACCTTGATGCCCTGGGTGTCGAAGAAGCCGTGGTCGGCCTCGTCGAGGCCGGGGTCGATCAGCGTGGACTCGGCGCGCAGGCTGAACGAGCCCAGCAGCGCCCCGCCGATCAGCGCGACCAGTCCCATCGCGGTGAACGTGATCGGCAGGATGCGGCCCCACAGCGCCACCCGGTCGCGTTCGTCGCGGGCGGCGGCGACCTGCGACTCCACCGTCTGCTCATTCGACGTGACGGTGTAGTCGACGAAGGTGACCTCGGGCCGCAGCGCTTCGCGCGCGAAGTACTGGTTGGCGCGTTCCTTGGTCTTGACGATGGTGCCCGAGACCGGGTCGACCCAGAAGGTGCGCTGCGCGGCGTAGTAGCGGGTCATGGTGATCTGCTCTTCGGGATCTCCCGGCAGGCCCCACATGCCCGCGGTCGCGGTCACCTGGCTGTCCTCGTCGTCGTCGTACAGCGACGCGTACTTCACCGGTTCGACGAGCTTGCCGTCGGCGTCGTAGCCGACGTTCTGGGTGAACCGGTAGGTGGTCAGGCCGTTGACGTCTTCTTCGCCGTCATAGTTGGCGTCGAACGCCTTCTGGGCGATCGGATCGAAGACCGGATAGGTCTTCTTCTCGGTGTCGAACGGGAAGCGGTAGGCCAGGCCCTCGTGCGGCAGCGCGATGTTGGTCGGCGGCTGGTCGTCCTCCATGGTGCGCGGCTTCTGCACCGCGCCACCGGGGTTGCTCTCGCTGGAGACGGCCATCGCGGTCTTGCGATCCAGCGTGACCGTGTCGACCAGGGCCAGTAGCAGGCCGGTGTCCTGCTGCTTGTCGGTGCGGCGCAGCGTCGTGCCCACCTGCAGGGTGACGACCTCGGCGTTCGACGGCGTCTCGACGGTGATCTGCTGCTGCTGGGTGACCGGCACGTTCTTGTCGATCTCGAACTTCGGGGCGGCCAGCGACGCCGGGTCGAAGGCCGTCGCGGTCCCGTCACTGACCAGGGTGGCGTCCAGGTCCAGCGGAATCTTGGTGATCTTGCTCTTGGTATAGGTGGTGAGCAGCAGCGCGGCGATCAGAAGGGCGGCTCCGAGCCCCAAGATCCCGCACGCCGCGATCCGCAACGCCACTGCGCGGTTCAAACCGTTCCTCCCGTGGTTTGATGTCGCCGGCATTCCGGCGCCCGGTCCTGGCTAGGGACCCTAACAGCACAAACTAAGGCCATCACTTACTACGACGGCTTCCCCGCTCCGGCGTGCTGCACACTGGTCGCTGTGTCTGGTTCGGACGGCGTGAGCGGCACGCGCGGATTCCTGCCCCCCGTGGAGGGGATGCGGGCCTGCGCGGCCGTCGGAGTGGTCGTCACCCACGTCGCGTTCCAGACCGGGCACACCGGCGGCGTCGCAGGCCGCCTGTTCGGCCGGTTCGATCTGGCCGTCGCGGTGTTCTTCGCCCTTTCGGGCTTTCTCCTGTGGCGCGGGCACGCCGCCGCGGCCCGCGGCCTGCGCCCGATCCCCGAGACCGGGCACTATCTGCGGTCCCGGATCGTCCGCATCATGCCTGCCTATCTGGTGGCGGTCGTGGTGATCCTGCTGCTGCTGCCGGATGCCGACGGCGGCCTGACGGTCTGGCTGGCCAATCTCACCCTCACCCAGATCTATGTGCCGCTGACGCTGACCGCGGGGCTGACCCAGATGTGGAGCCTGGCCGTCGAGGTCAGCTTCTATGTGGCGCTGCCCCTCATCGCGCTCCTGGTGCGACGGGTGCCCGCCAAGGCGCGCATCCCGGTGCTGGCGGCCGCGGGCCTGCTGAGCTTCGGCTGGGCGCTGATCCCGTTCGACACCCCGGTCGGGGTCAGTTCGATGAACTGGCCGCCGGCGTTCCTGTCGTGGTTCGTCGCAGGCATGCTGCTGGCCGAGCTGACCGTGGAGCCGGTCGGTCTGGCGCACCGGCTGGCCAGGAAGCGGATTCTGATGGCCGTCGTCGCGGTGGCCGCGTTCCTCGTCGCCGCATCGCCGGTGGCGGGCCCGGAGGGCCTGACGCCGGGCACCGCGCAGCAGTTCATCGTCAAGGTCGCGATGGGCTCGATCGTCGCGGGCGCGCTGCTGGCGCCGCTGGTGCTCGACGCGCCCGAAACCCCGCACCGGATCCTCGGCAGCACCACGATGGTGACCCTCGGCCGCTGGTCCTACGGGCTGTTCATCTGGCATCTGGCCGCGCTGTGGATGGTGTTCCCGATCATCGGCGAGTTCGCGTTCAACGGGCACATGCCGGTTGTGCTGGTGCTGACGGTGGTGATCGGCTTCGCGATCGCAGCGGTCAGCTATGCGTTGGTCGAGTCGCCGTGCCGAGTTGCGTTGCGGCGCTGGGAGTACCGCCGCAGCAGCCTGGCCGAGCCCGCGCCGCCGCTCGATAGTGCGGTCAGTGCGCGCGAGCCAGCCGTTCGATGACCTGATCGCGCACGGCCGAGCGACGAGCCTTGCCCGCGTCGTCGCGCAGCGGCTCATCGGTGAACTCGACGAAGCGCGGCACCTTGTAGCCGGCGATGCGCCCGGTGAGGAACGCGATGACGGCGGCCTCGTCCAGACGGTCGGACTGCACGATCGCGTACGGCACCTGCCCCAGGTCGTCGTCGGGCACCCCGACGACCAAGCAGGACAACACATCCGGGTGCTCGTTGAGCGCCGACTCGATCTCGGCCAGGTACACGTTGCGGCCGCCCACGGTGAACATGTCCACGCGCCGGTCGTTGAGATAGAGGAAGCCGTCCTCGTCGAAATAGCCGAGGTCGCCCAGGGAGTCCCAGCCGTCGCGGCTCTTGGCCTTCGACCCGATGTAGCGATACGTCGGCGGGCTGCCCGGTGCGGGCCGCATGTAGATCTCGCCGCTGACACCGGGCGGGCATTCGTTGCCGTCGTCGTCGAGCACCTTCATCTCCCCGGCGACGACCACGCCGACCGAGCCCGGATGCGTCAGCCACTGCTCACCGTTGATAAACGTCAACGCCTGAAGTTCGGTGCCGCCGTACAGTTCCCACACCGCTTCGGGTCCGACGATGTCGATCCACGCCTTCTTGATCGCGGGCGGACACGGCGCGGCCAGATGCCAGAACCGCCGGATCGAGGACAAATCGTAGGCGTCGGGGTTGGCCCGGTACACCGGCAGAAGCCGCTGCATGATCGTCGGCACTGTCGCCAGGTACGTCACCCGGTGCTCGGTGACGAGGCGCAGGAACTCGTGTGGATCGAAGCGCGGCATCAGCACCAGGTGATGGCCCTGCACCAGGCCGATGGCGAACGTGGTGAAACCGGTGTTGTGGCTCAACGGGACCGAGATCAGGTTGACGTCGCCCTCCTGCGCGCCGAGCGGATATCCCGCCCGCGCCGGGAACCGGCTGTCGCCGCCCGCCTCGATCAGCTTCGGCCTGCCCGTACTGCCACCCGACGCCATCGATTTCCACACCGGCGAGACCACCTCGGGCAGCGGCTCGTCCGACAGTGCCAGATCTGGTGTGAAACCCATTGGCACACTTGGGGTTCTGCCGCGCGGGTCGGCACGACCCACGATCAGTGCCTGCGGCCGCAGGTCCAGTAGTGCCTCGAGCTCGGCATCGGGCATCCGCGCCGACAGCGGCTGCGGTGTCGCGCCGAGCTTCCACGCGGCCACCACCGACTGCGCCCATTGGATCGAGTTCGGCAGCACGATCGTCACGTAGTCGCCGACACCGACGCCGCGTTCGGCGAACGCCCGCGCCAACCGGTTCGTGGACAGGTCGAGTTCGCGCCGGGTCAGCGTCTGGCCGTCGCAGGTGACGGCCGCCGCGTCGGGGCCCTGTGTGGCGAGCGTGGACACCTGGGTGCTGATCGGCGGTGTGTCGTCCGGCATGTCAGTAGGCGCCCTGGGTGGCGAAGATGTTGCGCGGGTTGTCCACCATCATCGTGGCTGTCTGCTCGTCGGTCACGCCGCGCTGCTTCAGCGCGGGGATCACGTCGTCGGAGATGTGCAGGTAGTGCCAGTTCGGCATGGCGACCGGCACGAGTTCCTCCGGCAGCCAGTCGATGAAGCACGACGCGTCGTGCGACAGCACCATCTTGTCGGCGTGCCCGCGTTCGCACATCGTCGCGACGGTGTTCACCCGCTGTTCGGTGTCGAGGAAGGTGTCCAGCCCGAAGCGGTCCATGCCGATGTAGGAGCCGTTGCCGATGAGCTCCTCCAGGTAGTCGATGTCGGTGGTGTCGCCGCAATGGCCGATCACCACACGTGACAGGTCGACGCCCTCCTCGGCGAAGATCGCCTGTTGCTCGAGGCCGCGCCTGGTCGGGGCGTGGGTGTGCGTCGAGATCGGCACGCCGGTCTGGCGGTGCGCGTGCGCGACGGCCCGCAGCACCCGCTCGACGCCGGGCGTGACGCCGGGTTCGTCGGTGGCGCACTTGAGGATCGCGGCCTTGATGTCGGTACCTGCTATGCCCTCGTTGATGTCGCGGACGAACAGGTCGGTCATCGTCTCCGGCCCATTGAGGATCGTGCCGGGACCGGTGAAGTGGAAGTACATCGGGACGTCGTTGTAGGTGTAGACGCCGGTCGCGACGACGATGTTGACGTCGGTCTGCGCGGCGATACGCGCGATGCGGGGGATGTAGCGGCCGAGCCCGATCACGGTGAGATCGACGATGCTGTCGACGCCGCGGGACTTCAGCTCGTTCAGCCGCGCGACCGCATCGGCCTCGCGTTGGGCCTCGTCACCCCATACCTCGGGATAGTTGTGGTGGATTTCAGGGGACAGCACGAAGACGTGTTCGTGCATCAACGTCACTCCGAGGTCGGCGGTGTCGATGGCTCCTCGGACAGTGTTGAGTTGCGGCACGCGGCCGATGCTACCGACGCAGCCAGTGCGGCAACGGAGATCAGCGCGAGCAGTTGCACCACCCACGAGTGCCCCGCGTATCCGTCCACCGACCGCCACGGGCTCTGCGACAGCACCGCGCCCGCGAGAATGAGCCCGCCCCCGCTCGTGCCGACTGCGACGGCGTCGCGCAATTCGGCCCGGTTGCGCAACAGGTAGGCGACACCGAGCGCCGCGCCGAACACGACGACGCCCGCGAAGCCGGCGATGACGCCGCCGACGGCCAGCACCGCAGCACCGGCGACGATCGCGTTCGGCTGCCACGGCCGCGGGGCCTGGAGTTCGGGCGGTGGGCGGCGCGCCGGGACGAGTGCGAGCAGCAGCAGAATCGGCAGCAGCGCAAGGCCGCCGATGATTCCGGCGCGGTAGAGCGAGTTGGACGCGAACGACAAGGCGACCGTGCCGGACGTGCCTGCAGGCAGCACCCAGCCCTGCTGCCAGCCGTTGACGGTCACCGGCGCCAGCGTCGTGCCGTCGGCGGTGCTGGCCGTCCAGCCCGGGTTGATGCTCTCGGGCACGACGAGGACGCGCGACGTCTCCGACGCGGGCACCTCCACCTCGCGATGATCGGACTTCCACGCGGCGGTGGTGACGGGAGTGGTTGGCGCGGTAGGCAATTCGCGGCCCAACGGCCCGACCAGTTGCACCCCGTCGACGACGAACGCCGCGCCGGGGCTGACGATCAGCTCCTGCTGACCCGCGGGCAGCGCGATGGGGCCGGCCTGACACGGCGCGGCGGCGACCGGTTCGCCGTCGAGCAGGGCGCCGACCGTGGTGTCGATCCTGGTCTGCACGAACTGGCCCGCGACGGCGATGATCGGGCCCTTGCCGCAGGGCAGCGTCACCGCCCGCTGCCGGTTGCGCGTGGCGTCTGCGGCCGCGATCGGGCGGCCCTGCGCGTCGAGCGCGGTCACCTCGGCCAGCCCGGGCGGCTTGAGTTGGTCGAAGCCCAGCGCCGTGCGGTCGATGATGTCGTCCCAGTCCAGGATCGACACCTTGACCGTGTCGGTGACCAACGGCTTCAGCTTCATCGTCTGCTCGCCCGCGTCGGCGGCAAGCGGGCGCACCTGTGGGCCGTCGCCGAGGTCGATCGCAACAAGGCGCGGATGTGCGGGCAGCGTCGAGGAACTCGGCGCCACCCGCAGCGCGCTCACCTCTCGGGCGGCGGGCAGTTTCAGTGTCAGGTTCGGCGGTGTGCGGTGTTGCACCACGCGCTGCGGCGCGGTCCACGATGTCCGGGGATCGCCGTCGGCGGCCGCGTACGCCGATCCGAGGACGTCGATCGGGTCCGCGTCGCCGGTGACCACGGCGGTACCCGGTTGCCGGATCAGATCGGCGAGGTTGGGCCCTTGGCGCGGGCGCACCCACACCGTCGGGTTCACCGAAATCGGTTCCGGCACAGTCAGTGTCCGGCTCAGGTTCACCGGCTCCTCGGGTGCCAACGCCATCGTCGCCGCGCAGTGCACGCCGTCGGGTCCCTCCGCGCAGCCGGAGCGGCCCAGCAGTTCGGAACCCAGATCCCATTGCGCGACAGCGGATTTCGCAGGCGGACCGGGGGCGGTGACGGTGTGGCGCAGCTCGATCGGATGGGCGAAGCCCGACGCGTCGTACTGGGTGACGGTGAAGTCGGTGATACCGAACTGCACGCCGGGCGACCCGTCGTCGGTGCCCGTCGCGGTGACGCGCACCCACGGTGTCTCCCCGTAGGGCAGCGCCGCGGTGATCGGCTTGCCCGGCTCGTCGAAGCGCAGCGTGCTGGTGCCGTTCACGGTGGAGATCTCCATCCGGCGCACCTGCGCGCCGACCGCGGTCGCGCTCGGGGTGATCGTGATGGTGGCGTTGGTGACGGGATGGTCGAAGTCGACCTGCAGCCACTGCCCGACCGCGGACTGCAGCGAGTTGGACACCCAGCTGGTCGAGGAGTCGCCGTCGATGGCCGCCGTCGGCGCGGTGGCGGGCGCGACGTTGGGCAGCGCGGTGGAGTCCGCGGCCGAACTCGACACCGTGATCCGGCCGCCGGTCCAGTCGCCGTGCACGGTGCGGATGTCGCCCGCCGGATAGTCGGGCACCCGGTTGAACGTGTGCCTGGCATCGCCTTCGGCGCGGATCGCCGACGAATGGTCGTCGACGCGGCCGTAGTCGGTCTCCCGTGCCAGCGGGGTGTCGGTGACGGTGACGACGGGCGTCGGCAGCCCGGCACGTTGCGCGTCGGCGGTCAGCAGCATCGGCCCGAGCGGCGGCTGGTCGCGCAGCCTGCGCCGCTCGTCGAGCCGCAGCAGTGCCTCCGGGCCGCCGTCGACGCGGGCCATCGCATCGGTGTCGGTCACATACGGCGCGCCGGGCACGCCAGGGGTGTCGACGCGGTAGATCTCGACGGCCGGGTACTTCGGCCGCAGCCCGCTGTCGGTGATGAAGCCCTCGAGCGTGCCGGGTCCGACCGGTTCGCCGAACTCGGCGACCCTCGTCAGCCCCGGCGAACCGTCGATCGCCCGGTGCACCAGCACCGGCCGCGCTGACCGCGACGTCTCGGGATCGAGGTCGTTGCGGACGACGACATACGAGATCCCCTGTCGGGCAAGCGTATCCGCCAGCCCCGCCGACGGCCGTCCGGCCGCGAAGAGCCGCTGCACCGAGTCGAGGGCGCGGATGGTCTGCGGTGGCGTCAGCGGGATCGAGTCGCGCACGCCCCACGGGCTGTTGCCGAGCACCTGCAGCGGCTCGTCGTGGCTGGACCCCCACGTCTGCGTCGCGAACGGCGCGCCGGGCGCCACCAGAACCCGACCGGGCGGCGAGCCCGTGTTGTGCTCGTCGAGCCAGTGGGCGGCCTGGTGCCAGTACGGCGGGATCGCGTCGAACGCGCCCGGCGGCGTCAGCCGTCCCGTCCACGCGAGCGAGCCGGCCGCGGCGAACGCGACGAGCACCACCATGCCGACCGCGACCCGTCGGTCGTTCTCCGGATGCGCGAACGCGTGCATCCACTCCCGTCTCGGCACGCTGCCCGGCAGCGGGATGCGGCCGAGCAGATGCGCGAGCCCCAGCACCAGCGGCAACCGGATCAACGGCTCCAGCTTGTGCACGTTGCGCAGCGGGGTGCCGTCGGCGTCGAGAAACGCCTGAACCGCATGCGCCAGAGGCGACCCCAGCCCGCCGGCATATCCGGCGGCCAGCAGCGTGATGCCGATCAGCAGGATCGTCGCCAGCCTGCCGCGGGCGGGCATCGTGCGCATCGCCAGCCCGGCCAGCCCCGCCGCCGCCACGATCGTGGTGGCGAGCACCGCGACCGTCCCCGTCACCAGCGTCGCACCCGCGGTCGCATTCGGCGCGACGTACGGCGTCCAGCTGTCGGTACCGCGCAGCACTTCGGTCAGCGAGGTCCATTGTGTTGTGACACCGGATGATTCGATGAAGTCGAGGAACGGCGGGCTGATTCGGCCCAGCATGACCAGCGCCACGGCCCACCACGCGACCGCCAGCGCCGCGCACAGCGCCCACCACGCCGTGAACCGCAGCCAGAGCCGGTTCGGTCGGTGACAGGCCCACCAGATCAGCGCGGGCAGGCAGCCCGTCAGCGTCGCGACCGCGTTGACCGCACCCATGAGCGCAAGCGCCAGCGCCGACCGCGCCGCGAGCACGCGAAGAGAACCGGCACCGCGCAGCGCGACGACGACCGGAAGCAGCACCCACGGCGCCAGCATCATCGGCAGCGTCTCCGACGAGATCGCGCCGATGGTGGTCAGCACCCGCGGCGACAACGCGAAGGCGGCGGCAGCGATGACCCGCGACCCGGGCGATCCGATGCCCAGCGCCTCGGCCAGGCGCAGCAGCCCCCAGAAGCCGACGGTCAGCAGCAGCGCCCACCACAACCGCTGGGTGACCCAACCAGGCACGCCGAGGACGTCGCCGAGCAGGAAGAACGCGCCATGCGGGAACAGGTAGCCGTAGGCCTGGTTCTGCGCCTGCCCGAACGGCAGCTCGCTGTTCCACAGGTTCAGCGCGCGGGCCAAGAACCGCAGCGGGTTGGCCGTCAGGTCGAGTTTGGTGTCCGGGGAGATCTTGCCGGGTGACTGCGCGAATGTCAGCGCCAGCGAGACCGCCGCGACCAACCAGAGCCAGCGGCGGGATATCGGGGTGAGACTAGCTCCGGTCGCCGTACTCGACACGGTTCAGCACGGCTGACGCCGGATCGCCAGCCTGCACCGGCGGCTTGGTGTCCTGCTGCACCATCAACGTGACACCGAAGATGGCGGCCGCGCCCAGCAAAAGGCCGACAACGATGCTTGCCGCAGCGGGCACCAGAAACCGGTCCATGCGAGCCAAACTAACATGCACTCCACGTCCCACCGCGTCACCGCCTGGTAGCGCCATGACAGCATGACCCCATGCCCCTGCCCCGTGTACTCGGTGTTCTCGCGGCGATGACCGGCCTGCTGCTGGCCTGCTCGACCGCCACTGAAAAGCCCGAAGCGTCGCCGAACAACACGTCTCTGGACAGCCCGCTGCCCGCCGCGCCCGCACCGCCCGCGTGCGGCGACGTGCTGGCCTCGATGTCGGTCCGCGACAAGTTGGCACAGCTGCTGATGGTCGGCGTCACCGACGCCGACGATGCCCGCGCCGTCGTCGACAACCACCACGTCGGCGGCATCATGATCGGCAGCTGGACCGACCTGTCGATGATGGGCCCACCGCTGGCCGACATCGCCAACTCGGCGAGCCCGCTGCCGCTGGCCGTCAGCGTCGACGAGGAGGGCGGCCGGGTGTCGCGCCTCGCCTCCGTGATCGGCCCCCAGCCGTCGCCGCGGGTGCTCGCGCAGACCATGACCCCCGACCAGGTCCGCGGTATCGCGTTCCAGCGCGGCCAGGCCATGCGCGGCCTCGGCGTCACCATCGACTTCGCCCCTGTCGTCGACACCACCACCGAATCCGACGACGAGGTGATCGGCGACCGCTCGTTCGGCTCCGACCCGCAGCAGGTGATCGAGTACGCCGGCGCCTATGCCCAGGGCCTGCGCGACGCGGGCGTGCTGCCGGTGCTCAAGCACTTCCCCGGCCACGGCCACGCGTCCGGCGACTCGCACGAGGGCGGCGTCGTCACCCCGCCGCTCGAGGAACTGAAAGCCAACGACCTGATTCCGTATGCGGCGTTGACCACCCAGGCGCCGGTCGCGGTCATGGTGGGCCACATGCAGGTGCCCGGCCTGACCGGCACCGACCCGGCCAGCCTCAGCCCCGCCGCCTACGGACTGCTGCGCTCGGGCGGCTACGGCGGCCCCGGCTTCGGCGGGCTGGTGTACAGCGACGACCTGTCCAGCATGGGTGCGATCAACCAGCGGTACGGCGTCGCCGACGCGGTGCTGCGCGCGCTGCAGGCGGGTGCCGACGTCGCTCTGTGGGTCACCACCGACGAGGTGCCGGCGGTGCTCGACCGCCTCGAGAAGGCGTTGGCGGCTGGCGAACTCTCGCAGGCCAAGGTCGACGACTCGGTGCTGAAGGTGGCCACCCAGAAGGGCCCCAACCCGAAGTGCTGACGCGTCAGAGACGGTAGACCCGCTGGGCGTTGTGCACGCCGATCATGTCGACGATGGCGATCGCATCCCGTTCGCCGCAGTCGCCGTCGCGCACCCATTCGCCGAGCACCAGGCCCATGGCCCGACGCCACAGCACGGCCCCGAGCAGATGCAGTTCCGGCGGCCCGAACGCGTCCGAGCTGTACAGTTGCTTGGCGAACGGCGCGGTGTCGAGCGCCTCGGCGACCAGCGACGTGGCCCGGCTGCCGAGATAGTTGATGGCAAGGCCCACATCGAAATTCACGTTGTCGAACGCCTGGGCGAGATAGCCGGCCTGTCGGTGGAACGGGTAGCAGTGCAGCAGCAGCACGGGCACCGGCGCCATGGTGCGAAGCAGCGGTAGCAGCAGCAGCGGATCGGTCCGGTTCAGGTCGAGGTCCCGGTCGCCGAAGCCGACGTGCACCTGTAGCGGCAGGCCGTGGTCGGCGGCGGTGTGCACGCCGAAAGCGATCAGCACCGGGCTGTCGACCCGTAAGTCCTTGCCCTGCGCGCGAACAGCGGTCGCATTGTCGACCACCGCCATGTCGGTCGGCCGGGACCAGTCGATGTCGAAGCCGGTGCGGTAGGCCACGATCGTCTTGGTGCCGACGATGTCGGGGGAGTCGGCGGCCTGCGCCAGCGCCGCACGGAACGCGTCGGGAAAGTCGACGGGGTCGGTGCCTGACTCGAGCAGGTCCTCGGTGAGCCGTTCCAGTCGCAGGATCGACGATGCGGGCCTGCCGCTGCGCTCCGTCATCTGCTGCGGGGTGGTGAGCATGTCGCCCTTGAACCCGGTGTCCACCACCCACCGCGAAACGCCCGCCTTCGTCAGCATCGCGGTGGTCAGCTCGTCGGGCCCGAACTCGCTGCGGCGCGTCCAGTAGTCGTCGGCGGTGGCGTGGGCGGGCAGCCCCAGAACCGGTGCGCACCAACGCCGGATGGCCAGCCCGAGCGGCGAGTCGAACATCGTCATGAAGCCGGGCACCGGATCGGTCGACCCCTCGTTGATCGACGCCTCGAAGCCGGCCCTGTCGACGGGTTTGTTGAACGCGCCGTGCACATGGTGATCGACGAGTTCGATGCCGCGGATGTGGTCGGCAAGCGCGGCGGGCACCCGGTCCTCGACGCCGGCGAAGACGTCGGCCACCTCACCAGCCGGCATAGCGCGCAACCTCCTGGGCGTCGACTTTTCCAGCGGCCGCGTCGGCAATCGCGTCGCCGATGATGGCTGCCGCCCGTGCTGCCTCGTCCTCGGTCAGCACCAGCGGCGGGGTTATCTCCAGAACGTTTCCGCCGACGTAGAAGACGACCGCTCCCAACGCCCATGCACGGTAGACGACCTGCGCGGCGAAACGCGGATCGCGGTCGCCGGTGTGTGGGTCGACCAGCTCGAGCCCGATCGCCAGGCCGCGGCCGCGAACCTCGCCGATGCGGTCTGCGCCGCGAGATCCGGCCAGGCCGCGCAGGCCGTCGGCAAGGGCCGCACCGACTTTCGCGGCATTGTCGGCCAGCTTGTCGGCGACGATGGTGGCGAGTACCGCCCGTCCGGCCGCCGTGCACACCGGATTGCCCGCGGTGGTCAGCAGCGCCGCGGCGGGCGGTTCGTCGAGGATGGCGGCCGGGCCGACGGTGGCCGACAGCGGCAGGCCACCGCCGAGCACCTTGCCGAACGTGACGATGTCGGGGACGACGCCGTCGTGCTCGAAGGCGTGCAACGTGCCCGGCCGGGCGAGACCCATCTTGACTTCGTCGCAGATCATCGGGACGTCGTTGGCGCGGCACAGGTCATGCAACTGAGCCAGGAACCCGTCGGGCGGCACCACGAGCCCGCCGTCGGACAAGATCGGCTCGACGATCAGGCACGCCACCGACCCGGTGGCCATGTGCTTCTCGGCGAGGTCGAGGCAGCGCGCCACGTCGGCGTCGATCCCGTCGTCCGACGGGCGAAACGGGTTGGGATACGGCAGGAAAACGGAGTCTGCGTCGGCGGGGACACCCGCGTCGACATGCACACCCGAGACACCCATGGCAACTCCGACACCGCCGTGGTAGCTGTGCTCGAACGCGATGACAGTGCGCTTGCCCGTCGCATGTCTGCAGGCCCGCAGCGCCACATCGTTGGCGTCAGAACCCGCATGCCCCAGATAGACTCGGCGCTCCCCGCGTCCCGGCACCAGCTCGAGCAGATCCTCGGCCAGCCCGACCGAGTCGGGGTGCACCGCCGAAAGACCGCCTGCGCCAGGCGCCGTCCGAATGGCCCTGCTGACCGCTTCGACCACGGCGGGGTGGCCGTGACCGAGCCCGCACGCCGTCCAGGTGGCCGACAGGTCGAGCAGTTCGCGGCCGCCGGGATCGATCAGCGTTGATCCGCGTCCCGATACCACCTCGAGCGGGAAGAACCGCAGCTTCTCGATACCGGCGATTGCGGCTTCGTCGCGTTCGTAGAGGGTGGCGCTCACTGCGGTTTGAGGTTGAGTTCGGCCGAAAGCGATTCGCCGACGCGTTTGGCGATACCCGAGGCCGCGATGGCGATTACCAGCCCGATCGCACACCAGTACAGCCCGAGCAGCGGTGCGGCCGACCATGATTCGGCGTCCTTGACGTTGAACCACAGCACGACCACGATTACCAGCGCGCCGAGAAGCGGAAGTGCGATGCCCGCGACCTTGCCCTTGCCGCCGTGCACGCTGACGAACTTCGGCGCGCCGACGAACCAGGTCGCCGCCAGTTCGACCAGCAGATAGCACACCATCAGGCATGCCGAACCGGCCACGGCGAACAGGAAATAGGTGTCGATGGCGTCGTTGCCGGTGCCCATGTCGGGCCAGCCGATCGCACCGCAGACGAGGTTGACCACCACGGCGACGATGACGACCAACCAGGTGGCGCGACGCGGGCCGCCGGTCGCGGCGTGGATGTGCGCCAGCGCATTCGGGCCGAAGCCGTCGCGCGCGAACGCGTACAGCATGCGTCCGGACGTCGCCGATGTGGCCAGGTGGCACCCGAACGCCGAGACGATCGCGGTGAAGATGATCACCAGGCTGAACCACTGGCCGATGTAGGTCGAGCTCAAGTCGCCCAACGTGTTTCCGGAGTTCTGGAAGGCGTCCAGCCCGGCCTGGTCGGTGCCGAAGCCGTTCACCTGGGCGAACATCACGACGACGAACAACACGCCGGTGAGCAGCAGCGTGCCCGCCAACGCACGCGGGATGTTGCGTCCCGGGTTGTCGGTCTCCTCGCCCATCGACGCGCACGCCTCGAAGCCGGCCCAGGACAGGAACGCCGCGACGACGCCCGCGAGCACAGCCGACGGCGAGACACCGCTGCCGGAGAACGAGAACACGGAGAAGTCGATACCCGTCGACGGCGCACCGCCCTTGGCGAAGATCACCGCGACGAGCACCAGCATCGCGAGGATGCCGATGCCCTCGATGGCCAGGAGGATCTTCGCCAGCAGCCTGATGTCGCGGCCTGCGAGCAGGAACGAGATCACCGCGGCGATGACGACGATCACCAACCACGGTGGCTGGTAGGCGTTTTCGTTGTCCGGCGCCATCTCGGCGAAGAACGCCCCGGTGAACGCGGCCGTCAACGCCAGCGTGCCGATCGAGAACATCCAGTAGGCGCCGAGCATCGCGAAGCCGGCAAAGAACCCGGCCCTCGGCCCGATGGTGCCGCCGACCAGGCCATACGACGACCCGGCGTGGTTGAGGTGGCGGGTCAGCCGCACGAAGCTGTAGCCGACCAGCGACACCCCGACAAGCCCGATGAGGAACACCAGCGGGATGGACTTGCCGACGGTGCCGATCAGGCCCTGGCCGTTACCCGACATCGCCAGCGTCGGGCCGACGAGCGCGACCGACAGTGCCAGCGCGACCCAGAAGGGCAGCTGCCGCCGCGGGATCTGGTCGACTTCGCCCGACCCTGCGGAGGTTTCAGTCGTCATCGCGGTCTCCTTCTTGTCAGGTGGTGCTCAGCAGCTCCACGCCAGGCGAAGCGCCTGGGTGGTCTCGGCCAGTGGCCGGTCGCCGTAGGTGGTGATCTCGTAACGCCGCACTGCCACAAGGCCTTCGATGATCGATGGCGACAGCAGCTCGGCGGCCACAGGTGAGGTCTCCAACGCCTTGATCACCGTCTGCTGGTCGGTCTGCAGCATCGGCGGCGGCTCTGTCGCCTTGGACGGATCCTTCGGCACCTCGGTGGAAAGATCCAAGCCCTGGTCGATGCCGCGCAATGCGCTGCCGATGAACGCCACCGCCGCGAGGTAGGGGTTCGCGCTGGGATCGATGAGCTTGAGCTCGATGTTGGCGCCGTGCGGTGTGCCGGGGGTCGCAGCGATGAATCGCACTGCGGCTTCGCGGTTTTCCAGGCCCCAGCACTGCGCGGCGCCGGCCCAGTTGCCGGGTTTCAGCCGCGCCGACGACAGCACCGAGCCCGCGTACACGCCGAGGAGGTCCGGCAGTGTCTGCAGCACCCCGGCGATCGCCGAGGCACCCGCGGCGCGCATACCGTGCGGGCCCTCGCCGCCGGAGAACAGCGATCCGTCGCCGTCGGCGAGTGACAGGTGCAGGTGTGCGCCGTTGCCCGCCTCACCCTCGAACGGCACGGGCGAGAAGGAGATTCGCAGGCCGTGTCGCGCGGCCGCCCGCCCGATGACGATGCGTGCCGCCGCGACGGTGTCGACTGCGGCGACGGGGGTGGTCGGGGCGATCGACACCTCGAGTTGGTCGTGGCCGTACTCGGTGTGGATCTGTTCGATCGTCAGCTCGGCCCGTTCGGCGGCTTCGGCCAGGTCGACCAGGAACGCCGAGTGGTCCAACGAGGTGCGCACACCGTAGGGCGACCACGGATCGGCCGACGCGTGACCGGCATCCGCGGCGAGCATCGTGCATTCGAGTTCCGCGCCCACCAGCGCGGTCAGACCCCTGGCCGCGAGATCCTCCTCGACGCGTTTCAGCAGCGAGCGCGTGCACAGATCGGCCGGGGTTCCCTCCTGGGCGGTGAGGTCCCCCGGCGCCCAGGCCACACCGTCGTCGACGAGGCGAAGGTCGGCGGGGTCGATCCGGATCCGCAGATCGCCGTCGACGCCGATGTTCGGCGTGAACGCGATGCCGCTGTCGACGCAGAACACGCTCCACGACGGCGAAACGCCCATACCCGCGCGCTGGAACGACTCGAGCCTGCGCACCGGTACGTACTTGGCGCGCGTCACGCCCGCCAGGTCGGTGATCGAACCCGCGACGAGCGCGACGCCGCGTGCGCGCAGTTCCTCGACGTCCTGACTCAGCGGCATGAAACCACCTCCCTCGACGTCCGAGTGTGCGCGCCATTTATGTCACAAATGTTTCATAACCTCTAATATCTGCGCTAGAGGAACGATTCATAAAATTTTTGACAGGTGATCCGCAGAAGGGGTTCAGCCATGTGCCGACTGCTCGGAGTCGTCTCCGCCACCCCGATATCGGTGGCGCAGGGCGCAGGCGAGCAGGTGCTGAAGGACTTCGTCGCGCTGACGAAGATCCACGGCGACGGATGGGGCATCGCGCGGGTTCCACTGCCCGGCGACGCCCCGACGGTCGCGGTCTCGGCGGGTAGTGCGGCCGACGATCCACAGTTCGACGTCGCCACCGGAGATCAGCGCTCGGCCGCCAGCCTCGTGCACCTGCGCTGGGCGACCACCGGCATACCCGTCCAGCCGGAGAATTCGCACCCCTTCCTCGCTGACCGAATTGCCATGGCGCACAACGGATCCGTCAAGCCGATCGCCGATCTCGAGCAGCTGCTGACGCCCGCGATCGCCGCGTCCATCCGCGGGTCGACCGACAGCGAACGGTATTTCGGCCTGATCCGCGCGCACCGGGCGTCGTCGCCAGATCTGCCCGAGGCGGTCCGCCGGGCGGTGTCCCAGCTGCGCGGGGTCTTCCCGACCGCCAGCCTCAACGCATTGGTCCTCGGCGAGGATCACCTGATCGCCGTGCACGCCCACGCCCGCAGCACGCTGCCCGACGAGGACATCGCCGAGATCACCGCCGCCGATCTGCCCGCCGAGCACCTCGAGGACTACTTCGGCATGCGGTGGGCGCGCACGGCCGAGGACCAGGTGGTGATCGCCTCGACCGGCTTCGGCGAGCTCGAATGGCGGCCGTTGGAACCGGAAAGTGTCACGGCGATCTCGCTGACCGACCTGTCGATGACCACGCTTCCGTTGATGACACCCTCGACGCCATGACCGACGAAACCGTGGCTTCCAGGACGGGCGCCGCCCTGTCGTCGCTCAGCAAGGCCGAGCGTCGGGTCGGCCGCGCGCTGCTGGCCGACTATCCGAGTGCGGGCCTGGCCAGTGCGGCTCGGCTGGCCGAGCGCGCCGAGGTCAGCCCGCCGACCGTGCTGCGGTTCGCGCAGTCGCTGGGCTACGACGGGTTCACCGACCTGCAGGTGGCGCTGCGTGCCGAGCTGTCGGCGCAGTCGAACGGGCCGATCACCCGGCTTCCGGATGCGCCGCCCGCGGGCGGTCCGCTGGACCGGCTCCTGCGGCAGGCCCGCGCCCAGAACGAGCGGGCCGCCGAAACCCTTGCCGCGCTTCCGGAATCGGCGCTCGGGGCGGCGGTCGCGCTGCTTGCGGACACCGGCCGGTCGGTGTACCTGCACGGTGGCCGGTTTTCGCATCTGCTGGCCGTGCACCTGGCCGCCCACCTCGAGCAGCTGCGCCCGGGGGTGCGGGTGCTGGCCGATCCGGACGGCGCCGACATGGGCGCGATGCTCGAACTGTCCCGTCGTGACGTCGTCGTGCTGTTCGACTATCACCGCTATCAGCGCAGCGTCGCCGACCTCGCGCTGCGGGTGCACCGCGCCGGGGCGACCGTCCTGCTCATCACCGACGACCTCGCATGCCCGGTCGCGCCGGAGGCCGAGGTGGTGCTCGCCGCGTCCAGCACGGTCGGCACCACCTACCAATCCATGGCGGCCGGGTTTCTGCTCACCGAGCTGCTGATTCCGCTGGTCATGGACGCGCTGGGGGAGCCGGCGCGTACCAGGATGGCGCTGTGGGAGGAGCAGCGCAGAGCAGAACTCCTGCCCTGAGCAGTTACCCTGGGCTGATGGCAGGTGGGACCAAACGGCTGCCGCGTGCCGTCCGTGAGCAGCAGATGCTTGACGCCGCGGTGCAGATGTTCTCGATCAACGGCTACCACGAGACGTCGATGGACGCGATCGCCGCGCAGGCCGAGATCTCCAAGCCGATGCTCTATCTGTACTACGGCTCCAAGGAGGAACTGTTCGGCGCCTGCCTGGACCGCGAGCTGAGTCGCTTCGTCGAGACGGTGCGGGGGGAGATCGACTTCAGCCAGAGCCCCAAGGACCTGCTGCGCAACGCGGTGCTGTCGTTCCTGAACTACATCGACACCAACCGGGCGTCCTGGATCGTGCTGTACACCCAGGCCACGAGCTCGCAGGCGTTCGCGCACACCGTGCGGGAGGGTCGCGAGCGGATCATCGACCTGGTGGCCCGGCTGCTGCAGTCGGGAACCCGACACCCCGAGCCCGACACCGATTTCAACATGATGGCGGTCGCGCTCGTGGGGGCCGGCGAGGCGGTCGCCAACCGCGTCAGCACCGGCGATGCCGATGTCGACGAGGCGGCCGAACTGATGATCAACCTGTTCTGGCGCGGCCTGAAGGGCACGCCGTCAGACAAGGATGGCCAGCAACCGCAGCCGCACGCCTCGTGACAACTAGACCGCCTTGCCCTCCACGATGCTGATCGGTCCTGCGGTGGGCACCACGCGGGTCAGCCGAAAACCGGCCTGCTCGTAAAGCTTCCGGTACTCGTCGGCGGTGCGCTCACGCGCGGCCACCTGCACCAGCATCTCCATGTCCGCCCATTTGCCCATGAACCCGCGGTCGTGGTCGGGGATCACGAACTCCACCAGGAGCAGCGTGGCGCCCGGATCGGCGGCCGCCCGGATGTTACGCAGGATCGCCGCGGCTTCGGCATCGGGCCAGTCGTGGATGACGTTCTTGAGCACATAGGCGTCCCCGCCGGCGGGCACCCCATCGAGGAATGACCCGCTCTCCGCCCGCACGCGTTCTGCCACACCGTGTTTCGCGAGCAGCTCCGGCGCACCCGCGACGACCTGCGGCAGGTCGTAGAGCACACCGCGCGCGCCCGGCGTCGCCGCGATGATCGCGGCAAGCAGGCGGCCGTGCCCGCCGCCGACATCGACGATCGTGGAGAACGGAGAGAAGTCGTACGCGGCGACCACCGGTGCGACGGCCATCTCCGAAACGCTCGTCATCGCGTCGTTGAAGACCGCGGCGAACTCGGGTTGGGTCTCGAGCCACTCCCATGGCCCCATGCCGCGCAGCTTCGGCACATAGGCCTCACCGGTCCTGACCGCGTCGGCCAACCCGCTCCAGTGCTCGCGGTAGGAGGGGTGGCCGACCATCCTGGCCATCCCGGCCATCGACGTCGGTGAGTCGGATCGCAACGTCTCGCCGAGCGCGTTTAGCGCGAAGCGACCGTCGCGACGCCGGGTGAAGATGCCTTCGCCGATCAGCGCCCGCATCAACCGGCTCAGTGCGTCCGGGTCGGCGCCGACGCGGCGGGCCAGTTCGTCGGCCGACAGCGCGCCGTCGGCCAGCGCATCGGCGACCTTGAGGTCGGCGGCGACCGCGATGCCCTGGGCGCGCCAGGCCCCGAGGATCATCTCCATCATCGCCCCGGCGGGCGGAACGCTGCGTTGATGGGCACGGCCCAGGACGTGGCGGACCCGTTCGACGGCACGGGCGGCTCGGGCAGGCGGAATCTTCTGCGCGCTCACCCGTTCGACTCTAAGACAGAAGGCCCCCAGCTAGAGCGCGGTGACCGTGCCCTTGAGATGCGGTTCGCCCTTCTTGAGATCGCGAAGCTGCAGTTCCCAGCCGCCGTCGATGCGGTCGACGTACAGGCCCGCCCTCGCGGGCAGCACCACCGGCTTGGCGAACCGCACCGAGTAGCGCACCGCATCGGGCAGCTGGCCCTCGATGTTCGCGAGAACCGCTGCGGCGGTGAACATCCCGTGCGCGATCACGGTCGGGAAGCCGAACAGCTTCGCGGCGATGGGGCTGGTGTGGATCGGGTTGTGATCCCCGCTGACCGACGCGTAGTGCCGGATCTGCCCCGGCGTCATGCGCAGCACCGCGTTTGGGGGGCCCAGCTTCGGTTGCTTCTCCGGTGGCGGCTTCGGCTCATCCGACAGGCTGGTGCGCTGCTGGTGCAGGAACGTCGTCACCTGATGCCATGCGGTCTCGTTGCCGACCTTGACGTCGGTGACGATGTCGACGAGCAAGCCCTTGCGGTGTTCGCGCAGGTTCTCCGCATGTACCGCGACGCCGACGGTGTCGGTGACGGCGATCGGACGGTACTGGGTGATGTGGTTCTCGATGTGCACCGAACCCATTGCCGCAAAAGGAAAGTCGAAACCGGTCACCAGTGCCATCACGGTCGGGAACGTCAACGCGAACGGGTAGGTCAGCGGCACCGTGTCGCCGAACCGCAGCCCGGTGACGTGCGCGTAGGCGGCCACATTCGCCGGGTCGATCTCGAGGTCCTCGACAGTCAGCGTGCGGTCGGGCAGTGAGTCCCCGCGAGGTACGAACGGCAGCGCCCCCGCCGCGGCGCGCAGCAGGTTCTTCAGGCCTGATGGTTGGGTCACGGTGTCAGCCTATGCGCCCAGCCAGGCCTGGCCGCAGACCCGGATTGTGTTGGCTGTCACGGCATTGCTGGCAGGGTTCGCGAAGTACGCGATGGTCTCGGCCACGTCGACCGGCTTGCCGCCCTGATACAGCGAGTTGAGCCGACGGGCCACCTCGCGGGTGGCCACCGGGATCGCCGCTGTCATCTCGGTTTCGATGAAACCCGGTGCGACGGCGTTGATCGTGATGCCCCGCTCGGCGAGCTTCGGCGCCAGCGCCTCGGTCAGGCCGATCATTCCGGCCTTGGTGGTCGCGTAGTTGGTCTGACCGCGGTTGCCCGCGATCCCCGCCATCGACGAAAGGCCGATCACCCGGCCGTTGTCGGCCAGCGTGCCGTTGTCGGCGAGACCCTCGGTGAGCGCAAGCGGCGCAAGGAGATTGACCGCGATGACGGAGTCCCACCGGGCCTCGTCCATGTTGGCCAGCAGCTTGTCGCGGGTGATGCCCGCGTTGTTGACCAGGATGTCGACCCTGCCGTCGTGGTTCTCCCGGACGTGCTCGGTGATCTTCTCGACGGCGTCCGGAGCGGTCACGTCGAGCGTCAACGCCGTCCCGCCGACCTTGCTCGCGGTGACACCGAGCGCGTCGTGCGCGGCCTCGACGTCGACACAGACGACCTTCGCGCCGTCGCGGGCGAACACCTCGGCGATGGTGGCGCCGATACCGCGCGCGGCTCCGGTCACCACCGCGACCTTGCCGTCGAGCGGCTTGTCCCAGTCGGCGGGCGGCGATGCGTCGGCCGCACCGACGCGGTAGACCTGCCCGTCGACGTAGGCCGACTTGCCGGACAGGATGAACCGCAGCGTCGACTCCAGCCCGGTCGCGGCGGGTTTGGCATCGGGGGACAGGTACACCAGCGACACCGTGGCGCCGCGGCGCACCTCCTTGGCCAGCGAGCGGGTGAAGCCCTCGAGGGCGCGCTGCGCGATCCGCTCGTGTGTGCTGCCCGCCTCCTCGGGGGTGGTGCCGACGACGACGAGGCGCCCCGACGGGCCGACGTTGCGCAGCAGCGGCGTGAAGAACTCGTAGAGCCCTTTCAGGTCGGCCGGTTCGGTGATGCCGGTGGCGTCGTAGACCAGGCCGCCGAACGAGTCGGCCCAGCGTCCGCCGAGGTTCGCCGACACCACGTCGTAGTCCTCGGCCAGCGCGGCGCGCATCGGCTCGACGATCCGGCCCTCCCCGCCGATCAGCAGGGATCCGGCCAGCGGAGGTTCGCCCGGGCGGTAGCGACGCAGTGTCTCGGGCTGCGGGATGCCGAGCTGCTTGGCGAGGAAATTGCCAGGCGCCGAGTGAACGATTTGCGAGTACAGGTCGGTAGCCATGAGGACGAACTTACTCCAGAGTAAGAAGGGTGGGTACTATGGGTGCATGGCTAGTGATACCCACCGGCGGGTCGCAATTCTCGGCGGCAACCGGATTCCGTTCGCACGCTCCGACGGCGCCTACGCGAACGCCTCCAACCAGGACATGTTCACCGCCGCGCTGAGCGGGCTGATCGACCGGTTCGACCTCGCCGGCGAAAAGCTGGGCGCCGTGATCGGCGGAGCGGTGCTCAAGCACAGCCGCGACTTCAACCTGATGCGCGAATGCGTGCTCGGCAGCTCGCTGTCGTCGTACACGCCGGCGTTCGACATCCAGCAGGCGTGCGGCACCGGCCTTCAGGCCACCATCGCCGCGGCCGACGGGATCGCCGCGGGCCGGTACGACGTGGCGGCCGCGGGCGGCGTCGACACCGCATCCGACGCCCCCATCGCATTCGGCGACGATCTGCGCCGGGTGCTGCTCGGGCTGCGCCGGGCCAAGTCCAACATCGACCGGCTCAAGCTCGTCGGCAAGCTGCCCGCCGCGCTCGGCGTGGAGATCCCGGTGAACAGCGAACCCCGCACCGGGATGTCGATGGGTGAGCACGCCGCCGTCACCGCCAAGGAGATGGGCATCAAGCGGGTCGACCAGGACGAGCTGGCCGCGGCCAGCCACAGGAACATGGCCGCCGCCTACGACCGCGGCTTCTTCGACGACCTGGTCACCCCGTTCCTCGGGCTGTACCGGGACAACAACCTGCGTGCCGACTCGTCGGTGGAGAAGCTGGCGAAGCTCAAGCCGGTATTCGGGGTCAAGTCCGGCGACGCGACGATGACGGCGGGCAACTCGACCCCGCTCACCGACGGTGCATCGGTGTCGCTGCTGGCCACCGAGGAATGGGCCGAGGCGCACGGGCATCCGGTGCTCGCGTACTTCGCCGACGCCGAGACGGCCGCCGTGGACTACGTCAACGGCCGCGACGGTCTGCTGATGGCGCCGACCTATGCGGTCCCGCGGTTGCTGGCCCGAAACGGGTTGAGCCTGCAGGACTTCGACTTCTACGAGATCCACGAGGCGTTCGCGTCGGTCGTGCTGGCGCATCTGCAGGCGTGGGAGTCCGAGGAGTACTGCAAGGAGCGCCTCGGCCTCGACGCGGCGCTGGGCTCGATCGACCGCTCCAAGCTCAACGTCAACGGTTCGTCAATTGCCGCGGGTCACCCGTTCGCCGCGACCGGCGGCCGGATCGTCGCACAGCTGGCCAAGCAGCTCGCCGAGAAGAAGGCCGAGACCGGCAAGCCGGTGCGCGGCCTGATCTCCATCTGCGCCGCAGGTGGGCAGGGCGTCGCCGCCATCCTCGAGGCCTGAGCAGGAAATTCGGGGCGGGTGTAACGGCCGCCGCAAGGCCCCCGATACATGGGATAGCTCCGTGTTGTCGTCTGACCCCCCGACCCGACGGCAACACGGGGCGACTACTTCGGCGGGTCTTTGACCGCCTTGATCGGCCCGGCGGTCGGCGCCGGCACGAACAGGTTTCCCCGGACACTGCCGCGCGCGGTCTGCACAGCGACCAGGCCCCATGTCCCCAGCAGCCCGACATAGGCGATGGCCGCCGCCACGCGGAAGGCGGGTAGGCCGGTGTGGTTGGCCAGCTGCGTGGTGCCGGTGACGAACGTTCCGACCGGAAACGTCAGGCTCCACCACGTCAGCGCGAACGGCATGCCGCGGCGCAGGGTGCGGACGGTCAGCTGCGTCGCCAACACGATCCACAACACCGCGAACCCCCACACCGGCACGCCGAACAGCACCGCGAAAACGTTCATCGCGTCCGCCAGATCAGGCGGAACGGCCAACGCGGCCTTCGCGCCGAGCAGGCCCGCGGCGGTGATGCCCTGGCCGAGCGGGCCGAGCACGATCCACAGCGTCGGCACCCGCGTCGTCCCCGACGTGCCGTACAGCGCGAGCCTGCTCCAGATCATCGTGATGATGATCAGCGCCGCCACCAGCGACAGCCCGAACATCGCGTAGCACCCGTAGAGCATCGTGGTGCGGCCCGTGCCCGGCGCCATGTGGGGGATCAGCAGCGCGCCGGTCGCAGCGGACACCATCGGCGGCACCACGGGCATCAACCAGCCGCCGAACGCCGCGTCGGGTTCGACGTTGAGCTGGGTGAACATCAGGAACGGAATCGTCACCGCGGTGAACAGACCGCCGACGGTGCCCGTCGTCCACAGCACCCAGGCCAGGTCGACGGCGATCCGTTCGCCGATCAGGTCCGTGCCGGTCAGCAGCGCGCCCGCACCGACGGTCATCAGCGCCATCGGCGCGGCCCCGTAGAAGTGGGACATCTGCGGGTTACGGGCGTGGCTGCGCGCGACCGTGGGATGGCGCGCCCACTGCACGGTGACCGCAACGACCAGCACCACCAACAGCACGGCTGCGACGACCCAGACGATGTGGGAGAAGCCGCGCAGGCCTGGCACATGCACAGGCAGCGTGACACCGGCCGTGGCCACGATGCCGGTGCCCATCACCGAGGCGAACCAGTTCGGCCCGAAGTTCTGCAGCCGAGCCAGTTCGGTGGTCATGGCTGATCATCGTTTCACGGCGCGTGCTTCGATGGATGGCATGCGGATGAGCCTGAACGTCGTCAGCCCCATCGGCGGTGCGCCGATCGATTCCTTCGTCAACGCCCTCGCAAGCGCACGCGACGAGGGATTCCGGCGGGTCTGGATGGCCCAGATGCCCTACGACGGCGACCTGTTGACCGCGCTCGCGGTGGCGTTCCGCGAAGTCGACAATATCGAGGTCGGCTCGGCCGTGCTGCCGATCCAGAACCAGCACCCGATCCTGATGGCACAGCGCGCTCTCACGCTGAACACCATCGCGGGCGGCCGTTTCATCCTCGGGCTTGGCTTGACGCATCAGGCGGTCTCGGAGGGGATGTGGGGCATCCCGTACGACAAGCCGGTGCGCCGCATGCGTGAGTACCTCGACGCCCTCGACCCGCTGCTGGCAGGCGAAGCCGTCAACGTGGTCGGCGAGACCGTCGTCGCGCGGGGTGCCCTGCAGATCCCGGGCGCGCCGCGACCCGACGTGTATCTGGCCGCGCTCGGCCCGCAGATGCTGAAGCTGTGCGGCCGCCGCACGAAGGGCACGCTGACGTGGATGTGCGGGCCGAAGACTTTGGGCGAGCACATCGTTCCGACGCTGCGCGGCGCGGCGCAGGAGGCGGGGCGGTCCGCCGACGAGGTCCGCGTGGTGGCCGGTCTGCCGATCAGCGTCACCGACGACGTCGCCGGTGCGCGCGCCCAGGCCGCCGAGCAGTTCGCCGTGTACGGCACGCTGCCCGCCTACCGCGCGATGCTCGACCGCGAGGGCTACGCCGAACCACAGGACGCCGCGATCATCGGCGACGAGAAAGAGGTGTCCGACCGGCTCGACGAACTCGCCGCGCTCGGCGTCGACGAGTTCTCCGCCGTCGTCTTCGACAGTGCCCCTGAAGTGCGGGAACGCACCCGCGCGCTACTGGTGTCGAAGGACTCCTGAAAGCCGGAAATTACCTCTGGTGTGAGAGTCGTCACAGGGGTACAGTCGTTCGCACGACGGGTTCGGGAGTGACCGATCCAAAGAGTCGGCAAGAGGTGAAAGCCGACCGCGCGAGACTAATGTGACGCACCTCGAATGTCCTCCCGAACCCGCCCTTATTGTCTCTGGGTCAGGTACGCGACGATGCCCGCCGTGATCGCATCCGCGTACCGCTGCCGCCCCTCGGGTGTCTCCATCGCCGCCGCTTCGTCGGGGTTGCGCATGTTGCCCGTCTCCACGAGCACGGCGGGGTACTCGGCGAAGTTGAGGCCCGCGAGGTCAGGGCGGCCGTACAACCCGTCCGCGCCGAGGTAGGTGGACGGCTGCAGGCCCGCGGCGATGAGTGAGTCGCGCATCGCGGTGGCCAGTTGCACGGACCCGCCACTCTGGGCGTCGTTCAGAGGCGGGGCGGAGTAGTTGACATGGAAGCCGTGTCCTGAGGCCGGCCCGCCGTCGGCGTGGATGCTGACGTCGGCGTCGGGGCGCATGGCGTTGGCCGCAAGGGCCCGCTGATCCACGCAGGGCCCGACCGAGTCGTCGTCGGCCCTCGACATCTGGGTGTGCACACCCATCCGCTCGAGCGCGGCACGCACCCTCAGCGCGACGTCCCAGTTGAAGCTGTGCTCGGGATAGCCGCCGGCCGTCGAGGTGCCCGTGGTCTGGCAGTCCTTGGTGCCGCCACGGCCGTCGGGCACCTGTGTGCCGATCGAGGCATCGTTGACGCCGTTGTGGCCCGGATCGAGGAACACCGACATGCCCGCCATCGACGCCTGCGCGGGCACCGGAAGCAGTAGCGCGACGAGAACGACGACGGCGCCGACGGCCGCGCTGCGGCTCACCACAGGAAGACCCTTGCGCTCTGCCCGCCGGTGCAGGTGATCCAGTTGTCGCCGGTGTACTGCTGGCAGTGCATGAGGAAGTCGGCACCGTCGCATTCGGCGTAGCGCACGACGGCGCAGTCGACGGCGCCCGGTGCGGACACGTCCCGCGGCAGCGGGCTCGCGTTGCCGTACCGATCCCAGTACGCGCGCAGCACACTGTCGGTGAAGAAGCAGGACGTCTCCGGGGTGCCGCGGCCCGCGCGCGTCCCGAACCCCTCGCGGGTCGGGAGGGCGAACCCCTCATCGCAGGTCTGATGCAGCTTGCTCTGGTCAGGTCCGGTTACCAGAGGTGGACCGTCGGCGTCAGGGCGGCCGGAATCCGAATCGCGTTGCACCAGAAGCCAAATCAGCACTCCGACAGCGACGAGCGCCAGCGCGCTCATCGCGAGGGCCGTGGGCATCAGCCAACGCCTCCGGTTCGGGGCGCTCTGCGTGGGATCGTGGTGCTGGGCGGTTGGGGTCGGCACGGTGGTGACCGCGGTGGGCTGGCCGCCGGCCAGCGCGCGAAGGGCCGCGCGGCCGAGTCCGCCCGCCGTGCCGTAGCGGTCGTCGGGATCCTTGGCCATGCCGCGGGCCACGACATCGTCGAACGCGGCGGGCACGCGAGGGTTCGCCTCGCTGGGCCGCGGCGGCGGAAGGGTGACATGTGCGGCGATCAGGTGCTCCAAACCGTCGGCCGCATAGGGTGTTTCACCGGTGAGCGCCTCGTAGAGCACGCCTGCCAGGGCGTAGACGTCGATGGCGGCTGTCGCCTTCGCGTCGGAGAACCGTTCGGGTGCCATGTAGTTGAGCGTGCCGACCTTCGTGCCGGGCGATGTCAGCCCGCTGTCGCCCGCGGTCTCGGCGATACCGAAGTCGACCAAATAGGCGAAGTCGGTCGGGGTGACGATGATGTTCTGCGGCTTGATGTCTCGATGCACCAACCCCTGCGCGTGTGCGGCGTCGAGCGCCTCGGAGACCTGTGCGACGATGTTCGCCGCGCGCGACGGCGTCAGCGGACCGGCCGCGAGCAGATCGGCAAGCGTATGGCCCGCCACGAGCCGCATGTCGATGTAGAGGTGGCCGTCGATCTCGCCCCAGTCGTGGATCGGGATGACGTGCGGTTCCTGCAGCACTGCGGCGGCGTGTGATTCGCGCTGGAACCGCGTGCGGAAACCCGGGTCTGATGTGTACTCGTCGGCCAGGATCTTCAGCGCGACGGTGCGTTCCTTCTCGGTGTCGTACGCCTCGTACACCTCGCCCATCCCGCCCCTGCCGATGAGTCGCGAGATCGTGTACTTGCCGAACGTCGTGCCGACGCGCGAATCCACCCCCGCAGTATCTCGCGCGCAAAAGGCCCCCGGGGAAGAGTCCCGGGGGCCTTTTGTGTCGAAGCGGCGAAAGAAGGCTGTTTAGAACGCCGCCTCGTCGAGTTCCATCACGTCGTTGTCGAGCGTGTCGATCACCTGACGCGTGCTGGTCAGAAGCGGCAGGAAGTTCTTCGCGAAGAACGACGCCACCGCGACCTTGCCCTCGTAGAACGCCCGGTCGGCGCCCTCGGCACCCGCGTCGAGCGCCTCGATGGCCACCGCGGCCTGCTTCTGCAGCAGCCACCCGATGACCAGGTCACCGACGCTCATCAGGAAGCGCACCGAACCCAGGCCCACCTTGTACAGGCTCTCGGGGTTCTCCTGCGCGGCCATCAGGTAGCCGGTCATCGTGGCCGCCATGCCCTGCACATCCTCCAGGGCGGTGGCCAGCAGCGCGCGCTCGGCCTTCAGCCGGCCGTTGCCGCTCTCGTTGCGGACGAACTCCTCGATCTGGCCGGCGACGTGCGCCAGCGCCACACCCTTGTCGCGGACGATCTTGCGGAAGAAGAAGTCCTGCGCCTGGATGGCGGTGGTGCCCTCGTAGAGCGAGTCGATCTTCGCGTCGCGGATGTACTGCTCGATCGGGTAGTCCTGCAGGAAGCCGGAGCCACCGAAGGTCTGCAGGCTCTCGGTCAGCTTCGCGTAGGCCTGCTCGGAGCCGACGCCCTTCACGATCGGCAGCATCAGGTCGTTCACCTTGACGGCCAGCTCGGCGTCGACGTCGTGCACGACCTTGGCCACCGCGGCGTCCTGGTAGGTCGCCGTGTAGAGGTACAGCGCCCGCAGACCCTCGGCGTAGGCCTTCTGGGTCATCAAGCTGCGACGCACGTCGGGGTGGTGCGTGATGGTCACGCGCGGAGCCGTCTTGTCGGTCATCTGTGTCATGTCGGCACCCTGCACGCGCTCCTTGGCGTACTCGAGCGCGTTGAGGTAACCGGTCGACAGCGTGGCGATCGCCTTTGTGCCCACCATCATTCGGGCCTGCTCGATGACGTCGAACATCTGCGCGATGCCATCGTGCACCTCGCCGACGAGCCAGCCGACGGCGGGAACGCCGTGCTGCCCCAGCGAGAGCTCGCAGGTGGCGGAGACCTTCAGGCCCATCTTGTGCTCGACGTTGGTGACGAAGACGCCGTTACGCTCGCCGATCTCACCGGTCTCGGGATCGAAGTGGAACTTCGGCACGAAGAACAGCGACAGACCCTTGGTGCCCGGGCCTGCGCCCTCGGGGCGGGCCAGCACCAGATGCATGATGTTCTCGAACAGGTCGTCGGAGTCGCCCGAGGTAATGAAGCGCTTGACGCCGTCGATGTGCCAGGTGCCGTCGGGCTGCTGCACGGCCTTGGTGCGGCCCGCGCCGACGTCGGAGCCGGCGTCCGGCTCGGTCAGCACCATGGTGGCGCCCCAGCCGCGCTCGGCGGCGATGGTGGCCCACTTCTTCTGCTCGTCGGTGCCGTTCTTGTAGAAGATCTCGGCCATGCCCGAGCCCATCGCGTACATGTAGGCCGCGGGGTTGGCGCCGAGGATGTGCTCGATCAGTGCCCACTGCAGCGAGCGGGGCATCGGCATACCGCCGAGTTCCTCGAGCACGCCGACCTTGTCCCAGCCGCCGTCGAGCAGCGCGCGCATCGACTTCTTGAACGACTCGGGCAGCGTCACCGAATGAGTCTTGGGATCGAAGACCGGGGGATTGCGGTCGGCATCGGCGAACGACTCGGCGATCGGACCCGCGGCCAGCTTGGCCATCTCGCCCAGCATCTCGCGGGCGGTGTCCACGTCGATCTCGGAGTAGTCGCCGGTACCGAGGACCCTGTCGAGTCCGAAGACCTCGAACAGGTTGAATTCCTGGTCGCGGACATTGCTCTTGTAGTGGCTCACGGTTCCTCCTCGATGAGAATGCCACCTGCGGTTGGGTACTTTGGGCTAAGTTACCCACCAGTAACTGCGACGTACTATACCCATCGGTAACTTCAACGCAAACCCAACACGAGCAATTTCCATCAGCTAAGTAACCGGGTGGTTGGTCGGGAGCCGATTTACCGGCGGAAACGCTGCGTGACGTGCAGATTCCCGGTTTTGTGATACCTACCACAGGGTTGTCACACGCACCACTAAGGTGAGCGTATGCAACAGCGGGTAGCGGTGTGGGGCACGGGGAACATGGGGTCCACAGCCATCAGATCGGCGCTGGCGTTTCCGGGCCTCGCGCTGTCCGGGATCATCACCTCGTCGGACGCGAAAGAGGGGACGGACGCCGCGGAGTTCGTCGGCCTCGACACCCCGACCGGGGTCACCGCGACCACCGATGTCGATGCCGCGCTCGCCGCATGCGACGCCGTCGCCTACATGGCGTCCGGCGACATCCGCCCCGACGAGGCGATCATCGACATCGAACGCTGCCTGCGGGCGGGCAGGCATGTCGTCACGCCGTCGCTGTACTCGCTGTACGACCCGCGATCGGCGCCGCAGGACTGGGTCGACCGCCTCACCGCCGCGGCGGAGGAGGGCGGGGCGACGCTGTTGGTCAGCGGCGTCGACCCGGGCTGGGGCAACGACGCGCTCGCGGTGACGGCCGCGAGCCTGTGCACCCGCATCCGGTCCATCACCTGCCAGGAGATCTTCGACTACTCCACCTACAACCAGCCGTTCGCGGTGAAGGTGTCCTGCGGCTTCGGCGGCTCGATGGACGAGACGCCGATGATGCTGCTTCCGACGATTCCCACGATGGTGTGGGGCGGCAACGTCCGGCTCATCGCCCGTGGGCTCGGCATCGAGATCGACGAGATCACCGAGGAGGTCGAGCGTCTTCCCCTGGAGGAGACCGTCGACACCGTGATGGGCCCGTTCGAGAAGGGCACCCAGGGCGCCTTTTTTCTCAAGGTGATCGGTTGGTCGGGCGGCAGGCAGCGGGTGATCATCGAGCACATCACCCGCATTCACCCGTCGTGCGCACCCGACTGGCCGCAACCCGACCAGGGCGTCGGCGACCACCGCGTCATCGTCGACGGCGACCCCGAGCTGACCATCACCACGCGCGCCGACGTACCCGGTGGCACACGCGCCGACGGCGGCAACACCACCGCGGCCAACCGGCTGCTCGGCGCCCTGAACTGGCTCGCCGAACAGAAGCCGGGCGTCTACGACGGACTGCAGGTGCCGCTGCGCTCGGCGCTGCCTGCCGACGTGGAAGCTGCCCGCTGGAGCGACTAGCCCCGCGATTCCGTCGCATGGCCGGCGCTTGGGTCCACATGTGAAAATGGACGGCATATGAGCACACCTGATCTGGACCCGAAGTCGCTACGCGAGGCGTTCGGCCATTTCCCCTCCGGTGTCATTGCGATCGCAGCCGAGGTGGACGGTGTGCGCGTCGGACTGGCCGCGAGCACCTTCGTCCCGGTCTCGTTGGATCCGCCGCTGGTGTCCTTCGCGGTGCAGAACACCTCAGAGACCTGGCCGAAGCTCAAGGACCTGCCGCGCCTGGGCATCAGCGTGCTCGGCGAAGCCCATGACGAGGCCGCCCGCACGCTCGCGGCGAAGACCGGCGACCGGTTCGCGGGGTTGTCGACGGTGTCCACCGACAGCGGCGCGGTGTTCGTCGAGGGCACCAGCGTGTGGGTGGAGAGCGCCATCGAGCAACTTGTCCCCGCAGGCGATCACACCATCGTGATCCTGCGCGTCGCAAACATCACCGTGCACCCGGCCGTGCCGCCGATCGTCTTCCACCGCAGCACTTTTCGCCGATTGGGCGCCTGAGGGAACCGTCTACGGCCGCGCAGCCAACTCTTCGCGATACGCCTGGACCCGCTGATCCAGTTCAGCCGCATCTTCGTGTCTGCCCTCTTTGCGGGCCAGTTCGGCGCGCGCGGAAAGCTCCCGGATGGCGGTGCGAATGTCGTTGATGCTGTGAGCCTGTGACATGACCATGCTGCCTTTCGCCGTTGATTGGCCGCTTGACCAAAGGCTACCCACAAACGCCGAAACCAACAGATGGGCGGAGAAGATCGCGCGCGGGTTCAAGCGAAACCGACGTAATGGCGCGATCTACTCGCAAAAGTTCGCCCGAATGTCGGTTTCGGCGTAAAAGGGGGGTCAGCTCCTGCGGAAGAGTTTGTTACCCAGCCAAACCACCGGGTCGTACTTGCGGTCGGCGACGCGTTCCTTCATCGGGATCAGCGCGTTGTCGGTGATCTTGATGTGCTCCGGGCACACCTCGGTGCAGCACTTGGTGATGTTGCAGTAGCCGAGGCCGTTGTCGTCCTGCGCCTGCTCGGGACGCCGATCCAGCGTGTCGAGCGGATGCATGTCCAGTTCGGCCTGCCGCATCAGATAACGCGGGCCGGCGAACACGGCCTTGTTCTCCTCGTGGTCGCGCACGACGTGGCAGGTGTTCTGGCACAGGAAGCACTCGATGCACTTGCGGAACTCCTGCGACCGGTTCACGTCCTCCTGGGCCATCCGGTACTCGCCGGGCTGCAGGTCCTTCGGCGGTGTGAAGGACGGGATCTCCCTGGCCTTCTCGTAGTTGAACGACACGTCGGTGACGAGGTCGCGGATCACCGGGAACGTGCGAAGCGGCGTGACCGTGATGGTCTCGTCCTCACCGAACGTCGACATCCTGGTCATGCACATCAGCCGCGGCATGCCGTTGATCTCGGCCGAGCACGAACCGCACTTACCCGCTTTGCAGTTCCACCGAACCGCAAGATCGCCGGCCTGGGTCTGCTGCAGACGGTGGATGATGTCGAGCACCACCTCGCCCTCGTTCACCTCGACCGAGTAGTTCTGCAGCGCGCCGCCGTCGAGGTCGCCGCGCCACACCCGCATATTGGCTTGGTAGGCCATCACTTGCTCCGTTCTGGATGCTCGGCCAGCTCAGCGTCGGTGAAGTACTTCTCGAGTTCGGACAGCTCGAAGAGGTCGAGCAGATCCTGGCGAATCGGGATCTGGTCCTGCTTGGTGACGCTGACCTCGGGCACCAACGCCTCGGGATCCCCTTCGGCACGGCAGACCAGCAGCGTCTTGCGCCACTCCGACTCCATCGACGGATGGTCGTCACGGGTGTGCCCGCCGCGGCTCTCGGTGCGCGTCAGCGCGGCCTTGGCGATGCACTCGCTGACCAGCAGCATGTTGCGCAGGTCGATCGCGAGGTGCCAGCCCGGGTTGAACGCCCGGTCGCCGTCGATCCGGACCCGCTTGTAGCGCTCACGCAGTTCGGCCAGCTTCTCCAGCGCCTCGGTGATCTCCTCTTCCTTGCGGATGATCCCGACCAGGCTGTTCATCGTGTCCTGCAGATCGAGCTGCAGCGTGTAAGGGTTCTCCGGGGCATCCCCGTTGGTCGCGGTCTCGAAGGGCAGCAGCGCACGCTTGACGGCGTCGTTGACCGCTTCCTCGGTGACCGCGGGACGCTCGGGCAGCGCGCGCACGTAGTCCGAGGCGCCGAGCCCGGCGCGACGGCCGAACACCAGCAGGTCGGACAGCGAGTTGCCGCCGAGCCGGTTGGAGCCGTGCATGCCGCCCGCGCACTCGCCCGCGGCGAAGAGACCGGGCGTGACCGCCGCTGCGGTGTCCGGGTCGACCTCGACACCACCCATCACGTAGTGGCAGGTCGGCCCGACCTCCATGGGCTCCTTGGTGATGTCGACCTCGGCCAGCTCCATGAACTGGTGGTACATCGACGGCAGCCTGCGCTTGATCTCCTCTGCGGGCAGCCGCGAGGCGATGTCGAGGTACACGCCGCCGTGCGGTGAGTTGCGGCCCGCCTTCACCTCGGAGTTGATGGCGCGGGCCACCTCGTCGCGGGGCAGCAGATCAGGGGTGCGGCGCGCGGAGTCGTTGTCCTTGAGCCACTGGTCGGCCTCTTCGATGGTCTCGGCGTACTGGCCTTTGAACACCGGCGGGATGTACTCGAACATGAAGCGGGTGCCGTCGGAGTTCTTCAGCACGCCGCCGTCGCCGCGCACACCCTCGGTGACGAGGATGCCCTTGACGCTCGGCGGCCAGACCATCCCGGTCGGATGGAACTGGACGAACTCCATGTTGATCAGCGTCGCGCCCGCGCGCAGCGCGAGAGCGTGCCCGTCGCCGGTGTACTCCCACGAGTTCGACGTCACCTTGTAGGACTTGCCGATGCCGCCGGTGGCCAGCACCACCGCAGGCGTCTCGAAGAGGACGAACTTGCCCGTCTCGCGCCAGTAGCCGAACGCGCCCGCGATTCGGTCGCCGTCCTTGATCAGGTCGGTGATCGTGCACTCGTGGAAGACCTTGATGCGGGCTTCGTAGTCGCCGTATTCGGCCTTGTCCTCCTGCTGCAGCGAGACGACCTTCTGCTGCAGCGTGCGGATGATCTCCAGGCCGGTGCGGTCGCCGACGTGGGCCAGCCGCGGATAGGTGTGCCCGCCGAAGTTGCGCTGGCTGATCCGGCCGTCCTTGGTGCGGTCGAACAGGGCGCCGTAGGTCTCGAGCTCCCACACCCGGTCGGGCGCCTCCTTGGCGTGCAGCTCGGCCATCCGCCAGTTGTTGAGGAACTTCCCGCCGCGCATCGTGTCGCGGAAGTGCACCTGCCAGTTGTCCTTGGGGTTGGCGTTGCCCATCGAGGCCGCGCACCCGCCCTCGGCCATCACCGTATGTGCCTTGCCGAACAGCGATTTGGTGATCACCGCGACCTTCTGGCCGCGTTCGCGGGCCTCGATCACGGCGCGTAGTCCGGCGCCGCCGGCACCGATGACGACAACGTCGTAGGAATGCCGTTCGACTTCCGATGAGCCGCTCGCGCGAAGAGCACCGGGATCAGCAGTCATGAATCCTCACTTGCTTTGGGCTGTCGTGAATTGGGCTGTCAGCCAATGAACCTGAGGTCGGAGATGGTGCCGCTGGCCACCAGCATGATGTAGAAGTCGGTCAGCATCAGCGTGCCGAGCGTGATCCACGCGTACAGCTTGTGGCGCGTGTTGAGCCGACTCACCTGTGTCCACAACCAGTAGCGCACAGGGTGTTTCGAGAAGTGCTTGAGCCGGCCGCCGACGACGTGGCGGCAGGAGTGGCACGACACCGTGTACGTCCACAGCAGGATCACGTTGACGATCAGGATGATGTTGCCTAGCCCGAATCCGAAGCCGGACGGCGAGTGGAACGCCACGATCGCGTCGTAAGTGTTGATCACCGAGATGATGCCCGCGATGTAGAAGAAGTAGCGGTGCGTGTTCTGGATGACCAGCGGAAAGCGGGTCTCGCCGGTGTATTTCGCGTGCGGTTCGGCCACCGCGCACGCCGGCGGCGACTGCCACACCGAGCGGTAGTAGGCGCCGCGGTAGTAGTAGCAGGTGAGCCGGAACAGCAGCAGGAACGGCAGCGACACCGCCGCATACGGCAGCCACCACACGTCGGGCAGGAACTGTCCGAAGTGGCTGGCCTCGGGAATGCAGCCGGTGCTGACGCACGGCGAGTAGAACGGCGTCAGGTAGTGGTACTCCGGCACGTAGTAGTTGTTCTGCAGGAAGGCACGCACGGTCGCATAGATGACGAACGCCGCGAACCCGAGATCGACGATCAGCGGCGACTGCCACCACCGGTCCGTGCGAAGCGTGCGCGCAGGAATCTGTGCGCGGTTGGGCGAGAAGACGCCGGTGCTCGGACGGTCGGCGGTGGGTGCGCTCACAGTGTTTCTCCAAGCCTCTCCGGTTGCGGGGCTGCGCAAGTGCGGCAAGTGGGACAGAGCCTAATTCAGCCCCTACTGTGACCTCCGACACCCTCGTCATCGACGTCTCGCCAGAAGTCCTGCCCGTAATCGGTGTCCGGGACGGGGATCTTTTCACCCGACGGTCGCGATCGCGTCACCCCGCGGGCGAGTTCCAACTCCTCGGCGTCGATATCGAGTCGGTCGATGTCGTTCTGGAGCCTTTCGGCGTCGTTGACGATGCGGCGCATCGCGGGGGTATCGCCGTAGCGGGACGCCAGCGAGGTCACGCAGCGGCGCAGACCACCGATCAATTCGTGAAGTTCGGCAAATTCGGTAGTGCTCGACATTTGACCTCCCGTGGGCTAAGGGTGTCCTGAATCACAGTACGACAACCGATGCTAGCCACGTCATGCTGATACGACGTGACACGGGTCACGTCGGAAGAGGAAGGCGGACATGGCGAACAAACAGGATTTGGCGGCGCGCGCGACCACGCTGCTGTCGTTGCATCGGCCCGGTGATCCGGTGGTGCTGCCTACCGTGTGGGACGCATGGTCGGCGAAGCTCGCCGTCGACGCGGGCTTTCCGGCGCTGACGGTCGGCAGCCACCCGATGGCCGATTCCATCGGGAAGGCCGACGGCGAGGGCATGGCGTTCGAAGACGTCTGCACCCGGGTCACCCAGATCACCGACGCGGTCGACGTTCCGGTGTCCGTCGACATCGAATCCGGCTACGCCCAGGCGCCGGACCGTCTGATCGACGGTCTGCTGGACGCCGGGGCGGTGGGGCTCAACATCGAGGACACGGTGCACAGCGAGGGCGGTCGGCTGCGGTCGTCGACCGAGCACGCCGAGTTGGTCGGCGCGCTGAGAGCGGCCGCCGACGCCGCGGGTGTGCATGTGGTGATCAACGCGCGCACCGACTTGTTCCTGCGGCAGATCGGGGACGACTCCGATCGTTTCGAGCGCGCCGTCGCGCGGTTGACGGAGGCCGCCGAAGCGGGCGCCGATGTTCTCTACCCGGTCGGCTTCCACGAACCGGACACGCTTGCGCGCCTGACCGCCGAACTACCGCTGCCCGTCAACGCCGTCGCCTTCCCCGACACCTCCGATCCGGCCGCGTTCGCTCCGCTCGGCGTTGCGCGGATCAGCTTCGGCCCGTTCCTGCAGTTCGCATTGACCGCGCGGGTCAACGAACTGCTGGCGCGCTGGCGCTAGACAGCGGGCCATCGTGCTGTACTCCCTGCGCGCGGGCTGACCGGTGAACAGTCGCCGACGCTGCGCGTCATCGTGGACATCTGCGCGGCAGGCGAGGCGCGAAAGCTGGTGAAAGCGACCGGTTCTGAAGGCTCTGCCGAACACGTCAATGTCTGGTTCACGTCATTGGTGAGCGATGCGTTGGTGCGTGCAGGCGCCGCGAGTTGGCGGATGGCCTGGGCGGAACACGCGCAGTTCTGCACTTCCGACGGCAGGCCGTTCGATGCGCAGTCGCTCGCCGACGAGCTGACCGAGCCGACGACCGCGCGCAACGCCGCGGCGCGGCTGGCCTCCTTCGGTGTCGACCTGGCCGCCGAGCGGGTGCAGCCCGCAGTGCCCGCGGTGAACGCAGGTGAGGTGATCGCGGGAATATCGGACATGAAGTCGGCGGGCGCGTCGTACGACGTCCTGCTGCTGGAAAACGGACTGGTTCTGGCCGAGGTTGCCAACAGCACTGGGAAGAACGGGTTTTCGCGCCTCGACGAACTGGTCCGCAGCAGCTCGGTCGCGGCGATGGTGGCCAGACACAGGTTCGTGCCGTTCGACGCCATCGCCTCGGCGAAGGTACGCGACGGGTTCGGCATCACGGTGAAGGTCGCGCTTCGCGACGGAACGGAGCTGCGCCTGAAGGAGCCACGGTCGGCGTACCGATGGCAGGAAGACAGTGGCGAGGTGTTCAAGAAGCGGTTGGAGCGCTGCGGCTAGTCTTCCCCGGTGTCCGCTCACGACCACGACCCCGACCACTGGTCCAACCGCCCCGCGACGATCTTCACCGCAGGCGCGGCGGCGGTGCTTCTTCTCGGGTTGTTGATCCTCGCGGTGATGCGCACCTCGGACGACTCCTCGCAGCCGCCCGCCCCGCTGGTCACGCCGTCGAGCAGCGCGACGTCGAGCACCTACACGACCTCGTCATCCACGACGACCACCTATACGACACCGAGCCCGCAGACCAGCGACCAGAACCTGCCGCCCGCCACTCCGACGACGTCGGACGAGGACGGGCCGCCGACGCCGACGACCCAGGACACCCCCGATCCGGGAACCATCACCGAGACGGCCACATTGCTGCCCCCGCCGCCGTAGGCTTGCAGAATGACGAGATCGATGCGTTTTGTAACGATCCTTATGGCCGTGCCGGGGTTGTCTGCGCTGGGTACCGGCTCGGCGGCCGCCGAGGCCGCGGGCGGCGACCTGGTCGGATTTTCCGCAAAGCTGCGGGCGTGTGACTTCTCGATCATCAAGTACGTCGGCACCGCCGCCACCGGCTCCGGGCACGAGATCATCTCGACCGGCGCCGGTAACACAGTGACGGCAACCGTCAACTTCGGGATCCTTCGCCCGAACACGCCGTACCAGGTGCGGCTCATCCAAGGCCCTCGCTCGGCGATGCAGAGGTGCAACGCCGGTGACCCCGGGGTCGCCAGCACCGTTCTGCACGCCGACGGCAACGGCACCGGGTCGGTGACGCTGAGCGCGCCCCGGCAATCCGGCGCCACCTACGCCTGGCTGTTCGTCGAGGGACCGCCGGATCCCGGCCAGATCCGCGGCGAGTTCTACACCTCCGATCAGCCCACCAGCCTGACGTAGCGGCCGATCGCCTCACACCGGCGGCAAAGGGCCGGTGAGAACACGGTGATGGGCCCGTCACACAGGGCGACATCGCGGCAATATCGGCTGCTTAGCCTCGCGGCATGGCTTCAACTCCCACATCGGCCCGGCATGTTGTCGTGGTCGGACACGGCATGGTCGGCCACCGGTTCGTCGAGGCCATGCGCGCGCGTGACACCGGCGCGACATGGCGCATCACCGTCTTGGCCGAGGAGGCCGACGCCGCCTATGACCGCGTCGGCCTGACCGGCTACACCGAACACTGGGACCGGGCCAGGGTGGCGTTGCCGGGCAACCGATACGCGGGCGATGAGAATGTCGAGCTTCGACTCGGCGCGCGGGTGTCCGAGATCGACCGCGCCGGCAAGGCCGTGGTGACCGCCGACGGCGAACGGATGGACTACGACGCCCTTGTGCTGGCGACCGGGTCATATGCCTTCGTGCCGCCGGTGCCCGGCCGCGACCTGCCGTCCTGCCACGTCTACCGGACCCTCGACGACCTCGACGCGATCCGCGCCGACGCCGAACACGCGCGCAACGCAGGCACGCCGGCCGGAGTGGTGATCGGCGGCGGCCTGCTCGGGCTGGAGGCCGCCAACGCGCTCCGTTCGTTCGGCCTGCACGCCCATGTCGTGGAAATGGCGCCGCGGTTGATGGCCCAGCAGCTCGACGAGGCGGGCGGGGCGCTGCTGAGCCGGATGATCGCCGCCCTCGGCATCTCGGTGCACACGGGGGTGAGCACCGACGTCATCCGGCCCGCGCAACGCAACCGGCCGGTCAGGCGGTCGGCGGGCTCAGAGGCGCTGCAGGTGGCGCTCGGCGACGGCACCACCATCGACGCGGGGCTGGTGATCTTCGCCGCGGGTGTGCGTCCCCGCGACGAGCTGGCCCGCGAAGCCGGCCTCGAGATTGCCGAACGAGGCGGTGTGCTGACCGACTTGTCCTGTGTCACAACAGATCCCGATATCTACGCGGTCGGCGAGGTGGCAGCCATCGAAGGCCGCTGCTACGGCCTCGTCGGACCCGGCTACACCAGCGCCGAGATCGTCGCCGATCGACTCCTCGGCGGTGTCGCGGAGTTCCCCGAGGCCGACATGTCGACGAAGCTCAAACTGCTCGGCGTCGATGTCGCCAGCTTCGGCGATGCGATGGGCGCCACGCCGGACTGCCTTCAGGTGGTCGTCAACGACGCCGTCAACCAGACCTACGCCAAACTCGTGCTCTCCGACGACGCGAAGACGCTGCTCGGCGGAATCCTCGTCGGAGACGCGTCGGCGTACGGCATCCTGCGACCGATGGTCGGTGAGCCGTTACCCGGCGACCCGCTGGCACTGATCGCGCCCGCAGGCTCCGAAAACGGCGGCGCCGCACTGGGTGTCGGTGCGCTGCCCGCCGGGGCGCAGATCTGCTCCTGCAACAGCGTGACGAAGGGCGACCTCACTGCGGCCATCGCCGACGGGTGCTGCAATGTGCCCGCGCTGAAGGCGTGTACGCAGGCGGGCACCTCGTGCGGGTCGTGCGTGCCGCTGCTCAAGCAGTTGCTCGAGGCCGAAGGCGTCGAACAGTCCAAGGCGCTCTGCGAGCACTTCAGTCAGTCCAGGGCCGAGCTTTACGAGATCATCGCCGCCACCTCGATACGCACGTTCAGCGGGCTGATCCAGCGCTTCGGCACCGGAAAGGGTTGCGACATCTGCAAACCCGTCGTGGCATCGATTCTGGCCTCGACGAGTTCCGAGCACATCCTCGATGGTGAGCAGGCCTCGCTGCAGGACAGCAACGACCACTTCCTGGCCAACATACAACGCAACGGCAGCTACTCGATAGTGCCGCGGGTGCCCGGCGGTGACATCACCCCGGAGCAGCTGATCCTCATCGGCGAGATCGCCAGGGATTTCAAGCTGTACACCAAAATCACCGGCGGGCAGCGCATCGACATGTTCGGCGCCCGCGTCGATCAGCTGCCCGAGATCTGGCGTCGCCTCGTCGAGGGCGGAATGGAGTCCGGCCACGCCTACGGCAAGGCGCTGCGCACGGTGAAGAGCTGCGTCGGCAGCGATTGGTGCCGCTACGGACAGCAGGACTCCGTGCAGATGGCGATCGACCTCGAGCTGCGCTACCGCGGGCTGCGCGCCCCGCACAAGATCAAGATGGGCGTCTCGGGGTGTGCTCGCGAATGCGCAGAGGCACGCGGCAAGGACGTCGGCGTCATCGCCACCGAGAACGGATGGAACCTCTATGTCGGCGGCAACGGCGGTATGACGCCCCGGCACGCCGAGCTGCTGGCGAGCGATCTCGACGACGAGACCCTGGTCCGCTACATCGACCGCTTCCTGATGTTCTACATCCGCACCGCCGACCGGCTGCAGCGCACCGCTTCATGGGTCGAGCAACTCGACGGCGGCCTCGACCACCTGCGCGACGTGGTGTGCAACGACTCCCTCGGGCTGGCCGCGGACTTCGAAGAGGCGATGGCACGCCACGTCGCGGGTTACGCGTGCGAGTGGAAGGGCGTGCTGGAGGATCCCGAGAAGCTGTCGCGGTTCGTCTCGTTCGTCAACGCACCCCACGTACCCGACCCCACCGTCACGTTCACCAAGCGGGCGGGCCGCATTGTGCCTGCTGAGAGCAGCACCACCGATATCGGCATCCCATCGATCCCGAAGCGAGTCGAAACATGAGCCTTGTCAATGATATTGGAGTGTGGACGCCGGCGTGCGCCTATGACCGCCTGGTGCCGTGCCGCGGGGTCGGTGTGCTCCTTCCGGACGGGACACAGGCGGCGCTCTTCCGTCTCGACGACGCAACGGTGTGCGCTGTCGGCAACATCGACCCGTTCTCGGGTGCCGCGGTGATGTCGCGCGGTATCGTCGGCGACCGGGGCGGCCGTGCAGTAGTTCAGTCACCGATCAAGAAGCAGGCGTTCGCCCTTGACGACGGCACCTGCCTCGACGCCGCCGATGTCGCGATCCCGGTGTACAAGACGCGGATCACCGACGACGGTGTCGTCGAAATCTGCGCTTAGGCGCACATCACGCGGCTTGAGGTACCCGCGCCCGCTTGAACCGGTTGGCGATCAACCGGGCCATCGCAGGATGGTCGCCCAGCGGAGCTGCCACCAGGTCGGCGCCGCTGCTGCGCAGCCGATCTTGAAAAAGGCCCTCTGCCAACAGGTATGACGCCATCACGACGCGCTCCGCACCGCCGCGTCGCAGGGTCTGCACCGCATCGGCTACCCGGGGGGCACCAGTGGCCGCATATGCGAGCTCGACCCGGTCGCCAATCGTGGCGGACAACGTCGCTGCGGTCTGCCGGAGGTCGGACTGCGCGAACGGATCCGATGTGCCCGCCGCCGCCAACACCACGGAATCTCCTGGCCGCCAGCCGCATTCGACGAGGCGCTGGGCGAGCACCTGCACGGTGCTGACGCACGGCCCGAGTGGACGGGTGACCACGGTGGCCCGGTGGCCGCTGGAGTCCACGTGGGCGGGCAGGTCGACGCGGACGTGGTAGCCGCTGGTGAGGAAGGCGGGGACAACGGTGACCGGCCGGTTGGCGGGCAGCGCGCGGAGGACTTCGGACGGCGTCGGTCCGAGCACATCGACGAAGGCCACGTGCACCGGATTGTCCAGCAGCCCGGACACGCGTTCGGCCAACCGGCCGATCATGTTGACGCCCTTCGATTTTCGTGTTCCGTGGGCAACGAGCAGGTAGTTCATTGGGCCTGCGCCACCGGTTCGTCGACGGGCAGCCGGTAACCGCGCTTGACCACTGTCGAGACGATGTTCTTGTCGCCGAGCGCGGTGCGCAGCCGCAGGACCGCGGTCTCCACCGCATGGGTGTCGGTGCCGGTGCCCGGTAGCGCGCGCAGCAGATCGGCCCTGCACACGACGGTGCCGGGACGGTGGGCCAGCGCGCGGATGGTCGCCATTCCGGTCGGCGACAACTCCTTCACGACGCCGTCGACGACGACGCAGGTGCCGCGGATCTCGAGTCGATGCCCGGCCACCCGCAGCGTTCTCGACTGCAGCAGAGGTAGTTCGTCGGTGATGTGGCGCGCCAGCGCGCCGAGCCGCATCCGCTCCGGCGACGACGTCGGGACACCCAGCCGGACAAGCGGTCTCGCGGTGACCGGGCCGACGCACATCGCGTGCACGTTGGTGCGCAGCGCGGTGAGCAGCCGATCGGCGATGTCCATCTCGGTGGCCCGCATCAGCACCGCCGCGACCGCGGGCGCCGACGTGAAGCTCACGGCGTCGAACTTGGCGTCGGCGATCCCCGCGACGAGCTGGTCGAAGTCGCCGTCGCGGGGGACCGGATGCCAGCGATACACCCGGATCGGCACCACGTCGGCGCCCGCGGCGCGCAGTTCGTCGAGGAACTCGGGGAACGGATCCCACTCCGCGGTCGCGCCGTGCAACTGAACGGCGATGCGCTTGCCTGCGATGCCGCCCTCGACCAGGTAGTGAAGCAGTTCCCGGGACGATTCGGAGTCCGGTGACCACTCCTCGGGCAGGCCCGCCGCGCGCAGCGCGCCGGTGGCCTTGGGGCCACGGGACACGACACGGGCCTTGCGCAGCGACGTGATCAGGTCGCCGGAGATCCCCCAGCCGTCGGCCGCGGCGACCCAGCCGCGGAAGCCGATACCTGTGGTGGCGATCACGATGTCGGGCGGCGTGGCGATCAGCGCCTCGGTGTGCATAGCCAACTCGCGGTCGTCGGGCAGCGGCACCATCTCGATGGCGGGTGCGCTGGTGACCGTCGCTCCGCGCTTGCGCAGCAGCGCACTCAACTCGTCTGCGCGGCGGGCGGAGGTCACCGCCACCCGAAACCCGGTGAGCGGTGCCCAGTCGGGCTCACTCATTCGTCCAGTGTTCGCAGGCCGTGTTTCGGCTCGATTAACTGACCATTGCACCGGCATATCGCGCCTCGTCGGGCCGTGAATTTGATCTCACGGGCGTGACGCGACGCCTGTGAGCTCTAATCCACCCGGTGCGCGTGCACCACGGTGAACGGCAGATGCAACAGGTCGCCGTCGAGTTCGTCGGCGATGGCCTCGTACCGTGCCCTGACCTTCCGCATCGCTTCGAGTGCCTCGGGTGGCATCTGCTCGGCCACTGCCTGCGGGAACTCATCACCGGCGGCGCCGAAGCCCGTCGCGCTGGCCAGATACGTCGTCGGGCCCAGGTAGTCGATCCGCCAGCCGTTCGCGGTCAGCGTGTCGCGGATGTTGGACTCCGTGATCGACCCGATCGGGGCGACGAGACCGTTGACGTTGCCGTCGGAGAAGCAGTACAGGTGCAGGCGGGCTCCCGGCCGCGTCGCGCGGTACAGGCCCGCAACGTACGCCTGCTGGTCCTCCTCGACCAGGCAGTGATACAGCGCGCTGTCGATGACGGTGTCGAACCGGCCGTCGTAGCCGGTCAACTTGGTCGCGTCGGCAACGTCGAAGTTCACCGTGACGCCTGCCTGTGCGGCGCGGCTTCGGGCCTGCTCGATCGCCGCAGGCGATCCGTCCAGCGCGGTAACGGAGTGTCCGCGCGATGCCAGGAAGACTGCGTTGTCGCCCAGCCCGCAGCCGATGTCGAGGACCTCGCCGGTGATGACGCCCAGTGCTTCGAGTTCCACCAGCCGCGGCTGGGCCTGGTGAATGTCCCACGGCACGCCGGTCGGTTTTGGCGCGCCTTCGACGGCGGGTTCGCCGCGGTAGAGCTTGTCAAACGATTCGGTGCTCGGTTGAAATGTGTTGGGCGTGGTCACTTCATCCAACGTACGCCCGCTACCAGACGTCGCCGTTGCGCCAGTCGCACGCGATCGCCTCGTCGGTGTCGAGGTCGACCGAGACCGGGAACACGAAGATCGAACCGTCGTCGTCGGGTGTGCGCTGCAGCCCGGTCGGGGCGAGCACCGATGTCGGTCCGCGCCACGGCAGCCAACCGCGCCTGGCGTAGAGGTGTCGCCCGGCGTTGGACGCGCTGAGCGCGCCGACGTCGTACGCGCCGCGCAGCACCTGCTCGATGGCGTCCATCAGCGCGCCCGCCAAACCCTGGCCGCGCCAGTCCTCACGCACCGCGACACCCTCGACGTAACCGCACCGCAGCGCGGAGTTCCGATACAGCAGGCGACGCTGCACCACCGCGGCGTGGCCGATGAGCGCGCCGTGGTGCGAGATCACCGCGTGCATACCGCCGAGAGCGTGCTCCCAGTCGGCGTCGCTGAAGTGGTTTTCGCCGCCGCCGAAGGCGTCGATCACCATTCGGCGGGCTTCCTCGCGCGATTCGTTGTCGAGGTCGGCGGTGTGCACAAGGCGGGCGGTAATCACCCCGCGCATCCGAGGAGCATCGAGGGTCACACCACGTGTCTACCCCGTCAGGACCCGTTAGAAAAGGGCCTGCGGGGACGCGACCAGTGCAGGCGCACGGTTTGTCCGGGCCGGATCTGGGCGATCCGGTCGATGTCCTCGTCGACCACGACACCGATGACGGGATAGCCGCCGGTGACCGGGTGGTCCGGCCCGAGGATGACGGGAAAACCGTTCGGCGGCACTTGAATCGCGCCCCGGGTCGCTCCCTCGCTGGGCAACTGCCGGTCGCCGTAGCGGTACTCGAGCGGCATGCCGACCAACCGCATGCCCACGCGGTCGCTGCGGTTGGTGACCTGCCAGTTGGTGCGGACGAGCACGTCGGGATCGGTGAACCAGTCGTCGCGCGGTCCTGGCACCACCGCCAGCTCGACGATGTCGTCGGAGATCGCGGCCACCGGCGCCTGGTCGAGTTCGGGGAACTCTTCGGTGTGCTCGCCGATCGTCAGCACATCGCCCGGCTGCAGGGGTCGCGGCCCGATGGAGCTCATGACGTCGTAGCTGCGCGAGCCGAGCACGGGCGACACGTCGATGCCGCCGCGCACTCCGAGATAGGACCGCAGGCCGGAGTGCGGGGTGCCGAGGGTTATCACCTGGCCATCATGCGCGTAGTGAATACTGTTGGTGCCGAACAGAACTCCGTTGACAGCTGGATCGGTGTCGGCACCGGTCACGGCGATGGCCACGTCCCCTCCGCGGACCCTCGCGCTGAACCCGCCGAACGTCACCTCGATGGTGGCGCGGTCGCCAGGGTTGGCCACCAGCCGGTTGGCCAGCTTGTGTGCCCGCCGGTCGGCGGCACCTGAGCGCGTCACCCCGAGGTGGGCCATCCCCTTGCGGCCGAGATCCTCGATGAGCGCCAACGGGCCGGTGCGCAGCACCTCCAGCGTCACTTCACTCACGATGACACCTCCCTGAACTGCACCCACTTACCCGGCGTCAACAACGCGGGCGGATCGCGATCGACGTCCCACAACGGCGCCTGATCCACCGACGTGCGGCCGATCAGCTGCCAGCCACCGGGCGACTGACGCGGGTAGACGCCGCTGAACTCGCCGGCCAGCCCGACCGAACCCGCGGGCACCTTCGTGCGCGGCTCCGATCGCCTCGGCACGGTGAGCCGCTCGTCACCGCCGACAAGATATCCGAAACCCGGTGCGAAACCGGCGAATCCGACCCGCCAGGGCTTGCCGGTGTGTGCGGCGACGACGTCGCGCGGCGTCAGACCGGTCAACCTGGCCACATCGTCGAGGTCCTCGCCGTCGTAGACCACGTCGATCACCACGTCGACCTTGCCGTCGAGGGGGGCGGTGGCTTCGTCGAGCGCCTCTTGGCCCAACCTGAGCTTGCTGAGCTGCTGCCGCACGATGGCCGCATACCGCGGCCCGTCGAGCTTGACCAGCACCGTCCTGGCGGCCGGAACGATGTCCACCACGCCGAGCAGATCGGCGTCGCGCAGGACGTCATGCCACGCCAATACCTCCGCGGTGCTGTCGAACTGGAGCAGCAGCGCCTGATCCCCGTAGTCGGTGATCGCCGGGATCACCATCGCGTCCGCTATCACGGTCATGACACAAAGCTACCGCCGAGTAGGGTAAGAATCCGCTGCTCTGTGAGGGTTGCCAGAGCTGCCTTACCGAAGCCTCAGACCCAGGTACATTGCTCCTCACGTCCGCGAAGGCGCGTACGTGGGTTCCCTGCGCTTGATGAAGGCGATCACCCGGTATGTCACCGGCAGCATGATCACCTCGACCGCGGTCTTGTACAGCCAGCCGAGCGCGGTGTACACGGCGAAATCGGAGAAGCTGGTGATGCCGATCGCGCCGGCCGCGATGCTGCAGAACACCACGGTGTCGCCGAGTTGGCCGGCGAACGTCGAACCGATCAGCCGCGCCCACAGATGCCTCTCCTTGGTGCGCTCCTTGATCCGGACGACGACCCAGGCGTTGATGGTCTGGCCGACGATGAAGCCCGCCAACCCGGCCACGATCAGCTGGGTGTACGCGCCGACCACGTTCTCGAAGTGATCCTGGTCGGTATAGAAGTCCGCCGCGGGCAGGTAGACGGTGACCCAGAAGGCAAGCGCGGCAAGCGCGTTCATGGCGAAGCCGAGGAAGATGACGCGCCGGGCGGCCTTGAAGCCGTACACCTCACTCAGCACGTCGCCGATCACATACGTCAGCGGGAAGACGATGAATCCGCCGTCGGTGATGATCGGGCCGAACGCGACGCCCTTCGTCGCCGTGACATTCGAGATGATCACCAACGCGGTGAAGACCGCGGCCAGCGCAGCGTAGTAGGGCGAACCGACCTGCGCGAAGGCCGCACGTGGCTGGGTCATCCGAGCACCTTGGTCAACGCCGGCGGCAGTTGGTCGGCCACCACCGGGTAGGACAGCGGCGAGGCGAACGCGATGGCGCCCGCGAGGTCTTTGCCGGTGAAGACGTTGCGTTGACCGGCGGTGGCCGCCAGCTTGGCGATGGTCGGGTCGGCCAGCAACGCGGCCTGCTGTTCGTCGCTCTCCGTTGTCCAGATCAGCACGTCGGCGCCGTCGAGCACCTCTTCCATCCGGTCGCGCGCGATGACGCCGTCGCCGGTGTCGGGCACCGTCAGGCCCATCCGGGTGAGGAAGTCGTTGCGCCAGTTCGGCGTCCACGCGTGCACGGCGTCGTCGACCAGCGTGCCCTGCAGCAGCAGCGCCTTCTTGCCCGCGAACTGCGGGCTGTTCTTGCCGACCTCGGTGAACTTGTCTTCGATGGCCTTGACGATCCGCGCCATGTCGTCGTACTTGAACACGGCCTGGCTGATCGCGGCGGCCTGGGTCGTCCACGGTTCGAAGAACGCGTCCTGTCCGGACTGCGGGATCGTCGGCGCAATCTCGGAGAGCTTCTTGTAGGTGTCCTCGTCGACGCCGGCGTTGGTCGCGACGATGAGATCGGGTTTCAGCGCGGCGATCCGGTCGATCTGGATGCCGTTGGAGAGATCGAGCACCTCGGGCTGGGCCCCGCCGAGCTTCGAGGTCGCCCACGGCCACACGCCGAACGGTTGGTCGCCGAACCAGTTGGTGACGGCTATCGGCACGACACCGACGGCCAGCAGGTCGTCCTGTTCGGTGTAGCCGGCGCTCACCACGCGCGTCGGCGGCCCGGGCACCTTGGTCTCGCCGAACATGTGCTTGACCGTGACCGAACCATCGCCTGCCACCGCGCCTGGTTTCTCAGAGCTGCATGCGGCGGCGGCTGCTGCAACGGTTGCCGTCAGCGCCAGAAAGCGCCGCCGCGACCAATCCTTCGGCACCCCGCGAGCGTAACGTGCGGCCAGACGCCTAGGACGTTGCGAGATCCGCGAGCCCGCGCAGCAGTACCGCTAGGCCGAACTCGAAGGCGTCGTCGGCCCGCGCCGGCTTGGGCCCGCCGGTGGCGAGCGCCGCAGCCAGCTCGGGCCCGACCTCGGTGCCGGACTCCCATGGCTCGACCGGCGCGGCCAGATCCAGTGCGGAGCCGAGCACGAAGCAGTCCATCAGCGTGATCACGCGCAGGATGTTCCCGTCGCCGAAGCCGGCCCGCTTCAGGGTTCTGGCCAGCGCGTTGTACATGGTGAACGCCTGGCTGCTGTTCACCGCGTGCGTGGTCAACAGCGGAATCAGCCGCGGATAGCGCGCATAGCTGCGGCGGTAGGACCGCATGATCTCCGAGACGGTCTCGGTCCACGGTCGATCCGGGTCGTCGGGCGGCAGCACGACCTCCGACATCGCCAGCTCGCGAAGCAGTTCGACGATCTGTTCGCGGCCCGAAACGTGGTTGTAGAGCGACGAGGGGCTGACCTTCAGCCGGCGGGCCAGTTCGGGGATGGTGAAGCCGCCGGTTGTGTTCACCAAATCCATTGCCGCGCTTGCAATGAGCTCGGTGGACAACAGAGGCACCGGCGGCCGTCCCATGACATCACCGTAAACGAACATCGTTCGTTTCGGCGGCGATCGGCAGGTGGTCAGACGTTTGAAGTAGCCGATCGGCGGCAATACGCGCCCGACGCTCATTGACGAGTGCGTCATGTTTTGGCAGTGATGGTGAGGAAGGACAGATGACCGAACACGAGAAGTCCGATCAAGCCCGCAAGGGATTGCTGGATTCAGTGAAAGGAAAGGCCAAGGAGGTCGTCGGCGCCGTCATCAAGAACGACGAGTTGACCGCACAGGGTCAGGTCGAGCAGGCCCAGGCCAAGCAGCGCAAAGAAGCGAGTCGGCTGGAGTCCGTCGCCGACGTCGAGGCAGCGCAGGCGCAGTCGCAGAAGGCCGAAGCGCAGTCGCAGGCAGCCGAGGTTCGAGCCGACGCGAGCGCGGAGGCCAGAGCCAGAGAAGACGCGATCCGGCGCGACGCGGCGGCGCAGAAGCAACAGGCGGAGCAGGCGGGTGCGCGCGACGCCACGCTCGGGCAGCAGGAGGCCGAGTTGAAGGCGCAGCGGCAGGAGGCCTTGGCGAACGCCGAAAAGGACCGAGAGGTCAACGCCGCGCAGGCAGAGGTTGCCGACGCCCTCGACGACCATCGGCAGGCGGTGCACGAATCGGCCTCAGCGCGGCAGGAGGCCGATCGCATCCGACGTCAGGCCGACACCCTGTCTGACACCGCCGATGTTCCCCGTGATCAACCCGGAAAGGACGCGCGATGAAGATCACCGATGTTCCATTCGCCTTGCTGCGCAAGCAGTATCAGCTTGCTCGCCTACCGCTCCAACTCATCGAGGAGAAGGTCGTCGGCAGGCTCGATTCCGATGCGCCCGCACGACTGATGTACGAGCGTTCGGTCGGCAGACTCGACATCGTTGTCGGTGGTGCACTGGGTGCCCCCGACGTCGCACGTCGCGGTGCCGCGCTGATCGAGCGAAGCGAGGCGCTGCAGCGGGCCGCGGTGCTGGACGAGGCCGCTGACCGCGCCGTCGACGAAGCGAGAACGGACCTCCAGGATGCGCAGGTCGCCGCGTCCGTGGTGCGCGAAGAGGCGCAGGCCGACAAGCTCGACGAAGCCACGCAGGCCCGCGCGGCCGCCGCGCACGAGAAGGTCGCGGCGATCAACGAGGCCGAGGAGCGGGTCGAGAACGCCAAGAAGCAGGCGGATAGGGCGGCGGCCCAGCGTAAGGAGGCCGTGGAGGCTGCCAAGCGTGACAAGCAGGCCAGGGCCGATGCCGCACAGCGAACCGCGGCCGCGGTAGCGGAGGCGAAAGTCGAGGATGCGCAGGACAAGCGTGCTGCCGCCGCCGCCAAACTCGCCAACGCCGACCGGGTCGAGCAATTGGCCGACGAAGCGAAGAAGGCAGACGATGCCTGACGTGAGCGGCATCGTCACCCGGGTGGTGCGGGAAGTCACCACGCGGGTGGGGCTCGGCAGGCAGCCACAGGAACAGCCGAAGAAAGCACCCGCCAAGAAAGCGCCTGCTAAAAAGGCCGTGGCGAAGAAGGTTCCGGCCAAGAAGGGTGCGGTGAAGCAGCCCTCGGCCAAGAAGGAAGCGACAAGGGCGGCCCCTGCGCCGGCGAAGAAGGCACCCGCAAAGAAGGCAGCCAAGAAACGCCCGAAGTGACCGAAGCAACACGGCGGATCGTTTAGTTCTCACGCCACCCCGGGTAGCCGGAGTGTGGTGCACCTCGCGCCGACAAACAACGTCAACGCTGAGGGAGAAACGTATGACAACGACCGATACGACAACGCTTTTGGCGCAGCTGCGCGCCATTCTCGACCTGACCAACACGGAGATCCAGGTCGCCGAGACGCGCATCGCGCAGGCCAGAACCGAAGCCGTCCAACGCGAACTGACCCAGAATGCCGCAAACGGACGGGCGCGCGCCGAGGCGATCGAAGCGGCGATCCGCGAACTCGGCGGTTATCCCGACATCGTCGGCCCGTTCATCGGGCGCGCGGCCGCGGCGGTCAAGGCGCTCACCGAGCAGGCTCAGCCGTTCGACGAGGCGCTGCTGGGCGACCTCGCGCTCGAACACCAGCTCCTCGACCGCGCCCGTTACCTCAAGGCACTCTCAGTTGCCGCCGGTGACAAGGATGTTCAGGTCCTCGCGGAGCGGCTCATCGACGCGCACAGCGCGACCGTCGAGTGGCTGACCACCGTGCTGGCCGAGGATGCCCTCGGTGGCCCCGCGGCGCTGCGTCGTACCCCGCTTCAGGCCGCGACGGGAGCGGCGGTGCGATTGGCCTACATCCCGATGTCCCTTTCGGCGCGCGGGCTGGACAAGGCCATCGACACCGTGCGGACGGCTCCGCCCGCGTTCGGCGAGCTGCTGAACCGCGGTGCGCAGGCCAGGGACGTGGCGCGCAAGACGCTGACCGCATCCCGCGGCGCGGCGCTGGAGACGGCGGAGAAGGTCATCAGGGGCGAGGGCGCGGACAAGGCCGCCGACGCTGTGCGCTCGGTGCGCACGGCCACCGGCGCGATTGATCCCGACGAGCTCCCGATCGCCGACTACACCGAGCTCAATGTGGGTGAAGCGGTGGCGGCGGTCAAGGAGCTGACCGATCCGGCCGATATCCGCACCATCATCGCGTTCGAGGAGGCCAACAAGGCCCGGCAGGGTGTGGTGTCCGCCGCGCAGACCCGGCTGGCCGACATCGCCAAGGAGGTCGTCGGCATCAGCTGACGATCAGTGCATAGTGCCCCGGTGTGATGCGGCGCCGGGGCACTTTTGCGCGCCGTATTGCCAAACGGGTGTGCCGGCCGTCACAATAACGAAAGGCATTCGTTTTAGGAGCGAGATGTTGACTGTGACGGCCCCTGCCGCCGGCTCCCTGTCGCGGACCACCCCCTCCCAGCGGCCGCCACTGCGCGTCGGGCTCGTCCAGCACCGGTGGCGTCCGGACCGAAACGAACTGACGAAGGTGCTGCGAGCGGCCATCGACCAGGCGGCCGCCGAGGGCGCACAAGTCGTCTTCCTGCCCGAGATCACCCTGCTGCGATACCCGGCCGACGTGCCGGCCGGCCCGAATCCCGGCGCCGCAGCCGAGGACCTCACCGACGGGCCGACGTTCGCGATGGCCGCCGACGCCGCGATGGCCAACGGCATCTTCGTGCACGCGTCGCTGTACGAGAAGGCGCCCGCCGAGGACGGCCTCGGCTTCAACACCGCGATCCTGGTGTCGCCCGCCGGCGAACTCGTCGGCCGGACCCGCAAACTGCACATCCCGATCTCGGCCGGCTACTACGAGGACACCTACTTCCGGCCGGGCCCCGCAGCCGACGATCCCTACCCGGTGTACGAGCCCGCCGGCCTCGGGGCCCGAATCGGGATGCCGACGTGCTGGGACGAATGGTTCCCGGAGGTGGCGAGGAACTACTCGCTCGGCGGAGCCGAAATCGTCGTCTACCCAACGGCTATCGGTTCGGAGCCGAAATTCCCGTCGTTGGATACCCGCCCGCTGTGGCAGCAGGTGATCGTGGCCAACGGCATCAGCAACGGCCTGTTCATGGTGGTGCCGAACCGAACCGGCGACGAAGGCGCGCTGTCGTTCTACGGATCGTCGTTCATCTCGGACCCATACGGGCGGGTGCTCGTCTGTGCGCCCCGCGACGAGGAGGCGGTGCTGATCGCCGACCTCGACCTCGACCAACGGCGCGACTGGCTCGAACTGTTCCCGTTCCTGCTGACCCGCAGACCCGATACCTACGCAGCTCTCACCGCGCCGGTCGACGCGGAGCGCCCCTACGGCGCCGGGCGCGCCGCAACGGCGGTCGTCAAGTGACGGCGACCCTCTTCACCGGCGGCGTGATCTGGGCCGGCTCGGGTCGCCAAACCGATGCCCTGCTCGTGGTCGACGGCGTGGTGCGCGCGCTCGGCGACGCGGCGAGGTCTTCGGCGGCGGAGGCAGAGGAAGTCGATCTCGACGGCGGCTTTCTGATGCCCTCCTTCGGCGACGGGCACGCCCATCCGCTGTACGGCGGCCTCGAGTCCGCAGGCCCTGCTGTGCGGCCGTGTAAGACCGTCGACGAAATCGTCTCGGCAGTCAAGGAATTCGCGATAGCGCATCCGGACGACGAGTGGATCGTCGGCGCATCCTACGAGAGCAGCATGGCGCCGGACGGTCTGTTCGACGCCCGCTGGCTCGACGCCGCCGTGCCCGACCGGCCGGTCGTGCTGCGCGCATGGGACTACCACACGATGTGGTGCAACTCGGTCGCGCTGGAGCGCGCCGGGATCACCGACGACACCCCCGACCCGGTACTCGGCGAGATCCCCCGCCGCGAAGACGGTTCGGTGCTCGGCACATTGCGCGAGTGGGGCGCGATGGACCTGATGAACGCCGTGATGCCGGCCCGCAGCGAGGACGTCCGGGTGGCGGCGCTGGCCACCGCCGCCGACTACTACCTCGCCAGGGGAGTGACCTGGGTGCAGGACGCCTGGGTGGAACCCGCCGACGTCGACACCTATGTCGCGGCGGCCCGACGCGACGTGCTCCGGATGCGGTTCAACCTCGCGCTCTACGCCGACCCGCGTCACTTCGACTCGCAGGTGACGGCGTATGCCGACGCGCGCCGCCGCGTCGAGGAGGCAGGATCGCCGTTGCTCACCGCGCAGACGGTGAAGTTCTTCGCCGACGGGGTCATCGAGAACGAGACCGGCGCGCTGCTCGCCCCGTATTGCACGGCGCTGCACAACCACGGGCAGCGAAATTGGGACGGCGACTCGCTGGCCGAGGCGGCGGCCAGGGTCGACGAACTGGGACTGCAGATCCACATCCATGCGATCGGCGACGCGGCGGTGCGGCAGGCGCTAGACGCGATCGAACACGTGGTGCGGCACAACAAGCCTCGTGACCGCAGGCCGGTGATCGCCCACGCGCAACTCGTCGACGACGCCGACATCGGCAGGTTCGCCGAACTGGGCGTGATACCCAACATGCAGCCGCTGTGGGCGCAGCTGGACGACCTGATGACGGTGTTGACCGTGCCACGGCTGGGCGCCGAGCGCGCCGACAAGCAGTACCGCATCCGCAGCATCCAGGAGTCCGGGGCGCCGCTGGCGTTCGGCTCCGACTGGCCGGTGTCCTCGGGCGCGCCGCTGGACGGCATCTCGATCGCGGTCTCCCGCCAGACCGAGGCTGGTGAGCCCCCGGGTGGATGGACGCCCGAGGAGATGCTGCCGATAGAGCGCGCGCTGTCGGCGTACACGGCGGGCGTTGCCTATCAGGCGTTCGGGGAGCACAGCTGGGGACGGCTGGTGCCCGGCGCGAGCGCCGACCTGCTCTGGCTGAACCGCGACCCGCGCGCCACCGCCGCACACGAGTTACCCGCGCTCGACGTACGTGCCACCTACTTGCGCGGCATGCAGGCCTATTCCGCCACCGATTAGAGGGGAAAAGCGATATGTCCACTGCGCCAGCCGATTCGACTGCGCCACTGCCGTCGACGGAGGAAGGCGAAGGCCACCTTCGCCGGGTGCTCGGAGTGCCCCTGCTGGTGCTCTTCGGACTGGTGTACATGGTGCCGCTCACCGTGTTCACCACCTACGGCGCCGTCACCGTGCTCACCGGTGGCCGGGTGCCGATCGCCTATCTGGTGACGCTCGCCGCGATGGTGTTCACCGCACGGTCCTACGCGCGGATGGTCGGCGCGTATCCGGTTGCGGGTTCGGCGTACGCGTACACGCAGAAGTCGTTCGGGGCGCCCATCGGATTCCTCGTCGGCTGGTCGCTTCTGCTCGACTACCTGTTCCTGCCAATGCTCAACTACCTGGTCATCGGGCTCTACATGGGTGACGCGATGCCCGGTGTGCCGCAATGGGTCTGGATCCTGGTGTCGATCGCGATCGTGACGATCCTCAACATCGTCGGGATCGTGTCGGTGTCATGGGCCAACGTGGTGATCATCGGTATGCAGGCGGTCTTCATCGTCGTCTTCGTGGCGATGTCGGTCTCCTCGATCGCCGGGGCGGGTGACGTCAACTTCCTGGCGCCGATCTCGGGTGACGGCACCGTCGGCGCCTTCAGCCCGGTATTCACCGGCGCGGCGATCCTGTGTCTGTCCTTCCTCGGCTTCGACGCCGTGTCCACGCTGTCCGAAGAGGCCAAGGACGCCAAACGCACTGTGCCGCGGGCGATCATGATCGCCACGATCCTGTCGGGCTTCATCTACTTCCTGCTCTCCTACGTGGCGCAGTTGGTGTTCCCGTCGAATGCCTTCGACGACCCCGACATCGGCTCGGTCGACGTGATGCTCGCCGCGGGCGGGAACTTCCTGAACATCTTCTTCACCTCGGCCTACGTGGCGGGCTGCATCGGCTCGGCGCTGACGTCGCAGGCATCGGTCTCGCGGATCCTCTACGCGATGGGTCGCGACGGCGTGCTGCCGCGCAAGGTGTTCGGGCACGTGTCGGTCAGGTTCGCGACACCGACGTTCGCCATCCTGGTGGTGTCGGTCATCTCGCTCGCCGCGATCTGGATCGACCTCACCTTCCTCGTCACCCTGGTGAGTTTCGGTGCACTGGTGGCGTTCTCGGCGGTCAACCTCTCGGTGATCAAGCACTACTTCTTCGATCAGAACGACCGCAACGTGTTCAACAACCTGGTGCTGCCGCTGATCGGTTTCGGGTTGACCGTGTGGTTGTGGACGAGCCTCGAAGGTGAGGCGTTTCGGATGGGGTTGATCTGGCTGGCACTCGGATTCGTCTGGCTGCTCGTGGTGACCCGCGGGTTCCAGCGTCCGACACCGGTGCTCGAGATGAAGGAGTGACCGGGATTCAGACGGTGAAGTTCCCGAACAGCACGAGCGCCAGTCCCAGCGCGACGACGATGTTGACGACGGTCGCCGAGGCGAACAACGCGATCGGCCGCCACCCGGCTTCCCGAAGACCCTTGAGTGAGAACTCTAATCCGATCGCGACGAACGCGAAGATCAGGAACCAGGTGCGCAGGTCGTTGACGGTCGTGATCGCTGACTTGTCCCCGCCCCACGCCAGATACAGCGTGCCGATGATCGAGGCCGCGATGAAGCCGAGCACGAACTTCGGGAACCGCTCCCAGAACTGACCGAACGTCGGACGGGCTTCCGCTGCGCTGCGCCGCTCGACCTTCAGCGCGAAATAGGCGGTCAGCGCGATCGCGACGACGCCGATCAACGCGTTCTGGGTGGTCTTGACGATGGTGGCGATCTGCAGCGCGTTCTCACCCGCGATGGCGCCGGACGCCGCGACGGCCGCCGTGGTGTCGATGTTTCCGCCGATCCATGCGCCCGCGACCGCATCGGAGAGGTTGAGCACGTCGGCCAGCCACGGCAGCAGGAAGATCGACGGCAGCGCGAAGACGATCACCAGCGATGCGGCATACGCCAGTTGTTCGCGCTTGGCCTGCACCGCGCCCGCGGCCGCGATCGCCGCGCTCACGCCGCAGATCGAGACCGCCGAGGACAGCAGCGCGCGCAGCTTGTCGTCCAGGCCGAGCCTGCCGCCGAGCCACCAGGTGAAGCCGAAAACGATGGTGATCAGCAGCAGCGCCTGGATGATGGCCGGGCCCGCGGCGGAGACGAGCACCTTCAGGTTGATGGACGCGCCGAGCAGCACGAGGCCGGTCTTGATGAAGAACTCGGTGCGGAACCCTTTCGACAGCGCGTCGCGCAGCGCGAGCTTGGTCAGCACCACGTTGCCGATCAGGCCCAAAGCGATGGCGTAGATCGGGAATTCGATCGACTTGGCGACGCCGGCGAACGAGGTGCCCGCCGCCCATTTCGGGACCTGGGCCTCCAACAGGCGGGTCAGCGCGCCGAGCGCGATGACGACGAGCACCCCGGCGATCGCATAGCCGAGGGCGGGCCGTGACTCGGGCGCCTCTTCGGTGGTTTCGGTCTTCTGTTCGGTCACGGGATCACGCTGCCCGGGATCGCGCCGACGAGAACCAATGCCAGCAGTGCAAGGCCGACGATGACGGCGAGCCAGTCCTCATTCATGCGCGCACACGGTACTGACCGGGCCCCCGGTCGGGGACCGTTGCGATCACAGCGAATTCAAAGCGTCACATACCGGCGACACGCTTGTTGAGGAGGCGCTGCAGCCACAGCGGGAGGCGACCGGAAAGGGCCGATGCCTTGGTCTGCCGGCCGACGGGGAAGTGCACCTGGTGGATGATGCGCCGCAGCAGCGGCGGTTCGACGGCCGCCACAATCGCGTCGGCGACATCCTGTGCAGTCAGGTGGATGCCGAGCGACTCCGTGGTTCCGGTCTTGACGTTCTCCGTCATTGCGGTGCTGACGTAGAGGGGCCACATCGAGATGACCCGAATGTCGTAGCGGTCCCACTCGATGTCGAGCGCTTCGGTGATTCCGCGGACGAAGAATTTCGTGGCGCTGTAGGTGGCCAGTTCGGGCTGTCCGTAGATCGCCGACGCGGACGCCAGGTTGACGACGACGGGTCGCGGTGTGGCGCGCAGGTAGGGGAACGCGGCATACAGCCCGTTGACCACACCCTTGGCGTTGATGTCGATCTCTTTGAGTTGTGCGGCGATGTCGATGTCCTCGAAGCGGCCGGTTCGCAGGATGCCCGCGTTGTTGATCATCACGTTGAGCCGGCCGTCGGTGTTGTCGGTGAACTCGGCGAGCCGACGGGCCATCTCGTCGGGATCGGTGACGTCGAGGTGCCCGGTGACGGCCCGCCCGCCGAGCGACTCGATCTCGCCGGCCAGCGATTTGAGTCCCACCTCGTCGATGTCGTACCCGCCGACGAGATAGCCCTTGCGGGCGAAGGTCAGCGCGGTGGCTCGGCCGATCCCGGCGGCTGCACCGGTGATGAAGACGGATCTGGTGACGGGCATACCTCTCAGGATCGCATTGTCGCGAGGTTGTGCCACAGGTTCTTCAGGCTGTCGGTGCCGCCGAACAGCGTCGTGAAGTGGGTCGAGTCGATCAGCACGATGTCACCGGCCCGCTGTCCACCGGGCGGCATCCAGATCAGCGCGTTGAACTCGGTGTTACCGGCCTGTGTGAACGGGTGCGGCCGGTTCGGGTCGACCCGTTGGCGGCCCAGCACCCGCAGGGCATCGCTCTCGGGCGCGGTGAGCTCGTAGTGGGGCAGGTGCGGGTGGAAGTTGAACGTGGTGACGTTGTCGAGCAGCCGAGGGGCGTCGAGGTCCCGGAAGCCGGTCAGCGGCGCGATCTCCTTTGTGCCCTCGACGACAGCGGGCCGCAGACCCCAGATGTTGTGCACGGGTACCTCCAACGCCTTCATCAGCGAGCGGGTATACGCGGTGAAGCGCTGCTGACGCGGCACAAGGCGGTCGCCGTGGTGTTCGTACTCGACCTGGCGCTGCTCTAAGTCATCGGTGAAGCCGACGTCGTGGTGCGGTGCCAGCAGCAGGCAGGCGCCCTCGCGCTGCAGCCAGTCCTCGATGGCGGCGATCTCCTCAGGCGCGGCTTCCTCCTGGGCGAGCAGGTGATCGAGCCCGAACACCATGAGCGTGTCAGTGTCGGCGAGAATGCGCTCGTCGATCGGCAGCTTGTAGCCGGCCTGGTCGATGCGTTGAAAGACAGCGACGGGGTGACCGGTGGCCTCTTCTGCGACCTCCTGGAAAGCGAGCGCGGACCGGTGAAAGAGTTCCAGTGTTCCCGCGATGCCCTGCAGGAAGTTCGCCTCGTTGTACTCCGGTGTCTCGTAGGCGGGCCACAGGACGTTCCGCACCTCGGTGATGGTGGAGAACCGGTTCTCGATCACCTCGGGTGGCCGTTGCGACTCCCAGGGATAGCTCCATGTCCAGTAGATGCTGATGCGCCGCCCCCCGGTGTGGGCGCGCGGAATGTGGCTCTGGTTGTAGGTGCGTGCGCGCATTGGTCGTCCTTCAGTCGCCGAGCGAAGCCAGAAAACGTAGGGCATTCATCCCGGGAAGGAAGAAATAAGCGCCTCCCTTGAGGGTGGTGAACGCCGGAATACCTTTGTGCACCTTGCGGATCGGCCGCTTGGGTACCGTGAAGTCCAGGGCGCCGTCCTGGGTGCCGCAGATGGGGTCGCGCTCGTTGCCGAGTTCGTGGAAGGTCTTGTCGTTGATCCACACGTTCTGGGCGAACTCGAACTGGCGCACGAGGTCGGCGCAGATGATGAACGCGGCGATGCCCCGTTCGACGCCGTCGTCGGGTGCGTCGTGGGGCAGCGCGGGCCCGTACGTCGCGCCGCGGCGGATCATCCGCCTGCGGTTCATGTAGTGCGCGGTGTCGCGGGGGTTCAGCCTGCGGGCGTGCGAGCCGAGCGGACACGCGTATCCGAAGGGGTCCATCTCCTTGTAGTTGAAGTCGTTGTTGCGCAACGGATCCCCGCCCAGCTCGGGATCGTCCTTGTCCGGCGCCAACACCAGCGGCGCGCCGCTGCGCCACCGGCCCATGAACTTCGCGGCGAGCAACTCCTGGTCGTCCTCGGTGTCGGCGTTGTCCCGCAGGTAGTCGCGGAACAGCGCGACGTGCTCCTCCAAGCGCCGGTATGCCATGTAACTTCCGTTGCGCGACAACACTTCCGGCTGGGGGAGGTTGGCCACCGGGCCGTTCTCGTCGGGATATCCGAGGATGAACTCGCCGGGCTCGACCGCGGGCCCCGATCCCGGCGTCGGCTCCTCTCCGGAACCCTTCATCACCGGTTGTGACAGCCGGTCGCGGAAGCCGAAGTGGTCGTGGGCGTAGTTGAACGGCGGGGTCGCGTTCAGATCGAGATACGAGAGGCTGCGCACGCCATCGGTCCGCGCGAGCAGCTTGTCGTGCTCTTCGATCGACCGTCGGCACTGTTCGTCGGTGCGCGAGAACAGAATTGCGATCGCGTGCAGGTCCGCGCCCGCCAGACCGCCGACCCAGTGCTGGGGTGCGCAGTCACCGGTGTCGCCGAGAATATCGGCCCGTGCCGCCATCCCTGCTCGGAATTCCTCGGGGAAGGACTGCAGCGACTTCTCGTCGACGCCCAGCGCGCGCAGCCCGGTCCAGGTGAACGCCAACGTGACCCAACGGTCGGACTCGTCCATGGTGGCTGCCACCTCGGCGGTCGACTGCGTCTTGTCCAGGAGTTCCGACAGCCATGCGCGTCCCCCCGCAGGCGTGTCGAAGGACAGGAACTCGTACCGGCCCGTGATGGCCGGAGTGCGGGTCAGCAGGATGTGCTGAATGTCGTCGAACTCGAGCATGCGGCCCGGTTCACTGCATCTGGTCGAGCATGTCCGAGAAGGCGGCCTTCAACCGCAGCGCCTTTTTTATCTCGTCGGCCGTGACGTAGGGGTACTCGCCATACTCGAGGAAATTGGGCACCTGATGCTCCCTCACGAATTTGATGAACGCGTCCGGATTCTCCTTCCAATCCTCGGGAAAGCCTTCGAGGTTGGTGAAGACCGTGGTGATACCGGTCGCGCTGAACAGTTGCACGGCGTCCTCGGTGTACTTGTCGAAGTCGGTGTCGAAGATGCCTTGATACTGGAAGTGCAGACCCGACCCGACGTCGAAGAGCACCCAGCGCAGGTAGTGCAGACGTAGCGCGGCGAGGGCCTCCGGGCTTGCGGCGATGGTGTCCTCGATCGTCTTGCCGTATGCGCGGATCGCGTCCTCGCGGCCCTCCTTCACCTTGGCGATGATGGAGAACCCGTGGCAGGCGGGGGTGCGGGGAAAAACCGGGCCGTATCGGCCACGCTCCAATTCGAAATAACCCTCTTTGGGAATCGCCATTGCTGCCGGCTTCGTCCAATTTTGCTCGTGACCGGCCATCGCGACTCCTTCTTGAATCTTTGTGGGCGGAGCGTAGCACCGGGCGCACCCTCTGAAATGCTCTTTTGCACGTACGTAGGCCGAATTTGAACATCCGTGGGACGAATCCAAAAAACGAACCCCCAAATGGTGAATTCGGCTTCAGACGCCGTCTGCGAGGCCTACGGTCAGCACATCTGAGTAGGAGGGAGTAGCGCGTGAAAATCGAACAGCGCTACCTGATTTTTGGACTCGCCATAGCGCTGATGCCCATCGGCGTGACTGTCGCTTCACCGGCCTCGGCGGACTGCACCAGCGCAGGCAATTCCACCGTGTGTGCTCAGGGCACCGTCCGCGGCGGCGGCCCGACTCCCCCGAACGCGGGTCCGGCCTACCCGAGTTATTGCGCTGACCCGTGGTACTGCGACGACGGCTGGGATATGGACATCATCATCCCGCCACGGCCTGGCCGCCCTCCCGGGGGCGGTATCGGCGGCGGAGGTGGTATCGGCGGCGGAGGTGGTATCGGTCCGCGTTGAGCAATGCCATCCATGTCACTCAAACCACGTACTGAAGGAGCCACCATGAGATTTCGTAGCGTGATCAGCGCCGGCATGATCGCCGGCTCAATGCTCGTCGGCACCGCAGCGACCGCGGCCGCCGATCCGCCGGACTGCACCGCCGCCGATCTCGCAGGGGTGATGTCCGGCGTCAACGCGGCGACGTCGGCGTACCTGCACTCGCATCCCGACGTGAATGCCTTCTTCACCGGCCTGAAGGGCAAAACCAGGGAAGAGATGCGCACGGAGATCACCGCGTATGCCGACGCGAATCCGCAAGTACGAGACGAGCTTGTGGCGATCCGGCAGCCCGCCGCCGACTTCCGTGACCGCTGCAACGCGCCTGTTCCGGAAGGCCCGATGGGCTGACGTCACGTCGCGATCATCGCGACGCCGAGTCCAACCATCGTCACAGCGATCAAGCCGTCGAGGACGCGCCACGTCATCGGGGTGGCGAACAACCCGGCCAGGCGGCGCGCTCCGAGACCGAGGCCGGCGAACCACACCGCGCTTGCGGTGACCGCGCCGACACCGAAGAGCCAGCGGCCGTCGGCGTGCTCGTTGGCCAGCGCACCCAGCAGCACCACGGTGTCCAGATACACGTGCGGGTTGAGGAACGTCATCGCGGCGCAGGTGATGAGCACCTCGGCCAACCTGGCGGGCGCGGCCTCCGACGGCGTCAGCGACGACGGTCGCAACGCCCGCCGCGCGGCCAGGCACGCGTAGCCGAACAGGAACAGGGCGCCGCCGAACTTGGCGACGGTGACCGCGCTCGGATGGGCATTGATGAGCGCGCCGACACCGGCGATGCCCGCGGCGATCAGGACGATGTCGGAGACCGTGCACATCGCGACGACCGGCAGCACGTGTTCGCGGCGGATGCCCTGCCGCAGGACGAACGCGTTCTGCGCCCCGATGGCGGCGATGAGGGTGAACGAGGCGAGGAAGCCCACGATCAGCGGCGAGGTCATGGCTCAAAGCTAGGCAGCCGCCTGTGATCAGTACAGCTAATGTTTCTGCACTGGCATTAGAATCGCTAATTTGCCTGTGGAGAACCTACAGCGTCATCGCATGCCCAGGCGGGCAGTCTCCCCGACGCAGGATCAGGAACTGATCCGCCAGCCACACCAGTGCCGGACCGTTCGGATCCACGCCGGGGAGCAGGTCAAGCATTGTGTAGGCATCACCCACGCATTGCGCCAGGAAGTCCCGCTCCTTTTTCTCCAGCCCAGCCTGTGTCGTCATTGTCCAGATTCCTTCCCAAGACCGTTGTGGAGGCGGCCGAGCCACCACCGACTGGCCAATCTCCCAGGAACTGACGCCGACCTCTTCGGCCTGGCGGATCAACTTCGGACGCGATCTCTTGGACCCGTCGGACGACGCCCCGATCGCCTTGGGCACAAGAGAATTGAGTGTGGCGCGGACAGGCGAAGGTCTGGGCGCCCATCTAGCCGATCGGACAGACACCGTGAACTCATTGAACCCACGCTCCTGGGTTGGGGCCGTGATCTGCGTGTTGACGGCCGCCGCGCTGAGCGGCTGCAGCGCCGGGCAACAGTCGCAGACCGCCACGATGCAACCGGCCGTCAATGGCTCCGCGGCCGATCTCGATCACATCGCGCTGCGCAACATCCGGATCCGAGCCCAACCGACCCGCTATGCAGTGGAGCCGGGCCAGACTGTTGATCTGGCGCTGGTGATCACCAATCAGTCACCGCTTACCACAGACGCCCTGGTAGCGGTCACTTCCGACATCGGTGCGGTCACCCTGGTCGGAAACACCGCGATACCGGTCCGTGGCGTACTGATCGTCGACAATCCGAACCGGATGGTTCAGGCCGGCGCGCTGGCAGCGGTCAAACCCACCAACACCGCCACCGCAACCGTGATGCTGACCAAACCGATAAGCAGTGGACTGCTTTACGAGTTCACGTTCCGGTTCAGACACGCCGGTGAGACCACCGTCTGGGTGCCGGTCTCACCCGATTAGCACAATCAATGTCACTGCCACAGCCGTCACCAGACTCGACACATATGGCGAGGACGCCACGAGAGCACACGGGCTACCGGGCGTTCGTCTTCGACATGGACGGGGTAGTCACCGACACCGCGAAGGTCCATGCGGAGGCGTGGAAAGCCCTGTTCGACGAGATGCTCTCCCGCATCGGAGGGCCGGGTCAGCCGCCGTTCGATCCGGTGCGCGATTACCTCACCTACATCGACGGCCGCACGCGTGAGGACGGTATTCGGGCTTTCCTCGCCGCACGCGGCATCGCGTTGCCCGAAGGCAGCCCGGACGACGGCCCCGAGCAGTTGACCGTCCATGGGCTCGCCCAACGTAAGCAGCAGTTGTTTGAGGAGGCCATCGCCCGCACCGGGGTCGCAGCGTTCCCCGATGCCGCCGATCTGCTCGATAAGCTCGTCGACCGCGGCATTCCCGCCGCGCTCGTCACCTCTAGCCGCAACGGCCGCGCAGTACTCGACGCAATCGGCCTGACCGACATGTTCACCACCGTCGTCGACGGGACCGACGTCGCGCGGCTCGGGTTACGCGGAAAGCCTGACGCTGCCATGTTCCTCGAGGCCGTCGACCAACTCGGTGTGGAACCGGCCGACGCCGTCATCCTCGAAGACGCCGTCGCAGGCGTGAAGGCCGGCGTCGCAGGCGGTTTCGGGCTTGTCGTCGGAGTGGACCGGACGGCACACGGGGAGGAATTGGCCGAAGCCGGAGCGGATCTTGTCGTCACCAGCCTCGCTCAACTCGAGGCGGTACTGGGTGACGGCGCGTACGTCGGCAGGTGGATCGGCGGTGCTGACCGGACCAGCTCGGACCATTGGCACCTCGTATACGAGGACTTCAACCCTCTGCATGAAGGAACACGCGAGGCGCTGTGCACGCTCGGCAACGGCTACTGGGCGACGCGTGGCTGTGTACCGGGCACCATTGCCGACGGCGTGCACTACCCGGGCACATACGTCGCGGGGATCTACAATCGTGTCACCAGCGTCGTCGGCAGGCGGACGATGGAGACCGAACACCTGGTGAATGCGCCGGACTGGACATACCTGACGGTCCAGTTGGCCGGCGGGCCTGTGCTGACACCGGGTATGCCGGGAATGCTGTCTCATCACCAGGACCTTGATCTGCGCGCCGCGATGCTGACTCGCGTCAACAGATACCGCGATGATGCTGGACGGACGACGAAGATCACGTCGCGACAAATCGTCTCGGTGTGCGAAACGCACATCGCGGCATTGGAAGTCACGATCGAGGCCGAGGACTGGTCCGGCGAGGCGACTGTCGAGTCGATCATCAACGGCGCCGTCGCCAACCGTAACGTCGCTGCCGATCTTCAACTCGAGTCGCAGCATCTCGATCCCGTTGGTGCGACCGTCGTCAACGACAAGACGGTGCGCCTCGAGGTGCGGACCAACCAATCGCGCATCGAAATCGCGATGGCGGTGCGGCATGACGTGAGTCCCTCCGAATCCGTCACCCACCGACAGCAGATTGCCGAAGAAAGTCGTGCCGGCCACGCCTTCACCGTTGCACTGCAGCCCGGTGTCCCGGTGACTGTCGAGAAGACCGTGGCCGTGGCGACCTCGCGCGACAGCGCGATCTCCACCGCTGCACTGGATGTCGACAAGCGCATCGCTCGCGCGAAAAGGTTCGATGATCTTCTGGCAGGTCAGCGCGCGGTGTGGCGGGACTTGTGGCAGCGCTTCGGTATCGGCCTCGAGGTCGGCGTCGAGCAGGCATTGGCGCTGAATCTGCACATCTTCCACGTGCTGCAGGTGATCGTCGGGGCCGACACGGATCTCGATGCCGGCCTGCCCGCGCGTGGGTTGCACGGCGAAGGCTATCGCGGCCACGTCTTCTGGGACGAGCTCTACGTTTATCCGTTGTTGACAATGCGAAGGCCCGAGCTCACCCGGTGCTTCCTGCTGTACCGATATCGTAGGCTGCCCGCTGCGCGGGACTTGGCCTGGGCCAACGGCTTTGACGGGGCAATGTTCCCTTGGCAGTCGGGCAGCGACGGCCGTGACGAGACTCCGACCGAGCTGTTCAATTTCCGTAATGGCCAGTGGATGCCCGACAACTCCCATCGACAGCGTCATGTGGGCCTGGCGGTGGCCTACAGCGCATGGCAGTACTACCAGGCGACCGGCGACAAGGGCTTCCTCGAGGACTACGGGTCCGAGCTCATCGTGGAGGTCGCTCGGCTGTTCGCCAGCATGGCAGTTCACGATCCGGTCGATGACCGGTTCAACATCAGCGGCGTGATGGGACCCGACGAGTACCACGACGGCTACCCGGATGCCCCTGGCTTGGGTCTTCGCAACAACGCCTACACAAATGTGTTGGCGGCCTGGGTGTTAGCACGGGCAGCCGAAACGGTGGATGTGCTGATCGGACGCGACTGTGTACCGCTGTGGCGCCGCTTGGATATCAGGCCCGGCGAACTCGAGCGCTGGCAGCAGGTGAGCCGACGGTTGCGGGTGCCGTTCCATGAAGGCGTGATCAGCCAGTTCGAGGGCTACGAGGCGCTGCAGGAGTTCGACTGGGAGAGCTACCGCGAACGCTACGGAAACATCGGGCGGCTCGACCTGATCCTGCAGGCCGAAGGCGACTCCACGAACAGGTACAAGGTGTCCAAGCAGGCCGATGTGCTGATGCTGTTCTGTTTGTTCTCCACCCAAGAACTGAGCGACTTGTTCAATCAGATGGGTTACTCCCTCGACCAGGATGTCGTGCAGCGGACGGTCAAGTACTACGAGGCGCGGACGACTCACGGCTCCACGTTGAGCAGGGTTACCCACAGCTGGGTGTCGGCCCAGAGCGACGGCGCCCAGTCGTGGTCGTTGTTCAAGGAAGCCCTCAAGGCCGACCTTCAGGACACCCAGGGCGGAACGACTCGCGAAGGGATCCACCTCGGGGCGATGGCCGGTACGGCCGACATGGTGCTGCGCTGCTACGCCGGTGTGGAAACGCGGGCCGACGTCCTTCACCTTCACCCGGTGTTGCCGAACGAGATCGGCCGAGCGTCGTTCGAGATCATCTACCGCGATCAGCCGGTCGACATCGAGTTGACCCACGAGTACGCGCGGCTGCGGCTGTTGCCGTGTGCCGCCGACCCGATCGCCGTGTCTATCGAGGGCACGAACAAGACCCTGGGCCCGGGTCAATCGTGGGTCGCGCATCTTCCCGCCCGCTAGGAGTTCAAAAGGAGTAGCCATGGCATTGCTGCAATTCGATCCGCCTCGTGAACTTGACCGGTTGGCCGAACAGGCGTTGGCCGGGGCTCGCGCTGCGCGCACCCTGCCCATGGAGGCGCTGCTGCGCGGTGACCAATTCATTGTCGCCCTCGACGTACCGGGCATGAACGCCGCTGACATCGATGTAACGGTCGAGGGCAACGTCGTCACGATCAAGGCATGCCGCCGTCCGTTGCGCCGGGAGGGCGACGAGGTGATCGTCGATGAGCGGCCGCATGGCGAGCTCCGGCGTCAACTGTTCCTCGGCGACAACCTCGATCGGAACAAGCTGAGCGCGGCATATTGCCGTGGCGTGCTGACATTGACCATCCCGCTGTTGCAGGAGAGCAAGCCCCGCACGGTTGAAATCGAATCCGCCGGCGAGGGTGAGCAAACCATTCGACCGTAGCTTCAGCGCTAGAGGCCCGTGGGATACGTCTCGTGCAGATCGCCTGCGACCCACTCACTGGTCAGCTCGAGCGGCTCGAGGGCGCGCGTGTTGTCGATGTGGATCATCGCGTCGAACTGATCTGCCGGCCGCACGTGGAAGTAATGGCTCTGCCGTTCTGTCTCGGGTAGGTAGATCACCCCGATCGCACGCCCCAGCCGGACATCATCCAGCGGCTCGGCCGATGGTCTGCCGTCGTCGCGCATCTTCACGTAAAACGGGTCCGTGCAGGTCTCGTGGAACAGTTCCTCAACGCTGTTCGGCAAGCCGGGCCGGACTGTCTTGCGCTCGGCGATCCCGCCCCATTCACTGGCCGCTGTCACCGTTCCGGTGTAGGTGCTCATACCGATCAGGCGGGTCTTGTCGGGGAGGAGTTCTCTGGCCAATGTGCCCAGTGTGGTTTGGCCATCGGCATAGACCTCGGTTGCCCGGGCATCACCGACGTGAGAATTGTGCGCCCACACCACAATTCGCGATTGGCCCGCATCATCGTGATCCAAGTGTTCGAGCAGGGCGTTCAGGGTGTCGGCCATGTGCTCATCGCGGAGGTTCCAGGAGCTGACCCGCCCCTTGAACATCGCGCGGTAATAGACCTCGGCGTCGCGAACGACGTGCGCGTTACGCTCGGTGGAGAACGCTTCGTCTTCGGCCAGTAGTCCGTCGCGCCGCACGTATTCCACCGAGTTCTGCTGGAAGTCGATCAACTGCTCGACGGCCTGCTGCTCGCACGACGGGCCCGCACCGAACGCCGCGGCGAAGCCGTACGCCTGCCCATCGTCCTCGGCGGATGCGTGGTCAAAGCACGAATAGCGTTGGCGGGCACGGGCCGCCGCCCGCGGGTCCACCTTGTCCAGATAGGCGATCACCGCCTGCATCGACCGATGCAGGCTGTAGAGGTCCAGACCGTAGAAACCCGCTTGTTGCCGCGACTCCACCCGCCCATTGCGCTCACGCAACCAATCCGCGAAGTCACGAACGACGGTGTTGCGCCACATCCAGACCGGGAATCGCTCAAATCCCCGCAGCGCCTCCTCGGCGGTCTTGTCCTCTCCGACGCCGCGCACGAAGCGATTCACCCGGTACGCATCGGGCCAGTCCGCTTCGGCCGCCACCGCGAGGAACCCCTTGTGGTCGATCAACCATTTCGTGATCTCAGCGCGGGCTTGGTAGAACTCGTGCGTGCCGTGCGAACTCTCGCCGATCAAAACCAGCCGCGCGTCGCCGATGAGCTCATCCAGCGCCTGAAGCGGCGGAACGCCGTCGGGTGCGTCAACGGCGATGCGGCGTACCTGATCGGCCGGGCTCTCGAGGACAGCCGCCGGCGGGCCGGCAGTCGTCGAGGTCCGGAGCAGCTCGCGCACCTCCTCGTCGGTGACTTGGGTGAAGTCCCAATAGGATTCGCCGACCGCGAGGAAGGGATGCGGCATTGACGCGCAGACGACGTCGTCGACGAGCCCGGCGAATTGCCGCCACGTGGATTCCGGAGCCGCGGGCACCGCGATCACAATCTCCGCGGGCTCCCTCTCACGAAGCGCCTGCACCGCGGCCAGCATGCTGGCTCCGGTGGCCAGTCCGTCGTCGACGAGAATCACCGTCTTGCCGGTCACGTCCACCGGCGGCCGGCCACCGCGGTAGGCCGCCTCGCGGCGGAGCAACTCCCGACCCTCGCGTTCGGCGACTTCGCGCAGTTGCTCCGTGGTGATCTTCAAGCCGCGCAGCACGTCATCGTTGACCACGACGCGGCCGCCGAGAGCCATTGCTCCCACCGCGAATTCCTCCCGTCCCGGCGCTCCGAGCTTGCGGACGACGAAGGCGTCCAGCGGGGCGCCGAGCGCTGCGGCCACCTCCCAGGCGACGGGTATGCCGCCTCGGGGTAACCCCAGCACCACGACGTTGGGCTTGCCGCGATACGCGTGCAACAACCGGGCCAGCACGCGGCCCGCCTCGCGGCGGTCGCGGAACACCCGCCGCGGCGTGCGCGTCGTTGTTTGAGTCATACTTTTTCTACTCCATTCCGACTGTGGTGCGAGTGTCAGTCCGCCCACCGTCTGTCGACCAAGTCAGCGATCTCACGCTCCCAATCACTGTCGCGATGGCGGTCAAGGCACCACCGCACCAGAGCGACCAGCGCCCCAAGCGTGCCCACCGCGACCAGCCAGAGCAGCAACCCGGCTGTGATCGCGTCAAGTACGGCTCGAGAGGTTGGCGGCGGCGGTGCGACGCGCTGTCCCGCGTCGTTCACCCATATATCGATCCGATCACCCACCGAGACTGCAGGTTTCGACGGGAACGTTGCGGCACGCTCGATGCCCTGCGCACGCCAGCGGGCTTGAACAACGGTGGTGCTCGGATAGGCGCGGCCCATTGCAGCGCTGTGCCTGGTTTTGGTGACGATCGCACTGATGGGTTGTCGCTTGTGTGCTTCTTCGGCGTAGATCCGGCTGCGGGCATCGTGAACCGCGGTGCCGACGGCACCGGCGATCGGAGCGGCAAGGAGCGAGATCGCGACTGCTGAGACCACCACAATCGCTTCGATCCGGTCGCTGATGCGCACGAGCGGGGTTTTCCCGAAGGCACGGATGGTGCGCCACCGCCTCGCGCCGAGGGTGAAGGCCTGCATAACAACTCCTCGAAATTCGTCGGCCGTTTGTGGCCGAGAGTCAAGCTTCGGACCTCTTACTCACCAGTGTTCTCGCGACGGCGGACACTGGTTGGCGACGGTCCTTGGACAGCTGGGCCAGCAGCGAGAACGCCGTGACGGGATCAATTGCGAAGCGCTCCATCAGGATTCCCTTGGCCTGTCCGATGAGGTCGCGGTTGGTGATGGCCTTGCGGTATCGCCTCTCGCGGCGACCGATCTCGATGACGGCCTGAGCGTCGCTGGCGAACGCCAGACCCATCAGTTCACCTTCGGCGCCGAACGCAGACGGCCGATCTGCATACAGGTTCAGTGCCGTCCTGCAGTGGTGGTGGGGGAACAACGGCACGGACAGAATTGAGCGGATAGGTGTCATGGTTACGGCCTCGTCGCGGAATGTCGGCCACCGGCTCTCACCAGTGAGGTCGTCGACACGGCGCGCCTGCTGCTCACACGCTGGCTCCAAACCGGAACCCTCCCGGTGGCGCTGCTGAACGTGGTCGAGTAACCGGAGGTGGGCGTCGGTTGAAGAAAGAGTGCGGATGCTGTCGTCTTGCTCGACGAGCATGATGCCGGCGTAGTCCACCGCAGGCAGCTTCAGTGCGGCTGCAGTCATCAGGGTCCATATCGCGCCCGGATGGACGTCGAGGTCGGCGCGCACGGCTTGGATCAGCTGTGCGATGGCGACATGAATGCCGGTTTCGGCGCGCGCCTGTTCAACGGCTACACCGCTTGGTTGCTGCATGCCGACCCCTCACGCCGCACTGACTTCGAACCGAGTCTGGCAATCTGAAGCCGTTGCCGTGAGCGCCCCCAGGGTCAGAAATCGTCAACCCCGTTCGTCCTGACAGGACGACGGTATTCGTTGTCACGAGCCACAATACGACTTACGCGCATGCGATTTCACCACGCGTAGTCACTACTTGTCTGCAGTCCGCACGGACGCCCTCTGCAACGCTTCCAGCATGCCGTGCAAGTGAGCTACGGCGAGTTCGATGTCGTAGTACTTGCGTTGTCCGGCACGGGACTCCGCTGCAAGCAGGCCACAACGGTGGACGTCGTGGAAGTCGCCGTACGGGAACTTGTAGCGGCCCTTCGTGTCCTCGTCCTGCTCGTCGTCGATCCCGAGGTGCCACGCTGCGTACTCCGCGAACCCGTGCTCCTCGATGTAGTCGTTCTCCTGCTGGGTCGAGGGCTGGTGCTCACTCCAGGCGTCACGGTCGTCGAAGACGTATCTACCCGCCACGATCAGGTCCCGGGCGTGCTCGTAGGCCCGCTCATTCAATCTGGCCACCATACGGTCATGCTCGCAGCCACAGCCGGCCTCGGCGTCGACCTGGCGTGTCAGATTTGTGGACCCGACTTCGTCAGCCCGCGCCCGCCGGTGTCTTGGCGAACTCGTTGACGATGGTTTCGCAGAACGCAGGCAGGTCGTCGGGCTTGCGGCTGGAAATCAGGTTGCCGTCGATGGCCACTTCCTGGTCGACGACGGTGGCTCCGGCGTTTCGCAGGTCGGTGCGCACACTCGGCCACGACGTCAAGGTGCGACCGCGGGCGACGCCTGCGTCGATGAGCGTCCATGGACCGTGACAGATGGCGGCGACCGGCTTCCCCGAATTGACGAAGTCGCGAACGAACATGACGGCGGCGGTGTCGATCCGTAGCCTGTCGGGATTCACGGTGCCACCTGGCAGCAGCAGCGCGTCATAGTCGTCGACCGATGCTTCGCTGACCATCCGGTCCACGTCGAAGGTGCCTGCCGCTTCGATGTCGTGGTTCATGGCTTGGATTTCGTCGCCCTTTATCGAGAGCAGAACTGTGTGAGCACCTTCCCGCTGCACCGCGTCGCGGGATTGCTCCAGCTCGATACGTTCCACGCCGTCAGCGGCGAGGATCGCAACGTTCTTGCCCTGCAACGTATTCGTCATCTGCTGGGTCCTTTCTGAAAAGGGGTGGATTGGCTTCGTTGGCCGTCAGGAAAGGGCGGCGGCCAAGTCTTTCGGTAATGCGGCCCTGTCGGCCGCGGCGGTCAGAAGATCTCCTTCTGCACTCCGCTCGGCCCGTCGTACTCGCGATCGGGCAGCTTCTGAAGCGCGTCCATCACCTCGCCACTTGCGTTGTTGTCCTTTGCACGGGCAATCAACGCATCCTTGCGCGCCGGGTAATCCATGCCGGCGAGCGACTTCTGAACATCTATCGGGCTGGGCATTGTGGTTGCTCCCTTCATGAGTGGTCAGTCCGGAATACCAGGCGTATGATCGCCAAACCCCTTCACGTACAGGGCATTCCGCGGTTTGGTCTCCAACAATGGCGGCTCGCGGTTGCGGGCGCGTCGCCCTCGCAGGCCGAATTGTGGAAGGTGGAATGGACCTCACGGGCGAGCATGCGCACTTACGCAGCAACCGCGGCCGACCATGGAATGGAGAGGCACAACAGAAACAGCACGAGCAGGAACCAGCCGGCTCCCTGCCACATCGGCCAGGTGCCGCCGGCGCGCCAGACCTGGTATGCCTTGATGAAGGCGCCGATGCCTCCGATCAGGAGTATCGCCGGCACACTCGAGGCGAGGACGAGCGAAGCCTTGTTGGTGGTCGCGTAGATGACGAAGGCGATGCCGGCCAGCGCAATCACCGCCGCGCCATATGTGACGGCCTTACGGAAGGTCGGGGGGTCGTGCCAACGCTTCTCGACGTCTCTTGCATTGCTCATGCGGCCGCCATTCCCGCCCGGGCGCCGGCTAAACCCCTCACACTCGATCCCGCTGTGCCTCTGGGGCGGCAAGCCGACATCTCCGTGAACGCATTGGGTACCCGGCACGGATAGGGCTGTGGATCGCCCTGCAACGGGAGGAGCTCGATGACCGACCATTCCACCGCGCCGAGCGCGGTGCCCAGCACCGCCCCGCGACAGAGCCGGATCGTCGGCATCGTCATCGACGAGGGGGTGCCAGACATCATCGCCGCTGCCCTGTCGAAGGAACTACCGGTGCGGCTGTGCCAACAAGTGTCCGACGACGTTGACTGGCAGGTGCAGGTCGTCAACGATCCGATCGGGCTCGACGAAAACGGCCGCATCCCGATGGTTGATCTGGCCCGGCACTACCGATCGGCCAACAACTGGGACATCGTCGTGTTGACCACCGAGCTGCCCATGAGGTTGGGAACCGTACCCCTTCTGGCCGACTACAACACTGAACACTGCGTGGCCCTGGTGTCGCTGCCCGCGCTTGGTGCGGTGCGGCGGCGGCAGCGGTTGTGCGGTCTTGTCGTGCAATTGATCGACCACCTCGCGCATCACGACTCGGGGCTCACGTTGCCCGATGGCCGAAACACGGGGGACGCCGACCTTGCCGCGCGGGTCGGCGGTTTCCTGGTTCATGGCAGGCACATTGCCTCCCCGGCACCGGACGCCGACCATCATCTGGCGATGCCCGGAATCTCCGGGCGCCTGCGGATGCTGGTCGGAATCGTGCGAGCCAACCGGCCGTGGCGCTTGGTTCCATCGCTGCAAGGTGCGACCGCTGCCGCCGCCGCGACGGCGGCTTTCGCTCTCTTCTACTCAGGTATCTGGCCGATGGCGGTCACGGTCCACCCTGCGCGGCTCGCGTTGATCTCCGTGATGGCGATCCTTGTCATGGTGGTGTGGTTTGTGTCCTACAACCGCCTGTGGGACCGGCCCTCCAGCCACCGGCGGAGCGGTGAAGCCCTGCTCCACAACGTCTCCGCGGTTCTCACCCTCGCCATCGGGGTGACGGTGATGTACGTGGTGCTCTACCTGTTGACCATGCTGGCCGCCGTTTCGGTGATCGACCTCCACTTCCTTCAGTCGCAATTGGGGCGTCCCGCCGGCCTTGCCGACTACGCCCGAATAGTGTGGCTGGCCTGCTCGATGGGCATCATGGCCGGCGCCCTTGGATCCAGCTTCGACAGCGAGGAGGCTGTGCGCAGAGCAGCTTTCAGCCGACGCGAACGGGAACGACAAGCTCGACACCGCCCGGAGAGCGACACCTGAACGACCGGTCACCCCAACTGGCCCGTGATCAGCGGAGCTAATGCTTCTGCACAGGAATTAAAATCGCTAATGTGCGCATCGACGGTCAGCAGCTGGCGGCCTTCGCCGCGGTGATCGAGCAGGGCAGCTTCGACACCGCAGCCGATCGACTGCACATCACACCTTCGGCGGTGAGCCAGCGGATCAAGGCGCTGGAGCAACGTGTGGGCCAGGTTCTGGTTCGTCGCGAAAAGCCTTGTGTGGCAACGCCGGCGGGGGTGCCGCTGCTGCGGCTGGCGGCGCAGACGGCACTGCTCGAGGCCGAGGCGCTTGCCGACATGAGCGGAGGGTCGTCCGAGCGCCCCCGCGTCGCGATCGCCGTCAACGCCGACTCGATGGCGACCTGGTTCACCGCCGTACTTCCCAACCTGCCCGAGGTGCTGTTCGACATCCGGATCGAGGACCAGGACCATTCGGCGCGCCTACTGCGGGAAGGTGCGGTGATGGGCGCGGTCACCACCGAACGCGCCGCCGTGCCCGGGTGTCGGGTGCTGCCACTGGGGGTGATGCGCTACGTACCGGTCGCGAGCCCGAGTTACGTGCGGCGCTACCTGCAGAAAGGTTTCACCGCCGACGTCGCGGCGTCGGCGCCGTCGCTGGCCTGGAACCGCGACGATGCCCTGCAGGACCTCCTGTTACGCAAAGCGTTCGGACGCGACATCCAGCGACCGGTCCATTACGTGCCCACGGCCGAGGGGTTCAGGTCCGCGGTGCTGGCCGGGTTGGGATGGGGCATGTTCCCCGACGGCCTGGCCGAAAGCCACGAGGTCGACGGTTCGTTTGTGCGAATTTCCGACACTTCCCTCGATGTGCCACTCTTCTGGCAGTGCTGGAAGCTCGACAGCCCACTGGTCGACTCGATCACCGGCGCGGTGCAATCCGCGGCGGAGTCACAACTATGCAGGTGAGAGTTCTTTTTCGGGGAATCGAGACGCGGAAGCGCAGCGGTGGGACGATCATCGCTAGAACACGGATACTGGGGGCGGTTCCCCGTGGGCGGTAGGAGAACGACATAGCGACACACAGGCGCCTGGCGGTGGGGTTCTGCGCGCTCTGCGTTGCGCTGGTCTTCGCAGGATTCGGTGGGACAGCCACCGCCGACACGGAGACAGACGGTTCGGTCGGCGATACCGGTGGCCCGGCCGAGACCGAACAGAACGCAGGCACGACCACCTCCTCGACCGGGACCACGGCCGCGGTCGGACTCGTCGACACGATCCCGCCGCTCATCGGATCGTTCGGCGCCGGCACCGCCGCGACCACCCTCGAATCCGATCCCGGGGAGATGTCGTCCCAGGACACGGCCCGCCAAACCGGGGAGACGCAGGCCAGCGGTCTCGCCGGCCCGATGGCCATCGGCGTCCCTGTCGGCAGCCAGGCAGGCACCAACGCGACTGCGCCTGCCGCGACCGACACCACCAAGGGCTCGGACGCCACCACAACCACGGCCACCGTCGAGCAGAGCACTGAGCCGCAGGCCGTGGTCTCCGCCTCTCCGGCGACCACAGCGCCGCCTGCACCGGAGCCCCTGGCCGCTGCGGAGGTTCCGCCCCCGCCCCCGCCCGCCGAAGCCGCGCCGCTGGCGGAACCGCCGGTCGTCCAACCGGCCGCGACCGACGCTGTCACGGCGGTAGAGCCCGCGCCGTCAACGTCGCCCGCGCCGGTCATCGGGGCAGCGGCCGCAGGCGACATCATCAAGGTGCTCACCTACCTGTTCATCGCGCTGCCCGGGGAGCACACGTCGATTCTGGCGCTGCCCAACAAACTCCTGTCCCTGCTCGGCTTCCCGTTGATCGGCGGAAAGCCGGCATCGTCGACCGCAGGCGGAATCGGGGGCAGCCTCTATGTGGGCCCGTCGTCCGGTGAACTGGGCACCCACCTCCTGACGTCCCCACCGATGCAGGACCTCTGGCCCGAGTTGCTCGCGGCTGCGGGCCATCCGCGCGAATTGTTGTCTGGGCCGCCCCAGCGTCCGACGGTCGAGGGGGTCTCTGCGCGCGGGGTGAAGCAGGAACACCTCTCCGTCGCGCTGACCGATTCGGTCGTCCCCGAGCAGGTGCGGTCGGTGCTCCGGCATGCGGTCGGCGCCGTGCTGGCCCCCTTCTCGCTGCTCGTGCTCGCGCTGCTGGCCTCGCCGGGTCTCGCCGGACTGCTTCTCCTCGGCGCCGCGGGGACGTTCGTCGGTTACCGCCAGGCCCGGGCCGCTTCGATCCTGCGGGCGGTCGGCATCGCACGTTTCGTGAAGTCGGGGCCGATGGGTGTGGTGAGATCGGGCAGCCTGGTCGCCGTGCGTTCGCGCTCGTCGAAGGCCGGCAGGTCGCAGCGGCGCCAGGAGGCGAAGCCGCTGGAATCGGTCGCCTGAGCCGGCCGGAACCAAACATTTGTCCAAGTCGGGGATTGCCTAACGCCCGCATGTAAATTAGGTTCTCCTGTTGGAGAATTACGTTTACACACCGGCGGAGGACACATGGCAGGACGGCTCGAGGGCAAGGTCGCGTTCATCACGGGTGGTGCCCGTGGCCAGGGACGTGCGCACGCGCTCGCCATGGCAAAAGAGGGCGCCGACATCATCGTCATCGACATCTGCCGCAACATCGAATCGAACCCGTACCCGCTGGCCACCCCCGATGACCTCTCCGAGGTCGAGCGGGAGGTCAAGGAACTCGGGCGCCGGGTGTTCGCGCGGATCGCCGACGTCCGGGAGCGGCACGAACTGCGCGACGCGCTCGAGGCGGGCATCGCCGACCTCGGCAAGCTCGACATCGTGGTCGCCAATGCGGGCATCCTGCCGATGGCGTTCGGCAAGGAGTTCGACCCGATGCACTTCGTCGACGCCACCGACGTCGACCTGCTCGGCGTGATGAACACCGTCGCGGTCGCGCTGCCGCACCTACCGAACGGCGCCTCGATCATCATCACCGGATCGACGGCGGGCATGATCAAGGGCACCAGCGACAACCCGATGATGGGCCCGGGCGGCGCGGGCTACGGCTGGAGCAAGCGCGTGCTGATCGACTATGTCGATCACCTGTGTCTTCAGGTGGCGCCGAAGATGATTCGCGTCAACGCGATGCACCCGACGAACGTGAACACCCACCTGCTGCACAACGACGGCATCTACAGCGTGTTCCGGCCGGACATGACCGCCGAGGGCAAGAAGCCGACCCGCGAGGACGCTGAACCGGCCTTCAGCTACTTCAACGCGATGCCGATTCCCTACGTGGAGCCCGAGGACATCGCGAACCTCGGCGTGTTCCTCGCCAGCGAGGAGAGCCGTTACATCACCGGCCAGCACATCCGCGTCGATGCCGGCTCGATGTTGAAGTGGCCCAACGGACCTGGCGCCTGACGTTCACGCCACGCTGGTCGCGATGTCCTTCGACAACGGGGCGATCGCGGCCAGGATCTGGTCGACGAGATCGTCGGCAACGCCCGCCGCGCGCAGGCTCGACGCGAGATGGGCGGCCACCAACTCGAAGTGGTGCATGGTGATACCGCGACCCTGGTGCACCTGGCGCATCGGCGCGCCGGTATAGGGCTGCGGGCCACCGAGCGCCGCAGCGAAGAACTCGACCTGCTTGCCTTTCAGGCGAGCCAAGTTGGTGCCGGTGAAGAACCTCGAGAGTTCGGGGTCGGAAAGCACGCGGTCATAGAAGTCCGCGACGACGGCTTCGAGCGCTTCCTGACCGCCGATCTGGTCATAGATTGTCATGGCGGCCAGTGAACGCGTGCGCCGTTGCGCGGCGGTGTTGCACCGGTTGCGCAGCAGGAAATTCGACTTCACACGGCCGCTTCGGCGGTTGTGAGGAGATGGGCGCGGGGCCGGGCGCTTCATGCGGTTGGGCGATCGCTCAGTAAAGTGAAGCCGTGCCGGAGAAGGCCCATGGTGGCGCAGAGAACATGTACAACCGCGACAAGCTCTTCATCGGCGGCGCGTGGACGGCGCCGGAGTCGGGCACCACGCTCGAGGTGATCTCGCCTCACAGCCAGCAGCCGATCGGTACGGTCGCGCTGGCCGGCGCCGCCGACGTGGACCTGGCGGTGCGCGCGGCGCGTGCCGCCTTCGACAACGGCCCGTGGCCGCGCATGCAGGCGGGCGAGCGGATCGACGCGGTGAGCCGGCTGGCCGGACTGTACAAAGAGAACCTCGGCGCGATGGCGGAGTTGATCACCGCCGAGATCGGCGCGCCCATATCGTTCGCCAAGCGCGCGCAGGTGGGGATACCGCTGATGATGTTCTCCGCGTTCGGCGACCTCGCCGCGAAGTACGACTGGCAGGAGACCCGACCCGGGTTGTACGGCAACGACATCCGCATCAACAAGCAGCCGGTCGGGGTGGTCGCCGCCGTGGTGCCGTGGAACATGCCGCAGTTCCTCACCATATGCAAGGTGGTGCCCGCGCTGCTGGCGGGCTGCACGGTGGTGCTGAAACCGTCGCCGGAGTCGGTGCTCGACGCGCAGTTCCTGGCCGATCTGGTCGATCAGGCCGGCCTGCCGCCGGGCGTGTTCAACGTGGTGCCCGGTGACCGCGGCGTCGGCGAGGCGCTCGTCAGACACCCCGGGGTGGACAAGGTCTCGTTCACCGGGTCGACGGCGGCGGGGCGCCAGGTCGCGATGGCCTGTGCCGAGGGCTTGAAGCAGGTGAGCCTGGAACTCGGCGGGAAATCGGCAGCGATCGTTCTCGACGATGCCGACCCGGCACGCGTCGCGCCTGCCATTCAGTCGGCGAGCCTGGCCAACAGCGGCCAGGTGTGCAACGCGCTGAGCCGAATCCTGGTGCCCGCCAAACGTCATGACGAATTCGTCGATGCGCTGGCGGCCGGGATGGCCGCGATGTCGGTCGGTGACCCGACCGATCCCGAAGTCCAGTTGGGCCCGCTGGTCGCCGAGCGGCAGCAGGCCCGCGTCCGGAGATACATCGAGGAAGGCAAGCGCGAGGGCGCACGACTCGTCGTCGGCGGCGCCGAAATGCCCGACGGCCTCGACACGGGTTGGTACGTCAGGCCGACGCTGTTCGCCGACGCCACCAACGACATGCGGATCGCACGCGAGGAGATCTTCGGTCCCGTGCTCACCGTGATCCCGTATGCCACCGAGGACGACGCCGTGCGCATCGCGAACGACTCCGACTACGGCTTGGCCGGTTCGGTGTTCACCTCCGAGCGCGAACGGGGGTTCGGCATCGCCAACCGGGTGCGCTCGGGCACGTTCGGCGTCAACCAGGGCTACATCATGGACCCCGCCGCGCCGTTCGGCGGCGTCAAGCAGAGCGGCTACGGCCGCGAGCTCGGCCGCGAGGGGTTGGAGAGTTACCTTTCCAGTCAGTCGGTTTCCGCTGCAGTGAAGTAGTGCCCGGCAGCGAGGTCGGCTGCCAGTCGAGTAGCGTCCCTGTGGGCGACAGCCACAGAATCCCGCCCGCGACGTCGGGCCCGACGAGCTACCGAAGTTCATCAAAGACTCCCTGGACGACCTCAAAGCCGTCTCGATTGGCTAACCTGTACGCGTGTTTCGCACGGTGCTTCTGATAGCCGCGATGGCGACGACGGCCGTCGTCGCGTCGCCGCCTGCCGTTGCCGCCCCCGAGACCGACGACTCGGGCTATCTGAACTCGACGGCCCGCTGCGCCCCGCCCGCGACGGCGGTCCTGTTCGGCGAAACCGCGGACTCCCGCATCGCGATCTGCAAGTTGAAGGACGGCACGTTCGAGTACCGCGGCGTGCGAATCAGCGACGGCGCCAAGCTGATTGCGCCTGCCGAGGAGTCCACGAACGGGTACATCGCCGCCAACGACGGAATCGAGTACCTGGTGACGGCCAAGTCCCTCGTCGTCAGCGAGGGCAACGACGTGTTGCGCGAGGAACCGATGGTCGACTTCCACGGCGCAGGCGCATCGGAGTCCGAGCAGACGACGCCGACGTCGCCGACGGAGTTGCCGCCGCCGCTGCCCGCCGAGCGACCCGCCGAACAGCCCGAGGAACCGGCCGCTTAGGTCGCGAACCATCCGTCCGGTGGCCGTCCGGACAACGCCCACGTCAACTGCTGGGCCGCCGCGCGCACCGCGCGCACCAACTCCGTTTCAGGCGTGCGGGATCCCTCGACTCGGTGGGTGACGCTGAACGCCGCGCAGGGGTAACCGGTGTGGTCGAACGCGCACGCGGCGACGGACTGGAGCCCCGGGGTGATGAGCCCGACCTCTTCGGCCCAGCCCCGGCTGCGCTCGGCCTGCAGCACCCGCCGCAGCTCCGGCAACGACGCGGGGCCTTCGCCGGTCCGGTTCACGAACGCCCGCGTCGACGGAAACAGCCCGCGCACCTGCGCGGCGGGCAGATGCGCGAGGATCGCCCGGCCGCTGGCGGTCAGGTGAGCCGGCATCCGGACGCCGATCCCGGTGACCGTGGCCGCCATGTGCATCGCCGTCGGCAGCTCGCGAAGCAGGTACAGCGTCTCGGCGCCGTGCAGGATCCCGAGGTGCGACGTCTCGTGCACCTGGGCGACGAGCTTCTTGAGTATCGGGCGGGCGCGCAGTTCGAGCGGCCCGTGCCGCAGGTATGCCGAGCCCACCTCGAACGCAGCCACCCCGAGCCCATAGGCGCGCTGATCGGCCGCGTGCACCACGAACCCGCGCTCGGTGAGCACGTCGAGCAGGTGATATCCCGACGAGCGCGGGATGCCGAGATCGCGCATGATGGCGGCGGCAGACACCGGGCCGGACCGTCCGGCCAGGTACAACAGCACGTCCAGCGCCCGCCCTACGGCTGGCGACGTGCTCGACATGGCATCCCCTTACTGCGGAAGTCTCGGATACGAGACGATACTCCCTGTCCGGATCTGGATGCGGTCATCGGTGATCGGGTGTGGTAGGTGCATGACTTCGATGACCGAGCCGCGCACCGTCCGCTCGCCGCGCGGGACGACTCTCTCGTGCAAGGGCTGGCAGCAGGAAGCGGCGCTGCGCATGCTGATGAACAACCTCGACCCGGAGGTCGCCGAACACCCCGAGGACCTCGTCGTCTACGGCGGCACCGGGCGGGCGGCCCGCAGCTGGCCCGCGTTCGACGCCATCGTGTCGACGCTGCGAGACCTCGAGGACGACGAGACGCTGCTCGTGCAGTCCGGCAAGCCGGTCGGCGTGTTCCGCACGCACGTCTGGTCGCCCCGCGTGCTGATCGCCAACTCCAACCTCGTCGGCGACTGGGCGAACTGGGAGAAGTTCCGCGAGCTGGAGGCGGCCGGGCTGACCATGTACGGCCAGATGACCGCGGGCTCGTGGATCTACATCGGCACCCAGGGCATCCTGCAGGGCACATACGAGACGTTCGGCGCCGTCGCCAGGAAGCGATTCGGCGGCACCCTGGCCGGGACGATCACGCTCACGGCAGGGGTCGGCGGCATGGGCGGGGCGCAGCCGCTTGCGGTGACGATGAACGAGGGGGTGGCGATCTGCGTCGACTGCGACGAGACCCGCATCGACCGCCGGATCGAGCACCGCTACCTCGACATCAAGGCAGGAAGTATCGACGAGGCGCTCGCGCTGGCGATCGAGGCGCGAGACGCCAAGCGGCCGTTGTCGATCGGGCTTGTCGGCAACGCCGCGGAGCTCTTTCCCGAACTGCTCGAGCGCGACGCGCCGATCGACATCGTCACCGACCAGACCTCGGCGCACGATCCGTTGACCTATCTGCCTGTCGGCATCGCCTTCGAGGACATGAAGAAGATGGCAGAGAAGGATCCGGTGTATTTCACCGAGCAGTCGCGCTTGTCGATGGCCAAGCACGTGAAGGCGATGGTCGGTTTCATGGACAAGGGCGCGGAAGTGTTCGATTACGGCAACTCGATTCGTGACGAGGCACGAAAGGCCGGTTACGACAGGGCTTTCGACTTCCCCGGTTTCGTTCCGGCCTACATCCGGCCTCAGTTCGAGGAGGGGCTGGGGCCGTTCCGGTGGGCGGCGCTCTCGGGTGATCCGAAGGACATCGAGGCGACCGACCGGGCGATCCTCGAACTGTTCGGAGACAACGACCATCTTCGGCGCTGGATCACGATGGCCGAGGAGAAGGTCGCCTACCAGGGCCTGCCCGCCCGGATCTGCTGGCTGGGATACGGCGAACGGCACAGGGCCGGTTTGAAATTCAACGAGATGGTGGCATCCGGCGAGCTGTCGGCCCCGATCGTCATCGGCCGCGACCACCTCGACTCGGGCTCGGTCGCGTCCCCCTACCGGGAGACCGAGGCGATGGCCGACGGATCGGACGCCATCGCGGACTGGCCACTGCTCAACGCATTGGTGAACACCGCGTCGGGAGCGTCGTGGGTGTCCATCCATCACGGCGGCGGGGTCGGGATGGGACGCTCGATCCACGCCGGCCAGGTGTGTGTGGCCGATGGCACCGATCTCGCGGCGCAGAAGCTGGAACGGGTGCTGATCAACGACCCGGGGATGGGTGTCATCCGCCACGTCGACGCGGGCTATGAGCATGCCGCCGCGGTGGCCACCGAGCGCGGCGTCCGTATTCCGATGCAAGAGAACGCATGACGACGTTTGACTCGCTGTGGGAGTCGATCCTCGATGTCGGTCGCGAACCGTCGACCGGCGGCTACCGCCGGTTCGCGTGGAACGCCGCCGATCTGACGCTGCGCGAATGGTTCACCGGTGCGGCTCAGAGTCGCGGCATGACCGTCGAGGAGGATCGCAACGGCAACACATGGGCGTGGTGGATGCCGGCCGGGTGGAGCGGAGACCCGAGGGGCGCGTTCGTCACCGGAAGCCATCTCGACTCCGTCCCCGACGGCGGCGCCTTCGACGGCCTGCTCGGTGTGGTGTCGGCGTTCCACGCCGTCGATCTCCTTCGCGCGCGCGGCGTGGACCCGGTCGTCCCGATCGCCGTCGTGGCCTTCGCCGACGAGGAAGGCGCGCGGTTCGGCGTCGCATGCGTCGGCTCGCAGTTGAGCACCGGCGCTCTGAGTGCCGAACGCGCTCTTGCGTTGACGGACAACGACGGCACGACGCTCGCCGATGCGCTTCGCGGCGCGGGCCGTCGACCGGAGCACCTCGGCGTCGACGACACCCTCAGCGATCGCGTCGGCGTCTACGTCGAGCTCCACGTGGAACAGGGCAGGGCACTGGTCGATCTGGGTCAGCCGGTGGCGGTCGCGTCGGCGATCTGGCCGCACGGCAGATGGCACCTGACCTTCCGCGGTGAAGCCAACCACGCCGGCACCACCAGGCTCATCGACCGGCGGGATCCCATGCTGCCGTTCGCCTCCGCGGTGCATGCGGCGCGCGTCGAGGCCGCACGGCACGACAGCGTCGCGACGTTCGGCAAGGTCAGGGTCACCCCGAACGGTGCCAACGCGATACCGTCGCGCGTCGACGCATGGCTGGACGCCCGCGCAGCCGATGAGGCCACCCTGACAACCCTCGTCGACGCCGTCAGGGATGCCGCCGTGCAGTACGCCCGCGACGGCCACGTCACGCTGGACTTCGAGGCAGAGTCGGTGACGCCCGTCGTCACGTTCCCCGACACACCACGACAGAGAGTCCAGACGGCCCTGTCGCGCTTCGGCGACATCCCGGTGCTCCCGACCGCGGCAGGCCACGATGCCGGAATCCTGTCGGCCAAGGTGCCGACCGCGATGCTGTTCGTGCGCAACCCCACCGGGATCTCCCATTCACCCGACGAGTACGCCGAGATCTCCGATTGCCGAACCGGCGCCGAAGCGCTGGCCGACGTGATGGCCGACTGGGTGTCGCCATGAGCAACAAGACCTTCTGGTGCGAACACGCGTGGCTTGACGGCGATGTATCGGATGCGGTGCTGATCACCGTCGACGACGGCCGGATCACCGGGATCGAGCAGGCAACAAACCCGGGAAGCGCGGAAGTGCTTCGCGGGCTGGTCATTCCGGGATTGGCGAACGCGCACTCGCACGCATTCCACCGCACGCTTCGGGCGCGCACCCAGCGTGACCGCGGCAGCTTCTGGACGTGGCGAAAGCTGATGTACCAGGCAGCCGGTCAACTGACTCCCGACCGCTACCGCGCGCTCGCGACCGCCGTGTACGCCGAGATGGCGCTGGCCGGAATCACCGCCGTCGGCGAGTTCCACTACCTGCACCACGACATGGGCGGGCGCCCCTATCCGGACCCCAACGAGATGGGCAAGGCGTTGATCGCCGCGGCATCGGACGCCGGCGTGCGGCTGACCCTTCTGGACACCTGCTACCTGCGATCCGGCATCGACGGTGCGCCGCTGGACGAGGGACCGCAGCAACGGTTCGGCGACGGCACCGCAGCCCAGTGGGCGCAGCGGGTCGACCAGCTGGCCGCCGACGTGCGATCCGATCAGGTGATCATCGGGGCGGCAATACATTCCGTTCGCGCAGTGCCACCGGCCGAGATGGCCGCGGTAGTCGACTGGGCCGACGACCAGGACGCGCCGCTGCACGTGCACTCGTCGGAACAGACGGCCGAGGTCGACGAATGCCTCGCGGTGCACGGCCGCACCCCGACCGCACTGCTGCGCGACAACGGCGTCCTCGGCCCGCGCACCACGGCCGTGCACGCCACGCATCTGTCCGACCGGGACATCGCCGACATGGACGCCACCGCCACCGGCACCTGCTTCTGCCCGACCACCGAGCGCGACCTCGGCGACGGCATCGGCCCCGCGACCGCACTGCTCGCGGGCCGCGGACTGTTCAGTCTCGGGTCCGACAGCCACGCGGTGATCGACATGTTCGAGGAGGCCCGCGCGGTGGAACTGGACGAACGGCTGGCCCGCCGTGAACGCGGAATCATCTCTTCGACAACACTGTTGGACGCCGCGACCAGTGCCGGCCAGTGCGCGCTCGGCTGGACCGATGCGGGCGCACTGCAGATCGGCGCGCGCGCCGACCTGGTGGCCGTCGACATCGGTTCGATACGGACCGCAGGAGGCGGAGCCACCGTGGAGAACCTGATATTCGCGGCATCGGCAGCCGACGTGACAGATGTCATCGTCGACGGGCGACGGGTGGTGGCCGAACGGCGCCACACTGCCATACCGGATATCGGGAAAGCACTCGCATCGGCCATCGAGGGGTGCCGATGACGTTTGTGTACGACAACATCGGCGAGTTGGTGACCAACGATCCAGCTCAGGGCGACGGGTCACCGCTCGGCATCATCGACGACGCCGCCCTGGTCGTCGACGGTGATCACATCGCGTGGGTCGGCCCATCGGGGCGCGCCCCCGCGGCCGACGACAGGGTGGACTGCCGAAAGGCAAGCGTGATACCGGGATTCGTCGACAGCCACGCCCACCTCGTCTTCGCAGGCGACCGGTCCGCCGAGTTCGCTGCACGCATGAGCGGAACGCCCTATGACGGGGGCGGCATCGCGACAACGGTGTCGGCGACCAGGGCGGCGGGCGACGACGAGCTGTCGGCCAACCTCACCAGGCTGGCCGACGAGATGTTGCGAAGCGGTATAACGACATTCGAGACGAAGAGCGGTTACGGCCTGACGGTCACCGACGAACAGCGGGCGTTGGAGATAGCGGGTGGGGTCACCGATGAGACGACGTACCTCGGCGCGCACGTCGTCCCCGTCGAATACCGGGACCGCCGAGACGACTACGTCAACCTCGTGGCCGGCGACATGCTCACGGCGTGCGCGCCGCGAGCGAGGTGGATCGACGTGTTCTGCGACCGCGGCGCGTTCGACGCCGACGAGGCGCGGACGATCCTCAAAGCGGGTGCGGATGCCGGCCTCGGCCTGCGCCTGCACGCCTCTCAGCTCGGCCCGGGGCAGGGGATCAAGCTCGCCGTCGAGTTGGGCGCCGCGTCGGTGGACCACTGCACCTTCGCCGACGACAGCGATATCGAGGCGCTGGCGTCGAGCGCGACGGTCGCCACGCTGCTTCCCGGCGCCGAATTCTCCACCCGGGCACCATGGCCGGACGGACGGCGGTTCATTGCGGCGGGCGCGACGATCGCGCTTGCGACCGACTGCAATCCCGGGACGTCCTACACGACCAGCATGCCGTTCTGCATCGCGCTCGCGGTCCGCGATATGCATCTGACCCCCGCCGAGGCGCTGTGCGCCGCCACCGCGGGCGGGGCGGCCGCCCTGCGGCGGAATGACGTCGGCGCGCTTTTGCCGGGGATGCGGGCCGACTTCGTCACGCTGAACGCACCCTCCTACATCCACCTCGCCTATCGGCCCGGTGTCCCGATCGTCGACACGGTCGTGGTCGGCGGCACCCCAATGAAGGAGAGCAGCAGTCGATGAATGACTCGAAAGTCGTTGTCGGAGTTGACCCGGTCAGCTTCGACGACGTGGTCGCCGTCGCGCGTCGGGATGCGCAGGTGGTCATCTCCACCGATGCCCTCGAGGCTGTGGCCGCGAGCCGCATCCACATCGAGGCGCTCGCCGAGCAGGCGACGCCCGTGTACGGGGTGTCCACGGGGTTCGGGGCGCTGGCCACCCGCCACATCCCCCACGAGAAGCGGGCACAGTTGCAGCGCAGCCTCATTCGGTCACACGCGGCGGGTACCGGTGCGGAGGTCGAACGTGAGGTGATCCGCGCGATGATGCTGTTGCGGCTGTCGACGCTGGCCACCGGCCGCACCGGCGTGCGCACCGAGACCGCGCAGCTCTACGCCGATCTGCTGTCGGCGGGGCTGACGCCCGTCGTCTACGAGTACGGCAGCCTCGGCTGTTCCGGCGACCTCGCCCCGCTTGCGCACGTCGCGCTCGCCGTGATGGGCGAGGGACATGTCCGCACCTCCGACGGCACGCTGAAGGCGTCGCGGGATGCGATGGCCGAGCGCGGGCTCGCACCGGTCACCTTCGCCGAGAAGGAAGGCCTCGCGCTGATCAACGGCACCGACGGCATGCTCGGTCAGCTGGTGCTCGCGCTCACCGACCTGGACAACCTGTTCAAGCTCGCCGACGTCGCCGCGGCGATGAGCGTCGAGGGCCAGCTCGGCACCGACCGCGTCTTCGCCGAGGATCTGCAGCGGCTGCGGCCGCACCCCGGCCAGGCCGTCTCCGCCGCCAACATCACCCGCATGCTGGCCGGCTCGCCGATCGTCGCCAGCCACCGGGGGGACGACTGCCCGCGGGTGCAGGACGCCTACTCGCTGCGGTGTTCGCCGCAGGTCGCCGGTGCCGCGCGTGACACCGCCGGGCATGCACGCACCGTCGCCGAACGCGAATTGGCAAGCGTCATAGACAATCCCGTCATCACCCTCGATGGGCGTGTCGAGTCGAACGGGAACTTCCACGGCGCGCCGGTGGCCTACGTTCTCGATTTCCTCGCGATCGTGGCGGCCGATCTGGCCAGCATCAGCGAGCGTCGCACCGACCGCTTCCTCGACGTCGCGCGCAACCACGGTCTCAACGCGTTTCTCGCTGACGACCCCGGAGTCGACAGCGGTCACATGATCACGCAGTACACCCAGGCCGCGATCGTCTCCGAACTGAAACGGCTGGCCGCCCCCGCCAGCGTGGACTCCATCCCCTCCTCGGCGATGCAGGAAGACCACGTGTCGATGGGGTGGTCGGCCGCTCGCAAGCTGCGCCGCGGAATCGACGGGCTGACCCGGGTGCTCGCCGTCGAGGTGCTCAACGCCGCACGCGGTATCGAGATGCGGGCGCCGCTGACACCCGGTCCCGGCACCGCGGCCGTCATCGCCGCGGTCAGGGAGCACGCCGGGGGACCCGGCCCCGACCGTTATCTCTCGCCGGAGATCGATGCCGTCGTCGAACTCGCGAGGAGCGGCGCACTGCTTCGCGCAGCGGAAAGCGTGGTGGGGCCGCTGTCCTGAACCGGCCTGCTTCAATGGACCTCATGACGGCGCATAAGGCCAAAAGAAGCACCGACGCCGCGTTGGACACCGCCGCCGGATTCACGGCCATCGCCCAACCCCGCGCGCACGACTTCGTCGTCGAACAGATTCGTCGTCAGATCGCACTGGGGATCATCGCACCAGGTTCCGCGTTGCCAACCGAACGAGACCTGATGAAGATCTTCGGTGTCGGCCGGGTGACGGTGCAGCTCGCGATAGGACAGCTGGAGGCCGAGCACATCATCGAGACGAGGCGTGGCCGCTCCGGCGGAAGCTTTGTGAAGTCGATCGAGGACGACTCCCGTGCACTCGACCTGCGCGTCCTGGAGCTGCGTCGGGATGCCGACAGGGTGCTGCAGGCGGTGGAATTCCGGAGGCTGCTCGAACCCGAGGCCTGTGCGCTCGCGGCTACGAAACTGCGTCGTGCGCAGCTTTCGCAGCTGGACACCATCATCGAGCACACCGAGCAGGCGGCCGACGATGCCGAGTTCATGCGGTGGGACACCGCTTTTCATCTCGCGATCGCAGAGGCGACGGCCAATCAGTTCCTGCTCGATGCGCTCGAGCGGATTCGTCTGGAGCTCAACCCCGCCTTGCAGCTGTTGCCCGACACGCGCGTCTGGCATGAACTGTCCATCGAAGAGCACCGGGGCATCTTCGACGCTTTCACCGCCAAGGACGGTGACGCAGCGCGAGAACTGATGGCCAACCACATCGCTCATGCCGAGCAGAGCATCCGGTCGCTGCTCAAGAGCCTGTCCCGCCGCTAATTGGGCGACTATTGACTTGTGGACCTATCAAAGGTCCAATAACGGTCATGGGAACTCCGCATCTTCAGCCGACGATCGGGCTGCGGTCGATCGTGTTGTTCGGACTCGCCTACATGGGCCCGCTGATCGGCATCGGAATATTCGGTGTGATCGCGACCCAGAGCCAGGGCGCCAGCGCAGGCGCGATGGTTCTGGCCACCATCGCAATCCTGTTCACCGCCTTCAGCTACGGCACGATGGCGCGCCTTCACCCGGCATCGGGAAGTGCGTACACCTATGCGCGTAAATCGATAGGCCCGCGAACCGGTTTCCTCGTGGGGTGGGCGATCCTGCTGGACTACCTGTTCATCCCGCTGGTGATCTGGCTCGTCGGGGTGGAATACCTGGCCGCGGAGTTTCCTGCGGTGCCGAAGGCTGTGTGGGTGATCGCGCTGGTCGCGACGACCACCACGATCAACTGTCTCGGTATCAAGGTCGCCGACAGGGCGAACTTCCTGTTCGTCACGTTCGAAGTGCTTGTCCTGCTGTTCTACATCGTGCTGTCGGTCGGCCACATCTGGGGTAACGACGGCCCGACGGCGCTGTTCTCGCTCGAGCCGTTCACCGGGGTGGCGAACTCACTCGGGCCGATCGCGACAGGTGCTGCCGTCGCTGCGTATCTGTTCCTCGGCTTTGACGCCGTCACCACCCTGAGCGAGGAGACCAAGGACGCGAAGCGCAACATCCCACTCGGGCTTGTGCTCGTCGCATTGATCGGCGGCGCCGTGTTCATCTTCACCCTTTACCTGCTTTCGATCCTCGCGCCGGGGGGAGACCTGTCCGACTCGGTGGCCTCGGATATCGCGAAGACCATCGGCGGCAACATCTTCGGCGCGGTGTTCCTCGCCGCGCTGGTCTGTCAGCAGTTCACCGCGGGCATCGCGGCGCAGGCCAGTTCAGCCCGGCTCATGTACGCGATGGGACGAGACGGAGTCTTCCCGAGGAAGTTCTTCGCCAAGCTCTCCGACCGATTCCTCACGCCGGTCAACGCGATCCTGCTGTGTGGTTTCGTCGGTCTCGGGGCGATCTGGCTGACGCTGGCGGTGTCGACATCGTTCATCAACTTCGGTGCGTTCCTCGGGTTCACGATGGTCAACGTGTCCGTCATCGCTTATTTCATCCGGCATCGCGGAGAGAGGAGGCTCAACCCGCTGGTCTTCGTCGCCTCCCCCGCGCTCGGGGCGATCATCGACATCGTGCTGCTGTTCGCACTCGACCGCACCGCCCAACTGATGGGCTGCATCTGGCTCGCGCTCGGCGTGGTGTATCTCGCGGTGTTGACCCGCGGATTCCGCAATCCTCCGCCGGAGCTGTCGGATCAGGACGTGAACGCCGACAGCACGTTGTCGGTGACGCGGTAGATGTCGTTGTCATATCCGTTGTACGAGAGGCTTCCTGCCCATGAACACGAGCCGACGCTGAACACCGCTCCGCCACCGGGGTAGGTCCGCAGCACCACATCCGAGCGGACGTGCGGGCTACTCGAACCGGTCACGTCGGCGGTTGTCACCTCGGCGTCCTCGATCACGCTCAGGTAGCAGTCGGGGTGCATGCCCGCCGATGTCATCAGCACGACGGAGTCGTCCGGTGAACCGAGCGCGGGGTCGTGCCTGTCGATCTCGTATCCTGCCGCGCCGCCGAGGTACAAGCCGTAGTCGCCGAGAATCTCTGCCCCGGAGACTCCGTCGAAGATCCACGAGTACTCGTCGCGGCGGCTTTCCGGCGTCCTGCGATAGCCGGGCGCCCGCTCGGTCGAGTCGGCCTGGGCGGCGAACCCGACGCCGACCAGTTCGTTGGGCGAGCGACCGCGGTAGCGCCACAGCCCGCCCTGCTCCCCGGTGGTCTGGTGCCGTAGCTCCCCGGGCAGCGAGGACCATGCGCGGGTTCCGTTGATGCCCCTGCGCACCTCCGCGCGGTAGGGCCGATCCGGGTCGACCGATGTCACCCAGTAGAACCCGTTGCCGCCGAGGTAGAGCAGATGGCCGCCGCCCTCGAGATAGCTCTGGATTGCGACGAGCATTGCGCGCGAACAGTATTCGGGATGAGTGCCGGTCAGCACGACGCGGTAGCGGTTGAGCAGTTCGACACCTTGGGCATGGAGCTCATGATCGGTCAGGGCGTCCCACGGCTGACCGCGCCGCTCGAGAAGGTCGACGATGTACAGGTCGGCGCCGAAGCGCTCCGGCGCATCGGTGTTCCACCAGATGAAGTCGGGCCGGACGTTCGGAATAGGTCTGCGCAACGAGACCAGGCTGACCCCGGTGCCGTCCGGATGACGGTCGTACACCGAGGAACCCGCCTCGGGATGAGCTGCCAACCACCGGTCCGCCTCGGCGGGTCGGGTGGCCGCCGCCGTCGGGACCATGCCCTCTCCTGCCGCGATCAACCGCTCGTTGGAGTAGGCGAGATAGGTGAGAGTCGGTAACAGCAGCGCGATCTCGGCGGTCGCGGTGCCGTGCGGAGGTGTCACGACGAACGGTACGAGATCGGTGAGCTCTCCTGAGCGAAGGCGGAAGGCATAGACGCCGGTGCGAAACGCTTCAGGAACCACCCACGTCGCAGCGACCGGCCAGCGGGCGTCGTCGAGATCGTCCTCGTGGAAGTGCACGGCCGCGTACTGCGACGGTGCGGACCGGAAGTCGGTTGCGTCGTCGTCCCAGTGCCTGCCGGTGACGGCCAGCGTCGGCCCGTTGACCAGTTCGAGTTCGCGGACATCGTGGTTGCGATCGTCGAGCTCGAGTTCTTCGAGGCGGCCGTTGAAGTGATCGCAGAACATGCCGTCGTCGGCGCGGGCCGCGGCGAGGATGACCGGTCCGGCGGGCGGATCGACAGTGGTGTCCGCAACGGCGACGACCTCGCCGTCGTGCAGCAGTCGCAGCCGATCGTCGAGGCGGACTTCGAGACGCTGCCACCGCCGCCTGGGAAGCGGATCGGTGGCGCGGACCCGGATTTCGTCCCCCACGTCGATGGCGGGTACGCCGTCGGCATCGAGGAACAGCCGCAGATCGCCCCGGCTGAGCAGCGTCTGGCGATGCCCCGCGGCGGGAAGCAGCGTCCACACCCATACCGACAGCCGTTCGGCAGGCGGTCCGGCGGAACCACCGTCGAGAACGGCGTGGGAGCCGGCTTCTATCCGCTGAGCGGTGGCCGGGTACGAACCGGTGACGGACGAATCGACGGGCTCGAACGCCAGTCCGGGACCGTCGGGGTTGGGATCGCCGTGGCGCAACCGCACGATGTCGACGTCGACGCTTCCGTTCGTAGACGAGACGTGAAGGGACACACTGCTGCCGGGCGCGGCGGACCACGTGTCGGTGTATCCGATCAGCTCAGCCCCGTCGACACAGAACGACATCACAACTCCTTTTGGACTCGGAACAGGTCCAAAATACTTGACGGATGCCGGTTCGCGCGAGTAAAAAGACCCAATACAGGTCCATTGTTGGAAAAATGAAAGTGCGGCATGGCAGACAGATCATTCGTCACCTCCGACGACACCAGTGTGTTCGTCCGTGAGCTCGACCGCAGCTATCCCCTGATCGCGCGGGGCGAGGGCGTATGGCTCTACGACGAGGCCGGTAACGCGTACCTCGACGCCGTCTCCGGCGGGGCGATGGTGACGAGCCTCGGCCACGGGGCCGTACCGAGCATCCTCGACGCGGTCGTCGAGCAGACCAAAGCGATCTCTTTTCTGTACAACGTGCACGCGACCAGCCCGGCACAGGAGAAGCTGGCCCGCGAGCTGATCGATATCGCGCCGCAGGGCTTCACCCACGCGCACTTCGTATCCGGAGGGACGGAAGCCAACGAGCTCGCTCTGCGGATGGCTCGCAGCTATCACGTCGAGCGCGGTCAAGCGAACCGTCATCTCGTGGTGTCGCCCGCGCAGGCGTATCACGGTGCGAGCATCGCGACGTTCGGGTTGACCGGACGGCCCGGTCTCCAGGCCCCGTATGAGCCCTACATCCAGCAGCAGCCCCACATTCCACCGTCGACGTGGTTGTTCGACCCGTCCGGGGAGGCGGCGCTGCGCGCGCTCGACGACATCCTGGCCCAGGTCGGTGACCAGGTCGCGGCCTTCTTGATCGAGCCGGTCAGTGCCGCGTCGCTGCCGGGATACTCACCGCCGGAAGCGTTTTGGCGTGGACTCGAGGAGCGCAGGCGCGAACACGGGTTCCTGATCTGGTTCGACGAGGTGGTGACCGGGCTCGGCAGGACGGGAACATGGTTCGCCGCCGACCAGATGCCGCTTACGCCCGACATCATCACCACTGCGAAGGGTTTGGGCGCGGGGTTCTTCCCCGTCGGTGCGATGCTGGTGAGTCGGCACGTGTACGAGGCGGTCGCTTCGGGTTCCCGGTCGTTCGAGCCGGGCCACACGTGGGACGGCGCGCCACTGTCGTGCGCGGTCGGGTCGGCCGTACTCGCGCATCTGAAGAGGACGGGGCTCATCGACTCTGTGCGCGAGCGCGGACCGAGGCTGCTCGAGAATCTGCGGGCCGCGCTCGACGGCTGTGAACTCGTGCGGGAGGTGCGTGGGCGCGGATTCCTGCTCGGGGTCAGCTATGTCGACCCCGTCGATGGCGCATCGCTGCTCGACCCGGCGCTTGCAGTCGCGCGGCGCATCGACAACGAGGCGCTGCGCCGACTGCTCCTGGTCTATTCGACCCAGCCGACCAACGACGGCTTCGCAGGGGACCAAACACTTCTCGCGCCCGCGTTCGTCGCGACCGACAGCGACCTCGACGCCTTGGTCGACCGCTTTGCCGCCACGGTCAAGACGGTGGAGTCGCAGGTGAAGGCCCAGATGGTCGGAGCCGCTCGCTGATCTCTGGCATGTTTGCCCCATGACAGCTGCAGCCCGCGAACGCGCCGAACTCGTCAACACGATGCGGGCGGTCGGCCCCGAGGCCCCGACGCTATGCGGTGACTGGACCACCCGCGACCTTGCCGCGCACCTGATCCTGCGCGAACGCAGACCCGACGCGGCGGCGGGCATCCTCGTGCCGAAGCTGGCCGGCTACACCGCCCGCAAGCAGAAGGAACTCGCCGAGCGCACCGACTGGCCAGAGCTTCTCGAGCTGGTGGCGTCGGGACCGCCGCTGTACTCACCGCTGCGGCTGCTCGACCCGTTGGTCAACACGACCGAGATGTTCATCCACCACGAAGACGTCCGGCGCGCGGGCCCCGAATGGCAGCCGCGGCGGCTCGACGACGCCCTGACCTCGGCGCTGCGCAGACAGGTGCGTTTCGTTGCCCGGATGTCGATGCGCCGCGCGCCCGCCGCGGTGACGCTGCGCGAACCCGACGGCACGACGCTGGCCTCCCTGGGCCGCGGGCCGTCGTGCACGATCACCGGAGAACCGCCGGAGCTGCTGCTGTTCGTGTCCGGACGTGACGCCGCGCTGATCGAGTTCGAGGGCGACGCGGACACGATCGCCGCAGTTCGCGCGGCCCGCCGCGGGCTCTAGCGTCAATTACGCGATTTCAGATCACACAGCGGTGATCTGTATCGTGGCTTGGTCATCTTCATCAGGAGCAACGCCGTGACCCTCAACACCATCGCACTCGAACTCGTGCCTCCCAACGTGGAGCGCGGGCAGGAGCATGCGGTGGAAGAGGCGCGCAAGGTGGCCCGGATCTCCGCGGAGTCCGGCCTGGCGGGCCGGATCAAGCACGTGATGATCCCCGGCATGATCCCGGAGGACGACGACCGGCCCGTGCCGATGTTGCCCAAGCTCGATGTGCTCGACTACTGGTCGCTGATCCGGACCGAGCTGCCCGGGCTGCGCGGTCTGTGCACCCAGGTCACGCCGTTCATGGACGAGTCGGCCCTCGGTGAACGGCTGACCACGCTCGGAAAGGCCGGTTTCGAAGGCATCGTGTTCGTCGGTGTGCCGCGCACGATGAACGACGGCGAAGGCTCAGGCGTCCCGCCGACCGACGCGCTGTCGATCTACCGCGAAACCGTCGCCAACCGCGGCGCGATCCTGATCCCGACCCGCGAGGGTGAGACCGGACGTTTCGAGTTCAAGTGCAATCAGGGCGCCAACTTCGCCTTGACGCAGCTGCTGTACTCCGACGCGATCGTCGGCTTCCTGTCCGACTTCGCCAAGAAGACCGACCACCGGCCCGAGATCCTGCTGTCGTTCGGCTTCGTGCCGAAGGTCGAGACCAGGGTCGGCCTGATCGACTGGCTGATCCAGGATCCAGGCAACGCCGCGGTCGCCAAAGAGCAGGAGTTCGTCCGCTCGCTGGCCGGCCGCGACCCGGCGGACAAGCGCACGATGATGGTCGATCTGTACAAGCGTGTCATCGACGGTGTCGTCGACCTCGGGTTCCCGCTGAGCGTTCACTTCGAGGCGACATACGGTGTCTCGGGCGCAGCCTTCGAGACATTCTCGGAGATGCTGACCTACTGGTCGCCGGAAGGTTAGAGCGCGCGAATTCCGGTGTAGGTCAACAGAACACCTACGACCAACAGCACGACCGCGATGACGCCTGCCTGCTCGCGTTGCATCCAGTCCCTGACCCGTTCCAGCTGACTGTCGACGCGGTGACCCGCGACGACGTAGGCGAGGACCGGTGCGATGACCGTCGAACCGGCGAGGATGGTGTAGAAGGCGACGGCGATCGGTGACATCGCAGCGGCGGCGGCCGTGCCGATTCGCAGCCACGGCCCCCACGGCGGCGATTCGTCGAACCCGTCGATCAGGTCGGGGACCCGCACGAAGACCGCCGTGGTGACGGCGAGCGCGATGAGCCAGCCGGCCAGGAAGGCCAATCCGGTGGGCCGTGGGCGGTCGGTGTGCAGCACGAGCACGACCGCCGGAACAATCGAGACGGGTGAAAGTGCGACAACGAGCGCGAGCGGTATCAGCTCGCCGAGCAACTAAGTGGCGGTACTAGCGGGTAGGCGTGTGTGCAGGCGTGTGCCTGCCGTGCAGGAGGTAGGAGAGCCAGCGCAGATCGATGAGCACGTGATCGCCCTTTCTTTAGGCGGTCTTGGTGAGCAGGGGAAGCAGGCGGCGACGTTCGCCCATGCTGATGGCGAATTCGTGAAGGGCTTCAGCGACGGAGCCCACCGCGGGGAAGGTTTCGCCTTCACCGAACAGCCGCAATGTGCGGATGACGGGTTGGCTTGCCACGACGGCCCATTCGACGCCGACGAGTTCACAGTTCTCGTCGATGTCGTGCAGCAGCGAAATGCACTCGGGTGAAAAGGAATTGACGCCGGTGAGGTCCAACACGAACGGCTTTTCCGTCAGGACGAAGCGCCGTGCACAGGCGCCGACGCGAGCGAGGTTCGACTCGTCGATGTCACCGGTCACCGTCACCACGGTCGCAAGCTGACGACACACCGCGCGAATCTGCGCGCCGTTGCAATCGACTGCCTGGTTTCCGTACATGCCTTAGAAGCTATGCCGCCGATCTAAGGCATTGGGGAGCGTCCGCTAATACTTTGCTAAGAACCGCTTTTCGCGACGTCAGCCTTCTGGCCTGCGGAACTGCGCGCCCGAGTAGTTCTCCCACGGGTTGTAGTCCGCCAGCAGCGCTTCCTGTGGTGGACGCTGGTCTTCTGGCACATGTTGAAGGTTGATCCGCACGCGGTACCAGATCGAACTCGGGCCGCGCATACCGTCGAGTAACACGTCTGCGGGCTTAAGTTTCTTAGCCACTTCCTCATATTTCTCACGCCAGGCGTCCAGTGCGGCCAACGCCTCGTCCTTGGTCTTGGTGCGGGCGATCTCGATCAGCGGCATGGCCGACTGCCTGCGTCCGGTGCCCTTCTTCGCCCCCTTCGGCGCCCGCTCGGCCGGACCGAGCCGGTCGGCGAGGTCGAGCAACTGGTCGAGGCTGCCGCTCGCGTCGTCCATGCCCTCCCACGGATCGCCGCGCTCGGCGAAGCGTCGCGGCACGGTCGCGATGGTGAAGTCCTCCGCGCGACAGTCGGGAACCTCGTCCCACGAGAGCGGTGTCGACACCCTCGCATCGGGTGTGGCCCGCACCGAGTAGGCCGACGCCACCGTGCGGTCGAACGCGTTCTGGTTGAAGTCGACGAAGACGCCCTCGCGTTCCTCTTTCCACCACCGCGCGGTGGCGAGATCGGGCGCCCGCCGCTCGACCTCGCGCGCGACCGCCTGCGCGGCGAGCCTGACGAACTTGAACGGCCAGCGTCGCTGGATGCGCGCATAGATGTGAAAGCCGCGTGATCCCGACGTCTTCGGCCACGCGGTCAGGCCGTGGTCCTCGAGCACCTCGCGGGCGACGAGCGCGACGTGGATGATCTGGCGCCAGTCGACGCCGGGCATCGGATCGAGGTCGACCCGCAACTCGTCGGGGTGGGCGAGGTCGTCGGCACGCACCGGATGCGGGTTGAGATCGACGCAGCCCAGGTTGACCGCCCAGACCAGGCCCGCCGCGTTGTGCAGCACCGCCTCCTTCGCCGACGTCCCCGATGCGTACTTCAACTCGGCGACGTCGACGTAGTGGGGGCGGTTCTCGGGCGCGCGCTTCTGGAAGACGGCCTCCTCGGTGATGCCCTTGACGAAGCGCTTCAGGATCATCGGCCGCTCGGCCACCCCGCGCAGTGCGCCCGGCGCGACGGCCAGGTAGTAGTCGACGAGGTCGCGCTTGGTCACACCGATGTCGGGAAAGACGATCTTGTCGGGATGGGTGATCGATACCTGCTCTCCGTCGACCTCGAGGTGCACGGCCTTAGAGGAGGAGGATGCGGCCATACGGCCATGGTAGTTAAGCAGCACTTTTCCCATCGCGGTGAGACCGCCGTCACATAAGGTGGTGCCATGCCGAAGCTAACCGACCTTCCTTTCCAGGCAGCGGCCACAGTCCAGCAGTCCATCGGCAAATATGTCGAACGCGGCGCAGCCGAGTTGCACTACGCCCGCAAAATGTTCGAGGCCGGCGCGCTACGGCTGGAGCCGCCGCAGGACATCGCCGCGTTCTTCGCCGACATCCGGCGCTGGGGCGAGTTCGGGATGATCCCCGCGCTGAACGCCCGCCGCACCCCGAACCGGCCGGCCGTCATCGACGACGACGGCGAGATCACGTTCTCTGAACTCGACGAGGCCGCGCACGCCGTTGCCAACGGACTGCTGGCGATGGGCATCAAGGGCGGCGACGGCGTGGCGATCCTGGCGCGCAACCACCGCTGGTTTCTGATCGCGGTCTACGGCGCCGCCCGCACCGGTGCCCGCATCATCCTGCTCAACAGCGAGTTCTCCGGTCCGCAGATCAAAGAGGTGTCCGAGCGCGAGGGCGCCAAGGTCATCATCTACGACGACGAGTACACCAAGGCCGTCTCACAGGCCGACCCGCCGCAGGGCAAGCTGCGCGCGCTCGGCACCAACCCCGACAAGGACGAGCCGTCGGGCAGCACTGACGAGACCCTGGCCGAGCTCATCGCGCGCAGCAGCAGCAAGCCGGCGTCGAAGGTGAGCAAGCACTCGTCGATCATCATCCTGACGAGCGGCACCACCGGTACCCCGAAGGGCGCCAACCGCAGCACTCCGCCGACGCTGGCGCCGATCGGCGGCATCCTGTCCCACGTGCCGTTCAAGGCGCGGGAGGTGACGTCGCTGCCCGCCCCGATGTTCCACGCGCTCGGCTTCCTGCACGCCACCATCGCGATGATGCTCGGCTCGACGCTGGTGCTGCGCCGCCGGTTCAAGCCGGCGACCGTGCTGGCCGACATCGAGAGGACAAGGGCCACCGGCATGGTCGTGGTGCCCGTCATGCTGTCGCGGCTGCTCGACGAGTTGGAGAAGACCGAGAAGAAGCCGGACCTTTCGTCGCTGCGGATCGTGTTCGTGTCCGGGTCACAGCTCGGTGCCGAGTTGGCCCAGCGGGCGCTGAAGGATCTCGGCCCGGTCATCTACAACATGTACGGGTCGACGGAGATCGCGTTCGCGACGATTGCGCGGCCCAAGGATCTGTCGATGAACCCGGCCACCGTCGGGCCGGTAGTCAAGGGGGTGAAGGTCAAGATCCTCGACGACAACGGCAACGAGCTGCCGCAGGGCGAGGTGGGTCGGATCTTCGTCGGCAACACGTTCCCGTTCGAGGGCTACACCGGCGGCGGCCACAAGCAGATCATCGACGGCCTGATGTCCTCCGGCGACGTCGGCTACTTCGACGAGCACAACCTGCTCTACGTCAGCGGCCGCGACGACGAGATGATCGTGTCCGGCGGCGAGAACGTCTTCCCCGCCGAGGTCGAAGACCTCATCAGCGGTCACCCCGAGGTCGTCGAGGCCACCGCGCTCGGCGTCGAGGACAAGGAGTGGGGACAGCGGTTGCGCGCGTTCGTGGTCAAGGCCGACGGCGCCAGCATCGACGAGGACGCCGTCAAGGCCTACGTCCGCGACAACCTCGCCCGCTACAAGGTGCCCAGGGAAGTCGTCTTCCTCGACGAATTGCCACGCAACCCGACCGGCAAGATCCTCAAGCGCGAACTCCGCGATATGGACGTCCAGTAGCTCCCGTTCACACCTCAGACATCGCCGCTGACCAGGGGATCGACAGGCAGACCAGCATCAGGGTCAGCAGAAACCAGCCCGCACCCTGCCAGGCCGGCCAGGTGCCGCCGTCGCGCCACACCCGGTAGGCCTTGGCCAGCGCTCCGACGCCGCCGAGGAAGAGGATTGCGGGCACCGTCGAGGCCAGCACGACCGAGTGCTTGTCGACGACGGCGAACACGGCGAACGCGACGGCCGCCACGAATATGACGCCGGCGCCGTACCGGACGGCCTGGCGCAGCGCCACCGGGTCACGCCAACTCTTTTCGACATCTCGTGCGTCGCTCATGGGATGCGGGTTTCCCGGAACGCGGTGACGGAAACTAGAAGGGCGGGTTGACGTACCAGGCGAGGCAACCCGGCTTGTCCCGGCAGGCGATGATGGCCCCGGCATCGGGTGCGGCGCCGCGGATCCGCGGACCGCGCGGCGGCAGGTTGCAGTTGACGATGTACGGGTTCCACGGGATCACCCCGTCGACGCACGGCTGTGCCGAAGCGCGCGGCGCCGTTTCCGGGATCAACGCGGAGGTCGTGACGAGGAACGCGGCCGCGGCCGCTGCGCCGATCAGCAGGTGCAGTAGCCGTTGTCGGATGCTCTTCATCTGGTCACCACCAACAACGTCGAAAAGCAGGCTGTTTCGAGGATAGACCGGTCAGACAGCCAACGGGGGAATCTCGTCGCGCGGTACATACACGGTGTGTGCGCCCGCGGCCCCCGCCATCAACTCGCCACGGTCGAAGAAGAACACCAGATCCGCCGGTGTGATCGCGAAGTTCCGATAGTGCGACGGGTCGAGGCCGGCATCGTCGGATACGGGTGTCGGTATACCCGTCTCGGCCTCGAGCTTCTTCTGGACGATGGGGAAGATCGCTTTCAGCGGTTCCGCGTCGGGTGCGAACAGGTCACCGAAACCGATTCCCCGACCGTCGCCGGTGTCGTAGTTGAAGGTCCGATACCACGTGTTCGGATGCGCGCCACCGAGGTTCTCGTAGATCTCGAACGACACCGACCTCGTGGTGGGGGACGACCACCGCATCGCCTGCATCTCCAACGCATACGGCACGTTCGCGAAGTTGGGTGTCTTCGTTTCGTTGAGGAAGCCGGTTCGGGTCTGGCTGACGAAGTCGTCGACCGACTCCTGGTCGGGAAAGTCGACGGGAAACGACATCGCGAGCGTGTAGTTCGGCTCCTGCTGCCGCAGCCGGCACAGCCCGTCCCGCTCGACCGTACCGCCGAAGTCGGAGCAGATGTCGGCCGCGTGCGCGGTGGCAGGAATCACGATGGGACTCAGCATCAGTCCCGTAACCAGCATCGCCGTCGACACAGTACGCATCATGATCGGAGCGTACTTGTGTGGCGCGCAATCTAGTATTCGATCGCTTCGATCAGCTCCGACGGCTCGTCCATAAGCGCCCAGAACCGATCGCGGATCTTCACCGTCAGCGGGCCGGGTTCACCGTTGCCGACGGGCTCACCGTCGAGCGAATTGATCGGCGTGACACCACCGGCAGTGGTGACGGCCATCAACTCATCGGCGTCGTACAACTCATGGCTGGTGACGTCGCGCAGCGTCGCTTCGATCCCCATCGAGTCGGCGATCTCGAACACCGTCTTGCGGGTGATGCCGGGCAACGCATTTCGCGACGGCGATGCCAGCTTGCCGTCCTTGACGATCACCACGTTGAAGCCGGGACCTTCGGCGACGCAGTTGTCGGAGTCCATCAGGATCGCCGTGCGGGCGCCACGGTCCTTGGCTTCGAAGCTGGCCGCGGTGAGATCGCCCCACTGGTAGTTCTTGATGGTCGGGTCGACGGTGTTGCGGCCCGCCCGGCGCACATGCCGGGGCACGATCGCGGTGGTGCCGAAGATCTGCTCGTCGGGTGGAAACGCCCACAGATACGGGATCGCGTAGATGTACACCTGGTGGGTGAGCTTCGAAAGATCCTTCTCGCCCTTGCGTTTTCCGTATCCGCGCGTGACGGTGAGGTTGACGAACGACTCCCGCAGCTGCGACATGGCGACACAGCGTTTGGTGATGTCGGCCAACTCCGCCTTGGAGTATCCGGCATCGAGGCGCAGCTTGCGGGCGCCGTCGAGCAGCCGGTCCAGGTGGTCGCCGAGCCGGAAGATGTTGCCGTGCCACACATGTGCGACGGTGTAGGTCAGGTCGGAGTGGCCGAAGCCGGTGTCGAAGATGGAGATCCTGGCCTCTTCGGCGGGTACGTACTCGCCTTCGATCCACGCCACCCCGCCGGCGAACGGGCTCGACGTGTCGAGTTCGTAGTCGCTGTACTGGATGACCGAGCCGGGTGGGGTGGCCTCTCGGATCGCGCCCGGCTCGACGGCGACGAGGTTGCTGGTGCCCAGATCAGCGGTCATCTCAGAGTCCTTTCATTGCAGCGTATTCGGCGCCTGCGTCGCTATTGCGAAGCCGCGTCCGCAGGCCGGTGGCCCACCAGGCGGCCGCGACGACGACGACACCGAGGAAGACCCACTTGTTGCTGGTGAACTGGGGCAGGAACAGCAGCGCCACGGCGACGGCGAGGAACACCGTGAGCGCGGTGACATACAGCGGCAGCCGCCAGCGCCCGAGGTCGAACGTGCCGGGTTCCGGTTCGGGAATGGTGCCCCTGCGGTAGCCGACCAGCAGGCCGATCGTCTGAAGGATGTAGACGAAGAAGAACAGCAGCGACGCGATGCCGATGATGTAGTTGAACGCCTTCTCGTTCACCAGCGCCGAGAGCAGCAGCACCGTCGACAGGCAGCCGAGCCCGATCACCGCGTACGTCGGCGTCTTCGTCTTGTCGGAGACATGCCGCCACACATGTGAGAACGGAAGCATGTTGTCGCGCGCCATCGAGTAGGTCAGCCGCGTCGCGACGAGGATGTTGGCCAGCAGGCAGGCCAGGATGTTCGTCAGCGCAACGGCGACAACGATTTTCGTCACCACGGAACCGGCCTGCTGATTGATGATCTCCTCGATCGGAGCCGACGCGTTGGCCTCGACCGCGGCCGGGTCCTTGATGGCGAGCACGTAGACGACGTACATCAGCAGCTCGATGACGATCGACGTGACAAGCGCGTAGAACATCGTCTTCGGCACCACGTAGCGCGCGTTCTTGGTCTCCTCGGCGACGTCGGCGCCGGACTCCACGCCGATCAACCCGAAGAACGGTCCGAGCGCGGCGGCCAACCAGGCCAGCAGGTAGGAGTCCTTGTCGCCGGACTCGCCGCCGGTGAACAGCACCGAGATCGGCTGGTGGTTCTCCGGCGCCGAGAAGGCGATGATCGCGACGAGCGCCGTCGCGCCGACGGTGATGACCAACTCGAGGTTGACCCCGATGTTGTTGACCATGGTGGCGAAGCGCACCCCGTAGATGTTGATCAGCACGCACAGGAAGACGACGCCGATGGCCAGCAGGATCTGCGCGCTCTGGCTCATGCTCCAGCCGAACAGCCCGCCGAGGTAGCCGGACAGGATGAAGCCGACCCCGGTCATGCCGCAGACCCAGCCCATCAGCGCGATGAAACCGGTGAACCAGGCCAGGTCGGGGCCGTTGATGCGGCTGATCCACTGGTAGGAGTAGCCGGCCAGCGGGATCTTCGCGGTGAGGTCGGCGGCGATGAACGCCCACAGCGCGAACACCGCGCCCGCCAGGAGCAGCGTCCACACGAACGGCCCGCCCGCGGTGAAGTACCCCGCGCCGAACCCGGTGAACACGGCGGTGGTGGCGCTGATCGTGGCGAACCCGATCGCGAACGAGGCCAGCGTGCCGACGGAGCGGTCCAGCCGCTGCCGGTAGCCGAGCTCGGCGAGCTTGGCGTCTTCCGAATTGGCCGGTTTCGGCACTGTCGCATCGGTGGCGGGGGCGACGTCTGTCATGGTTTCTCCAGCTAGAGACGGGTCACTCGGTGGTGTCAGGAAACCCGACCCGATGCGGCGAGCGGAAGTTCCGAAATCTGATCTGCTGATAAGCGGCGGTTATCAATGCGGTCGGCGATCAGTAGTACGTCGCGGGCCGTTCGACGGCGTGACCCTCACCGAAGCTCCATTCCTCACGCACGTGCCGGACCAACTCCGCCGACTCGTGCGACAACTCGGCGGGGTGCCACGCGAGCGCGGTGTAGTTGCGCGGCCGGTCGGTGATCGGCACGTAGACGATGCCCTGCCTGTTGTAGAGCCTTGCGCTGGCCTCGCTGGTGAAGCTGATGCCGAGGCCGCGCGCGATCGTCGTCGTCTCCTCCTCGTAGGTGGCGGCGACGGCGGCGATGGTCGGGGGCTTGCCGTCCCGGGCGTCCATCGCCATCCAGTAGTCGCGCCACCGGCCCGCGCTCGTCGGGGCCACCACGATCGGTTCGTCGAGCAGTTCGGCGATCGACAGCTCCGTCCTGTCGGCCAGCCGATGGTCGCGGGGCAGGCAGGCCACCCAGCTCTCGGCGTCGAGGATGAACATCCGGTGCTCGGGCAGATCGACGGGCGGTCGAATGATCGCCACCTCGGTCGTCCCGTCGGCGAGACCCGCCGTCGGATCAGAGAAGTCGAATTCCCTTGGCTCGACGGTGATTTCGGGATGCGCGGCCTCGAAATGCCGGACCAGTCGGAACAGCAGGTCGGCGCCGGTGCCGATGAGATAGCCCAGCCGGATGCGGCGATAGTGCGCGGACAGCGCGATGAGATCGTCGACCGCGGAGTCGATTCCGTGCAGGGCCTCGGTCACCTTCGGCAGCCACGCGGCACCGATGTCGGTCAGCGCGACCTCTCGGGTGCTGCGCCGCAACAGCATGACGCCGAGATTGTGTTCGAGCTGCTTGATCGCCGTCGACAGCGCAGGCTGGGTGATGTACAGCCGCTCGGCGGCACGCCGGTAGTTGAGTTCCTCGCCGAGCACGGCGAAGTACCTCAGCTGCCGCAGCGTGACGTCGGTGGACGTGGACAGGCCCCCTTACGGATCGCGGGGCAGCCCCAACAGACGTTCGGCGATGATGTTGAGCTGCACTTCCGTCGTGCCACCGTAAATCGTGGTGGCGCGGCTGTACAACAGATGCTCGGCCCACTTGCCCTGGATGGACTCCGGGTCGCCGATCGCGCCGTCGGTGCCGAACGAGGACACCGCGAACTCCGCGTAGCCCTGCCCGGTGCGCATCGACAGCAGCTTGGAGATCGCCGCCGCGGGCATCGGGTCGCCGCCCGCCAACGTCAGCAGTGTCGAGCGCATGTTGAGGATCTTGGCGGCGTGGCCCTCGGCAATCAGTCGACCGGCCCGGTTCTGCGAGATCTGGTCGAACTGTCCGTCGCGGATGAACTCGACGAGACCGTCCAGGCTCGCCATCCCCGGCGGCTCGCTGCTGCCGATGGAGACCCGCTCGGCGGTCAGCGTATTGCGGCTGACCTCCCAGCCGCGGTTCACCTCGCCGAGCACGAACTCGTCGGGCACGAACACATCGTCGATGAAGACGGTGTTGAACATGGCGTTGCCGGTGAGCTCGCGCAGCGGCTTCACCTCGACGCCCTCGCTCTTCATGTCGAGCAGGAAGTAGGTGATGCCGTTGTGCTTCGGCGCGCTCGGGTCGGTGCGCGCCAGCAGCGCGCCCCACTGCGAGTACTGCGCGGCGGTGGTCCAGATCTTCTGGCCGGTGATGCGCCAGCCGCCGTCGACCTTGGTGGCCTTGGTGGACAGGCCGGCCAGATCGGATCCGGCGCCCGGCTCGGAAAACAGCTGGCACCAGATCATTTCGCCGCGGAACGTCGGCGGCAGGAACTTCTGCTTCTGCTCGTCGGTGCCGAAGGCGACGATCGACGGGATGATCCACGCCGCGATGCCCATCTGCGGGCGCTTCACCCGTCCGGTGCTGAACTCCTGGGCGATGATGATCTGTTCGACGGGATCCGACGCCCGACCCCACGGCTTGGGCAGATGCGGTTGCACCCAACCGCCTTCGGCGATCGCGGCGTTGCGCTCCGCGCCGCGGGGCAGTGCCTTCAGCCCCGCCACCTCCGCGCGGATCTCCTCGCGCAGCTTCTCCGTCTCGGGATCCAGGTCGATGTTCAGCTTGCGCATCCCGGTCGTGGTGGCGATGTCGACGACCTGCTGCGGGTAGTCGGCGGCGCGCCCGAAGCACGCCGCGAGCAGAAGCGCGCGGCGGTAGTAAATGTTGGTGTCGTGTTCCCAGGTGAAGCCGATGCCGCCGTGCACCTGGATGCAGTCCTGTGCGCAGCGCTGCGCCGCGACGGGTGCCAGTGTCGCCGCGACCGCCGCCGCGAACTCGAAAGCGCTGTCATCCGGGTCGCTTTGGCGCGACTCGTCGATCGCGCGCGCGGCGTCCCACACCGCGGCGGTGGCGCGCTCGGTGTCGGCGATCATCTCGGCGCACTTGTGCTTGATGGCCTGGAATTGGCCGATCGGCCTGCCGAACTGCTCACGGATCTTGGCGTAGGCCGACGCGGTGTCGGTGGCCCACCGCGATACGCCGACCGCTTCGGCCGAAAGCAGCGTCGACATCAACGCGCGCGCCAGCGGACGGCTCAGATTGCTCAGCACACGGTCGTCGCCGACCTCGACGGCGTTGGCGCGGACGTGCGCGAGCGGTCGCAGCGGGTCGATGCTCTGCACGGGCTCGATCTCGAGCTGGGCGGAGTCGAGCACCACCCACTCCTCGCCGCTGTCGATGGAGACCGGCAGCACCAGCACCGAGGCCTGCTCGGCGGCGGGCACGGCGCGGACCTCGCCGCGGATGACGAGGCCGTCGCCGTGGCGGGTGGCGGTCAGGCCGGAGTCGATCGCATACGCGGCGATGATCTCGCCGGAGGCGAGCTCGTTGAGCAGGGCGGCCTTGGGGTCGTGGGCGGAGATCAGCGCGCTGGCGATCGCCGACGGGACGAAGGGCCCCGGCACCGCGCCGTAGCCGAACTCGGCCAGCACGATCGCGAGTTCGAGGATCCCGAAGCCCTGCCCGCCGACGGCTTCGGCGAGGTGCACACCCTGCAGGCCCTGCTCGGCGGCGGCCTTCCAGTACGGCGGCGGGTTCGGGATCGGCGTTTCGAGGGCCTGGTGCAGAACATCGGATGGCGCGACCCGCGCCACGAAGGACCGAACCGAATCAGCCAGATCGTTGTGCTCAGGATTGACTGCGATGGGCATGCCGATTTTGCCTTCCCTAATAACCGGTGGGTTGGGAACGAGACTACTCGGGCCGGCTGACCGCTTTTTCGAGGGTCGGGGCGCCTACCGCCAACGTTTGGAGATCCACTTCGCGATGGTGTCGGCCTTCTCGCTGCGCGCTCCAGGAGTGGTGAAGTAGTGGTCGGTGTCCAGCGAGCACATCGTCTTGTCCTTGCTCGCCAGCGCGTCGAAGATGCGCTGGGCGTCGGACGGGTACACGCCGGTGTCCTGCTCGGCGTTGATAACCAGCGCGGGGCAGCGGATGCGGGCCAGGTGCGGTTCCGCGCGGGTCTGCGCGTGCCGCAGGCTCCACATGCCGAGCCAACTGCGCAGCGTCGACGCTGCCGCGATCCCGTGCGCCGACTTGTTGGCCTTGGCGGGTTCACCGACGTAGCACATGTTCGGGGGTCGCTTGGTCGGTTCCAGCGTCGGGTCGACCATGCGCGGATCGGCCCAGGTGCGCAGCACCGTGAACGGGCGGTCGGAGAAGCCCGCCGCGCGAACGCGCTTCAACTCTCGCTCGGCCCAGTCGGTGATCGCGTTGTTGCGCGCCACCTGTGCCGACCGGTAGCGGGCGATGAACTCCTCGCTGTAGGGCGGCCCGTTCCTCGGGTTGAACAGGTCGAGATCGGGATCGGTTGCCAGCGGGTCGTTTTCGTCGGTGACCGCGGCGTCCATCCATGCGGTGAGGACATCGGGCCTACCCGGGTGCGCGGCGCTGGCCACGTATCCGTCGGCGGGCAACAACTCGGTCAGCCCCGCTGCCGGACGCATGCCCTCCGGCGGCGTCACATGCGGGTCGACCGCCTGTGCCTGATAGGCCGCCATCAGCGAGCCGCCGCCGGAGTTCCCAAGAAGCACAATGGTTTCCACGCTCTGAACCTCGCGCAGCCAGCGAACTCCGACGCCGATGTCGACGAGGGCGTGGTCGAGCATGAAGCTGCTCTCGAAGCCGCGGAATCGGGTGTTCCAACCGAGGAATCCGATGCCGCGGGTGGCCATGTAGTCGGCGAGGTAGTGCTCGGAGAAGTCGATCTGATAGTGGGCTGCGATCATTGCGACCTTCGGCTTCCGCCCCACCCCACGGTGGTAGAGACCTTGGCAGGGATGGCCGCCCGAGCCCGCCCGTCTTGCGGTGGGGGAGTCCAAGCCGACGAACTCCCGCGTCACTCCGGGCGTTCCGGATGACGGCGTCCTTGTCATAGCGGTCCCGTCTTCGAAATGAATTCAACTACAACAGAAGTCGGGTCGCTGGGCGTCTGCCGCCCCCGCGCAGCGAGCAGTTGCCCGCGCGAATTGACCGTCACAGTTCTCCTCCGCCCAGGACACTGCGGTCGTTGCTCACCTAAAGGTGATGTTAGATTCAGATCTCGCTTCTCACAGGCGTTTCGCGTAGTCGGCGGAGCAAAACTGGGCGACTGCGTCGCGTTCTTCCGGTTCGCCTGGCGTCACCTGGAATTCGCTTGCTGGATGGTGGAATCCACCTAGTCGGTGTAGAGCGAGGGTTCGGCGAGCTGATCGATCATCGCCGCCAGTAGGTCGACAAGCTGATCGGGCTCGAGTTGCACGCCGCCGGAAAGCCAGGCGCCGATGGTCTGCACGACGCCACCGACGACGAAATACGCCGCGGCCTTCACGTTCTCGTTCTCGGACACCTCGAAGGTGCCGATCGCCTGTTGTCGGGTCAGCGCGGCCATCAGTTCGCCGGCCTGTATCCGCTTGCGCGCCAGCACGGGGTAGGCGAGTTCCGAGCCGAAGAGCAGCCTGCCGATGCGCGGGTCGTCGACGATCGTCTCGACGATGTTCGTCATCGCCGCGCGGGCGCGGTCCCTCGGCCGAGCGGCGGCGACGGCGGCCTGCGTGCTTGCCGCGATGTCGGCGATCACCCAGTCGTACACCGCCGCGACGAAGTCGTCCTTGTCGGTGAAGCTCTCGTAGAAATAGCGCGCCGTCACCCCTGCCTGCCTGCAGATACCGCGCACCGTCAGCGCGGACAGATCCGAGTCCGCGCCGAGGATGTCCAGCCCGGCCTGCAGCAGGCGATGGCGGCGCTGGGCAAGGCGGTCGGCGGCTTGGACACCTCCGTACGGCCGCGCGCTCTCCACCTTGACAGGGTGCCGCAGACGCGGGCAGGATATCTGGAAACACGTGTTATCAGATTTAGCGTCAGGCGGGTAGATCAATGGCGATCCTGCAGAATCGGCGTCGCGACCCCAAACCTCGGGTCGAGGCTGTCGGCGGAATGTTGGGCGTCGGCCTGCTGGCGGGCGCGGCGAACGTGGTCATGCAACTGTCCCGCCCCGGCGTCGGGTACGGCGTGGTCGAGAGCCGGGTCGAGAGCGGCCGGATCGATCGCCACCCGATCAAGCGCGCCCGCACCACGTTCACCTATCTCGCCGTCGCCGCGCAGGGCACACCCGAGCAGAAGGCCGCCTACCGGCGCGCGGTGAATCGCGCGCACGGGCAGGTGTATTCGACCGACGAGAGCCCGGTGTCGTACAACGCATTCGACACCGACCTCCAGATGTGGGTTGGCGCCTGTATGTACAAGGGTGTCGTCGACGTGTACAAGCTCTTCGTCGGCGAACCCGATGAGGCCGCCACCGAGCAGTTGTTCGAGGAGGGCATCGCGCTCGGGACCATGCTGCAGGTGCCGCGCGAGAAATGGCCGGCAGACCAGGCCGCGTTCGAACGCTACTGGGAAGAGTCGATGGAGAAGGTGCACCTCGACGACACCGTGCGCAACTTCCTCTGGCCGATCGCCGCCGGACGCATGCGCGGGGTGAAACTGCCCGCGGCGATTCAGTGCAGGCTGGACGACTTCAACCTGCTGATCACCGGCGGCTTCCTGCCGCAGCGGTTCCGCGACGAGATGCAGCTGAAGTGGGACGACGACAAGCAGCGTCGCTTCGAGCGGGTGATCCGGCGCATCCGGGCCGTGAACAACCGCCTGCCCCGGGTTCTGCAGGAGTTCCCGTTCAACTGGATGCTCAAGGACCTCGACTGGCGGATCCGGACCGGCCGCCCGCTCGTCTAGGGCCCATCCCTTCAGTCGTCACGTCAGAATTCCCGGGTATAACCGGACCTATGCGTTCGGACAACGACACCTGGGACATCACCACGAGCGTCGGCGCCACAGCGCTTTTCGTCGCCGCCTCGCGTGCGCTCGAGGCCAACAAGGCCAACCCGTTGGTGGTCGACCCGTACGCGGAGATGTTCTGCAGGGCGGTCGGCGGCGAGTGGGCCGACGTCCTCGACGGCAAGGCGCCGGACAACAAGCTGGCGTCCGAGTTCGGCGTCCACTTCGTCAACTATCAGGCGGCACGGACCAAGTTCTTCGACTCCTACTTCTATGACGCCGCCGACGCGGGCGTGCGGCAGATCGTCATCCCCGCGGCGGGACTGGACTCCCGCGCCTATCGGTTGGCGTGGCCCGGCGGCACGATCGTCTACGAGCTGGACCAGCCGCAGGTGCTGGAGTTCAAGCGCGACGTGCTGGACCGCAGCGGTGAGTCGCCGACGGCCGAACGCAGGGAGATAGCCGTCGACCTTCGTGACGACTGGCGCAGCGCACTGCTCGACAGCGGCTTCGACCCGTCGACGCCGTCGGCCTGGCTCGCCGAAGGCCTGCTCATCTATCTGCCTGCCGCTGCGCAGCAGCAGCTGTTCACCGGGATCGACGAGCTGGCCGCGGCGGGCAGCCGGATCGCTGTCGAAGACGCCACCCCGATGAGCGAGGCCGACCTCGAGCAGGCCCGCGCCGCGGAGCGCGAATCGGGCAACGAAGGTCAGTTCTTCAGCCTCATCTACAACGAGCAGCATGCGCCCGCCGTGGAATGGTTCGGCAACCACGGGTGGCGCGGCGAACGGATGCGCCTGGCCGACTACATCGGCGAGATCGGCAGGCCGGTTCCCGGCCCGGACTCCGAAGCGGGGCCGATGTTCGCCGACATCGAACTGGTCAGCGCCGTCAAAGGGTGACCCGGCTCACCGCCGCTGAGAGTCACGTGCGTCTCGACAGTTAGCTTATGCAATGCTAACTTCACCGAAAGTTAGCTTAGCCATACTTTAGGAGACGTGGGCCCGGATGGGGAGTGACGTGCTTACGGCTCGGGTGGACAGTGACGTCGTCACCCGGTTCGCCACGTGTTGTCGGGCGCTGGGACTGGCGGTGCACGACCGCAGGCGGCCCGCCGACCTGTCCGCAGCGCACGCCGGGTTCACCGCGCTCACCCACATCGCGGGCGACCACTGCGACGCATGGACCGGGCTGGCAGCGGCAGGCGGCACCGAACCGCGGGTCATCGAGGCGGTGTGGCGGACGTCCGCCACCGCCGGACTGCTGGCCCGCCAGATCGACCTGGCCCCGCGGGTGCTGGCCTTCGACTACGACACCGGCCTGTATCTGCAATTCCGGGCGGCCGACCCCGACGACTTTCAACTGGCCTATGCCGCAACACTTTCCGAGCAGGGCAAGGCAGCCGATGCCGATCGGCTGGTCGGCGAGATACTCGATCGTCGCCCCACCTGGCTCGAGGCCAGGTGGCTTCGGGTCGCGATCAACTACCGAACCGAGCGCTGGTCGGACGTGGTACGCCTGCTGACCCCGATCGTCAACGAAGCCACACTCGATCCGCTCTACGCCCACGCGGCGAGGGTGACGCTGGGCATCGCGCTGGGCCGTCTCGGGATGTTCGCACCCGCGCTGTCCTACCTGGAGGAGCCCGAGGGCCCGGTCGCCGTCGCCGCCGTGGACGGCGCGCTCGGCAAGGCGCTCGCGCTGCGGGCACAGGGTGAGGACGAGGACGCCGCCGAAGTCCTGCAGGACCTGTATGCCGCCAATCCCGAGAACGCGGATGTCGAAGAGGCCCTCTCCGATTCGACGGTCGGGTTCCTCACGACGACGGCGGCACGGATAGACGCGAGGACCGATCCGTGGGACCCGGCCACCGAACCGGGCGAGGAGGATTTCGTCGACCCGGGCGCAAAGGAGCGCAAGGCCCACCTGCTGATCGAGGCCGAAGCCGAACTGGCGGAGTTCATCGGCCTCGAAGAGGTCAAGTACCAGGTCGCCCGGCTGAAGAGTTCGGTCGCGATGGCGCTGCGCCGTCAGGAGCGCGGACTGACGGTCGCCAACCGGACGAACCACCTGGTGTTCGCCGGGCCGCCGGGAACGGGTAAGACCACCATCGCACGCGTGGTCGCCAAGATCTACTGCGGCCTGGGCCTTTTGAAGCGCGAAACCGTTCGCGAGGTGCACCGTGCCGACCTGATCGGCCAGCACATCGGGGAAACCGAGGCGAAGACCAACGCCATCATCGACAGCGCTCTCGACGGTGTGCTGTTCCTCGACGAGGCGTACGCGTTGGTCGCGACCGGCGCGAAGAACGACTTCGGCCTGGTGGCGATCGACACGCTTTTGGCCCGCATGGAGAACGACCGCGACCGACTCGTGGTCATCATCGCGGGTTACCGGGCCGACCTCGACATGTTCCTCGATACCAACGAAGGCCTGCGGTCGCGCTTCACCCGCAGCATCGACTTTCCCTCTTACACATCAAAGGAATTGGTGGAGATCGCACACCGGATGGCGGAGAAGCGCGACAGCGTGTTCGACCCCGCCGCGCTCGACGACATGGAGCAGTTGTTCAACCATCTCGCCCAGACGTCGTCACCCGACGCCAACGGCGTGAACCGGCGCGGGCTGGACATCGCGGGTAACGGCCGGTTCGTCCGCAACCTCGTCGAGCGCTCCGAAGAGGAACGGGAATACCGACTCGACCACTCCGACGTCGAGGACTTCAGCGACGACGATCTCATGACGATCACCGCTGCCGATGTGCGGGCGTCCATCGCACCGCTGCTCCGTGGTCTCGGACTGGCGGTGCCCGAATGACCGACCCGCAACCGGAGCGACGCGCCTTCGCCTCCCGGACACCGGCCAACGAGAATCCGGACGCCACATACCGCCGCGGGTTCGTCACCCGCCACCAGGTGTCCGGTTGGCGATTCGTCATGCGGCGCATCGCATCCGGCGTCGCACTGCACGACACCAGGATGCTCGTCGACCCGCTGCGCACCCAGACACGGGCGGTGCTCGTCGGCGCACTCGTGTTGATCACCGGGCTGGCCGGCTGCTTCCTCTTCTCGTTGATCCGTCCGTCCGGTACGGCGGGTAACGACGCGATCCTCGCCGACCGGTCCACCGCCGCGCTCTACGTCAAGGTCGGCGACGAATTGCATCCCGTGCTCAACCTCACCTCCGCACGGCTGATCGTCGGCAGGCCCGACAACCCCACCACGGTCAAATCACGTGAGTTGGACCAGTTCGGCCGCGGCAACCTGCTCGGGATTCCCGGCGCGCCGGAACGCATGGTGCAGAACGACTCTCGCGATGCCGAATGGACGGTATGCGACGCGCAGTCCGGTGCCGCGAGCGGGCTCACCGTCATTGCAGGCGCGCTGGTCGGCGACGGTGAGCACGCCTCCGCGCTGGGAGAGGACTCCGCGGTACTGGCCGAAAACGACGGCAGGACATGGCTGTTGTGGCAGGGCAGGCGCAGCCCGCTCGACGTGAACGACCGGGCGGTCACCGATGCGCTTGGCTTCGGTGCGCGACAGCAGACTCCCCGGCGTATCGACACCGGGCTGTTCAACACCATCCCGGAGTCGCCCGCCCTGACCGCACCGGCGATTCCCGGCGCCGGTGAGCCGCCGCGATTCCCGCTGCCGACACCGGCACCCGTCGGCGCCGTCGTGGTCTCCTTCGACGCCGACAACACGATGCGTCACTATGCGGTACTGCCCGACGGCCTCCAGCAGGTGCCGCCCGTGCTGGCAGCGATCCTGCGCAACACCAACTCCTACGGGCTCGACCAGCCGCCTCGGCTCGGTGCTGATGCGGTGTCGCGCCTGCCCGTCTCCGACCTGATCGACGCGAGCATCTATCCGAAGGACCCGGTAACCCTGGTCGACGCGGCGGACGCCCCGGTGACCTGTGCGCGGTGGGCCAAGCCGGAAGGCGCCAACGTCAGCGCCATGACGCTGCTCTCGGGCGCCGAGCTGCCCATCGAATCCGACACGCACACAGTCGATCTCGTTGCAACCGGCACCAGGGTGGCACTGCCTGTGGGCAGTGGCTACCTGGTCCAGGTCGTCGGGCAGGAGCCCGGTTCGCCAACTGCAGGCTCCCAGTTCTGGATCAGCGACACCGGGGTCCGCTACGGGATCGACACCGGGGGCGACAACAAAGCCGCTGAGGCGCTCGGCCTCGCCGCACCGCCGCTGCCCATCCCGTGGTCGGTGCTGTCCCTGTATGCCGCCGGACCGGCACTGTCGCGCGTCAACGCGCTGACGGCGCACGATTCGATCCGGCCCGGCGTTGCCGCGCAGGCGGGGGAGACCCGATGAGCAGGCTGATTTTCGAGGCGCACCGGCGGATGCCGCGGCCCGAGGTTCGCAAGGGCACGATCACCATCGAGCCACCGCCTGAACTGCCCCGGTTGGTGCCGCCGTCGCTGTTGCGCCGGGTGCTGCCGTATCTCATCGTCATCCTGATCGTCGGCATGATCGTCGCGCTCGTTGCCACGGGTATGCGACTCATCTCACCGACGACGCTGTTCTTCCCGTTCGTGCTGCTGCTGGCGGCCACCGCGCTGTACCGCGGCTCGGACAACAAGATGCGCACCGAGGAGGTCGACGCAGAACGCGCCGACTACTTGCGTTACCTGTCGGCGCTTCGGGACAACGTGCGCGGCCACGCCGCCGAACAGCGCAGGGCGCTCGAGTGGTCACATCCGGAACCCGTTGCGCTGACGGTCATTCCGGGCACTCGAAGGCAGTGGGAACGCGATCCGCACGACGACGACTTCCTGGTCCTGCGCGCAGGGCGCAGCGACGCACCGCTGAACACCACGCTTCGGGTCAAGGACACCGCCGACGAGATCGACCTCGAGCCCGTGTCGCACAGTGCGCTGCGTGGTCTGCTCGACACCCAGCGCACGGTGCGCGACGTGCCCGCGGGCATCGAGCTGACCAAGCTGTCCCGGATCACGCTCTGCGGTGCGCCCGGCGAGCTGCGCGGTGCGCTGCGCGCCTGGATCGCCCAGGCCGTCGTTTGGCACGACCCGGAGGTCTTCGGCCTCGCCGTTGCCACGCCCGACCTGGACACCGACGACTGGACGTGGCTGAAATGGCTGCCGCACACCGATATTCCAGGATCTGCCGACGGGGTGGGGCCGGCCCGGCTGCTGGCGACCTCCGCGCCCCGGCTGCGGCAACTCGTCGCGGGCCTTGACGCCGCCAAGCATCTCCTGATCGTGCTCGACGACCCCGACGCCGATCCTCGCGACTTCACCGACCTGTCGAACGTCGGCGGCGTAACCGTGATCCATACGACGACGACACAGCCGCACCGCGAGCAGTATCCCGACCCGGAGCGGCCGGTGCTGAGCATCGCCGACGGCGCGATCCGGCGCTGGCAGGGCGCCACCGGCTGGCAGCCCTACATCGACATCGCCGACTCGCTCGACGTGGCCGACGCGGCACACATCGCCCGCCGGCTGTCGCGGTGGGACTCCAACCCGATCCACACCCGCTCGTCGAGCACCGGCGGCGGCACCTTCACCACGCTGCTCGGGATTCCCGACGCCTCCGCGCTTGACGTCGCGACCCTGTGGGCGCCACGGGAGCGCGACGACGAACTTCGCGTGCCGATCGGCGTGACCGCCACCGGCGAGCCGCTCTACTTCGACCTGAAGGACGAGGCCGAAGGCGGAATGGGTCCGCACGGCCTGATGATCGGCATGACCGGTTCGGGCAAGTCCCAGACGCTGATGTCGATTCTGCTGTCGCTGTTGACGACTCATTCCGCCGATCGGCTGATCGTCATCTACGCGGACTTCAAGGGCGAGGCGGGCGCCGACATCTTCCGCAACTTCCCGCAGGTCGTCGCGGTCATCTCGAACATGGCCGAGAAGAAGTCATTGGCCGACCGGTTCGCCGACACCCTGCGCGGCGAGGTGGCCAGGCGCGAGCAACTGCTCCGCGAGGCCGGCCGACGCGTCCAGGGCAGCGCGTTCAACTCGGTGACCGAGTACGAGAACGCGATCGCCGCAGGACACGATCTGCCGCCCATACCCACCCTCTTCGTGGTGGCCGACGAGTTCACGCTCATGCTCGCCGACCATCCCGAATACGCAGAGCTGTTCGACTACGTCGCCCGCAAGGGCCGGTCGTTCCGGATCCACATCCTGTTCGCATCGCAGACCCTCGATGTCGGCAAGATCAAGGACATCGACAAGAACACGTCGTACCGCATCGGCCTGAAGGTGGCCAGCCCCAGCATCTCTCGGCAGATCATCGGCGTCGAGGACGCCTACCACATCGAATCCGGCCGCGAGCACAAGGGCGTCGGCTTCCTGGTGCCCGCCCCCGGCGCCGTGCCCATCAAGTTCCGCAGCACCTACGTCGACGGAATCTACGAGCCGCCGCGGCGCGCCAAGTCCATCGTCGTGCACGCCGTGCCGCAGCCGCAGCTGTTCACCGCGTCGCGGGTGGAGCCGCCCGCCGAGTCGGCGATCATCGATTCCGACGCCGAGGTGGAAGTGCTTCCGCCGCGCAAGCTGATCGCGACGATCGGCGATCAGCTCGCCCGCTACGGGCCGCGCGCGCCGCGGCTGTGGCTGCCCCCGCTGGACGAGCCGCTGCCGCTGGAGGAGGTGCTGCACCGCGCCGACCTTCCCGAACGCCAATGGCGTTGGCCCCTAGGCGAAATCGACAGGCCGTTCGAGATGCGGCGCGACCCGCTGATCTTCGACGCGTCGTCCTCGGCGGGCAACATGGTCATCCACGGCGGTCCGAAGTCCGGCAAGTCCACGGCGCTGCAGACCTTCATCCTGTCGGCCGCGGCGCTGCATTCGCCGCGCGACGTCACCTTCTACTGCCTGGACTACGGCGGCGGCCAGCTGGGCAAGCTCGCCGACCTCGCTTACGTCGGCAGCGTGGCTTCGCCGCTCGAGCCGGAGCGGATCCGGAGGACGTTCAGCGAGCTGGAACAGCTGCTGCTGGCGCGTCAGCGTCGCGGCGCGGGCGATCGCGATGACGGCTACGGCGAGGTCTTCCTCGTCATCGACAACCTGTACGCGTTCAGCAGGGACAACACCGACCAGTTCAACACCCGCAACCCGTTGCTGGCCAAGGTGACCGAGCTGGTGAACGCGGGTCTGTCCTACGGCATTCACGTCGTCGTCACCACACCGAACTGGATCGAGGTACCGCTGACCATGCGCGACGGCCTCGGCCTGCGGCTCGAGCTCAAGCTGCACGACGCGCACGACAGCAATGTCCGCGTCGTCGGCGCCCTGCGCAGACCCGCCGAAAGTGTGCCCGCCGATCAACCGGGGCGCGGCCTGACGATGGCGGCCGAGCACTTCCTGTTCGCCGTCCCGCCGCTGGCGGCGATCGACGAGCTCAACGCCCGCTACCGCGGTGTGTCGGCGCCGCCGGTGCGGCTGCTGCCGACTCAGCTGCACCCCGACGCGGTGGCCCCGCTATATCAGGGTCGCGAACGGATCGTCGTCGGCCAGCGCGAGGAGGACCTCGCCCCGGTCGCGCTGGACTTCACGCAGAACCCGCTGCTGATGGTGTTCGGCGACAACCGGTCCGGCAAGACCACGCTGCTTCGGCACATCATCCGCACGATCCGGGAGAACAGCACACCCGATGCGGTCGCGTTCACCGTGATCGACCGACGGCTGCATCTGGTCGACGAACCGCTGTTTCCAGACAACGAGTACACCCCCAACATCGACCGGATCACCCCGGCCATGCTCGGCCTGTCCGCACTCATCGAGAAGCGCAGGCCGCCCGCCGGGCTGAGCCGAGAACAGTTGAGTGGGTGGACGTTTACCGGGCAGACCCACTATCTGATCGTCGATGACGTCGACCAGATCCCCGACGGCCCCGCGATGAGCGGCCCCTACGTCGGACAGCGGCCGTGGTCGAGCATCATCGGGCTGCTCTCCGAGGCGAGCGACCTCGGCCTGCGGGTGATCGTGACGGCGCGCGCCGCCGGATCCGCGCACGCCGTGATGACCGCGCCGTTGCTGCGCCGTCTCAACGAGCTGCAGGCCACCACATTGATGCTCTCCGGCAACCCGGCCGACAGCGGCAAGATCCGCGGCCAGCGGTTCAGCCGGCTACCCGCGGGCAGGGCACTCCTGTTGGGGGACAGCGACGCACCGACGCATCTGCAACTGGTCAATCCGCTAGTCGATGAAGCGGCAGCACATTCCAACGGCGACAGAAAGGACTACGGCCGATGACTCTGCGAGTGATACCAGAGGGCCTGACGGCGGCAAGCGCGGCTGTCGAGGCGTTGACGGCACGGCTGGCGGCTGCACATGCCGGTGCGGCGCCGCTCGTCACGGCGGTGATACCGCCTGCGGCCGACCCGGTGTCGCTGCAAACCGCCGTGGGCATGAGCGCACACGGGGCCGCGCACACGACCGTCGCCGCCCAGGGCATCGAGGAGCTGGGGCGCTCGGGCGCAGGCGTCGCCGAATCGGCGACGAGCTACGCCACCGGTGACGCCGCGGCCGCCGCTTCGTATCTGGTGGCCAGGGGCTGAATATGACGACCCCGTGGATGGCGCTTCCTCCGGAGGTGCACTCGACGCTGCTCAGCAGCGGTCCCGGTCCGGGACCCCTGCTGGCCGCCGCGGGGGCCTGGCAATCGTTGAGCGTCGAATATGCCTCGGCCGCAGCCGAACTCACCGCGGTCCTCGGTGAAGTCCAGGCCGGGGCGTGGCAGGGGCCCAGCGCCGAGCAGTATGTCGCGGCGCACGCGCCGTACCTGGCCTGGCTCAGCGACGCCAGCGCCAACAGTGCGGCGTCGGCCGCACAGCACGAGGCCGCCGCCGCGGCGTACACCACCGCGCTGGCCACCATGCCGACGATGCCCGAGTTGGTCACCAACCATGTCGTGCACGGCGTGCTGGTGGCCACCAACTTTCTCGGCATCAACATGATTCCGATCGCGCTCAACGAGGCCGACTACGTCCGCATGTGGGTCCAGGCGGCCACCACGATGGCCACCTACGAGGCGGTGTCGGGCGCGGCGCTCGCGGCGGCGCCGACCACGCCGCCCGCACCGTTCCTGCTGCAGCCAGGCGTCGGCGAGGCAGGCAACGCCATGGCGACGGGCCAGCAGATGGGGGCGCAGGCCACCGCCACCGAATCGGGTACTTCACTTGATCTTTCGAACATCATCTCCGATCTGCTGAAGTGGTACCAGGACTACATCAACGACCTCTTCGAGCCGATTCTGAACTTCCTGCAGGACCCGATCGGCAACAGCTTGCAGCTGATCACCGACTTCCTGACCAATCCGTCCGAGGCGCTTGTGACGTGGGGTCCGTTCCTGTTGGCCGTGGTGTGGCAGGCGGTTTCGTGGGTGGGTGCGTCGCTCACCTATCCGCAGCTGCTGCTGTGGCCGCTGCTCGGCCTGACGCTGGGCATCGTGCTCGGCGTGGCCAACGAGATCTTCGGCAAGGAAGAGGAAGCCCAGGAACCGGTTGAGAGAGAGTCGGAGGCGCAGACGACGCCCGCCACCTCCACCCGCAGCGAGAGCGCACCGTGGCCGGTGGCAGGCATCGCGCCGTCGGGGGTCAGCCCGGGCGTCGCCGGGTCGTCGGCCGCCGCCCCTGCGGCCCCGAGCACGACGGCACCCGCTGCCGCCCCCGCGCAGAGCGTGGCGTACGCGGTCCGGGGCGACTATCCCGGTGAGGGTTTCACCCCCACCCTGCGCGATGTCACCGCGGCCAAGGCCCCCGCGGCCGACATCCCCGCCGCGGCAGCGCTCGCCTCCGCCGCGGCGGCTCGCGAGAAGCGGCGGGCGCGCAGGCGCGGGAAGGTGAAGGAACGCGGATTCCGCGACGAGTACATGGATCTCGACTCCGGATCCGGCGCCGAACCGCCGCAGGAGGAGGCGCGGGTGTCCGCGTCGAATCGCGGTGCGGGACCGATGGGTTTCAGCGGTACGGCGACCAAACCCGAGGTGCCCGCCGCAGGCCTGACCCGGTTGCCCGGCGACGCGTTCGGCGGTGGCCCCGTGGCCCCCATGCTGCCCACCACGTGGGAGGCAGAAGATCGACATCCCGATGATGAGGAAAGGAAGAAACCATGAGCCTGCTCGATGCTCATATTCCGCAACTGGTCGCATCCGAGGCGGCCTTCGGCGCGAAAACCGCGTTGATGCGCAGCACGATCACGCAGGCCGAGCAGGCCGCCGTCTCGGCGCAGGCGTTCCACATGGGCGAGTCGTCGGCGGCGTTCCAGGCCGCGCACGCCCGGTTCGTCGAGGTGTCGGCGAAGGTCAACGCGCTGCTCGATATCGCGCAGGTCAACCTCGGCGACGCGGCAGGCAATTACGTCGCCCAGGATGCGGCCGCAGCCAGCACCTACACCTCAATCTGATCCGGATCGGAAAGGCATACGACCATGTCGCAGATCATGTACAACTACCCGGCGATGCTTTCGCACTCGGGTGAGATGTCAAGCTACGCAGCCGCTTTGCATGTCGTCGGCGCCGACATCGCCAGCGAGCAGGCCGCACTGGCCGGCGCATGGCAGGGCGATACCGGGATGACCTACCAGGCCTGGCAGGCGCAGTGGAACACCGCGCTGGAGGAACTGGTGCGCGCCTACCGCGCGATGGCGGCCACCCATGAGCAGAACACGATGGCGATGAACGCCCGCGACCAGGCCGAAGGCGCCAAATGGGGATAGATGCGTCCTAACGCTGTCGAGCTGACCGTCGAGCAGGCGTGGCGCATAGCTGATTTCGTCGGTGCGGGGAGCTTCCCGTGGGTGCTGGCGATCACCCCGCCCGATCCGCAGGACGGTCACCGGAGCGAACTGGCCGCCGGCGATGTCGACCCCGCCGTCGCAGCCTGGATCCGGCTGGTGTGTCACCCCTCGCAGTGGCTTGAGCTCCGGTTCGTCACCGCGGCAGGCGACCTGTTACGAGGTCTGGTCGCGCGCCGCGGTGAGCAGACGGTGGTGGCCCTGCGCAACGCGCACCTGGTCACCTTCACCGAGATGGACATCGGCGACCCCGATGCGCTCGTCCCGATCGCGGCGGTGGGCCTTTCTGGTCGTGCCCCCGCGCGCTTTCCGGAGTTCTCGCTGCCCGCACGGGTGGGTTCACGTGCCGACGAGCGGATCCGCGACGGTGCACCCGTCGCCGAAGTCCTTGACTTCCTTGGCATCCCGGAGGCCACGCGGCACATCGTGGCTTCGGTGTACACCGACCGTCGCAGCTACGTGGAGATCGTCGCGGGCCAGCGCCGCGACGGTCACCATGTCACGACCGACGTCGGTGTCGGGATCATCGACTCGCAGCACGGCCGAATTCTGGTGAGCCCGACGCGCGCCTTCGACGGCGAGTGGGTTTCCACCTTCAGCCCGGGCACCCCATTCGCGATCGCCGCGGCCATCGACCGGCTGACCGCAACACTGCCGGACGGCTCCTGGTTTCCCGACCTGCAGCTCACCCGCGACTTTGACCAACGAACGGAACACCAGAGAGAGAGCCATGTCGAACAACACTGTGATACCCATCGTCCGCGTTGCCGTGCTGGCAGGTTCGGAGTCCGACGCAGGTGGTCGGCTGACCGAGATGGCGCTGCCCGCCGAGTTGCCGCTGCGTGAAATCATCCCCGCGGTAGCGCGTTTTGCGCTGCCTGCCGACGAGGATGGCGATGCGCCGGTGCGGCGCAGCCTGGCCCCCATCGGCGGCGCGCCGTTCAGCCTCGACGCCACCCTGGACACCGTCGGTGTCGTCGACGGCGACCTGCTTGCGCTGCAACCGTTGCCCGCCGGACCGTCGTCGCCGCCGATCGTGGAGGACATCGCCGATGCCGCGGTGATCTTCTCGGCCGCCAGGAAGCGGCCGTGGGGCATCGGGCAGATCCGCCGGGCCGCGGCGATCGCCGTCATCGGCCTCGTCCTGGTATGCACCGGACTGGCCGTCGCGCATCACGCAGCCACTGGGCAACTCGCGGGATTGCTGACGGTCAGTGCCGTCGCCGCGGCCGCCGTCCTGGCCACCCTGCTCACCCGGGCGCGGCTGCCCGAGTTCTCCGTTGCGTTGTCGATCGCAGCGCTGGTGCCCGTCGCGGCCGCGTTCGCACTCGCCGTGCCGGGTGAATTCGGCTCGGCCAACGTGGTTCTCGGTGCCGCGGGGGTGACCGCCTTCGCGTTGATAAGCCGCATCGTGTCGGAGCGGGCGGTCGCGTTCTTCACAGCCACGGTGGTGACGGGCCTCGGTGTGCTTCTCGCCGCGGGCGTGGCCACGTTGTGGCACATCCCGGTGAGCAGCATCGGGTGCGGTCTGATCGTCGTCGCACTGCTGGTCACCGTGCAGGCCGCGCAGCTGTCAGCGCTGTGGGCGCGTTTCCCGCTGCCGGTGATCCCGGCCCCGGGTGACCCGACACCGTCGGCGCAGCCGCGCAGTGTGCTGGAGGACCTGCCGCGCAGGGTGCGGCTGAGCGACTCCTACCAAACGGGTTTCATCGCCGCCGGTGTGCTGCTGTCGATCCTCGGGTCGCTGCTCGTCGTCGGGCTACCCTCTGCACGACCGAGCGTGTGGGCGTGGATTCTGGTGGTCGCCGCTGCTGCCGGTGCGACACTGCGCGCGAGGGTCTGGGACACCGCGGCGTGCAAGGCGTGGTTGCTGAGCCACACCTACCTGTTGACGGTGGCGCTGGTCGTCACGTTCGCGGTCACCGGCCGCTACTCCTCGGCGTGGTGGGCGCTCGGGGTGCTCGCCGTACTCGTCGCGGTGTGGGTGGTGGTCGCGCTGAACCCGGGCGTCGCACGCCCGGACAGCTACTCGCTTCCGTTGCGGCGGCTGGTGGGTTTTGCGGCCGCTGGCATCGACGCCTCGATCATCCCGGTGGCGGCGTACCTCATCGGACTGTTCGATCTGGTGCTGAATCGGTGATTCGGCGCGGATTCTGTTCTCTCGCCGCAATTTCGGTGGCGGCGGTGGTGGCGTGTCCGGCCGCGGGTGCGGTCAACCCGCCGTCGGTCGACACGCAGGTGCCGCCGCCGCCGGGTAACCCGGGTCCGGTCCAGCCGATGGCCCAGCGCGGCGAATGCACGACGACAAGCGTGCTGCCGGGCACCGACCCCGGCGCGGTGAGCCCGAACCAGTTGGCGCTCAACCTCTCCGACGCTTGGCGGCACTCCCGCGGCGAGGGACAGGTGGTGGCCATCATCGACACCGGCGTACAACCCGGGCCGCGGTTGCCGAACGTCGATCCAGGAGGCGACTTCGTCGAGACCACCGACGGCCTGACCGACTGCGACGGGCACGGCACGCTGATCGCAGGCCTGATCGCGGGCCAGCCGGGCAGCGACGGTTTCTCCGGGGTCGCACCTGCGGCGCGGCTGGTGTCGATCCGGCAGACGTCGGCGAAGTTCTCGCCCCGCACGCCGAATCAAGATCGTGAAACCAGCCGTGCGGCCGCCGATATCGCCGGCCTGGCGCGAGCAGTCGTGCGCGCTGCGGACCTCGGCGCGCGGGTGATCAACATTTCCGCGATCACGTGTGTGCCGGCGAACAAGAACGTCGATCAGAACGAACTCGGCGCCGCGCTGCGATACGCGGCCGAGCAGAAGGATGCGGTGATCGTCGCCGCCGCGGGAAACAACCGCGGCGGTTTCGCCACCGGTTCGGCGTGCGAGTCCAACCCCGGCAACGGTGACTGGTCGACGGTCACGTCGATCTCCATCCCGTCGTGGTGGCAGCAGTACGTGCTCTCGGTCGGGTCGCTGACCGCGACGGGCCAGCCGTCGGACTTCACGATGGCCGGGCCGTGGCTCGGCATCGCGGCACCCGGTGAGAACATCGCGTCGGTGAGCAACGCACCAGGCGGCGGCATCGCCAATGCGCTGCCCAACGACCGGCGTGAACTGTTCCCGATCAGCGGCACCAGCTATGCGGCAGCCTACGTGTCCGGTATTGCGGCGTTGGTGCGCAGCAGGTTTCCCGAACTGAACGCGACACAGGTGATTCGCAGGCTCACCGAGACCGCACATGGCGCCGCGCAGTCGCCCTCGAGCATGGTCGGCGCGGGCAGCGTCGATCCGGTGGCCGCGCTGACCTGGCAGGTGGCACCGGTCGATCCGGACAAGCCGCACAGCAAGCAGATCGCCGCGCCGCCGCCACCGCCCGCCGAGGACCCGCGGCCACGCATCATCGCGTTTGCAGGAACCGGTGTCCTCGCGGTGGTGGTGCTGATTGCCGCGGTCATCGTGTACCGAAGGAAGGACACCACCGCATGACCACCCGAATCACGTTGGCGTTGTTGTTCATCGTGCCCGCCGCGATGTCCTATCCGTGGGAGTCGACGTACGACCGGTGGGTGCTCGGCATCGCGGCGGCTGCGGTGCTGATCCTGTTCGCGTGGTGGCGCGGCGCGTTCCTCACGACGATCGTGGCGCGGCGCTTCGGGGTCTTTCGGCGCAACCACTCCCGCGGCAGGCGGTCACCGGCATCGCGGTCAACGGTGCTGCTGCGGGTCGATCCGGAGTCCGCGACTCAGCAGCCGCCCTTGGATGTGATCGCCGGCTACCTCGACCGCTACGGGTTGCGTGCCGATGCCGTGCGGATCACCAGCAGGGACACCGGTGCCGGGCGCACCACCTGGATCGGGTTGACACTCGCCGCAGAGGACAATCTCGCTGCGCTGCAGGCCCGCTCGGCCACCATTCCGCTGCAGGAGACCGCCGAGGTCGCGATCCGCCGACTGCGCGACCATCTGCAGGAAAGTGGCGTGTCCACGACCGTCGTCGATACCGACGACGTGCCGCCGCTGCCGTCGGGTAAGGAGACGTGGCGGGGCCTGCGTACCGACTCGGGATACCTCGCCGCTTACCGCGTCCCGGTCGACGAGAAACTGGATCAGACGTGGTATGCGCTTCGCACACAGGGGTCGAACGAGACCTGGACCGCGGTGGAGATGTCGGGAGATCCGGCGCGGCCGACGTTGGCGGCGGCATGCGCCGTGCTCACCGCCGAGCGGCCGGGCCGTGCGCCCGCACCGGGTGTGACCGCGTTGAGGGGCAGGCACGGTCTTGCGCTGACCGCACTGCATCCGCTCTCGGTGCGGCGCTTGTCTAGCTGAACATGAAGTCGCGCATGAAGCGCGTCATCCTGCGCAGGTAGTCCGGCTGGCTGACGTGCAGGATGTGGTTGCCGGGGAACCAGTGGAACGCGCAGCGGTCCCAGTGCTCCCACAACGCCTCCGCGTGCTCGGGCGGCGCGAGCCGGTCGCCGAGACCGGCGATGATCAACCGTCGGTCCTTGGGCACCAGCGCGGGATAGTTCAGCGGCGAGTGGAACATCGCTGCGGCCGTGTGCAATTCATCGCTCGCGTCGATGAGCTGGTCGCCGAGGGCCACCAGCATGTTGGCCGGCCACCACTGCCCGACCAGCTTCTCGGGCATCACGACGGGCACGTTCGGGATGACGGCCTGGATGCGGTCGTCGGCACACGCGATCAACGCAGACGTGTAGCCGCCCAGTGACATCCCGGTCAGCGCGATGCGGTCGACGCCGGTGAACTCCAGATAGTCGATCAGCGAGCGGAAGTCGTAGACGGCCTGCGCCATCGCCTCCGCGAAACCGGCGAGGCCGTTGGCGAACAACCCGTATCCGCTGTAGGGGGAGTACTTTTCGGCCCTTCTGCCATGGAACGGCAGCGTGTAGAGCATGATGTCGTACCCGCAGCGGTAGAACCACGGTAGCGAGAAGAACAACCCGTTGAACAGGTAGGCCGAACCCATGAAGCCATGGATCACGCACAGCGTGGGATGTGGTCCGTCGTCGTGGCGCCAGTGCTGGGCATGCACGACGTTGTTGCGCTGATACGACTGACATCGGTCGCGCATCGCGGGGTTGATCGCCTCGAAGCTGCTGTTGAACCGGATGTTGTGCACGCGGCCGTTGGCCATCCACTCCGCAACGGGGTTCGCGGGTCGCGACGAGATCCGCGGCGCCTCCGTGGGGGTGGGGAATGCCCGGTCGGGATCCTTCGTCGCACCCAGTTCGGCGTAGAACTGCAGGGCTTCGCGCTGTTCCCTTGTCCTGGCCCGGTTCAGCGCCGACAGTGCGACCTGCGGGACCATCGCAGCGCCTACCACCGAGGCCAACGCGGTCCGAAGGCCGAGATCGGCGATTGCCGAGGAATCGACGATCAGCCGCTGGCGAAGGGTGAGGTCGACGCGTCGCGGCAGGCCGCGGGCGGTCGCGTCGGCTCCGGGGACGTCGGGTACGGGGATCGGTGGGTCAACCGGCTCGACATTGGGCGGTTGGGAACTGGACATCGCCCGATGGTAGCCAACCTCACGTCGGGCGGTAGACAGTTGGCTCGTCGATCATGCGAACCACCTGTGAACATGGGAGTGCCACACTGAAGCCATGTGGAACCCGGACGTCTACCTCACCTACGCCGATCACCGCGGCAGGCCGTTCTTCGATCTGACGTCACGGGTGGCCGCCGACAAGCCGCGTCGTGTCGTCGATCTGGGTTGTGGTCCCGGCAATCTCACCGCGACGTTGGCGCAGCGCTGGCCCCACGCGGTGATCGAGGCGTGGGACAGCTCGGCGGAGATGGTCGAGGCGGCCAGGGCGCGCGGGGTCGACGCACAGGTGGGCGACGTGCGGTCGTGGGAGCCCAAACCGGACACCGATGTCCTGGTCAGCAATGCGACGCTGCAGTGGGTGCCCGAACACCGCGAGCTGCTGGTGCGCTGGGCCGGGCAACTGGCTGCCGGGTCGTGGATCGCAGTGCAGATGCCCGGCAACTTCGAGTCGCCGTCGCACGAGGCGGTGCGCGCCGTGGCCAGACGTGAGCCGTTCGCAAACGCACTGCGCGACATGCCGTTCCGGGAAGGAAGTGTGGTCAGCCCACCCGCCGAGTACGCTGGGCTGCTCACCGACGCGGGTTGCCGCGTCGACGCATGGGAGACCACCTACATCCACGAACTCACCGGTGAGAACCCGGTGCTGGAATGGGTCACCGGCACGGCGCTGCGGCCGGTGATCGAGCGGCTGTCCGCCGAGGCGTGGCAGCAGTTCCGTCAGCAGCTCATCCCGCTGCTGAACGAGGCCTATCCGCGGCGGCCGGACGGCACGACGTTCTATCCGTTCCGACGGATCTTCGTCGTCGCCCAGGTGGGTTAGCGGCGCTGGTTGAGCAGTTCGATGACCTGTGCTGCCAGCTCATCGACGTCGGCACCTGCGGTGTCGAGCACCAGATCGGGACTCTCCGGCGGCTCGTAGGGGGCGTCGACGCCGGTGAGCCCCTTCAGTTCTCCGGCGCGCGCCCTGGCGTAGAGGCCCTTCGGATCTCGCCGCTCGCATTCCTCGAGCGACGTGGCCACGTGCACCTCGATGAACGGCAGCTTGGCCGCGGCGCTGAGCGTTCGGGCGATCTCGCGGTCGGACTGCAGCGGTGACACCAGTGACGCCAGTGCGACCACGCCCGCGTCGGCAAACAGGCGGGTGAGGTGGCCGACCCGGCGGATGTTTTCGGCGCGGTCTCCCGCGGAGAAGCCGAGATCATCTGAGAGGCCGTGCCGGATGTTGTCACCGTCGAGAAGGTATGCGACATCGCCGGATTCGACCAGCGCGCGTTCGACCGCCACTGCGAGCGTCGACTTGCCCGAGGCGGGCAGCCCGGTGAACCAGATGACGGCGCCGCGCTGGCCGGTGGCCGCCCATCGGTGGGCCCGGTCCAAAGAGGATGGATGCCAGCGGATGTCGTTGCGGCTCTGCGCGCCTGGCTTGACCTCACGCGGTTCGGTGATGGTGCCTGCGCCGACGGTGTCGTTGGTGGTCTCGTCGATGAGGATGAACGCGCCGCTGTCGCGGTCGTCGGCGTAGGCGTCGGACACGACGACCGAACTCGTCCGCAAAGTGACCGCGCCGATGTCGTTGAGCACCACCTCAACCGGGTTGTCGAGTTCTTCGAGTGTCTCCGGGTCCAACCGCGAGTGGAGCGCCTGTACGGTGGCCCGAACGGTTCGGGTGCCCTGCTTGAGCGCCAAGCGATCGCCCGCCCGCAGCGGATGGTCGACGAACCAGCACACGGTCGCGTCGAGTTCGCGTGCGAGTACCGGGAGCACGGCGTCGTCGTCGCCGCTGACGAAGACATCACCGCGGCCGACGTCGATGTCGTCGGCGAGCTCGATCGAAACGGAAAGCGGCGCAACGGCGGTCGTGCGGTCGTCGTCGAGGGCGTCGAGGACGGTGACCGTCGACCTGGTACCGGCAGGCAGGCTGACGACGGAGTCGCCGACCCGCAGCGTGCCCGCCGAGAGGCGGCCGGTGTAGCGCCTGCGCTGCTCGGCGGACGGCCGTGACACCCACTGCACGGGCAGTCGCAGCTTCGCCGGATCCGGTTGAGGGGCCGACAGTTCCACACCTTCCAGGTATTCCAGCAGCGTCGGCCCCTCGTACCACGGTGTGCGGTCCGACCGCGCCACGACGTTGTCGCCGTGCTTGGCGGCGATCGGAATGACGGTGAGGTCGACCTCGCCGAGGCGGGCCGCGACCTGGTGGAGTTCGTGTGCGACCTCTGCGAACCGATCGCGGTCGAAGTCGACGAGGTCGAACTTGTTGACGGTCGCCACGAAATGCTTGATGCCCAACAGCTTTGCGATTCGGGCGTGTCGGCGGGTCTGGCGTAGCACGCCTGCACGCGCGTCGACCAGCAACACCGCCACGTGTGCGTTCGACGCACCGGTGAACATGTTGCGGGTGTAGCGCTCGTGGCCGGGCGTGTCGGCGAGAATGTAGCTGCGCGTCTCGGTCGAGAAGAAGCGGTACGCGACGTCGATGGTGATGCCCTGCTAGTGTCGTGAGTCGTTAATTTTGATCTAGTTGTTAAACTGGGTTGTGCCGACGCCTCACGCTGCCGAGATTGTGTTGACCGCTGATGAGCGGGCCGAGTTGGAGGGGTGGGCCAGG
>JAWQNE010000013.1:0-147040 GCA_033741175.1 Mycolicibacterium sp. 120270 | reverse complement strand
CGAACAGGAGGCCACCCCCGCGGCACTGACCACCTGAACCATCACCTCGAAGAATCACACGACGACGTCGTACACCACGTCCCTGGACTTGACCGAATGCCGGTCTGGGGCTGGTTGATGATGGGTGTGTCCATCAACGCACCCCGGCTACCCGTATTCGTCAGTGTGAAGGTAGCGCCGGTGAGCTCGTCTGGGGTGATCTTGCCTGTTCGGCATCGATCGGCAAGGTCAGCGATCGCGCCCGCGAGCTCTCGTACGCCGAGGCGCTCGGCGTCACGGACGACGGGGACCATCAGTCCCCTCGGGGTGTCCACGGCAATGCCGAGGTGTCGTGCGGAGTGATAGGTGACCTCTGTGTTGTCCGCATTCACCGATGCGTTGAACGTGGGATGTTCGGCCAGTGCCTCCACCGTGGCTTTGGCGATGAACGGCAGTAGCGAAAGTTTGACACCTGTGCGCGCGAAGAAGTCCTCCTTGTGTTGGGTCCTCAGCCGCGACACCTCGGTGACATCGACCTCCATCACCGTGGTCAACTGCGCAGATACCTGTAAGGACTCAACCATGCGCCTCGCGATTGTCTGGCGTAGCCGCGTCAACTTCTCGGTGCGCGGTTTCTCGGGGTCGGGAGAAGGCGTCTCGGCCCGCTGGGGCCTTTCGTCGCCGACGGCAGCAGCGGCCGGCACCGGCGGTTGCTCGACTTCTTCGACACCAGCGGGTGCGCCTGACTGCTCAACGGCTGGTGGAGGCGCGGGGGCTTCCTCGGTTGGTTCCGGCGCTCCGGCATGTGCGATGACCGCGAGCTGCCCACCGACTTCTACGACCGCGTTCTCCTCGATGAGCAGTTCAGCGACGATGCCGTCGACGGGCGCCTCGATCTCGGTGTCGACCTTGTCCGTGGCGACCTCGACGAGCGGTTCGCCGGCGTCCACCCGGTCGCCGGGTTCTTTGAGCCATCGGGTGACGACGGCTTCGGTGATGCCCTCGCCGAGTTCGGGCAGGGTAAGGGGTGTTGTCATGGGTAGTGAGGTCCTGTCTCTCGTGGGGCCGATGTATCGCTACTCGGCCAGATCAAGCGCCGCGCGAACGATGGCGTCGGAATCCAGGCCGTGCCACCGATAGACGTCGGTGATGGATCCCGACTGGCCGAACTGCGTCACCCCGAGTTCGCTGACGCGGACCCGGTGGATTGCGGCAAGGAAGCTCAGCGTGTGCGGATGACCATCGATCACCGTCACGAGGGGCGCAGCACGGTCGGCAGGAAAGATCTGATCGAGGATCCATGACTCGGCGGCCCCATGGCCCTGTCGAGCTCGCACCGCCCTGTACAGAAGATCGGGACTTGTCACACAGACGACATCTGCGGGATGGCCCATTTCTTCGAGCCGTTCGGCGGCGGCCAGCGCCTCGGGGATGACCGCGCCTACCGCCGCGATGGTCACAGCCGGGCGGTCAACGCGCCGAAGCAGATACGCCCCGGCGACGACCTGGCGGCGACGACGTTCCCGCGCCGCAGGATCATCTGGGACCGCGGCGAGCGCTTGGTCAACCGGCCGGGTCGAGAGCCGCAGATATGCTGATGTCCCGTCCGGCTTTCCGAGCCGCGCCAGACATGAAAGCAGCGTCCATTCGGTATCGATCGCGAATGCCGGCTCGTAGGTCACGCATCCGGGTTGTTCGAGGCCGATCGAAGGCGTCTTCAGCGACTGGTGCGCCCCACCCTCCGGTGCCAGCGAAACCCCTGACGGTGTGCCGACGAGGATCGATTGTCCGCCGGCGTAGATCCCGTACGACCATGGCTCGAGTGCACGTTCGACAAACGGGTCGTAGACCACCCCGATCGGCAGCAGAGGTTCCCCCCAGCGACTCCATGTCGCTCCCAGCTCACCGATCAAGCCGACCAAGTTCACTTCGGCAATACCCAGCTCGATGTGTTGCCCGGTGGGCTTCTCGCGCCAGTGCAGAATCGTTTCGGCGTCGTCGGCGAACCAGTCCAGGCGTTCGTGGGCCGACCAGACTCCGACTTTGTTCACCCACCCACCGAGGTTGGTGGAGGAGCTGACGTCGGGGCTGACCGTCACCACACGTCGGGCCGTCTCGGGCGCGGAGCGGGTCAGGTCAAGCAGGGCGCGCCCCAGGGCGGCTTGGGTTGTTGCGGTGCCGCTCGGCGTACGCCCCATATCCTGCGGTACCGCCGGCGGTGGCAGCAGCGGCACATCGGGTCGTTTGAGCAACTCGGAGACTTCGGCGCACAGTTTCTCCTCGGTGCTGCCAGGGGGGAAGACGCGCCACGGATCGTCAATATCCGCACCGACTTTCAGTGCGAGCTCGCGCATCTGCTCATCGGTCATAAGAGCGGAATGGTTCTGGGGATGACCCTTGGTAGGTAACCCGTAGCCCTTCACGGTGTAGGCAAAAATCACCGTTGGCCGGGTGTCGTCGATGGATGCGAACGCCTCATCGAGCGCCGAGAGATCATGTCCACCGAGATTGGCGAATGCCTCGACGAGCGTCGAATCATCAACCGAGGCAAGGAGATCGGAGATACGCTGGGCATCGGGGCCGCTGCCCGGCAGCCGCTGGCGCAACTCGTGAGCATCACAGCGAAGCGCTCGTTGGTATTCCGGATTGGTCATCTGGTCGACGCGGGTTCGCAGCTCGACGCCGCCGGGACGGTCGAACAGCTCTTGGAGCGACCGCCCGTATTTGACTGTCAGCACCTGCCATCCGGCTGCAGCGAACATCCCCTGCAGTTTGTCGGCGGCGATGTTCGGCACCACCCGGTCCAACGACTGCCGATTGAAGTCGACCACCCACACGATTTCGCCGAGCTCGGCGACCGCTGGATCGAGCACAGCCTCCCACACAGCCCCCTCGTCGAGTTCCGCGTCGCCGACAAGCGAGATTTGTCGACCCATCCCGGATTGGCCGGTCATGGTGTGGACGTACCGTCGCGAGAGCGCTCCCCAGATGGGCGCGGTCGCACCGATACCGACCGATCCTGTCGAGTAATCGACCACATCCGGATCCTTGGCACGGCTGGGGTAACTCTGCAGACCACCGAACTCGCGCAGACGCGGCAGGTAGGACTCGTCCAACCCCCCGAGCAGGTAGTTGATCGCGTGCAACACCGGCGAGGCGTGCGGCTTCACCGAGACACGATCTGCGGGCTTCAGATGACGAAACCACAGCATCGTCATGATCGATACCATCGATGCCGAACTTGCCTGGTGACCACCGACTTTCAGACCGGTCGGATTTGGGCGAACACGGTTGGCGTAATGCACGATCGCAGTCGACAGCCACAACACCCGGTTCTCGATTTCCTGAAGAACCCCGTATTCACACGGCACCCGGTGGGGGCTGACCGCTGGACTGCTCATCGAGTATCGACCTCTCCGCGTTGGCTTATTGATCTCAAGTGAACCCGGATGATGGTGTTCTGCACAATTAGCGGAATCGATTTTGCGCATTATGCTGAACTTCGTCGGCTCTGTCCGTTGGAAAGGTAAGCACGATGCCCAAAGACGAGCGCATTGATGCGATCGATGCCCGCCTGCTGCTGGAGCTCAGCAGGCACCCACGCGCGACCACTATCGCCCTCGCGGAGGAGGTCGGCATCGCCCGAAACACCGCTCAGGCCCGACTGGCGCGGCTCGAGAACAATGGCGCACTAGGTTCGTTCGAACGCCGTATCACGCCCGCCGCCCTGGGCTGTCGTTTGACCGCGTTCATCGCCGCGCAGGTCATGCAGCGTGAGCTTGATGACGTCGCCGCCGCGCTACGGAAGATTCCCGAAGTCCTAGAAGTGCATGGCACATCCGGTCAAATCGATCTGCTCATACATGTGGTGGCTGTCGACGCCGACGACCTGTACCGCATTGCCGGTTACATACTGGCCATCCCCGGCATCGAACGCACGACTACCTCACTGGTCATGCGACAACTGGTCGAATATCGCGTTGACGAATTGCTTCGCCGTGTGGCATCTGCAGACGGATCCAGATGAACCCACACGAGCGTGGGCAACACGCTCTCGATCCCCAACCAAAGTCGTTCTGAATCAACAGGATTGCGAATCCGCCGTTGTGGGTGCATCGGCGAGTGCGAATTGCTGACTCAATGTGCCGCGTTATCATCGAAGAGTGACGGTAACTCCAGAAGGCCGCAAGCTGCTGCGTTTGGAAGTGCGTAACGCCGAGACGCCGATCGAGCGTAAGCCGGCGTGGATCAAGACCCGCGCCAGCATGGGTCCGGAGTACCGGGAACTCAAGGCGTTGGTCAAGCGCCAGGGTCTGCACACCGTGTGCGAGGAGGCCGGCTGCCCGAACATCTTCGAATGCTGGGAGGACCGCGAGGCCACCTTTCTGATCGGCGGTGAGCAGTGCACCCGCCGCTGCGACTTCTGCCAGATCGATACCGGTAGACCCGCGGACCTCGATCGCGACGAGCCGCGCCGGGTCGCCGAGAGCGTGCAGGCGATGGGTCTGCGGTACTCGACGGTCACGGGTGTGGCCCGCGACGATCTGCCCGACGGCGGCGCCTGGCTGTACGCCGAAACCGTGCGAGCGATCAAGAAGCGCAACCCCAACACAGGTGTGGAGCTGCTGATCCCCGACTTCAACGGCGAGCCAGCGCTTCTCGAGGAGGTCTTCCAGTCACACCCGGAAGTGTTGGCGCACAACGTCGAGACCGTTCCCCGCATCTTCAAGCGGATCCGGCCGGCTTTCCGCTATGAGCGCAGCCTCGCGGTGCTGACGGCAGCCCGAGACTACGGACTGGTGACCAAGAGCAACCTCATCCTCGGGTTGGGTGAGACACCCGACGAGGTCCGCACCGCGCTGGTCGATCTGCACGGCGCCGGTTGCGACATCGTCACCATCACGCAATACCTGCGGCCCTCGGAGCGCCACCACCCCGTGGAGCGCTGGGTCAAACCCGAGGAGTTCGTCGAACACGAACGCTTCGCCCGAGAGGTCGGCTTCGCAGGCGTCTCCGCGGGCCCGCTGGTCCGCTCGTCATACCGGGCGGGTCGGCTCTACCGGGAAGTGGTCTCATCGCAGTCCTCAAGGACACTTTGAGGCAGCCCCTAGTGGACGCTCGCGCTCGCGTCTTGGGCGCATCGCGCGAGCGCTAATCGTCGCGCTTGCCCGGCTTCTTGGGGCCGTGGCCGTTGCCCTTCTTCTTGCCGGGTGGGCCCTGGTCGACCTGCGCCGGCGGCGGGGGCGGCGGTGGTGGTGGCGGTATCGCAGACGGCGTCGGCGACGGCGTGGTCAATGACGTGCCGGTGTTCGCCGGTTTCGGCGTCGACGGCGATGACGCCGACTCGGCGACGATCAACACGGCGGCGAGGGCGACCGCGAACAGCGCCGCGACGATGAACAGGACCGCGCGGTTCCGGCGGGCGGTGGTAGGCGCCGCGACGGCCATCGTGGCGGGCGGGGGCAGCGGTTCGGCCAGCACGCGCGTCGCAGGCCGCGCCGAAACATGTTGCGGCGCACCGGACAACGCGGCGCGCATGGCCTCGGCGGTGGGGAACCGCCACTGTGGATCGCGGGCCATCGCCCGCTCGATCGCCGCCGCCATCCCCGGGTCCACATCGGGACGCAGCATCGGCAGCGGAGCCGGAGCGGTCTCGCAGATCGCCCGCGCCAAAGCGGCCAGGTTCTCCTGCGGGAACGGTTTGTGCCCCGACAGCGCCTCGTAGCCGACCGCGCCCACGGCATAGATGTCGTCGGCGATCGTGGCGGGTCGACCCGCTATCCGCTCGGGGCTGAGATAGGCCATCGTCCCGACGATCTGGCCCGTCATCGTGGCCGGCGTGTCCGCGCTCTTCGCGATGCCGAAGTCGGCGACCTTCACCGCGCCGGTCGGGGTGAACAGGATGTTGGCGGGTTTGATGTCGCGATGCAGTATCCCCGCCGCATGCGCAGCGGTCAGTGCCGACAGCACGCCGTCGAGGATCGCGCGTACCTCGTCGTTCGGCAGCGGGCCACGCTCCAGCGCGTCGGCGAGCGTCCGCCCGGACAGCCGTTCCATCACGATGTAGGGCACTCCGGCGTTCTCGCCGCTGTCGTGCACGGCCACGATGTGGGGGTGGCTCAGGCCCGCGGCCGCGCGCGCCTCGATCTCCAAACGCCGCCGACTGTCGGGCGAAACGCTGAAGGCGGGATGCAACAGCTTGATCGCGACCGGACGGTCCAGTCTCCTGTCCCAGCCGTCGCGAACCTCGGCCATCCCGCCGCGGCCCAGAATCCCCCGCAATTCGTAGCGGCCGCCAAGAATCTCTGGCGCCTGCACACCTCTACGCTAGCGCTAACCTCACCGGGCCCGACAGCGCGGCTCCTCAACCGGTTTGCCGCTGGGTACGATCACCCTGATGCTGTTGCAGCCAGTCCACCGGAATCCGTGGCAACGACACCCGTTGCTGATGACCGCGGCCGTCGCCGTCGCGGTGTGGTTGGTCTACAGCGGTGCGCAGGTCTTCGTGGCCGTCGTCGGCCTCGCATGGCTTGCCGTCGCGGTCCGGCGGCGCCGCCGCGCCAATGCGCTGCGAGATGCCGGGCTGCGCGCCCGCGCCGAGTACGAGCACGGGCTGAACCTGAGCGGGGACCCGCTCGGGATCTACGGCCGTTATCCGCCGGTGCAAGCCGGCTGGTTCCCGGATCCGCAGAACCGTTGCCAGCTGCGGTATTTCGACGGCGCCGTGTGGACCGGCTATACGGCTGTTTCCACGTTCGGGCAGTAGTGATGCCCGTTGCCGCGGTATTCGACCGGCGGTAGGTTGCGCGCAGGCGTTTCCACAAGCGGTGCGTCCGCGGGGAGTCGACCGGTGGCCCGGTCGTACGCGCTGCGCTTACGCGGATGCATCATCATGCGCTTGGGCGTCAGCTTCGTGACGATGTTCACCAGGTCGCCGAAGCGCCGATGCAGGAACTCCTGCCGGGGCGACCAGGTGTAGCCCATCAGTTCCCGCACGGACGGGTCGTAGAGCCCGATCGTGATGAACAGCAGGAACCGCTCCATCACCTTCAGGTTGATCCGCCACAACCAGTCCGGGATCCACTCCAGCGACGGATGTTTGGTCATCGTCGACAGGTCGAGCACTTCCCGCGCCGCGTAGTTGTTCTCCAGCACGTTGTTGCACATGTGGTCCCAGTACTCCTGGAATTCCTCCCAGGACTTGGGCACCGGCCGCATGCTCATCCCGTACATCCGGTACCAGGTGACGTGCTCGTCGAACAGTTGCCGTCGCTCGTCGTCGGTAAGCCCGCCCCTGAACCGTTCCGCGGCAAGCAGCACCGACTTGAAGAACGTCGCGTGCGCCCAGTAGAAGACGTCGGGGTTCAGCGCGCTGTAGCGCCGGCCCTGCTCATCGGTGCCCTTGATGCCGATGTGATAGTCGCGCACCTGGGCGCCGGTCTTCGGCGCCCGGTCGCCGTCGAACACCACACCGCCGATCGGATAGACCGAACGGTAGAGCCTCGGCATCCGCTCCATGAAGAAGATGGAGTGCTCCTTGACCGCCGCGCCCAGCTGGGGATGCATGTTCTGCATCGACCCGGCCCACGGGCCCTGCAGCATGCCGGTCCATTGCCCGAAGTACTTCCAGGTCAGCGAGTCGGGGCCGAGCGGCTCCGGCAGGGAGTCGTAGCTGCCGCCGGAAACCGGGCAGCCAGCCGCGAGAGGCGTGGCTTCCTCCCCCTGCCCTTCGGGCGGGAGGTGCCCCCAGTTCGCGGGGCATGCCTCAGACGTATCTTGGGTCACTGATGCGCTTCCGATCGGAGTGAAAGTATTTTGACTACATCCGTTGTCAAATGATTCTAGGAGTGATGTGACTGACGGTCAACGCCGGGGCCGGTGGTCGGGCGTTCCGCTCGAGGACCGTCAGGCGCTACGCCGCGACGAGTTGATCGCCGCGGGCGTCGACCTGCTCGGCGGCGAGAGCGGTCCTGTCCTGACGGTCCGCGCGGTGTGCAGGGCGGCCGGGCTCACCGAACGCTATTTCTACGAAAGCTTCTCCGACCGAGACGAATTCGTCCGCGCTGTGTACGACGACGTGTGTGCAAAGGCGATGTCGGCGCTGTCGTCATCGACAAGCGCCCAGGACGCCGTCGAACGGTTCGTTGCGCTGATGGTCGACGACCCGACCCGCGGCAGGGTGCTGCTGCTGACCCCGACCGTCGAGCCGGTGCTGACGCGCTCCGGCGCCAGCTGGATGCCGCGGTTCATCGAGCTGCTGCAGCGCAAGGTCACCCGCATCACCGAGATCGCCGAGCCCGCCGCCCAGGCGATGGCCGCGACCGGGCTTCTCGGCGCGCTGACCGCCCTGTTCATCGCCTACCTGGACGGCCGCCTGACAGTGAGCAGGCAGCAGTTCATCGACCACTGCGTGGGCTTGGTCCTCAGCAGGGTGACGACGCAGTAGGGCTACTCGGCCACCTGGCCGGGCTCACCCGGCGTCTCGCCGGCGAACGCGAGTTCGTCTTCCTCGTTCTGCGCGGCCGCAGCGGCCTCCTCGGCCTTGGCCTGGAACTCGCGCCCGGACTGGCTGGCCGCCGACGCTCCTGGCGTAGTCGCCGTCGCTACACCGCGATTGCAGTTCAGCGTGAGCAGAACGTCGCCCTCGTCGGGCCCGAAGTAGACGTCGTCGGCGATCGGCCTGACGAAGGACCCGTCAGTGACCCTGGTGACGAGGCAGGCCCCCATCGCGTCCTGCCGGTCGCCGAAGGTCACCGCGATCTTCGGAATGCCGCCCTCTTCCTCGATCGCTGCGACGGCATCTTCATACGTCATGCCCTCGACGTCGGGCGCAGCCGTCGCCGTCGCCGATCCGAACATTGCAAATCCACCTAGAGCAGCCGCAACGGCGCCTGCCGAAACGATGATCCTCATATAACGAGCCTGCCACCAGCTCGCTGTGAGATCTAGAAGAAAAAGTGAGCCAGGTGTTAATTAACCGGTCGGGATCTCGGGCTCGGGATCGCCCGGGGTCTCGCCCGCCATCGCGAGCTCGTCCTGCTCGTTCTGCGCGGCTGCCGCGGCCTCTTCGGCCTTGGCCTGGAACTCGCGGCCCGCCGGGCTGGCCGCAGACAAGCCGGGCACCGTGCTTGTCGCCACGCCGCGGTTGCAGTTGAGGGAGAGCAGCACCTCCCCGTCGGCGTGGCCGAACGAGCCGTCGCCGGCGTCGCGCATGAACGGGGCGTCGGTGGCGTTGGTGACGAGGCAATCGCCCATCGCGTCCTGACGGTCACCGACCGTCACGGCGATCTTGGCCGTACCGCCGCCGCCCTCGATCTCGGCAACCGCATCGCCGTAGGTCATTCCCACCACATCCGGTGCTGCCGAGGCGGCGCCTGCGCCGAGCAGCCCGAGCGCACCCATTGCAACGCCTGCGGCGCCAATGGTGCCGGCCGAAACGATGATCTTCTTCAACATGCCCACCTTGTTCAGGGTCTACGGTTACCAAGATTTAGGCGCCCTACATTGCCTGCGAAAACAATACAGCCGACCCGCGCACCCCGCGACCAGTACGGGTGTACGCCATATGAATTGTGGGCACGCGCTCATCGAGCGAAATCGTGACCTACCCGACGCCGCGGCACCCCCTCGGCAACTTGATGTGTCTGGGTTACACAGATATATTGACTGCAACTTTCAGACACAGATAAATGTGGGTTCGCACACGCGCACGACGCACGGCCCAACCCCCGAGGAGGACGCAGGCCTATGCACGAAAACCTGACCGACCTGCACCTGCTGCACGAACTCGAGCCCGTCGTTGAGAAGTACCTCAACCGGCACCTGTCGATGCGCAAGGACTGGAACCCGCACGACTACATCCCGTGGTCGGACGGCAAGAACTACTACGCGCTCGGCGGTCAGGACTGGGAACCCGGACAGTCACAGCTCTCCGAGGTCGCCCAGGTGGCGATGGTGCAGAACCTGCTCACCGAGGACAACCTGCCGTCGTATCACCGCGAGATCGCGATGAACTTCGGCATGGACGGCGCGTGGGGCCAGTGGGTCAACCGCTGGACCGCCGAGGAGAACCGCCACGGCATCGCGCTGCGCGACTACCTGGTCGTCACCCGCGCCGTCGATCCCGTCGCGCTGGAGACGCTTCGCCTCGAGCAGGTGACCCGCGGCTTCAGCCCCGGCCAGAACCAGCAGGGCGACCTGTTCGCCGAGAGCCTGTTCGACTCCGTCATCTATGTGACGTTCCAGGAACTGGCCACCCGCGTGTCGCACCGCAACACCGGCAAGGCATGCGAGGAGACCATCGCCGACCAACTGCTGCAACGTGTTTCGGCCGATGAGAACCTGCACATGATCTTCTATCGCGACGTCAGCGAGGCCGGCTTCGACATCGCGCCGGACCAGGCCATGCATTCGCTTCACCGCGTGCTGCGCAACTTCAAGATGCCCGGGTTCACCGTTCCCGAGTTCCGGCGCAAGGCCGTGATCATCGCGGTCGGCGGTGTGTACGACCCCCGCATCCACCTCGATGACGTCGTCATGCCGGTGCTGAAGAAGTGGCGCATCTTCGAGCGCGAGGACTTCACCGGCGAGGCCGCGCGGATGCGTGATGACCTCGGCGCGCTGATCGAGGAACTCGAGGAGGCCTGCGACAAGTTCGAGGTCGCCAAGCAGAAGCGTCTCGAGCGCGAGGCCAAGAAGGCCGAGCGGCTGACTGCCAAGAAGGTTCTGGCGTCATCGCCGTCCTGACCGAATCCCGCGCGCAGCTGCAGATCGGTTCCATCAGGCTGGCCAGCCCCGTCGTGCTGGCGCCGATGGCAGGCGTCACAAACGTCGCCTTCCGCACGCTGTGTCGCGAACTCGAGATCGCCCGGGCCGGAACGGTCAGCGGGCTGTACGTGTGCGAGATGGTCACCGCGCGCGCTCTCGTCGAGCGCCATCCGGTGACCATGCACATGACGACGTTCGGGCCGGACGAGTCACCGCGATCGCTGCAGCTCTACTCCGTCGACCCACAGAACACCTACGCCGCGGCGAAGATGGTCGTCGACGAGGACATGGCCGACCACATCGACATGAACTTCGGCTGCCCGGTGCCCAAGGTGACCCGCCGCGGCGGTGGCGCGGCGCTGCCGTACAAACGCAGGTTGTTCGGGCAGATCGTGGCGGCCGCGGTGCGCGCGACAGAGGGCTCGAACGTGCCGGTGACGGTGAAGTTCCGGATCGGCATCGACGACGACCACCACACCCACCTCGACGCGGGACGCATCGCCGCCGAGGAGGGCGCCGCAGCCGTCGCGCTGCACGCCCGCACCGCGGCTCAGCGGTACTCCGGAACCGCCGATTGGGAGCAGATCGCCGCCCTCAAAGCCCATGTCACGGGCATCCCGGTGCTCGGCAACGGCGACATCTTCGACGCTGACGACGCCTTGACCATGATGGCGACCACCGGCTGCGACGGGGTCGTCATCGGCAGGGGCTGTCTCGGCAGGCCGTGGTTGTTCGCGGAATTGTCGGACGCGTTCGCGGGCCGCGAGAGTGTGAAACCGCCCATACTCGGCGAGGTCGCCGCCATCATCCGCAGGCACGGCGAACTGCTGAGCGCCCACTTCGGCGAGGACAAGGGCATGCGCGACATTCGCAAACATGTCGCCTGGTACCTGCACGGGTTCCCGGCGGGAGCCGAGCTGCGCCGGGCATTGGCCCTGGTCAAAAGCCTCGCCGAGCTGGACGAATTGTTGGCCAAGCTGGATCCGGACGTCGAGTTCCCCGAGGCCGCGACGGGTCCACGGGGGCGTCAGGGCTCGGCGGCGGCCGTATCGCTGCCCGAGAACTGGCTGGCCGACCCCGACGACTGCACCGTCCCCGCAGGTGCAGACGTGATGCATTCCGGTGGGTGAACCGAGACCATCTCGACATTACGTCTCTCAGATTCTCTCAGTACGATATGTGTCTTGTCGTTATTGGCTCCACAGCGGGGCCACGGATAGGGCCGCCGTGATTCAGGCGGCAGCGCAGCACTGATGCGCACCGACGCGCACGCTGCACACACGGTCGGAGGCCAGTAGGGACATGAGTGACGGCGAGAACGCCACTCCTGGTCGCCGGCGCCCGTCCGATGTGAACGGCGCCGAGCGCGACAGCGTCAATGAGTGGCTTACCCGCTCATCGATGCCGCCGCGAGCCGCCGCGCCGTGGGAGCGCGGTTCCTCAGCCGATTCCGAGGAAAACGACGCGGCCGCGACGGCGGGCAACCATACCGACGGCGTGACGGTGGCCGACCTGATCGCCAAGGTCACCGGGGCTCCCGCCGATATCCCGAAACGGCACGCCGCACCCGAGCCCGAGCCGGAGCGGCCGGCGCCGTCGCGACCTTCCTCGCCGCGCGCCACACCCCCGCCGTCGGCATCGACACCCCCGACACCATCGCCTGCCCCGCAGCGACCCAGGCAGCCCAGGCCGCTGCGGTCCAAACCGCCGATCGAGGCCTCCGATCCCGATACCGAGGTCATTCCGAGGGTCTCCTACGCCGACGAGATTCCCGATCTGGCGGCGCTGCGCCGGGCCCGACTCGAAAGCGTGGCGCCCGAGCGCATCGGCGACCCTGCCGACGACGATCCCGTCGACCCACCGAAGAAGTCGCGACGCGGGGTCATGCTGGCCGGCCGCGCGGTGGCGGCCCTGCTCGCGGTGCTTGCGCTGGCGATGACCGGTGGCGCGTGGCAGTGGCAGTCGGCGAAGAACAACATGCTCAACCGGATCTCGGCGCTCGACCCGGATTCGCGCGACATCGTCGACCCCAATGCGCAGTTCGGTGACGAGAACTTCCTCATCGTCGGTATCGACAGCCGCTTCGGTGAGAATGCCGACATGGGCGCGGGCGACACCGAGGACGCAGGCGGCGCCCGGTCGGACACCATCATGCTCGTCAACATCCCGGCCAACCGGGAACGCGTTGTGGCGGTGTCGTTTCCGCGCGACCTGAACATCGAGCCGATGCTGTGCGAGGCCTGGAACGCCGAGACCGGCGAGTACGGCCCGCTCTACGACGAAGAGACCGGAAGCTACGGGCCCGATGAGGTCTACACCGAGACGAAGCTCAACTCGGCCTTCTCGTTCGGGGGGCCGAAGTGTCTGGTGAAGGTCATCCAGAAGCTGTCGGGTCTGTCCATCAACCGCTTCATGGCGGTCGATTTCGCGGGCTTCTCCAAGATGGTCGACGCGCTCGGCGGCGTCGAGGTGTGCAGCACCACCCCGCTGGAGGATTACGAACTCGGCACCGTGCTGGCCAACCCTGGCAGGCAGGTGGTCGACGGGCACACCGCCTTGAACTATGTGCGTGCGCGTCAGGTGACCACCGAGACCAACGGCGACTACGGGCGCATCAAGCGCCAGCAGCTGTTCCTGTCGTCGCTGCTGCGCTCGCTGATCTCCAAGGAGGTCTTCTTCTCGCTCAGCAAGCTCAACAACGTGGTCAACCAGTTCATCAACGACAGCTACGTCGACAACATCGACACCAAGGACCTGGTGGCGCTCGGCCAGTCGCTGCAGAACGTCGCGGCCGGACGTATCACCTTCCTGACCGTGCCGACCACGGGTTATATGGACGAGTGGGGCAACGAGCACCTGCGCGAGGACGACACCCGCGCGATCTTCGACGCGATCATCAACGACGACCCGCTGCCCGAGGAGAAGAACGCCGACAACACGCCGGTGCCCGGCACGCCGGAATCGATGACGAACGCGACGTCGGAATCGCCGACGAGCGAAGCGCAGACATCGGAGCCGCCTGCCGACACCGGTGAGATCGTCGATGCGGTGACGACCGATCCGACCTCGGTCACCGTGCAGGTGTCGAACTCCACCGGCCAGGACGGTCTGGGGGCAACTGCCGCAACGGAATTGCAGCAGCACGGCTTCAATGTCCAGACTCCCGACGACTATCCGGCGCAGTTGGCCTCGACGACGGTGTTCTTCTCGCCCGGTAACGAGGAGGCGGCGGCCACGGTGGCATCTGCTTTCGTCGAGCCGACGATCGAGCGCGTCAACGGCAAAGGCGACACCGTCCAGGTGGTGCTCGGCTCAGACTTCTCCACCGTCAGCCCGCCCAAGCCCAGCGGCTCTTCGGTCCAGGTGCACGTCCTGCACGGCACCGGGAGCACACCGACCCAGCTGCCCGAGGACCTCACGGTCACCAACGCCGCCGACACCTCCTGCGAGTGACCCCGACGCCGGCCGCGAGCGGGCATTCGGCATTCATCTTTCGTTCACCTGGCGCATCGTGACGATTCGCCTGACCAGCCTCTAGGCTGGGCATATGCGAACCGCGTATCACGAGCAGCTGGACGCGCTGACCAACCAGCTCGGCGAGATGTGCGGCCTGGCGGGTGCGGCGATGGAGCGCGCGACCCAGGCCCTCCTTCAAGCCGATCTGGTGCTGGCCGAGCAGGTGATCACCGACCACGAGCAAATCGCGGCGATGAGCGCCAAGGCCGAGGAGTCCGCGTTCGTACTGCTCGCTCTGCAGGCTCCGGTGGCGGGCGATCTGCGGGCAATCGTCAGCTCCATTCAGATCGTCGCCGACGTCGACCGGATGGGTGCCCTTGCGCTGCACGTCGCAAAGATCGCGCGCCGTCGCCATCCACAGCATGCGCTGCCCGAAGAGGTCAACGGCTACTTCGCCGAAATGGGCCGCGTAGCAGTGGAATTGGGCAACAGCGCCCAGGAGGTGCTGCTGACGAAGGATCCGGAGAAGGCGGCCCGTATCAGCGAGGAAGACGATGCGATGGACGACCTGCATCGCCATCTCTTCAGCGTGATGATGGACAAGGAGTGGAAGCACGGCGTCACCGCGGCCGTCGATGTGACGCTGCTGAGCCGGTTCTACGAGCGCTTTGCCGACCACGCCGTCGAGGTCGCGCGCCGGGTGATCTTCCAGGCCACGGGCAAGTTCCCCGAGGACGAGGACCTGCCCACGAACTAGGTTCGGGTTGTCGGCCGTCAGCCGAAGCGGCCCGAGATGTAATCCTCCGTCGCCTTCTCCTTCGGGTTGGAGAAGATCTTCTCGGTGTCGTCGATCTCGATGAGACGGCCCGGCTTCCCGGTCGCCTCGAGGTTGAAGAACGCCGTCTGGTCGCTGACCCGGGCCGCCTGCTGCATGTTGTGGGTGACGATCACGATGGTGTAGTCCTGCTTGAGCTCTGCGATCAGATCCTCGATCGCCAACGTCGAGATCGGATCCAGCGCCGAACACGGTTCGTCCATCAGCAGCACGTCCGGTTGCACCGCGATCGCCCGCGCGATGCACAGCCGCTGCTGCTGACCACCGGAGAGACCACCGCCGGGCTTGTCCAGCCGGTCCTTGACCTCGTTCCAGAGATTGGCACCCTTGAGCGACTTCTCCGCGACCTCTTCGAGGGTCTTCTTGTTGCGGAGCCCCTGCAGCTTCAGGCCGGCCACCACATTGTCGCGAATGGACATGGTGGGAAACGGGTTTGGCCGCTGAAATACCATGCCGATGGTCTTTCGAACACCGACCGGGTCGACGCCCGCACCGTAGACATTCTCACCGTCGAGAAGCACAGACCCTTCCACGCGCGCGCCCGGGATGACTTCGTGCATCCGGTTCAGCGTGCGCAGCACGGTCGACTTTCCGCACCCGGATGGCCCGATGAAAGCCGTTACGTGGCGCGGCGGTATCGCCATCGACACCTCGGCGACGGCATGGAACGACCCGTAGTAGATGTTGACGTCTTTCAGGTCGAGGCGCTTGGCCATCTCAGGTGACTCCTAAACCTTCTTGGGCGAGAAGAACTTGGCGAGGAAGCGCGCGCCGACGTTCAGCAGCGCGATCAGCACAATGAGGGTGAATGCCGCCCCCCAAAGCCGGTCCGTCGGAACAGGATTGGCACCTGCACCGGCCGAGGTCTGGTCGTACATCATGCCCGGCAGCGATCCCATGAACCCGTCGAACATGTCGAAGTTGATCGCCTGGGCGTACCCGACGAGGATCAGCAGCGGCGCCGTCTCCCCCATCACCCTGGCCAGCGCGAGCAGGATGCCGGTGACGATGCCCGACAGCGCCGTCGGGATCACGATGGAGATGATCGTTCGCCACTTCGGCACGCCCAGTGCGTAACTCGCCTCGCGCAGATCCATGGGGACGATGCGCAGCATCTCTTCGGTGGAGCGGACGATCACCGGGATCATCAACAGCACAAGCGAGAGCGACACGGCGAATCCCGACCTCGGGAAGCCCAGCGTCGCCACCCACAGCGCATAGATGAACAGCGCGGCGACGATCGAGGGCACACCGGTGAGGATGTCGACCATGAACGTGGTGACCTTGCCCAGCCTGGTCCCCCCGCCGTACTCCACCAGATAGATGCCGACGAACACGCCGATCGGTATCGAGATCAGCGCACATACCAAGCCCTGCAACAGGGTTCCTGCGATCGCGTGGTACGCGCCGCCGCCCGGTTGGAAGGCGGTCATACCCGCCTGCGAGTGGGACCACCACGTACTCGACATGACGACGCGGATGCCTTTGGCGACGACCGTGTAGAGCACCCACACCAGCGGTATCACGGCGATGACCACCGACAGCGTGACCAACACCGTCGCGACGTTGTCGGCCACCCTGCGGCGCACGCTCAGCCGCTGAAACGTCGGCGCCTTGACCGGTCGATCGAGTGTGGCCGTCATGACTTACTCCTTCCGGCGACGGCCGCCCGGGCCAGCGAGTTGACGATGAAAGTCAGGATGAACAACACCAGGCCCGCGGCGATGTAGGCGCCCGCCTTGTACTGGTCGTTGAATTCCGAAGCGGCAGCGGCGATCTTGCTCGCGAACGTGTAGCCCCCGTCGAACAGCGACCAGCCGAACGCCTGCTGCGTGCCGCGCAGGATGATCAGCAGCGCGATCGTCTCACCGAGCGCGCGGCCAAGGCCGAGCATCGCACCGCTGATGTAACCGGACAGACCGAACGGCAACACGGTGGTCTTCACGACCTCCCACCGGGTTGCGCCCAGCGCGAGCGCCGCTTCGATCTGCCCGCGCGGTGTCTGGACGAACACCTCGCGGGTGACCGCGGTGATGATCGGAAGAATCATCACCGCCAGCACGATGCCCGCGGTGAAGATCGTTCCGCCGCCCGCCACGGAGGCGTTGCCGGTCTCGAACAGGAAGAACCAGCCCAGGTTCTGGTTCAGCCAAGTGGCGAAGGGCTTGATCGCCGGAGCCAGCACGTACAGACCCCAGACGCCATAGATGATCGACGGCACCGCGGCGAGCAGGTCCACCATGTAGGCCAGCGGGCCCGCCACCCGGCGCGGCGCGTACTGCGTCAGAAAGATCGCGATGCCCAGCGCCACCGGCATCGCCAGGATCAGCGCGAACACCGACACGAAGACGGTGACCAGCAGCAGGTCGAGGACGCCGAAGCTCATCGCCGACGTGTCGGTGGTGATCCAGTTGCCGTTGTAGAGGAAGAAGTTCGCCTCGTTGCGGGTCAGCGCAGGAATGGCCCGCCAGAGCAGAAACGCGCCGATCGCGGCGATGATGACGACGATGAGGACGCCGGATCCCTCGGCCAGTCCTTTGAAGATGCGGTCCCCGATTCGGACCTTCGCGTTCCTCGAGGGGTCGGTGGGGATGGGCGTCGGCTCGGGAAAGGGTGAAGCGATCACTTCACCCGACCCCGCATCCGTCGGATCAGGCAGCCCGTTCGCGTCGGTCACATCGAGCCTATTCGTCATCGGTCCAAGCCTTCCGCTCCTCGCGCAAGCGCTCGTCGGCACCCATCCTCCCGCATCAGAGCTGACGCGCCACGCATCTAGGCAATTGCGTCGATCGACTTCTCCAGTCGCCCCTTGAACGCGTCGGGCAGCGGCACGTAACCTGCCGCGGACAGTCCGGCCTGGCCCTGGTTGGCGGCGATGGTCAGGAAGGATTTCAGCGCCGCCGTGGTGTCGGCGTCATAGCCCTTCGAGCAGACGATCTCGTAGGTCGCGAGCACCAGCGGGTAGGCGCCCGGCTCCTTGGTGCCGTACAGCGAATTCAGGTCCAGCGCAAGATCGTTGCCGTCGGCGGCGAACTTCGCGGCGTCGATCGCCTTCTTCGCCGACTCGTCGGTCAGCTCGACTGCCCCTGCGCCGCTGTCGATCTGGGCGAACGGCAGACCCGCCTGCTGAGCGAAACCCTTCTCCACGTAGCCGATCGCGCCGGGAGTGGACTGCACGGCCTGCACCACGCCCGCGGACTTCTGGGCGCCTTCGCCTGCGCCGCCCTGGAACTCGCTGCCGGTCTCCTTGGTCCACGCCTCGGGTGCGGCGGCCTTCAAGTACTTCTGGAAGTTGTCGGTGGTGCCAGACGAATCCGAGCGGTAGATGGGCTTGATGTCGGTGTCGGGAAGCGTCGCACCGGAGTTCAGCGCGGAGATGGCCGGATCATTCCACTTCGTGATCTGACCGGAGAAGATCTTGGCGAGCACGTCGCCGTTGACGACGAGCTTGTCGACGCCCTCGAGGTTGTAGGCCATCGCCACCGGACCGAACACCAGCGGCAGGTTCCACGCCGGGTTGCCACCGCACCTTTCGGCGGCCTGGGCGACCTGGTCATCCTTCAGCGCGGAGTCGGATCCGGCGAAATCGACCTGCTTGGCGATGAACTGCTCACGTCCCGCACCCGAACCGGTGGGGTTGTAGGAGAGGTTCTTACCCGGGCAGACCTGTCCCCAGGCCTTGTTGAACTCGGCGATCGCGTTCTGCTGGGCCGTGGAACCCTCGGCGGTGAGTGAGTTCTTGCCCCCGCACTCCGCGGAGGACGAGGTGGTTCCCGACGCACCGGACGTGGTCGCTGTTCCGGTGTTGTCGTCGCTTCCGCACCCCGACAGGGTGAACGCGGCAAGCGCCGCAGCGGACAGCGTGGTACCAAGTGCCTTGCCAATGCTGTTGCGCTTCACTTACTCCCACTTTCCATTGAAAATCGCGAGGAACCACGATGGCTTCACCACTCCCCGGCAACGTATGCGGCCGTGGTGGACGGCTATGGGATGACAGGTGAACGAAGAGTGAACACGCTCAGCTGATTTCCAGTTAGGGCGCTAATCGGCGGCGTATGCGACGTCTGTCGCGAACACCTCGAAACCCAGCCGTCGGTACGTGTTCACCGCCGCCGAGTTATCTGCCTCGACGTAAAGCATGACCACTGGCTGGGGGTTTCCTGAAAGACGCTCGGCCAGATGGTGCAGTCCGATGAGGGTCAGGGTGGCCCCGATTCCGCGCCCCTGCGCTGCGGGGTCGACGCCGACGACGTACACCTCGCCGAGGCCTTCGTTATGGATTTTCGTCCAGTGGAACCCGAGCAACTCACCGCTTCGCTCGTCGAAGGCGAGGAACAAGCCCTCAGGGTCGAACCACGGCTCGGCGCGGCGTTCGGCGATGTCGGCCTCGGTCCAGCCGCCCTGTTCCGGGTGCCAGGCGAAGGCGGCGTTGTTGACCCGCAACAGTTCGGCGTCATCCTCAGGACCGCGGTAGGTGTCGATCCGAACCCCGTCGGGCGTCTCCACCGGCGAAAGGTTGAACAGCGGCCGGCGCATCTGCAGGAGCTCGCGGACGGCCTTCAGACCCAGCGATTCGGCCATCGCCCGTGCCTCCGGAAGGTCCCCGTGCGCCCAGATCCGCGTGCCCGGCCCGCCCTCGGCCAGCGCTGTGCGGGCCATCGCCGAACCGATACCGCGCCTGCGCCGGCGGGGCTGGACGACGAGTTCGACCATGGCGGGGTCGTCGCCCTCCGCCGGGGCGAGGTCGGCGTACCCGACGATGTCGTCGCCGTCGCGCGCCACCAGGTGACGGGTGCGATCGTGGGCGAGTTCGCGCAGCACCTGATCGCCGACCGGAGCCACACTGTCATCGCGTTTCGCGTCGGCGATCAACGCCCGGATCGCACGCTGATCCTCGTCTGAGAGGGCGGTGTGCCAAGCGATCGACGGTTCGGTCACTGGCTGTGCAGCGGGTCGGCCAGCTCTTCAGGCAGACCGATGGACGCGTCGAACGCTTCGTCTACGTCGTCGGGGGCATCCACACCGGCCGTCGGCGTTCGTCGGCCGGCGGGCCGCACGGCCTTGTAGCCGACGTTGCGGACCGTGCCGATCAAGGATTCGTACTCGGTGCCGAGCTTGGCGCGCAGCCGACGGACGTGGACGTCGACGGTGCGGGTGCCGCCGAAGAAGTCGTAACCCCAGACCTCCTGCAGCAGTTGCGCCCTCGTGAACACCCGGCCTGCGTGCTGGGCAAGGTATTTCAGCAGCTCGAACTCCTTGTAGGTGAGGTCTAGCGGTTTGCCGCGCAGCCGCGCGGTGTAGGTGCCCTCGTCGATGACCAGCTCGCCCAGGCTCACCTTGCCCGCGTTCTCCTGGCTCGCGGCCCCGCCTCGGCGGCCGACCAGCAGCCGCAACCGGGCGTCGATCTCGGCGGGGCCGGTGCTCGGCAGCAGGATCTCGTCGAGCCCCCATTCGACGTTGACGGCGACCAGGCCGCCCTCGTTGACCACGGCGACGACGGGAACCGAAGTGCCGGTGGTGCCGAGCAGCCGGCACAATCCGCGCGCGGCGGCGAGGTCGGTGCGCGCATCGACGATCGCGATATCGGCGCTGCCGGCCTCCAGCAACGACGAGACCTCGGTGGGGGCGGTACGCACGTTGTGAGCGAGCAGGGACAACGACGACAACACCGACTCAGGGTGCGGGTCGGCGGTTAATAGCAATAAGTCCACGGGCCCTCCAGCGTGCCGGGCAGATAACGACGGACATCGCTGTCGTCGGATACCTCCCAGATTCGTGCTCGACATCTGGGTGTTACCGGTGCAATGAGGATAACCCGACAAATGTTGATTAGCCGCGCCGAGCAGGCACGCTGGCGGCCGTGGGCCAGAATGTCGCTGTGCGCAAGGTCGTGATCGGGGTGATATCGGCGGTGGTCGCGGTGGCGATCGCGGCGGTCGGCGTCGACTTCGGAGCGGCAATCTACACCGAATATCGCCTGGCCAGAGCCTTGCGCAGCGAGGCGAAGCTCAACTTCGACCCGTGGGTCGGCATCATCGGGTTTCCGTTCGTCACCCAGGCGGCCAACCGGCATTACACCCAGATCGAAATCCGTGCGAATGGCGTAAATCACCCTGTCGCGGGCAAGGTTTCCTATGAAGCCACCTTGTATTCGGTCGACGTTCCGGCCCGGTCCTGGCTCATCGATGCGGAATCCGAACTGCCCGTGGCCAAGGTCGAAAGCCGCATCATCATCGACTCCACCCACCTCGGGCGCTTCATGGGCATCCCCGACCTGCTGGTGGAGGCCCCGCCGAAGGAGACCAACAACCCCACCGGCGGCACCACGGAATCCGGCATCTCGAGCAACAAAGGACTGGTCTTCACCGGCACGCCCAAGGCCGCGGACTTCGACGAACGGGTGAGCGTCTCGGTGGATCTGTCGGTGGCCGGCCCGGACCGAACGACGTTGGTGTTCACCCCCACCGGTGTGCTCACCGGCGCGGGAACCGCTGACCAGGACGTGCCCGAGGACAAGACCGAGGCCGTGCTGGCTGCCTTCACGACCACCATGCCCGGGCTCAAGCTGCCCTTCGGTATCGCGCCGACGGCCGAGGGCGCCCGCGGATCCGATGTGATCATCGAGGGCATCGCCGAGGGAGTAACCGTCGCGCTGGATGAGTTCACACAGTCATGAGCCCGTCGCTTGCCATCGTGATCGTCGTGCTGATCGCGGCGCTGGGGGCCGCCTATGTCATCAACAGGCTGATCGCCCGACGCGCCGGGGTGATCAAAGAGATCCCCGAATCGGCCGCATCGGAGGCCGTCGAAACGTCTGACCTGGGATTGTCGACCACCGGGCCGACGATTGTGCACTTCACCGCGCAGTGGTGCGGGCCGTGCGCAGGCGTGCGTCGGGTCGTCGACCAGGTCTGCGCGGAGCTTCCTGCGGTGGCGCACGTCGAGATCGACATGGACGACAATCCCGATGCCGCACGCCGCCTTTCGGTGCTGTCTTTGCCGACGACGTTCATCTTCGACGCCGACGGCCGCAGCCGTTACCGGGCCTCGGGCGTCCCGACCGCCGCTGACCTGCGGTCGGCCCTGAGCCCGCTGTTGGCTTGATCACCATGTCATTGGGTAAGCTGTCCGGCGTGTCCGCCCGCCTCCAGGTGATGCTCACCAAGCGCCGCGCAGTTGACCTGTGCCGCGTTGCGGGTTCCTGCTGTTGTTGTTGTAGCTGCTGAGCGCGGCTGCGCGGTTACGCGCGCTTCGCTCGGAGCGGCCCTGATGAGGCCTGCTCGCAACCAGCCCGATCCAACACAACAGGAATGTGACATCCATGACATCAGAGCTCATATCGCCCGCCAATGCCGGTGCCGCCGTCGACCAGGTCGACGTGCGCGGGCCCCGGTTCGCCGCGTGGGTCACCACCGTCGTTCTGGCGGTCACACTGCTGGTCTCGAGCGTCAGCCTGACCGCGGCCGCCGTCATCCTCGGCGTGCAGGCGGTCATCTTCGCGATCGGGGCGCTCGGCGGACCGCGTAGGCACCCGTACGGGCAGATCTTCGCCAAGCTCGTCGCGCCGCGCCTCGCGCCGGTCACCAAGAAGGAGCCGACGCCGCCGCTGAAGTTCGCGCAGTTGGTCGGCTTCGTCTTCGCCGTCGTCGGCACCGCAGGTTTCGCGACGGGCCTGGGCGTGCTCGGCCTCGTCGCCACGGCGTTGGCGTTGGTCGCCGCATTCCTCAACGCGGCCTTCGCCATCTGTCTCGGCTGTCAGATCTACCCGCTTGTGGCGCGCCTGCGCCGCTCGCCCAACCCCGCATAAAACCCCGAACGCTGTCGTAACCGAAAGGATCTCCTTCATGGCTCGCTCCGACGTCCTGGTCAGCACCGACTGGGCCGAGAGCAATCTCGATGCTCCGAACACCGTCTTCGTCGAGGTCGACGAGGACACCACCGCCTACGAGGGCGGCCACATCAAAGGCGCCGTCCGCCTGGACTGGAAGACCGAACTCCAGGATCAGGTGAAGCGTGACTTCGTCGATGCCCAGCAGTTCTCGAAGCTGTTGTCGGACAAGGGCATCAGCAACGACGACACCGTGATTCTCTACGGCGGCAACAACAACTGGTTCGCCGCCTACGCCTACTGGTACTTCAAGCTCTACGGCCACGAGAACGTCAAGCTGCTCGACGGCGGCCGCAAGAAGTGGGAACTCGACGGACGCCCCCTGGTCACCGAGGTGCCCGACCGGCCGTCGACCTCGTACACGGCCAAGGCGCCCGACAACAGCATTCGCGCGTTCCGCGACGAGGTCATCGCCGCGATCAACGTGAAGAACCTCGTCGACGTGCGTTCGCCCGACGAGTTCTCCGGCAAGATCCTCGCTCCCGCGCACCTGCCGCAGGAGCAGAGCCAGCGCCCCGGGCACATCCCCGGCGCCATCAACGTTCCGTGGAGCAAGGCGGCCAACGAGGACGGCACGTTCAAGTCGGACGAGGAACTGGCCAAGCTCTACGCCGAGGCGGGCCTGGACGGCGAGAAGGAAACCATCGCCTACTGCCGCATCGGTGAGCGCTCCTCGCACACCTGGTTCGTGCTGCAGGAACTGTTGGGACACAAGAACGTCAAGAACTACGACGGCAGTTGGACGGAATACGGCTCCCTTGTGGGCGCCCCGATTGAGTTGGGAAGTTGATATGTGCTCTGCACCCAAACAAGGACAGACGCTGCCCGCCGGCGTTGACCTGGAGAAGGAAACGGTGATCACCGGCCGCGTCGTCGACGGCTCCGGTCAGACCGTCGGTGGCGCGTTCGTCCGGCTGTTGGATGCCTCCGACGAGTTCACCGCCGAGGTCGTCGCCTCGGCCACCGGTGACTTCCGGTTCTTCGCGGCACCGGGCACCTGGACGCTGCGCGCCCTGTCCCCAGCGGGCAACGGCGACGCCAGCGTCGCGCCGTCGGGCGCGGGGATCCACGAGGTCGACGTCAAGGTCGCGTAGCGACGAAGGCGGCGCGGAACGCGCGGACAAGGAGCTGCGCGCGACAGCCCCGCGTAGCGACGAAGGCGGCGCGGAACGCGCGGACAAGGAGCTGCGCGCGACAGCCCCGCGTAGCGACGAAGGCGGCGCAGGCGGCGGGAGGCCACGGTCGCGGACTAGACTCGCGACCGTGGTGCTGTTCTTCGAACTCCTGTTGGTGGCGACTGTCGTGGTGATCACCTGGTTCGCGCTGTATGCGTTGTATCGGCTCATCACCGACGAATCGTGACGTCCGACAAGAAACCCCTACCCGACGGTTCGGGTGACCGCGCGGTGGCCGCGGCGGCCGAACGGGCCAAGACCACGGCCGCGCGCAACATCCCGGTGTTCTCCGACCTCCCTGCGCCCGCCGACACCGCGAACCTGCGCGAGGGCGCCGACCTGCACCAGGGGCTGCTCGCGCTGCTTCCGCTGGTCGGCGTGTGGCGCGGCGAAGGCGAAGGCCGCGGCCATGACGGCGATTATCGGTTCGGCCAGCAGATCGTGGTGTCCCACGACGGCGGCGACTACCTGATCTGGGAGGCGCGTTCGTGGCGGCTGACCGAGTCCGGCGACTACGAGGTGCACGGCCTGCGGGAGTCGGGCTTCTGGCGGTTCGTCAACGACCCCAACGATCCCAGCGAATCGCAGGCGATCGAGTTGATGTTGGCGCACTCCTCGGGCTACGTCGAGCTGTTCTACGGCCGGCCGCTGAACCAGTCATCGTGGGAGCTCGTCACAGATGCGTTGGCGCGCAGCAAGTCCGGGATGCTGGTCGGAGGAGCGAAACGGTTGTACGGCATTGTCGAGGGGGGCGATTTGGCTTACGTGGAGGAGCGGGTGGACGCCGACGGCGGATTGGTGCCGCATCTGTCGGCCAGGCTGACGAGGTTCGCCGGCTGATGCGCGGGATTCGATTGGCGACGGTTCTCGTCGCCGCGGTCATCGTCGCCGGTTGCTCGTCGAACAGCGCCCCGTCCGAGGAGTCCTCGACGGAGTCGCCAGGCCCGGCCGGACACGGCGCGTACGCGAGTTGCCTTCACGAGAACGGTGTTTCGGCACCGCCGGGGCCCGTTGCGGGGCCGCCGCCCGGCATCGACGAGTCAACGTGGAAGAAGGCCGAAAAGGCTTGTGCCTCACTCGCTCCCGGCCCGGACGCGCCCTAGCGAAGTTGCGGCGCGCGGCCCGCTTCGGCGAGCCATTTGGCTTCCAGGGCGGCCAGTGTGCCGTCGTCGCGAAGCGACTCCACCGCCGACGAGACGCAACGCGTCAGCTTGCTGTCCTTGTTGAGCACGATCCCGAATTGTTCGACATCGTCTGTGACAGGGGGCAATTGGCCGACGATGATGCCGTCACGCAGTTCGTTGGCGACGGCGAACGCGGTCGGCAGATCGGCGACGAGCGCGTCGATCTCTCGGGCGCTCAGCGCCATCTTCGCGTCGAGGTTGGTGTTGTAGACCGTCACGGGGTTGACCGGATTCGCTGACGTCGCCGCCGTGTAGCTCGTGGTGCCGACCTGCACGCCCAGCCGCAGCGGCTTGAGCTCGGCCACGCTGTGCACGCCTGCGGCGGGCGACGACTTCACGGCGACGACGGCCTGCGTCACATCGAAGTAGGGGCTGGAGAAGTCCACGGCCGCCTTGCGCTGGTCGGTGATGGAGAACTCCGACAGGCTCGCATCGAACTCCTTGGCGCCCGGCGCCAAGGCCGCGTTGAACGGCACCCGCACCCATCGCACGTCTTCGCCGGGATAACCGAGCTTGGCGGCGACGGCGTAGGCGACCGCGGCCTCGAAACCCTCGCCGTTCTCGGGGTTGTCGCCCATGTACCACGGCGGGTAGACGGGTTGGTCGGTCCCGAAGGTGAACACACCCTTGTACAGCGTGTCCAGCGAATCCCGTGTGCACTGCGACAGCCCTGCCGCTTCCGTCGGCCCGGCGGCTGGAGCGCAACTGACCAGCAGCGCGGCCAGCAACGGCGTCAGCAGCCACAGCGAGGGCATGCGGGGCATCATCGCGCATCTGCGACCAAGACGCCACAGCGGACGTCAGCGTTTGTCGCGCTGACCCTCCGCGATCTTGACGGTCATGTCGTCGGCTCCGATGACCCGCGCCAGGCCGGTGAGCCAGCCCGGCGCGACGCCGCCCATCACGCCGAACAGCCGCTGCGCGGCGGGAGCGACGACGACCTCGCCGCGGTTCTTCTCGATCGCCTTGACGACACCGCGGGCCACGTCGTCGGGTGAGCTGGTACCGACGCCGGACGGCACATCGACCTTCGCTTCGGCGAACATCCCCGCATCGCGGATGATGCCGGGAAACACCACCGACGCCCCGACCCCGGTGCCGTGCAGGTCGCCGCGCAGCGATCCGGCGAAGCCGCGCAGGCCGAACTTCGTCGCGCAGTAGACCGACGCGCTCGCCGACGGCATCTTGCCGATCAGCGAGGAGATGAAGACCAGATGACCCCGCCCCTTCGCGACCATCGCCGGGGTGAGGTGCTTCGCCAGCAGGATCGGTGCGCGCAGGTTCACATCGAGCGCGCGGTCGATTTCGTTCACGGTGAATGATTCGAGCGTGCCCGAGGCAGGCAGCGCGGCGTTGGCGATCAGGATGTCGACCTCGCCCGCCTCGCGGACAAGACAGTCGACCTCGTCGGGCTCGGCCAGGTCGACGGCCAGCGCCCGGCCGTTGAGTTCGGCGGCCAACTGCTTGAGTCTGTCTGCGCGTCGACCGGTCACGATGAGACGGCCGCCGCGAGCGGCGACCGCTCTGGCGATTGCGTGCCCGATGCCGCCGGTGGCGCCGGTCAACAGGACGGTTGAGCCGGAGATTCGCATGGGCGAAGCCTAGATCCGGCAGGAGATTCGGTCTTGAAAATGGTGCGGCCCCCGAGCCGCTGTTCCTGGTCGGACAAAACCGAGGGGCTCGGGGGCCGGGTGGCTGCGGGGAATTCGCCAGCGCGCGCAGGTGACTCCCCTGGTGCTGCTAGCTCGCAGCCACCTCACATGTCCATAAGCCAATCAATTTGTCGGACCACCTCCTTCCCTGTGTACCGACGAAGCTACTCGCGCTCGGGCGCCGCTGCCAGCTATTAACCTCCGCACATATGATTGGCGCGCCGTCTGATGAGGAGCGAAAACCATGGCCGTGGCGCCGTTCGACGAAATCACCGCGATTTACACGAGCTTTCACGCATGGTCGTACGAAACCATCGTCGCGCCCGCCGTCTACTTGTCACGTCATGTGATCGACGAACGGTTCCTCCCGCATCTGCCGCAGGGCGCCCGGGTTCTCGACGTGGGCTGTGGTGGTGGCAAGTTCACCAAGTACATCGCCGATCAGCGACCCGACATCAGCATCGTCGGCATCGATTTGTCCAAGCCTCAGATCGCGCGCGCGAAAAAGCTGCTGCGCGGCTACGGCGATCGGGTCCGGATCGAGCTTGGCGATGCCACCCAGCTGGCGTTCCCCGACGCCAGCTTCGACGGCGTGCTCAGCTACGGCTCGATCAAGCACTGGACGAGCCAGGACGCCGGGCTGGCCGAGTGCATGCGGGTCCTCAAGCCCCGCGGGCCGCTTCTCGTCACCGATGCCGATCGCAGCGCGACATTCGAAGACTCCGAGAACCTGGTCGCGAACTACACGACGCCCCGCTTTCTCGCCGGGCCCAACCTCGCGTTCTTCCGCACCTGGATCGCCGGTCGGTCCCTCGACCTGGACGACGCGCGTGACGTGGCGAGCCGAATCGACCTCGACGACAAGGACGTCAGCCGCATCCCCGGGTTGCCGCTGCTGTTGATTTCCGGCCGCAAAGCCGGCTGAGGTCAGCGGTCGCTGACGATCGCGGCGTCGACGAGCTCCCTGAGCTCGTCGGCGATCGGTGACGGCGTCAACAGCCTGCCGTCGAGGGTGTGCACCCTGGCCGCGAGGGTGATGCTCGACACCAGCCAAACCCCTTGCGCAGCAAAGAGATCCGCCTTACGCAGCGCGCGGTAGTCGCAGTCGTAACCCTTGTTGCGCGCCACCTCGAACAGCGCCTGCTGCGTGGTGCCGCGCAGGATCGGATACCACGGCGGCGGGGTCAAAAGACAAGGACGCCCGCCTTGGCCTTCTACGTCGGTGGCGATGACGACCGTGGAGCGCGGCCCCTCGAGCACGTTGCCCTCCGTGCTGAGGAACACCACGTCGCCTGCGCCCTGGCGTTCGGCGTACCGGAGCGCGGCCATGTTCACCGCGTACGACAGCGTCTTGGCGCCCGCGAGCAGCCATGGCACGTCGGCGGCGCCGTCCGCGGGCAGGCAGCGCTCCAGCGTCACCGCCGCGAGTCCCTCCTTGCGGACCGCGGCGACCCGCTCGGGCACCGCGCCGATCATCGCGTAGGCCGTCGGCTCGGAGCCGCTCTCGCGGCCACGACTGTAGATCAGCCGCAACACACCCTCACCGCCGGCGAGGTCGGTCCACCGCGCGGCTGCGGTCGCCACCGCGGCGCGCCAGCGCGCCGGGTCGGGTTCGGGCAGATCCATCATTCGCGCCGACTGCGTGAGCCTGCCGAGGTGGGCTTCCAACAGGCACGGCCGCCCGTCGCGCACCAGCAGCGACTCGAAGATGCCGTCACCGCGTACGGCGGCCAGGTCGTCGGCGTGCAGCAGCGGCGTCCGCGGGTCGTGCAACTGCCCGTCGAGCGTGACCACAACTGCCGGTTCGCTCGCCATGGCCAGAAGCCTAGCGCCGGCCCGCGGGCGCTGATGCGGGCAGCCTGGTCCGTAGCATTGAAGCCATGTCAGCAGTTCCCGCCCCCGAATCGGGGCCCGACGCAGGCGCGGTCTGGCACTACGGGGATCCGCTCGGCGAACAGCGCGCCGCCGACGACGAAGCCGTCGCGATCGACCGGTCGCACCGGGCGGTGCTGACGCTCACCGGCGCTGAGCGCAAGAGCTGGCTGCACAACATCTCGAGTCAGCATGTCAGCGAGTTGCCCGACGGCGCGGTCACCCAGAATCTGAGCCTCGACGGCCAGGGTCGTGTGGAAGATCACTGGATCCAGACCGAGCTCGGCGATGTCACCTACCTCGACACCGAGCCGTGGCGGGGCGAACCGCTGCTGACCTATCTGAAGAAGATGGTGTTCTGGGCCGACGTCACGATCGACCAGGCCGACCTGGCTGTGCTGTCCCTGCTCGGCCCGCGGCTGGCCGACGAGCAGGTCCTCGGCGTGTTGGGCGTCGATTCGCTACCAGCTGAAAACACCGCCGTCGCTCTCGAAGGCGGCGGATTCCTGCGCCGGCTGGGCGGGCCCGATATCGAAGTGGACCTGGTGGTGCCGCGCGCCGAGGCCGCCGACTGGCTGGACCGGCTGGCGGCGGCGGGCGTGCGGCGGGCCGGAATCTGGGCCTACGAGGCGCACCGGGTGACCCGGCTGCGCCCGCGGCTTGGCGTCGACACCGACGAGCGCACGATCCCGCACGAGGTGGGGTGGATCGGCAGCGCCGTGCACCTGGACAAGGGCTGCTACCGGGGCCAGGAAACCGTTGCGCGGGTCCATAACCTGGGAAAACCGCCCCGGATGCTGGTCCTGCTGCATCTCGACGGGTCCGTCGAACGGCCGGCGCCGGGTGATCCGGTGCTCGCCGGCGGGCGCTCGGTCGGCCGCCTCGGAACCGTCGTCGACGACGTCGACCTGGGTCCTGTCGCGCTTGCCGTGCTCAAACGGGGCCTGCCCGCCGACACGGCGCTGACCACCGGCGGCGAGGTCGAGGTGCCCGCGGTCATCGACGCCGACTCCATGCCTGCGTCCGATCACGTCGGCGCAGGGCGGCTGGCCGTCGAGCGTCTGCGGGGCGGAGCACGGTGAGCCGATGCGGGCAGGGTGAGGGCCTGCCAGCGCGGCGCGGCGGGGCACGGTAAAGTGTTGGCAGGACAATAAAGACACACAGATCGGAGCCGCCTGTTATTTGGGCCGCTCCGTTATTGCGCGAGGGGGTCCCCCCATGGGCCGCGGCCGGGCGAAGGCAAAGCAGACCAAGGTTGCTCGTGAGCTCAAGTACAGCTCACCGCAGACCGATTTCGACCGGCTTCAGCGAGAGCTGGCCGGGAACGGAAACCAGCCTGACGACGATCTCAACGGCGCCGACAGCGGCGACTGGGTGTCCGAGGACGACTGGCGGCGCTAGTCCGCATTACCTGCCCTAGAAACGTGGGTGCTGACCCACGAGGTGGGCGCGTGGGCCGTCCTTGCTGCCCTTCTTGACGGTGCCGAGGATCCAGCAGTTCAGGTGGCGCGCGGTCAGGATCGCCAGCGCGCGGTCGGTGTCCTCGGGCGCCACGACGGCGATCATCCCGACACCCATGTTGAACGTCTTCTCCATCTCGGCGCGGTCGATGCGGCCGCGCTGGGCGATCATCGCGAACACCGGTGCGGGAGTCCAAGTCCCGCGGTCGACCTCGGCCGAGAGCCCCGGCGGGATGACCCGCTCCAAATTGCCCGCCAGCCCGCCGCCGGTGACGTGGCAGAACGTGCGCACCTGCGTTTCGGCGGCCAGCGCCAGGCAGTCCTTGGCGTAGATGCGGGTGGGCTCGAGCAGTTCCTCGCCGAGAGTCCTGCCGAACTCCTCGACATGGCCGGCCAGGTTCATCCGATCGATCTCGAGCAACACCTTGCGGGCCAGCGAGTAGCCGTTGCTGTGCAGGCCGGTTGAGCCCATGCCGATGATCACGTCACCGGGTTTGACGCGGTCGGGGCCGAGCACGTCGTCGGCCTCCACGATCCCGACCCCGGTCGCGGAGATGTCGTAGTGATCCGGCGCCATCAGCCCCGGGTGCTCGGCCGTCTCCCCGCCGAGCAACGCACATCCGGCGATCACGCAGCCGTTGGCGATGCCCGTCACCAGTTCGCTGACCCGTTCGGGGACGGTGCGCCCGACGGCGATGTAGTCCTGCAGGAACAGCGGCTCGGCGCCGCACACCACCAGGTCGTCGACGACCATCGCCACCAGGTCCAGGCCGACGGTGTCGTGCTTGTCCATCGCCTGGGCCACGGCCAGCTTCGTGCCGACGCCGTCGGTGGAAGCGGCCAGCACCGGCTCGCGGTACCCGCTGCGCAGCGCGAACAGCCCGGCGAATCCGCCGAGCCCGCCGCGCACTTCGGGCCTGGTGGCCTTGCTCGCCAGCGGTTTGAACAGTTCGACGGCGCGGTCACCAGCTTCGATATCCACCCCGGCCGATGCGTAGGAGATGCCGTGCTGTGCGGCGCGATCGGTCATCGCAGCCAAATCTACCGGGCTGGGCGACTGCAGGGTAAGTCGTCTCTGGTTGTGACAAGGTGATCGACCATGACCCCGCGCATCCGAGGAGCCCGCATGCGGGTCCGTTTCGTTGCGTTGGCCGCGGCTGCAGTGGCGGCCGCGGCGTTGGCGCCGACCGGCACCGCTGACGCGACGCCGCCGCGCGACACCGAGGGCACCGTCATCTGGCAAACCAGCGATGCGGGCAAGGACTACATCCTTCGCGAGATCACCATCGCGCCGGGCGGAAGCACCGGTTGGCACTCCCACGACGGTGAGCTGTTGGGCGTCGTCAAGGAGGGCGTGCTGATGCACTACCGCGCCGACTGCTCGATGGACGGGATGTATGTGACCGGCCAGAGCATCGCTGAGAAGGGCGGGCCCGACTACGTGCACATCGGCCGCAACCTCGGCCCAGGGCCCCTGGTACTGCAGGTTCTCTACATCGATCCGGGCGGTTCGCCGCTGTCGGACGACCAGCCCGACCCGGGCTGCGGGTTTGCCTGACGCGCGAAACGGTCACTCCGCCTTCTGTGTCTGACAATTCTCGCTGCCTGGTCACCGGCGCTACCGGTTACATCGGCGGCCTGCTGGTGCCGCAACTGCTGGACGCCGGCCTACGGGTGCGGGCGCTGGCGCGCAACCCCGACAAGCTCGCCCCGCGGCCGTGGCGTTCTGACGTCGAGGTCGCGCGCGGCGACCTGACGCAGCCCGATTCGCTGATCGAGGCGTTCGACGGCGTCGACGTCGTCTACTACCTGGTGCATTCGATGGGCACCTCCAAGGATTTCGTCGCCGAGGAGCGGCAGTCGGCCCACAACGTCGTCGAGGCGGCCAAGAAGGCAGGTGTGCGGCGGCTGGTCTACCTCAGCGGGCTGCACCCGGAAGGCGCCGAGTTGTCGCGGCACCTGGCGTCGCGCACCGAGGTGGGCGAGATCCTCATCGACTCGGGCATCGAGACCGTGGTACTGCAGGCCGGGATCGTGATCGGCTCGGGCTCGGCGTCGTTTGAGATGATCCGCCACCTGACCGACCGGCTGCCGGCGATGACGACGCCGAAGTGGGTGCACAACAAGATCCAGCCGATCTCCATCGGCGACGTCCTGCACTACCTGACCGGTGCGGCGACCGCGCACGTCGACTCGTCGCGAACGTGGGACGTCGGCGGTCCCGACGTGATGTCCTATGGCGACGCTATGCAGACCTACGCCGACGTCGCGGGGCTGCGGCGGCGGCTGATCGTGGTGTTGCCGTTCCTGACGCCGACGATCGCCAGTTGGTGGGTGGGGCTGGTGACGCCGATCCCGTCGGGGTTGGCCAGGCCGTTGGTGGAGTCCCTCGAATGCGATGCGGTGATGGCCAACCACGACATCGACGGCGTCATCGCTCCGCCGGACGGCGGGCTGACCGGCTATCGGGAGGCGGTCGCCGCAGCATTGACGGATGACGGCACCGCGTCAACCGATGGCAGGCGTCACCTGTTGAGGTTCAGTTCCGCAGCGCCGCAATAGGTTTCAGGGGTTTCAGGGTCTGCGTAGAGCCGACGCGTTGTCGTTGTCGGATTGCAGCGGAATCCCGGTGCGGGCGGCCGTCGCGAGCATGTGCTCGATGACGTTCTTGCCCAGTGCGGTCTCGCCGGGCAGCTCGATCGGGTATTTGCCGTCGAAGCACGCCGAGCACAGCCGAGACGCGGGCTGTTCGGTGGCCGCGATCATGCCCTGCTGCGAGATGTAGCCGAGCGAGTCGGCGCCGATGCCGTGCCGGACGGCCTCGACCGCCTCCTCCTCGTCCTCGACGGCGTTGGCGATCAACTCGGCGGGCGTGGCGAAGTCGATGCCGTAGAAGCACGGCCATTTCACCGGCGGCGAGGCGATCCGCACGTGCACCTCGATGGCGCCGGCCTCGCGCAGCATCCGCACCAGCGCGCGCTGTGTGTTGCCGCGGACGATCGAGTCGTCGACGACGATGAGCCGCTTACCGCGGATGACTTCTTTCAGCGGGTTGAGCTTGAGCCGGATACCCAGCTGGCGGATGGTCTGCGACGGCTGGATGAATGTGCGGCCGACGTAGGCGTTCTTGGTCAGTCCCTGTCCGAACGGGATGCCCGACTCCTGGGCGTATCCGACCGCCGCGGGGGTGCCGGACTCCGGAACGCCGATCACCAGGTCGGCCTCCACGGGCATCTCCTGGGCCAGCCTGCGTCCGATGTCGACGCGGGTCTTGTGCACCGAGCGGCCGCCTATGGTGCTGTCCGGCCGGGCCAGATAGACGTACTCGAAGACGCAGCCCTTCGGCGACGGCGGGGCGAACCGGCTGGAGCGCACGCCGTCGGCGTCGATGGCCAGCAGCTCACCGGGCTCGATGTCGCGGACGAAGGATGCGCCGACGATGTCGAGCGCCGCGGTCTCGGAGGCGACGACCCAGCCGCGGTCGAGGCGGCCGAGCGACAGCGGCCGCACGCCATAGGGATCGCGGGCGGCGTACAGGGTGGTCTCGTCCATGAAGGTCAGGCAGAACGCGCCGCGCACGGTCGGCAGCAGTTCGAGGGCCGCCTGTTCGACGGAAGAGTCGGCGGCGCCGTGCGCCAGCAGAGCGCCGAGGATGTCGGAGTCGGTGGTGGCCACCGAGCCGCCGCGGGTGTTGTTGAGCAGGCCGGCCTCGCGGGCGCGCGCCGCCAATTCCGTCGCGTTGACGAGGTTGCCATTGTGGCCGAGCGCGACGCCGGTGCCCGCAGCTGTGTTGCGAAACACAGGCTGGGCGTTCTCCCACGTGGTCGATCCGGTCGTGGAGTAGCGGCAATGCCCGATCGCGACGTGGCCCTCCATCGCGCCCAGAGTTTGCTCGTCGAAGACCTGGCTGACCAGGCCGAGGTCTTTGAACACCAGCACCTGGGAGCCGTCGGCAACGGCGATGCCTGCGGCTTCCTGACCTCGGTGTTGCAGGGCGTACAGGCCGTAATAGGTGAGCTTGGCGACTTCTTCGCCGGGAGCCCAGACGCCGAATACGCCGCACTCTTCTCTTGGTTCGTTTTCCGTTTGCTCGACGGTCACGATAGGGCTGCTCCCATAGGGCGGTGGGTGACGTGGTCAGTCTACGGTCTGTGCGGGTCAAACACGGAATCGTCGGCGGTGATGTCGCCTGCAGATGCAACGACCCGACGCACCCGTTCGATTCCCTGCGTGGCCGGCGTCACGCGTCCAGTGGCACGACGGGCAGCGCGTTGGCGATCTCGTGTGCGCGCGACCCGGACAGCTGCAACTGCCCGTTGGCGGCGGCGGCATCGACCGTGGTCAGACCGGTGGCGATCAGCAGCCAGGTGCGTGGATCGGTCTCGACGACGTTGGGCGGGGTGCCGCGGGTGTGCCTGGGACCCGAAATGCACTGCACGGCAACGAAAGGCGGTATCCGCACCTCGACGCTCGATCCCGGTGCGCTTGCGGCGAGCGTGCGGGCGGTCAGTCGAACGGCGTCGCCGAGCGCGAATCGCTGCGGGGCAGGCCGGTTCTCGTCGCGCAGCCAGTCGGCGATGGCAAGCACTGCTGCACGCGTCTTCGCTGGATCGGCGGTGCGGCGGGCGGGCATACTTTAGTGTCTCAAGGTGTATGTCGACCGACATAAGCCGCCTTACAAGGTGGCCGGCGCGGTCTTTCTCATGGTCGCTGCGATCGCGGCGAGCCTTCTGTACCTCCAGTTCCGCGGCGAGTTGGCACGCACGACGCAGTTGACGGTGTTGTCGCCGCGGGCGGGCCTGGTCGTCGATCCCGGTTCCAAAGTCACCTACAACGGGGTGGAGATCGGCAAGGTCGCGGGCATCGACTATGTGGACATCGACGGAACGGGCAAGGCCAAGCTGACCTTGAACGTCGAACCGCGCTATCTGGACTTCATCCCCAGAAACGTCGTCGCCGACGTCAGGGCCACGACCGTGTTCGGCAACAAGTACATCTCCTTCAGCTCGCCGAAAGACCCGAGCCCGCAGCGCATTACGAGCGGAGATGTGATCGATGCGGCGTCGGTGACGACGGAGTTCAACACGTTGTTCGAAACGGTCATGGCGATCGCGGAGCAGGTCGACCCGGTGAAGCTCAACGCCACGCTGGAGGCGACGGCGCAGGCGTTCAGCGGCCTCGGCGAGCGCTTCGGCGACTCGCTGACGAATGCGAACCGCATCACCGACGACCTCAACCCGCGGATGCCGCAGATCCGCGCGGACACCCGCGCTCTCGCCTCGCTCGCGGATGTGTACGCCGACGCGTCGCCGGATCTATGGGACGGCCTGCACAACGCCGTCACGACGGCGCGCACGATCAACGACCAGCGCGACAACATCGACACCGCGCTGATGGCCGCAATCGGGTTCAGCAACACCGCCGCGGAAAGCTTCGAGCGCGGCGGGCCGTACTTCGTCCGGGCGGCCGAGGATCTGTTGCCGACCACCAAGGTCCTCGACGACTACCGCGCGATGATCTTCTGCACGACGCGCAACTACGCCGAGGTCGGACCGCGACTGGCGAAGGTGCTCGGCGGCGACAACGGCTATGCGCTCAAGTCGTACGGCACCGTGCTGCTGCCCGGCAATCCGTTCATCTACCCTGACAACCTGCCTCGGGTCAACGCGCGCGGCGGCCCCGAGGGCCGCCCCGGATGTTGGCAGAAGGTCACCAAAGATTTATGGCCGTTCCCGTATCTGGTGATGGACACCGGCTACAGCATCGCGCCGTACAACCATTTCGAGATCGCGACGCCGTGGACGCAGGACTACATCTGGGGCCGCACTGTCGGCGAAGCGACGATCAACCCGTAATAACTTCCCGCGAAATTGCATTCCAGCAGAGGAATCGCGAGAAGCGGCCTGCGCAGATGCAATCTCGGGAAAACCTGGGAGCGGTCTGGGCGGTAGCAGACGTCTTATCCGTGTGGGGGACATCTTCGTGGGAACTGAGGCCGTAGCCGAGAGCATCGTGACGCGTCATGAACTTGCGCGGTGGTATCGCGCGTTCTTCCGGGATGTGTATGTGGATCGTCGTCAGGAATTGACCATCCGCGACCGCGCCGTCGGCGGGTGGCTGTGGTCGAAGCGACGGGCGATCGTCACCGGTGTCGCTGCATCAGCGATGCACGGCGCGGAGTGGGTCGACGCGGACGTCGACATCGAGTTGATCCACCGATGCCCTCGGCCGCCGGCAGGCATCATCGCGCGAAACGAGCGCATCGCTGACGACGAGGTCACCTACATCGACGGCGTACCCGTCGCGACCGTTGCCCGCACCGCACTCGATTTGGGCCGGTACCAGTCGAGGGGTCAGGCGATCGCACGATTGGACGCGCTGATGCGTGCCGCGCCGTTCTCGACCGAAGAGGTTTTGATGTTGGCCAAGCGCTACCGCGGGGCCCGTGGCGTCAAACGGCTCAAGGAGGCCATCCCACTCGTCGACGGCGGAGCGGCATCGCCCCGCGAAACGTGGCTGCGGCTGATCTATATCGACGGCGGGCTTCCGAAACCACGGACTCAGATCCCGATCTTCGATACCGATGGGACATTGCTGCGGACCGTTGACATGGGCTGGGAGGAGTACAAGGTTGTGTCCGAGTACGACGGCGATCAACACCGCACGGACCGCGGTCAGTACGTCAAGGACATGCGGGTGATCCCGAAAATCGAGCGCTTGGGCTACATCGTGGCGCGCGTCGTCAAGGAGGATCAACCCGCGGCGATACTGCGACGCGCGTGGGACGCGATGGTCTCGCGCGGTTGGCGTCCGTAAGCCCTCGCGAGATTGCATCCCTGCAGGCCTCTTCTCGCGATTCCTCTGCTGGAATGCAATTTCGCGGGGGTTTGGGTCGCGGGGGTTTGGGTCGCGGGGTTGTTACGTGCGGCGCTGCACGGCGATGGCTGCGACGGCGCCCGACTCGTTCGTCGCCAAGTGGGCAAGCATCGATGCGGCTAGGCTGCCCGAGCGCTCATGCAACCAAGCGAAACACCACCCCGCGAATCCGGTCACCACGACCGTGCCCGCTACGGGTACACCGGTGCTGCGGGCGTCGTCGATGTGCGACAGCCCGAACGCCAGCGACTGCAACACACGCCCCCACACGGGCCCGAACGCATCCGCGCTCAACGTGCCCAACGCCGCGCGGAACACCGCCTCCTCCGACCACACCGTGCCGATGGGGATCTTGAAACCCAGCCACCCGTACGACGATGCGGGCAGGTCGCGCCCCGCGAGCCCGTCACGCACCGGCGCTATCGCCGTCGACGCCGCGACGGCGATGGCGATCGGTCCCGCAACCGCGAGGCCGTGCCGCAATCCCGACCAGATCGCGGGCGGCCGCAGGCCGAGCGGTGCGCGGGTCGCCGCCACCAGCCCCGCCCCCAGCGCCGCATTGACCAGCGGTTGCACGCGCCTCGACAGCCGCGGGTTGACGAGGCCGTACCAACCGACCAGCCCCGCCGCCAACGCCAAGGCGCGAATTCGCTTGGCTCGCACTAATACTCGGGTCCGTCTTCGGCCATCGTCTTCACCAGCGCAGCGCGTATTCGTTCGGTGTCCCCGGCGGTCCACCCCTCCGGCGGCGCCACCGCGACCCAACCGTCGAGCACGTACTCGCCGTAGTTGTGCCCGTGTCCGCCCGGAACCGAGCCGGCATTGGTGATATCGGCGAGGACCTGCCAGAACGTGACGATCGGATACCACCGCATCAGCGGTGCGCGGTCGCGCCCCGGCGGTTCCTTGAGCCAGTCCGGCCTGGTGAACATCAGATCCTCCGACCACCACACGATCGGGTCGGAGGCGTGCTGCAGGAACAGCACCCGGGTGCCCTCCCACGGCCCCGCGGTATCCGCGGCGATGTCGGCGGCATTGTTGCCCTGCGAGAACCGCACGGTGCGACCGTTGTCGTAGCGCGGTTGCACCTCAGGAGTGCCGGGGTCGCGCCGCACCGTGATCGCCTTCCACAGCGGGCTGGCGTTCGGCGGCCCCACCCACAGCACCGAGGAGAACCCCATCCGCGAGATGTCGGGCAGCCAGTTGAACGCCGCCTGCCCCGCCATCGAGCCGAGGCTTTCGCCGTAGAGCATGAGCTTCGGCCGCCGGTCGGCGGGCAACTGCGCCCACCAGTCCTGGACCGCGTAAATCATCGTCCGGCCCGACTCCATCGACTTCCTGCGGTCGCCGAGGAACGAAATCCAGCTCGGCAGATAGGAATACTGCGACCCCACCATCGCGGTGTCGCCGTTGTACATCAACTCGATCGCCCGCGCGGCGACGGGGTTGATCCAGCCGGTGCCCGTCGTCGGCACGATCACCAGCACCTTGCGGTCGTACGCGCGGGTGCGTTCGAGTTCACGGACGACGACCTTGGCGCGCTCCTCGTCGGTGCCCGCGGTCTGCAGACCGGCGTAGACCCGGATCGGCTCCTTGGCAGGCGTGCCGTTCAGCCGGGTCAGCTCGTCGGCATCCGGCCCGTTCGCGACGAAGTTGCGACCCTCATAGCCCAATGTGTCCCACGGCGCGAGAGAGGCTGGGCTGCCCGATCTTTCGGGATCCAGCGGTTGTGTGACCGCCTCCCTGGTCGTGGTGTTCTGCGGCTGGAACACCCGGTTGGCGCCGATCAGGAACCCGCGCACCAGCACGCCGTTGATCAAGGTGATCGCCAACACGACGACGATCGCGGTGCCGATGAACAGCGCCACCTCGTCGTGCAGATGCCACCGCCGAATGAAGTACCTGGCCATCGTCTTGATCACGTCGATGATGAAGCGTGTCACCGACACACAGACACCGGTGACCAGCGCCGCGATGATCAGCGTGCGCAGGTACCCGGCGGTGTTCGGGCCTTCCATACCCATCACCGCGGACACCTCGCGCTGCCACGCCGCCGCCGGGATCAGCATCAGCAGGCTGGCCGCCGCCGACAGCGTGACGGTGGCCGCCTTGAGCCCGTACAGCACTCGCTTCGACGGCGGCCACCAACTCCGTCGGCGTAACACGAAGCGGTGCACCATCTTCTGGATGAACACGCCGATGCCGTACCCGATGGCCGCGTTCAGTCCGCCGATCAGCCCTTGGAAGAGCCAATCGCGCGGCAGCAGTGACGGCGTCAGCGACAGACAGAAGAACAGCGCACCGAACGCGACCCCGACGAAGTCCAGGCGCACCAGGCTCCACGCCCAGACGAGCAGTGGATGGTATTGCTTGCGTTCTTGATTCGCGGCGACGGGCTCGCCGGTGATGTCATCGGTATGGACAGTCACCCGAACAACCCGGGTAGCACACCTTCGGATGTGCCGCGCAACTCCTCCAACGAAACCGTGAACTGGTCCTGCACTTCGACGGCATCGCTGCCTTGGTCCACCACACCGATGCGGGTGACCGGGAGGCCACGCGCTTCGCACATGGACCGGAACCGGCTCTCCTCGGTACGCGGGACGGCCACCAGCACCCGTCCCGTCGATTCGGAGAACAGCGTGACGAAGGGATCCTGTCCCTCGGGAATGATGATGCGGCAACCGGTTTCACCGGTCAGCGCCGACTCCACGACGGCCTGCATCAGGCCGCCCTCGGACAGGTCGTGGGCCGCCGACACGAGACCGTCGCGCGACGCCGCACTGAGAACCTCGGCGAGCAACTTCTCCCGCGCAAGGTCCACCGAGGGCGGTTGGCCGCCGAGATGATCGGCCGTCACCTGCGCCCAGATCGAGCCGTCGAACTCGTCACGGGTGTCGCCGAGGAGCAGCAGGGTCTCCCCCGGTTCGGCGCCGAAGCCGGTCGGGATGCGACGACGTACGTCGTCGATGACGCCGAGCACGCCGACGACCGGCGTGGGCAGGATCGGCGTCGAGCCGGTCTGGTTGTAGAAGCTCACGTTGCCGCCCGTCACCGGAATACCAAGGGCAGCACAGCCATCGGCCAAGCCGCGGACCGCTTCGGAGAACTGCCACATGACGCCGGGATCCTCGGGCGAGCCGAAGTTCAGGCAGTTGGTGACCGCGATCGGGGTGGCTCCGGTCACGGCCACGTTGCGGTACGCCTCGGCCAGCGCGAGTTGCGCGCCGCGATACGGGTCCAGTTGCGTGTAGCGCCCCGACGCGTCGGTGGAGACCGCGATACCGCGGCCGGTGGTCTCGTCGACGCGCAGCACCCCACCGTCGGCGTTCTCCGCAAGCACGGTGTTGCCGCGCACGTAGCGGTCGTACTGTTCGGTGATGAACGCGCGGCTGCACAGATGCGGACTGCCAAGCAGCGCAAGAAGAGTCGCGCGCAGTTCGTCTCCGGTCTTGGGCCGTGGCAGCTTGTCGGTGGTATCGGCGTTGAGCGCGTCCTGGGTGTCCGGCCGCGCGACGGGCCGTTCGTACACCGGGCCTTCGTGCGCCACCGTGCGGGGCGGCACGTCGACGACGGTCTCGCCGTGCCAGGTGATCTTCAGTCGGTCGCCGTCGGTGACCTCGCCGATGACGGTCGCGAGCACCTCCCACTTGCGGCACACCGCCATGAACGCGTCGACGTTCTCGGGCGTGACGACTGCGCACATGCGTTCCTGCGACTCGCTGGACAGGATCTCCGCGGGCGTCATGTTGGCTGCCCGCAGCGGCACCTTCTCCAGCTCGATGGCCATACCGCCGTCACCCGCCGACGCGAGTTCGGATGTCGCACAGGATAATCCAGCGCCGCCGAGATCCTGAATGCCGACCACCAGGCCTGCGGCATACAGCTCGAGGCAGCACTCGATGAGCACCTTCTCCATGAACGGGTCGCCGACCTGAACCGAGGGAAGCTTCTTGCGTCCCGCGCCGCCCTCGTCACCGCCGAACGTCTCCGAGGCCAGCACCGACACGCCACCGATGCCGTCCAAACCGGTGCGAGCACCGAACAGGATGATCTTGTTCCCCGTGCCCGACGCGAACGCCAGGTGCAGATCCTCTTTCCGTAACACCCCGACGCACAACGCATTCACCAGCGGGTTGCCGGCGTAGGAGGCGTCGAAGACGGTCTCGCCGCCGATGTTGGGCAGCCCCAAGGAGTTTCCGTATCCGCCGATACCGCGCACGACCCCGTCGACGACGCGACGGGTGTCGGGCGCATCGGGCGCGCCGAACCGCAGCTGATCCATCACCGCGACCGGGCGGGCGCCCATCGCCATGATGTCGCGGACGATGCCGCCGACGCCGGTCGCCGCGCCCTGATACGGCTCGACGTAGGACGGATGGTTGTGCGACTCCACCTTGAAGGTGGCCGCCCAGCCGTCGCCGATGTCGACGACGCCCGCGTTCTCGCCGATGCCCGCCAGCATCGCCTCGCGCATTTTCTCGGTGGTGGTCTCGCCGAAGTAGCGCAGGTGCACCTTCGAGGACTTGTAGCTGCAGTGCTCGCTCCACATCACCGAATACATCGCCAGCTCGGCATCGGTGGGCCTGCGGCCGAGGATTTCCCGGATGCGCTCGTACTCGTCGTCCTTGAGCCCCAGCTCTCGGAACGGTTGCGGTTGGTCGGGAGTGGCTGCAGCGTGCTCGACCGTGTCGACGGTCTGGGTGAGCTCGGAGGTCACCTGGCCAGTCTAGTTTGCGACCTTTCGTACGCGCGGGCAGCCGCTGGCGCGCCGACGCCGTGCAGGACCACGCTGCCCAGCACCGCGATCACCATGGTCAGCAGCACCTCGCGCTCGCCGTCGCCGGTGAGCACGTTGAACGCAAGCAGGCCGAAGACGATCGAGGTGGTGCCGCGGGGGCCCAGCCAGCCGAGCAGCAACCGTTCCGGCCACGTGAACCGTGATCCCAGCATCGCGATCAACGCAGGCAGCAGGCGTACCACCGTCAACGCGAGCAGGCAGAACAGCACCGTCGCCCACGACACGCCGAAGCTCAGGGCCAGCACGGCCGTGGCGCCGAAGACGAACCACATGAGCGCAGAGAGCAGGAACCCGATGTCGTCGAGCAGCTCGAGCTCGTTGTGTATCGCCGCCGACCGGCGCAGCACGTTGTAGGCGATGCCGCAGACGAAGGCCGCGACGAACCCGTTGCCGTCGACGGCGAGGCTGAGCCCGTAGGCCAGTATCGGCGCGGCCACCAGCACCAGCCGCTTGCTCTGGGCGGTCATTTCGCCGCGCCGTTCGGCGGCGTTGGTCAGCAGCGCCAGCGTCGAGCCCACCGCGATACCGACCAGGATGGCCTTGATGGCCTGCGGCAGCGCCGAACCCAGCGCCTCCATCGGCGTCGCGGCATGCGAGTGGTCGCCCGCGAGCACCAGCGCGAAGATGAAGACCGGCGAGACGATGCCGTCGTTGTAGCCGGCCTCGACGTTGAGCACGTCGCGCACCCGGTCGGGCACCCTGGGGTCGCGCAGGATCGACGCTGCGGGTGCGAAGTCCGTCGGCACCACGACACAGGCGACGACGAGCAGCACCGCCCAGCCCGGGTCCGGCAGCAGCCACAGCCCCAGCGCGACCGAGAGCGCCAGGCTCAGCGGCATCGCGATGAACAGCATGCGCATCGCACCCCGCGGCTCACTGCCGAACAGCCCGCCGCGGATGTCGGTGGCGTCGATGAACAGCAGTACGGCGAGGATGATCTCGGCGACGTGCTGCGCGGTGTCGGTGTTCAGCGAATCGGCGAGGACGTCCTGGGTCGTCAGGCCGACGGCGATGCCGGCGAGCACCAGAAACATCGGCGCGGTGATCCGCCAGCGCTCCAAACGACGGGCCAGCAGCGACCACGCGACCAGGACGAACGCAACCGCGATGATCGACGCCAGCACGGGCGCGATTGTGCCCGGTGCGGAAGCGAACCCGCTAGCTGCCCGCCACGCAGAACGCGTTGCCGTCAGGGTCGGCGAGCACCACCCACTCGAACTCGCCGAAGTTGCCCCTGCCGGTTTCCTTGGCGCCGAGGTCGACCAACCGCTTCACCTCGGCTTCCATGTCGGGGGCGCTGAAGTCGATGTGTATGCGGTTCTTCCCCGGGGTGGGGTCCGCCACCTGTTGGAACGCCAGGCCGGGCCCTTCTGGCAGCGCGACGACGACGAAAAACGGTGGGGCGACGGCGTTTACCTGTCCGTCGAGCGCCCGGGCCCACCACTCGGCGAGCTTCTCGGGATCGGCGGTGTCGATGGTGATGTTCTCGGTTTTCAGCGGCATGCGGCGACCCTATGCCCGCCCACCGACAGCCGGGCCTCTTTACCTGCGACGTAATTGAGTCGCGGCGCGAGCCGACGCAGGCTGAAGACATGACCGATACACAAACCCAACCGAAGTTCAGCGCCGACGTGTGGGCGGCCTTCTGGGCCGCACCCGACGCGGCGCACGTCGGCGACATCCTCGCCGACGAAATCGTGGGCTACTGGCAGGGCGAACCGATGCCGGTGCGCGGCAAAGACGAATACGTCGGCAGGATCGCCGGCCTTGTCAACGCCATCCCCGATCTTGCCCTGCAACTCGTCGACAGCGCGACCGTCGACGGCGCCGCCCCCGGCGAGCAACTGGTCTACCTCCACTACGTCGGGAAGGGCACCGGGCCGGACGGGCCGATCGCCATCCGCGGCCTCGACCGGGTCCGCACCCGCGACGGCATCGTGGTGGAGAACGTCATTCGCTACGACCAGGTCGACATCGCATCGATCTGACCGCCGTCAGCCGGGCGCGAGGAACGCCCGCAGCGCAGCCGAATACGCGGCCACGTCGTCGGCGCCCATCACCTCGCGGGCCGAGTGCATCGCGAGCTGTGCGGCGCCGACGTCGACCGTCGGAATTCCCGTGCGCGCGGACGTCATCGGCCCGATCGTCGACCCGCACGGCAGGTCGGCGCGGTGCTCGTACCGCTGCAGCGGGACACCCGCCTGCGCGCAGGCCAACGCGAACGCCGCGGCGGTGCGGCCGTCGGTGGCGTAGCGCAGGTTCGGCTGCACCTTGAGCACCGGCCCGGCGTTGACCTCGATGAGGTGGTTCGGCTCGTGCCGCTCCGGGTAGTTCGGATGCGTCGCGTGCGCCATGTCGCCGGAGGCCACCATCGAGCCGGGCAGCCGGCGCAGGAAGTCCTCGCGGCCGCCGCCCGCCGTCAGCGCGATGCGCTCCAGCACCGTCAGCAGCAGCTCGGACTGCGCGCCGTGATCCGACTGGGAGCCGACCTCCTCGTGGTCGAAGAGCGCCAGCACCGGCAGGTACTCGCCGGGCTCCGCGGCCAGGAAGGCCTCGAGACCCGCGTAACACGTGGCCTGGTTGTCCAGCCTCGGCGCGCTGACGAGCTCGCCGCCCGCCCCGGCCAGCGCCGACGGCGTCAGGTCGTGCGTCATGAGGTCGAAGCCGAGCAGGTCCTCGGCGTCCACTTCGGCACGCTCGGCGACGTAGTCGAGGAACGACCTGGGCCCGCTTCCCACTCCCCACACGGCGTTGACGTGACGCTGGGGGTCCAGGGAAACCGCCTTGCGGTCGTCGGCGAGGTGGATGGCCAGCTGCGGCACCCGCAGGATCGGCTCGTCGATGCGGAGCAGGCGATGCTCGATACCGTCGCCCCTGCGGACCGAAAGCCGACCGCTGATGCCCAGGTCGCGGTCCAGCCAGGAGTTCAGCCACGCGCCGCCGTAGGGCGCAAGTGCGACGACCTGCCATCCGGAGACGAACCGGTCCGGATGCTGTTTGACCCGCAGATTCGGGCTGTCGGTATGCCCGCCGACCACGCGGTACGGCGTCGCGGCCGCACCGTCGGCCTGCCACGCGACCAGCGACCCGGCACGCACGACGAAGAAGCGACCTTGGGTCGGCCACTCGTCGGCTTCGAAAAGTTCGGAGTAGCCCGCGTCGCGCAGCCGGCTCGCGACCGTCTCGCAGACGTGAAACGGCGACGGCGACGCGTCGATGAACTCGCACAACCCCTGTGGACTTGCGGACATGATTAACCATCTTGGCCCACCATCTTCATTTAGGGTCGAAGGGTGCCCCCAGTTCAGCCGCAGCCGGTTTTGGCGCCGCTGACCCCTGCCGCGATTTTCCTGGTGGCGACGATCGAGGCCGACGGCGAAGCGACCGTCCACGATGCGCTGCCCGATGTATCGGGGTTGGTTCGCGCGATCGGATTCCGTGACCCGACGAAGCGTCTCTCGGTGATCACGTCGATCGGGTCCGACGCGTGGGATCGGCTGTTCTCCGGCCCGCGGCCCAAAGAACTGCACCCGTTCGGTGAGATCAAGGGCCCCAGGCATCACGCCCCCGCGACGCCGGGTGATCTGCTGTTCCACATCCGCGCCGAATCGATGGACGTGTGCTTCGAGTTGGCCGCCAAGATCATGGATGCACTCGACGGCGCGGTGACGATCGTCGACGAGGTGCACGGCTTCAAGTTCTTCGACAACCGCGACCTGATGGGCTTCGTCGACGGCACCGAGAACCCGGACGGGCCGATTGCGTTGTCCGCCACGCAGATCGGTGACGAGGACCCCGACTTTGCAGGCGGCTGCTATGTGCACGTCCAGAAGTACGTGCACGACATGGATTCGTGGAACTCGCTGTCGACCGAAGAGCAGGAGCGGGTGATCGGGCGGACGAAGCTCGACGACATCGAACTGGATGACGCGGTCAAACCGGCCAACTCGCACATCGCGCTGAACGTCATCACCGACGAGGACGGCACCGAACTGAAAATCGTCAGGCACAACATGCCGTTCGGCGAAATCGGCAAGGGCGAGTTCGGCACGTACTACATCGGCTATTCGCGCACCCCTGCGGTCACCGAGCGCATGTTGCACAACATGTTCATCGGAGACCCGCCCGGTAACACCGACCGCATACTGGACTTCTCCACCGCCCTGACCGGTTCGATGTTCTTCACTCCGACCGTCGACTTCCTCGATGACCCACCGCCACTTCCGGATTCGGCTGCCGAAGCCGAACCCGACGCAGTCCCCGCCGAATACAGCACCCGTGACGGATCACTGGGCATCGGCAGCCTGAAAGGAACTCCATAGATGAACAACCTCTACCGCGATCTGGCTCCGGTTACCGAAGCAGCATGGGAAGAGATCGAAATGGAGGCCACGCGCACGTTCAAGCGGCACATCGCCGGCCGTCGCGTCGTCGACGTCAGCGAGCCGGGCGGCCCGACCACAGCCGCGATCGGCACCGGGCACCTGCTTGATGTCGGCGCACCCGGCGACGGCGTGATCGCACACCTGCGCGAAAGCAAACCGCTTGTCCGCCTGCGGGTTCCGTTCAGCCTGTCGCGCACCGACATCGACGACGTCGAGCGCGGTTCGCAGGACTCGGACTGGGATCCGGTCAAGGAGGCCGCGAAGAAGCTGGCCTTCGTCGAGGACCGGGCCATCTTCGAGGGGTATGGGGCCGCCTCGATCGACGGCATCCGGGCTACCAGCTCCAACCCGCCACTGACACTGCCCGACGACGCACGCGAGACTCCCGACGTGATCGCCCAGGCGCTGTCCGAGCTGCGGCTCGCCGGTGTCGACGGGCCGTACTCGGTGCTGCTGTCGGCCGACGCGTACACCAAGGTCAGCGAGACCACCGCGCACGGCTATCCGATCCTCGAACACATCAACCGGCTGGTCGACGGGGACATCATCTGGGCGCCCGCGATCGACGGCGCGTTCGTGTTGTCCACCCGCGGCGGGGATTTCGACCTGCAGCTCGGCACCGACGTCTCGATCGGCTACCTGTCGCACGACGCCGAGACCGTGCGGCTCTACCTGCAGGAGACGCTGACGTTCCTGTGCTACACCGCCGAGGCGTCGGTCGCGCTCACCGCGTAGCCGTCCGCGGCCCCCGGAATAATCGGCCCTCGGTCCGACTTATGGGGTCATGACAATTTTCGAGGGCAGCACCGCTCTGGTCACCGGGGCGACATCGGGCATCGGCTACGCGATCGCGATCGAGCTCGCGCGCCAAGGCGCCGAGGTGGTCGTGCACGGGCGTAACGCCGAGCGTGGCGCCAAGGCCGTCCAGGACATCGAAAACGTAGGCGGCCGAGCCCGTTTCATCGCAGCCGATCTGTCGGAAGCCGACGATGTCCGCAGGCTCGCCGCCGAGGCGGGCGAGGTGGACATCCTGATCAACAACGCGGGAATCTACGGGTTCGCGCCGACGGTGGAGACCGACGACGCCGATTTCGATGCCCACTTCGGCACGAACGTGCGCGCACCGTACATCCTGGTGCAGAAGCTGGTGCCCGCCATGATCGAGCGCGGGCACGGCAACGTGGTGAACATCAGCACGGTCGCCGCCGACAAACCGGCAGCGGGTGCGGGCATCTACGGCGCCAGCAAGGCCGCGCTGGACCTGCTGACCAAGCTGTGGGCCGACGAGTTCGGCGAGGCTGGGATACGCGTCAACGCCGTCTCACCCGGGCCCGTCGAGACCGAGGGCAGCGCCGAACTCGGCGACATCGTCGAGGGACTCGGCCGCACCAGGGCCCTTCAGCGGGTCGGCCAGGCCGACGAGATCGCCAAGGCGGTCGCGTTCGTCGCCTCGCCCGCAGCCAGTTACATCAACGGCGTTGTGCTGCCCGTCGACGGCGGCTCGCGCGCCGAACGTCCTGCCGCGTAGCGGTCAGGCGTTGGCGAGCACCGCGTCGATCGCGGAGTAGAACAGCCCGAGGCCGTCGTCGGACGGCCCGGTGAGGGCCTCGGTCGCGTGCTCGGGGTGCGGCATCAGCCCGACCACGCGGCCGTTGGCCGACGAGATGCCCGCGATGTCGCGCATCGAGCCGTTGGGGTTGTCCCGGTAGCGGAACACCACGCGGCCGTCGCCCTCGAGCATGTCGAGCACGTCCGCCGACGCCACGTAGCGGCCTTCGCCGGACTTCAGCGGCACCAGGATGTCGGCGCCCTGCTCGAAGCGGGTCGTCCACGCCGAGGTGTTGGATGCCACCTCCAGCCAGAGGTCGCGGCACACGAAGTGCAGACCCGCGTTTCGGGTCAGCGCGCCCGGCAGCAGGCCCGCTTCGCACAAAACCTGAAATCCGTTGCAGATACCCAAAACCGGCATACCGCTGCCCGCGGCGTCGATGACGGACTTCATCACGGGTGCGAACTTGGCGATCGCGCCGCAGCGCAGGTAGTCACCGTAGGAGAAGCCGCCGGGCACGATGACGGCGTCGACACCCTTGAGGTCGGCGTCGGCGTGCCAGAGGTTGACGGCCTCCGCGCCTGCCAGCCGGACGGCCCGCGCGGCGTCGATGTCGTCGAGCGTGCCGGGAAATGTGATCACGCCCACTCTTGCCGTCATGATGGCTCCCTACTGACCGACCAGTCTTCGATCACGACGTTCGCCAACAGCGATTCGGCGATCTCTGCGACGGTCTCGTCGGCGACGCTGTCGTCGACTTCGAGCTCAAAACGCTTGCCCTGCCGGACATCTGAAACACCGTGGTAGCCGAGGCGGCCCAGCGCGCCGACGATCGCCTGCCCCTGCGGGTCGAGGATTTCGGCCTTCGGCATCACGTTCACAACCACCTTTGCCACGGCGAACACTCTACCGGCGCGATCGGCGGCCCCGCCTCACCGGCACGAATCGATGTACGCCGTGCACAGCGGCTCGTTCATCGCGTCCAGGATCTGCGCGTCCGCCACCGCGGGCCACTCGACGCGCGGCGGGCTGTTCGCCCACATCGCGACCTCGACGACCGTGCTGTTGTACGGGTTGACCAGCAGGTATTCATGCAACACGGCCTGGCCCGGCAGCACCCCGCTGACCACGGCGGCAATCTCGTTGGTGGTGTCGGTGGTCAGCGACGGCGAGGTCAACGGGGAGGTCTGCTGGCAGGCGCGCAGCGCGGCCACCGCCTTGTCGAAGACCGAAGCCGCGAGTTGGCCGCCGCGCCAGGTCTCGCCGCGCCAGTGCAGCACCTGCACCTGCAGCTGCCACTGGCCCTCGGGCTGCGGCACCGCGGCCCTGGCGGCGACGACGAAGCTTCTCGGGTCGTCGGCGACCGCCGGGGTGTTGCATGCCTCTTCGAACTTGAATCGCGGGTTGCTCGCCGTCACGGCGACACCGGCCAGACCCGGCCAGCGGTAGGTGGAGTACAGCGGCAGCGCCGTCGGGTCGATCCACGCGGAGTCCGGGATGCGGTCGCAGTTGGGCGGGCAATCCATCGGAGCCGCATACGCAGGGCCGATCGCGCCCGGCGCAATGGCCAGGCCACAGGTCGCCAGCAGTACCGCCAGCATCAATCGCATCGGCCACCACCCCTGAGCGCACAATATAGGCATGCAATTGACGCATTTCGGCCATTCCTGCTTACTCGCCGAGTTCAAGAACGATTCCGGGTCCACCACGGTGCTGTTCGATCCGGGCAACTTCTCGCATGGTTTCGAGGGCATCACCGGCCTGGATGCCATCCTGATCACCCATCAACATCCTGATCACGCCGACACCGAGCGGTTGCCCGCGCTGGTCGACGCCAACCCGCAGGCCGCGCTGTACGCCGACCCGCAGACCGCGTCGCAGCTGGGCGAGCCGTGGACGGCAGTCAACGTCGGCGACGAGTTCACCATCGGTTCGTTGACGGTGCGCGGCGCGGGCGGCAAGCATGCGGTGATCCACCCCGATCTCCCGGTCATCGACAACATCTCGTACCTGATCGGCGACGGCGACCATCCGGTCCGGCTCATGCATCCCGGCGACGCGCTGTTCACACCGGGTGAGCCGGTCGACGTGCTCGCCACCCCTGCCGCCGCTCCCTGGATGAAAATCGCTGAGGCCGTTGACTTTCTGCGTGCCGTCGCGCCTGCCCGCGCAGTGCCGATCCACCAGGCGATCATCGACCCCAAAGCGCGCGGCATCTACTACGGCAGGCTGTCGGAGATGACGGACACCGACTTCCAGGTGCTCGAGGAAGAGAAGGGCACGCAGTTCTGATTCGCGGCTCGGCCGCCGTGTTCTAGGCAGTGTCGCGCGCTGCCGCCCGGCCTGCGGAGCGGCCCGAGAAGATGCAGCCGCCGAGGAACGTGCCCTCCAGCGACCGGTAGCCGTGCACACCGCCGCCGCCGAAGCCCGCCGCCTCGCCAGCCGCGTAGAGCCCGTCGACCACAGAGCCATCAGCGCGCAACGCGCGGGAGTCCAGGTCGGTTTCCAGACCGCCCAATGACTTTCGCGTCAGGATGTGCAGCTTGACGGCGATCAGCGGACCTGCCTTCGCGTCGGTCAGCCGGTGTGGCGCGACGACGCGGGTGAAGCGGTCACCGAGGTAGCCGCGGGCCGCCCTTATCGCCATCACCTGGGTGTCCTTGGTGAACCGGTTGGCGACCTCGCGGTCTCGTGCGGTGACCTCCGCTTCGACGGTCGCATAGTCGAGCGGGATGACGTCGGGCACCGTGTTCATCCCGGTCACCAAGTCCCCCAACGTATTCGCGCTGACGAAGTCCACGCCCTTGTCGACGAACGCTTGCACCGGCGCAGGCGCCCCCCGCTTCACCCTGGCCAGCACGTCGCGGATGCTTCGCCCGGTCAGATCCGGGTTCTGCTCCTGACCCGACAGCGCGAACTCCTTGGCGATGATGCGGGCGTTCAGCACGAACCACGTGTAGTCCTGCCCGGTGCGGGCGATGTGTTCCAGCGTGCCGAGTGTGTCGAAGCCGGGGTACAGCGGCGCCGGCAGCCGGTTGCCGTTGGCGTCCAGCCACAGCGACGAGGGTCCGGGCAGAATGCGGATACCGTGCAGCGGCCAGATGGGGTCGTAGTTGGTGATGCCCTCGGTGTAGTGCCACATCCGGTCGCTGTTGATGACGTGCGCGCCCGCCGACTCGCTGATGCCGATCATCCTGCCGTCGACGTGCGCGGGCACCCCGCTGAGCAGTTGTTCGGGCACCCGGCCCATCCGCTTGGGCCAGTTCTTCCTGACCAGATCGTGGTTGCCGCCGATGCCGCCGCCGGCGACGATGACCGCCTGCGCGTGAAACTCGAACTCGCCGACAGTGTTTCGTGATGTCGCCACGCCGCGCGCGGCATCCGTCGGCTCCAGTACCGCACCACGCACACCGACGACCGCGCCGTCAGAGACGATCAGCTCGTCGACGCGATGGCGGTGGGCGAACGTCACCCTGGCGTTGCCCCGCAGACGCTTGGCGAAGACCTCGACGATGGCAGGACCGGTTCCCCAGGTGATGTGGAAGCGTGGCACCGAATTCCCGTGCCCGCGAGCGTCATAGCCGCCCCGCTCGGCCCAGCCGACGAGCGGAAAGGTCACCAGCCCGCGCTCGCGCAACCAGCTTCGCTTCTCACCGGCGGCGAAGTCGACGTACGCGTGCGCCCACTGACGGGGCCAGTGGTCCTCGGGCCGGTCGAAGCCCGCGGTGCCGAGCCAGTCCTGCAGCGCCAACTCGTGGCTGTCGCGGATCCCAAGCCTGCGCTGTTCGGGGCTGTCGACGAAGAACAGCCCGCCGAACGACCAGTACGCCTGCCCGCCGAGGTTGGCCGCGTTCTCCTGGTCCACGATCCGAACACGGCGGCCCTGTTCGGCCAGCTCGCATGCGGCGACGAGGCCGGCAAGGCCCGCTCCGACGACGATGACATCAGCATCTGCCATGGCCGCCAATGTAGCCATCCGCTACCGCGGCAGGACGGCCTCGATCGCGTCGACCACCTCGGGCGCGTCGGGTTCGGTGCGCGGCCGGAACCGCTTGACCACTTCGCCGCCGGGGCTGAGCAGGAACTTCTCGAAGTTCCACTGCACGTCGCCGGCCTGGCCGTCGGCGTCGGTCGCCTTCGTCAACTGGGCGAACAGCGGGTGCCGGTCCGGCCCGTTGACTTCGGTCTTCTCCAGCAGCGGGAAGGTGACGCCGTACGTGGTCGAGCAGAACGTCTGGATCTCCTCGGCCGTGCCGGGCTCCTGCCCCATGAACTGGTTGCACGGCACACCGATCACCGTAAGCCCCCGGTCGCCGTACTCCTGTGCGATCTTCTCCAGCGCGCTGTATTGCGGTGTAAGACCGCATTTCGACGCGACGTTGACGATCAACGCCGCGCCGTCTGCGAGCTCGGCCAGCGTCGTGGGTTTGCCGTCGAGGGTGGTGAGGGCGATCTCGCGCAGTTGCGTGTCGGTCATGGTGGCCGACACTACTAGGTGCCGAACAGCATGCCCGCGACCCGATGCACGGTGGCCATCGGATCGCTGCCGTCATCGATGGCCTTGTTCAGCCACAGCAGCGAAAAGCCGTGCACCAGAGACCATGCCGCGAGCGCGGCCGCCTGCGGATCCTCTTTGGCGCGTGGATCGTCGAGGGTTCCCACCCCGGCGGCGAGTTCAGCACCCGCCGCCCTTTCGGCGGCGACGAGTTCGGGGTCGGCGGCGTCGTAGAGCGATTTGTCGAACATCACCTCGTAGTGCCCGGGGTGGTCGAGCGCAAAGCCCACATAGGCGAGCGCCGCGTCCAGGAAGTCGGGTCGCGCACCCTTCAGCGCGTGGGCCAGCATGCCGAACCCCTCGGTCGCGAGCGCGGTGAACAACCCGCGGCGGTCGGTGAAGTGGTGGGCGGGAGCGGCGTGAGACACCCCGGCCGCGCGGGCGAGTTCGCGAAGGGACACCCCTTCCGCGCCGCGTTCGGCGACCAGGGAGGCCGCCTGCGCCAGGATCGTCGCCTTGAGATCGCCGTGGTGGTAGGTGTCCCTGCTGGCCATGGGGCCATCATAGCCCGGAATCTTGACACTGCCTAGATCGTTGCCTAGCGTGCATCTTGTCGATGTCTAGATTGGAGTTCGTCATGGCCCCTCTCATCGCATTGGTGCTCGGAACGTTGGCCGCCCGGCTCGTCGGCGCCCTCGGCGTGGACTACGTCGACAGCTGGCCGTCGGCCGTGGCGGTGGGGCTGGCGATGATGTTCGTGGTCACCGGGATCGCGCACTTCGTCAACCCGTTGCGCAGGGATCTGATCGCGATCGTGCCGCCGCGACTGCCCGCACTGGGCCCTATTGCTCCTCACGTCCGCGCCATGTTGGTCACCGCCACCGGCGTGGCCGAACTGCTCGGCGCCGTCGGGCTGCTGTACCCGCCGACTCGGGCGGCGGCGGCCGTCGCGCTCGGTGTCCTGATGGTGGCGATGTTCCCGGCGAACGTCTACGCGTCGCGGATGCCGTCGCCGCCGAAGTCGATGACCACCAGGCTGCCGCTACGAACCGTCGAGCAGTTCGTCTTCGTAGGCGCCGCCCTCGTGGTTGGCCTTGGCGGTGTCCAGTAGCCAGGCGTACTGGAACGCCGCTTCCTTCCAGCGCTCGTATCGACCGCTGATGCCACCGTGGCCTGCGCTCATCTCGGTCTTCAACAGCACGGGGTGGAAGTCGGTCTTCGTATGCCGGAGCGCCGCAACCCATTTCGCGGGCTCGACATAGTAGACCCTGGTGTCGTTGAGCGACGTCATCGCCAGGATCGGCGGATACTCCTTCGCCTCGACGTTCTCGTACGGCGAGTAGGACTTCATGTAGCGGTAGACGTCCTCGTCGGCGAGCGGGTTGCCCCACTCGTCCCATTCGGTGACCGTGAGCGGAAGCGACGGGTCGAGGATCGTCGTCAGCGCGTCCACGAACGGCACCTGCGCGAGGAACCCCGCGAACAACTGCGGCGCGATGTTGGCCACGGCGCCGATGAGCAGACCACCCGCGCTGCCACCGAGTGCGACCAGGTTTTCCGGCCGGGTCACGTCGGTGTTGACGAGATGTGCTGCGACCGCGACGAAGTCGGTGAACGTGTTCTTCTTCTCCAGCAGCTTGCCGTGCTCGTACCACGGCCTGCCGAGTTCACCGCCGCCGCGGACGTGCGCGACCGCGAACACCATGCCGCGGTCTAGTAGCGACAGCCGCGCGATCGAAAACCGCGGATCCTCGCACGACTCATAGGCGCCGTACCCGTACAGCAGTGTGGGAGCGGGGAATTGGAGTCCGACGCGGTGGATGATCGACACCGGGACCCGCGCGCCGTCCGGCGCCACTGCCCAGTCACGCCGCTCGACGTAGTCCTCCGGCCGGTAATCACCGAGCACCGGCTGCTCGCGCAGCAGTGTGCGCTCGCCGGTGACAAGGTCGAGGTCGTAGATGCGCACCGGCGTGACGAACGACGTCGAGCCGATCCGCAGCTTCGGCGAATCCCAGTTGGGGTTGCCGCTCAGGCCCGCCGACATCAGCTCGGACTCGAAGGTCACGTCCTCCGGGCGGCCGTACCCGCCCTGCGCGTAGAGCGGCCACAGTTGGATGCGCGGCAGCGCCTCGCTGCGATAGCTGACGACGATGTGCCCGGCGAATGCGTCGACGGCGTCGAGGCGGACATCGTCGCGGTGCTCGATGAGCGTGCGTGTTGCCGTCGGATCGCTCACGGGTGCCTCGACCAGCGTGAAGTTCACGGCGCCGTCGTTGTGCAGGATCAGGAACCGGTCTTCACCGCCGACGATCGCGTGCTCGACGGAGTACTCGACGAACTCGCGGCGCGGCCAGACGACGGTGAACTCGGCGTCGCCCTCTGCTGCGTCGGCGTAGCGGATCTCGGAAGTCACCGCGCTGCCCGCGGCGATGATGAGGTACTTGTCGCTGCGGGTGCGCCCCACCGCGAGCCAGAACTTCTCGTCGGGCTCGTGATACACCTTCTGCGCGGGTAGGCCCGAGCCGATGCGGTGGCGCCACACGGTGTCCGGCCGCCACGCTTCGTCGACGGTGGTGTAGTAGATGGTCCGGTTGTCGGCGGCCCATGTCGCGCCCGCACCGATGCCCACGATCTCGTCGTCGTACAGCTCGCCGGTGCGCAAGTCCTTGAACCGCAATGTGTATCGCTCGTCACCGACGACGTCGACGGAGTAGGCCAGCGTGTTGCCGTCGATGCTGACGGTGGCCGCGCCCAACGAGAAGAAGTCGTGGCCCTCGGCCTCGACGTTCTCGTCGAGCAGCACCTGCTCGCCGGGGATCTCGGTGTCCTCGTCGAACTGCGGTGGCGTCCAGTCGTCGGGATCGCTTATCGGACACCGGCAGTGCACGCTGTACTGCTTGCCCTCGAAGCTGCGCGTGTAGTACCACCAGTTGTCGCGCCGGATGGGCACCGACAGGTCCGTCTCCTTGGTGCGGGCCTTGATCTCGTCGAAGATCTTCTGCCGCAACGGCGCAAGGTGTTCGGTGATGATCTCGGTGTAGGCGTTTTCGGCCTCGAGGTGTTCGATCACCGCCGGATCGGACTTGTCGCGCAGCCATTCGTAGTGGTCGATGAAGACGTCACCGTGATGCTCGCGGCGGTGCTCGACCCGTTTGGCGACGGGCGGGAGGGGAGTCTGGCTCATGCCTCGGAGCCGATCCAGTCAGCAAACTTCAGACCCGAAATGCGTTCGTAGGCATTGATATAGCGCTCACGGGTGGCATCGACGATGCTGGGCGGCAAAGGCGGCGGTGGTTCGTCACTGCTGCGGTCCCAACCCGACTCGGGGCTCAGCAGCCAGTTGCGGACGAACTGTTTGTCGAAGCTGGGCTGCACGACGCCCTCCCGATAGGTGTCGACGGCCCAGTAGCGCGACGAGTCCGGTGTGAACACTTCGTCGGCCAGCACCAGGTCACCGTTGGTGTCGACGCCGAACTCGAATTTGGTGTCGGCGATGATGATTCCCTTCGTCAAGGCGTGGTCGGCGGCACTGATATAGGTCTGCAGGGTGAGGTCGCGCAACTGGTTGGCGCGCTCGGCGCCGACCAAGTCGATGACGTCGGCGAAGGAGATGTTCTCGTCGTGCTCGCCGAGTTCGGCCTTGGTGGCCGGGGTGAACAGCGGGGTGTCGAACTTGCTGGCCTCGGTCAGGCCCGGCGGCAGTGCGATACCGCTCACCTCGCCGGTCTTCTGGTAGTCCAACAGCCCGGACCCGGTCAGGTAGCCGCGCGCCACGCACTCCACCGGGATCATGTCGAGCCTGCGCACCACCAACGCGCGGCCGAGGACCTCTTCGGGGATGCGCGGATCGTCGGGCAGCCCGGCGAGATGGTTGGGGGCCTTGGTGTAGTCGAAGAAAAACACGCTCATCGCGGTCAGGATGCGACCCTTGTCGGGTATCTCGTTGTCGAGGATGAAGTCGAACGCCGAGATGCGGTCGCTGGCGACGAACAGCAGGTGGTCGTTGTCGATGCGGTAGAGCTCGCGGACCTTCCCGCTGGCCAGATGCTCGTAGTCGGAGAGAGCTGGACGCATCGGGTCAGCCTAGCGGTCCATCTGTGTTGGGATCGAAGGCATGACTTCGAGGTATGTGCCCTACGCCACGACCCCCGCGCGACTGCTCGCCCAGCTGATCAGCGACCTCGTCGTCGGCGTCTGGATCGCGATCTGGGTGGTGGTCGGGATGGCGGTGCATTCGGCCGTCGCGGCCATCGCCGACTTCGGCAGCGACGTCGAGACCGGTGCCAACGGAATCGCGGGCAACCTCGACTCCGCAGGTGAGAACGCCAGCAATGTGCCGCTGATCGGCGACGCGCTCAGCAGCCCGCTGGAGGCCGCTGGCGGTTTTGCGCGCGATATCGCCGGCGCGGGTGCCCAGCTGAACTCGACGGCGACGTGGCTGGCGTGGCTGTTGGCGCTGGCGGTGGCCGCGCCGCCGATCCTGGCGATCGCGGGCCCGTGGCTGGTGCTGCGGTTGCGGTTCTTCCGCCGCAAATGGGTGGCGCTGACGCTGGCGAGGACTCCCGCGGGCGAGCAGCTGCTGGCGCTGCGGGCGCTGGCCAACCGTCCGCTGGCCAAGCTCGTCGCGGTGAATGAGGACCCGGTGGGCGCCTGGCGCATCCAGGACGCCACCACGATCAGCGGGCTCGCGGCGCTCGAACTGCGCGCCGCAGGCGTGGCCCGTCGCGGCGGCTAGCGATTTCGGCGTGATTTCCAGCGCTCAGCGCAGGTTTTCACGCCCAAATCGCATGGACGGGAACCGTTAGGACGCCGTGTCACGTCAATTCCGATGTGCTCGACGACCATCTACGTACACACGACGGCGTGATCACGCTTGCCCAGGCTCGGCACCTAGGCCTGAGCGAGCACGCCGTCCTTCGCCGTTACCGCTGCGGACAGTGGCGCCGATGCGGGCCCGGCGTCTACTTCGTGGACGATCGGCCGTTCACCGACGGCGCGCGCATCCGCGCAGCCGTGTGGAGCTACGGCGTCAAGGCAGCCGCAAGTGGACTGGCCGCGGCGTGGTGGCTGGGCTTGACGCGGTTTGCACCGGAAATCGTCGAGGTGACGGTGCCGCGCGACAGTAACGGCCGATGCCATGACGGCACCCGAGTGCGTCGGCGAGACCTCAAGGTCGCCGACATCATCGAGCGCCGGGGTCTCCAGGTAACGGAATTGGGTTTGACGGTGGTGGAGGCGGCGGTCCGGCGCCGCGGCGGCGCCAAGATCATGGACACCGCTCTGCAGCAGCGCGTCGAACTGCGCATGCTGTGGCACGCACATCTGCGGAACAAGGGCCGCTACGGATCACCGGCTGCGCGCCGGCTTCTGCAAGCCGCGGAAGACAATGCCCATTCCGAAGCCGAGCGACTGCTGATCCGACTTCTGAAGGCCGCAAGAATCACTGGCTGGAAGGCGAACCATCCCGTCGCCGGATACCGCGTCGACGTCGGCTTCCCGAAGCAGAAAGTCGCCATCGAAACCGACGGCTTCGCATTCCACAGCGACAGCGAAGACTTTCACAACGACCGCGTGCGGCAGAACGCCATCGCGCTGGCCGGCTGGCAGGTGCTGAGATTCACCTGGCTCGACCTCGTCGAGTACCCCGACCGGGTCATCGCCGAGATCAAACGTGCGATTTCGGCGTGATTTCCAGCGCTCAGCGCAGGTTTTCACGCCCAAATCGCCAAGCCACAACGAGCCAGAGGGCCACTGCTGCGACGGTGAAGGCGAGTGAGACCTCCCGCAGCGCGGGCCAACCCGTCTCCTGCGCCATCGCGAACGTCGCCGAGCCGTACATTCCCACCGGGAACACGGCGGGCCACGCGAACACGCGCCGCCAGCCCACCACCGCCAGCGGCACGATCTGCACGGTCGCGACCACCCACGTCACAATCGTCACCGCCCGCACCGCGTCGGCGATCGGCCCTGGATGCAGCGCCGCATGCAGATGGTCACCAGCCAGAGTGGCAATCGCCGTGCCGCCCATCAGAATCCAGTGATCAGCGGGCACATTTCGTCGGGCCGACGGATCCGACACCGCCCGCCAGCCGACCAGCGCCGCCACCAGCACGTAGAAGCCCATCGCCAACGGCCACAACACAAACGGCCAGAACACATTGCCGCCCGCGACGAACACGATCGCCAGCCCCGACGTCGACACGCTGAGCAGCTGCCACCCGCCGTGTGCATGATCCCGCAGCCCCGACCATCGCAGCCGCCACAGCCCGCGTATCACAAACGGCAGCAACGACACCCAGCCCTGCAGCGCCAAGCCTCCGAGCGCGAACACCACCCAGCGGTGCTCGCTGAACCGCGCGGCAAGCACGCAGCAGGCCGCGACATACGTCAGCAGTCCGATGGCCGTATCGACGTCGCGCAGGCTCCACGAGTCCCGCCGCCACGCTCCGGCGCACAGCACCATCAGCACGGGCAGCGCGACGACCGCAATCGCCGCGAGCATCATGCTGAGGACATCCCAGCCGTGATCGGCAGCCGCGATCGACACGATGCCGGTCGCCATCACCGCGGCGAATGCGTCTGGTCTCACGCGTCCAGTTCGACGACGAGGTGCCGCATGCCGGTGTGGCGGTTGCTGCGCGTCCACTCCACCGGCTTGACCACACGGACAGACGAGAAGCGGGCGAGCAGTTCCTCGTAGAGCACGCGCAGCTCCAGCCGGGCCAGGTTGGCGCCCAGACAGTAGTGGATCCCCTGGCCGAAGCCCAAGTGCGGGTTCGGCTTTCGCGTGATATCGAAGGCGCCGGGCCGATCGAACGCCGACTCGTCGCGGTTGGCCGAGCCCTCCCAGATCTGTACCTTCTGTCCGGCTTTGACGGCGCATCCGCCCAACTCGACGTCACGGGTGGCGGTCCGCCGCTTCGACGGCGACGGCGACGTCCACCGCACCATCTCCTCGACCGCCGTCGGCAACAGCGACGGATTGGCTCGCAACATCGCCATCTGTGCGGGATGGTCGGCGAGCGCAAGCAGGCCTCCCGCGACGGCGTTGCGCGTGGTCTCCGCACCGGCACTGAACAGCAGGCTGAAGAACAGGTAGAGCTCGACGTTGGAAAGGGGAGATAACCCGTCGGAGTCCAGCGTGGCGTTGGCCACGACCGACAACATGTCGTCGGTCGGCTTCGCACGCTTCGCCGCGATCAGCTCCTGGCCGTAGGTGTACATCCGCGTGCCGGCCTCTTCCGGCGTCATCTGCCCAACCGACGCCTTGCGCGAGCCGCCGAAGTCGAACTGCGGCTCGATCGCCTCGAACAGCCAATGTCGTTCGGATTCAGGAACTCCCAGCAGGATGCAGATCATCTGCATCGGCAGCTCCGCGGCGATGTCGACCAGGAAGTCGAACGGTGAACCAGGAGAAACGGCATCGAGAAGGCGGCGGGCCCGCGACCGGAGATCGTCCTCGACGCGCCGGATCATCCGCGGCGTCAGTCCCGAACTGACCAACCGCCTGATCTGCGAATGCCGAGGGTCGTCCATCATGTTGAGCACCTGGCCGGCGATGGCGAGATCCTGAAGCAGCGTGCCGCCGTACGGCCGCGAGCCGCCGGTCACCGACGAGTACGTCTCCGGATCGCGAAGCACCGCAAGCGTTTCGGCGTAGGTGGCCACCGACCAGAAGCCTTCGCCGTCAGGCGTGTTGTCGGTCGGCTCGTGCCAGTACACCGGCGCCTCGCGGCGGTGCACCTCGAAGAGGTCGTGCGGGAAGCCGGCCGCGAAGTTGTCCAGATCGGTGAAGTCGATCTGGGACAGCGAAGCGGCCAGCGTCACAGGATCGCACCCGAGGTGTATTTGGCCGCTTCGGGATAGCGGCTGACGAGTTCATCGACGGCCGCGGCGACCGTGTCGATCTGGTCACCCGCCGCGCCGGTGAACGCCTGCTTGTCGGCAAGCGCCGCATCGAGGGCGGCCCGGTCCAGTGGCAACCGCGGGTCGGCGGCGAGCCGGTCGAGAAGATCGGGCTCGGCGCCCTTCTCGCGCATCGCCAAGGCCACCGCGACCGCGTTCTCCTTGATGACCTCGTGCGCGGCCTCGCGGCCCATCCCCGCGCGCACGGCCGCGATCAGGATCCGCGTCGTCGCCAGGAACGGCAGATAGCGGTCGAGTTCACGCTGGATCACCGCGGGGTAGGCGCCGAACTCGTCGAGCACGGTCAAGAACGTCTCGGTCTGGCCGTCGATGGCGAAGAACGCGTCGGGCAACGCCACCCTGCGCACCACCGAGCAGAACACGTCGCCCTCATTCCATTGCGCCCCAGCCAGTTCGGCGGCCATCGACGCATACCCCCGCAGCACCACCTGCAGCCCGTTGACCCGCTCGCACGACCGCGTGTTCATCTTGTGCGGCATCGCCGAGGATCCCACCTGACCGGGCGCGAAGCCCTCGGTCACCAGCTCGTGGCCAGCCATCAGCCGGATGGTGTGCGCCAGCGACGACGGCCCCGCGCCGACCTGCACCAGCGCCGACACGACGTCGTGGTCAAGCGATCGCGGGTAGACCTGCCCCACGCTGGTCAGGATCTCGGTGAAGCCGAGGAATTCCGCGGTCCGGCGCTCGAGTTCGGCCAGCCGTGCGGTGTCGCCGTCGAACAGGTCGAGCATGTCCTGCGCCGTGCCCATCGGCCCCTTGATGCCGCGCAGCGGGTACCTGTCGATCAGGTCCCGCAGCCGGGACAGCGCGACCAGCATCTCCTGGGCCGCCGACGCGAACCGCTTGCCCAGCGTCGTCGCCTGCGCCGCGACGTTGTGGCTGCGGCCCGCCATCACCAGGTCGCGGTAGCTGATCGCCCGCTCCGCGAGCCGAGCCACCACGGCCACCCCGTGCGAGAACACCAGCTCCAGCGACCGCCGGATCTGCAGCTGCTCAACGTTTTCCGTGAGGTCGCGGCTCGTCATCCCTTTGTGCACGTGCTCGTGGCCCGCGAGCGCGTTGAACTCCTCGATGCGCGCCTTCACGTCGTGGCGCAGCACCCGCTCACGCTCGGCGATGGACGCCAGGTCGACCTGGTCGATGACGCGCTCGTAGTCCTCGATGACGCCGTCGGGGACGTCGACGCCCAACTCGGCCTGCGCGCGCAGCACCGCCAGCCAGAGCCGACGTTCTCCGACGATCTTGGCCTCGGGTGACCAGATCGCCACCATCTCCTCGCTGGCATACCTGCTGGCCAGCACGTTGGGGATCGTCACAGTCTCACAGCTTACGGCCCGGATGGGGCAGGGTAGGCGCATGCACTTCGTTGGATTGGACCTTGCGTGGGGCGAGAAGAAGCAGACCGGGGTGGCGGCCATCGGCTCCGACGGTCGCCTGCTCGACGTCGGGATCGCCCAGGACGACGCGAGCATCCTCGACGCCGTCGCCGCATACGTCGGCGAGGACTGCATCGTCGCGATCGACGCGCCGCTGATCGTCAACAACCCGAGCGGTTACCGGGCCGCCGAGACCGCCTTCAACCGTGACTTCCAGAAATTCGATGCGGGCGCCTACCCGGCCAACACCGGCAACCCGCTGTTCAATCCGCCGCGCGGCGCCGCGCTGGCCGAAACGCTCGGCCTCAACCTCGACCCGGCCTCGGGTGCGGACCGCCGGGCGATCGAGGTGTACCCGCATCCGGCCAGCGTCGTGCTCTTTCAACTCGAGAAGACGCTGAAGTACAAGAACAAGCAGGGGCGGTCGTTCGACGAGCGGCAGCGCGAGTTGCTCAAGCTGATGACGCTCATCGAAGGCCTCGACAATGCGTCGCCGCGGCTGCGGGTCAACCACAACATGAACTGGGTCGCCCTGCGCAAGCGGGTCGAGGCGGCCACGCGCCCCGCTCAGCTCGACCGCGACGAGGATCCCGTCGACGCGGTGCTGTGCGCCTACGTCGCGCTGTACTGGTACCACCGCCCCGACGACATCACGATCTACGGCGACTTCGAGACCGGATACATCGTCACACCGAGCCTTCCGCCCGATCTGTCGCCCACCCCACGCAGGCGTGCCGTGCCCCCACCGAGTGACGAACTGCACGAACGGCTTTCGCATCTGGAAGACCTGTTGGCGCAGGCCCAGCTCGAGGCGAAGACGATCCGCGAACGGCTCTACCGGATGTGAGATCTACGCCGGCGGTTCGGCCAGATGTGTCGGATCGATGATGCCTGCGTCGCGGACTCCGAGCCGCCGGTTGATCAGCATGGTGATGAAGAACAGCACGATGCCGATCACGATCAGGATCCCGGCGAGCACGTACTGCTGTGCAGGCCGCCCCGACAGCGGCGTCACGAGATACAGCGACGCGACGAATCCGATGAACGGCAACGCCGTCGGCGTCTTGAAGTGCCCACCGGCCGCCTGGACATCGCGCCGCAGCACCAGCACGCAAACGTTGACGACCGCGAACACGGCGAGCAACAGCAGCGACGTCGTCCCGCCGAGCAGCGCGATCGCCTTGCTGTTGGCGAATGCGGTGACGTAGAGGATCAGGCCGAACGCGATCAGCGTGGTGAAGATGATCGCGACATGCGGCGTCAGCCGGCGCGGGTGCACCAACCCCAACACCGGCGGCAGCACGTGCTGGCGCGCCATCCCGTAGATCAACCGGCTGGACATCAGCATGTTGATCAGCGCGGTGTTGGACACCGCGAACATCGAGATGAACGGCAGGATGTCCTCGATGGGCAGACCCGGCGCGCCCGCCTTGACCACCTCGACGAGCGGGGTGTCGCTCTCCTCCAACGTGCCGACCGGAACCAGCGCGACCGCGACGATCGACACGGTGATGTACACGACGCCCGCGATCGTCAGACCACTCAGCAGTACCTTCGGAAAGGTCCTGACCGGATCCTTGGTCTCCTCGGCCATGTTCACCGAGTCCTCGAAGCCGACCATCGCGAAGAAGGCCAGCGAGGTCGCCGCCGTCACCGCCATGAACCAGTGCTTGTCGCTGGCGGTGTCGAACGCGACCACGCGCGAGAAGTCGACGTCTCCCCCGCCCGCGAAAGCGAACAGCCCGACGATGATGACCAGCAGCAGACCGCTGATCTCAATGATGGTCAGCATGACGTTGAGCTTGACGCTCTCACCGACTCCGCGCAGGTTCACCAGAGCCAGCAGGAACATGAAAAGCATTGCGACGGCGACGATTCCCGCCGTACCCCCGCTGATGTGGAACGCCTCGAAGAAGTTGGCGGCGAAGAACCGTGACGCCGTCGAGGCCGAGGTGATGCCGGAACACATCACCACGAACGCGATCAGGAACGTGACGAACTGGATGCCGAACGCCTTGTGCGCGTACAGAGCTGCGCCCGCGGCCTGCGGGTACTTGGTGACCAGTTCCAGATAGCTGAACGCGGTGACGGTGGCGATCAGGAATGCCACCAGGAACGGAACCCACGCCGCGCCACCGACTTCGGCGGCCACATCACCCGTCAGCGCGTACACGCCGGTGCCGAGGATATCGCCGACGATGAACAGCAGCAGCAGTCCGGGGCCCATCACCCGCCTCAGTTCGGGCTGCTTTCCGACGGTCTCCGCCTGCTGGCTCATCTGCTCCCCCTGTCGAAGCCCTGCGAATACCTCATCATCGATCAGCGGCAACGGCCGTGCACCCGCAATGGTGCAAGAAGAGAGGAAGTCAGCCGGAGGCTGCGGTGAGCACGGGCGCCGAGATCGGCGTCGTGATGGGCGCCAGCACATCGATGACGTCGATCAGGGTCGCGCGTGCTGCGCTGCGCGGTCCGTCGCCGTCGTCGACGAGCGCCGCGACAACCGCTCCGTCGACCGCGCACACCAGCGCGGGAACGAGTTCTGCACGCACCGATCGGCCCGACCGCTCGACGACCTTGACGACCGCATCGGTGCGCTGCTGCAGGATTCGCCGCTGCACCTCGCGCAGCGCGGGCTGACGCGCGCAGGCGATGTAGCGCTCGTACCGCGAGATCAACTTCTCGTTGACCTGAGATCCGGGTTCGTCGCCGACGCGGGGATCGTCACCGACGAGCAGATCAACCAACACGTCGACGGTCGCCTCCGCCGCGCGCCGGCGCCGCGACAGAGCGGCCACCCGCTCGCGCAACTGCTGCGCCTCGAGTGCGCCGACGTGTTCGACGGCCTTGACGATCAGATCGTCGAGTGAAGAGAAGTAGTAGGTCGTCGCCGCCAACGGCAGGCCTGCCCGACGCGCCACCGCCCGATGCCGGACGGCTTCGAAACCGCCCTCGCACAGCAGCTCGGCCGCGGCGGTGACAAGCGCGTACTGCCTGCGCACGCCCTTGGGTGTCACCGCCGCCGTCATGGCATGCATGCTGCCAGTCGGCCGAGGTCGAGATGACTCTTTCGGCTAAAGCTAAGCCTTTACACAGGAAGTCGGCCATGCGGACAATTGCATGCAATGCGCACCGCCGCCGATCTGATGCGCCAACGGGCAGTGGCATGATGGCCCGCATGCCTGACCGACGAAGCGAGCGCGATCAGCTGAGCCGACGGGCGATGCTTCGGCTCGGCGTCAGCGCGGCTGCTGGAGCCGCGGGCGCCTTCGCGTTCGGCGCGCTGCGCGACACGGGTCCGTCGACGAGTCCGCCCGTGGCGATGACGAGCGCAGGAACCCCACTCGCACCGCTGGCACCACCCGCCCCGCTGCAACCGGCCCCCACCGCCGCGCCGACCTACACGAACGGATCGTTCGTATCGGCGGCCCGCGGCGGTATCACCACCAATTGGGCGATCGCGCGGCCACCCGGCCAGACGCAGCCGCTGCGACCGGTCATCGCACTGCACGGCAAGGGTGCCGATGCGGCGCAGGTGATGGCAGGCGGTGTCGAGCAGGGCCTGGCGCAGGCGGTCGACGCCGGCCTGCCGCCGTTCGCGGTGGTGGCCGTCGACGGCGGCGGTGGCTATTGGCACAAGCGCGCCGACGGCGACGACTCCGGCGCGATGGTGCTCGACGAACTGATACCGATGCTCGGCGAGCAGGGCCTCGACACGTCGCGCGTGGCGTTCCTCGGCTGGTCGATGGGCGGCTACGGCGCACTGCTGCTCGGCGCCCGGCTCGGTCCTGCGCGCACCGCAGCGATCTGTGCGGTCAGCCCCGCGCTGTGGACATCGGCGGGTGCCGCCGCGCCGGGTGCTTTCGACGGCGCCGACGACTACGCGGCGAACAGCGTGTGGGGTCTGCCCGCGCTCGGGTCGATACCGATCCGGATCGACTGCGGCAACAGCGACCCGTTCTACTCGGCGACCAAGCAGTTCATCGCACAGCTGCCGAACCCGCCGGCGGGCGGCTTCTCCCCGGGTGGGCACGACGGCGGGTTCTGGAGTTCACAGCTGCCCGCGGAGTTGGAGTGGATCGCTCCGCTGCTGACCGCGTAGCCGGCTAGATTCTTCGGTGGCGCTCCTCAACGCGGCTCATCCTTCGCCGCTTGATCGTCACCCGACTAAACGCTGATCCGGCCCTCGGCGGCGGCGAGACCGATGTCGCTGCGAAAGTGGCTGCCGGGCAACTTGATCGAGTTGATCAGGCGATACGCGTCATCGCGTGCGGCGGCCAGGTCGGGCCCGGTGCCGACGACCGAGAGCACCCGGCCCCCGGACGACACGACCGCACCGTCGTCGCGTCGCGTCGTGCCCGCGTGCAGAACGCCGTCGGCTTCCGCGCCGACGATCACGTCGCCGACCCTGGGCCGGCCCGGATAGTTCTCCGCCGCCAGCACGATGGTGACCGCCGACCCGTCGCGCCAGCGCAGCGGCGGCTGTTCGGCGAGGGTTCCGGTCGCCGCCGCGCGCAGCAGTTGGCCGAGCGGCGAATCGAGCAGCGCGAGCACCGACTGGGTCTCCGGATCGCCGAAGCGACAGTTGAATTCGACGACGGCGGGTCCCTTTGACGTGATCGCCAGACCGGCATAGAGCAGCCCCGAGAACGCGCTGCCACGCTTGACGAGTTCTGCGGCAACGGGTCTCACGATGCCCTCGACGATCTGACTCGTCACCTCGTCGGACAACCAGGGCAGCGGCGCATAGGCGCCCATCCCGCCGGTGTTGGGCCCGGTGTCGCCGTCGCCGACCCGTTTGAAGTCCTGCGCCGCCAACAGTGGCACCACGGTCTCGCCGTCGACCACGCAGAACAGCGACACCTCCGGCCCGTCGAGGAACGACTCGAGCAGCACCGGATGACCCGCATCCAGCAGGCCCGCGGCGTGGGCCCGCGCTGCGTCCCGGTCGGCCGTCACCACGACGCCCTTGCCCGCGGCCAGACCGTCGTCCTTGACCACCCACGCCGCATCGCCGCCGCCGGGCCCGAAGCGGTCCAGCGCCGCGTCGAGATGGGCGGGGTTGTCGACGATCTCGCTGCGCGCGGTTCGCACGCCGGCGGCCGACATCACATCCTTGGCGAACGACTTCGATCCCTCGATGCGGGCGGCGGCCTTGGTCGGCCCGAAGCAGGCGATGCCCGCGGCCCGCACCGCGTCGGCCACGCCGAGGACCAGTGGCACCTCGGGACCGATGACGACCAGGCCGGCCCCGATCTTCTGGGCCAGAGCCGTCACGGCTTCCCCGGAGGTGACGTCGACGTCGTACTGATCGGCGATCGCGGCGGTGCCGGCGTTGCCCGGCGCGATGGCCAGACTGTCCACCTCGGGGTCTCTCCGGAGCGCCAGCAGCAACGCGTGTTCACGGGCGCCGGATCCGATCACCAGGACTCGCACAGTTGCCAACCCTAACGCCTCGGCTCCGGAAACCTCGGCCATACACTTGACAGCACAGTGTATGGTCGAACGTATGGCAACGACGCAGGCCTGTCCCTTCGGCCAAGGGTTCGACTTCACCAATCCCGACCTCCTCGAACAGGGCATCCCGGTCAGAGAGTTCGCCGAGCTGCGCAAGACCGCGCCGGTGTGGTGGAACGAGCAGCCGGAGTCGATCTTCGGCGACGGCGGCTACTGGGTGATCAGCAAGCACGAGGACATCAAGGCCATCTCCCGCGACGGCGACCTCTGGTCGACCAACCGCAAGGGCGTCGTGATGCGCATGCCCGACGGCACCACGCCGGATCAGCTGGAGCTGACGAAGGCGATGCTCATCAACCACGACGCGCCGGAGCACACCCGGCTGCGCAAGCTGGTGTCGCGGCTGTTCACGCCGCGGGCGGTCGCCGGGCTCGAGGACAAGCTCGCCACGGCCGCGCGCGAGATCGTCGCCGAGGCCAAGCAGAAGGACAGCGGCAACTTCGTCGACGACATCGCAATGCGACTGCCGCTGTTGGCGATTGCGGACATGCTCGGCGTTCCGGAAGCCGATCGCGAGAAGCTGTTCACGTGGACGAACTCGATCATGAACACCGAAGATCCCGACTTCGCATCGGACTACGTCGCGGCGAACGCCGAACTGATGGGCTACGCCTACACCATGGCCGAGGAGCGCAGGCGCTGCCCGGCGGATGACATCGTCACCAAGCTGGTGCAGGCCGACGTCGACGGCGAATGGATGGAGGACGTCGAGTTCGCCTTCTTCGTGATCCTGCTCGCGGTGGCCGGCAACGAGACGACCCGCAACGCGATGACCCACGGTATGAACGCGTTCTTCGAGAACCCGCAGCAGTGGGAGCTGTTCAAGCGCGAGCGCCCCGAGACCGCCGCAGACGAGATCGTGCGCTGGGCCACGCCCGTGCACTGCTTCCAGCGAACGGCGATGGCGGACACCGAATTAGGCGGCGTTGCCATCAAGGAAGGGCAGCGCGTCGGCATGTTCTACAGTTCGGCGAACTACGACGAGTCGGTGTTCGACCGGCCCTTCGAGTTCAACATTCTGCGCGACCCCAACCCGCACCTCGGGTTCGGCGGTCACGGCGCGCACTACTGCATCGGCGCGAACCTGGCCCGCATGGAGATCAAGCTGATCTTCAACGAGATCGCCGACCAGATCCCCGACATCGCGAAACTCGGCGAACCGCAACGGCTTCGGTCGGGCTGGCTGAACGGCGTCAAAGATCTGCAGGTCTCCTACCGGGGCTAGCAGTAGTATTCGCGCGTGCGTACCCACGGTTGGTCTGGCGCCGCGCCCGCCAGTGACGAAGAAGCAATCTCGCGGATCCTCGATGCCGCCAGCAAGGCCATCGACGCCCGTGGCGCCGACTTCTCCATCGCCGACGTGGCCCGCACGCTCGGCGTGACGCGCCAGACGGTGTACCGCTACTTCCCCAGCACCGACGCATTGCTGGTGGCCGCCGCCGTGCGGGCGGCGGACGACTTCGCGAACCGGGTCGAGGCGCATTTGCGCGGCATCACCGACCCGGTCGAAGCCGTCACCGAGGGAATCGCAACCGCGCTCGAATGGCTGCCGAAGGACAAGCATCTCGGCCTGCTGATCGTGCCGGGTCGGCCGAACCCGCACACCGAATCCGTCACCGGCGACGTCGCACTCGACTTCGCCCATTCGATGGTGCGCCGGTTCGATGTCGACTGGGCCGGTCTCGGTTACACCGACAAGGAACTCGACGAACTCGCCGAGCATCTGCTGCGCATCATCCAGTCGTTCGTCACCGACCCGGGCAGGCCCCCGCGCACCGGCGTGGCCCTGCGCGACTACCTACGGCGATGGGTCGGCTCGGCCGTCAGACCCGTCAGACAACCGTCGGGCTGAGCCGACAATCAGACAACCGTCAGCGGAAGAGATTTCCTCGGCGCGAACACCCACGAGGCGCCACCGCTGACGCGGACCACGGACACCTCGACCAGTTCCTCTGCGGCCGTATCGGTCTCGATCACCCGTGCGGTCCACTCGGTATCGGTGCCTGCGACCTCGACATCGAGGTGCGGGTCGATCGCGGCGACGGCGGCCTGCAGCGGCCGCTTCGACGACGGTCCGGTGAGCGAGATCCAGGCGCCGTCCTCGTGTGCGGGCGACCTGTGCACCGTGACGCTGTCCGGACCGAACTCGGCCGTCACATAAGCCGTCGGGTTGAACAGCGGATGCAGTGCGAGCGTGCGTATCGCCCCCTCGACGCCGGCGGGCAGGCCGAGCGCACGGTGAATGCGTTCCGCCGCAATGCCTGCGATGCCGGTCAGTTGGTTGGAGCAGATCTTGTGGGCCAGTTCGGTGTCCGTGCCTGCCCGCTTGCCGACGGCGATGACGAACGACAGGTTCAGCAGGTGCATCTGCAGGCAGACCTCGTCGGCGATCCGGACGAGGGCCGAGTGCGAGAACTTGCCGAAATCGACATCGGACACCAACTCGCCGGAGTAGTCGGACTGGCCTTCGTCGTCGACGTCGATCGGGTCGAGTTCGGTTGTGGCGGCGCGGGTTCGACGCACTACTTCGAGCACGGGATGGTCGTCGACCTCGGGATGCGACTCGTCGATGATCACCGTCCACGCGCAGTGCGGATGCCGGTCCGCGGGTGTGCGCGGCGGGCGGTGGATGGGCCGGATCTGCGCCCTTCGGTTGGTCGCAACAGCGGTGGCGTCGAACGTCGGGTCCTCGATGTCGTGGCACATGCCGCGCACGTAGTCCTCGCCCATCGGCTCGACGTCCAGCAATGCGCCGCAGTGGTCGAGGTGGAACTCGCCGTGCCAGCGGTCGTGCACCGTGTATCGGAAGTCCATGAACTGCGGCGGCGCACCGATGTCGAGTTGCAGGCCCTTGAAGATCGTGATGACATCCACGCCCTCGTATTTGAGGGCCTTCTGCATGCGCTTGGTGTAGATGGGGCTGGCGCCCATCCACTCCTCGATCGCGATCTCGAGCATGCCTGGATGCCCGAAAGGCTTGATGCACCAGCCCATTCCGGAGCGGTCGATGAGCTGTCCGATCAGCAACAGCTCGGGAACCAGAACCGCGAGCTGCTCGCGCGAGAGGCTCGCGTACCTACTTGTCATCGAGACCGCTCCCCGAGTGCATCTTCAACGCGGCGTCGACGTTCGCTTTCTTGTCTTCGGCGGCACCCTTCTCAGCGGCCTTCTTGCGTTGTTTGGCCACCTTCGTGACAACGCCGTCCAGCTTGGATCCCAGGGGAAATCCAAGGTATTGGGTCAAGAAGATCGCCATCTCCTTGAGCTCGCCTACAGTGAACTCCTCGTTGTGAAGCGCGGCGTTGACCTGAATCTCTGCCAGTTCCGAGATGCCCAGCGCGGTCACCACCGTCAGCGTCATCATGCGCTTCTCCCGCATGGAGAACCCCGGTCGTGTCCAGATGGATCCGAAGAGATGATCGGCGGTCAGATCGAAGTACGGGTCGCCTTCGACGTTCGGCATCTCCCAGCCGTAGACCTCGTTCATCTTCTCGAGGCCTTTGCGGCGCAACTCGTCCATCTGGCTCACTCCTCCGTGTGCGGTACGCCCAGGCCGGGGGCCAGGTTCTTCAACGCGACCTCGGCCAGCGGTAGTTCGACGCCAGTCCTCTTGCCGAGCGCCAGCGCCAGCTTCAAGTCCTTCTCCCCGAGCCCGCGGGTATGCACGAACGGGTCGTGCAGAAAGTGGTCCGGCGGCAACGGTTTGGTGTCGTCGCGGTACATGATCGCGCCGGGCCCCCCGCTCTGCTCGTCGCTGTGCCGCACCACCCGACCGAGCTGCTGCAGGTCGATGCCTGCGGCCTCGGCCAGCACCTGCGCCTCGCAGGCGGCGGCGAACCCGATGAACGTCAGCATGTTGCGGGCCAGCTTCATCCGGGTACCCGCGCCGGGCTCGCCAGCCCGCACCACCAGCGACGCCCACTGTTTGAAGACCGGTTTGACCGCGGCGTAGGCCTCGTCGTCGGCACCGACCATCACGGCCAGCTCACCCTTGTCCGCCGCCCCGGCGCCACCGCTGACCGGGGCATCGACGATGTGAATATCCTTCTCGCGCAACTCATCCGCCAGCTCCGGCGCGGTGTCGGGCTCGATCGTCGAGTGGATTGCAATCACGGTGCCCGGCTTGGCGTGCTCGGCGACCCGGCCGACCACGTCGCGCACCTGTTCGTCGTTGAGCACGGTGACGCTGATGACATCGGCCGCCGCGACCCCGGCGACGTCGTCCGCCGCGGTGGCGCCCAATTCGACCAGCGGCGCCATCGCCTCGGCGCGCACGTCGAACACGATCAATCCGCCGGGCCAATCGACAAGCCGCTTGGCCATCGGCGCGCCCTGGTTGCCCAGGCCGATGTACCCAAGCGTCAGCTGTTCGCTCATGAGCGGATGATCTGTCCGCCGTCGACGTTGAAGATCTGCCCGGTGATCCACTTGGCTTGATCGGACAGCAGGAACAGGCACATGCCGACCAGATCCTCCGGCTGACCCATGCGGGACAACGGGATTCCCTTCACGATGTCGGCCACCATCTCCTGCGGCGTGGTGGTCCGGTTGGCCTCGGTGTCGATCGGGCCGGGTGCGATCGCATTGACCCGGATGTTCTGTCCGCCGAGTTCGGTGGCCAGCTGCTGGGTCAGGCCGTTGATCCCGACCTTGGCGAGGCCGTAGAAGTTGGAGTACAACCACGCCGCGGTGGACGACTGGTTGACGATCGCGCCGCCACCCCGCTTGGCCATCTTGCGATACACCGCTCTGGTGCACACCAGTGCGCCGTCGAGGTTCACGCTCATGAACTTCTTGTAGTAGTCCCAGTCGACGGTGATCAGGAAGTCGAGCTTCATCCCCCCGAAGATCGCGGCGTTGTTGACCAGGTAGTCGATGCCGCCGAATTCCGAAAGCGTGGTCGCGGCCATCTCTTTGGCGGATTCCGGATCCGATACGTCGACCCGGACGGCGAGCGCATTGCCGCCCTCGCCCTTGATGCCGTCGGCGACCTTCTGCGCGCCCTCGGTGTTGATGTCGGCGACGACGACGGCCGCGCCTTCGCGGGCCAGGGCTTCGGCGTAGGCCTGTCCGATACCGCCGCCTGCGCCGGTGACGATCGCCACCTTGTCGGTGAACTGATCTCCGTAGAGTCCCACGTGGCTTACTCCTCTAATTGACCGCTGTGGCAATGGCTTTGATCTCGAGGTACTCCTCGAAACCGGCGAGCCCCATTTCCCGGCCGATGCCGGACTGCTTGTAGCCCCCGAACGGCATGTCCGCGGAGTACCAGACGCCGCCGTTGACGTTGACGGTGCCGACGCGCATCCGGGCGGCGATGGCCGCTGCCCGGTCGGGGTCGGAACTGAACACGGTGCCCGACAGGCCGTAGGGCGAGTCGTTGGCGATACGCACGGCGTCGTCGTCGCCATCGTGGGCGATGACCGTCAACACCGGTCCGAAGATCTCCTCACGCGCGACCTTGGCGTTGTTGTCCAGGCCCGCGATCACCGTCGGCTCGATGAAGAAGCCGGTGTCGCGGTCTGCGGGACGCCCTCCGCCGCAGGCGAATCGACCGCCGTCGGCCTTCGCCGAGTCGAGATAGCCCTCGATCCGCTCACGCTGGCGCGCCGAGATCACCGGTCCGCAAATGGTGCCCGCGTCATTCGGGTCGCCCGGCTTCAACCCGCTCATGGTGGCCGCCGCGGCCTCGACGGCCTCGTCGTAGCGCGCCCTCGGGACGACGAGGCGGGTGGTGATCGCGCAGCCCTGCCCAGCGTGCATCGAGGCGGTGAACGCCGACATCGAGCACGCGCCGGCCAGATCGGCGTCGTCGAGCACGAGGAACGCCGACTTGCCGCCGAGTTCCAGGAACACCTTTTTCAGCGTCGCCGACCCGTCCGACATCACCGCACGACCGGTGTTCGTCGATCCGGTGAACGAAACCATGTCCACCCGTGGATCTTTCGACAGCAGGGCACCGACACCGTGATCGCTCGAGGTGACGATGTTGACGACGCCGGGCGGGATGTCGGTCGCTTCGGCGATCAGTTGACCGATCACCGCGGCGCACCACGGGGTGTCGGGTGCCGGCTTCAGAACGACGGTGTTTCCTGCCGCGAGGGCGGGCCCGAGCTTGGCCAGGTTGATCTGATGCGGGAAGTTCCACGGCGTGATGGCGCCGACGACGCCGACCGCTTCCCTGGCGATGGTGCGGTGGGTCTTGATGCCCATCGGGGACGCGATGCCCGCATCGGTGCTCCACTGATAGGACTCCGCGGTGTCGGCGCAGAAGCTCAGGTCGGCGATCGGTCCCTCCAGTTGCGCGGCGGACGTCAGCATCCTCGGCGCACCGACCTCGGCGATGGTGATCTCGCGCAGTTCCTCCACATGCTTGGTCAGCACGTCCTGAAGCTGCCTGATGCAGCGCACCCGCAGCGCGGTGTTCACCGACCAGTCGGTGTCGTCGAATGCGCGGCGCGCAGCCTCGATGGCGCGGCCCATATCCTCGGCCGTCGCGTCGGCGGCGACGCCGAGCACCTCCTCGGTGGCGGGGTTCACCGTCTGGAACTCGCCTCCGCTGCCGGCTTCGAGCTTCCCGTCGATGAGCAATTGGCTCCGGCGATCGGCCAACAGACCCATACCGACTCCTGTCTGATTGCTGGACAACTGTCCGACTAGATATGTTCGAACGATAGCCGCAGTGCGGTCCGGGAAGCAAGGTTCGCCCCCGCCTCAGGCGAGCGTTAGGACATAAATACTCGATGTACAGCGTATTCACTCGCCGCACTTGCTTGCCGCCAGCACAGTCCGATAACTTGGACATGTGTCCAGCGATACCGTGGTCGCCGCTGCCGGCGAGAGCGGGGAAACGCCGCGCAACCGTCGACAGGAGGAGACCTTCCGCAAGGTCCTCACCGCAGGTGTGGAGATGCTCCGGGAGTCCTCCTACGCCGATCTGACGGTCCGCGCGGTCGCCGCTCGGGCCAAGGTCGCGCCCGCGACCGCCTACACCTACTTTTCGTCGAAGAACCATCTGATCGCCGAGGTGTACCTGGACCTGATGCGACAGGTGCCCTACTTCACCGACGTCAACGACAGCACCCCGGTCAGGGTCGAGAAGGCGTTGCGCGCGATGACGCTGATGATCGCCGATGAACCGGAGGTGGCCGCGGCCTGCACGACAGCCCTGCTCAGCAGCAACGACGCTGCAGTGACAACGGTGCGAGACCGCATCGGGGCCGAAATCCACCGTCGCATTCGTTCCGCGATGGGCCCGGACGCCGATCCCCGCACGGTCTCCGCACTCGAGATGACCTACTTCGGCGCGCTGGTGCACGCGGGCAGCGGCTATGTCAGCTACCGCGAGATCGCCGACCGCCTGACCTATGTCATCGGCCTCATATTGGGAGACCATCAGTGACGATTCCCACCAGCGACGTGATCCTCGATCCGTACGACTATGACTTCCACGAGGATCCGTACCCGTACTACAAGCGCCTGCGCGACGAGGCACCGCTGTACTACAACGAGGAACTGGGGTTCTGGGCGTTGTCGCGGCATCAGGATGTCCGCGACGGCTTCCGCAACAGCACCACGCTGTCCAACCGCGACGGCGTCTCGCTCGACCCGATCTCCCGCGGTCCGCACGCCAGCAAGACGATGTCGTTCCTCGCGATGGACGACCCCGCCCATCTGCGGCTGCGCACCCTGGTGTCGAAGGGTTTTACCCCGCGGCGCATTCGTGAATTGGAGCCGCGCGTCACCGAGCTTGCCATCGGGCACCTCGACGTGATGCTGGAAAGGGCCCGGTCCGGCGAAACCGTCGACTACGTAGCGGAATTCGCGGGCAAGCTGCCGATGGACGTCATCTCGGAGCTGATGGGTGTGCCGCTGCCGGACCGCGACCGCATCCGTGGCATGGCCGACGGCGTCATGCACCGCGAGGACGGCGTCAACGACGTGCCGCAGTCGGCCATCGAGGCGTCCATCAACCTGATGGTCTACTACCAGCAGATGATCGCCGACCGGCGCAAGAAACCCGCCGACGACCTCACCACCGCGCTGCTGGAAGCCGAGATCGAGGGCGACCGGCTGACCGACGACGAGGTACTCGGGTTCCTCTTCCTGATGGTGATCGCGGGCAACGAGACGACCACCAAACTGCTTGCCAACGCGGCGTTCTGGGGTCATCGGAACCCCGACCAGCTGGCGCCGGTGTACGACGACCTCGGCAGGATCCCGCTGTGGGTCGAGGAGACGCTGCGCTACGACACGTCCAGCCAGCTGCTGGCGCGGGTGGTCGCGGGCGAGCTGACCCTCTACGACACCACGATCCCCGACGGCGACATCCTGCTGTTGCTGCCCGGCTCGGCACACCGCGACGAGCGCGTGTTCGACCGGCCCGACGACTACGTGATCGGTCGCGAGATCGGTTCGAACCTGCTGAGTTTCGGCAGCGGCGCGCACTTCTGCCTCGGTGCGCATCTGGCCCGGATGGAAGCCCGGGTGGCGCTCGCCGAGATGTTCTCCCGAATCCGCGGCTACGAGGTCGACGAGGCCAACGCCGTCCGCGTCCACTCCAGCAGCGTCCGCGGATTCGCCCACCTACCCATGATTCTGGAGATCAAATAGATGCCGCGCTTCGAACCCCTACCCGAACGTCGACCTGTCATCGTGGCAGGCGCATCGTCGGGCATAGGTGAAGCCACCGCGATCGAACTCGCCGCCCGCGGCTTTCCGGTGGCGCTCGGTGCCCGCCGCGTGGAGAAGCTGACCGAACTCGTCGGCAAGATCCAGGCCGACGGCGGCGAGGCGGTCGGCTTCCACCTCGACGTCACCGACCCCAACTCGGTGAAATCGTTTGTCTCACAGTCGGTTGAGGCGCTCGGCGACATCGAGGTGCTGGTCGCCGGTGCCGGCGACACGTTCTTCGGCAAACTCGACGAGATCACGCCCGACGAGTTCAACTCGCAACTGCAGATCCACCTGGTCGGTGCCAATCGGCTGGCCGCGGCGGTGTTGCCCGGCATGCTGGAGCGCCAGCGCGGCGACCTGATTTTCGTCGGCTCGGATGTCGCGCTGCGACAGCGGCCGCACATGGGTGCCTACGGCGCCGCGAAGGCAGGACTGGTGGCGATGGTCAACAACTTCCAGATGGAACTCGAGGGCACCGGTGTGCGCGCGTCGATCGTGCACCCGGGGCCGACGAAGACGGGGATGGGCTGGAGCCTGCCCGCCGAGAAGATCGGTCCCGCGCTCGAGGACTGGGCGAAGTGGGGTCAGGCGCGGCACGATTACTTCCTGCGCGCAGCGGATCTCGCGCGTGCGATCGCCTTCGTGGCCGAAACACCGCGCGGCGGCTACATCGCAAACATGGAGCTGCAGCCTGAGGCGCCGTTGACGTCCGCGCCGCAGGAACGCCAACAGCTGAAGCTCGACGAGGAGAACTGAGAATCGATGACCACGGCAATCGTTCCACGCGTCTCGGGTGGTGAAGAGGAGCACGGCCATCTCGAGGAGTTCCGCACCGACCCGATCGGGCTGATGAAGCGCGTCCGCGACGAGTGCGGCGACGTCGGCTGGTTCCAGCTCGTCGACAAGCACGTGATCCTGCTGTCCGGCGCCGAGGCCAACGAGTTCTTCTTCCGTTCCGCCGACGAGGATCTCGACCAGGCGGAGGCGTATCCGTTCATGACGCCGATCTTCGGCAAGGGCGTGGTGTTCGACGCCAGCCCCGAGCGGCGCAAGGAGATGCTGCACAACTCGGCGCTGCGCGGCGAGCAGATGAAGGGCCATGCCGCCACCATCGAGGGCGAAGTCAAGAAGATGATCGCCGACTGGGGAGACGAGGGTGAGATCGAACTGCTCGACTTCTTCGCCGAGCTGACCATCTACACGTCGACAGCGTGCCTGATCGGGCTGAAGTTCCGCAACGAACTCGACCACCGCTTCGCCGAGTACTACCACGATCTGGAGCGCGGCACCGACCCGCTGTGCTACGTCGATCCGTACCTGCCGATTGAGAGCTTCCGGCGGCGTGACGAGGCGCGGGTGAAACTCGTTGCGCTGGTGCAGGAGATCATGAACAGCCGGCTGGCCAATCCGCCGAAGGACAAGGCCGACCGGGACATGCTCGACGTGCTGGTGTCCATCAAGGACGAGGACGGCAACCCGCGGTTCTCCGCCGACGAGGTCACCGGGATGTTCATCTCGCTGATGTTCGCCGGACACCACACCAGCTCGGGCACGTCGGCGTGGACACTGATCGAGCTGATCCGCCACCCCGAGGTGTACGCCGAGGTGCAGGCCGAGCTCGACGAGCTCTATGCCGACGGCCAGGAAGTCAGTTTCCATGCGCTGCGCCAGATTCCGAAGCTGGACAACGTCGTCAAGGAAACCCTGCGGCTGCATCCCCCGCTGATCATCCTGATGCGGGTGGCCCAGGGCGAGTTCGAGGTTCAGGGTTTCCCGATCCACAAGGGCGACTTCGTCGCCGCCTCCCCCGCGATCAGCAACCGGATCACCGAGGACTTCCCCGATCCCGATGCGTTCAAGCCGGACCGCTACAACAAGCCGGAGCAGGCCGACATCGTCAACCGGTGGACCTGGATCCCGTTCGGGGCGGGCAGGCACCGGTGTGTCGGCGCCGCGTTCGCCCAGATGCAGATCAAGGCGATCTTCTCGGTCCTGTTGCGCGAGTATGAATTCGAGATGGCGCAGCCGGCCGACACGTACCACAACGACCACTCGAAGATGGTGGTTCAGCTGGCCCGGCCGGCCAAGGCGCGCTACCGCAGGCGGAAATAGGAGCGGCAAGGAAATGGGCATCAGGATCGAAGTCGACATGGACCTGTGCCAGGGCCACGCGATGTGCGAGTTGGAGGCGCCCGACTACTTCAAGGTGCCCAAGCGCGGGCAGGTCCAAATCCTCAAAGACACCGCCACGGAAGAGGATCGGGCCGAGGTCGAACAAGCCGTGTGGGCGTGTCCCACGCAAGCACTGTCCATCAAAGACGAGGACTAGGAAAGGTCTGAAACCAATGGCGTCACGTGAAGAGCTCGACAAGTGGGTCTCCGACTGGCTGGAAGCCAACCGGGTGTGTGAGCGTAACGGCGACTGGAAGCCGCTTGCCGACTTCTACACCGATGACGCCACCTACGGCTGGAACATCGGGCCGAAGGAAGACGTCATGTGCATCGGCAAAGGCGAGATCCGCGACGTCGCGCTGGGCCTGGAGATGGAAGGCCTGGAGAACTGGAACTACGAGTACCAGAAGGTGCTCGTCGACGAGAGGCAGAACGAGATCGTCGGCTTCTGGAAGCAGATCGTCAACAAGGCCGACGGCACCCGCGACGAGATCTACGGCATCGGCGGCAGTTGGTTCCGGCTCGACGACAACCTCAAGATCGAGTGGCAGCGAGACTTCTTCGACTTCGGCCACGTGTCGCACATGTTCGGCAAGCTCATCGGCTCCGGCGACCTGTCCGAGGGCATGCAGAAGCGCATCGAGCGCTCGATGGCCGGAGAGAAACTGCCTGGTTATTACCCGTTGGGTGAGGCGCCGGTCCCGATCTGGTGACCTCCCGGCCAAGCGGTTGCTTGGGGGTGGGTGTGATCGATCTGACTCCTGGTTCTAGTCTGGCCAGGAAAGCTCTAGCGGAAGGCACATGCCGATGAAGACAAAAGGTGCTCTCATCTGGGAGTTCAATCAGCCGTGGTCGATCGAGGAGATCGAGATCGGCGACCCCGTCCGCGACGAGGTCAAGATCCGGATGGAAGCGTCGGGCATGTGCCATTCCGACCATCACCTGGTCACCGGTGGCATCCCGATGGGTGGCTTCCCGGTGCTCGGCGGCCACGAGGGCGCCGGCGTCGTCACCGAGGTTGGCCCCGGCGTCGAGGGCCTGGCGCCCGGCGACCACGTCGTGCTGTCCTTCATCCCGTCCTGCGGTTCGTGTCCGTCCTGTCAGGCCGGTATGCGCAACCTCTGCGACCTCGGTATGCACCTGCTCAACGGCGCCGCGGTGGCCGATGGAACCTACCGCATCACGGCCAAGGGCCAGCCGGTCTTCCCGATGACCCTGCTCGGCACCTTCAGCCCGTACATGGTGGTGCACAAGAGCTCGGTGGTGAAGATCGATCCGTCCATCCCGTTCGAGGTGGCCTGCCTGGTCGGCTGCGGCGTGACGACCGGCTACGGCTCGGCGGTCCGCAGCGGCGACATCCGCCCCGGTGACGACGTCGCGGTGATCGGCGTCGGCGGCGTCGGCATGTCCGCCCTGCAGGGCGCGGTGGCCGCGGGCGCCCGCCACATCTTCGTCGTCGAGCCGGTCGAGTGGAAGCGCGACGCCGCGCTCAAATTCGGTGCCACCCACGTCTATCCGGACATCGAGTCCGCGTTCGCGGGTATCGCCGAGGCCACCATGGGCCTGATGGCCAAGAAGGTCATCGTCACGGTCGGCGAGCTGCAGGGCAGCGACATCGACAACTACGTCAACCTGACCGCCAAGGGCGGCACCACCGTGGTGACCGCGATCGGCAGCATGCTCGACACGCAGGTGACGCTGAACCTCGCGATGCTGACGCTGATGCAGAAGAACCTGCAGGGCACCATCTTCGGCGGCGGTAACCCCCACCACGACATCCCGCAGCTGCTGTCGATGTATAAGGCGGGCAAGCTGAACCTCGATGACATGATCACTCGGCAGTACAAGCTGGAGCAGATCAACGAGGGCTACCAGGACATGCTGGACGGCAAGAACATTCGCGGCGTGATCCGCTACACCGACGACGATCGGTAAGCCGATGTCGCAGGGAACGATCGAGCAGTCGCCCGCCCTTGCCGCTTCGCAGGCCTCATGGCGCGCCGTCATGGCCAAGGACAAGGCGGGCTGGCTGGCCCTGATGACCGACGATGTCGTCATCGAGGACCCCATCGGCCCCGCCTACACCAACCCCGACGGCACCGGTGTCGTCGGCAAGGACGGCGTGTCCGAGTGGTGGGAGCGCAGCGTCGGCCTCGCGACCATCACGATCACCTGCGAGGAGACGTTCCCGTCGAGCTCGCCCAACGAGATAGCCCATATCCTGCAGCTGCGCTTCACCTTTGACAACGGATCGGCGAGCGGCGTCCGCGGCATCTTCACCTACAAGGTGAACGACGAAGGCCTGCTGACCAACCTGCGCGGCTACTGGAACATGGACATGATGAAGCCCGTCACGGACGGCGGCGATTAGCGGCCCGTTGTCCGGGCGCGGCGCCGTCGTCGTCGGCGGGTCCCGCGGTATCGGGTTCGAGGTCGCCGCACTCCTGGCCGCACAGGGCGCCGGCGTCGTCGTCAACGGTCGCGACCCCGACGCGGCGGCAGCGGCGGCCGCACGTATCGACCGCGCGGTCGCGTATGCAGGCTCACCATCCGACCCGGCCGTCGCCGACGCGCTGATCGATACGTGCACAACACAATTCGGCTGTATCGACATCCTGGTGAACTGCGCGGGCACCGCGGGCCTGGCCAGTGAGTCGATCCTCGAGGTCAGCAGCGCACAGTTCCACGAGCTGATCGACGCTCACCTCGTAACGACCTTCGAAACGTGCCGGGCCGCGGCGCCGAAGATGGTTGCGCAGGGTAGCGGCTCGATCATCAACACCAGCTCGTTCGCCTACCTCGGCGACTACGGCGGCACCGGATACCCGGCGGGCAAGGGCGGCGTCAACGGCCTGACGACGGCGCTGGCCGCCGAACTCAAGGAACACGGGGTCCGCGCGAACGTGGTGTGCCCGGGCGCCAAGACCCGGCTTTCGACCGGCGCCGAGTACGAGGCCCACATCGCGGCGCTGAACCGCAGGGGCATGCTCGACGACGTCAGTACCGAGACCGCGCTGGATGCGCCTCCGCCGGAGTACGCGGCGCCGATTTACGGCTATCTCGCCGGCGATCTGGCCAAGGACGTGACGGGCCGAATCTTCATCGCCGCAGGAGGTTTCGTCGGCGAGTTCAAACGCCCGACGCCCGCCGTCATCGGCTTCCGCGACCACACCGATTCGCCGCCGTGGTCGGTCGAGGAGCTTCACGCGCTGATCACAAAGTAGCCTCGCGGTATGGCAACCGTCTTCACCAAGATCATCAACGGCGAACTGCCGGGCCGATTCGTCTACGAAGACGATGAGACCGTGGCATTCCTGACGATTCAACCGATGACGCAGGGGCACACGCTGGTCGTCCCGCGGGAGGAGATCGACCAGTGGCAGGACGTCGACCCGGCGGTCTTCTGCAGGATCCAGCAGGTTTCGCAGCTGATCGGTAAGGCCGTCTGCCGGGCGTTCGGCGCCGAACGGGCGGGAATGATCATCGCCGGGCTGGAGGTGCCGCACCTGCACGTGCACGTCTTCCCCGCCTACAACCTCACCGATTTCGGCTTCGCCAACGTCGATCGGAATCCGTCGCCGGAGTCCCTCGACGAGGCCCAGGCGAAGATCAAGGCGGCGCTGGCGGACCTGTCCTGACCGGCGAGGCCTCCGAGGCTTCCGTGGCGTCTGTTGTTTCGGCGTTCTCCGCGGCGCCATGCGTGCCCACATCGGCGATGCGGGGCAGCCTGACCGTGAACCGCGAACCCTCACCCGGCGCGGTGGTGACGCCGACGGTGCCACCGTGGGCGTACACCAGCGAGTCGACGATCGAGAGCCCCAGACCCGTCCCGCCGCTGGCCCGGTCCCTGGACGAGTCCGTGCGATAGAACCTTTCGAAGACGCGGTGGGCGTCCTCGGCGCTCATGCCCGGACCCTCGTCGGCGACCTCGAGGATGGCGTTGTCGTCATCGGTGCCGACCCGCACGGTGATGCGCGCGGTTTCGGGCGTGTGCTGCAGCGCGTTGGCGACCAGGTTGCCGAGCACCTGACGCAGGCGCGCCTCGTCGCCGAGCACCTCCGGCGTGCCAGGCCCGTCGATGACCTCCATGACGATCGACCGCTTCGGCGCGATCGACCGCGCGTCGTGCACCGAGTCGGTGGCCAGTGTCAGGAGGTCGACCCGATGGCGATCCAGCGGCCGCTGTGCGTCGAGGCGGGCGAGCAGCAGGAGATCCTCCACCAGAAGACCCATGCGGCGCGACTCGCTTTCGATCCGCGACATCAACATCTCGACATCGCGGGCGGCGCCCTGGCGGTACAGCTCGGCGAAGCCGCGGATGGTGGTCAGCGGCGTGCGCAGTTCGTGGCTGGCGTCGGTGATGAAGCGGCGCATTCGCTCTTCGGATCTGCGGGCCTGTTCGGCCGACGACTCCGAGGACGCCACGGCCCGCTGGATCTGCGCCAGCATGCCGTTGAGGGCCAGCGAGAGCCGACCGACCTCGGTACGTGGATCCCGTTGCGGGACACGGCGATCCAGCTGGCCGGCGGCGATGTCCGCGGCGGTCCGTTCCACTTCGGTCAGTGGCCGCAGGCTGCGGTGCACCACCCAGAAACCGGCGACGCCGAGCACCAGAAGCACCGCCGCGCCGATGCCGGCCTGCGACCAGATCAGCGCGCGGACCGTGGACTGGACGTCGGACAGGTCGATCGCGACGGTGGTGATCTCGTCGTGCGGGCCGTGCACCGACATCGCCCGCCACTGAACGTGCGAGTTGTCGATCGACCCGACGGTCACCGGCACGGGACCGACGTCGTTGTCCGCGGGCAGAAGGGGTTCGGCGGCGCGGTCGTTGACCGCCATCCAGATGCGGCCGTCGGCGTCGACCCCGCGCACGTAGAAATCGGACGGCGGGCGCGCCGGGTTCGGTTCCATCGGGGGCACCGGCATGCGACGCGGCGCCGTCGCCCAACTGCGGGACGCGTCGAGCAGCGTCTCGTCGACGCGGTTGATCAGGCTGTGCCGAAGGATCGAGGTGACGGCGATGCCGGACGCCAACAGGCCGCATGCCACCAGTACCAGGGTCGCGGCCACCAGCCCGACCCGCAGCGGCACGCCCCTGCGCAGACCAGCCATCCCCCTATTCTCGCCGGAAACTAGCGAGGCTCGCGGAGAACGTAGCCAACACCGCGCAGCGTGTGCAGCAGCCGCTTCTCACCGGTGTCGATCTTGCGGCGCAGATAGGAGACGTAGGACTCCACGACGTTGACGTCGCCGCCGAAGTCGTAGCGCCAGACGTGGTCGAGGATCTTCGGCTTGGACAACACTGTGCCCGCGTTGATGATGAAGTAGCGCAGCAAAGTGAATTCGGTGGGCGACAGCGAGACGGGCTCGCCTGCCTTCCACACCTCGTGGGTATCCTCGTCGAGTTCGATGTCGGCGAAGGTCAGCCGTGCGCTTCTGGGCTCCTCGACGCCCTTGCCCGACCGACGCAGGATGACCCGCAGCCGCGCGACGACCTCTTCGAGGCTGAACGGCTTGGTGACGTAGTCGTCGCCGCCGAGCGTCAGACCAGCGATTTTGTCCTGCAGGGTGTCGCGGGCGGTGAGGAACAGCGCCGGCGAGTCGATGCCGTCGGCACGCAGACGGCGCAGCACGCCGAAGCCGTCCATCCCCGGCATCATCACGTCGAGGATGACCGCGTCGGGGCGTACCTCACGGGCCTTGTCGAGGGCGGCGGGGCCGTTGGAGGCGGTGTGGACCTCGAAGCCCTGGAACTTGAGGCTCACCGACAGCAACTCGACGATGTTGGTTTCATCGTCTACGACGAGTACTCGGGCCTCCGGGACGGATTCTGGGAGTGCAGCCATGGCCATGCCCCAATGTCTCCCAATTTCCTGGCAATGAAGCTGCAGGGCACCTGTCAACTTCCTGTGAGTAGCCATTGTCCCCTTTCCGCGGCATTCGGGGTAGTGGATGGCTGGACCCATACACTGAGGTCATGAACCTGGCGAAGACCCTGGTCGACGTGGCTGTCGCGCCTGCCCGTATCGGGCTTGCGGCCGCCGAGACAAGCCTCGACTTCGCCAACGGCGCGGTGAACCTCGCACAGCGGGCTCTCGGTCAGGCCAACTCGACGGCCAGGTCAGGGTCGAATTCGGTGGCCCACATGCTCGGTATCGACGAGGCGGTGGAGCGGGCCAATCGGCTGGCCCGGCTGATGGACGAGGATCAGCCGCTGGGCCGCGCTCTGACGCCCGGCGGCCCGATCGACCGGCTGCTGGCGCCGGGTGGCGTAGTGGACAAGCTGACGATGCCCGGCGGTGTGCTGGACCGGCTGACCCAGGAGGAAGGCGGCCTGATGCGGGCCATCGAGCCCGGCGGGCTCGTCGACCAACTCCTCGACGAGGAAGGCCTGGTCGAGCGGCTGCTCGCCGAGGACGGCCTGGCGGATCGGCTGCTGGCCGAGGGCGGCCTCGTCGACAAGCTGACCGCGAGGCACGGCCCGCTCGAGCAGTTGGCCGACGTCGCCGACACCCTGAACCGGCTCGCGCCCGGGCTGGAAGCGCTCGAGCCGACGATCGAGGCGCTGCGTGAGGCGGTCATCGTGCTGAGCCAGGTGGTCAACCCGTTGAGCAACATCGCCGACCGGATACCGTTCCCCGGCCGCCGCCCGCGTCGGTCGACGCCGGTTCGCTCCCAGCGGGTCATCGAAGCCGACGACGAGTAAAAGTCGATTGCGCGGCCACGATAAAGTAGTGGCCCGCAGGCCTCCTTAGCTCAGTGGTAGAGCGACATACTTGTAATATGTAGGCCGTCGGTTCGATCCCGACAGGAGGCTCCAATGCGGCCGCTGGCATGAATTGTCGGTGGCCGTTCGTAACGTCAGCCCATGAGGCAATGTCGCGGCTGCGGAGCCGAACTCTCGAAGCGCAGCCAAAAGGTCTACTGCGGTAACGCGTGTCAGCAATCAGCCCGACAAAAGGCCCTCACCGACCTCTGGCTTGAAACCGGCGATGCCTGGATTGACGGTCGACAAGGTCATTACGTACGCCAGTATCTCGCCGACGCCCAGTCGGGCTGCTGCGCGATCTGCGGCCGACCGGGTATGTGGCTAGGCTTGCCGCTCGCGCTGGTGCTGGACCACATCGACGGCGATCCGACGAACAACCGGCGGGAGAACCTGCGGCTGGTCTGTCCGAACTGCGACTCACAGCTACCGACCTACAAGGCCCGCAATCGCGGTAACGGCCGCGCCTACCGCCGACAGCGATACGCCAATGGTCAGTCCTACTGACCGGCGTTGCTTCCCAGCCGGACAGGAAACCCTTCCCCTGTCTCGCCCGGAATGTGGCTTGTCGGCGATTACAAAACCCCCACGTGATCACGATGATTTCCCTCATGCCCACGTACTCGGAGCTAGCGCAACCCAACCGGTTCCGGTCGGTGCGCGTATCCGATTTCGGCCCATGGCTTTTGGACCGCAGCCGTCGGGAGAAGGAGTAGCCGAAATGGACGCGGAACTGATGCAGCAGTACCGGAGACGCCGGAGATGGAGCGGCCGCGGAAGCGCGTGGCAGCCCGTGCGCTACCGGGATGACGACAGAACCACACAAAGAAATGAGGACGCCATGATGCCACTCACCCCGGGCGGACAGATCGATGAACTGCGCCGTCTGCTCAAGGAGTCGGAGCAGCGCCGCCAGGCCGCCGAACAGAAGCTCGCCGATCGCGAACGCCAACTCGGCGCCGCACGCCAATCGATCGCAGCCCAGGATCACCGCATCGAGCGGCTGACCGCCGAGCTCGCGCAGTTGCGGGGAACGAAAACGGCAACCGTGATCGACTCCTACGCGCTCGACTTTCCGAACTTCTTCAAGAGCACCAGCGACCGCCTGGCGCTCGACGGCTCACCAAACCGATAGGAATCCCTTCCCCTTCAGGAGTGGACTCTGGCTTCCCGGCGATTACGGAACCACTCCCCGATCACAACGATGGTGCACATGACTACGTACTGCGAAGAGACGATCAGCCTTCGCCCCGGCCTGGTCGAAGAAACAGTCCCAGCCGGCGCCATGCCGCTCCCGCAGAGCGCCCCCACGATGCGCACCCGCGTACTCGAGCGTCCCGTGCACCGGCCGGACCCGCGGCACCATGTCCATCGGCCAGACCCGCGGCGCCACGCCCGCACCAGGGTGCTGCACGAGCCCACGGAGCGGCTGGCCCGGCCCGAACACGTCACGCAGCGCCTGGTCCGCACTGATCAGACCGCGCCCCCGAAGCCCGCCGTACAGGCCGCCGAAGCTCAAGGCCTGTTCTCCCCGCCGAGCGACAACGAGGTTTACTCGTACTTCGGGGCGCAGATGCGATGGGTGCAGCTCCTGCTGATGGGCGCCTACGTGCTCGCGGGATGGAGCCTGCTGCAGTTCTCGCTCGCGTCGATCGCCATTCTCTGGCCCATGCTGATCGTGCTGGGGCTCAACGTGATCGGCACCGTGCTGTCATCGCTGACCAGCTTCAACACCAGGCGGGTCTCGGCGAAGTCCCACCGTGCGCTCGTCGAGAACTGGGCTCCGTCGGGCCCGGCGCCGAGCATCGATGTCTTTCTTCCCACCTACGGAGAGGACGTGGCGGTCCTGCGCAACACCTACACGCATGTCAAGGCGATGCAGTGGGCGGGCAGGGTCGAGGTTCACGTTCTCGACGACGGCGATCGCAGCGAGGTCGGCGACCTGGCAGCACAGTTCGGATTCAACTACATCGTCCGCCCGAATCGTGGGCACCTGAAGAAGGCAGGCAACCTTCAGTACGCGTTCAGCCAAACATCGGGTGACCACATCGTGATTCTGGACGCCGACTTCTGCCCGCGTCCCGACTTCCTGCGGCACTTGGTGCCGTACATGGATGACCCGACCGTCGGCATCGTGCAGAGCCCGCAGTACTTCGACAGCGGCGAGAAGATGAACTGGATTCAGCGCACGGCCGGCTCCACTCAAGAGTTGTTCTACCGCTGGATCCTGCCGTCGCGGGACCGGTTCAATGCGGCGATCTGCGTCGGCACCTGCGCGCTGTATCGCCGCAAGGCCCTCGAGGCCACCGGCGGGTTCGCACAGATCGAGCACAGCGAAGACATTCACACCGGGCTGCATCTGATGCAGGCCGGCTTCCAGACCCGCTACGTGCCCATCGTGGTCTCCCGCGGCCTGTGCCCGGAGGACATGGCGGGCTTCCTCAACCAGCAGTACCGGTGGTGCAACGGGTCGCTGGTGAAGCTGCACAACGCGAATCTTGACGGCAAGCGGGTGAAAATGACCCTGCGGCAACGACTCTGCTTCTGGGCCGGCTTGTTCTACTACATCACCACCGCTGTCAACGTCATCGCGCTCTACCTTCCGGGCATGATCATGGCCGCGTTCTTCCCGACCCAGGTCCAGCCCTCGCAGTTCGTGCCCTTCCTCGTCGGGCTCTGGGTGTATCTGGTGGTGATTCCGGTGGTGTCCAAGAGCCGCTGGCGGTTTGAGGTCCTGCGCCTGCAGATGGCCTACAGCTACGCCCACCTCATCGCCATCGTGCACAAACTGCGGGGCCGCTCGGCGGGCTGGGTACCCACCGGGGCGATGAATCGGCCCAACCCCCTGGCCCGCAGCATCAGCCGCGTTGGCGCCGTTGCGATCATGCTGTCGCTCGTGCCGTTCTGGGGTGTGGTCATCTACGACATCCATCTCTACGGGGTGCGCCAGTTCTGGCTGATGGCGATGTTCGTCGGCCTCTACACCTACCTCGCCCTGCCGTTGCTCATCGAGTTCGCCAAGGTTCTCTGGCCCTCACTCGGCAAGCGCGGCAAGTCCCGGGCTGACGACGCCGCAGCACCGCAGGCCAAAGACGACCCTGCGCCGAAACGACGCAATCCGAATCGGATCTCCGCCTATGAGGCGGTGTGCTACACGCTGGCGCTGGGAATGGCCGCAGCCGTCGCGTCCGGGTTGTTCGATCTGATGATCCCGTGGAGCTCCTGAGTCCGACGGTCACGGTATCCGCAGAACCGAACCTGTTGTGAGACAGCAGGTTCGGTTCGCTGCTCAAGGACCCCGCGGGGACCGGGCCTTACCCGGGGGATACGAAATTCTTCCCTTTCGGCAGTGGGATCTGGCTTGCCGGCGATTACGCCCGACCTGGGCGAAACGCGACGATTTCCTCATGACGAAGTACTGGGAAGAACCGACCGTCAGGTACCGCCCTGCGCCGAACAACGCCACGGCCGTCACCGAGAGGATGCGGCCGCTTCCGCGTATGTACCGTCCCGGCCATGCCCCGGTACGGCCGCAACAGCGCACGGCCGTACACCCGACCACCGTCATCCCGGCCCAACCGACCAAGCCCAAGACCGAGACGAAGAAATCGGGAAACCAGTTCTTCAACGACGTCGAAGGTCTGCGAGGCATCGCGGTCGCGCTGGTCGTGCTGTTTCACGCCAAGGTGCCGAACATGGCAGGCGGCTTCGTCGGCGTCGACGTGTTCTTCGTCATCTCAGGGTTCCTGATCACCGGGCTGCTCCTGCGCGAGTTCGAGCGCAACGGCCGGGTGTCATTCAGGGGCTTCTACGCGCGCCGCGCACGCCGCATCATTCCGCCGGCGGCCGTGACCATCATGGTGACGGCGGTCGCCGTGTGGTTCCTGATGCCGACGCTCTCGGTCTTCCGCCAGGCACTCGATCTGCTGGCCGCAACGATGAACATCGCCAACTGGCGCTTCATCGCCGCGGGCAAGGACTACCTCGCCGGCGCGTCAGACGACAGCGTTGCCACACACTTCTGGTCGCTGTCCATCGAGGAACAGTTCTACTTCGTCTGGCCCGTGCTCCTGGTCGTGCTGGCCGTGCTGGCCAGGCGCCTGAAATGGTCCACCCGCATGGTCGTCGGCTGGGGAATCGTCGTGGTCATCGCCGCCTCCATGCTGGCGTCGCTGCACTACACCGGCAGCGACCCGACCCTGTCCTACATGGCCACCCACACACGCGCATGGCAGTTCGGCGTCGGCGGACTCATCTCCGTCGTCGGCCCGCTGCTGACCGGCTTGATCACAAGGTTGTGGGTCCGGGTGGCGATGTGGGTGCTCGGCTGGGCGGGACTGGCGGCAGTGCTGGTATCGACGGTCGTCTACGACAACACCACGCCTTATCCGGGCGTCGCCGCGCTGGTGCCGACGGTCGGTGCCGCAGCGATCATCGTGGCCGGCCAGGTGGCGTCCTGCAGCAGGCCGACGATCGGATGGTTCCTCTCGGCGCGCCCCCTGCGGTGGCTGGGCAAGGTGTCCTACGGCTGGTATCTGTGGCACTGGCCCGCCCTGGTGCTGTTCGAGACCTACACCGACAACCACAGCTGGCCGGCGTTGGTCGGCGTGACCATGGTGGCTCTGGTGCTGGCATGGGTCTCCACCGCACTTCTGGAACGCCCCATCATGTCGTCGGGTGAACTGAAGCGAAACCTGCAGGCGTCGCTGTCGGTCGGTTTCACCGGCACCATCGCGGCAGCCGCGGTGACGATGACCCTCGGCGTCCTGGCGGTCAACCTGGCCAGCGGCGCGACTTCATCCAATGCGTCGGTGAGCTTCGAATCGGTCTTCGGCGCCGACACCGGCGCGAAATCGGGACCCGTCACACCCAACCCGTTCAAGGCCTTCGACGATCGGCCCGAACGCGACGAGTGCCTGGTTCCGCTCGGCGAGCGCGCACAACCGAGTACCTGCGTGGATGGTCCGGCCGACGGTGTGCCCGCGGTGCTGTTCGGCGACAGCCATGCCCAGCAGTGGCTGCCGGTGGTTCAGGTCATCGCCAAGGAAAACAATTGGCGGCTCAACCAATTCACCAAGGCGGCCTGCCCGGTGGCCGCGCTGCAGCCCAGGGACGGCCGCACCGACCCGTTCACGAAGTCGGACTGCCTCGGCTGGCGCGAAGACAGCATCAAGGCGATCAAAGCGCTGAAACCCAAGTACATCGTGATCAGCTCACTGTCCACGTATGTGCCCGACTACCAGGAGTTCAAGACCGCCTGGGATGAGACGTTGAACCAATTGCGGTCCACGGGCGCGAAGTTGATCTACTTGCGGGACACCCCGTACCCGAACAAGAACATGCCGGAATGCATCTCGGGCGCCACCGACGACTGGTCGAAGTGCGACTTCGAGCTGAACAACACCCCGCGAACGGAACCCATTGTCACCGACCAGGTTCGAGGCCAGAACCTCGACATCCCGGTGCTCGACCTCAACGCATACCTGTGTGAGAACGACAAATGCCGCGCGGTTCGCAACGGCACGTTGCTCTACCGCGACGACTCGCACCTGACAGCAACCGCCGTCAAGGCGCTGCTGCCCGCGGTCCAGGCGCAGATCCGGGAGAAGGCAATCGACCTCAGCGGTCGCTGACTTCGGCGGGGCGGCTCATCCGTCCCGTAGGGTGTCTCTCGCCGGAAACTCTGACGGTCGGGAGGTGTCGTTGCCCAGCGAACAGGCGCCGAAGATGTCGCGGCGCGGCCTGCTCGCATCGATCCCGCTGGCGGCACTCACCATGATGGCCGCGGGCGGATGCCAGAAATCCGAACCGAGCCAACCGAGCCAACCGCGGCCGGCCCGCCGGTTCGGGCTGGCGGCCACCGGCCTTGACGGCGGATCGGTGCAGCGGTCCCAAGCCGCCGCGCAGCAATTGGGCAAGCACTTGGACGTCCTAACCGTCTATGAGGCCTTCGCCTGGGAGAGGTCGCTGCCCACCCAGGTTCTGGACGCCGCCACGGCCGCAGGCTGCGTCCCGGAATTGACATGGGAACCGTGGGATCCCCGCGCGGGCAAGCACCAGGCGGCCTATACGGCGGGACAGATCGCAGGTGGTCGATACGACGCCTACGTGCGCGCCTGGGCCGAGCAGGCGGCCGCCTACGACAAGCCGTTCCGGCTTCGGTTCGCCCACGAGATGAACGGCGACTGGTACCCCTGGGCGGTGGGGTCGCCGGGCGGATCGCCGCAGGACTACGTCGCGGCGTACCGCAGAATCCGCGGGATTTTCGACGACGTGGGTGCCGAGCAGGTCGAGTGGGTGTGGTGCCCGAACGTCATCGTCAACGGCAATGCCGATGCGGTCTCATCGTGCTTTCCCGGCGTCGACGTCGTCGACATCGTCGGCGTCGACGGCTACAACTTCGGCGATCGGCCGGGTCACCAATGGACCGAGCCCGCTGAGCTTTTCGGCTCCACCTTGGCCCTTGTCGCCCGACTCGGCCAGGGCAAACCCGTGTGGATCAACGAGGTCGGCTGCGGCGACCAAGGCGGCGACAAGGTGCGCTGGATCACCGATTTCATCAGCTGGCTCGAGGGCACCGACGTTGCCGGGCTGATCTGGTTCGAGGTCGACGGCAAGCCCGATGCGCCCGACTGGCGGCTGACGAGTTCGGAGTCGACAACCGCTGCCGCGAAGACCGCACTGGCGTCCTGGTAGCACGCCGCCTGCGTTGATCGCAGCAGCGAAAACCCCGGTGCTACAGGCTGATTCAACAGTTGCCAACAGCAGGGATGCCCGCGAAGCGGTCAGCGATCCATTGACCCAGCAGCGCGCCAGGATCCAGTTTGTGGCCCTGCCCTTCCATGCGGACCCGCATAATCGTGTCTCCGCGGGCGCAGGCCTCGCCCATCGCGACCTCGGTCCATTCCGGTGGAACGGTCTGGTCGGCTCCGCCGTAGATCACCAGCAGTGGAATCTTGGTCGGCTGCTGGGGCAGCGCATATGAGGCGAGCCGCTCCCGCAGCCGGTCGGCCGCCTCCTGCGACGACGGCTTGGCGTCCGAGCCGGTGAACCTGCCTGCCAGAGCCTCCTTGCCTGCAGAAGCCGGCGGCCGGCAGGCGAGCAAAGTCGACTTTTCGTCGCTTAGCACGCCGTGCAGGTGGTCGTTCGGATCGATCGTCTTGTCGACGGATGCCAGACCCTCGACCACGCTCGGGTAGAGGAACATCTGGTCATTGGTCAACGTCGCGGTTTCGGCACGCTGCACCAGCCCGGACATGTCCGCCGTGGGAACCAGCGCCGCGGCGCCGAGCAGATCTGTGCCCTGCCCGTAAGCCCCGAAATATTCGGCTGCCGCCCAGGCTGTCTCGCCGCCCTGCGACGATCCCAATGCCACCCAGCGCGGCGACAGCTGCGGCACCACCGTGCGGGCGGCCCGCACCGCGTCGATGAGGTTGAACGCGGCCGACTTCGGCTCCAGATACGCATGAGATGTCGCGCCCCCGCTTCCGGAGTCGCCCAAACCCGCATAGTCGGTGTATGCGACCGCGTAGCCGAGGTTGAGCTGGAGCGCCACCGACGTGATGTCGCCGAGCAGGCGGGCATCGGCAGTCGGCCCGCAGTCGGGAGTGACCCCAACGGTTCCGTGGGCGTAGCCGATGACGGGCCATCCCCCTGGCGGCGGCTCGCCGGGTGGGGTGAACACCGCACCGGACACCTCGGTGGGCGAACCTGTGATACCGGATATCGAGCGGTAGACCATCGTGTGTGCCGATGAGCCGGCAGGCAGCGCGCTCAAGTCGAACGACGTCGCCTCCGATGAGCTCACCACGGTGCCACGGGCCGCCAAATCACCGGCAGCGATGGTCGGCATCTGCCGCGCGTAGTTCAGTTCCTCGGGCTCCGCGCTCGAAGGGCTGGCGGGTTGCGACGCGCCGCACGCGGCAACCACGGCACATGCGAGCACGCCGCCCAGCCCCTGCACGAACCTCGAGACCATGTATGACCCCTCATTCTCTGAGCACGAGGATGGCACAGGCGCCAGCCTTCAGAGGCTTTTCACGCGCTTGCATTCTTGCGTAGGCTTTGATCATCGGTCAGGGCAGCGGTCGCCGCGTCATGGGTACGTGTGTCGTGCTGCCGGACACTTGACAGTGACCGAGTCGTCAACCGCATCAACCCCTGGGTGCCGACCGAAGGGCACTTCGGTGATCGTCGAATGGGCGGACGAACCGTTCCCCAACCCGCACGAACACATCGACGCCATGGACGAATATCTCCTGCGCGCCGTCCACAGACCCGGTGCGTCAGCCGCGCGCCGGTGGGATTCCCTGTGGGCCGTTTCGAACCGGCATGAGGCAGGCAATACTCCCTGACACACCAACGGCACAGCTCGCGAAGGGAAGACATGTCTCAGGCGGAGTCAGGGCCCGACGAGCAGGCCAACGAACCGGCTGAGATCACCTTCGACGAACACCTGCACCCCGCGCGTCCGCGTGCGCTGCGGTTCCGTCCCCGTGTGCGGACACCGTTTCTTCGCCGCTCGCTGACCCGGGACGGCACGCCGACCGGCGACAATCCCGCCTACGTCTCGTGGCTGCTGAGCCAGTCGATGCTCGCCGACGCCAACGAGATCAGCCAGCAGTTCTCCGGCCAGGGCTCGATGTGGCAGAACCCGTACGCCACGCCGAGCCCCCGCGGCGCGGTCGACACCGCATCGGTCTGGTTCACCGCCTACCCGCTGTCGCTGATCACCCGTGCAGACGAGTCCTTCCTCAAGGCAATGGCCGACGAGGACATGTGGAAGGCATTCGCCGAAATCGGAATCGAGGCCATCCACACCGGGCCGGTGAAGGGAGCGGGCGGTCTGTCGGGCTGGGAGCAGACCCCGAGCGTCGACGGCCACTTCGACCGCATCAGCACCCAGATCGACCCGGCGTTGGGAACCGAAGACGAGTTCCGCAGCATGTGCGGAACCGCAGGCTGGTACGGCGGCACGATCATCGACGACATCGTGCCCGGCCACACCGGCAAGGGCGCGGACTTCCGGCTGGCCGAGCTGAAGTACGCCGACTACCCCGGCATCTATCACATGGTCGAAATCGACCCCCGCGACTGGGAGCATTTGCCCGACGTTCCGGCCGGCGACGATTCGGTGAACATCGACGTGGCCACCGAGGAGTGGCTCGACAAGGCCGGCTACATCATCGGCAAGCTGCAGCGCGTCATCTTCTACTCCGACGGTGTCAAGGAAACCAACTGGAGCGTCACCCGACCGGTCGTCGGCGTCGACGGCGTCGAGCGCCGCTGGGTGTATCTGCACTACTTCAAGGACGGGCAGCCGTCGATCAACTGGCTGGACCCCTCCTTCGCCGGTATGCGCCTCGTCATCGGCGACGCCCTGCACTCGCTGACCGATCTCGGCACCGGCGGACTTCGCTTGGACGCCAACGGCTTTCTGGGCGCGGAGAAGTCCGCCGCCGAGGACAGCGCCGCGTGGTCGGAGGGGCACCCGCTGTCCGAAGCCGCCAACCACCTGATCGCCAGCATGGTCCGCAAGGTCGGCGGGTTCACCTTCCAGGAACTCAACCTCACCATCGAAGACATCCGGCAGATCGGGGAGGCGGGCGCGGACCTGTCCTACGACTTCATCAACCGCCCCGCCTATCACCACGCCCTGGCCACCGCGGACACCGAGTTCCTGCGCCTGACGCTGCGCACGACGTTGGAGCTCGGGGTCGATCCGGCGTCGCTGGTGCACGCACTGCAGAACCACGACGAGCTGACCTACGAACTCGTGCACTGGTCGACCGGCCATCACGACGACGTCTACACGTACAAGGGCGAGGAGATCACCGGCGAGGCCCTCGGCGAGGTCATCCGCTCTGACCTGACCAACCGGCTGACCGGCGAAAATGCCTCGTACAACCTGGTTTTCACGACCAACGGGATCGCCTGCACGACGGCGTCGGTGATTGCGGCGACACTCGGCTACACCGATCTCGACGCGATCGACGACATCGACCGGATCCGCAAGGCGCACCTCCTGCTGGCGATGTTCAATGCGTTGCAGCCCGGGGTTTTCGCGTTGTCGGGCTGGGACATCTGCGGGATGCTCACCCTGGAACCCTCCGAGGTCTCCGCGCTGCTTCGCGGCGGCGACACCCGGTGGATCCACCGGGCTGCACACGACCTCATGGGTGTCAACCCGTCGGCGACGCAGTCGTTGGCCGGTATGCCGCGGGGTCGAAGCCTCTACGGCTCGATCCCCGACCAACTCGCCGACGAGACGAGTTTCCTCCGTCAGCTGCAGGCGATACTGAAGGTGCGCTCGCATTTCGGGATCGCCACCAGCCGACAGATCGACATTCCCGAGGTGTCGCACCGTGGAATGCTCGTGCTGGTGCACGAACTCGCGGGCGAAGGGCGATATCAGCTCACCGTTCTCAACTTCGCCGACGAGGAGGTCGCCGGAACCGTCCGCAGCGAGAAGCTTCCCCCAGGCAGCATCGTCTCGGACATGTTCACCGGCAAGGAGTTCACGCACGTCGACGACCTGCACAGCTTCTCCGTCGAGATGTCGGCCCACCACGGCATGTCCCTGTTGGTCGAGACCCGCGCCGACGACTTAGACGGGGTGAAATTGCAGTAGCTCCCTACTGCGCGCGTCGCGAGCCGGGCGGCTGACGATCGACGATGTGGAACCCGTACTGCAGCTCGCAGGCGTCAACAAGACGTACCGCATAGGCGATGAGCAGACTCGTGCGCTCGTCGACTTCGATTTCGACGTGTCCGCCGGTGAGTTCGTCGTCGTCACCGGGCCATCGGGAGCGGGCAAGTCGACCCTGCTGCACATCGCGGGCGGTTTGGACGCTCCGGACACCGGCGTGGTATCGGTGAACGGGCAGGACGTGTGGTCGGTCAGCGCCGGCGCACGGGCCGCGTTCCGGCGTCGCAACCTGGGGTTCGTGTTCCAGTTCTTCAACCTGGTTCCGATGCTGACCGCTGTGCAGAACGTCTCGCTGCCGCTCGTCCTCGACGGGACGGCGGCGCGGGTTGCGGACGCGCGCGCCGAGGCACTGCTGGAACGGGTCGGGCTCGGCGACCGCACCGGGCATCGGCCCGCTGAACTGTCGGGCGGCCAGATGCAGCGGGTGGCGGTGGCGCGCGCCCTGGTGGCCGGGCCCTCGCTCATCCTCGCCGACGAGCCGACCGGGAACCTGGACAGCCATTCGTCGGCCGAGGTGCTGGACCTTCTGCGGTCGCTGTCGGACGAGGACGGCGCGGCCGTGGTCATGGTGACCCATGACCGGACCGCCGCGAGCTACGGTTCACGCGAGGTGCACCTCGTCGACGGGCACGCGCGCGCAGACGACGTCGCCGCGGGTGAGCGGTGATGCAGAAGCTGCGGGCCGCGGCGACCTCATTCCGGCGCATCCACCTCGCCGCCTTGATCTCCGACTGGCGCCGGACGCTGCTCAGCGTGGTCGGCGTCGCACTGGGAGTGACAGTGGTCCTCGGCGTCCTCGTCCTAAAGTCCGAATTGTCCAGCCCGTTCGACTCTTTCGGCCCTGCGCTGACCCATGCCGCCGAGCGTGGAGTGGTGGAGGTGACGCCGAACGTCAGCGGGCGGCTGCCGGTCGAATCCGTCGACCGGCTGCGGTCGGAGGTGTCGGGGGCCGACGCGGTCATTCCGGTGGTGGCCGGGCTGACACCGGTGGACGTCGCTGGCGGATCTCACGGGTTCTTCCTTCTGGGCGGATCGTGTCAGATCGAGCGGCTCGTCGGCACGTTCGACTGTGAGCAGCGCGCCCACGACCAGTCGCCGGCCACCGGTCCCGGTGTGCCACTGCAGATTCCGGCGGTCATTGCCCGTCGTCACGGCTTGCGCCTCGGCGACGAGGTGCGCATCCCCGGCCTGCCCGCGGGCACCGCACACCTGGGGTGGACGTTCGACGAGTTCGACCGCGTCGATGGTGTCAACGGCGGCTACGTGCTGTTGGCGCCCTCGGCGGACGTCGCTGCGAACCTGCTCGGCACACCCGGCTACGTCACGGCGGCGTTCGTCATTCCCCGACCGGGCATCGACATCGACGACGACGTCGAGCGGGCGATCGCGGGTGTGGCGACCGCAGGCCCACCGCGGCCCCACCTGCCCGCCGTATTCGAGAACGCCACCCAGAGCTTCAACTTGAATGTGTTGGCGGGCATCCTCATCGGCCTTCTCATCTCGCTGAACACCATCCTGCTCGCGGTCGAGGACCGGCGCGCGGTGATGGGCACCATCGGCGCGATCGGCGCCCGACCGCGCGCACTGTTCGGCGGGATGCTCGCCGAAGGCGCCCTTGTCGGCCTCCTCGGCGGACTGGCGGGCGTGCCGAGCGGATACCTGCTCGGCAGGTACCTGGTGGACCGGTTCGGCCAAGCGATGCTGGCAGGCTCCGGCGGTACGATCACCCCGCACTTCAGCCCGACCCTGATCGCGGCCGGGGCGGCCGCCGGCGTTGTCGCCGGGCTTCTCGCCATGGCAGGCCCTGCCTTTCGGTTGTACCGCGACGGCCCGTTGGCGTCGATGGCGAGCGTCGGCGGTGTCCAGCGCGCCAGAAGAATCCCGACATGGCCGCTGGTCGCCGGGATCGGTGCTTTCGTAGGCGCCGTTGCTGTGCTCAAGGTCTTCGAGCACGGCGCGCTGCCGCTCAACGCCGGGATCAATGGAATGGCACTCGGCTTGGCGGGTGTGGTGCTGGTGACGACGTGGGCCGCTCCGCGCGGCGCAGCGCTCGCGGTCCGGTTGCTGACCGCTGCACGCCCGGCCATCGGCCGGCCTCTGGGTGCCGATATCCGGCGCTACACACTGCTTTTCGCGTTGTCCGCCGCGCTGCTCACCGAAGGCACGAGCGGGGCGATCGGCTCCCACAGCATGCAACTTCTCGGCACCGAGCAGATTGCCGCCCAGAAGTCCGAGCGACTGCCCACCGCCCTGCTCATCACGCCCCAATCGGTGCTCGATCAGCGCGACGGCCGGCTTTCCGATGCCACCTATGCGCGGGTCTCCGAGGTCGCCGACGGTCACCGCGTGTCGTCGCGATGGCGCGCCACGATCTCGTCGGGCACGTTGTCGCGCATCGTTGCAGGCGTCACGCCCGGTGACTGGTTCAGCCGCGCGCTGTACGAACCGGCCGGCGCCCCCGACACCTTTTGGCGTGGCCTGAACGACGGGGAGATCGGCCTGACCGAGATCGCCGCCAGCCGTCTCGGCGTCACGGGCGGCGACACGGTTGCACTGCCCACAGTCAATGGCCCGAAGTCGTATCGCGTCGCGGGAGTCTTTGCGCCACAGATGATCAACGACGCCGCGGTCGGCGATATCGTCCTGGTCTCCGACGCCGTCGCGCGCTCGGACTGGGCCGCCGTCCGCGACCAGGTGGCAGTGAACTACTCCTCGCCCGCCGAGGCCACCGCCCACCGTGACGACTTCCTCGGCGACGCCCCCGGGTTGTCCGTCTACGACGACGAGCGGTGGCGCACCCTGGCCGTCAGCGGGATCACCCGGTTCCTCGAACCGTTCACGGTCGCCGGCTACGTCGTAATGGTGGCCGCAGGCTTGAGCCTGCTCAATGTGTTCGTGCTAGGCCTCGTGCAGCGCAAGCGCGAGCGCGCAGCATTGCGCGCGATCGGGATGACCACCGGGCAGGAACAGGCGGTCATCCTCGCCAACGCGGGCGTGCTCGGTGTGCTCGTCGCCGGCCTCGCCGTCCTCTGCGGACTGGGCTTCACCTACCTGTGGACCCTCGGCTCACCGATGTACTACGGCATCAAGATCGATTGGGCCGCGCTACCCGACGCGTTGCGGACCGGCGTCGGTGCGGTGTTCGTTCTCGTCCTGGCCGCCGCGGTGTATCCGGTGATCCATGCGCGGCGACTGGAAGCGGTCGATGTGCTTCGAAGCAATTGATCCGTGCTAGACGTGTATCTCGCGGTGCAGGCGTGGAATGTCGTCGTCCTCGCACCGGAATCTGTGCAGATGCTTTTGGATGTCGGGTGCCGTCATGGCCTCGAAGTCTGGTGGCGGCAGAGTCATTTGAAAGACCAGTCCGCGCCCGCCATATCCTTCGATGAGCGAGCCGAATCCCGCGACGGGCACCTTCATCACGACCGTGCAGTAGGTGACGGCAGCGTCCCCGAACTTGATGCGATGGACGCCGAAGCCGCTCACGTTCGTGATGAGGGGATTCCAACGAAGAGGATTGAAAGAGGCGGTGACGATGCGCGCGCCCCGCCACCAACCGGCATCGTCGAAGACCTGTTGGTTGATTCGCATGTCGCAATGCCGATCCGAGAAGTGGTCGACGCTTCGGCGGATACGTTCGGCGATCGAAACCGCCGAGTCGTCGCGCCCGACATCGACGGTCACCGCCGTGACGAGATTGCCGACGAGCATTGGATCCAGACCACACCGGCTCCTGGCGTTCACCGAGATCGCAAGCGTGCGCCGGTCGACGGCGGGATCGATCTGCATGAGCGCTTCGCAGACATGGGCGCACACAACGTCGTTCACCGACAGCCTCGTGCCGGTTTCGTAGGTTTCCCGCATCCGCGTGGTCTCGCCCTCTCCGAAGTAGAGGTAGAGCGTGCGCTGCTTGCGCCCGTCCTTGGCCATGTACAGCAAGCTGCGGGCAGCCTCGGCCAGCCCGAGGCAACGGAGACCCGGTTCTTCGGCGCCGTCCGGGGGAAGGTGCTCGTCGAGGTAGGCAGCGCGGTCTTCAACGAACACCGGCGCGGGAATGGGCTCGCCGGCAGCGGCAGCAGACCATGCCCTCATCAAGATCATCAAAGTCTGCATGTCACCGATTGAATGGTGAAACGACACGCCGATCGCGGTGGCGTCGTCGGCAAGATGTGTCACACGCACCGTGCACAGCGGGCCCAACCCCCATCGAGCCGTTGCGCCGTTCACCGGGTCGACGAGCCAGTCAGCGCTGTCCCCTGTTGCGGACCGCATGGCGTCGCGCAGTGTGCGGTCAGACGACACCGACGAGAACGGCACGCCTTGTCCCCTGCAACGGATCCCCAATACACCGCGGGACAGTGTCATTCGCCCTGCGAACAGCGGAACACTCGTAAGTGCCTGGCTGAACGCATCGGCGAGGGCTCCCGTGGCGAGCCGCCGCTCGACAAAGAACACAAGATGGTTCGCGACGTTCGAGAGTGCGACGTCGACGGCGGTGCAGCGGATGTCGAGGTGTGCTACACGTGACGGCGTGATCAGTCGGGTCATCATGATACGGCGCTACTTTCGGCGGGTGACTGTGACCAGGCCGCCTCGTCTCGGGGCATGGACGACACTGCGGAGGCTTGACTTCTCGTCAGCGGCGGAGTCGGTGTGAATGTGGAAGTTCTGCAACACGGTTCGCAGCACCACATCGATTTCGTTGATCGCGAAGTCCGCACCCAAGCACCGACGTGCACCGTGCCCGAACGCCAGCCATCCCGGTGCGGAATGCCTGGTGTCGAGGAAGCGTCCGGGGTCGAACCTTTCCGGATGGGGGAAAATCTCCGGATCCATGTGCAGATCAGCGAGGCTGACAAAGACGTTGTAACCCTGCGGGATTCGCCATCCGCCGAGATCGAGGTGCGGTGCCGTCACCCACCGGCCGGGCAGATCGAAGACGGGTCGCGTGCGCAGCACCTCCACAATCGTGGCTCGGCGCAGCGCGCCGCCGCCTTCGTCGACCTCTCTGGCCAGCTCGGCCAGCACATCCGGATGGCGCCGTAAGCGCTCGAAGACCCAACTCAGCGCCGCTGTCGTGGTTTCGTACCCGGCACCGATGAGCCCCACCAGTTCGTCGCAGATGTCCTGCCGCGACATCGTGGTTTCGTCGGTCCTGCCGCGCAGCAACAACGCCAGCACGTCGGTCCGCTCGGTCAAATCCGGATCTGCCTCCGCTCTTTCGATCATCGGGAGGATGATCCGATCCAGCGCCCTCCTGATCTCGTCCATCCGGCGCCAAGGGCTGTAGCGTCGAGTCCGTGCCTTCGGCAGCGGCATGAACTTGGCCATCGACGTGACCAACCTCGTGTATCGCGGAGCGAGTTCGCGAACTTCCGCGAGTTCCGCTCCGGCGGTACCGAAGATGCTCCGCAGGATCACGTTCACGGTGATTCTGGTCATCGGTTCGAGGACTGAAAACTCCTCGTTCTCCGGCCAGTTGGCACTTTCGCGCAATGTCTCGTCAACAATGGCCGACTCGTGATACCGGAGGCTGCGGCCGTGAAACGCGGGCGCCAACAGCCGTCGCCGATCGTGGTGTGGCCCGCCGTCGAGCGCGAATATCGTCCCCGGCCCGAACATGGTGCTCACATTCGGCTGATAGTTGGTCAGAATCTCGGAACTCGCAGCGAACACCGACCGCACAAGCGCGGGGTCGGAGATGGCGACGCAGTGGCCGAAGAACGGCACGTTGAACTCGAAGATCGGCCCGTGGCGCTTGAACCAACGCCGGACAGCGGCGCGGCGGAAGGCGGTCAGCACGACGGCCTGGACAAGCTTCGGTAAGCGCACCTGCGGCGGGTTCAGCCTGGTCGGCGGCGCGTCGCAGTGGCCGGCCATGGCCTGATCGGTCATAGCAGAAATCGTCGCCGCTATCGGGTCGTACGCTCTCAGTAGTGCGCTACTGCAATATCGCGTCGCCGAGCAGAGGGGGGCTCACTCATGACGGGGCGTACCAGCAGGCTGATCGCCGTGCTCACCGCATTGTTGCTCGTGGCGACGAGTGTGCAGGCGTGTGCCCGGTCAACTGACGAGGATCAGGGCGCAGTCTCCGGTGACGACTCGTTTCGGCAGTTGGCGAACGAGATCCTCGAGTTCACATACGAAAGCGATCCGTCCAACGCGACATATCTGGGTATCCACAAGTACGACAACAGGATCCGGGACTACTCCGCCGCCGGAGTGAAGGCGGACGTCGAGAAGATCAAGGACTTCCAGGCCCGGATCGACGCGATCGACCTCGCAGATCTGTCCGAAGAGGCCGAACTGGACCTCGAACAGGTCAAGCACACGCTCGACGGAATGCTGTTGCGCGCCGACGTCATCCGGCCGTGGGCCAAGGACCCCGACACGTACAGCAGCGGCATCACCAACGACGCGTACGTGATCATCTCGCGTTCATTCGCCCCGCCCGAAGACCGGCTCAAGTCGCTGATATCCCGGCTCGAGGCGATGCCGAACGCGCTCGCCGAAGCCCGCAAGAACCTCGACAACCCGCCGCGGATCTACACCGAGATCGCCATCGAGCAACTGGACGGAAACCGCGCCTTCTTCGAGCAGGACGTTCCCGCGGCGTTCACCGACGTGAAGGATCCAGCGCTGCTGGCCGAGTTCACATCTTCCCGCGATGCAGTCGTCGCCGCGCTGACGGACTACGGGAACTGGCTGCGCAGCGACCTGCTGAACCGGTCCAACGGCTCGTTCGCGCTGGGCGAGGACACCTACCGGAAGGTGCTCGACGCCGACGAGATGATCACCACGGCCCTGCCGGAGTTGCTGACGGTGGCAGAGGAGGACCTGAAGCGGAACCAGCAGGCGTTCACCGACGCCGCGCGCCAGGTCGATCCGACGAAGTCGCCTCAGGAGGTGTTCGCCGATCTGACCAAGGACCATCCGCGCGCCTCCGAACTGCTCTCCGTCACGCAGAACAACCTCGACAGCCTCGCGCAGTTCGTGCGGGACAAGCAGATCATCGACGTGCCACCGGCCCCGCCTGCGAAGGTGACGGAGACGCCGCCGTTCATGCGGGCCACGACGACGGCGGCGATGGACACGCCCGGTCCGTTCGAAAAGGTCGCGACCGAAGCGTATTACTTCATGACGTTGCCCGATCCGTCCTGGCCGAAGGAGGAGCAGGACGACTTCATGTCGCAGTGGTACCGGCCCGCGATCAGCAATGTGTCCGTTCACGAGGTGTGGCCGGGGCACTACGTCCAGTTCCTGTATGCGAAGGACTATCCGTCCGATGTGCGCAAGGTCTTCGGCGCTGCGAGCAACTTCGAAGGATGGGCCCACTACTGCGAGCAGATGATGCTCGACGAGGGTCTACACGCCGACGACCCGCGATACCGCCTCGCGGAGGTCCAGGACGCGTTGCTGCGCGATGTGCGCTTCATCGTCGGCATCAAGATGCACACCGAGGATATGACCGTCGAACAGGCGCAGGACATGTTCGAAAAGGAGGCTTACCAACCCGCGCCGGTCGCCGAGTCGGAGGCCAAGCGCGGCACGTCGGACGCCACCTACGGCTACTACACGATGGGCAAGCTGATGATCCTCAAGCTCCGGGACGACTACCGCGCCAAGCTGGGTGATGCCTACTCGCTCAAGGACTTCCACGACAAGTTCATCCGGCTCGGCCCTCTGCCGTTACCGCTGATTCGCAAAGCGATGCTCGGCGAGACCGGAGACCCGTTCTAGCCCACCGTGACCTACGGGCTGGAACTGATGGTCGAGCGCGGAACGGGCTGCGGGCCCATCGCCTGCTGCTCCTCGGCGAGCCCGATGCACGTGCCGCTGTCGCGTCCGGTGCACGGAATGCCGTCGATCTCCGGGATGTCGGGATTGGCCGCGTTCGTGGTGAATCCGTCGTCATCGGGTGAGTTCGGCACCAACATGGGCACGCACGTCGTGGTGTAGACGTCCGCCTCCTCGCCGCCTGTGCATTCGGCAAGCGGAGTCGAAGCCGGCATCGCCGTCACAGCCAACGCAGGACCGCCGACGGCGGCCAACCCGATACCCGCGGCGAGAAGAAGCCGTCGCGCCTGAACCTGGAATACGGACATGGGTACTGACCTCATCTCTGCCGGCTGATCGTGCTTGTGCCCATTCTATTTCAGCCCGGATGACGACAAAGGGATGAATCGGCGCAGGCCCATCCGTTCTGGGCGGGCGGAAGGCTTTGTTCGCCAATCAACAGAAAGGCACATCATGCGCATCGTCGTCATCGGAGGCACCGGCCTCATCGGCTCGAAAGTGGTCAACGGCCTCACCGAACACGGTCACGACGCCGTCGCGACGGCACCGTCGACCGGCGTCAACACCCTCACCGGAGAAGGCCTTGCCGAGGTTCTCAAAGGGGCAAATGCAGTGATCGACGTGTCCAACTCGCCGACGCTGGACGGCGCCGCCAAGCAGTTCTTCCATACCGCGACCACCAACCTGCTCGAGGCCGAGGCCGCCGCCGGTGTCACCCACCATGTGGCCCTTTCGGTGATCGGAACCGACCGGATGGCACAGGAGAGCGAATACTTCGAGGGCAAGCAGATTCAGGAGAAGCTGATCAGCAGCGGACCGGTGCCCTACACGATCGTGCACGCGACGCAGTTCTTCGAGTTCGTCGGCACCATCGCCGACTCGGCGACCGTCGACGGCGCCGTGCGCCTGCCCAATGCGTTCATTCAGCCGATGGCATCGGCCGATGTCGCGGAGGCGGTCGCCATCGCCGCCGTCAACGATCCGGTCAACGGCATCATCGAGGTGGGCGGGCCGGAGCGGTTCCGGATGCCGGACCTGATCCGCATCGCGCTGACGGCCCACGCCGACACCCGAGAGGTCGTCGTCGACCCCGACGCCGGCTACTGGGGTGTCCAGATCGCCCAGACCACCCTCGTGCCCGGCGACGACGCAACGCTTTTCGATATCCGGTTCTCGGACTGGGTATCGGAGGCCGCCGCCAGGGCATAGCTTCGGCCAGGCCCGGTCGATAGGATCCAGCAATGTCGAGCGAGGTCGTGGGGCTGCACGGCCGCACGGGCGAATGCGAGATGCTGAGGGATCTGCTCTCGACCGTCCGGTCCGGTGGCTCGCGGGTGCTGGTGCTTCGCGGGGAGGCCGGCGTTGGCAAGACAGCATTGCTCCGATACCTGACGGAGCATGCTTCGGGATTCCGATGTCTGGATGTGGCAGGCGTGGAATCCGATATGGAACTTGCCTTCGCCGGCCTTCAGCAACTGTGCGCACCGATCCTGCACCATCTCGACGAGCTTCCAGAACCGCAGCGGCAGGCGTTGAACGTGGCTTTCGGGCGCACGGGCGGGGCGGCGCCCGACCGGTTCCTTGTCGGCCTGGCCGTGCTGAGCCTGATGGCCGCCGCCGCTGCCGACCAACCCCTGCTGTGCGTCGTCGACGACGCGCAGTGGCTGGACCAGATATCGGTGCAAACCCTCGCTTTCGTGTCCCGACGGCTGCTTGCCGAGCCCGTCGCCGTGGTCTTCGCCGCGCGAGACAACGCCGCGCAGGCCCTGACGGGGCTGCCCGAAACACTCGTCGCGGGACTGTCCGACGACGATTCCCGCGACCTTCTGGAATCGGTGATGTTCGGCGGGATCGACCCCTTGGTTCGGGACCGCATCGTCGCGGAGACGCGCGGTGTCCCGCTGGCGATCCTAGAGGTGCCGCGCAGCATCACCGCGACCGAGTTGGCCGGCGGGTTCTGGATATCCGGGAAGCGTTCGTCGACGGCGGCTCTCGAGCAGCAGTTCGTCCGCCGCATCGAAGCGCTTCCCGAGCCGGCCAGGCAACTCTTGCTCATCGCCGCCGCCGAGCCGGTCGGCGACGCCGCTCTGTTCCTCGGCGCCGCAGCGGAATTGGGCATTCCCGTCGACGCCCTCGCACCCGCCGAGGCCCAGGGCCTCATCGAGTTCGGCCCGCGGATGCGCTTCACCCATCCGCTGATGCGGTCGGCCGCCTACCGTGCCGCAGACCTGGCCGATCGCAGGGCGGTCCATCGCGCGCTCGCCGAAGTCAGCGATCCGCAAACCGATCCCGACCGTCGAGCCTGGCACGCCGCGCACGCCGCGACAGGTCCGGACGAATCGGTCGCCGCCGAACTGGAGGCTTCGGCGAGCCGGGCGCAGAGCAGGGGCGGAGTCGCGGCGGCGGCCGCGTTCCTGGAGCGCGCTGCGGTGCTGACCGAGGATCCGGCCCTTCGCGGCGCGCGGGCGATCGCGGCTGCCGAAGCCAAACGAGAAGCTGCCGCCCCCGATGCGGCATACGAGTTGTTGGCCATCGCCGAGCGGGCTCCCCTTTCGGCGCTGCAGCGGGCCCAGATCGCCCGGATGCGCGCCCAGATGGAATTCGTCCGCAGCCGTGCGGGCGCACCCGGTGCAGTGAAGACGGGTGAGGCCGCAGCCCAGTTGCTCAGTGCCGCAAAGGAACTCGACGACCTCGACGACGACATGGCGCGGCAGACCCACCTGGAGGCGCTCGCCGCGGCGATGTACGCGGGCAGGCTGGCCGAGCCGAACCTGCTGAGGGACGTCGCGGAGGCCGGTCGCGCATCGATCGCGCGCCTGCCCGAACTGTCTCGACCGGTCGACTATCTGTTGAGCGGTGTGACCAGCCGGATCATCGACGGTCCTGGCGCGGGGTTCGCGCATATGCGGGCCGCGCTCGAACTGTGGAATGCCCACGAGGAGTCGGCCGACGCCAAGCAGCGCAACTGGCCCTTCCCGGTCGCCCAGGAATCCGCCGCACACGAATTGTGGGACGACGCGGTGCTGCAGCAGATCGCCACCGAGACCGTCCGACGGGCCCGCGAGGCGGGCGCGCTCGCCGCGCTGCCTCAGGCGCTGGCCTATCGCGCAGGCGTACATGTGTACATGGGCGAGTTTGCCGCGGCGGCAAGACTTCTCGAGGAAGTCGACACCATCACGGCATCGCTCGGCTACGCGCCGAGGAAGTATCACTCGCTGAACCTGGCGGCATGGCAGGGTGTCGCCGCGGACGCGGTCGATCTCATCGCATCGGCTGCCGCCGAGGGCGCTGCGAAGGGCGAGGGCCGCCTTGTCGGCCTGACGAAGCTACTCACGGCGATCCTCAACAACGGTCTCGGTCACTACGACGAGGCCCTGAGCGCCGCACGTGACTGCACCGAGTTCGAGGATCTCGGCTTCTACAGCTGGTGCCTCTACGAACTGATCGAAGCCGCCGTCCACGCAGGCGACAACGAGTCAGCGGCGTCGGCTCTGGCCGAATTCGAACCACGGGCGGCAGCCAGCGGCACGGAGTGGGGGCTGGGCATGCTTGCGTCGGCCAAAGCCATGCTCGCCACCGACGGATCGGCCGAGGAGTGTTTCGCCGAGGCCGTCGAGCGTCTCGAACGGGCCAAGGTCGCCCTGCACGGCGCGCGGGTACGGCTGTCCTACGGCGAGTGGTTACGGCGCGCCAACCGGCGGACCGACGCCCGCCGGCAGCTCAACACCGCCTACGAACTGTTCTCCGAGATCGGCGCGCGCGGGTTCGCCGAACGGGCGCGACGCGAACTGGCGGCCACCGGCGAGAAGGTGCGCAAGCAACCCGTGCGCTCCGGTGAGGAACTCACGGCCCAGGAGGCGCAGATCGCCCGGATGGCCGCAGACGGGTTGACCAACCAGGAGATCGGGGCCCAGCTGTTCATCAGCACCCACACCGTCGAATGGCACCTGCGGAAGGTCTTCGTCAAGCTCGGAATCACCTCGCGCAGGCAGCTCCGCTCGGTGTCCTGGGCCGGCTGACCATCCCAGGACCGCCTCTGACCTCGTAACACCCGCTCGCCTACGGACCGTGCACCACGGACTACGGGTTTTCAAGGGTTCGCTTTTCGCGCCGCGGCGCGAGTGTGAAAAGCACGAACGCAACCGCGAAACCTGGAGTGTTGATCATGACGATTACGGCAGTGCCTCCTACGACTGGTACGTCTACAGCCGACCCGAACCTTGCCTCGCGTTTCGCCCGTGAAGCCGAGCCCCACATCGATGTCCTTTCAAGAGGTGCGCGCCGACTGACCCGCTGCGACTGCGACGCCGACGACCTGCTTCAGGACACGCTGCTGCACGCATACATGGGGTTCCACACGTTCAAGGAGGGCACCAACCTCAAGGCGTGGTTGTTCCGGATCCTCTACAACCGTTGGGTCAGCACATTCCGCGCCAAGCAGCGCAGGCCGGCCGAGGTCTTCGTCGACAACGTCGGCGAACACGAACTTGCGGGCGGCGCCGCGCGGGCACCCATGAGGATCCGCTCCGCCGAGGCGGAGGTGCTCGACGCCCTGCCCGACAGCGAGATCAAGGCGGCGCTGGAGGCGTTGCCCGCCGGTTTCGCGGCGTCGGTCTACTACGCCGACATCGTCGGCCACACCTACGCCGAAACCGCAGCGATCCTCGACATCCCGCTCGGCACCGTGATGTCCCGGGTGTCGCGCGGCAGGCAGCGGCTTCGCATCGCGCTGGCCCATCTCGACGACAGCACGGGCGACGAGGCCACCAGCCTCGAACCACGGATCGCGTGAGGTTGCACCGCAATGGAATTGGCATACAAGACGGTGTTGATCACCGGCGGAACCGCGGGCATCGGCCTGGCTTGTGCACGGCTGATGGCTCGCGAGGGTGCGACGGTCATCATCACCGGCCGAGACCCCGAACGCGGTGAGGTCGCGGCCGCGAGCATCGACGGCAGCGTGCGGTTCATCGCGGCCGACATGGCCGACATCGAATCGGTCCGATCGCTCGTCGAGCAGGCCGGCGCCGTCGACATCCTGGTCAACAACGCGGCCAACTTCCCCGCCGCGCTGACCGTCGACCAGGGCGTCGACGCGTTCGAGAGGACCTTCGACACCAACGTCCGCGGCACGTATTTCCTAACCGCGGGCCTCGTGCCGGGAATGCTGGACCGCGGACACGGCAGCGTCATCAACGTCACGACGATGGTCGCAGGCAAAGGGGTACCCGGCGCGGGTGCGTACAGCGCATCCAAAGCCGCGGTCGAGTCGCTGACCCGGACATGGGCCGCCGAGTTCGGATCACGGCGGGTGCGGGTCAACAGCGTCGCACCGGGCCCCACCAAAACCGAAGGCGTGGAAGCAGAGTGGGGTGACACCAACGAGGAACTGGGTCGCGCGCTGCCGTTGGGCCGCACCGCCAAACCGGAGGAGATCGCCCAAGCCGTGCTCTTCCTCGCCTCACCGCGCTCGACGTTTGTCACCGGCTCGGTACTGCACGTCGACGGCGGCGGAACCGCCGTCTGAATCACGATCGAAGGAGATTGCGATGTCGAAGAACTATGACGCGTCATGGGAAGACGCACTGACCGTCGTCCTGGAGGCCCAACCACCTTTCATCCCCGAAGGCGCGCACGCCATGACGGTCGTCATCGATTACCCCCCGGGCAGCGCGGGCGCACCGCCGCACCGCCATCCCGGCGGGCCGGCGTTCGGCTATGTGCTGGAAGGCGAGATGCTTTTCGAACTCGAAGGTGAGCCGCCCCGGGTCGTTCGCGCGGGCGAGGCCTTCTGGGAGCCGGGTGGCGACGTCATCCACTACTCGGATGCCAACAACCGCGACGACATCAGGGTCCGGTTCGTCGTCACCATGCTCTGCACCCCCGGTCAGCCGATGCTCGTTCTCGTCGACGAGAAGGAACTCGAGGAGCGCAAGCACATGCGCGTGCCGGCCGACCCCACGAAATCGCCTGAACAGGAGTGAGTTCCGATGTCGAGGATCCTGCTGCAGACCACCATTCCCGAGTCCCCGGACGACTGGGACATCGCCCGCTTCTCGCTGCTCGCCGACGAACTGCGGGCGGCGGGCCACGACGTGACCGCACGCAACCGCGTCAGCCGCGGCGGTGACGACGTCGTGCTGAGTCGTCTCGACACGTCGGACTTCGACCAGCTCTGGCTGCTCGCCGTCGACGTCGGCGACGGGCTCAGCCCAGCGGACGCCGAAGCCATCACGCGGTTCCGCGAGAACGGCGGCGGGGTGCTCACCGCCCGCGACCACGAGGACCTCGGCAGCTGCCTGGTCAGCCTCAGCTCGCTCGGTGCGGTCAACCAGTTTCACGACAAGTCGGTCGACCCCACCACGATGTGCGATGACCGGGACACGCCGAGCATCTCGTGGCCGAACTACCACTCGGGCTGCAACGGCGACTACCAACCGGCGATCGCCGACCACCCCGTACACGAACTGCTGCGGACCAACCTGACCGACAGCGGGCAGATCGAGTTCTTCCCCGCCCACCCGCACGAGGGATGGGTGTCGTCGGACCTGCCGTTCGCCACGGTGATCGCCAAGGGCCGAAGCACCGCGACCGGCAGGCTCTTCAACCTCGCGGTCGCACTTGACGGCGAACGGTGTGCCGACGGTCGTGTCATGGGCCGGGCCGTCGCCGCATCGACGTTCCACCACTTCGCGGACTACAACTGGGACCTCGACTGCGGCGCACCGTCGTTCGTCACGGAATCCCCTGGCACGCAGATCAAGGCCGACCCGTCGCACTTGATGGTGTTCAAGGACTACGTGCGCAACGTGGCGGTGTGGCTGCATCCCAACGCCGTCGGCCATACAAACAGCGGCTTGCGTCTAGCGGTACAGCAGAGCTAGCGACAAATCGCTGCAAATCGTCGACGTGCCAACCTCCACGGCCATACATTTCTCTGGGAACCGTCCAGCGACGTAGTTCTAGACGAAGCGAGCACATATGGCCGTGACGAGTGTCTTCGAAGCCGGGTTGCCGACCCTCGACTACGACCCGTTCGCCAGCCCGGCGGAGGCGTACGACCACCTCCGTCGGGCCCAGCGGACCGCCCCGATCGCCATCGGGCCACTGGGTCCGGAGGTCATCTCCTATGAAGCCGCCAGGGCGATACTGCGCGACACCCGGTTCGGAATTCCGCCGGGAATCAACCTCACCGCGATGGGCGTGACGTCGGGTCCGCTGTACGACAAGGTCCTCGGCAGCCTGCTGTGCCTCGAGGGTGCCGAACACCAGCGTCTCCGCAAGCTGGTTTCCAAGGCGTTCACCCCGCGCGCCACCGCGCGCCTGCACGACACGATCGACGAAGTCGTCAACGAACTGATCGACGGAGTGGCGGCAGCGGGACACTGCGATGTCGTCACGGACATCGCCCGGCCCTACCCGATTCCGATCATCTGCGCGTTGCTCGGCGCTCCCCGCGAGGACTGGCAACGGTTCTCGGCCTGGGCCGAGGACATCTTCAAGGCGTTTCGCTTCAGCGCGAACCTCGCCGAGGAGGAACCGGGCGTCATGCGCGCGTGGGGCGAACTCGACTCCTACGTCGACGACATGATCGCGCGGCGCCGCCACGACCTCACCGACGATCTGCTCTCCGAACTGATCCGCGCCGAGGACGACGGCGACCGGCTGAGCTCCGACGAGTTGCGCATGCTCGCGGCCAGCCTGCTGATGGCCGGCACCGACACCACGCGAAACCAATTGGCGGCATCCATACAGGTGCTGTGCGAGCACCCCGACCAGTGGGCGCTGCTGCGGGATCACCCCGAGTTGGCGATGCGCGCCGTCGAGGAGAGCATGCGGCACTCACCCGCGGTCTGCGGTACGCCGCGCACCGTCAACGAGGATCTGGAGTTCTACGGGTTCACCTTCCCCGCAGGAACTTTCATCTTCGTCAATACTTTTGCGGCCAACCGCGATACGGACGTCTACGGCGATCCCGACCGTTTCGACATCACCCGCGAGGGCGCCCCGGCCATCCTGACATTCGGCGGCGGTGTGCATTACTGTCTCGGCGCGAACCTGGCGCGGCTCGAGCTGGCGGAGGCGTTGACAATCCTGGCCCGGCGCCTGCCCGATCTGCGCCGATCCGGCGCCGCGCCGTGGAAGCCGATGCTCGGGATGACGGGACCGACGAGCCTTCCGGTGGAGTTCGAATCGGTGTCGGTGACGGGGGCGGATGCGTAGCCACGGGTGGTCGGGCGACACGCCCGCGTCGGACGCCGAAGCGATCGCGCGGATCCTTGATGCCGCGGACCGGATCGTGGCCGAGCGGGGACCGACGTTGCGGATCGCCGACGTCGCGCGTGCTCTCGGCGTGACCCGGCAAACGGTGTACCGCTACTTCCCCTCGTCTGAGGCACTACTGGTCACCAGCGCGATGCGCTCCGCCGACGGCATCATCGACCGCGTTGCCGAGCGGGTACGCGGAATAGCCGACCCCGTTGCGGCGATGGTCGAGAGCGTGGCTTACGCCGCCGAGAACCTCGCCGGCGACCGGCAGTTCGGTAACCTGCTCACCCAGCGAGGCGACGGCGGTGCGGTCACCTCGCTGACATCTGACACCGCGCTCGCGTTCGGTCGCTCGCTGCTGCGCCGCTTCGATGTCGACTGGGAGTTGCACGGCTTCGACGACGCCGCCCTCGACGAGCTCGCCGAAGTGAGCCTGCGAACACTGCACTCGATACTCATCGATCCCGGCGAACCCCCGCGCGCCGGCTCGGCCCTCCGCCGATTCGTTGCCCGCTGGCTGGGCCCCGCGGTCATGTACCCGCGCCTCGCGCAATCGATGGATGCGCTGCGGGTCCCCTGAGATGCCGCCCATCCCAACGGGGTTTAGGGTTTTATAGACAGAACCGTTGGGTAGCCATCGAAGGCGGAGTGTGTCACGCCCCGCCTAACGTCTAGGAACCAATACGAGGCGGTGGGGTCGAGTTGATGATCAGAAGTCGAGTTCTCGCAGCGTCCGCAGCTGTCGCTGCCACCTTGTTGAGCCCGGTCGTCATGACGCCCGTGGCGTCCGCTGCGCCGTGCCCCGATGTGGAACTGGTCTTCGCGCGGGGCACGTTCGAGGCGCCGGGCGTCGGCGGAACCGGACAGGCGTTCGTCGACTCCCTGCAGTCGAAGCTCGGCGGCAAATCCCTCGAGGTGTATCCGGTGAACTATCCGGCCTCGCTGGACTTCCAAACCGCGGCCGATGGTGTCATCGACGCGAGCAACAAGGTCCAGGCGACGGCGGCGGAGTGCCCGGACACCAAGATCGTCCTCGGCGGCTTCTCCCAGGGGGCCGCGGTCGCCGGGTATCTCACTGCGGATTCGGTGCCTGCCGGTTTCCAGATGCCTGCGGGCCTGACCGGGCCGATGCCCGCGTCGGTCGCCGACCATGTCGCAGCGGTCGCGCTGTTCGGCAAGCCGTCGACAGGGTTCCTGCAGATGATCGCCAACACCGCGCCGCCGATCACCGTGGGGCATCTCTACGCGGCCAAGACCGCCGACATGTGCATTCCCGAGGATCCGATCTGCTCGCCGGCGGGCGGCGACAGCAATGCGCACAACCTCTATCCGGCCAACGGCCTGACGGATCAGGCGGCCGACTTCGTCGTCCAGAAGATCGCGGCGGCCAAGACCACCGGGGACGCCTCCAGCTAGAGGTCGCGCCGGCCTCGACACCTCAGCGCGCGCACAGCGTCGCCGACAGCGCCTCCAGCCGATCGGCGCGGTCGGTGTCGGTCGCATATCGGACGACGTCCGGCCTGATCGCGCAGTCGGCCAGGTAGACGCCGCCGACGTCATCGAGTTCGCTGCTGACGGCGGCCCACACCTGCGTGGCGGCACCTTGTTCCGGCGTCAGCACTTCCATTTTGCGGACGTCGGTCTCCTTGCTGATGTCGCGCTGTCGGGGCAGCGCGGCGAGCGCGGCAAGATCCTCGCGCGACATGTGCCTGGCGAGGTTGGTGGCGACCATTCCGGGATGCACGGCGAAAGCGCGGACACCGGAATCCCGCAATCGACCGTCGAGTTCGACAGCGTGCAGGATGTTGGCCGTCTTCGACGCGCCGTACGCGTGGAACTTGTTGTACTCGCGGGCATGCCAGTTCGGGTCGTCGAAATCCAGGTCGGCGAGCTTGTGGCCGTCCGATGACAGGTTGATGACACGGGCTGCGCCTGCCGCCTCGAGCAGTGGCGTCAGCAGTCTCGTCAGCTCGAAGTGACCGAGATGGTTTGTGCCGAACTGCATTTCGAAACCATCGGCGGTGCGGCCGAAGGGCGTGAACATGACACCGGCGTTGTTCATCAAAATGTGCACCGCCGGAACCGAATCGGCGATCGCGGCGGCGGCTTCTCGCACACTGGCCAGCGACGTCAGGTCGACGCCGACCGCCGTGACATGCGCGTCGTCGACGGAGTCGCGGACCCAGTGCTCGGTCTCGCGCAATCCGTCCGGGCTGCGGGCCGCCAGCACAACGTGGGCGCCGACGGAGGCCAATGTCCGTGCCGACTCCCTGCCGAGACCGGACGTGGCACCGGTGATGACGCACACCTTGCCGGACAGGTCACTTCCGTTGACGACGTCGGCCGCCGTTGCCCGCTTGGTCAATTCGGGTTCCCTTCGACGATGACGCCAGCCGCGGCCTCGATCGGTTTGACGGCACAGGTGAAGTCCGACTCCGGCCCCTGTTCCCGCAGAACCGACTCCCACACGCGGCCAACGGCTTCGGTGATCTCCGTCGACGCACCGAGAGCCGCGGCCTCCTCGAGGTACAGGCGGACGTCTTTGACCATCAACCCGGTCGCGAAACCGTAGTCGAATGTCCGCGGCAGCACCGCGCGGGGAAACTTGTCCCTGCTCGCGTGGGTCCCGCCAGAGCCCGCGTTGAGGACGTCGATCATCACCTGTGCATCGAGGCCCGCCTTGACGCCCATCACGACGGCCTCCGCGGTCGTCGCCAGCGCGGTGGCCGCCAGCATGTTGTTCACCAGTTTCATGGTCTGGGCCGCGCCCGGCTTCTCGCTGACGAAGATCGGTGTGCCGATCGTCTCGAGCACGGGCGAAACGGTGTCGAACTCGGCGCGCGGCCCGGACACCATCACCGCGAGGGTGCCCTTCTGCGCGCCCGCGACGCCGCCGCTCACCGGGCAGTCCAACGCGGCGATCCCGCGTCGGCCCAGCGCTTCGGCCACCGTTCGGGCGGTTGCGCTTCCCACCGTCGACAGATCGAGGAACCGCCGCACGCGCGCTCCCTCCACCACCCCGGCATCGCCGGTGGCGACATCGACCGACGCCGCGAGCGACGGCAGGCTGGCGAGCACCGTATCCGCTTCGTCGGCAATCGCTTTCGGTGATGCGAGCGCCGTCGCGCCGAGGCCCACCGCCGCTTCGGCGGTGTCGTCCCGCCTGTCGCAGACGAACACGTCATATCCGGCAGCGAGCAGCCTGCGCACCATCGGGAAGCCCATCTTCCCGAGGCCGATGAATCCGATCCGCATCGGGTCTCAGCCCTGTTCCAGTTCGGCGAACACCTCGCGCGCCACCCCGGAAGCTGTCGACGGCCGCGGGCACACCCGCGTAAACGGCGACCTGAAGGAAGATTTCTCGGATCTCCTCGCGGGTGACGCCGTTGTTGAGCGCGCCGCGCAGATGGGTGCGCAGCTCGTGCGGGCGATTGAGTACGGAGATCATTGCGAGGTTGAGCATGCTGCGCGTCTTGAGCGGCAGGCCGTCGCGGCCCCAAACGGCGCCCCAGCAGTACTCGGTGATCAGATCCTGAAGCGGCTGTGAGAATTCGTCGGTGCCGGCCACGGCGGCCTGCACGTACTCCTCACCGAGCACTGCGGTGCGAACCTCCATGCCCTTGTCGTATGTGCGTTGATCCATCGTGGTCTCCTTTGCGCCATGTTCCCGCTACAGCGCCTTGTGGCTTGGATGAGCGACGACGACATCGACGGCGCGAACTTCAACGCGGCGCTGACCGCGGAGTTCGGCGCCTGAGCAAATCAGAAAAGAACTACAGGAAGTGGGCGGTCGATCTGGCGACCGTGTAACCCGCCGAGAAGGTCTTCTCGATCACCTGGCACTTGTTGTCGTGCAGACACTCGAGTTCGAGAACGACGCCGCCGCCAGGGAGCGCTCGACTCTCCAAGACCTTGTAATGCTGGCAACCACCATCAGCGTCGTAGATGGGGTCACCGCAACGGACGTTCTCGATAGGGACTCGGTCCTCGCCATCGGGAGTTGAAGCCATATCGACGAGGGTAGGCCGCGGCCCGTGCGTCGAACGTGAAATCACCGCGAAAAACCGCCTCGAATCTCGCCGTGGATTCACATTCGCGGTGGCCGGCCCGGTACGAGCAGCACCGATCCGACCGGTCACTAGCTGGACACCACTCCGCGCAGACCGTCGGCGCCGAAGAGCGGCTCCAGCATCGCCGAATAGTCCGGGCCGCGCCGGACCAGCACGCCGCCGTCGACGTTGATGACCTGGCCCGTGATGTAACTGGCCGCATCGCTGAGCAGGAACACCGCCGCGTTCGCGATATCGGAGACCTCACCGGGCCGCGGGAGCGGCGTGATGGCGGCGTAGTCGGCGCTCAGCTCCGGTGAATCCAGAACCGGCGCAACAAGATCGGTGCGGATGAGGCCGGGCCGGATGCAGTTGACGCGCACCCAGGACGGGCCCAGCTCGTCAGCGGCCAGCTGCATAAGGTGGTCGATGCCCGCCTTCGACACCCCGTAGGCGCCGAACCACCGGTGCGTGTTGCTCGCGGCGATCGACGAGATGCCGATGAAAGATCCGCCACCGCCGCGGACCATCTCCCGCGCCGAATGCTTGAGCACGTACATCGTGCCGTTGATGTTCAGGTCGACGGTGCGCCGCCACAGCTTGGAGTCGATCTGGGTGATGGGGCCGATCGTCTCGCTGCCGCCCGCGCAGTGCACGACGCCGTACAGCGTGCCCGTCCAGGCGGTGGCGGCCTCGACGACGCGGCTGACCTCGTCTTCGTTGGTGACGTCGGCGGGCTCGTAGAGAACCGCGCCCCCGTCGGCGGCCCTGGGCGCGATCTCCTCGGCGGCTGCGGCCAGTTTGTCGGCGTTGCGGCCGACGAGCATCACCTTGGCGCCCGCGGCGGCCGCCTCGGCGGCGACCCCCTTGCCGATTCCGCTGCCACCGCCGGTGACCAGGACCGTCTTATCCGCCAACGAGAGCTGCACCGCTACTCCTCACGCAAAACTGGAACAAGTTCTCGTTATGGAACCACGCACGTCAAGGGGTGTCACGACGCGATGGCGTCGGCGCCCCCAGCGTGCGCCAGTCCGGCACGTCGGGCGGGAGGCCGACGGGGAACCGGTTCTCATTGGCGGCCGCCCAGTGCGCGTGACCGAGTTCGTGGATGTGGAACGCGTGGCGCAGCGCCTCGGTGAACCCCATCGCGTCGGCGGCGGCGTTCACCGAGTCCTTGACCAGAAGTGCGGCCATCGTCGGCCGCTCGGCGATGCGGCGCGCGAACTCCAGGGTCTTGTCCTCCAACTCTGCGCGAGGGAAGACCTTCGACACCATGCCGAGACGGTGGGCCTCGTCGGCGTCGATCGAATCACCGGTCAGCAGAAGCTCTTTGGCTTTACGCGCTCCGAATTCCCATGGGTGCGCGTAATACTCGACGCCGGGCATGCCCATCCGCACGGCGACGACGTCGCTGAACTTCGCATCGTCGGCGGCCACGATCAGGTCGCACGCCCAGATCAGCATGAGGCCGGCCGAGATGGCGTTGCCCTGCACCTGGGCGATGGTGATCTTGCGCAGATCCCGCCACCTGCGCGTGTTCTCGAAGAAGAAGTGCCATTCCTGTAGATACGTCCGCTCGGCGATGCCGCTCTTCGTCGACCCGTGCGAGCGGAACGTCGGGTGCTGCCCGGGGCCCGGCTGGCGCTCCAGGAGCGCCTGCTCCGAACCGAGGTCGTGGCCTGCGGAGAAGTTCTTCCCGCGGCCGGCCAGGATCACCACCCGCACGTTGTCGTCGGCCTCGGCGCGGCCGAACGCCTCGTCCAACTCGACGAGCAGCGTGCGCGACTGCGCGTTCTGCGCCTCGGGCCGGTTCAGCCAGATGCGGGCGATCCGCCCGTCGTCCAGGGTTTCGTAGGCCACCTGCGGTGCCGCGTCCGCGTTGGTCAGGTCCGGGCTTGCCACCGTGTACACCTCGTTACGTTCGACGCATCAGATGTAATGCACACTACTTCTCCTCCTCCGACGCCCGCGTGGCGGGATCTCGCACCGTACGGTCAAGCGTCCGCCGACCGCTTCCAGCCGCGGCACAGCAACCTTGCAGACACCTCACAGTTATGGCACGGCCGAACCACAACCGCCAGCTTTCAGCGCGTGAAGCCGCGCGGACCAGAGTACGATTCCGCTAGCAGATGCCAACTCCTGCTTCAATTTCAGAGGGGGCATAGGCAGGGAACCGGAAGACGACGGTCAACGCGTTGGCGGCCTTCTCCGGCTTCCCGGATGACACAGCCAGCAAACTAGAGAAAGCGTGACGATGGCGACCTTCCACCTTCCAACTCGACGACTGATCCTTGCGGGGGGATTCGCTGTCGCGATCGCCGCTGCGCCGGCGGTCGCACTGTTCGCCGTGGAGACTTCGGGCGGCTCAGCGCCGACGATCTCGGCCTGTGCGGGCGGCGAGACCGAAGACCAGTTCACCAACATCTGCGTCCCCGACATCGTGCCGAACTCGCCCCAGTTCACCAGCACGGCACCCGTCGGCGGACTGCCCGAGATCAACGGCATCCCGTGCACCGGCGCCAACTCCGGTGAGTGCATCGGGCTTGCCGAGGAACAGAACGCCGCAGGTCCGATCGCGGTACCGCACTCGGAGGTGAGCGCCAGCCCCTAGTCGGCGCACCTTTGGCGTCAATAAAGCCAGGGCCGGACCCGTTTTCGGGTTCGGCCCTTCGCTTTGTCGACCCACTTTGTCCGCTTGGCCTGCGCAAATCGTGGCCGCCATATTGACAGGAAACTTTGCGAACTCATGCAGATTTCGTTCAGCTTCCATACAATCGCCCCGACGAGACCTATCAATCAAGACACCGAAAGAAAGCGTGGCGATGGCGACCATGAAGTTCCCAGCACGACGACTGATCATTGCCGGTGGATTTGCCGTCGCGGTAGCGGCTGCACCTGCGATCGCCTTCGTCGCATCACCCACACCGGCGGCCACCCCGCTCGCCCAGTGCCCCGGCGGCGAAGAGCACGACCTGTACACCTCGCTCTGCGTTCCGCACCTGGTGCCCAATGCCGGACAGCCCTATTCGGCGATCGCAGGCAATCCCGACCTCGCTCAGGTCAACATTCCGGGCGGCGGCGGCGCGGGCATTCCGTGCACCGGCCACAACTCCGGCCAGTGCATCGGTCTGGCCGAGCAGCAGCAGCCGCCCGTGGTGACGCCGGAGTCGACGGTCGGCAGCAGCCCGACGGTGACGGGCTCAACCGGCTCCGTCGGCGGATAGCGGCATTGCGCCACTGCGCATATATGGTGGTGCCATGGCTGCAAAACCTGATCCCGCCGACATCGGCGATGTCGAACCGCTAGCCGACAGCACTGCCCGTCAGGCGAGGCGGGTGGTCGCCGCCTACGCCACCGACGCCGACGAGTGCCGGATCTTCCTGTCGATGCTCGGCATTGGACCGGCAAAGCTCGAGGCATAGGTGAGTCCGGAGGGCGGCCAGGAAGTCGGCTCCGGCAACTCTGACTTCGTCGTCGTGGCCAACCGGCTGCCGATCGACATGGAACGGCTGCCCGACGGCTCTACGACATGGAAGCGCAGTCCCGGGGGGCTGGTGACTGCGCTGGAGCCGCTTCTGCGCCGCCGCAAAGGTGCCTGGATCGGCTGGCCGGGCATTCCGGACAGCGACGAGGACCCGATCGTCGAAGAGGATATTCGGCTGTATCCCGTACGGCTGTCGGCCGAAGACGTCGCGATGTACTACGAGGGCTTCTCGAACGCGACGCTGTGGCCGCTCTATCACGACGTCATCGTCAAGCCGATCTACCACCGCGAGTGGTGGGACCGGTACGTGGAGGTGAATCGGAGATTCGCCGAGGCCACGGCCAGGGCCGCTGCCCAGGGTGCGATCGTGTGGGTTCAGGACTACCAACTGCAGCTGGTCCCGAAGATGCTGCGGATGCTGCGCCCAGACCTCACCATCGGGTTCTTTCTGCACATCCCGTTTCCGCCGGTCGAGCTGTTCATGCAGATGCCGTGGCGGACAGAGATCATCGAGGGACTGCTCGGAGCGGACCTCGTCGGGTTTCACCTGCCCGGCGGTGCGCAGAACTTCCTGATCCTGTCGCGGCGGCTGGTCGGCGCCAACACCTCGCGCGCGTCGGTGGGTGTCCGATCCCGCTTCGGCGAGGTCAAAATTGGTTTCCACACAGTCAAAGTCGGCGCGTTTCCGATCTCCATCGACTCGTCGGACCTGGACACCAAGGCACGGGACAGAAGCGTCCGCCAGCGGGCCCGCGAGCTGCGCAGCGAGCTCGGTAATCCGCGCAAGATCCTGCTCGGCGTCGACCGTCTCGACTACACCAAGGGCATCGACGTTCGGCTGAAGGCGTTTTCGGAGCTGTTGACCGAGGGGCGGGTCAAACGCGACGACACCGTGCTCGTCCAGCTCGCCACACCGAGCCGCGAACGCGTCGAGAGCTACATCGAGATGCGCGAAGACATCGAGCGGCAGGTCGGTCACATCAACGGGGAGTACGGCGAAGTCGGCCATCCCATCGTGCACTACATCCACCGGCCGGTCCCCCGCGACGAACTCATCGCGTTCTTCGTGGCGGCTGACGTGATGCTGGTGACCCCGCTACGCGACGGAATGAACCTTGTCGCCAAGGAGTACGTGGCATGCCGCAGTGATCTCGGCGGCGCGCTGGTGCTCAGTGAATTCACCGGTGCCGCAGCGGAACTCCGTCAGGCTTACCTGACCAACCCGCACCATCTCGACGGCGTCAAGGATGCCATCGAGGCGGCGCTGAATCAGACGCCCGAGGAGGGCAGGCGCAGGATGCGCGCGCTGCGCAGGCAGGTGCTCGCACACGACGTCGACCGCTGGGCGCGGTCGTTCCTCGACGCGCTGACGTCGAAGCAGAGCGGCGACGACGTCAGATCGGAGTGATGTAGTTGATCAGCCACTGGCCGTCGACCTTGACGTAGTCCACTTTCAGCCGGCTGCCGTCGTACACCGGGTTCTTGGACTTGTCGGTGACCGTGCGGTTCAGATAAACCATCACCGAGCCCGAATTCCGCTGTGCTGCCATCACTCCGACGCCGACGGTGTTGGCCTGGCTCACCAGTTGCCGCTCCCGGGCCTGCGGAATGATGTCCTTGTTCGCACGGTCCCTGAACTCCTGCCGATAGCTCGGCGTCAGCCACGGATAGATGTCGTTGAGGCTGCGCTCGACCGTTTGGTAGTCGTAGCCGAACACCTTCGGAATCTGCTCCGCCGCCTTCTGGGCGAGGACTGCGCGCGCATCCTTCTCGCCCTGGGTCTCGACGCCGGACCAGTAATACCAGCCGCCGACACCCGCAAGCGCGACGAACCCGCACGCCAGCAGGATGGACAACGCTGAGATCAGGGTGGCGGCCCGCTTCGACATCAGTTCCCCCCGTCGGGGTACTTGAGGTCATAGAAGGACATGCGGCCGTTGTCGTCCTCGGCCACGGTGACCCGCAAGCGATACGGCTTGGACGGCTGGTTGTTGCCGTCGAGATCGGTCACCGTAACCCGCACCGCGACAAGGACATCGGCCCGGTTCGCGAGTTCGTCGTACTTCTCCAGCGCAGCACCGTTGACCACCGCTTCCGCGCTGGCGTTGGTGTCGCGGAACAGCAGTTTGAGGTTCTCCGCGTTCTGACCCTGGCTCATCATGTCGCGCAGCGGCCCGCTGGTGCTGTTCACGAACCGGTCGACGTCGGCGTCAATCGTGTCCTGGGTGTAGCTGAACATGTTCACCACGAACTGCGATGCGGTGTCGACGAACAACTGCGTCTGCGTCGCTTCGGCCTCCTCGCTGTTCTGGTGCTTCACGGTGAAGAAGACCGCGACGCCCAGTGCGGCCACCACGACCACCGCGGCGGCCAGCGACACCCATGCCACCAACGCCCTGTGCGGTTGCCTGCGCGGCGGTGGGCCCACCGGTTTGGACAGCCGCACCGTGACGGCTTTCGGCGGGTCGACACGTACGCCCGTCGCCGTCGCCGTACCGCCGGCGGGTCCGGCAGCTCTGGACGCGCGACGCCTTCCCGCCGGCTTCGGCGGTGCCGTCGAAGCCGTTTCTTCTGCCATCTACGCCTGCCTTGGAGCCAACATCAGATCAACCCAGTTTTCTGCGGGCGCCAGTGTCTCAGCTCCACCCGCGAACACGCCAGTTCCCCCGGCTGGGTCGACGAACTTACCGTTCTGGTCGTAGGTAGCGCTGGCCATCGGGGCTTCCGCGGGCAGCGGCGGCGGAGCCGGCGCATCGGCAGGCGGTCACCCCGGCAGCGGCAGCGGTGCCCCCGCAGGAGGTGGCGGCGGTGTCCTGCCGTACGGCGGCACCACCTGGTCGGGCGGGGCATAGAACGGCCACGGCGGCGGCAGCGGGCCGGGCTCGTTGGGCGGAACCGGCAGCGGGAACGGTCCGTGCGGCGCGGGACCCGGGCCCGGCTGGACACCGGGCGGCAACTGCACGACCGGCGGGCCGGGATCCGGATCGACCTGCGGCGGGATGAACGGGAACTTGTTCTGCGGCAGGATCATCCGCGGATCGGTGATCGGCTCGCTGCCGTACGGGATCGGCGGGCCTCGCCACGGGTTGCTGCCGAGCGGCACGTAGCCCTTCGGATCGCGGCAGAGCTGAATCGTGGGCGCGCGCTTGCCGGGGAATTCCTGGCAGGGATAGTTGCGAGCGCCGCGCACCACCGAGGGGTCGTTCTGCGCCGTCTTGCAGTACAGGTCGGGCGGGATGTCCCGCAGGGTGGTATCGGCAGGCGACCGGATCTGGGTCGCCGGGATGAAGCCGACGTTGCACGGCGGCGGATCCTGCAGGTGGATCTTGAAGTCGAGCTTGCCGCCCTCGTCCGACGGCACGCCACCTGCGACGGTGCCGAGTGCTGCGATCAGCGCCGGGAAGATCACGAACGCCTGCTCGAGCGACTTGCTGTAGATCACGCCGATGCGGCCGAAGTTCGCGAGGTTGGCCGCGAGCACCGGGAACGACGGCCGGATGCCGGTGAACGTCTCGTTGGCCGCCTCCGTGGCGCCCGGCACCGTCTGCAGGGTGGTCCGGAACTGCGGGTCGGCATTGTTGAGCTCGCCGGTGAACCGGGCGAGGCCGTCGGCCAGTGACTTGATGTCTTCGCCGCCGCGGATCTGCGCATCGAGGAAAGGACCGGCCTGATCGATCAGCTGCGAGACCTGGCCGTAGTTGTTGTTCGCCTCGTCGACCAACAGCCGGGACGATTCGATCAGCCGCGCCAGCTCGGGCCCGGAACCGTTGAACGCCTTGAAGGTTTCGCTGAGCAGGTCCTGCAGCCGGGTGTCGCCGACGCTGGCGACGAGCCGATCGGCCTCGTCGAGGAGGCCCGCGATGTCCTGGCCGATCGCCGTGCGGTCCTGGGGGATGCTCGCGCCGTTGCGCAGCTTCTGCGACGACGGGTCCTCCGGCGGCACCAGATCGATGTACTGCTCGCCGACCGCCGAGACGCTCTTCACGGTCGCGGTGACGTTGTCGGGCACAGGGGTGCCGCTGTTCAGCCGCATGTGTGCGACGACGCCGTCGTTGGTCAGGCCCACCGACTCCACCCGGCCGACCGTCACGCCGCGGAAGGTGACGTTGGCGTTCTCGTAGATGCCGCCGCCCGCAACGAAGTTCGCGTCCACCTTGTACGCGCCGATACCGACCGCGGCGGGCAGGTGCAGATAGAAGATCGTGATGGCGCTGACGGTCAGCACCGTGACGATTGCGAAGATCGTCAGCTGAAGGCGAGTCAACCGGTCCAGCATCAGGGGCCCTCGTCATGTTGTGTCGCGCTGCCGGGCGGGATCTCGAACGGATCGGCGGCCTGGCCGGACAGGTTGGCAAGGGACCCGGTGAGGAAGTCCGGCGGGTTGATGATCTCGCTCATGTGGGCCATGTTCGAGTCCAATCCCCACGAGGTGGTGAACACCGACTCACCGAGGCGGCGCAGCGTCAAGTCGAAGGTGGTGTAGACGTTCAGGTAGTCGCCCCGCACCGCGCGCCGGAGATACTTGTAATGGAACGGGAACGTGGGCAGGAACTCCAGGTCCTTGATCAAGAAATCGACGTTGTCGTTGAGCGACTTGATGATCGGGAACAGGTCCTTGAAGTCGGCGGCGAAGTCGTCCTTCGTCTTGGCCAGGATGTTGGCCCCGATCGTCGCGAACCGCTGCAGCGCGGCGAACGCGTCGACGATGTTGGCGCGGTTCCTGTTCAACACATCCAGCGCCGCGGGCAGTGTGTCCAGCGTGCGACCGAGATTGTCCTTGCTGCGCGCCAGGATTCCGCCGAACCGGTTCAGGCCTTCAGCCGCCGCGATGATGTCGGCTGTCTGCCGGTCCAGCGACGACGTCAGTTCGGCGAGCCGGGGCACCAGGTCGGTGAAGCTGCCCTGGCGACCGGCCACCGCGTTGTAGGTCTCGTCGGTGATGTCCTGCAGCGCACCGAGATTGCCCTTGTTCACCACGACACCGAGCGAGGACAGCACCTCTTCGGTGGTCGGGTACCGCCCAGTGCGGTCGAGCGGGATCCGAGAGCCGTTCTTGAGCTGTCCGACATCCTTGCCGTCGACCGGTGCCGCGAGCTCCACATGCTGTGAGCCCAGCAGCGAGGTCTGCGCCACCCTGGCGGTCGCGTTCTCCGGGAGTTTGACGTTCTTGTCCAGCGACAGTTGGACGGCCGCATAGAACGTGCCGTCCCGGCGTTGGACAGCCTCGATACCCGACACACTGCCGACCGTGACGTCGTCGACCATCACCGGCGAGTTCTGCGGCAGGGTCGCGACATCGGGCAGTTCGACGGTGACCTTGTACGAACCCGCCCCGTGCCCGGCCGTGCCGGGCATGTTCACCGAGTTCAGCCCGCCGAACGAACAGCCGGCCAGCAGTGTGGCGCCCGCCGAGATCGCGATCGCACGAACGGCGGTGCGAGACATGACATTGCGCATCAGCCGCCTCCTCCCTCGGCGGGAAGCGGCCCGGTGGGCGGCGCGGGCGCGTTCGGGTCGGCCGGTCCAGGTGCGGGCGCCGCCTCGGGGCCGCCGGCGTGCGACGTCGACTGCGAGGGCGGGACCATCAACGAACTGAGATCCGTTGCCGCCGAAGGCTTCGGCGGGTTGACACCGGGCGCGGGCTGCCACTGCAGATACGGCACCGGCGTCTGCGCCTTCGCCTCGGTCGCGGGGGTGTCGTAGATGATCTGGCCCTTGTACGCGGTGATGCTGTTGATCGGGTGGAACAGCAGCGGCGGGAAGTTCATGGTGATGCGCCGCAGCACCGGACCCATCCGCTGCCTGCAGATCTCGGCCCTCTTGTAGTTGTCGGTCGAGGTACCTGCGTCGAACACGCCGCCGCAGATGAACTGCACCGGGTTGGCGAAGTTCGGCAGCGTGAGCAGACCGCCGACGGTGCCCTGCGCCGGGTTGTAGATGTTGTAGAAGTTCGCCAGGCCGTTGGGCGTGATGTGCAGGATCTGCTCGATGTCGTCGCTGTGCTCGGTCAGGATCGACGTGAAGTCGGTCAGCTTGTTGACCTGCTTGATCAGCGCATCGTTGCTGTCGTTGAGGAAGCCGCGAACGTCGGAGAGCGCCTGGTTCAAGGTGCCGAGCGTGTTGTCGAGATCCGTTGAGCTATCGGCGAGCACCTGCGACACGGACGCGACGTGGTTGGTGAACTGCACGATCTGTTCATTGCTGTTCGATAGCGCATTGACGAGCACCTGCAGGTTGCGGATCGTGCCGAACAGGTCGGTGCGCGAATCACCGAGCCGGCCCGCGGTCTGCGACAGTTCGCGCAGCGCCCGCCGGAACGAGTCGCCGTTTCCGTCGAAGGTGTCGGCGGCCTGGTTCACGATATTGCTGAGCGGGCCCTGCAGCGATCCGGGCTCCGGCCCCAGTTCGCGACTCAGCGCCGTCAGCTGTTCCTTGACCTCGTCCCATTCGACGGGAACGGCGGTCCGGTCGAGCCCGATGCTGGCGTCGTCGGCCAGCGCGGGGCCGCCGGTGTAGGCGGGCGCCAGCTGAACGAACCGCGAGGACACCAGGTTCGGCGAGATGATGAGCGCCTTGGCGTCCTGCGGGACCTTGACCCCGTCGTCGATGGTCATGGTGATCTTCACGTCGCTTGCGCGCGGTTCGATCGAGTCGATCTTGCCGACCGGGACGCCGACGATGCGGACGTCGTCGCCGGGATACAGACCCACCGCGGACGTGAAGTATGCGACGACCTTGTTGCCGGTCCGCGTCGGCCACACCAGATAGGCGCCGACGGCCAGCATCGCGACAAGCGCGGTGGCCAGCGCGATGCGCAGCCAGCGCGTGCGGTCGGAAGACGAGTTGGCGTTTGTCATGGTGACTTCGGCCTGAGGATCATTCGCTCAGAGATGTAGCCCTTGAGCATGTCGGAAAGGCTGTCCGGCAACTTGCCGGGCTGGAAGTAGGTGTCGAACAACACTTCTGCGATGGGTGCCGGCGGCAGGCCGTAGAGGTTGATCTGGAACCCGGGACCGGAGCCGACCACCTCGCCGAGGGCGGTGGCATACGGCGGCAGCCGCTTGAGCGCCTCGCCGATGTGCTCGCGACGCTCGAGGAGGTTGTCCAGCACCAGGTTCAGCTTCTCCAGGGCAGGCTTGAACTCCTTGCGGTTGTCGGCGACAAAGCCCGAAAGCTGTTGGCTGACATCGTCGATACCGGCGATGAGGCTGCTCAGCGCCTGCCTACGCTCGTCGAGCGCGGCGAACAGCAGGTTGCCGTCGAGGATCAGCTGGTTGACCTGACCGGCCCGCTGGGCCAACGTGTCCGACACCCTCTTGGCATGTACCAGAAGCTGTTCGAGCGCCTCGTCGCGCTTGTTGATGCTCTGCGACAGCGCGGTGACACCGTCGAGCGCGGAGCGCAGATGCGGCGTCGCGTCCTTGAGCGAGTCCGTCAGCGTCGCCAGCGCCTGCTCGAACCGTGGCTTGTCCAGCTCACTGGTGTTCTGGCCGAGATCCTGCAGCGCGGTGGCCAGGGTGTACGGGGTCGTGGTGCGGCCGATCGGGATGACGGTCGAGCGCCCGGCGCCGCGCGGCGTGACGGCAAGCGACTTCTCGCCGAGCACGGTGTCGGTCTTGATGGCCACCAGCGACTGGTCGCCGACCTTGACGTCCCGGTTGACCGTGAACGTCACCTTCGCTGCGTCACCGGCGAGTTCCACCCCGGTCACCTTGCCGACGTTGATGCCGGAGACATTGACGTCGCTGCCCGGCGAGATGCCGCCAGCGTCGGTGAAGTACGCCTCGTACGGCTTACCCTGAGGCCAGAACGGCAGGCTGGTGTAGCCGAACGAAACCAGGACGAGGCACGCGACCAGCGCAATGCCGAATATGCCCGTGCGTAACGGGTTTCCGTCGTCGGGCCGGTTAGCCATCGTCGCTGCACCTCCCCTTGGATGGATCCGGTGGCCCGCCGAACGGCACGAGGATGTCGCTGCCCGCCGGACCGTTGATCTTCAGGCGCGTCGAGCAGTAGAAGATGTTGAAGAACGAGCCGTAGGCGCCGAGAGCGTTGAGCCGCAAGTAGTTCTCCGCCAGCGGTTCGATGACCTTGTTGATGTCGGCCTTGCGCACGTCCATCCGTTGTGCCATCGGCCGGACGTTCTCGATCACACCCTGCACCGGCCGACGCGACTGCTGCAGCATGTCGGTCAGGTCGCTCGAGGCGGACGCCAACGGCGGGATGGCGCCTGCGATCGGATCACGGCCCTGCGCCAGCCCGGTCAGCAGCTTCTGAAGCTGATCCACGCTGGCGTCGAACTGGGCGCCCTTCTCGTCCACCGTGCCGAGCACCGTGTTCAGGTTGTTGATCACGTCGCCGATGAGTTGGTCACGGGCGGCCAAGTTCTGGGTGAACGCGCTGGTGGTCGACAGCAGGTTCGACAGCGCGCCGCCCTGGCCCTGAAGCAGTTCCATCACCGCGGTGCTGACCTCGTTGATCTTGGCGCCGTCGAGGCCCTTGAGGACCGGGCGGAGGCCACCGAGCAGCGCATCCAGGTCGAGCGCGGGCTGCGTGTTCTCCCTCGGGATGGTGCTGCCGGGCGGAATCTTACGCAATTCACCTGGGCCCGCGGTGATTTCGAGGTACCGGTCACCGACGAGGTTCTCGTAGCGGACAGCCGCGCGCGTCGAGGTGTACAGCTGGTACTTCTTGTCGACGTCGAACGCGACGTCGACGGTGTTGTCGGGATTCAGCGTGACGGCGCCTACGGTTCCGACCGGAACGCCTGCGATGCGCACATCCTGTCCGGCCTTCAGCCGCGATGCGTCGATGAAGGTGGCGTGAAACTTGTTCTCCGCCGCGAACCGGAACTCGCCGAACACCACCACAAGCATGGCCGCGACGAGCAGCATCGCCACGGTGAAGATTCCGACGTTGAGTAGCGTCCTGTCACGTTTCACTGGTACTCATCCCTCTCCGCGAAGGCCCCGTTGAAGAGGAACTGCGCCGTCGAAGGTGCGTCGAACTGCAATTCGGTGTTGGGCTGATAAGGAACATAGGCGTTGTCGGTGACGAGGAACGGTGACCTGTACCAGGACCCGCCCAACTGCTTGCTCGGAAGATCAGGCAGGCCACGGCAATTCGGGCCGCCGGAGGCGTTCACGATGGGAAGGCTCTCCGGGTAGGTGTACGCCGGGGATCCGGGCAGGAAGTTGGAGGACACGAACAGGCCGGGTCTGGTGCCGCCGATGATCGGGGCGAAGAAGTCGACCGCCTTGCCCGTGCCCTCCAGGATGCAGCCGAACTCCGGGGAGTACTCGCCGGCCACCTTCAGCGGCGCCCGCAGGCGGTTCACCGCCGCGATGTAGTCGTTCTCCGCGGGCGCCAGCGTGTCGGCGCCGTTGTTGCCCAGACCCGTTGCCGCCAACAATGTCCGGTTCAGGTTGTCCTGCTCGTCGACGATGGTGTCGCTGATCGCAGGCGCGTTGTCGAAGATCCTGGCGATGTCGGGACCCGCGTCGCCGTAGATATTGGCCACCACACCGGTCTTCTGGAGGTCGTCCTGCAGCGTCGGGAGCTTCGGATTCAGTTGCTGCAGATAGTAGTTCAGGCCGGCCAACAGGGCACCGAGGTCGTCGCCGTGGCCGCGGAGGCCCTCGGCGATCGCGCTCAGCGTTCCGTTCAAGTGGATCGGGTCGATCTTGTGCAGGACGTCGGTCAACGTCTGGAAGAGGGTGTTCACCTCGAGTTGGACCGAGGAGGCCTGCACCTGCGCGCCAGGCCGCAACGAACTGCCGGCCGGCTTCTCGGGCGGAACGAACTCAACGGACTTGGCGCCGAACACCGTCGTGCTGGCAATGCGGACAGGCGCGTTGGCCGGGATGAACCGCATCTCGTTGCTGGCGATCGCTAGTGTCAGCTTCGCCTGGTCGCCGGCGTATTCGATCGATTCGACCTTGCCGATCTGAATCCCGCGGTACTTCACCTTGGCGTCGCGGTCCATCACCAGACCGGCTCGCGGGGAGAGGACGGTGACCTTGTCGGTGGAGGTGAACGCCGCGGTGTAGGCGAGGTAGGTGAACACGACGGCGGCGACGAGCAACGTGATGAGGATCGCCGCGGCGATCCTCACATGGCTGCGCTTCGCGCTTTCGTCGGACATGTTCCCCCGCCTAACCGGAAAGGTTGAAATTGCCGGACGCGCCGTAGACGGCGAGTGAGATGAACAGGGTGATCGTGACGACCACGATCAGCGAGGTGCGGACAGCCTGACCGACCGCGATACCGACGCCGACGGGGCCGCCGGAGGCGTTGTAGCCGTAATAGGTGTGCACCAGCATCACGGCGATCGCCATGACGATCGCCTGCAGGAACGACCACAGAAGATCGGTGGGTATGAGGAATGTATTGAAGTAGTGGTCGTAGAGGCCCGCCGACTGCTTGTTGACGAACACCGTCGTGAAGCGGGCGGCGAAGAATGCGGCGAGCACCGACAGCGAGTACAGCGGGATGATCGCCACCATCCCCGCCATCAGCCGGGTCGATACAAGGTACGAGACCGAGTGCACGGCCATCGATTCGACCGCATCGATCTCCTCGGCGACCCGCATGGCACCCAGCTGTGCCGTGGTACCCGCACCGATGGTCGCGGCCAGCGCAATACCCGCGATGACCGGCGCGACGATGCGGACGTTGAGGAAGGCGGACAGGAAGCCGGTGAGCGCCTCGATGCCGATGTTGCCCAGCGACGAATAGCCCTGCACCGCGATGACGCCGCCGGAGGCCAGCGTCAGGAACGCCGCGACACCGACGGTGCCGCCGATCATCACCAGCGCGCCCGTGCCCATCGTCATCTCGGCGATGTTGCGGATGGTCTCCTTGCGGTACCGGGTGAGCGCGTTCGGGATGTAGCGGATCGTCTCGCCGTAGAACAGCGCCTGTTCGCCGATGCCGTCGACGATCTTCGGCACGCCGCGGAAGGCGCGCCGAAGGCGAAGGGTCACGTCATAGCTCATCGGACGAGCACCCGCACACCGACGGCCGTCATGATCACGTTGATGACGAACAGGCAGATGAACGCGTAGACCACGGTTTCGTTCACGGCGGTGCCGACGCCCTTGGGGCCACCCTGCACCGTCAGCCCGCGGTAGCAGCCGACCAGACCCGCCACCACGCCGAACAGCAAAGCCTTGATCTCGGCGAGCACGAGTTCGCCGAGGCCGGTCAACACGGTCAGGCCGTTGATGAACGCCCCGGGGTTGACGCCCTGGAGAAAGACAGAGAAGACGTAGCCGCCGGACAAGCCGATCGCGCACACGAGGCCGTTCAGCAGCAACGCCACGACGGTGGAGGCCAGCACGCGCGGAACGACCAGGCGCTGGATCGGATCGATGCCGAGCACCCGCATCGCGTCGATCTCCTCGCGGATGGTGCGTGCCCCCAGATCCGCGCAGATCGCCGTCGCACCGGCACCCGCCACCACCAACACCGTGACCACCGGGCCCAGCTGGGTGATGGTGCCGAACGCGGTACCCGCACCGGACAGGTCGGCCGCACCGATCTCACGCAACAGGATGTTGAGCGTGAAGGCCACCAAAACGGTGAACGGGATGGCGACCAGCAGTGTCGGGACCAGCGAGACGCGCGCGATCATCCACGTCTGTTCGAGGAACTCCCGGAACTGAAATGGACGGCGGAAGATCTTTACGAACGTGTCGATGGACATCTCGACGAACCCGCCCACGGCCCGCGCCGGAACCGCAAGCTGTTCGATCAACCTCGGCTCCGTTCTCGGGGGCGGGGGTTTCGTGAGCACTCCACTATGGCGAAGCTTCCGAAAAACCTTGCCACCGCGACTTTTCCACCCCTGCACTGCACGCAAATCTCAGTGAGCCGGATCATACTAACTAGAACAAGTTCGCAGTGTCAAAGGCCCTGAATTGAGACACAAATGCAGCTTTTGTCCAGGTCAGGGCTAGTGTGACGCACGTCATTCTAGAACGTGTTCTAGCTACCGATGTTATCCGGGCTTCAGACGACTCTTAGGAATTTCCCATGAGGTGGGTAGCCGAGAATCCTCGTTCCAGTTCGCGGCCAGCAAAGAATTCGCGCAACGATGCGCTCAAGTCCGAAGGCACCCAGGCCTCCCCCTGCGCGGTGAATTGCGCCTCGATCGTCGGTGCCGCAAGCAGCGTAACCGTCGGGCCGTAGACAATGAAGACCTGCCCGCTGACATTGTCCGATGCCGGCGAGGCCAGAAAGCGGACGAGCGAGACGACGTGCTCGGGTGACAGGCTGTCGATCTGCCCGTCGGCGAGTTCGGGTGCATCGCCGAACACTCCAGCCGTCATCGCCGTGCGGGCGCGCGGTGCGATGGCGTTCGCCCGCACCCCGTACCGCTCGAGCGCCCGCGCGGCGGTCAGCGTCAGCTGGATGATGCCCGCCTTGGCCGCGCCGTAGTTCGCCTGGCCGACGGGACCGGTCAGCCCCGCCTCCGACGACGTGTTGATGATCCGGCCGTACACCGAACCGTCGTTCTCCTTGGCCTTGGCGCGCCAGTAGGCGGCCGCGTTGCGGGTCAGCAGGAAGTGCCCGCGCAGATGCACCGCGATGACCGCGTCCCAGTCCTCGTCGGTCATGTTGAACAGCATCTTGTCGCGGGTGATCCCCGCGTTGTTCATGACGATGTGGAGCCCACCGAGACCTTCGGCGGTCGACACCAGCTCGTCAGCAGTGCTACGCGCGCTGATGTCGCCTTCGACCGCAACGCCCTTCGATCCGGCCGCGGCGATCTCGTCGAGGACGTCCGAGGAGTCCAGCGCGGCGGCCATATCGTTGACCACGATCGTGGCGCCCGAGCGGGCGAGGCCGATCGCCTCTGCCCTGCCGAGGCCGGCGGCCGCGCCGGTCACCACTGCCACCCGGCCGGACAGATCGGTCAGGTCGTCGGATTGGGTTCTCACTTATGAATACCTCTAGTCCTTGCGAAGCAACGCGGCGCGTGGGCATTCGTTGATGGCTTGCTCGGCCAGGTCCTCCTGGTCGGGCGCCACCGGGTCCTGCTTCACAACCGCGTAATCGTCATCGTCGAGATCGAACAGGTCTGGCGCGATTCCCACGCAGACGGCGTTACCTTCACACCGATCGCGATCGACTTCAACTCGCACGCCTTCCTCCTTGCGTCTAGCTCCGGCGGGCTGTTCCCGGGGCAGGACCCACAATACGACCAGGTCGGCAGGCTACCCGAGGGAACCGGCGCTGGACCCCAAGACTAGAACGTGTTACAACCGGGAGGGCGGACTGGGTCTGCTTCTTGGTTGTCCGGCGATGTGAGGAACAGGCGATGCGGATCGGCTACACCCCCGAGCAAGAGGAGTTGCGCCGCGAGCTGCGGGCCTACTTCACCAAGCTCATGACGCCGGAGCGCGCCGAGGCGCTCGCGTCGAACGACGGCGAGATGGGTCGCGGGAACGTGTACCGCGAGACGGTCGCTCAAATGGGCAAGGACGGCTGGCTGACCCTGTCGTGGCCGAAGGAGTACGGCGGCCAGGAGCGCCCGCCGATGGACGGCCTGATCTTCAACGACGAGGCCGCGATCGCCAACGTGCCCGTGCCTTTCCTGACGATCAACAGCGTCGCGCCGACGATCATGGGATTCGGCACCGAGGAACAGAAGAAGTTCTTCCTGCCGAAGATCGCCGCGGGTGAATTGCACTTCTCGATCGGCTACTCCGAGCCCGGTGCGGGCACCGACCTCGCGTCGTTGCGCACCACCGCGGTTCGCGACGGCGACGAGTACATCATCAACGGTCAGAAGATGTGGACCAGCCTGATCGCCTACGCCGACTACGTGTGGCTGGCCGCGCGGACGAACCAGGAGGCCAAGAAGCACCGGGGCATCTCGATGCTGATCGTGCCGACGACCGCTGAGGGTTTCTCGTGGACCCCGGTGCACACGATGGCAGGCGTCGACACCAGCGCCACCTACTACCAGGACGTGCGTGTTCCGGTGAGCAACCTGGTCGGCGAGGAGAACGCCGGCTGGAAGCTGGTGACCAACCAGCTCAACCACGAGCGCGTCGCCCTGGTCTCGGCGCAGCCGATCTTCTCCGCGCTGGGCGGCGTTCGCGAGTGGGCGCAGAACACCAAGGACGTGCACGGCAAGCGGTTGATCGACTCCGAGTGGGTGCAGCTGAACCTGGCCCGGGTGCACGCCAAGGCCGAGGTGCTCAAGCTGATCAACTGGGAACTGGCCGCCACCGACGAGGCCGCCCCGTCGCCCGCGGATGCGTCGGCGGCGAAGGTGTACGGCACCGAGTTGGCCACCGAGGCGTACCGGCTGCTGATGGAGGTTCTCGGCACCGCCGCGACCGTGCGCACGAACTCCCCGGGCGCGCTGTTGCGCGGCCGCGTCGAGCGGATGCACCGGTCGTGTTTGATCCTCACGTTCGGCGGCGGCACCAACGAGATTCAGCGCGACATCATCGGCATGGTCGCGCTCGGCCTGCCCCGAGTGAACCGGTAAGGGATAGAACATGGACTTCTCGACCACTGAAGCCGCCGAGGACCTCGGCGGTCTGGTCCGCACCATCACCGAGTCGGTGTGCACGCCGGAGCATCAGCGTGAACTCGACGGGCTCGACGAACGCTTCGACAGCGTGCTGTGGGACAAGCTGAAGGACGCCGATGTCCTGTCCACCACCGCCCCGGAATCGGTGGGCGGCGGCGGTTTCGGAGTGCTCGAGCAGGTCGCCGTGCTGGTCGCGCTCGGCAGGCAGTTGGCCGCGGTGCCCTACCTCGAGTCGGCGGTGCTTGCGGCGGGCGCACTCGCCGAGTTCGGCTCCGATGAACTGCGCAGGGCGTGGGCGACGCCCGCGATCAACGGCGAGCTGATCGTGACAGTCGCGCTTGACGGCGAGATGGGCGAGGGACCCGTGCAGGCGACCCCGGACGGTACGGGCTACCGGCTGACCGGCACACGGACGCAGGTGGCCTACGGACCGATCGCGGATGCATTCCTGGTGCCCGCCGAAACCGATTCCGGCACCAGTGTTTTCGTGGTGGCCAAAGATGATGCGGGCGTTTCGGTGTCGTCCCTGCACACCACCGGACACGGCAGTGTCGGGCATCTCGAGCTGAGGGGCGTGGAAGTCGGTGCGGACCGCATCATGGGCGGCGACACCGTCGTCGCATGGCTGACGGCGCGCGGCACGTTGGGCCGCAGCGCATTTCAGCTCGGCGTGCTGGAACGGGCGCTGGAACTCACCGCCGAGTACGCCCGCGAACGAGAGCAGTTCGACCGGCCGATCGGCAGCTTCCAGGCGGTGTCCTCGCGGTTGGCCGACGGCTACATCGACATCAAGGGTCTACGGCTGACCCTCACGCAGGCGGCGTGGCGACTGTCGGAGGACCTCCCTGTCGACGTGGACGTCAACACCGCGGCGTTCTGGGCGGCGGAGGCCGGACACCGTGTCGCGCACACCGCGGTGCACGTGCACGGCGGTGTCGGCATCGACACCGATCACCCGGTGCACCGCTACTTCCTTGCGGCCAAGCAGACGGAGTTCGCAGTCGGCGGCGCCACCGGGCAACTGCTGCTGATCGGCCGGGAACTGGCTGACACACCGGCTTGAATCCGCTTTCGGGAAGCGAGCTTCCGACCGTCACCTCGCTCATCATCCCGCTGATCGAGGTCGACGATCGCGGTGTGCACTTCGAGGACTCGTTCACGTCCTGGCGCGACCACATCCGGCAGTCGGCCGCGGTGTCGGCCGCGCTCCGCGCGCGGATGGATCCCGACAAGCCACCGCATGTCGGTGTGCTCCTGCAGAACACACCGTTCTTCTCGTCGCTGCTCGTCGCCGCTGGGCTGACAGGCATCGTCCCCGTCGGCCTCAATCCCATCCGTCGCGGCGCGGCCCTCGAGCGCGACATCCGGCACGCGGATTGCCAAGTCGTGCTGGCTGATTCAGCCTCCGCTGAGGTCATCGGCGTCATTGACCACATCGACGTGGACTCCCCGGAGTGGGCGGCCGAGGTTGCCGCCCACCGCGATGCGCCCGTGATCGCCCGGGCGGCCGAACCCACCGATGTGTTCATGCTGATCTACACATCGGGCACCAGCGGCGACCCGAAGGCGGTGATCTGCAGCCAGGGCAAGGTCGCCATCGCGGGCGCGATGATGACCGAGCGGTTCGGGCTCGGCGCCGACGACGTCTGCTACGTCTCGATGCCGCTGTTCCACTCGAACGCGGTGCTGGTCGGCTGGGCGGTATCGCTGGCCTGCCGGGGGTCAATGGTGTTGCGGCGCAAGTTCTCCGCGTCGCAGTTCCTCCCCGATGTGCGTCGCTACAGCGCGACCTACGCCAACTACGTCGGCAAGCCGCTGTCGTATGTGCTGGCGACGCCCGAACGCCCCGACGACGCGGACAATCCGCTGCGGGCGGTGTACGGCAACGAGGGGGCGCCTGCCGACGTCGAGCGGTTCGCCCGCCGGTTCGACACCGTCGTCGTCGACGGATTCGGCTCCACCGAAGGCGGAGTCGCGATCGGGCGCACCCCGGAGACCCCACCGGGGGCGCTCGGACCGCTGCCCGCGGGCACCGAGATCGTCGACGTCGACACCGGCGAACCGTGTCCGCCCGGGATGACAGGCGAGATCGTCAACACTGCGGGGCCGGGCCGCTTCGAGGGCTATTACAACGACCCCGATGCCGACGCGGAGCGGATGCGCGGCGGTGTGTACCACAGCGGCGATCTCGGTTATCGCGACGAGGACGGCTACGTGTACTTCGCAGGCCGGCTCGGCGACTGGATGCGCGTCGACGGTGAGAACCTCGGCGCGGCGCCGATCGAACGCGTGCTCCTCCGGCATCCCGACGTCATCGAGGTCGCCGTCTACGGAATACCGGCGCCCGACGTCGGCGATCAGATCATGGCGGCTCTGCTTCTCGCCGACGGCACGACGTTCGACGCGGACGCGTTCGGGGAGTTCCTCGCCGAACAGCCCGACCTCGGCCCGAAGCAATGGCCGTCCTTCGTCCGGATCGCCGCCGAACTGCCGCGAACGGAGTCGTTCAAGGTGATCAAACGCCAGCTCGCGGCCGAGGGCACCGATTGCGCCGACCCGGTGCATCCGATTCGGCGGTAACGTCGGTGCGGTGGGCTACCGCGGCTACCCGCCACCGCCACACCTGCGCGAGCTCGTCGAATGCGCGTGGGTGGTCGACGGACCACCCGAACCTGTAAGAGTTCTCCCCGATGGATGTATGGACCTCATCAGGATGTCCGGCACGGTCGTCGTCGCGGGCCCGGACACCACCGCGTCGGTCAACCAGCGCAGCCCGGAAGCGTTCATGGGGTTGAGGTTTCGTCCGGGCGCGCTGCCTCGGCTGCTCGGCGTTCCCGCGGTGGAGCTACGCGACAGCCGGATACCGTTGTCGGAGCTGGGCGTGAAACGCGCACGCGACAGGTCACTGGTTGAGCTTGCCACCACGCTGGCTGCCGACGAGCCCGCCAAAGAGACGGCGCCCTGGTCGATGAATCAGCTGCACCACATCACCGACACCCTCGACGCCGGTGCCTCCGTCGCCGACGTCGCAGCCGAGGCCGGCTGGTCGAACCGCACCCTGCAGCGTCAATGTGTGGCGGTCTACGGATATGGACCCGCGATGTTGCGGCGCATCCTGCGGTTCCGACGGGCGCTGAGAATGCTCGACGACGGGGTGCCCACCGCTGACGCCGCCGCCGCGGCGGGCTACTCCGACCAGCCGCACCTGCACCGTGAAGTCCGCGACCTGACCGGCATGTCGCTTGCGATCCTGCGTCAGGACAGCGGGCAGAACAGGTCGATCGAGGTGCCGTCGGGATCGCTGACCGTCGCGTAGCGCTGACCCCACGGCGCATCGAACGGCTTCAGTGTGCCCGGATGCCCTGCGCCCGTGAGCATTTCGAACAGCGCGTCGACCTGCGCCGGTTCGGCGACCCTGAACGCCAGCGCTACCCGGCCCTGCTGCGACGGCGGCGTCCAGCCAGGGTGCATACCTGCGATGATCTCCTCGTCGTCGAACGCCAACCGGTTGCCGCCCGGCAGTTCCACCTCGACGTGCGGGCCGTCGGCGTCGGGTATGTCCAGGCCGAGCAGTCGGTAGAAGTCCAGAGTCCGCTGCATCTCCTTGACGGCGATCTCGACGACGGCGGATGTCACTCGAATGTCCATACCCGCACGTTAAGCCGTGAGCACCGCGGCGTCGTGAACAAATCGGACATGCTCGCCGGCGGTCGGTGGCAAACCTATCCGTTTAGCGCACAAAGCTTGCGGCTGTCATGTCCTGCCAGAAAAATACTCCTACCAACCGTCCATAACGTCGCTTTTGAGTTATCGTTCCTACGAATCGGCGCCAGATGGTGTTTGCTGTCGATTCGACATATTCGTCAGCTGGCCGACAGGAGTTAACGAATGCGATCCAGAGCGATCGTCGGTATCGCCGCCATTGCCGCCACGCTGGGGCTGGTGTTGTCCGGCTGCGGGTCGGTGACCACCAAAGTCGAGAACAAGGCGTCGTCGGAGAAGACCACATCGAGCAAGGCGAGCCCGACCAAGGCCGCAGCGAAGTCGGAGTTGGTGGCGCCGCGCGACGAGGACGCCGAGGGCCCCAACCCGAGCATCCAGACCTACATCCGCGAGAACAACATTCAGGAAGTCCAGGTGAGCGAGGGCGATCCGGGAGCGCCGATCATCGACCTCCCGATCCCGGACGGCTGGGAGCCCGCGGGTGAGAACACGCCGGACTGGGCGTACGGCGCGATCATCTACACCGGCCCCGACGCGGGTGACTACACCCCGAGCATCGTCGCGCTGCTGTCCAAGCTGACCGGAAACGTCGACCCGCAGATGATCATCGACCTGGCGCCGGGCGAGATGAACAACCTGCCCGGCTTCGAGGCATGGAACGAAGGCGCGGTCAGCACCCTTGGCGACTATCCGGCCTATCAGTTGGGCGGCACGTGGCAGAACGAGGGCTTGACGAAGATCACCGCACAGAAGACCGTTGTCATCCCGGGCAGCGACGGGCTCTACGTCCTGCAGCTCAACGCCGACGGGCTGGAGGAGCAGACCGACATCGTCAGCGCCGCAACGGATGTCATCGACAACGAGACGACCATTACGTTCTGACGGGGTGCACCGAGACTGCGGTTTATGACGAGTTTCGCCCGCTTTTCGTCAAATACCGCAGTCTCGCGGTCCGAGCTTGAAGACGCGTTCGGCGTTGCCGTGCAGGTAATCCTGCACGGTTTCGCCGCTCAGGCCCAACTCGTCGAGACCGACGAGCGCGTGGGTGTGCCCGATCATCGGGTAGTTGGTGCCGAAGAGCACCTTCTTGGCGCCGGTGCCGGTCCGCATGAAACGGACCAACTCCTCCGGTAGGCGCTTCGTCGTGTAGGCCGAGGTGTCGATGTAGACGTTGGGATGCTTACGTGCGACCGCGACCATCTCCTCCGTCCACGGGTATCCGACATGACCGCAGATGATGACGAGTTCGGGGAAGTCGAGCGCGACCTCGTCGATGTACGGGATGGGCCGGCCGGTCTCCGAACGCCGCATCGGCCCGGTGTGGCCGACCTGCGTGCAGAACGGCACGCCCAACTCCACGCACTCGGCGAACAACGGGTAGTAGCGACGGTCCGTCGGCGGCAGACCCCACAGCCACGGCACCACACGTAAGCCGACGAAACCTTGCTCGCGCACACGACGGCGCAGCTCCCGAACAGCCACCATCGGAGTGTCGAGGTCGACCGTCGTCAACCCGGCGAACCTGGTCGGATATCGCGAAACCCAGTCGGCTACCTCATCATTGGACACCAAGTCGAGGCCGTTTGGTCCGCGCCATGCAGACAGCAACCCGAACCCGACGCCAGCGGCGTCCATCGAAGCAATCGTCGCCTCGATCGGGACCTCTTCATCCTTCTCGGGCATGGCGCCGCCGGTCCAGCGCCGCAGCGATGACAGCATGTCGTGCTTGAGAAACCGGACCGTGGGGTGCTGCATCCAGACATCGACGGTCATGTTCGCCTCGCAAGTATCGACGCCAACTCCTTCGGCCGCGAGAGGAACGGTGAATGGCTGCCCGGCATTTCGACGATTTCAGCACCCAACCGATCCCGTGCCATCGCTCTCGACCAGTCCGGGTTCACCATCCGGTCTTCTGCACAAACAACGTAGGTGCAGGCGACATCGGGAAATGTTCTCAACGAGCATGGCACGCCATAGGGATTGAGGGCCTGCGGACGCAGGCGCGCGACCGCCGCCGAAATGGTGGCGTCGTCGCAGTCGCCGAACAAATGGAAGGCCGCCAGCTCGTTGTCGACCCAAGCTCGACGACCGAGGGCATCCTTCGGGCCAAGACCTTTCGGATAATCGGCGTTGAGCATCGCCGCGTCCTCACGCATCTGCTGCACGAACGGCTGCCCGGGGATGGGAGTCAGCGCACACAGATACACGAGGTGGCGCATCGGCCGCCGTGCAGCGACGAGGGGGACGGTCAAGCCGCCGAGGGAATGCCCGACGACAACGAGATCATCACGGGGTTGATCGACGACAGCTTCGCACACCGCATCGGCGTAATCGTCAAACGATGCCGACGGATCCTCGATCGGCAGATCGATGGCGATTGCACGATGGCCCAACGCCTCCAGCTCGGGAACCAACCGTTCCCAACACCACGCCCCGTGCCACGCGCCGTGCACCAATGCAAACGTCGTCATCGCGCGGCGATGTTACGGGGCGCCGGCGCAAAATATGGCGAGTCAGCCTTTCAGGATCTGGTCGAGGCGGGTCGTCGCCTCCTCGAAGCCCGCTACCAATTCGGCGATGATGTCGGCGACCGGCCGGATCTCGTTCATCCGGCCCACGATCTGGCCCACCGGCATCGCCACAGTCGTCGGATCGTTGGATTCGTTCATCCGCTGATGCGCCTCGCTGACGAGGATGTTCTGCAACGGCATCGGCAGCGGTTCCGGCGCGTCGGGAGCGTCCCACGCGTCGGTCCACCGGCTCTTGAGCAGCCGCGCCGGCTTGCCGGTGTAGATCCGCCTGCGCACGGTGTCCGCCGAGGTCGCCGCGAGCAGCGCCTCCTGGATGGTGGACCGACCGCTGGGCTGGCGGTGTCCGAGGTCGTATTCGGCGGACGTCAGGAACGCCGATCCCATCCACACGCCCTGTGCGCCGAGCGCGAGCGCGGCCGCCACCTGCCGACCGGTGCCGATTCCGCCTGCGGCGAGCACGGGCGCCCGACCGTCAAGGGCGTCAACGATTTCCGGCCACAGCACCATCGAGCCGATCTCGCCGGTGTGGCCACCGGCCTCGTGCCCCTGCGCGACGACGATGTCCACGCCGTTGTCGACGTGACGCTGGGCGTGCTTGGAACTGCCCGCGAGCGCGGCCACCGGGACACCGGCCTCGTGCACCTGGTCGATGACATCCTTCGGCGGTGAGCCGAGTGCGTTGGCGATCAACTTGATCGGGTGCTTGAGCGCCACATCGACATGCGACCGGGCCACCGAATGCAGCCAGCCGAGCACGCCGGCCGAGCGCTCCTCGTCGTCGGGAAGCGGCGGCACACCGAGGTCGGCGAGTGTCTTGTCGACGAAGTCGCGGTGCGCCTGCGGGATCAGCTTGTTGATGTCGGCGGGCGTGCCCTCGGTGGGGATCTTCGCGGGCATGACGACGTCGACGCCGTAGGGCTTGCCTTCGGTGTTCTCGTCCATCCAGGCCAGGACGCCCTCGAGGTCGTCGGGGTCGTTGAACCGGACGCAGCCCAGCACGCCGAGCCCGCCCGCCTTGCTGACCGCGGCGGCCACCTTCTCCGACGGCGTGAAAACGAAGATCGGATAGGTGATGCCGAAGCGGTCACACAACTCGGTGTGCATCAGGCCTTCGCCCCGGCATGGTTTGCGTGTACATCGTCGGCGGGCCGTTCCTCGGTGGTGTCCTTCGCCCACCGGTAGTCGGGCTTACCCGCGGGGGTGCGCTGGATCTCGTCGACCCACCAAACCTTGCGGGGCACTTTGTAACCCGCGATCTCCTGGCGCACGAACGCATCGAGGTCGGCCAGCGTCGGGTTGGTGCCGGGCCTGCGATGGACGACGGCGGCCACGCAGTTGCCGAACCGCTCGTCGGGAACGCCGACGACCAGCGCGTCGAACACATCGGGGTGGCCCTTGAGCGCGGCCTCGACCTCCTCGGGGTAGATCTTCTCCCCGCCGCTGTTGATCGACTGTGATCCACGGCCGAGCATGGTCACCGAACCGTCGGCATCGACCTCGGCGTAGTCGCCGGGGATGGCATACCGAATTCCGTTGAACGTCTTGAACGTTTCGGCGGTCTTCTTCTCGTCCTTGTAGTAGCCGATCGGGATGTTGCCCTTCTTGGCGATCATCCCGCGCACGCCTGAACCCGGCTTGACCTCGTTGCCGTTCTCGTCGAGCACCACGGTGCGGTGATCGATCGTCACCCGCGGACCGCCGGTGTGCGACTGGCCCTTTGCGACGATGCTCGTGCCGCCGAAGCCGGTCTCCGACGAGCCGATCGAGTCGGTGATGATCCGGTTCGGCAGCAGTTCGAGGAACTTCTCCTTGATGCTGGTCGAGAAGAGCGCCGCCGTGCTCGCCAACAGGAAGAGGCTCGACAGGTCGGGCTCGCGGCCGGCATCGTGCAACTTGGTCAACGCATCGAGCAGCGGCCGCGCCATCGCGTCGCCGGTGAAGAACAGCAGGTTCACCTTGTGCTCCTCGATGGTCTGCCACACCTCGTCGGCATCGAATTCCGGTGCCAGGACGGTGGTTTGACCGGAGAACAGCGACATCCACGTCGCCGACTGGGTGGCGCCGTGGATCATCGGCGGGATCGGGTAGCGGATCATCGGCGGATTCTCGACGGCCGCCTTGGCCAGGTCGTATTCATCCTTGACGAACTCGCCGGTGGCAAAGTCGGTGCCGCCGAACAGAACTCGGTAGATGTCCTCGTGGCGCCACATGACGCCCTTGGGGAACCCGGTGGTGCCGCCGGTGTAGAGCAGGTAGATGTCATCCGGGCTGCGCGGTCCGAAATCGCGCTCGGGAGAGCCCTGCTCCAGCGCGGAGTAGAACTCGACGCCGCCGTAGCGCTTGTAGTCGTCGTCGCTGCCGTCCTCGACGGACAGTATCGTCTTGACGTTCGGCGTCTCCGGCAGCACGTTGGCCACCCGGTCGGCGTAGCGGCGCTCGTGCACGAGCGCGACCATGTCGGAGTTGTCGAACAGGTATTTCAGCTCGCCCTCGACGTAGCGGAAGTTGACGTTGACCAGGATCGCGCCGGCCTTCACGATGCCGAGCATCGCGATGACGATCTCGATCCGGTTGCGGCAGTACAGGCCGACCTTGTCGTCCTTCTTCACCCCCTGATCGAGCAGGTAGTGGGCCAGGCGATTGGCCTTGTCCTCCAGTTGGGCGTAGGTCAGCTGTTCGTCGCCGCTGATCAGGGCGACGCGATCTGGCACGGCGTCGATGGCGTGCTCGGCGAGGTCTGCGATGTTCAGGGCCACGGCACCAAACTAGAACGTGTTACATTTCGTGACAAGTCTGTGGCATCGATGCAGGAAGGCGGACGGTTTTAGTGAGTGACGACCAAAACGCTGAAAAGGGCCCCGACGCCCTCATTGAGCAGCGCGGACACACGCTGATCCTGACGCTCAACCGCCCCGAGGCGCGCAACGCACTCTCCACCGAGATGCTCTCGATCATGGTCGAGGCCTGGGACCGCGTCGACAACGATCCCGAGATCCGGACGTGCATCCTGACCGGTGCGGGCGGGTACTTCTGCGCGGGGATGGACCTCAAGGCGGCGACGGCCAAGCCGCCGGGCGACTCGTTCGCCGACGGCAGCTACGACCCGTCGCGAATCGACGCGCTGCTGAAGGGCCGTCGGCTGACCAAACCGCTCATCGCGGCGGTCGAGGGGCCGGCGATCGCGGGCGGCACCGAGATCCTGCAGGGCACCGATATCCGCATTGCCGGCGAGAGCGCGAAGTTCGGTATCTCCGAAGCGAAGTGGAGCCTGTATCCGATGGGCGGTTCGGCGGTCCGACTGGTCCGCCAGATCCCGTACACGATCGCATGCGATCTGCTGCTGACCGGTCGGCACATCACCGCTGCCGAAGCCAAGGAGATCGGGCTGATCGGCTATGTGGTGCCCGACGGCACGGCGTTGGAGAAGGCGCTCGAGATCGCCGAGGTGATCAACAACAACGGCCCGCTCGCCGTGCAGGCGATCCTGAAGACGATCCACGACACCGAGGGCATGCACGAGAACGACGCCTTCAAGCTCGACACCAAGACCGGGATCACGGTGTTCCTGTCCGACGACGCCAAGGAAGGCCCGCTGGCCTTCAAAGAGAAGCGCGCCCCCAACTTCCAGATGAAGTAGCGCGACGCTCCCCTCACCTCTCACCGCGAGCGTTCGTGTCTGCTGCGCAACACGCCGCGTAATGCCCTGTATTTGTGCACGCTCGCCGGCATTCCAGGAATTAAACGTGCATTGAAATCGTTTCGACTCCTAGAGGTCTAGTCGTCAGGAGGTCGGCCATGTACGACCTGGAACAGGCGATCACGGAACGCCATTCGACGCGAATGTTTCTCCCCGACAAACCGGTGCCGGCCGAGCTGGTTCAAGAAGCGCTGGACCTGGCGATGCGAGCTCCGTCGAACTCGAACATCCAGCCCTGGCACGTCGTGCTGGCCTCGGGCCCGGCCAGGGATCGGCTCGTCGCGGCCTTGCTGAAAGAGGCCAAGTCGGCGCCTCCCAAGGTGCCGGTTCTGCCCGAAGCGTTCGCCCACATGCGCAGTGACCTCGGCAAGCTGGTCTACGGGTCGATGGGGATCGCCCGCGAAGACAAGGATGCTCGGGCACAAGCGGTGCTGCGCAATTGGGAGTTCTTCAAGGCCCCGCTGGCGGGGATCGTGTGCATGCATCGTGACCTCGACTACGTCGATGCGATGGGCGTCGGCATGTTCCTGCAGACCCTGCTGCTGGCATTGACCGCCCGCGGGCTCGGTACCTGTGTGCAGGTCTCGATCGCCGGCTATCCGGGTATCGTCCGCGATCAGTTGAACCTCAGCGAGGACATGCGGGTCCTGTGCGGACTCGCGATCGGCTACCCCGACCCGGCGTTCCCCGCGAACAATTTGTGGGTCCCCCGTAACCCCACCGACAGCAACGTCGCGCTCGTCGACCGTTGAAAGTGCGCAAACCGCTGACATGATGCGGCGTGTCGGGGAGCACGCTCGCCTGAGGGCTCGTTAGACGTTCAGCGGCTTCGTCGGGGTGAACGTCACCGGCATCTGCTCGAGCCCGCTCACGAAATTGGCCGGGCGGAGCGGCAATTCGGCATCGGAGGCCAACGCCAGATCGGGCAGCCGCTTGAGCAGCCGCTCCTGCATCAACGACAGCTCGAGGCGGGCGAGTTGGTTGCCGAGGCAGAAGTGGGTGCCGAAGCCGAACGCCAGGTGGTTGTTCGGATAGCGGGTGATGTCGAACCGGTCGGGATCGTCGAACACCTTCTCGTCGAAGTTCGCGGACTCGAAGAGCAGGATCATCTTCTCGCCCTGCTTGAGCTCGGTGCCGTGGAACTCCGTGTCGGCGGTGACGGTGCGGGCCATGTTCTTCACCGGCGCTGTCCAACGCAGCATCTCTTCAATTGCGTTGGGCAGCAGGTCAAGATCCTTGAGCAGCCGCTGGTGCTGATCGGGATGGGTGATCAACTGCCTCGTGCCGCCGGACAGCGTGTGGCGGGTGGTCTCATCGCCGCCGATCAACAGCAGCAGCACCTCGGTGACGATCTGGTGGTCCTCGAGCTTGGAGCCCTCCACCTCGGCGTGTACGAGGACACTGACGAGGTCGTCGGTCGGCTCGGTCTTGCGCGCCGCGATCATGCCCATCATGTACTCGGTGTACGCCGCGAAGGCGTCCATCGTCACCTGCATCTTCTCGGGGTCCGCGGTGCTGCTCAACGCACCGACCAGGTCGTCTGACCACCGCAGGAACATCTCCCGTTCCTCGGGACGCACACCGAGCATGTCGCCGATGACGGCCATCGGCAGCGGCGCGGCGAGGTCCCACACGAAGTCGCATTCTCCCCGCTCGCACACCGCGTCGATCAGCGTGTCGCACAGCGAGATGATCGATCCCTCAAGGTCTTTCACGCGCTTGCGGGTGAAACCGGAGTTGACGAGCTTGCGGCGCAGCAGGTGCTGCGGATCGTCCATCTCGATCATCATCTCGACGCCGGGCTGGTCGGGACGGATGCCACCGGCGTTGGAGAACAGCTCGGGGTTGCGCTCTGCTTCGATCACCGCGGCGTAGCTGGCGGCTGCGGCGAGCCCGTTGCGGTCACGGAACACCGGTTCGTGCTCGCGCATCCACTTGTAGGCAGATCGGGAGTCGCCGGCGTAGAAGTCGCCGTCGGTGAGGTCAACGTCTGGTCTGCTCAAGGTCATGCTGCCTCCATCGGTTGATAAGCGAATCTAGACGACGCGTCAACCACTTCGAATGCATTACCGTGAACCGGCATGACGGCCAGCAGAACCACATTCGCATTCGTCGTGTTCGCGGCTGCTCTCGTGCTTGCCGGATGCGGAGATGACGAGCCCGCGGCGTCGGAGTCGGCACCGCAGGCCAGCGGTCCGCCCGCCCCGGGAACACCCATCGACGCCTGCAAGCTGGTCAACGCCGACGACATCGCCAAACTGCTTGGCAATCCGGTCGAGGGCAGGTCGATCGGGGGTCCCGACACCCCGGCCTGCACGTGGGAGAACCGGGACACCTACGAGTCCGTCACGGTGGAGATCGGCAATCCCGGCACGGCGGTCAACGGCACGTTGCCACCGCCGGAGCCCGGCTTCCCCGAGGTCGGCACGCCCGGTCCGGACGGTATGCGGTTCCTGGCCACCGGCATGGTCGAATTCCCTGCCGGAGGTCGGTCGAACACCGTGCAGGTCGCGGTGCTCGACCTGATGGGACCCGATGCCGACAACGCGGCCGTCGACCTGGCCCGCAAGATCGGACCCCAACTCCCGCAGTAGTCGAACTACAGTGACGGGCATGTCCGAGTCGCAGCACACGATCGCAGGCACCGTCCTCACCATGCCGGTGCGCGTCCGCAAAGCCGACGTGCACAGCGCGATGTTCACCGTCGACGCCGCCGCCGCACAGCGCCTGATCGACTACAGCGGGCTCAAGGTGTTCGAGGTCCGGCCGGGAGGCGCCGTGATCAACCTGCTGCTGACCCGCTTCATCGAATGCGACCTGGGGCAGTACAACGAATTCTCGTTCTGCGTGATGGTGCAGCCGCCGGGCACGAACATCCGCGGCTTTCGGTCGTTCGGCGAGGCGGGCACGTTCGTGCACCGGATGGCCGTCGACGGGGCGTTCACGCTCGAGGCCGGCCGAAAGATCTGGGGCTATCCGAAGATCATGGCGGACTTCACCGTTGCAGACGGCAATCCGTTCTCGTTCGGTGTCAGCGTCGACGGGGTGTCGGTCATCGAGATGACGATCGGCCGCGGACTGCCGGTGCCGATGCCCGCGCGCCCGCGCAGGCTGCTCACCTACACCAACATCGACGGCACGACCCGCGAAACCGCCGCCGACCAGACGTCATCGGGTATGCACGCCCGGATCGGCGGCGCAACAGTGAAACTGGGCGAGCACGCCTACGCCAAGGAGCTGGCATCGCTCGGACTGCCCAAGCGCGCGATGGCAGCCATGTCGATCGCCAACGCCGACATGACGTTCGGCGACGCCGACGAGATCGCCTAGTGTCGTGAGTCGTTAATTGTGATCTAGTTGTTAAACTGGGTTGTGCCGACGCCTCACGCTGCCGAGATTGTGTTGACCGCTGATGAGCGGG
>JAWQNE010000012.1:0-185566 GCA_033741175.1 Mycolicibacterium sp. 120270 | reverse complement strand
GCCGCCCTGCATCTGGGGCCGCTGCTGCCTGATGGTGACCGCCAGTATTTGACCTGTGATGCCACCTGCGAGGTGTGGTTCGAACGCGACGGCCACCCCATCGGCGCCGGGCGCACGACGCGGTTGATCAACCGTCGTCTACGCCGGGCGCTGGAGCACCGTCATCCCACGTGTGCGGTACCCGGCTGCGGGGCCACCCGCGGCCTGCATGCCCATCACATCCGGCACTGGGAAGACGGCGGGGAAACCGACCTGGACAACCTGGTGCTGGTCTGCCCCTACCATCACCGGATGCACCACCGCGGCGAGATCACCATCACCGGCCCCGCCGACAAGCTGATCGTCACCGACCGCAACGGCCAGGTACTGACCAACGCCTCACTGGCACGCCCACCCACCAACCCTCCACCGGCCGTGGCGCCCTGGCACGGCTCCAGCGGGGAACGCGCCCAATGGTGGTGGTACACCCCGTATGAACCCCAACCACCACCAAACACCAACTAGCTCATGCCAGTGACCAACGGCGACATCACCCTTCGTGTCGAAGTCGCCGGCGACGGCCCGACCGTGCTGTGTGTGTCGGGCTGGCCGGAGCTCGCGAGCTCATGGCACAACCAGGTCGGGTTCCTGACGTCGCACGGATATCGTGTAGCCGCCCTCGACGTCCGTGGGTATGGCGGCAGCTCGGTCCCGACCGAGGTCGAGCGGTACACGCTGAAAGAACTCGCGGGCGACATCGCCGCGGTCGCAAGCGCGCTCGACGACGAGCCGATCGTGTTGGTCGGCCACGATTGGGGAGCACCGATCGTGTGGAACGCCGCGATCCGTCACCCCGACCGAGTGCGAGCGGTCGCCGGCCTGAGCGTGCCTTACCGCCCGCCGACGGATATGCCCCTCATCGACATCTTCGATCAGCTCTATGCCGGTCGGTTCTTCTACATGCTCTACTTCGACCGACCTAGCGTGCCGGAGGCCGACTTCGGGGCGGACCTTCGAGGTTCGTTGAAGCGCGTCTTCTATGCGCTGTCGGGCGATGCGCCGCTCAACCACTGGCTCGCGGACGCGCTGCGTGACGCGGCGCTGCTCCCCCTGCTCCCCGAACCACCCGAGGGTCCGTTGAGCTTCATGTCGGACACCGCGCTCGACGCACTGGCTGCGAGCTTCGAGCGCACAGGCATGGTGGGCGCGTTCAACCGCTACCGCGCTTCTCGACTCGACGCGAAGGACTCGGCGGATATCGCCGACGCTGTCGTGACTCAACCGTCGTGTTTCATTGCGGGTGAACGTGACCCGGTGCGGGCGTTCGTTCCCGGCGTCGACGGCTATGCGGACGCAGGCGCGGCATGCTCCGACTTCCGCGGCAGCACGATCATTGCGGGCGCCGGTCACTGGGTGCACCAAGAGCGGCCCGAAGCGACAAACACGGCGCTGCTCGCCTTGCTTTCATCTGTGGAGTGACACTCACGACTCCACCCGCGGGCCGCGCTGGCACGGCCTTGAGCGACTCTTGCCCGCGATTCTGGCTGAGGATTTTTTTCGAGAGTCTCTTTTGCGGCAGGACGCAGTCACATCCATGAAATGCATCTTTCCTTGACGGAGGCGTGAATTCGCTCAGGAATTCCTTGCGCTTGCAACGATTGACCCCGACGCGACGCCGAAGGCACTGCGTATCCCCACGTCAGCGGATAATCTCTACCCGGCGTACGCAAGATCGCGGTGATCTACCTGGAAAGGACGCAAACCATGCCGATTAGCCACCAAAAAATTTGGAGAGGAGTACACGTGTCGCGATCGCGAGAATGCTCACAGCCGGGGCGCTGGTGCGAACGAGGAAACACATGAAGATCATCATCGCCGCCCTCGGCATCGCGGCGGCAGCCCTGTTCGGTGCAGGCATCGCCTCCGCCGACGACCACTACCTGCACGACGGCGAGCAGTACCACGTCAACGGAAGCTGGATCGGCGAGGAGCTGGGCACCTACGACGACTACCTCAACATCGTCGACGAGGACGGCGCGCGCCCCGGCACCCTGGGCTCCGCCGGTCCCTTCTACGTGCCCGGATCCGTGTACTGACGTGAGCGTCGGATATTCGCCGATCGAGTGACCGGTGGCCGAACTGGTGCTGGCCCCGATGTGCGTGGCGGTCTACACCGCAGGCGCTGCCTTGGCGGATCGCGGCGACGGAGGCTATACGGGTACCGGCAGCTTCGACGAGCTGACGAACATCGTCGATTCCGACGGTACACAGACAGACTTCGACGAAGACGGATATCAGGCGGCATACTCAAGTCCAGCAGGTGCCTGCTGGGTTCCTGGAAGTCAGTGCTAAAGGAAACAACGTAAAAGGCGCTGGCACACCGGAGTTCGGTGTGCCAGCGCCGCTTACACAAGAAGTACTTTGAAGCAGTCGACGGATCTACGCGCCGCGCGCTGTGGCCGAGGTGTCGTCGGTGCCGGCGTCTGCTGAGGTCCGCCCGGTCCCATCATGCCCGGCCCGTAGCCGCGCGGTCCCATCATGCCCAGCCCGTAGCCGTATGGTCCCCACTGATTCGAGCCCATCATCCCCGACTGGTGGTGGCCGCCTCGGTAGTTGCCGTCTGAGGCCCTACCCATCACGAAGCCGGAGAAGAAAACCACAGCCACGATGAAGACGACGCCCGCCACAATGCCCACCCACACCAAGAGCGAACGCGACGTGTCTCGCGCGTCCGCATGGGACGAGGCAGCCTGTTCGGTGCGCGGTTCGCGAGCTTCCGTCATGATCCGATCGTCGCGGCCCCAACCGGCCGCGACCTGTAGGGCCTTTGTTCCCTTCGGTTTTGGTCGCTTGTCATCTGTCGCACCGACAAGCCAGAACGACGATATCGCTGTGAACATTCTGCGCGTCACCATGGGATCGCGGCTGTGAAATGCGGTTTCTCGTCGATCAGGATCGCGGTTAGCTGAGCCAATCTTTTCGTTCGCAACGAGCTGTCAATCGCGGATCAATGAAGCTTTGTAACCCCATATCAGACGTTAATCTCCGGTCCAGCGGACCAAACTCACGGTTATTCGCCGGGGGGAGGATGTACATCATGACACTTAGCCACAAGGTCGCGCGGATGCTGACCGCCGGGGCACCGGTGTTGGCCCCGATGGGCGTCGCGATCTACACCGCAAGCGATGCCCTGGCGGATCACGGCGACGGAGGCTATACGGATTCCGGCAGCTATGACGAGCTGATAAACATCGTCGATTCCGACGGCACGCAGACAGACTTCGACGAAGATGGAGACCAGGCGGCATCGGTAGGCGGGGCGGGCGCGTGCTGGGTCCCTGGTGGCGAGTGCTAACGAGTATCGTAAACGACACTGGCACAACCGTGTTTCGGCGACTCAGCGGCGGTTGCGGAAGTACTGCTTGTAGGCCTCCGCGGCCTCGCGTAGCCCGGGATCGGCTTCGAACTTCGGCTCGAACTTCGCCCACGCCGCCTCACGCTTGGCCGGCAGGTACTCCGTCGGCCAATACGGATGCGTCTGCGGCGAATAGTCGCGCAGCACCCGCCGCGCGACCGTGGCCTTGTGCACCTCGTCGGCGCCATCGGCCAGCCCCATCGTCGGCGCACTCGCATACATCGCCTGCAGCGGCGTCAGGTCGGTTGTCCCCAGCGAGCCGAGGATGTGCAGCGCATTGAAGGACACATCGCGCAGCACCTTCGCCATCGTGAACTTCACCGTCGCGATATCCGTGCGCGCTTCCTTCGTACTGGAATTATCGATCTTCCAAGCGGTTTCGAGAACAAGCAGCCGCAGCATGCGGATCGCGGCGTACGAGTCGGCGATCTTCTCCTGCACCATCTGATGCTCGGCGATGACCTTGCCGTGCGACTCCCGCGACAACGCTCGCTCGCACATCATGTCGAACGCCAGCTTGCACTGCGCGATCGTGCGCATCGCGTGATGAATCCGTCCACCGCCAAGCCTGCGCTGCGCCAACATCTTTGCGCCGTCCTCCGGACCCAGCAGATGGTCGAGCGGCACCCGCACATCGCGATAGATGATGTGGTTGTGGTTGCGCGGCTCCGGCTGGATCTCCACTCCCGGCGTCTTCCGCGGCACGACGAACATGCCGTTGGTGCACATCACGAACAGGATGTCCGCCACGCGGCCCGCCGACGTGAACCACTTCTCGCCGTTGATCACCCATTCGTCGCCGTCGCGCACCGCGGTCGTCTTGAACAGGTTCGGATCCGACCCGCCCTGCGGTTCGGTCATCGAGTACGCCGAGAAGATGTCCTGGTTCAGCAGCGGCTCCAGCCACCGCTTCTTCTGCTCCTCGGTGCCGAACGCCGCCAGCATCTCCATGTTCCCGGTGTCGGGCGCCGCGGCGCCGAACATCTGGGGGGCACCCTGGTACCGGCCGATGATCTCGTTCAGCAGCGCCAGCTTCAGCTGACCGAAACCCGGGCCGCCCAGATCCTTGTCCAGGAAGAGCGCCCACAACCCCTGGTCCTTGATCTGCTGCTGCAGGCTCCGGACGTATGCCTTCACCCGCGGATCGGGCGAGCGGACCGCATAGGGGAAGACGAACTCGAGCGGTTCGACCTCCTCCTTGCAGAACTCCTCGACCCAGTCGAGCTTCTTCTGGAATTCCGGTTCAGTCGAGAAGTCCCACGCCATGTCTACCGATTCTGCACCTGCACCAGCGCGTCGACGGCGATAACCCCACGAGCGGACGCGATGATGGGGTTGACCTCGACCGCGTCGACGACGTCGCCGATCTCGACGGCCATCTGCGAGAACGCCACGATCGCCGTCACCAGCGCGTCGATGTCGACGCCCGGCGCCCCGCGCCACCCGTCCAGCAGCGGACGGATCCGCAGGCCGTCGAGCATCCCGCGGGCGCCGGCCTGCGACACCGGCGGGCAGGCCACCACCCGGTCGGCGAGCAGCTCGACCATCGTGCCGCCCGCCGCGACAACCAGCAGCGGCCCGAAGCCGGGGTCGCGCACCAGGCCGATCGAGATCTCGACGCCCGCCTCGGCCATCGGCTCCACCGTCACCGACGGCCTGGTCGCATTGGCCATCGCCGTATACGCAGCGCGCAGTGCCTCCGCGTCCGGGATGTCGAGGACGACACCGCCAACATCGCTCTTGTGCGCGGCCCCAACCGTTTTCAGCGCAACCGGATATCCGATCGCTTCGCCGGCCGCGATAACCTCCTCAAGGCGAGCCGCAGAACGGATGTCGACCACCGGCACTCCGTAGTCCGCAAGCAACTCGAACGGGGCGCGGGCCGCATCCGACCGCCAACGGTTCCGACGCGCGGCGTCGACCTCGACGTCAACGGCCTCGACGGTCAATGGCCAGTCGGCCAGATGTCCGAGCGCTGCCAGCCCGCTGCGCGCACCCTCCAACACCGGAATTCCGCTGTCACGCAACCTTTCCGCGGTGACCGGATCGACCGCCGACGCCAGCGACGCCAGCACGGCGATCGGAGCGTCGGTGAGCTTCGCGACGTCGATCACCGCATCCGCATATGCCGTATCGCCGTCGAACTCCGTGACCAGGTCGACCGCCAACGCGGTCACCGCAACGGCCGGATCGTCTACCATCGCGCGCAGGCAGGCACCGAACAGGTTTCTGGTGTCGGCGCCGGTCCCCCACACGTCGAGCGGATTCGTTGCCGCCAACCCGTCGTCCAGCAGGCCGCCGATGGTGGTCAGCGTCGACGGCGACAACTCGGCGAAGTCGACCCCGACCTCGTGTGCGAGGTCGGCCACCAGTGCGCGTTCCGCGCCCGAATCATGAACGGTCGCAATGCCTCCCCGCTTCGCCCGACGCCCCGCGGAGAACACTTCGATCGTGTCGCTGAACTCCGCCAGATCGCTGACGTGGACGGCGCCGACGGCCGCGCAGAACGCCCGCCACGCCGCCGCCTCCCCTGCGAGTGCGCCCGAGTGGGCGGCCACCATCGCCCGGCCCTTGGGAGATCCGCCGACGGTGAGGATCACCACCGGCACGTCCTGTTCGGCCGCCCGCAGCAGCCCAGCACGCAGCCGGGGAACGTCGCGCGGCGTCTCCAGAAGCAGTCCGATGACCCGTGTTTCGGGATCATCCAGCGCATAGGCGACGTAGTCGGCGGTGTTGGTGACAAGCTCCTGACCGGACGACACCGCAAGTCGGAAACCGAATCCGCGACGGGCCCGCAGCAGCGTCGAGAACGCCGAACCCGAATGGGTGACCAGGCTGACGCCACCGTCGGCCAGCTGGTCGGGCTCCAGGTAGCCGAGCGCCCGGACCCCGAGAGCGTTGTTCACGAAACCCATGCAGCCCGCACCACATATCGCTATCCCCGCCTCTGTTGCGATCGCGGTGACCTCATCCCGCACGCCGTGCGCGGAGCCGAACAGCACCGCCGAGCGCGCCCCAGCGGCCGCTGCCGCCGCCAACTGCTCGGGCAGCACCGCATCGGGGACGCCGAGCAGGGCCACGTCGACGGCCTCGTCGAGGTCGGCGATCGACGGAGCGCACGGTAGGTCACCGATCCGGTCGTAGCGCGGATTGACGAGATGGAAGCGCGCCGTACCCCGTTGCGCCTCAATGATCATCCGGGAACCGAGGGTGTCCGGGCGGGCGCTCGCGCCGACCAGCGCCATCGACCGCGCGCCAAGCATCGCGGTGACGGGATTCGAACTCACGACCGGCGGAACCGCTTCAGCCCCCGCTTCTTGTCGGACAGCGCAGCGCGGGCCGCCTGCCAACCCGGGATACCGCAGACGCCACCGCCGGCGTGCGTACCGGAACTGCCGTTGTACAGACCGACTATGGGCGTGCGGTAGTCGGCATACCCTGGCGCGGGCCGCATGTGGAACAGTTGCTCCAGCGACAGCTCGCCGTGGAAGATGTTGCCGCCGATGAGGCCGTACTCCTGCTCCATCTCGTACGGGCCGACGACGTCGCGGTGTGTGATCGAGGCCTTGAAGCCGGGGGCCACCTGGTCGTAGGTGTCGACCACCCGGTCCGCGTAGGCGTCCAGTTCCTCGGTATGCGGCGCCTCACTCCACTCGGCGGGCACCCACTGGGTGAACAGCGACATGATGTGCGAGCCATCGGGATTGAGCGTCTTGTCCAGCGTCGTCGGGATGACCCCGTCGCTGAACGGCAGCGTTGCCGGTTTACCGACGCGGGCTTCTTGGAAGGCCGCCTCCAGGTAGTCGATCGACGGTGCCATCTCGATCGATCCGGTGAGGTGTTCGGCCATCCCCGAACTGGGATTGGCTGTGAAGCTCGGCAGCTCCGACAGTGCGACGTTGACCTTCACCACCCCGCTGCGGGTCTTGAAGTGTTCGATGTCGGAGACGAAGTCGTCGGGCAGCTCAGAAGGCGAAAGATGGTCGAGGAAGGCAATTTTCGGGTGCAGGGTGGTGACCACCACCGGAGCGGTGATCTCGTCGCCGTTCTCCAGCACCACGCCGGTCGCCTTCCCGCCGGTCGTCAGTACGCGGGAAACTCTTGCGTTGGCACGGATCTCGGCGCCGAAACTGCGGGCCGATTTCGCGATGGCCGCCGATACCCCACCCATTCCGCCCTCGGGGAAGCCCCAGCTGCCGAGTTGGCCGTCGCCGACGTCGCCGATCGAGTGGTGCGCCATCACATACGCGGTGCCGGGCTCGCACGGTCCCGCCCATGTGCCGATGATGCCGTTGACGGCCATCAAACCTTTGACTTGCGGTGATTCGAACCAGTCGTCGAGCAGATCGGAGATGCTCATGGTGAGCAGTCGGGTGATGTCCGCGGTCATCCGCGGTGAGATCTTGTTGCGCATCGGCCAGGCCAGCTTCGCCAGGTCGAGCAGATCGCCCGGGCGTTTGGAGCCGACGTTCGGCGGCACCTGGGTCAACAGCGGTCCCATCACGTCGGCGATCCGGCCGATCCAGTCGTAGTACTCCGGCAGCGCGTCGGCGTCCTTCTTGGAGAACTTCGACAGCTGCTCGTGGGTCCGCTTGGGGTCGTCCTCGTAGATGATCAGCGAGCCGCCCTCGGGAAACGCCTGGTACGACGGGCCCATCGGGTGCACCTTGTAGCCGTGCCGCTCGAGTTCGAGTTCGCGCACGATGGTCGGCGGCATCAGGCTCATCACGTAGGACAGCCGGGTGACGCGCAGGTGCGGGGCATCGGGCCACGGCGCTTCGGTGGTGGCCGCCCCGCCGAGCGAATTCCGCGATTCCAGCACCAGAGTCTTGGCGCCCGAGCGGGCGAGATAAGCCGCGGCGACGAGCCCGTTGTGGCCGCCGCCGATGACCAGCGCGTCGTATGTGTTCGACATGGTGGGGTCCCTAACTTCCACGCCTCGGAAAGCGTCTTGACTGACTGTTCAATCTAATCAAGTGTTAGGCTGGAAACAAGTGGCAACGCTGCGACTACGAGGGGGAGCACCACGCCATGGCCGAACCGGCACCCGCGACGGAGAACAACGAGCCCCGTCGCATCGAGATGCTCCGCGCCGCCGCGGAGCTCATTTGCGAGCGGGGCTTCGGGGACACCCGCATCGCCGACGTCGCAAAGCGTGCCGGCGTCAGCTCGGCACTGGTCATCTACTACTTCGGCACCCGCGACCGTCTGCTCGTCGACGCACTGCGGTTTTCCGAGGAGTCGTTCTACGAGGCCGCCGAGCGGATGCTGGCCGAAGAACCCTCGCTGCGGGAGCGGCTGTCGCTGTTGATCAAGTGGACATGCGTGCCGCAGAGCAACGACGACATACCCGGCGCATGGGGGCTGTGGTTCGACCTGTGGGCGCAGGCATTTCGGCACGACGAGGTGAAGGCCGGCCGGGTCGAACTCGACGCGCGCTGGCGCAACATGATCATCAACGCGATCAAGTCAGGCGACGTCGACGTCGACGTGGACGCCAGGATGTTCGCACTCGAGTTCTCCGCGCTGCTGGACGGCCTGTCCATCCAGGTGGCACTCGAAGACCCCGAGGTCGACTCCGAAGTCGCCTACAACATCGCGATGCGGTTCGCCGAGCGGGAGCTCAACCTGCCCCCGGCGAAGAAGGTTGCGGCTAAGAAACAGTAAGCGGCGCAAGGTCTTCGGCGACCGGATCGGCGATCACGGCTGCCGAACTGCGGTGCAGGACCCGGACGGCGTCGTGGGTGCACACGCAGTTGACCCGCTCGCCGGGCTGATGGCTGACCGACGCTGGCCCGGCATGGTTGGGCACCTCGACGATGAGTGCGGTGGGTGCGCCCACGTCGACGTGCACCTGCGTGCAGTGGCCCAGGTAGACGATCTGGGACACCACGCCTGCGATCGCGTTGTGGCCGGTGCTGACCGGTTCGTCGACGCCCTGCACGCTGATCCGCTCGGGCCGGATGACGATGGCCGCGTCGCCGGTTCTCGCGTCAAAGTCGACCGCAGCGCCGAGGCGGGTGTCGAGCGCCGAGCACACGGCGGTGCCGTCGGCCGCCTCAAGCACGTCGGCGTCGAAGATGTTTGCGGCGCCGAGGAATCCGGCGACGAACGTGGTCGCGGGTGCGGAGTAGATCTCCTGCGGCGGGCCGACCTGCTCGATACGGCCCTCGGCAAGCACCGCGATCTGGTCGCTCATCGTGAGCGCTTCCTCCTGGTCGTGCGTCACGTAGACGAACGTGATGCCGACCTCGCGCTGCAGGGCACGCAGTTCCAGCTGTAACTGCTTGCGCAGCTTGGCATCCAGCGCGCCGAGCGGTTCGTCCAGCAACAGCACCTTGGGCCGCAGCACAAGCGCCCGCGCCAACGCGACGCGCTGCTGCTGGCCGCCGGACAGCTGGGCGGGCTTGCGTTTGGCGAACTCGCTCATCCGCGCCAGCTCGAGCGCCTCGTCGACGCGCGTTTTGGTTTCCGCTTTCGACGCCCTCTGGTACTTGAGCCCGAATGCGACGTTGTCCCACACCGTCATGAACGGGAACAGCGCGTAGGTCTGGAAGACCGTGTTGACGGGCCGCTTGTGCGGCGGGTCGGCGGCGACGTCGCGGCCGTCGAGCTCGATGCGACCCGAGTCGGGCTTCTCGAAACCGGCGATCATCCGCAGCGTGGTGGTCTTACCGCAGCCGGACGCGCCCAGCAGCGAATAGAACTGGCCGGCAGGGATATCGAGGTCGATACCGGTTACCGCCGGGACCCCGTCGAACGACTTGACCAGCTTCTCCAGCCGGATCGCGCCGCCCTTCACGGGGCCCACTCAGTCATGCAACTGCCTCGGCGAACCGGGCGAAGTTCGCGGCGAAGCGATCGACGTCGTCGTTGTCGTGCTGTACGGAGAGCAGCCATTGCTCCACCTTCCCCCATGGCGGCAGGAATACACCGCCATTGTGCTGCATCAGCCAGTGCAGGTGGCCCAGTCTGGCGTCGATCTGGAGGAAGTCGCGGAACTCGCGCACGGGATCGCGGCGGAAGGTCACACAGCCCTTGGCGCCCGCCGTGACGACGTGCCAGTCGAATCCGTGCTTGGCGATGGTCGCCTCGAGCGATCCGCGCAACCGGGTGGCGAGCGCGTCGAGGTGCTCGTACGCCTTCGGCGTGAGGACGTCGGTGAGGGTGGCCCTGGTGGCGGCCATCGCCAACGGGTTGCCGTTGAACGTGCCCACCTGCTCGTAGCGGCCGTCGGCGATCGCCGACATCACCGTCTCCGTGCCGCCGATCGCGGCCACCGAGATGCCGCCGCCGAGGGCCTTGGCCAGACACACGATGTCGGGGACGACGCCGCTGCGCGCGGTGACTCCGCCTGGGCCCGTTGTGAATCCGGTCTTCACCTCGTCGTAGATCAGGTATGCACCCTCGGCGTGCACGAGATCGCGAATGACGGCGAGGTATCCGTCGGTCGGCGGGATGATGCCGGCGTTCATCATCACCGGTTCGAGGATCATCGCGGCGATCTGCCCCCGGTGTTCGGCCAGGGCGCGGGCGACCGCACCGGTGTCGTTGAACGGCACCACGACAACGAGGTCGCGGATCGCCTTGGGGATGCCCGTGTTGCCCGGCACGCCTATTGGGTGATCGCGGGGGCCGACCTCGTCGGCCTCGGGCAGCACCGACACCTGAACCGAGTCGTGGTGGCCGTGATAGCAGCCCTCGACCTTGATGATCAGGTCGCGGCCGGTGAGCGCGCGGGCCAGGTGCACGGCGTCCATGGTGGCCTCGGTGCCCGAGTTGGCGAATCGCCACAGGGGTAGGTCGAAGCGGCGGGAAAGCTCACCGGCGATCCAGATCGCGTCCTCGGTCGGCTGCGCGAAATGCGTTCCGCGCCTTACCCGGTCGCTGACGGCGGCGACGATCGCCGGATGGGCGTGTCCCGCGATGGACGCGCCGTAGCCGCCGTGCATGTCCACGTATTCGTTGCCGTCGACGTCGTACACCTTCGAGCCGAGGCCGTGGCTCATCCAGACCGCCTGCGGCTCGGCGATCTGCCAGTTCGACGTCGCCCCACCCGCGAGGTGTTCGCGTGCTTCGGCGATCAATTCGGAGCTGCGTGGCTGACGGCGCAGGAACACCTGCTCCTCGTCGGCTATCAGCTGGTCTACGGTGTCAGCTCCATTGCTGTGCATAGCGCTGTCCACCACCGGCGAAGACACGGGAAACCTCCAGTCCAGAACGGTTGACTGAGCATTCAGTCTATGCGAGAGTCCTACCAGCGACAAGCCGCGAAATCAACGGGGAGGCCCAGATGCCCGGACCCTTTGGACCGCACAACCACGGTCCGACCCGACGTCAGTTCCTCACACGAGCGGCCCTTCTGGCCGCCGTCGCACCGACATTGCCCGCCTTCCTTGCGGCCTGCGGGAAGGGAGGACAGACGTCGGGCAACCCGACGCTGACGCTCGCCTCGCCGGACAGCCCGGTCAAGTGGGACATCGCCGACGACAACAAGGCCATCGAAGACGGGTTGGAGCCGGAGAAGGGCGCGACGCTTCAGCTCTACACCTACGCCGACTACATCAGCCCGGACGGGGTCAAGTCGTTCGAGGACAAATACGGCGTCACCGTTGAGATCTCGACGTTCAACGACACCGACGAGGCGATCACCAAGATCCGCGGCGGCAGCGTCAACTACGACCTCTACTTCCCGAGCTACGACCAGATCAGCCGGCTGGTGACGGGCAAGCTCATCCAGCCGCTGAACCACAGCTACATCCCCAACATCGACAACGTCTGGCCGTCGTTCAAGAACCCCTGGTACGACCAGGACTGGCAGTTCAGCGTGCCCTACACGATCTACACCACCGGCATCGGCTGGCGTAACGATCAGGTGAAGACCGACATCCCCAAGATGAGCAACCCGTACGAAGTGCTCTGGGATCCGCAGTACAAGGGCAAGACCGCTGTCATCGACGACTGGCACACCGCGATGTCGATGGTGCTTCTGAAGCTGGGCATCACCGACGTCAACACGTCATCGGAGGCCGACCTCAAGAAGGTCGGCGAGGAGCTCAACGCGATGGTCGGCGCGACGTCGCCGAAGGTCACCATCACGATGTACAACGACCTGCCCGCCGGCCAGCTCGGGGTGTCGCAGATGTGGTCCGGCGACATCATCAACGCGCAGTCGTACCTGCCCGAGGGCACCTCGACCGACATCCTGCAGTACTGGTTCCCGCCGGACGGCAAGGGTCTGGTCGACAACGACATGATGGTGATCCTCAAAAGCGGCACGAACCCGGTGCTCGCGCACCTGTTCATCAACCACATGCTCGATCCACAGGTCGCGATGCAGAACTTCACCGCGATCGGCTACCAGCCGCCGCAGAACTCCATCACCGCCGATTCCCTTGTGGCAGAGGAGTTCATCCCGGAGAATCTGCGCACCGCCATCGTCAAGCCCGAGTATTTCGACGCCGGCTACCGGCTGCTCGAGCTGGACGCGGCCAACCAGGACGCCTGGCAGAAGGTGTGGCAGGCGTTCAACGCCGGCGGGTCATAACCTCCCGTGGCGGTCCCGGTAGTCACCTCGCCGACGGCGCCCGCGCCGCCCCGCGAACGCCGCAACCGGGTATGGGCGGTGCTCGCCGCACCCGGAATCTTCTGGCTGGCAGCGTTTTTCATCTTCCCGCTGTACGTGGTGCTGTGCATCGTCTTCGGCCAGACCGACCCGCTGTTCCGCACGCCGATACCGGTGTGGAACCCGCTGCAGTGGGATCCCACCCAGTTCAGCTATGTGCTCACCCACATCGTCGGCGAGAACGGCATCTACGGCCCCGCGATCCTTCGCACCTTCGTATACGTGATCGTCGCCAGCTGCCTGTGCCTGCTGATCGCGTTCCCCGTCGCCTACTACGTCGCGAGGCTCTCGGGTAAGCGCAAGGGCCTGCTGCTGGCGCTGCTGATCGCACCGTTCTGGATCAGCTACATGATGCGAATGTTCGCCTGGGTCAACCTGTTACAGGACGACGGGTTGTTCAACAAGGTGCTCGGCTTCGGCGGGTTCTTCACCCCGGACGTGAAGTGGCTGACCGGCCAGCCCGTCGTGGTGGTGCTCGGTCTGGTGTACGGCTATGTGCCGTACATGATCCTGCCGCTCTACGCCGGGCTCGACCGTCTCTCGCAGCCGATGCTCGAGGCGTCGCGTGATCTCGGCGCAGACCGGATCTCGTCGTTCTTTCGGGTGACGCTTCCGCTGTGCCGCCCGACGATCGTCGCCGCCGTGCTGTTGACCTGTCTGCCGATGCTCGGCGACTACTTCACCAGCGACATGCTGTCGGCGTCGCCAAAGACCACGATGGTCGGCAACCTGATCAACGACAGCGTGCAGTCCCCCGGCCAGACCGGGCAGGCGGGCGCGTTCGTGATGCTGGTGTTCCTCGTGGCGCTGCTGCCGATGCTCTACTACATCCGGGTGACGTCCAAGCCGGACGAGGTGGCGTCATGAAAGGCCCGATCACGTGGTGGAACAACCCGTGGCGGCCGCCGCGGTTCCTGGTCGCGATCACCATCGGCTATCTCATCTGGTCGCTGCTGCCCGTGCTCATCGCGGTCGCCTATTCCTTCAACGACGGCAAGTCCCGCACGACCTGGCAGGGCTTCTCGTTCCGCTGGTACTGGGGCGACCAGGCGCTGTCGGTGTGGCACAACGACGCCCTGCACACCGCGCTGCTGCAGACGCTGAAACTCGGCGTGGTCGCCACCCTGATCACGGTTCCGTTGGGCACCCTGTTCGCGATCGGCATCGACCGCTGGCGCGGCAGGCTGCCGTCGTCGGCGAACTTCCTGATGTTGCTGTCGTTCGTGCTGCCGGAGGTCTTGCTGGCCGTCGCGCTGCTGTTCGTGATCACCACCGTCGCGGTCCCGGTGAACCTCGGCACCACCGCGCAGGTGATCGGCCTCGTCACCTTCCAGGTGTCCTATCCCGCCGTGCTCGTGCGCGCTCGACTGGCCACCATCGGCCCGCAATACGAAGAGGCCGCAATGGATCTGGGCGCCTCACCGCTCGGCGCGCTGCGCCGGATCGTGGTGCCGATGCTGCTACCGGCGATCTTCGCGAGCACCGTGCTGGTGTTCGCCGACGTCATCGACGACTTCGTGCTCGTGCGCTATCTGTCCGGCGACGCCTCGACCGAACCGGTGTCGGTGAAGATCTACAACACCGCGCGCGCTGCCCCGACCCCTGCGCTCAACGCATTGGCGACGCTGCTTCTGGTGGCCGCGCTGGCTGCGGTGGTCATAGGCTTTCTGGTGTATCGACGGATGACCCGCGGTGACGCCACCGCCGACAGCGGTCTCGGCGGCTTCACCGGCGAGGCTTGATGGACTAGGCTGACTGTATGTTCAAACAGCATCCTCCGGCTCCCCTTCCCGCCGACGGCGTCGCCGCGGCAATGGCCCCGTTCGGCCAGTCGCGGATGCTCCCCCGAGAGGCTTACGTCGACCCCGCCGTCTTCGACTGGGAGCAGCGGTACATCTTCTCCGGCTGGACCTGCGTCGGCCATGCGTCCGACCTGGCCACCGTCGGCGCTCAGAAGGCCGTCGGCACTGGCGCGAACGCGGTGCTGCTGGTCCGCGGCGAGGACACCATTCGCGCATTCGCCAACACGTGCCGTCACCGCGGCCACGAACTGCTGGCTTGCAACGCCAGCACCAAGGGCCGCGCCATCGTCTGCCCATACCACTCGTGGTCGTACCGGCTCGACGGCACGATCCGCAACGCCCCCGGCTTCAAGGACGCCGAACATTTCAATGCCGACGAGTGGCGGCTGGCCGAACTGCGGCTGGTGAACTGGCACGGCTATTTGTTCGCCGACCCCAGCGGCGAGGACGCCGACTTCGAAACCCACGTAGCCGGCTGGGAGGACGTCATCGCGCCGTACCACCCCGAGGACCTGGTCGTCGTGGACCGGCACTCCTACGAGCTGGAGACCAACTGGAAGATCATCGCCGAGAACTACCAGGAGTGCTACCACTGCTCGACCATCCACCCCGAGCTGTCGCGGATCAGCCCGCCGCACAGCGGCGAGAACCTCGACACCGACGGTTCCTGGATGGGCGGCTGGATGTCGCTCATCGACAGCGCGCAGACGATGTCGCTGACCGGCGCCAGCGGCGGCGTCGCGATCAAGGGCCTGTCCGAGCGCGAGCTGCGCACGGTGATGTACGTGGTCGGCTATCCCAACCTGTTGGTCAGCCTGCACCCCGACTACGTGATGACCCATATCATGACGCCGCTGGCCGTCGACCGTACCCACGTCGAATGCGCATGGGCGTTCCCCAGAGAGGTCGCCGAGAAGCCCGACTTCGACCCGTCGTACGCGGTGGACTTCTGGGACCTCACCAACCGGCAGGACTGGGCGGCATGCGAATCCGTGCAGCGCGGCCTGCAGTCGCCGCACGCCAAGCCCGGACCGCTGGCCCCCGACGAGGACGGCGTCTACCAGTTCGTCAGCCGGGTCGCTAAGGCGTATGCCGGCGGCGCTGCTCGCGGGTAGGGACGCCGTTGACGCCCTCGATCGACTGGGCGTAGGTGCCCACAGCGTAGGCCGCGGCCGGACCCGTCACGGCCAACGCATCGCGGTTGACGTTGTCGACGGTGTCGCCGGAAAGGTGGTAGTTGCGGTCGAACGCGACGCCCGAGACGCCACCCCACAGCCGCGCCTGCAGTTCGGTCTTCCGTTGCGCCGCACCGGTTGTCACGCCGCCGATCGGAACGCCCGCGTCCATGAAGGGGCTGTAGTCGGAGGCAATGCCCAGCGGCATGTCGGCGGGCCGCACCCCGGCCAGGTTCAGGAAACCGGCCAGCGTGCGTTCGATACCGCCCGAGCCTGCGGGGACGGTGTCGGCGGGCACTGCGGGGTTGGCCTGACCCGACTGGTCGCCGTCGTAGGTGAAGTACCCGGCGTTGGGTGAACCGAGCATGTCGAAGTTGAGATACAGCGCGATGTCGTCGAGTTTGTCGCCGTCGAGACCCTGCACGTATTTCGTCGACCCGGCCAGCACCGACTCCTCGGCGCCCCAGAACGCGAACCGCACCGCGTTGGCGATCTGCGGTTGCGCGCCGAGTGCGGCGGCGGTCTCGAGCAGCGCCGCCACGCCGGTGCCGTCGTCGTTGATGCCGGGACTCTCGACAAAGCTATCCAGGTGCGCGCCCGCCACCACCACGTTGTGGGTATCACCGGTCTTGGTCTGCGCCAGCACGTTTCGCGACTTGGCCATGGCCGCCTCGGCGTTCAGCGTCAGTAGCACCGGTGCGGTCGTCCGGCGCAGCGCGGCGTCGCCGCTCGCGTCGATCACCGCGACGGGCATCTTCAACGCCTGGTAGTAACCGCGCGGGAACAGCTCCCGCGGGCCGGCTCCGTCACTGACGACGAGCAGGCCGACGGCGCCCTCTGCGGCGGCGGTGTTCTGTTTGGCCACGATCGAGCAACCGGTGTCGTCGACGACGGCGATGGCGTTGGCCACCGATTTGGTGCCGTAGTCGGCGGCGACGCAACCCGCCGGTTTCTGCGGGCGGGCCGTCACCGCACGCAAGCCGCCCTTGCGCGTCGGCGTCAGCAGCGACGCCTGGTCGACGGGCAGGGTGCGGCCCGACACGGACAGCGTCGGTTTACCCGGCGAGGTCACCACCAGCCGTTCGAACTCCGGCGTCGAAACGTCGAAACCCTTGTCCCGCAGGGTTTGCACGACGTAGTCGACGCTCGCGTCGTATCCGGGTGTGCCGTCGGCGCGCGACCCCTTGTTGGCGTCGGCGATCTCGGCGAGCTTGCGCAGATGGCCGAACATTCCGTCGACCCCGACCTTGTCGGCGAGGTCACGGCCCAGGTCGGCGACCGGCTGGGGCGCTGACGAGCACCCGCCGACCAGCACCGCGAAAGCAACCGACACCGCCAGCGCCGTGACCCTCATGACTGGGTGAGGACGTGCCGGGTGCGGTCGTCGCGGATCGGAACTCCGTTGCGCCCGCGCTGATCCTGCGCGTAGATGCCGACGACGTAGCCCACCCCGGCGCCGTTGATCTCCAAAGCCGTTTCGTCGATCTGGTCGAGTGTGTCGGAGGCCTTGTGGTAGTTCGGGTCGAACGGCTCGTCGGCCTTGCCGTCCCACAGCTTGGCTTGTTCGGGGGTCATCTTCTCCTCTGCGCCGGAGAACAGCCCGCCCGCGGGGACCCCCGACAAGGTGAATCCGTCGTAGTCCGAACGGCCGTCGAACCCGGTGTCCTGCGCCGTCTTACCCGCATCTTTGAGGTAGGCGACGAAGTTGCGTTCGATACCCGCCGAGCCCTCGGGCACCCGCGGATTGGGGTTTCTGGGGTTCGGCGGCACCGACAGGTCGCCGTCGTAGGTGAAGTAGCCGGGGTTGGGCGAGGCGAGCATGTCGAAGTTCAGGTAGAGCGCGATGTCCTTGAGCTGATCGACATCGAGTGACCTGATGTAGTCGTTCGAACCCTTCAGGCCGAGCTCCTCGGCTCCCCAGAACCCGAACCGCACCGCATTCTTTATATCCGGCGACGAGCCCAGCTGCAGCGCGGTCTCGAGCACGGCAGCGACTCCGGAGCCGTTGTCGTTGATGCCCGGGCCCTCTTTCACGCTGTCCAGGTGTGCGCCCACCATCACCACGTCGGAGGTGGAGCCGGTCTTCGTCTGCGCGATGACGTTGCGCGTCTTCTTGACCTCGACACCGGCCTTGAGTTTGAGCCTGGTCTCGCCGGGTGACGCGCGGAGCCGCTCGCCGGACTCCTTGGTGATGCTGACGACCGGAATCCTCGGCTTGCTGTCCTCGCCGAGCGTGCCGCCCATCTCGTCGCCGTCCTCGTTGTTGGCGACGATGAGCGCGACCGCACCGCGCTCGGCGGCGGCCGCCTGCTTCTGCGAGAACTGACAGGTGCCGCGGTCGACGAGCACCACCGCGCCCTGCACGGGCAGCCCGTCGTAGTCCGCCGCCGTGCAGCCGGGCGAATCCTCGACACGGGCGGCGACCAGCGGGCCGGACACGCCGCCGTCGGGTGTGCCGACGGTGAACTCGAGCGGCTTGGCCTCGATCGCCGCGCCCGCCACGGTGAGCTGCGGTTCCTCGGCGAAGGGCAGCCGCACCTCGAACTCGGGGGTCTGCACGTCGAAACCCTTGTCGCGCAGCGCGTTGACGAGATAGTCGACGCCGGCGTCATAGCCCGGGGTGCCGAGCGCGCGGTTGCCGTCGTTGGCGTCGGCGATCTCCTGCAGTTTCCGCAGGTGCGCCATCATCGCGTCGCCCTTGATGCGGCCGCGCAGGGTGGCGGCGTATTCGATCGCCGCAGCAGAGGGGCCTGGGCTGGCAGGCGGGCTGGTGGCCTCCTTGGCGGGCTTGCCGCCGCAACCGCCCAGCGCAGCGACAATGCCGACCGCGGCGAGCACTGCGCACACCGCGCGGGACTGACGAACCATCGCTCCCACGTTAGCGGTTGTCACGCGTCACGCCGGTTGATCATGACCAGCGCCGCGACGAACACCGCGGCCACGACCACGGCGAAGTACCCGATGGACCCCACCGGTCCCCACGGCATCGCGTAGTACGGGTACAGCCACTGCACGTCGAGGAACCTGAACGCGTTGCCGAACGGCAGGTACGGGCCGATCTTCGGGCTGAGGTTGGGCATGTTGCCCAGCAGCGGCTCGGCCACCATCGGCCACAACAGCAGCAGCGCGACCGCTCCGGCGGAGGCACGCAGCAGCGCACCGACTGCGACGCCGAGCACGGCGGCGAGCATCGCATACAGCGCGATCGCGCCGACCAGTCGCCAGTCGCTCGGGTCCGACTGCGCCACCACGATCGAGGCCATCGTCATCACAGCCGCGTAGGCACCGGAGAACACCGCCGCGACAACGGCTTTCGCGGTGAGCACCAGCGCGCGGTTCGGGACCGCCGCAAAGGTCGTACGGATCAAGCCGTTTCGGTATTCGTTGGTGACGGTCAGCGCCGACAGGATCATCAGCGCCGGAACGCCGAACACGGCGACTCCCATCGCCGCCTTCTCCGGTGGGACGCTGCCCGGACCCGTCGCCGTCGACGCCTGAAGCGCGGCAAGCCCGAGGCTCAGCACCGCGACGGCAGCCGCCGACCACAGCGTCGACCTCGTCGTGAACAGCTTGATGCGCTCGGCGTTGACGACCGCGGGCGCGCTCACGTCGCCGCCCGGTACTGCACGGCGTCGTCGGTGAGCCTCATATATGCGTCCTCCAGCGAGCCCTGCTGAGATGTCAACTCGTGCAAGGTGATTCCGCTGCGCGCGGCCAGGTCGCCGACCACGTCGCAGGCGGCGCCGCGCACAAGAAGGGCGGTTGCCGCGTCGTCGTCGGTGACCTCGATACCCGCTTCGGTCAGCACCGTCCGCAGCATGTCCAGCTGCGGGCTCCTGACCCGCACGCCGTCGGCCCGGCCGACGAACTCGCTGACCGTGGTGGACGCGATCAGCTTGCCGCGGCCGATCACCACCAGCCGGTCGGCGGTGTTGGACATCTCGGCCAGCAGATGGCTGGACACGAACACCGTGCGGCCCTCGGCGGCCAGCGATCGCATCAGCGTGCGCACCCAGCGGATGCCTTCCGGGTCGAGGCCGTTGACCGGTTCGTCGAACAGCAGCACCGGCGGGTCGCCGAGCAGCGCGGCCGCGATGCCGAGTCGCTGGCTCATGCCCAGCGACAGCGTGCCCGCCTTCTTGGCGGCGACGGCGGAAAGGCCGACCATGTCGAGCACCTCGTCGACGCGGGCGATCGGCAGCGTGTTCGACGCCGCGATCCAGCGCAGGTGCGCGCGCACCGACCGGTTGGGGTGGGTCTGCTTGGCGTCGAGTAGCGCGCCGACGTGCCGCAGCGGGTCGGCCAGCTCGCGGTAGTGCTTGCCGTCGATGGTGGCGGTGCCCGCGGTCGGGCGATCGAGCCCGAGGATCATCCGCATGGTCGTCGTCTTGCCGGCCCCGTTCGGGCCGAGGAAACCGGTGACCACGCCCGGCTCGATGGTGCAGGTCAGATCATCGACTGCGCGGGTCCGGCCGAATACCTTGGTGAGCCCGACCAATTCGATCATCGCACCCATACTGTCAGCCCGCCTGAGCGACGACGAGGTCGGCCACCGCACGCATGCCGGCCGCGTTCGGATGCGCGGGGAACGGGCGGCCCGGCAACGGCAGCCCGAACCGCGACGGCTTCGTCGTCCACGGGTCCGCCGACCAGGCGTGGTGGTCGCGGCTGGCGTCCGAGGCCCGCACCACCTCGCATCCGGTCGCCGCGGCGGCCTCAACGGTCAGCCGCTCCAGCGTGGCGGCGACCCTGCGGCCGAGCGCGGCGTCGGCGCCCGACAGCGGCGCCGCATCCTCACCCGCGGGCGGCAGCAGCGTCAGGTAGTCGACGAACAGCACCCGGGCCCGCGGCGCCCGCGCCCGGGTCTCACGCCCGACATTCTCCAGCGCGGGACCGACCTCGACGAGCGCGCGGTCCCTGGCCGTCGGGTCGAGCAACTCACGGAGCCTGCCGCCGAGCACCGGCACCGAGCGCACCGCACCGGGCAGCGCGGCAGCGGTGAGCAGCGGTACGTAGCCGACGTCGTTGCCGCCGATCGTGATGGTGACCAGCGCCTCGGTGCCGTCGAGTGCGTCGACCTGCGGCGGCTCGCCGTTCTGCCGATCGGTCAGCACATGGGCGGTGGTCGCACCGGAGTATGTGACGTCGACGAGGTCCAGGCCGAGGCGCTGCGCGACCAGATGCGGGTAGTTGGCCGCCGAGCGCGCGGCCAGCAGCGGAGCCGTCTTGTCTCGTGGTGCGATGCCCGGGCCTGCGGCCATCGAACTGCCGAGCGCCACATATCTTTTCGCTGTCATACAGATGGGCTGGACGGCTGCGCCCAGAACCGTTTCGGGATCCGGCCCGCCTGCCTCGCGAGGTGGCCTGCAGTGACGGCGGCCGCCATCGCCGCGGCCATCATCGGCGGGTTCGCCGACCGGGTGACGGCGGTCGCGAGAAGCACCGCGTCACAACCCAATTCCATCGCCTGCGCGGCGTCGCTTGCGGTGCCGATACCCGCGTCGAGTATCACCGGGACGCCTGCGGCATCGGCGATCATCTCGATGTTGTGCGGGTTGGCGATGCCGAGGCCGGTGCCGATCGGCGAGCCGAGCGGCATCACCGCCGCGCAGCCGGTGTCCTCCAACCGGCGCGCCAGCACCGGGTCGTCGTTCGTGTACGGCAGCACGACGAACCCGTCGTCCACCAATTGCTCTGCGGCCCGGACCAACTCGACGGCGTCGGGCAGCAGGGTGCGTTCGTCGGCGATGACCTCGAGCTTGACCCACTCGGTCCCGAGCGCCTCGCGCGCCAGTTGCGCGGTCATGACGGCCTCCGCGGCGCCGCGGCATCCGGCGGTGTTGGGCAGCGGCGTGATGTTCAACCTGTGCAACAGGTCGAGCACACCGGTGCCGCCCTCGGCGTCGACGCGTCGCATCGCGACCGTGGTCAACTCGGTGCCCGAGGCGACCAACGCCTCTTCGAGCACGGCCAGGTTCGCGGCACCGCCGGTGCCGAGGATCAGCCGCGAGCCGAATTCGCGGCCGGCGATCGTGAGTTTGTTGTCAGCCACCCTGCACCGCCGTCACCACTTCCAGTCGCGCGCCGTCGGACAGCGTCGTGGCCCAACGCGACCTGGGCAGCACGGTCCAGTCCACCGCGACCGCAATTCCCTTCTCCGGGAAGCCGAGACGCTCCAGCAGCGCCGCGACGGTGGTTTGTTCGTCGCATTCGACGTTTTCGTCGTTGACGATGACCTTCATCGAACCTCCATCAGTTCGGCGTCCGGCAGCGGAGCGCCGTTGAGTTCGCCTGCGATCGCCTCCGCGGTCCACGGCGCCAGCAGGAAGCCGGAGCGCCCGTGGCCGGCCGCGACCAGCGTGCGCTCGTCGAGTCGGCCGACGATCGGCAGGTTGTCCGGCGTCATCGGGCGCAGGCCCGCAGCGCATTCGGCCAACTCGTATTCGCCGAGCGCAGGAACCACCGCACACGCGTCGTCCAGCAGTTCCCGCACCCCGGTGACCGCGGGCGCGGTGTCGCGGCCGTGTTCGTACTGGGTGGCCCCGACGACCACCCCGTCCCGTCGCGGCACCAGGTAGACCTGCCGTCCGTGCACCCGGGCCCGAATCACTCTCTGCGGCACCGGCATACAGCCCTTGCGCCACCGCAGCCGCAGCACTTCGCCCTTGACCGGCCGGATCGGCAGGCCGGGCCACAGCTGTGGTGCGTCGATGCCGTTGGCGATGACCCGCAGGTCGGCGTCGACGTCCGCCAGGTCGTGCACCGGCGGCGCCCATCGCACACCCAGACGCTCGCACTGCGCGGCAAGCGCCTCGACCACCGCGCGGTTGTCGACGGCAAGCTCGGTTTCGGCCACGAAGCCGTGCCGGATGCCCTGGGCCAGAAGCGGCTCGAGGTCGCGCGCGGCCGAGGTGGCCTGCACGGGATGGCCCTGTGCGGCCAGCCACTCGCCGACGGTCTTGAGGTCGGCGACATCGGCGCGGTCGACCGCGACCACCAGCGACTCGCGTGCGGTGATCACGTCTTCGGGCAGCCCGTCGGTGAAGCCGCCGTGCCACAGAGCCAGCGAGGCCAGGCCGACGCGCAGCAGCCGCTCCTCGCGCGGCCAGCCCTCGCTGTGCGGGGCGAGCATGCCGCCTGCCACCCACGACGCGCCCCGGTCGTCGGCGCGGTGCACGCGCACGTTCAAGCCGTCCAGTGCGGCGCGGCGCGCAACCGACAACCCGATGACGCCGCCGCCGATGACGGCAATGGTTTTGTCGGACACCCTCTCCCTCCCTTCGCCGGCATGACCCGGATCAGGTGCGACGGTCAGGGCAGGTGCGAAACCGTGTGCCCACTCTCAGTCCGCTCTCCGGACTCCCGTGTCGAGCGTCCACACTACCCTCGCGGATGTGGATAACCCCCGGGATCGGCTGGCCACCGCCTCGCTGTACGTGTGTACCGACGCGCGCCGGGAACGCGGCGACCTGGCCGAGTTCGCCGATGCGGCGCTCGCGGGCGGGGTGGACATCATCCAGCTGCGCGACAAGGGCTCGCCGGGAGAGAAGCAGTTCGGGCCGTTGGAGGCCCGCGACGAACTCGCCGCGCTCGAGGTGCTCGCCGATGCCGCGCGCAGGCACGGCGCCTTGTTCGCGGTCAACGACAGGGCCGACATCGCCCGCGCGGCAGGCGCCGACGTGCTGCATCTCGGCCAGGACGACCTGCCGCTGCCGATCGCCCGCGACATCATCGGTCCGACCCCGGTGATCGGCCGCTCAACACACGACGAGGACCAGACCGCCGCCGCTGCGTCCGAGGCGGTGGACTACTTCTGTGTCGGGCCGTGCTGGCCGACGCCGACCAAGCCCGGCCGCCCGGCCCCCGGGCTCGACCTCGTGCGGGCGACCGCCGCGATGTCCACCGACAAACCGTGGTTCGCGATCGGCGGCATCGACGAGCAGCGACTTCCCGAAGTGCTCGATGCGGGCGCGCGGCGCGTGGTCGTGGTGCGCGCCATCACCGGTGCCGATGACCCGAAGGCCGCCGCGAGCAGGCTCAAAGCTCGGCTTGCATCAGCGGGATAGTCGCTGCGACAGCGCGCAGCCGCGCCCAGCTGGCGGCGAACCCGGGATGCAGCGGCAGCGTGATGACCTCGTCCTCGGGGACCCAGCGCAGTTCGGCGCTCTCCCGGTTGGGCACGGTCTCCAGCTGTTCGGGGGCGTCGGCGATCACCGTCGTATAGGTCCAGTGGCTTCCGCTCGCGGTCGCGGTGACCACCGTCGTGCGCACCACGAGCCGATCGGGCGCCAGCCCCGCCTCCTCGTGCGCCTCGCGGACCGCGGCCTCTTCGGCCGTCTCGTGGCTGTCGCGGGCGCCGCCGGGCAGCCCCCATGTGCCGCCCTGATGACTCCACGGCGCGCGGTGTTGCAGCAGCACGGCCGCTGAGCCGTCGACGTGCGGCGCGCGAAGAAGCAGACCCGCCGCGCCGTGTCGACCCCAATAGGCCGCGCCGGTCTCTGACACCACCCAACCGTCGCCGTCGCCACGCACGCGTTCAGCTTAGGGAACGAAGCGGGAACCGGTGGGCTCCGAAACCGGTCTGAATGCCCACACGCCACAGGAATAACTCTTAGAATTCTTTTATACAGTGAGATGTAGGTCATAAGAGCAGTCGGAAAGTAGCGAAAAAGATGAGGTCCGCGCACCGGTGACTGTGGAGCTGGCGCACCCGTCAACCGAGCCGCTTGCGTCGCGCTCGCCGGCCACCCCTTCGCACCCGCGGCTGTGGTTCCTGTGGACGACCCCCGGCCGGATCCTGACGATCGGCATCGTGCTCTCGGCGCTCGTGATCGCCAGCGCGTTCGCCACCTCGACCACGGTCAACGACCGGCAGCAGGCCCTGACCACCGTCCTGGACCACACCGAACCGCTGGCGTTCGCCGCCGGCCAGCTGTACACGAAGCTGTCCGTGGCCGATGCCGCCGCCGCGACGGCGTTCATCGCGGGCGCCGAGCCGCGCGACGTCCGGCAGCGCTACGAACAGGCCATCACCGATGCCGCCAACGCCGTGACTCGGGCGTCCAGCGGGCTGACCGAGGAGCCGTTGATCCAGCTGCTCGGCCGGATCAACGCCAACCTGGCCGTCTACACCGGGCTGGTCGAGACCGCGCGGACCAACAACCGTGCGGGTAACCCGGTCGGCTCGTCGTATCTGTCGGAGGCCTCGGCGCTGATGCAGCAGACCATCCTGCCCGACGCCCAACGCCTCTACGAGGAGACGTCGGCGCGGGTCGACCAGGAGACGACGGCGTCCACACGCATCCCGGCGCCGGTGATCCTCGTGGTGCTGGCCACGTTGTTGTTCGGCGCATTCGCCAACCGCTGGCTGGCCCGCAGGACGAGGCGCCGCGTCAACATCGGTTTCGTGGCGGGCGGACTGGCCGTGCTGATCATGTTGATCTGGGTGTTCACCGCGCTGGTGATCTCGACCATGGACAGCCGCAGCGCCAAGAACACCGCCGCGGAGTCGCTGAAAACCGTGACGTCGTTGGCGATCACGGCCCAGCAGGCGCGCGCCGACGAGACGCTGTCGCTGATTCGCCGGGGCGACGAGAGCGTCCGCAAGCAGTCCTACTACCAGCGCATCGACAGCATGCAGCAGCAGCTCTCCGAATACCTCAGCCGCGAGGACGCGATCGACAAGGGCGATCTGTCCGAGGCCGAACAGCTGTTGCGGCGTTGGCGCGCGGCCGACGACCGGATCAGCTCCTACATCGCCGTCGGCAACTACCAGGCGGCCACGCAGGTGGCGCTCGGACGCGGCGAGGACGATTCGACGCCCGCGTTCGACCGACTCGACGAGGCGCTCAACAAGGGCATCGCCGAGAGCCGCGAACAGCTGCGCAGCGACATCATCAACGCACGGCGGGTGCTTTCCGGCGCGACTGTCGGCGCCGCTGTGCTGTCCGTGGTGGCCGCGATCGCCGTGGCGCTGGGACTGTGGCCCCGATTGAGTGAGTACCGCTGATGAAACTTCGCCTGCTGTGTGCCGCGGTCGCCATGGTGACCGTGCTCGCGGGATGCGGCGACGCAGAAGGCGTGGTGGTGCCGACGCCGAGCCTCACGCTGCCGCCGCCCACCCCGGCGGGCATGGAGGAACTGGCGCCGTCGCTCGCGCCGGTGCCCCACGACACCGACGACGACTGCGATCTCACCGCGAGCCTGCGGCCCTTCCCGGACCAGGAGCAGGCCGCCGACGCCGTCGCGAACATCAAGGCCCGCGGGCGGCTGATCGTCGGGCTCGACATCGGCAGCAACCTGTTCAGCTTCCGCGACCCGATCACCGGTGAGATCACCGGCTTCGACGTCGACATCGCCGGCGAGGTGGCCCGCGACATCTTCGGCACCCCGTCACAGGTCGAGTACCGCATCCTGTCGTCGGCCGATCGCATCTCGGCCTTGCAGAACAACCAGGTCGACATCGTCGTCAAGACGATGAGCATCACCTGCGAGCGCAAGAAGCTGGTCAACTTCTCCACCGTGTATTTCGTTGCCAACCAACGGATCCTGGCGCCGCGCGACTCGACGATCACGCAGGCCAGCGACCTGTCCGGGAAACGCGTCTGCGCGGTGAAGGGCACCACGTCGCTGCAACGCATCCAGGAGATCAGCCCGTCGCCGATCGTCATCCAGGTGGTGACGTGGGCCGACTGCCTGGTCGCGCTGCAGCAGCGTCAGGTCGACGCGGTCAGCACCGACGACTCGATACTGGCCGGGCTGGTGGCCCAGGACCCGTACCTGCACATCGTCGGCCCGAGCATGAACGTGGAGCCGTACGGCATCGGCATCAACCTGGAGAACACCGGGTTGGTCCGGTTCGTCAACGGCACGCTGGAGCGCATCCGTCGCGACGGCACGTGGTCGACGTTGTACCGCAAGTGGTTGACGGTGCTCGGCCCACCGCCGGCACCCCCGGTCCCGAGGTATTCGGACTGATGTCGACGGCTTCAGAAACCCCTGAGGAATTCGAGGGACCGGGCACACAACCGGCCAGCCTCGACGAACTCGACATGGACTCCGCGTCCACGTTGCGGCCGATGGCCACGCAGGCCGTCTTCCGGCCGCACTTCGACGACTCCGACGGCATGTCGGTCGGCACCGCCGACACCGAACCCGAGGATTCGACGACGATGACGCGGGCGCTGTCGCCGACCAGGCGCCTCGGCGGCGGGCTGGTGGAGATCCCGCGGGTACGCGAGATCGACCCGCTGTCGGCGCTGATGACCAATCCCGTTGTCGCCGAGTCGAAGCGGTTCTGCTGGAACTGCGGTAAGCCGGTCGGCAGGTCATCCAAGGATGGTCGGGCGCTGTCGGAGGGTTGGTGCCCGCACTGCGGTAGCGCGTATTCGTTCCTGCCCCAACTGGCTGCCGGCGACATGGTGGCCGAACAGTACGAGATCAAGGGCTGCATCGCACACGGCGGCCTTGGGTGGGTGTATCTGGCGTTCGACCACAACGTCAACGAGCGGCCGGTGGTGCTCAAGGGCCTGGTGCACTCCGGGGACGCCGAGGCGCAGAAGATCGCGATGGCCGAGCGCCAGTTCCTCGCCGAGGTGACACACCCGGGGATCGTCAAGATCTACAACTTCGTCGAGCATCCCGACCAGCACGGCAACCCCGTCGGCTACATCGTGATGGAGTACGTCGGCGGTAAGTCGCTGAAACAGGCCAGAACTCAGAAGCTGCCGGTCGCCGAGGCCATCGGGTACATGCTCGAGATCCTGCCCGCCCTGGGCTACCTGCACTCGATCGGGCTGGCCTACAACGACCTCAAGCCCGAGAACATCATGATCACCGAGGATCAGCTGAAACTGATCGACCTCGGCGCGGTATCGCGGATCAACTCGTTCGGATACCTCTACGGCACACCGGGTTACCAGGCGCCGGAGATCGTGCGCACCGGCCCGACGGTGGCCACCGACATCTACACGGTCGGCCGAACGCTGGCGGCGCTGACGCTGAACATGCGCACCCGCAAGGGCCGCTACGCCGACGGGCTGCCCAGCGACGACCCCGTGCTGGCCGAGTACGACTCGTTCGCGCGGCTGTTGCGTCGGGCCATCGACCCCGACCCGCGCCGCCGGTTCAGCAGCGCCGAGGAGATGACCAGCCAGTTGCTCGGGGTGCTGCGCGAAGTCGTGGCCCACGACACCGGGACGCCGCGGTCCGGTCTGTCGACGGTGTTCAGCCCGACGCGCTCGACGTTCGGCGTCGACCTGCTCGTCGCACACACCGACGTCTACCTCGACGGCCAGGTGCACTCGGAAAAGCTGACGGCACAGGAGATCGTCAAGGCACTGCCGGTACCGCTCGTCGATCCGAGCGACGTTGGTGCGACGCTGATTTCGGCAAGCGTGCTAAGCCAGCCGGTGCAGACCCTCGACCAGCTGCGGGCCGCGCGGCACGGTGCGCTGGACTCCGACGGCATCGACCTGTCGGAGTCCGTCGAGCTGCCGCTGATGGAGGTGCGCGCGCTGCTGGACCTCGGCGACGTCGCCAAGGCCACCCGTAAACTCGACGACCTGGCGGGCCGGATCGGCTGGAAGGCGTCCAGCCGGGACGCATCCCAACAGTGGAAGCTGACGTGGTTCCGGGCGGTGTCGGAGTTGCTGACCGCTGACTATGACTCGGCGACAAAGCATTTCACCGAGGTGCTGGACACCCTGCCCGGTGAGCTGGCGCCGAAGCTGGCCCTGGCGGCCACCGCCGAGCTGGCCGGAACCGCCGACGAAGGCAAGTTCTACAACACGGTGTGGAGCACGGACAACGGCATCATCTCCGCGGGCTTCGGCCTGGCCCGCGCACAGTCGGCGAGCGGTGACCGCGACGCCGCGGTGAAAACGCTCGACCAAGTACCGGCCACCTCAAGGCATTTCACCACGGCGCGGCTGACGAGCGCGGTGACGCTGCTGTCCGGGAGATCGATGAACGAGATCACCGAACGGCACATCCGCGACGCCGCCCGCCGTGTGGAGGCTCTCCCCGACACCGAACCCAGGGTGCTGCAGATCCGCGCCCTCGTGCTCGGCACCGCGATGGACTGGTTGGCCGACAACACCGCGAGCACCAACCACATCCTCGGCTTCCCGTTCACCGAGCACGGTCTGCAACTCGGGGTGGAGGCGTCGCTGCGCGGGTTGGCCCGGGTGGCGCCGACGCAGGCGCACCGCTACGCGCTCGTCGACCTGGCCAACAGCGTCCGGCCGACAAGCACCTTCTAAGTAAAATCGGCCCGTGGAGACGTTCAAGCGCTACCTGATGTTCCAGGGCATGATGTTCGTCTTCGGGATCGTCGGACCGATCTTTCTCATCGGCTACTTCACCTCGCGGCCCGACCCGTCACTGAAGTGGATGTACTGGTGGGGGCTGATCATCACGTTCGTCGACATCCTGATCGCCCTTGCTCTCACCAGGGGCGTAGACGCGAAATCAGTGGTCCAGAAGGCCGAGGCCGATGACCATTAGTCATCAATTGCCCATCGCTTGACGACGGATTTCGTAGTAGCGTCAAACCCGGTTGAATTCACAGCCGCCCACAGCGACACCACGTTCGACTGAGGGAGGTCACATGGCCGAACTAGCCACCGGACGGTTGCTCCGGATCGACCCACGGGCACACGCCCGGCGAGAGAAACACGGCCGCGCTTCATTCACCGCACGTAAACGGTCATCGGCCACCCTGACAGTGTCCGTCGAAGGCGATGTCGACGCGACCAACGACCGCGCGCTGGTCCAATACGTCGAAGGCCGCCTGCCCGGCTCGATTCACCTGGACCTCGACCTGCGCCTCACCGACTTCTTCGGCACCGCGGGCATGGCCGCACTGCACAACATCAATGCGATCTGCGACCGCTACGGGGTGACCTTCGTGCTGCGGGGCGGACGCCAGCTGCACCGCCTGGTGCCGATCTGCGACCCGGACGGCAGCCTGCCGATCGAGACGGGGCAGTCAGTCTTCGATGACGTCCACGCAGGCGCGCGCAATCGCCAGCTCTTCATCGGTCGGAACAACTAGCACCACTGTCCGCGACCCGTCGGCGGAGATCCGCCGGGCGCTCCTGTCGGAGCTCTCGTTGCGGCGTTGGTCGACCTCGATGCCGAGTCCGGTCAGGCCGGCGAGGGCATCTCGGCGGACTGCCGCGTCGTTCTCGCCCACACCCGCTGTGAAGGTGATGACGTCGGTGCTACCGAGCACCGCCATGTACGCGCCGATGTACTTACGCAGCCGGTGGATGTAGACGTCATAGGCCAATTGCGCTGCGGCATCGCCCGACTCGATGCGTTTGTGCAGAACACGGAAATCGATTTCACCGCCGAGACCGCGGACACCCGAGTTCTTGTTGAGCATGTTCTCGATGTCGTCGACGCTCATGTGCGCGGTGCGCGACAGGTAGGTGATGATGCCGGGGTCGATGTCGCCCGACCTGGTGCCCATCACCAGGCCCTCCATCGGCGTCAGGCCCATCGACGTGTCGACGGGTTTGCCCGCGGCGATCGCCGAAGCCGACGCTCCGTTGCCCAGATGCAGCACGATCTGGTTCAGCGAGTCCAGCGGTTCGCCCAGATACTCCGCGGCCTGTTCGCTCACGTACTGATGTGACGTGCCGTGAAACCCGTAGCGCCGAATCTGCCACTGGGCCGCGACGTCCCGCTCGATGGCGTATGTCGCCGCGGCCGCGGGCAGGTCGTGAAAGAACGCCGTATCGAACACCGCGACATGCGGAAGATCCGGTAACGCCTCGCGGGCCACCCGGATCCCGAGCAGCGCGGGCGGGTTGTGCAGAGGCGCAAGCGGCGCAAGCTCTTCCACCTTGGCGATCAGCGCGTCGTCGACGAGCGTCGGCTCGTACAGGTCGGGCCCGCCGTGCACGACGCGGTGGCCGACGGCGACGAGACCGAGGCTCTCCAGAGGCTGCCCGGACTCCGCCAGCTGCTTGAACGCTTCCTGCAGTGCGGCGCCGTGGTCGCCGACCGGTCCGTCGCCGATTCGCTCGACGATCCCGTCGGCCACCATCTTTCCGGAACGGGGTTCGACCACAGCGTATTTCAACGACGACGAACCGGAGTTGATGACGAGCACCGCCGGCTGGCTTGCCATCAGTTGTCCTGCGCCTGGATGGCGGTGATCGCCACCGTGTTGACGATGTCCTCGATCAGTGCACCGCGCGACAGATCGTTGACCGGTTTCTTCAGACCCTGCAGCACCGGCCCGATGGCGATGGCGCCCGCGCTGCGCTGCACCGCTTTGTAGGTGTTGTTGCCGGTGTTGAGGTCGGGGAAGATCAACACCGTCGCCCTGCCCGCGACCTTCGAGTCGGGCATCTTGCTGGCCGCCGTGGTCGGGTCGACCGCGGCGTCGTACTGGATCGGACCGTCCACCAGCAGATCGGGTTCCCGCTGGCGGACCAGTTCCGTTGCGGCCCTGACCTTGTCGACGTCGGCACCGGTGCCCGACGTGCCCGTCGAATAGGAGAGCATCGCCACCCGCGGCTCGATGCCGAACTGGGCGGCGGTGCGGGCCGACGAGATCGCGATGTCGGCGAGTTGCTCAGACGTCGGGTCGGGCACGATCGCGCAGTCGCCGTAGGCGAGCACCCTGTCGGCCAGGCACATCAGGAAGATGCTGGACACGGTGGTGATCCCCGGCAGCGTCTTGATGATCTCGAACGCGGGCCGCACGGTGTGGGCCGTGGTGTGCGTCGCGCCCGAGACCATGCCGTCGACCATGTCGTTGTACACCAGCATGGTGCCGAAATACGAGACGTCGTGGATGGTCTCGCGAGCCTGCTCGACGGTGACGCCCTTGTGCTTGCGCAGTTCGGCGTACTGCTCGGCGAACTGATCGCACAGCTCGCTGGTGCGCGGGTTCAGCACTTTGGCAGCGGACAGGTCGACGCCGAGTTCGGCTGAGCGGGCCCGGATCTGGGCCTCATCGCCGAGGATGGTGAGCTCGGCGACGTCGCGCCGGATCAACCGGCCCGCGGCCTTGAGGATGCGATCGTCCTCCCCCTCCGGGAGCACGATGTGCTTGCGATCGGCGCGCGCCCTGTCAAGCAGCTGGTAGGTGAACATCTGCGGGGTGACGACCGTCGGAATCGGAATCGCCAGCTGCGCAACGAGATCCGCGGTGTCGACCTGGTTCTCCATCAGCGCGATCGCGGTGTCGATCTTGCGTGGCGACGCCACGGTGACCCGGCCCCTGGTGCCGGCCACTCTGCTCGCCGTTTCGAACGTGCCGTAGTCGGTCGCGATGATCGGCAACCGCTGGTTCAGCCCGGCGACCAGCTTGTCGACCGACGGGTGCAACGCAAGACCACCGTTGAGGATGATGCACGACAGCGACGGAAAGCCCTCGGCCGCATGCGCGCTGACGACGGCCAGCAGAACGTCGGAGCGGTCGCCGGGGGTGATCACCGCGACGCCTTCGGAGAGCCGCTCCAGGACGTGTTCAGCGGTCATACCCGCGACGAGCACGTCCAGCGCCTCACGGTTCAGCAGCTCCTGATCACCGCTGACCAGCGTGCCGTCCACCGCGCGTTGGAGCTCGCCGACCGAGGGCGCGACCAGAAGCGGCTCCTCGGGCAGCACGTAGGACTTCGGCTCGAACTTCGCGAGCGCCGCGGCGACCTCGGCCATCTGCGCGGGGTCACACCGGTTGGCGACCACAGCCGCGGTGTGGGCGTGCTGACCCGAGATCTCGATGAGGCACAGCTCGACCATCTGGGCCACCTCGGTGGGCGTACGGTCCTTGGCCTTGACCGCCAGCACCACCGGCGCGCCGAGGTTGGCCGCGATGCGGGCGTTGGTGTCCAGCTCGCTCGGGGTGGTCACGTCGGTGTAGTCGCTGCCGACGATCACCACGGCGTCGCAGTGCTCGGCGACCTCGTGGTAGCGGGCGACGATGTCGGCGATGGCCGCGTCCGGATCATCGTGCAACTGCTGGTAACTCACGCCGACGCACTGTTCGTAGGACAGCCCCGCGGTGGTCTGGGCCAGCAGCAGATCCAGGATGTAGTCGCGGTCCTCGCCCAACCGGGTGATCGGCCGGAACACGCCGACCCTGGCGACCGTGGCCGCGAGCCGGTGCATGATGCCGAGCGCGATCGTCGACTTGCCCGTATCGCCCTCGGGCGAGGCGATGTAGATGGCGGTCGTCGACACGCCGCCAACGTATCAGCTACAGACGGCGCAGCCGGGGCTCCAAATCCTTGGCGAACAGCTCGAGGAAGCGACGCTGGTCGTGCCGGGGGTCGTGGAACACCAGGTGATTCAGTCCCCACTTCACGTACTGGCCGACCATCTCGACCGCCTCATCGGGATCCGACGACACGATCCAGCGCTTGGCGACCTGCTCGATGGGCAGCTCGTCGGCGGCCTTCTCCATCTCCATCGGGTCGTTGATGCTGTGCTTCTGCTCGGCGGTCAGCGACAGCGGCGCCCAGAACCGGGTGTTCTCCAGCGCGAGCTTGGGGTCGGGGTCGTAGGAGATCTTGATCTCGATCATCCGGTCGATGTCGTCGGCGTTGCGGCCCGCGGCCTCGGCGCCTTCCTTGACCGCCGGGATGAGCTTGTCCTTATACAGTTCCTCGCCCTTGCCCGACGTGCAGATGAAGCCGTCGCCGGCGCGGCCGGCGTACTTGGCCACCTGCGGCCCGCCCGCCGCGATGTAGATGGGGATGCCGCCCTCGGGCACGTCGTAGATCGAGGCGCCCTTTGTCTTGTAATACTCGCCGTCGAAGTCGACCCGGTCGCCGAGCCACAGTTCGCGCATCAACCGCACGGCCTCACGTAGCCGCGCGAAGCGCTCCTTGAACTCCGGCCACTCGCCCACGTATCCGGTGGCGATCTCGTTGAGCGCCTCACCGGTGCCCACGCCGAGGAAGATGCGGTCCGGGTACAGGCAGCCCATCGTGGCGAAGGCCTGCGCGATGACCGCGGGGTTGTAGCGGAACGTCGGGGTCAGCACCGACGTACCGAGGAACAGCCGCTCGGTGCGTTCACCCACGGCGGTCATCCACGCCAGCGAGAACGGAGCGTGACCACCCTTGTGACGCCACGGCTGGAAGTGGTCGCTGACGGTGGCACTGTCCATTCCGTGCGCTTCGGCCGCAACGGCAATCTCGACGAGCTCACGCGGCGCGAACTGCTCCGCCGACGCCTTGTATCCCAGTTTCAATTCAGGCACATATCGTTTCTACTCCACTGCCTACACTCGCCACATGGCAGCGGCACTCACCGCCATCACCGACCGCGTACATTTCGCGCACACCGAACTGGTCAACTGGACGCTGGTGGCCGACGACACCGGCGTCATCCTGATCGACGCGGGCTTCCCGGGTGACCGCGACGACGTGCTGGCGTCGATGCGCCAACTCGGCTTCGGCGTCGACGATCTGCGCGCGATCCTGTTGACCCACGCCCACATCGATCACTTCGGTTCGGCGATCTGGTTCGCGAAAACCCATGGCACACCGGTGTATTGCCATGCCGACGAGGTCGGCCACAGCAAGCGCGAGTATCTGGAGCAGGCCTCGCCGCTCGATGTCGCCGCCCATGTGTGGCAGCCGCGCTGGCTGAAGTGGTCGGTTGCGATCAGCCGCAAGGGCGCCTTCACGCGCGACGGCATCCCGACCACGCAGGCGCTGACCGAGGACGTCGCCGCCGGACTGCCAGGCGCGCCGATGGCCATCCCGAGCCCGGGCCACACCGGCGGGCACTGCTCGTTTTTGGTGGACGGCGTGCTGGTCAGCGGTGACGCGCTGGTGACGGGCCACCCGGTGGCCCGCCGCACGGGCCCGCAGTTGCTGCACAAGGTGTTCAACCACGATCAGGACGGCTGTGTGCGCAGCCTGGCCGCGCTGGCGATGCTGGAGACCGAGGTGCTCGTGCCCGGGCACGGCCAGGTGTGGCGCGGGCCGATCCGCGAGGCCAGCGAAATGGCGACGTCGCGTCAGGCTAGGGCTTCGTAGCCGAGCAGGAAGATCGCGGTCAGGCAGAGGCCGCAGCACAGCACGAACGTCGGCATCAGGATCTTGTCGTCCAGGTCGGCATCGTCGGCGCTGTCCCGCCGACGACCCAGAATCGAGCGCAGCACAAGGCCGATGCCGAGCGTCAACGCCGCGGCGGCAAAGAGCAGCCACCCGACGGTCGTCTGCGAAATCTGCACCCCACCACACCCCCGCCGCCATCTGCGATAGCTGCCTTTCAGCCTATAGGCAAAGATGCTGGCGCAGGGTATGCCCAGCGTATTCGGTGCGAAACGCGCCGCGCTCCTGCAGAAGTGGCACGACGCGGTCGACGAACTCGTCGAGGCCGTGGGGGGTCAGATGGGGCACCATGATGAATCCGTCGCAGGCGTCGGACTGGATGTGCAGGTCGATCTCGTCGGCCACCTGCTCGGGTGTGCCGACGAACTGCTGGCGGCTGGTCACCGCGATCACGAGTTCGCGGATGCTGAGATTGTCCGCCTCCGCGCGCTCGCGCCAGCTGGCCGCGACGGCCTTCGGATCCCCGTGCCGCACCCGGCCCTGGGTGATGGTGGGGTCGTCGACCGGTTCGACGTCGGGCAGCGGGCCGTCGGGGTCGTAGCCGGAGAGGTCGCGCTGCCATACCTGCTCCAGCATCGCGATCGCGGTCTGCGGGCCGACCTGTTGACGGCGGATGTGGCGGGCCTTATCGGCCGCCTCTTTGTCGGTGTCGCCGAGCACGAACGTCGCCGCGGGAAACACCTTGAGCTGGTCAGGATTTCGCCCGTACGACACCGCCTGCCGTTTGACGTCGGCGTAGTAGGCCTGGCCGGCCTCCAGCGTCGAGTGCATGGTGAAGGCCGCATCGGCGTACTGGGCCAGGAACGCGCGCCCCTCCGCGGAGTCGCCGGCTTGCAGCAGCACCGGATGCCCTTGCGGCGCACGCGGAAGCGTGGCCATCCCTCGAACGTCGAACTGCGGTCCGCTGTGTTCGACCACGCGCACGCGGGCAGGATCGACGTAGACGGCGCTGTCCCGATCGGCGAGCACCGCGTCTGCGGCCCAGCTGTCCCAGAACTCGCGGGCCACGACGACGAACTCCTCGGCTCCCTTGTACCGGTCGGAGTGGGCGAGAAAGCCGCCGCGGCGGAAGTTCTCGCCGGTGAACGCATCCGACGAAGTCACGATGTTCCAGCCGGTGCGGCCGTCGCTCAGATGGTCGAGAGTGGCGAATTGCCGTGCCACCTCGAAAGGTTCGTTGAACGTGGTGTTGATGGTGCCGGTCAGGCCGAGGTACTCGGTGACCGCCGCCAGTGCGGCGAGCACCGTGAAGGTGTCGGGCCTGCCGACGACGTCGAGGTCGTGGATGCGGCCGCGGTGCTCACGCAGTCGGAGGCCCTCGGCGAGAAAGAAGAAGTCGAACAGGCCGCGCTCGGCGGTGCGGGCCATGTGGACGAACGACTCGAACTCGATCTGGCTGCCCGAGTCGGGCGCCGACCAGACCGTGGTGTTGTTCACGCCGGGGAAGTGAGCGCCAAGGTGAATGGGTTTGCGGTGCTTACCTTCTCGTACCGATGTCATCTACAGCCCCCAGCGTTTGGCCATTAGTTCGTGTGAGCGCAGGCGGTCGGCGTGCCGGTGGGTGACCGAGGTGACCACCAGCTCGTCGGCACCGGTGATGCGCTGCAGCGTTTCCAGTTTTTCGGCGACAGTGTCGGGGTCGCCGACGAATTGCGTTGCGGTGCGATCCTTCACAAATGCGAGTTGCTCTTCGGTCAGCGGCTCTGCGGTATCGGGATCGGGATAGGGTGCCGCGCCGTCGCCCTTGCGAATCGAGTACACCCAGTGCCCGTAAGTGGAGGCGAGCTGCTTGGCGGTCTCGGTGTCGTCGGCCACCACCACGTCGGCGGACACCACCAGGTAGGGCTCCGAAAGGGCCGCCGAAGGTTTGAACGCCGCGCGGTACGCGTCGACCGCGTCGAAGGTGGTGGCGGGGGTGATGTGGTAGCTGGCCACGAACGGCAGGCCGTTGGCGCCCGCCACCTGCGCGCTCTGGCCCTTGCTGCTGCCGAACACCCACGGCGTCAAGCCGGTTCGTTCACCGGGCACGGCGTGCACGTCGTGGTCGCCGACCCGGTAGCAGCCGTGCAGCATCGCGAGGATGTCGTCGATCTGGTCGGCGAAATCCGGGGAGACCGCTTCCGGTTGCTGCAGGACCGACATCTGCGCGCGCAGTTGATCGGTGATGATCGTCCGTATGTCGAACGGCGGCGGCACGATGATCCCGTCGACCTCGCGCCATTCGGTCGGCAGTTCCCGTTTGGGCTTGGTCTCCGATCCGGGCTTCTTGGTGGCCTCGCGGCGCCTCTGGCCCGAGCGGCCGACGCCGAAGTCGATGCGGCCGGGGAAGAACGCGTCGAGCGTCGCGAAGCTCTCGACCGCGGCGGCGGCCGTGGTGTGGCCCAGTTGGACGGCGGCGGCGCCGACCCTGATCCGCTCGGTCGCGGCGGCGATCTGGCCGATCACGAGGGTGGGCTGTGAACTTGCGACGGCGACGAAGTGGTGTTCGGCCATCCAGTAGCGCTTGTATCCCCACGCCTCGGCGTGCTGGGCGAGGTCCACCGTGTTGCGCAGCGCGGTTGCGGCGTCGCTGCCCTCGCTGATCGGCGAAAGGTCGAGTATCGACAGCGGCACGGTCATGTCGGCTCCACCTTGGCGTAGCGGTTCTCGGCGACCGGCAGCCCGAGTCGCTGCCGGAGGTGTTCGCCGTCGGTGTAGGCGGTGCGAAACACCCCGGCGCGCTGCAGGAGTGGCACCACGTCGTCGACGATGACCGGTAGGTCGGTCTGGTTGACCGCGGGGCGCAGCCGGAATCCATCAAGGCCGAACCCCTGCCAGCGCGTCAGGTGATCGACGAGTTCGGCCGGGGTGCCGTCGAAGACGAGGGCGTCCGAGCGGGCATCGACCGTTCCGGAGAACGTGACGTAGATGTCGGCGTAGATCTTGAGGTCGGCGCCGCCTGCCTGCCTGACCTGATCGATGATGGCGCGGACGGACTCGTCGTCATGCGGCGTGATGAAGACGAGATCGGTACTACGGGCGGCGAATTCGTAGACGGGCAGCTGATGTGCGAGCGCGGTGACCACCGGTTGGCCCTGCGGTGGCCGCGGGGTGATCGAGGGGCCCTTGACCGAGAAGTACTCTCCGACGAAGTCGATGTAGTGCAGCTTGTCCCGATCGATGAACCGGCCGGTCGCCGCATCGCGGATTTCGGCGTCGTCCTCCCAGCTGTCCCATAGTCGGCGGGCCACCTCGACGGCGTCGGACGCCTCGTCGAACAGGTCGACCCCGGTGATGTCCCTGCGACCGAACAACTCCGCCTCGTGCGGCGCGCCGCTGACCCTGACCTGCCAGCCGGCCCGTCCATGGGAGACGAAGTCAAGCGTGGCAATGGCTTTCGAGATGTGGAAGGGCTCGGTGTGGGTGACGGTGGCGACCGGGATCAGGCCGATGTGCTTTGTCGTGGGAGCCACCCGCGACGCCACGAGCACGGCATCCGGCCTGCCCGCCAACCAGCGCGGCTCGATGCCGGGACGGCGCCGCCGCTGCGGGCTGAGCCCGTCGTCGAAGGTGACGAAGTCCAGCAGCCCGCGTTCGGCAGTGGCCGCGAGTCGCGACCAGTAGCCACCGCTGGTGACGGGTTCGGAGTCGGTCGACTGCCGCCACGCTTCGGGATGCCAGCCGTAGCCGTCGAGAGCCACGGCGAGGTGGAGATGATCGGTCATGGCACCAACACCTTCTGGAATGCCAGTGGGTAGACCTCGCCTTCCGCGGGCAGCGGTTCGTCGAGCCGTGAGTATCCCGTGGACAGGTACAGTTCCTCGGCTTCGGGCTGCTTGTCGCCGGTGGTCAGGTAGACGCGGCGGTAGCCGCGCGCGGCGATCTCGACCTCGAGTTCGGCCAGCAGCGCCTTGGCATAACCCTGTCTGCGATAGCGGCTGTCGGTCCAGATGCGCTTGAGTTCGGCGGTCTCGTCGTCGAAGCGCCGGAACGCTCCGCCGGTGACGGGCTGGCCGTCGCGGAGGCCGATCAGCAGCGCGCCGCCCGGTGGGGCGAATTCGTCGGCGGGATACGTGCGCAGCCAGGCGGCCACCCGCTCGACCGGCGCGTGGTAGCGGCTGGCGTACTCCAACGCCAATTCCGCCAGCAGCGGTTCGGCCAGCGGGTCACCCTGGCCGACCGCTGTGAAGCGGAGTTCGTTGACGGCGTTCGCGGACATCACTTAACTGTCTAACGCAGCCGGCAAACCCGCATTCCTTCGCACCTGTTCGGGTCAGGCTGATCGGAAGTTTCCGCAGGTCGGGATTTGCGGGATATTCACCGCTTCCAGTTCTGTCGAACCGCGATTTCGGGTGCTAGCTTCTCGCTCTTCGACGGCAAGCGGACGCACAGTCGTGCGCCGATGACATAGGTGGAGATATGAACAGGATCATCGTTTCGGCCGGAATCGTCGGCGCTGCGGTAGGCGCCGTCGGGCTGGCGGGCATGGGCGTCGCGTCCGCGGATACGTCGGCCGCACCGGACGTGGTGGGCATGACGTACAACGACGCGGTGTCGAAGATCGAGGACGGCGGGGGCACGGCCAAGGTGACGGTCACCGTTGGCGACCGGGAGAACGCGATGGGCGACTGCCTGGTCACCAGCGCCACGAAGGCACCGTTCATGGAGGTTTCCGAGGGCGCCTTCCAGCACGTCGACAGCGAGGTGTTGCTGTCGCTGAACTGCGACAGGGGCGTCGCGACGGCCACCACCCCTGGCGCGTCGATGGGCAGCCCTGAAGGCCGGGCATTCCAGGCCAAGGCGGAGGAGGCCGCGAAGAAGCAGCAGGAGCAGGAAGCCGCGGACGCGAAGGGCGGCCGGTAGGGGCTCTCACCAGACGCCTGTGAGCAGCGTGAACGCTGCCGATACGCACCGTTTGACCTGCTGGGCGGCCTAGACGTCGGCGATGTTCTCGGAAACGCGCTATGCGCGGAACGGGGATTTGCGTGTCGCCTACCGCGCCTCGCGGGAGGGTGAGCGCGACATCGTGTTCGTGCCGAACTGGCATACCTGCTGCGAGGTTCTTCCGGAGCTGCCGTCAACTCGAGGCTGGGTCGCGGCGATGACATCGCTCGGTCGAATGATCTTCTTTGACTAGCCCGGTACTGGAGCCTCCGATCCGATCACGCCTGGCTGCCGACCATGGAGCAATGGGCCGACAGCATTACCGCGGTGCTCGCACGGCATGGAAAGGCCGCCCGGCCCAGAGGGCACGGGCGGCCAATAGCCCGGCGATCAGATCACCAGTGGTTCACCCATCCGGGGTTCACCGGCCAGTGACCCGGCGGCGGCACCCACGGAATCTGCTGTAGGTGACCCGGCGGCGGAAGGACACCCGGCCCCGGACCCGGAACCGGAGGCCACGGCGGCCACGGCTTCCACGGATCGGCGTTCGCCGTGCCCGCTCCGGACACCACGCCAAGAGCAAGTGCACCCGCCGCGAGTGCCCCAGCCGCGAGTTTCTTGAGGTCAACCATCTCGACCCTCCTTGATTCGTCGCATCGGTGCGATACAAGCACCTGGTCAACGACCCCCACGACAACTAACGGAATACCCACTCGATCTATTCGCGACACCCCTTCCAACCAAAACTTGACACCTGTAAAGTTTGGTCGCATGGACAGGATCTCCGGCAAGACCATCGCGATCACCGGCGCTGCCCGCGGCATCGGCTTCGCCACCGCCAAGGCGCTGCTCGGCCGCGGCGCCCGGGTGGTCATCGGCGACCGTGACGTCGCGTTCGGTGAGTCCGCCGTCGCCGATCTCACCAGGCTCGGCCCGGTGTCGGGTTATCCGCTCGACGTCACCGACCGGGAGTCGTTCGCCACGTTCCTCGACAAGGCCCGCACCGACGGCGGCGGCCACATCGACGTGCTGATCAACAACGCGGGCGTGATGCCGATCGGACCGTTCCTCGAGCAGTCCGAACAGTCGATCCGGTCGTCGATCGAGGTCAATCTCTACGGCGTCATCACCGGATGTCAGCTCGCGCTGCCCGACATGATCGCCCGCAGGCGCGGCCACATCATCAACATCGCGTCGCTGTCCGGTCTCATTCCGGTCCCCGGCCAGGTGGTGTACGTCGGCGCGAAGTTCGGCGTCGTCGGCCTGTCGGCGGCGCTCGCCGACGAGGTCGCCCCGCACGGCGTCGACGTCTCGGTGATCATGCCGCCGTTCACCAACACCGAACTCATCTCGGGCACAGCCTCGGGCGGCGCCATCAAGCCCGTCGAGCCAGAGGACATCGCGGCGGCGGTCATCAAGACGTTGGAGAAGCCGAAAACCCATGTGTCCGTGCCGCCTCCGCTGCGCTTCACCGCGCAGGCCGCCCAGATGCTCGGTCCGCGGAGCCGTCGCTGGCTGAACAAGAAGCTCGGTCTCGACAGCGTGTTCCTGAACTTCGACCGCGACAAGCGGCAGAGCTACGAGCAACGCGCACAAGCGGCGCAGGGTGTCGTGGAGGGTCCCGAGAAGGGTTAGCGTCAGGCGTCGTCGAAAGTCGGCAAGGGATCGCCGCGTCGGTACGCCTCGATGACATCGAGGTGGTCGAAAAGCTCGTCGAGGTCGAACTGGTAGTCGGCGTCTGTTCCGACGAAGACCACGTGGGCGATCTCGCCGCCTTCGGCTTCGACAAGCGCGACAAGCGTGGCGGTCGTCAACTCGTCGGGGTCGTCGACCTCTGCGAAAGACGGTGGCCAGTACCAGATCACGCCGGCGTCGTCGTCGTGGTCCACGTCGAACGTCCAACCGCGTTCCGTCAGCCGCGCGTCGAACTCCTCGAGGTCTGAGACGACGTCGTCGAGCCGCTCGTCGAGTCCGTCGAGAGCCGAGTCGGGCACCCAGTTCGCGTCTCGCTTGGCCCGCCGCTTGTTGCGGCGCGCCTTCTTGGTGTCGGACCGTCGCGACACCTAGCTCAGTGCCCGGTCCAGATCGTTGATGAGGTCCTCGGTGCCCTCGAGCCCGACCGAGACCCGGACCACCCCGTCACCGAGGCCGATCGCGGCACGACCCTCCGGTCCCATCGCGCGATGAGTGGTGGTGGCCGGATGGGTGATCAGCGATTTGGCGTCGCCGAGGTTGTTGCTGATGTCGATGATGCTCAGCTTGTCCAGCACCTCGAACGCGCTCTCCTTGGTGCCGCCCTTCAGCTCGAACGTGACAACCGTTCCGCCGCCGGTCATTTGGCGTTTGGCCAAGTCGTACTGCGGATGCGATTCGAGGAACGGATACCGCACCCAGCTGACCGCGGGATGGTTCTCCAGGAACTGTGCGATGCGCTGCGCGGAATCATTGCTGTACTGCACCCGTACCGCCAGCGTCTCCAGCCCCTTCAACAACACCCACGCGTTGAACGGGCTGAGCGCGGGTCCGGTGTGGCGCATCAACTTCTGCACCGGCTCGTCGATGTAGGTCTTGTCGCCGAGGATCGCGCCGCCGAGCACCCGGCCCTGGCCGTCGATGTGCTTGGTGCCCGAATACACCACCACGTCGACGCCGAGCGGGAAGCCCTGCTGCAGGATCGGGGTGGCAAAGACGTTGTCCAGCACCACCTTTGCACCGGCACTGTGCGCCATCTCCGACACCGCCGCGATGTCCACGAGCGACTGCATCGGGTTCGACGGCGTCTCGAAGAACACCGCCTGCGTCGGCACCGAAAGCGCCTCTTCCCACTGCGACAGATCGTCGCCGTCGACGAACACCGTCTCGATCCCCCACCGCGGCAGGATCTCGTTGCAGACCACGAAGCACGAACCGAAGAGGCTGCGCGCGGCGACCAGCCGGTCGCCCGCCGCCAGCAGCGCGCCGAGCGAGGTGAACACCGCCGCCATTCCCGTCGCCGTCGCGAACGCCGCGGGCGCGCCCTCGATCAGCCGCAGCCGCTCCTCGAACATCGAGATGGTCGGGTTGCCGTACCGCGAGTAGACGAAGCGGTCGATCTCACCGGTGAACGCCTTCTCCGCCTCCGCGGCACTGGCGTACACATAGCCCGACGTCGGGTAGATGGCCTCGGCGGTCTCCTCGAACCCGGACCGCAACAGGCCACCGCGCACGCCGATGGTGGCCTGGCTGACGCCGTCGGGCAACTCAGCCGGGATGCGAACCGACGGGATCTGTTCTTCTGAACCGCTCATGACTGCTTCCACGGCAGGCCGACGGCTTTCCATCCGGTACGGCCACGATGCTTGTTCTCGTCGAGGTCACCCTCGAACCCGTCGAGCACGTTGTACGACGGTGCGATCCCGGCCTCCGTCGCCGCCTTTGCCGCGCCGATGGACCGGTTGCCCGAGCGACACAGGAACACCACGGGACGGTCGCCGGGTTCGATGCCCGCGGCGACGAGGTCGTCGACGAAGCCCTCGTTGTGGCTGCCGTCGGTCCGGTTCCACTCGACGTAGACCACTTCGCGACCGAGACCCGTCAGGTCCGGCACTCCGACGAAGCGCCATTCCGCATCCGTGCGGCAGTCCACGAGCACGGCCTCGGGGTCATCGTCGAGCATCTTCCAGGCCTCTTCAGGCGTGATGTCTCCCGCGTAGCTCACGGTCGCGAGTGTCCCACACCTAGCTGGGACCGGTCGAACAGACCTTCCACGCTCCGTCCTCGCGGACGAAGGTCATCGGAACAGGCTTTTTGTCGTCCGGCGCCTTGTCGAAATGATACGTCACGGTCGCGGTCGCGCGGTCTGCGTCGATCTTCACGTCGGTGACGTCGTCGACGTACCGGGCGCCGTGTTTGGCGACCGAGTCCCGTTGGCGCGCAATCACATCGGCTTCGGTGCCGCGCTGGGCGGCGCACGTGTAGGTGGCGAAGTCGGCGAAGCTCTCCCTCTGCAGCGCGTCGTTCTGGCCCGCGGCGGCCAAGCCGATCCGCTGATCCTCGGGGATGCGATCGCCGCCGAAAACGCTGAACAACCAGATTGCGATCACGACGACCACAATGATTGCCAGCGCGCCCAGAAACGGCGCCATCGTCGGCCGGGTGGCCGGTTCGTCGGCCCCGTCTTCTCCGGCCACGGCTACCAGAGCTTGCGCAGCACGCCGGTCACCCGGCGCACCCTGTCGCGAGCGGTCGTCACATCGGGCGCGGTGGCCAGCGCCAGGCCGAGCCGACGACGGGGTTCCGTCTCGTCGGGACGGTTGAAGGGGCGGGCATCGCTCTCCGCGACGGCCAGCGCGTCGGCAAGCACCGCATTGACGTTCTCCGAAGAGATGTCGACCGGTGCCGATTCGGCGCCCGCGTACGTCACCTCGACGGCGCCCGGTGAGATCATGATCGTGTCCACATGCAGGCCCAGGATCGCCCGCGTATGCAGTTCGAACTCCGAAAGCCGTTGCGAGCGAAGGGTTACCAACCCGCTGTCGTGCGGACGCACCCGGACGTCGGAGAAGTACACCTCGTCGCCGCGGACCAGCAGTTCGACGCCGAACACACCACGGCCGCCCAGCGCGTTGACGATGCGCGCCGCGATCGACTTCGCGGCGTCGAGCGCAGGCGCGGACAACGGCTGCGGCTGCCATGCTTCCAGCACGTCGCCGTCACCTTCGCGGTGGCCGATCGGCTCGCAGAAATGCAGCGCGGGGCCGGTCGGGCCGGTGGTCCTCACGGTGAGCAGGGTGATCTCGAAGTCCACCTCGACGACGCTCTCGGCGAGCACCCGGTTGTGCGGGACGCGGCCCGCCGCCACCGCCCGCTGCCAGGCCGCCTCGACATCGTCGATGCGCAACAGCACCGACTGCCCCTCGCCCGGCACCCCCGCGACCGGCTTGACGACCAGCGGGAACCCCGCATGCTCGGCCACCGCGGTCAACTCATCGACCGAACCGGCGAACCAGAACGGCGCGGTGGGCAGGCCCAGTTCGTCGGCGGCCAGCCTGCGCATCCCCTCGCGGTCCTGCGTCATCCGGACGCTGCGGGGCGTCGGGAACACCTCGAGGCCCCGTTCGGCCGCGGCGACGAGGGCGTCGACCGCGATGACGCCGGACTCGGCAACCACGTAGCGCGGGTTGGCTCGGTCGATGATCGCGGTGAGCGCCTCCGCGTCGTTCATCTTGACCACGGCCGAACGGTCGGCGACGCCGTGCGCGGGCGCGTTGGCGTACCGGTCCACGGCCACCACTTCGCGGCCCAACCGCTGAAACGCCAGAGCGAGCTCTCGGCTCAACTCGCCGGATCCGAGCAGCATCACGGCCTTCGGTTCTTCGCGCCGCAAAGTCGGCTCGCTGTCGGGCTGTTCTTCCTCCGGCGTGTCCTCGGGCTGAGGGGAGTCTGTGGTTTCAGTCATGGCGCGTCAAGCCTGCCAGATGTTCATCCGACCCGGACGTCGATGTAGCACCATCGCCAGTTCTCCCCCGGCTCAACCGAACGCATGACGGGATGCCCGGTGCGGCGGAAGTGTTCGCCGGCGTGCTGATGCGGGCTCGAGTCGCAGCAGCCGACGTGCCCGCACGTCATGCACATCCGCAGATGCGCCCATGTGTGTTCGCCCAGCTCGGCACAATCCTGGCATTCTCCGGGAGTAAGCGGCTCGGGCTGGAAGGTTGCAGCCGAGAGATGCGGACAGGTGCTCGGCGCCGCGGGCGTCGAACCGCGTCCGCGTGATCTCCTCAGCATGCTGACCAAGGATAGAAGGTGGATGCGACGTGCAAGGCTCGCTGCTTCTGGTGCTGGTGCTGTCGGTGCTGCTGGCCGCCCTGGCGCGGCGCTTCGACGTCTCGGCGCCGCTGGCGTTGGTGGTCGCCGGCCTCGTCGCGAGCACCATCCCCGGCCTGACCGACATCGAGCTGGAACCCGAACTGGTCCTCTTCGTGCTGCTGCCGCCGCTGCTGTGGACGGCCGGGCTGGAGAGCAGCTACGTCGGGCTGAAGAACAACCTGCGCCCCATCGGGCTGCTTGCCGTCGGCCTGCCGCTGGCGACGACGTTGGCGGTCGGCTTCGTCGCCTACAATACCGTGCCCGAGCTGACGCTGGCGGCCGGGCTGACGCTCGGCGCGATCGTGGCACCGCCCGATGCGGTTTCGGCGACGGCGGTCGGGCGCAGGCTGGGCCTGCCGCGCCGCATCATGACGCTGCTCGGCGGGGAGAGCCTGCTCAACGACGCGACGGCGTTGACGGCCTACAAGGTGGCGCTGGCCGCCGCGGTCGGCACTGCTGCCAGCTGGGGCAGCGGTCTCGCGACGTTCGCGCTGGCCGCCGGTGGCGGGATCGTCGTCGGCCTGGTCCTGGGCTACCTGATCTCCTTCATCCGGTGGCGGCTCGACGATCCGCTGGTGGAAAGCGCCGTCGGGCTGGTCGCGCCGTTCGTCATCTACCTGACCGCCGAGGAGGTGCACGGCTCCGGCGTGCTGGCCGTGGTCGTCGCGGCGCTGATCCTCGGGCAGAAGTCGTTCCATGCCGGATACGAGACCCGGCTGCAGGACCAGGCGGTGTGGAAGGCGCTTCAGCTGCTGCTCGAGTCATTCGCGTTCCTGATGATCGGCCTGCAGTTGCGCGGCGTCATCGACGAGATCCAGGGCTTGCCGTTCACCACGATGGTCTCCTACTCGGTGGCGGTGCTGGTGACCGTCATCGCGGTGCGAATCGTGTGGGTGTACGCGTTCGCCTATCTGCCGCGGATGCTGGTGCCGCGCCTGCGCGAGCGGGAGTACGCGCCGTCTCCATCGCAGGTGTTCATCGTGGCGTGGGCGGGGATGCGCGGGGTGGTCTCGCTCGCGGCCGCCTACGCGGTGCCGATGACGACACTGGCCGGCGACCCCTTCCCGGGCCGATCGCACATCGTGTTCCTCACGTTCGTCGTCGTGATCGGCACGCTGCTGCTTGCACGGCCTGACGCTGCCGTGGCTGATCAGACGGCTCGGGGTGCAGGGCGACGAGGCCCGCAGGGACGCGGTCCACGCGGCGGCCGCGCAGGAGAAGGCCGCGATCGCGGCCGCGAACCGACTCGACGAACTGCTGGCGGAATCGAATACCACCGAAGCGCAGCGCGCCGCAGAAGTGTTGCGGGCGTGGAACACTCGTCGCCGCAACTCGGCGTGGGAGCGGTTGGGCCGCAACGAGTCCGAGATCGGTGAGAGCCCGACGGCGGCGTTCCGGCGACTGCGGCTGGAGATGCTGGCGGCCGAGCGCGCGACGTTCATCGCCGAACGCGACAGCGGCCACATCGACGACGAGGTGCTGCGTTCGGTGTTGCACGGGCTGGATCTCGAAGAAGCGACGCTCAACCGGACCTGACGAAAACCCGGGAGCCGTATTTCCTTCCCACTTCAACATATATCGCACAGGGGGGCTTGCGGCAATACCCCCATGGTGGCCCACAATCGCTGGCCATGGCTCGTATTTTGTTGTCTACCTGGGGATCACGCGGTGATGTCGAGCCGCTGGCCGGGTTCGCGGTGCGTCTGCGGGAACTCGGCGTCGAGGCTCGGCTGTGCGCGCCACCGGACTTCGCCGAACTCGCGCAGCGGGCGGAGGTGGAGCTGGTTCCGATGGGGCCGTCGCTGCGGGAGATGCTGCACGGCGACAAGCCGTTGACGCCCGCGGATGCCCCGACGATGGCGGCCAACCTGGTCGGTATGCAGTTCGACGTCGTGGGGGAAGCCGCGAAGGGATGCGACGCGGTCGTCGCCTCGGGGCTGATGCCGGCGGGGCTGCCGACGGTCGCCGAGGTGCTCGACGTCCCGTACGTGCTCGTCTCGCTGCACCCGTGCCCGATCCCGTCACCGCATCACTCACCGCTGCCGCGGCCCGGCAAGCCGTTTCCGCCGGGGGCCGACAACCGGGAGTTGTGGGACATCGACGCCGAGCGGGTGCAGGCGCTCTACGGCGAGCCGCTCAACACGCGGCGCGCCGCGCTGGGGTTGCCACCGGTGAATAACGTGCGCGACCACGTCTTCACCCGCCAACCGTGGTTGGCCGCCGACGCGGTCCTTGCGCCGTGGCCCGGTTCGCCGGACTTCGAAGTGGTGGAGACCGGCGCGTGGATCCTGCCCGACGACCGACCGCTGCCCGCGGACCTGGCGGCGTTCCTCGAGGCGGGCCCGCCGCCGGTGTACGCGAGCATGGGCAGCGTGCGCGCGCCTGCCGATGTCGCGCAGATCGCCATCGCCGCTATCCGGGCGCAGGGCCTGCGCACGGTGATCGGGCGAGGCTGGGCCGATCTCGGCGCCATCGAGGACGCCGACGACTGCTTCGTTGTCGGCGAGGTCAACCATCAGGCGTTGTTCGAGCGTGCCGCGGCGGTCGTACACCACGGCGGCGCGGGCACGACCACGACGTGCGCGATCGCTGGGGTTCCTCAGGTGGTGGTGCCTCAGTTCGCGGATCAGCCGTACTGGGCGGCCCGGGTGGCCGACCTCGGCATCGGCGCCGCCCACGACGGCCCGACCCCGACGGTCGAGTCGCTGTCGGCCGCGCTGCGAGCGGCGCTGGCACCCGGGACGCGCACGCGGGCGGGCGCCGTTTCAGGCCGGATCCGCACAGACGGGGCCGCGGTGGCCGCCCGTCGGCTCGTCGAGCTGATCACTGATCGTCGAGTTCGGCGCGAAAGGCCCGCATTGCGGCGATGACCGCGGCGAACGTTCGGTGCGCGGCGGCCAGATCGGCATCGGGGAGGTCGGCCATCGCGCGCCGGTTGTGTTCGGCCAGCGGCATGAAGAAGTCGCGCGCGACGGTCATCCCGTCGTCGGCGACCCGCAGGATGACCTTGCGGCGGTCGGATGGGTGGGACTCGCGACGGAAGTGCCCCGACGCGATCATCCTTTCGACGAGGTAGGTGATGGCCGCACCCGACATCCCCATCCGGGTCCGCAGCTCGCCAGCGGTCAGCGGCGTACCTGCCGTCTCGGCGACCATGACGTGCAGCAGTGCGCGAAAGTCGTTGGCCGCCACGTCATGTCGATTAGCGAAGTGCCTGCCGATCTCGTCGGACTCGGCCGTCATGGCGCGCACGTCGGCCGCGATCTGCATCTCCAGCGCGGTACGGTCGGTCTTCGCCACATGCTCAGCATAGCCCGAACAGTTAGTTTGCTTAATAGTTAAGTATTTGAAATATTGGGTGGTATGACCGGCCGATTCTCCTGGGTGCTGGCACTCGCCGTGCTGCTCCTCTCGGGTGCGCTGATGGGCTTGGCGGGCAGCGACGACTCGGCCAGCCAGTCACCCGTGCCCGTACCGACCGGCGCCGAGTCGACACGCGCGAGCGAGGTGCAGGCGCAGTTGCCCGGCGGCGACAAGGTGCCCGCGATTCTGGTCTTCAGCCGTGTCGACGGCGGCGCGCTGGCCCCCGCCGACCTGGGCGCGATCAAGCAGCAGCCGGCCATCGTGTCCGAGGACGGCAAGGCCGCGGTGGCGACCGTACCGCTGGACGCAGAGCTTTCGGGGTTCGCCCTCACCGACGCGGTGAAGGATCTGCGCGCATCGGCCAAGGCGGATCTGCCGGGGGACCTCGAGGTCGAGGTGACCGGCGGGCCGGCATTCGGCGCCGACATCGCCAACTCGTTCTCCGGGGCCAACATCACGCTGCTCGCGGTGACCGCGGCCGTGGTGGCGCTGCTGCTCATCGTCACCTACCGCTCACCAGTCCTGTGGCTGGTCCCGCTCGCGGTGATCGGGTTTGCCGACCGCGTCGCCGCTGTCGTCGGGACGGCGGCCGCACAGGCGTTGGACATGGCGCCGGACGGATCGACCTCCGGCATCACCAGCGTGCTGGTGTTCGGCGCGGGCACCAACTACGCGCTGCTGCTGATCTCGCGATATCGGGAAGAGTTGGGCCGCAAGGCCAATCATCGAGAGGCGTTGAAGGTGGCCGTTCGCCAGGCCGGCCCCGCGATCCTGGCCAGCAACGCCACCGTCGTGCTCGCGTTGCTGACGCTGCTGCTGGCTTCCTCGCCGAGCACCCGCAGCCTCGGCGTGCAGGCCGCGTCGGGATTGGTCGTCGCCGCCGTGTTCGTGCTTCTCGTGCTGCCGCCGCTGCTCGCATTGTTCGGCAGGCGGTTGTTCTGGCCGTTCGTGCCCCGTGTCGGCGCGAAAGCCCTCACCGACAGCGGTATTTGGCACCGCATCGCCGACGCGGTGGCCCGCCGACCTGCCCGTGTCACGACGGTGGCGATCGCGGGCCTGCTGCTGCTGTGTCTCGGGATCGCCGGTACGCCGGTCGGTCTGACGCAGACCGAGCAGTTCCGCGTGCAGGCCGAATCGGTGAGCGGATACAACACGCTGAGCACCCACTTTCCCAGTGGCATGACCGATCCCACCCGTGTCTTCGCGTCGACCGCCAAGACCCCCGAGGTGCAACGGGCTATCACGTCGACGCCCGGCGTCGTCTCGGCGAACCCGACAGGCGCATCGCCCGATGGAATCACCCAGTGGTCGGTGGTGCTGAGCGCCGAGCCGGCATCCGATGAGGCGTTCAACACCATTGACGCCCTGCGTGATTCGGTCCACGCCGCGGATCCGGGCGCACTGGTCGGCGGGTCGGACGCCCAGGCTCGCGATGCGAGCGCGGCGGCAGGCAGAGACCGCACCGTCATCATCCCGGCCATCCTGGCCGTGGTGTTGGTCGTGCTCTACATCCTGCTTCGGTCGGCACTGGCGCCGCTGATCCTGGTCGCGGTGACGGTGTTGAGCGCGCTCGCGGCACTCGGACTCGGCGGCTGGGCCAGCGTGCACGTGTTCGGGTTTCCCGCGCTCGACAACACCGCCCCGCTGTTTGCGTTCCTGTTCCTGGTCGCGCTCGGCGTCGACTACACGATCTTCCTGGTCACCAGGGCCCGGGAAGAGACTCCCGAGCACGGCACCCGGCAGGGCGTCATCCGTGCGGTGTCGGCGACCGGCGCCGTCATCACCAGCGCGGGCATCGTGCTTGCGGCGGTGTTCTGCGTGCTGGGCGTGCTGCCGCTGATCGTGCTCACCCAGATCGGCATCATCGTCGGCCTCGGCATCCTGCTGGACACGTTCGTCGTGCGCACCGTGATCATCCCCGCGCTGTTCACGCTGATCGGCCCGCGGATCTGGTGGCCCGCGCTGCGCGCAGGCGACTGAGCTTCGCCGCCGTTCGCTCTTCGCGAACAACACATCCGGATTGCGCGAGTAGCGTCGAATCATGGCTGACACCGGCGCCGCCGAGCTCCCACCGCTGCACATGCGCCGCGATATGTTCAACCCGGTCGCGGAGCTCGGGCGAATCCGGGAGACCGAAGGCGTGCGCGCTGTCACGAACGCCTTTGGCATGCAGGTGTATCTGGTCACCAGGCACGAAGACATCAAGGCTGTGCTGGCCGACCATGAGCACTTCTCCAACGAGCGCCCACCCGGCTTCGTGTTCCAGGGCGTGCCACAGCCGACTGCCGAGGAGCAGGCCGTCGCACGGGCGGGAAACCTGCTCGGCCTCGACCCGCCCGAGCATTCACGGCTGCGACGCATGCTTACCCCCGAGTTCACCATCAGGCGGATCAAGCGCCTCGAACCACGCATCGTCGAAATCGTCGACGACCAGCTCGACGCCATGGAAAGTGCAGGCGCGCCAATAGATCTGGTGGAGCACTTTGCGCTGCCGATCCCGTCGCTGGTGATCTGCGAACTGCTCGGGGTGCCCTACGACGACCGCGAGGATTTCCAGCGGCGCAGCGTGCGCCAGCTCGACTTCTCCATTCCGATCGCCGACCGCCTCGAGCTGCAGCAGCAGGGCCGCGCCTACATGACGACGCTGGTCGCCCGCGCCCGCAGACAGCCGGGCGACGACATCCTCGGCATGCTGATCCGCGAACACGGCGAGGAGCTGACCGACAACGAACTGGTCGGCATCGCGGGGCTGCTGCTGCTCGCGGGTCATGAGACCACGTCGAACATGCTGGGGCTCGGCACGCTGGCGCTACTGCGCCACCCCGAGCAACTGGCCGTCGTGCGCGACGACCCCGACGCCGTCGGCCCTGCGATCGAGGAGATGCTGCGCTGGCTGTCGATCGTGCAGACCGCGATCCCACGCATCACCACCACCGACGTCGAGATCGCAGGCGTGGCAATCCCGGCGGGCACCCTGGTCTTCCCGTCGTTGCCGTCGGGCAACCGCGACGGCGACTTCATCGACTCCCCCGATGTCCTCGACATCGCCCGCGGAGCGCCTGGTCATCTGGCGTTCGGACACGGCGTGCACCACTGCCTCGGCGCGCCGCTTGCCCGGATGGAGATGCGCATCGCGTTCCCCTCTCTGCTGCGCCGGTTCCCGAATCTCGCTCTGGCGGAGGACTTCTCCGATGTGCAGTTCAGAACCTGGAATTTCATCTACGGGCTGAAGTCTTTGGAGGTGAGCTGGTGAAGGTACGCGCCGATCGTGACGTCTGCATCCAGGCGGGTAACTGTGTGATGGTCGCGGACAACCTCTTCGACCAGGACGACTACGGCATCGTGGTGGTGCTCGTCGACGACATTCCCGAAGGGGAAGAGGACAAAGCGCGCGAGGCCGTCAAACTCTGCCCGTCGCAGGCCCTTTCGATCGCCGACTAAGCCTCGTCGCCATTCAGGTCGATCACACCCGCTCGCACCAGCAGCAGCACGCTCACCACCAGAACCCAGACCGGGAACGCGAGCGTCAGCCACATGGTGATGTCGCCGGCCACGATGAGACAGAGCGCCACAAGGTAAGTGACGAGGACCAGCCAGCGCGGCATCAGCCCCGTCCGAAGCCAGATCGTCGCCAGCGAGATCATGAACACCGCGCCCATCCGCAGCGCGTAGGTCTTCGACACCGCCAACAACACCATCTGCCCGAACGTCGCGACCTCGGCGTGCGCGGGCGAATCGACGATGTGATTGCTGATGGCCTCCAGCCCTGCGCCGACACCGACGGATACGAACATCATCGCCAGGAACAACAGCCCGCTGCCGATGAACACCGTCGAGAAGAACTTGTCCTCGTAGCCGCCGAAGCCGTCGCGGACCACCCCGATGAACCACAGGAACGCGATGCCCGCGAACGGCATCAGCGTCGCGGCGATCTTGATGTTGGTGCTGCCCGCGATCAACCACTGCGAGCCCGGCTCGGCGCCCTCGGGCAGTGCGAGCCGAATCAGTATCAGCACGGCGCTGAACAGCAGTGCGAACAGCACCCCGGCCACCGCAGCCGCCCGCGGTGTCGTAAGCGCGTGGGGCTGCAGCCTTTTCACGGCTGTCCTGGCAGCAGTCGGATCATCAGCCCGTTTGCCTCGGCGAGCAGGTCGCCATCGGGGTCGTACAGTTCGGCGTTGACGAATGCCTTGCGGCCCTCGGTATGCCGTACCCAGCCGCGCATCGTCAGCTCGGTGTCGATCGGCGTGACCTTGCGATAGTCCACATGCAGGAAACCGGTGCGGCTGATCGGCCTGCCGGATGCGTGAATCACCATGCCGAACATCGAGTCGAACATCAGCGGCAACACACCGCCGTGCACCGCGTAGTTGCCGCCCACGTGGTAGCGGCTGAACTGCACGGTCAACTCGACGCCGTCGGGCTCGAACTTCGTCACGCGATACGGCGGCATCAACAGGCTGCCCGAACCCGGAAGCGACGGCACCCGGTTGGCGGGGCCGACACCTTCGGGCGCCTCGAACGGGCCGAGGAGTTTCACCAGTGCTTCGGCGTGATCGGCGGCCTTGTCCCAGGTGTCGCTGTCCGGATCGGCCGACACCGCGAGGTCCTGCGCGCGTCGCATCGCCGCAAGAAACCGGCCGAATCCCGGACCCGGTTGCGCCGCCTGGAAATTCGGGAATCCGCCGTGCTTGTCGTACTCCGGGTCGAGGAGTCGCGGGTCCTTGTTGTCGTCGTTCTTCGGGTCGGCGGTCACCGGGCCGCCAGGATGTCGCGACGCACGATCGTCTGATCGCGGCCTGGTCCGACGCCGATGCACGAAATGTGGGCGCCGCCAAGCTCTTCGAGCCGCAGCACGTAGTCGCGGGCCTTGGCGGGCAGGTCGTCGAACTCGCGCGCCCCCGAGATGTCCTCCCACCAGCCGGGCATCTCTTCGTAGATCGGCTCGGCGATGGCGATCTCGCTCTGGGTCATCGGCATCTCGTCGGTGCGCTTGCCGTTCACTGTGTATCCCACGCAGATCGGCACGGTCTCGAGGCTGGACAACACGTCGAGCTTGGTCAGGAAGTAGTCGGTGATGCCGTTGACCCGCGTCGCGTAACGGGCGATGACCGCGTCGAACCAACCGCAGCGGCGACGCCTGCCGGTCGTGACGCCGAACTCGCCGCCGGTCTTGGACAGGTACTCGCCCATCTCGTCGAACAGTTCGGTCGGGAACGGGCCGGAGCCGACGCGGGTGGTGTAGGCCTTGAGGATGCCGAGCACCGTGGTGATGCGCGTCGGCCCGATGCCAGAGCCGACGGCCGCGCCACCAGCCGTCGGATTCGACGATGTGACAAAGGGATACGTGCCGTGGTCGACGTCGAGCAACGTGCCCTGCGAACCCTCGAGCAGGACGATCTCCCCGGCATCGAGTGCGACGTTGAGCAGTCGTCGGGCATCGGCGATGCGGTGTTTGAAGCCCTCGGCCTGGATCAGCAGGTTGTCCAGCACCTCGGTCGGCGAAAGCGCCTTGCGGTTGTAGATCTTGACCAGCACCTGGTTCTTGAACTCCAGTGCGGCCTCGATCTTCTGCGCCAGCGCCTCCTCGTCGAGCACATCGGCCATCCGGATCCCGATGCGGGCGATCTTGTCCTGGTAGCAGGGACCGATGCCGCGGCCGGTGGTGCCGATCTTCTTGCTGCCCGCGTACCGCTCGACGACCTTGTCGATCGCGACGTGATACGGCATCAGCAGGTGGGCGTCGGCGGAGATCATCAGCCGCTCGGTGTCGACGCCGCGGTCCTCGAGACCCTTGAGTTCGTCGAGCAGTACGCCGGGGTCGACGACGACGCCGTTGCCGATCACGTTCGTGACGCCGGGGGTCAGGATGCCCGACGGGATGAGGTGCAGCGCGAAGTTCTCGCCCGTCGGCAGGACGACCGTGTGGCCTGCGTTGTTGCCGCCCTGGTAGCGCACGACCCACTGGACGCGGCCACCGAGCAGATCGGTGGCCTTCCCCTTGCCCTCGTCACCCCACTGGGCGCCGATGAGCACGATTGCCGGCATGGCATGTCTCCCGCTTGAAGTATTTCAGCCGGTGAGCCACTGTATCCGACCTGCCCTCATCGGACCGCCAGGCGCTACGGGTAGCTGTCGCCGCTTATCGTGGTCAGGCCCGTCCCCGGACAAGGAGCTGACGTGACCGCCGCCGACGTCGTGGTGTTGCTGTTCGGCGGCCGACGACTGCCCCGGCCGCTCACCGGTCTGGCCGTCCAGCAAGCCGACGGCCAGGACGACATCGACAGAGCGGCGGCCTGCCAACGGCTGATCGTCGTCGGATCCGACGCCGACCTGGCCTTGGTGCTGACGCGCCTGTTGCGCCTCGACAGGCTCGACGTGGAGGTCGGTCGCGCGACGGGATGGTGGAGCGCCCGCCGGGCTCGCCATGGGACCGCGCGCCGCGTGCCGTTGATCCGCGACGACACCGGCCGCGTCATCGTCGGCGCCGCCGAATGGCGCGGCCCCGAGGGAAAACCGCTGCACGGCGAGGCCGTCGTCGACGACACGCTGTTGTTCGACGGTGAGGTCAGTGGCGTAAGAGTCGAACCGACGCAAGCGATGCCGGGGCTGCGGGCGTGCGTGATCCGCCCCGGCCGGAAGCTCTGGGTGGCCGGCCGGGCAGCTCAACTGGGGACGACAGGCGCAACAGTTATGCGCGATAATGTAACGGTGGACAAAATTGTTCGTCGATCTACGTTTTACCGCCACACGCACGGCTGGCTGCTGGTGAGATAGGCCCGTGCGAATCATCGTTACCGGCGGCAACAGCGGTGTCGGCAAGGAGACGGCCACGGCGCTGGCCCAGGCAGGCCACAGTGTGCTCATCGCGGCGCGTGACATGCCGAAGGCCGAACGCGCCGCGGCAGACATGGGTGGTGACGTTGAGGTCGCCCATCTCGACCTGGCAGATCTGACCAGCGTGCGCAAGTTCGCCGACTCGGTGGACGCCGTCGATGTGCTGGTGAACAACGCGGGCGTGCTCGGGCTTCCGCTGTCGCGCACGGCGGACGGGTTCGAATCGCACATGGGCATCAACTACCTCGGCCACTTCGCGTTGACCTGTCTGCTCGGCGACCGGATCACCGACCGGGTCGTCTCGGTCACGAGCATGAACCACATGTTCGCCCGGATGTACCTCGATGACCTGAACTGGCACACCCGTCCGTATTCGAAGTGGGCGGCCTACGGGCAGTCCAAGCTCGCGCTGATGCTGTTCACCGACGAGCTCGCGCGGAAAGGCGTCCGGGCGATCGTGGTGGATCCCGGCGGCGCCGACACCAACATCGCCCGCTACAGCACCGGGTTTCTCGGCTGGTCGTCGCAGCTGAGCTGGCTGCGCAACTTCCCGCAGAGCGCAAAGGACGCCGCACGGTCGAGCGTCATGGGCGTAACCCAGGATCTGCCCGCCGGAACGTATCTCGCACCGGTGTTCAAGCAGCTCGGCAAGCCGAGGGTGACCAAGCCACTGCGCAAGGCGCGCGACCCGCAGACCGCGCGGCAGCTGTGGAAGCGCTCGGCAGAGCTCACCGAATGCGACTGGCCACGCTAGTTTCGTGAGGTGAGCGTTCCCGACGTAGCCGGATCGGTGCGACCGAGCCCGGTCTTCGTGGCCATCGTGGCCGTCACCGCGGCAGGCGGCGTTGCGGCATGGCAGGCCGGCGCCAGCATCGAACCGCTGGCCTACATCGGCGTGTTCACCCTCGTCATCGCGGGCTGGGTGGTGTCGCTGAGCCTGCACGAGTTCGCACACGCCTTCACGGCATGGCGGTTCGGCGACCACGGTGTCGCGATGCGCGGCTACCTGACGCTGAACCCGTTGAAGTACACCCACCCGGTGCTGTCGCTCCTGCTGCCGATCATCTTCATCGCGCTCGGCGGGATCGGCGTACCCGGCGGCGCGGTGTACGTGCGGACGGACTTCATGACCAAGTGGCAGAAGACGATCGTCAGCCTCGCCGGACCGTTCACCAACATCCTGTTCGCCGTGATCCTTCTGGTCGTGACGGCGGCGTTCTACGACCCCGACCACATGGTGTTCTGGGCGGGCCTCGCGTTCTCGGGCTTTCTGCAGGTGACCGCCGTGCTGCTGAACCTCCTGCCGGTGCCCGGCCTCGACGGCTACAGCGCACTGGAACCGCACCTGAGCGCCGAAACCCGACGGGCACTCGAGCCGGCCAAACAGTGGGGCCTGTTTCTTCTGCTGGTCCTCTTCATCGCCACGCCGCTGAGCCGCGTTTTCTTCGACGTGGTGGGTTTGTTCATCGACATCGCGGGCGTCGACAGGCTCCTGGTCGGCACCGGCCTGCGGCTCACCCAGTTCTGGTCGGCCTGGCTGTAGACAGCGTCTTGCGACATATGCGTCTTTACGCATAGATTGTTTTTCATGGGTGCGGGCCACGATCACGGGGGCGTCGACACCCGCGTCAGCCGGATGCTCATCGCGGCGGCCATCCTCACGGTGTTCTTCATCGTCGAGTTGACCACCGCGCTGGTGATCAACTCGATCGCCCTTCTTGCCGATGCGGGCCACATGCTCACCGACCTGGTGGCGATGTTCATGGGCCTGACCGCGGTGCTGATCGCACGGCACGGCGCCGCGTCGGCCAAGCGAACCTACGGCTGGCACCGCGCCGAGGTCTTCACCGCGGTCGCCAACGCCGTCCTGCTGCTGTTCGTGGCCGGCTTCATCCTCTACGAGGCGGTCGAGCGACTCGGCAACGCACCCGACATCCCCGGCGTGCCGATGATCGTCGTCGCGCTTGCGGGCCTCGTCGCCAACGCCGTCGTGGTGCTGCTGCTGCGCTCGCACTCCGAGAGCAGCCTCGCGGTCAAGGGCGCCTACATGGAGGTCGTCGCCGACACCGTGGGCAGCGTCGGCGTGCTGATCGCGGGCATCGTCACCGTCACCACCCATTGGCCCTACGCCGACGTCGTCGTCGCGGTCCTCGTCGCGTTGTGGGTGTTGCCGCGCGCGATCTCACTGGCGCGGGCGGCGCTGCGCATCCTGTCGGAGTCGTCGCCGACCCACATCGACGTCGAGGAGTTGCGGACGGCGCTGTGCGCGGTCGAGGGCGTGACCGAGGTGCACGACCTGCATGTGTGGACGCTGGTCCCCGGCAAGGACATGGTCACCGCGCACCTGACGTCCACCGCGAACTCGGCAAGGGTGCTCGACGACGCGAAGGCCGTGCTCATCGCTCGCGGCCTGGAGCACGCCACCGTGCAGGTCGAACCGCCCGACGCCGCGGGCGACTGCAACTGCGAAGCGAGCTGGTAAGGCCTCTACCCGTCGGCTGAGCCGACAATCAAGCCCTAGGCGAGGCCGAGTTCGGCGCGCGCGGCGGGATCGCAGTCGTCGAGCAGGTCGAGACAGCGCGCATGCTCGTCGGACTCGCCGATCGCATCGGCCGCCTTCGCGAGCACGGCGACGCAGCGCAGGAAACCGCGGTTGGGGACGTGCGAGTACGGGACAGGCCCGAACCCCTTCCAGCCGTTGCGGCGCAGCTGATCCAGGCCGCGGTGATAACCGGTGCGCGCGTAGGCGTATGCGGTGATGACCTTTTCTTCGTCGGCCAGGGCGGCTTCCGCAAGCGCCGCCCACGCCACCGACGCGGTCGGATGCGCCGCTGCCACGATCGCGGGGTTCTGCCCTGCTTCGAGTTCCGTCTCGGCCGCACTGTCGCCGGGAAGAAACACCGGATCCGGTCCCAGGAGATCACCCATCCGCGTCATACAACCTATTGTGCCGTGGGGCAATTAAGCTCGATTCATCAGACTGCCGTCGGCATGGGAGGACTGCTGCAGGGATGTCGAACCCATCAGGGCCCGACCGGGGAGATGAGCCTGCCGTGGCATCGGCGGACGAACCGAACGAGGCCGCACCCGCACCCGGCGACAGCGCCGACCAGCCCGCCGGGCAGACGCAGCCTCCGCACAGCGAATACGACGTCCCGACCGCGGCGGCCCCGATCGTCGAGGAGCACCCCACCGAGGTGATGGCGGTCGAGGACACCGGCACGGTCGACCCGGGGCCGCCGACCGAGGAAGTCGTCGCCGAGCGCAAGTTCACCGCACCGTCGGGGATGGACTCGTCGGCGACGAAGTTCATCGAACGCACGCCCGATCCCGCGACCGAGATCATCGCAACGCCCACCGAGCCCATCTCGTCCAACAAGCCGGTCCCGCCGCAGATGATCCCGCCCCGCGGAGACGCGCCGCCCCCACCGCCGCAGGGACGGCGCAGAAGCTGGGGCTGGGTGCTGGCTCTGGTGTTGGTGATCGCCGCGCTCGCCGCGGTCGCGATCCTCGGCACGCTGCTGTTGACCCGGGGGTCCGACTCGAAGGAGTCCCAGGAGAACAGGGTCCGCGAGACGATCAAGACCTTCGACGCCGCCGTGCAGAACGGCGATCTGGCCACCCTGCGCAGCATCACCTGCGGGACCACCCGCGACAGCTACGTCAACTACGACGACCACGCCTGGACCGAAACCCACGCCAGGGTGGCCGCCGCCAAGCAGTACCCGGTGGTGGCCAGCATCGATCAGGTCGTGGTGAACGGTGACCACGCCGAGGCCAACGTCACCACGTTCATGGCGTACGCCCCGCAGACCCGCTCGACGCGCAGCTTCGATCTGCAGTTCCGCGACGACCAGTGGAAGATCTGCCAGGCCCCGAACAGCTGACCCTGCAGCCGTGCGGGCGGCAAATGTAGGGAAACACCCGATATTTCACGCCCACCCTCGTCGGTAGCGTCCTGACCAGGTGCTTTTCAGCACGTCCACAGGAGGCTGCCATGATCCGTACCAGTGCAACGCTCGCCGCCGCATCCGCGGCGGCCGCAGGATTCCTCACCGTCGCGGCTCCCGTCGCGCAGGCCGCCCCGGGCGACTGCCTCGACTGGACCTTCAACGGCGCCACGGTCATCAACATCACCGGCCCGGCGACGATGAAGGTGAACTTCAACTCGACCGGCAAGACCGCCGGCGGACCCGCGCAGATCAGCGGATTGATGATCGTCAACACGGCGGACGGAACCATCAGCGGCGGCATCAACGGCACCGGCGTCACGCTGAGCTTCAGCAGCCCGCAGCTCAACGGCAAGAATCTCGACATGAACGGCGTCATCGGTCTCGATGGCATTGCGAGAGGTCAGACGACCGGCGAGTTCGGTGGCGGCGACTGGACCTCGGGCCAGCTGCACTGCTCGAAGAAGGAGGAGGAGCCCAAGCCTGAGCCGCCGAAGACAAAGTCCCAACCGACGGTGACGGGCGAGGCGATCGTCGGCGGCGTGGTCGTCCGCGTCAAGGACAACAGCGGCGAGACCGCTCAGTGCCAGTACGACTCGGAGATCTTCGACCGCGCGTTCACGCTGCAGGCGAACTCGACCGCAGAGCTGCGTTTCGTTCCCGCGGTTCCGCTGTTCAGGAACTGGAACGTGTCCGTCACGTGTGACAACGGCACCAGCACGACGGCGACCATCTTCTTCTAGGCGGAGCCCGATTGCCGGCTCAGCCGGCGGACACCGACTTGCCCGCGCTGTGCAGGTCGTTGCACGCCTCGACGACCCGCTTGGACATCGAGGCCTCGGCCTTCTTCATGTAGCTGCGGGGGTCGTAGACCTTCTTGTTGCCGACTTCGCCGTCGACCTTCAGCACGCCGTCGTAGTTGGTGAACATGTGGTGCGCGATAGGGCGGGTGAACGCGTACTGGGTGTCGGTGTCGACGTTCATCTTCACCACGCCGTAACGCAACGACTCCTCGATCTCCGATTTCAGCGATCCCGACCCGCCGTGGAAGACGAAGTCGAAAGGCTTTGCGTCCTCGGGCAACCCGAGCTTGGCAGCGGCCACCTTCTGCCCCTGCGCCAGGATGTCGGGGCGCAGCTTCACGTTGCCCGGCTTGTACACGCCGTGCACGTTGCCGAACGTCGCTGCCAACAGGTACTTGCCGTGCTCGCCTGCGCCGAGCGCCTCGATGGTCTTCTCGAAATCCTCCGGCGACGTGTAGAGCTTCTCGTTGATCTCCGCCTCGACGCCGTCCTCCTCGCCGCCGACCACACCGATCTCGATCTCCAGAATGATCTTGGCGGCGGCCGCTTCCTTGAGCAGTTCCTTGGCGATGGCGAGGTTCTCGTCGAGCGGCACCGCCGAGCCGTCCCACATGTGCGACTGGATCAGCGGGTTGCCGCCGGCTGCCACCCGCTTCTGGCTGATCGCCAACAGCGGCCGGACGTAGCTGTCGAGCTTGTCCTTCGGACAGTGGTCGGTGTGCAGCGCCACCGTGATCGGGTACTTCTCGGCGACGACGTGGGCGAACTCGGCCAGCGCCACCGCGCCGGTAACCATGTCCTTGACGCCGAGCCCGGAGGCGAACTCCGCGCCGCCGGTCGAGAACTGGATGATGCCGTCGCTGCCCGCATCCGCGAAACCCTTCAGCGCGGCATTGATGGTCTCCGAGGACGTGCAGTTGATCGCGGGAAACGCATACGACTGCTCCTTGGCGCGGGCCAGCATCTCGGCGTAGACCTCAGGGGTGGCGATGGGCATGGGTCGTCCTTCCGCTGGTTCCAGGCTTCAGTATGTCAAGCACGGACGCGCTGAGCAGGCCGTCGGCGCGACGCCGGTATCTTGGGGACCCATGACCACCACCACGGTGATGCTGATGCCGGACTTCATGGACCCGATCAAACTGCTGTCCTACTTCGGCGTCTGGGCCCTCGTCGGCCTGCTGGTGGTCGTATTCGTCGAGTCCGGGGTGTTATTTCCCGTCCTGCCCGGCGACTCGCTGCTGTTCGTCGCGGGCATGCTGGCCGCGGGCACCGCGGCCCAGGGTGAGGCCGTAAACGCCAACTTCGACCTGTGGCAGCTGCTGGTCTTCGTCCCGATCGCCGCCATCCTCGGTGGTCAGGTCGGCTACTTCATCGGCCGGTACGTCGGCACCCACATGTTCAAGCCGAACGCCCGTGTCCTCAAGCAGCGCTACCTCGACGAAGCACACGAGTTCTTCGAACAGCGCGGCCCGTTCGCGATCGTGATGGCGCGGTTCGTTCCCATTGTGCGCACGCTTGCGCCGATCACCGCGGGCGCCGCGCGCATGCGCTATGCGACGTTCACGTTCTTCAACGTTCTCGGCGCCGTCATCTGGGGTGTCGGTCTGGTGCTGCTCGGGTACTGGCTCGGCCAGTTCGAGATAGTGCAGAAGCTGCTCGAGCCGATCCTGGTGTTGATCGTGGTCGCGTCGGTCACGCCGATGCTCATCGAGTGGTATCGGCGTCGCAAGGCGACCAAGCAGGCCGGCGGCGCAGCCGCCGAGCAACCGTCCTGAGCCGCCACGCTCACTGACGTGTCGACGCTCTACTGAGCTTTTCGACGAGATCGCGCAGGCCCGCCAGCGAGTGCGCGGGCAGGAACATGTCGCAGTACGGCAGGGCGGCGGCCATCGAACCCGCCAGCGGTTGAAATCCCGGCTGCGCCGCGCGCGGGTTCAGCCACACCACCATGGCCGCGCGGCGCCGCACCCGCGCCAGCGCGCGCTCCAGCACCTCCGGCGGATCGCTGTCCCAGCCGTCGGATGCGATGATCACCAGCGCGCCGCGCAGGGTGCTGCCGTGCGGTGCGGCGAGCAGCCTGCCGACGCTGCGGCCGAGGTGAGTGCCGCCGTAGCGGTCGACGACCTTCGCGTTGGCCTTCGCGAGCGCGACCTCAGCCGAGCGGTGCGACAGCGTCGGCGTCAGCCGCGTCAGCGACGTGGAGAACGCGAAAACCTCTGGGCGGACCCCCTTCTGGCGCAGTGCCGCCGCCCGCATCAGATGCAGGTAGATCGTCGCGTACGGTCGCATGGAGCCGCTGACATCGCACACCAGCACGACACGGCGCGGCCGGTAGCGGGGCCGGGTGTGCCGCAGCCGCAACACCTCCCAGCCGGTTTCGCGGGCCGACCGCATCGATGCCCGCACGTCGATCCGCTTACCGTGCCTGTGCACCTCCCTGCGCATGCTGCGCCGCCGCGGCCAACGGGCGGACAGCTGCTCGAGCCACACACCGATGCGCTGCAGGTCGTCCTCGTCGAAGCGGTCGAAGGATTCATCCGCCCTGGCGAAGAGCCTGCTCGGCAACAACTCCGGCACCGCAACACCGTCCTCGGCGTGAGTGTCCGCGCGCATGGACGTCGGCATCGTCGTCCACGGCAGGCCCTCGCCGTCGGTTGTGCCGTCGTCGCTTGCCGCCACCGCCGGTGCCGCGGTGGCCGACGGCTCGAGGCCGCGGTCCTCCGGTTGCATCAGCCGCCGCGCAGGGAGGTCGGCGAATACCTCGTCGAAGATCGAGTCGAACGCGGCCAGATCCTCGAGCCTGTTCACCAAGGACAGCCGCGCCGCCCAGTAGAGCGCGCTGCGCGACCGCGGAGCCAACGAGCGCATCGCCTGGACGAGCGTCGCGGGCCCGTCGGCCGATACCACGACGCCGCCGCCGCGCAGCTTGGCCACCAATGCCACCGCGAAGGCGGACACATCGACCCCCCGCAGCACATACGGCGTTGTCATCAGTTGCCGCGCAATCCCTTTCGAGCGATCCGCAGCCGCCCGAGGGTGAAGATCACGGCCGCGATCAGAAACGCAGCCAGGACCGGGCCCGCATACTTCTTGAGCGCACCGCCGCCCGCGAGTTGAATGAGGTCGATGGCCTCCGCCTGCTGCGGTGGCGCCGCGGCCACCTGCTCCGGCGCCCGCCCGTTGACCGCAGGCCGGGCGGGAGCGCTGTCGGCGGCGAGCTTGGCTTCCAGAGAGTCGACGAACTGGCCGAGCAGCTTTTCCGACACCTGCTGCAACATGCCGCTGCCGAACTGCGCCAGCTTGCCGACGATCTTCACATCGGTGTCGACGGTGACGCGGGTGTGGTCACCGGCCCCGTGCAGTTGCGCCGTGACCGTCGCGGCCGCATTTCCGGTGCCACGGGCTTCCTTGCCCTTGGCGTCGATGACGGCCCGATATGCGTCGCGATCCTGTTCGACGAAGTGCACCTTGCCGCTGAACTCGCTCGTCACGGGGCCGACCTTGACCTTCACCGTGCCCAGCACGTCGTCGCCTTCCCGTCCGGTCATCGTGGCGCCCGGCATCAGCGGGATGACCTGCTCCAGATCAGTGAGCACGTTCCATGCGTCCTCGATCGGCGCGCTGACGGTGAACTCGTTGGCGATCTTCATGCACGCGGTCCTCTCACTGTGAGCTGTACCGAAGCGAATGCCTCGCTGATCGAGGCGAAGTCGTCGGGGGTCTTGGCCAGCGCACCCAGTCCCGCAAGGGGGCGTTCGGCGTCCGCTTCGACCAGATCGGAGACACCCAGCGCCACCAGTGCGGAAACCCAGTCGATGGTCTCCGCGACCCCCGGCGGCTTGTCGAGGTCGAGACCCCTTGTGTAGCTGATGAACTGGGCGGCCTGCTCGATCAACGCCGCGGTTGCGCCGGGCACGGTGCGCCGGACGATGGCCACCGCGCGCTGCGGCTCCGGGTAGTCGATCCAGTGGTACAGGCAGCGCCGCCGCAGCGCATCGTGCAGATCGCGGCTGCGGTTGGACGTGAGCACCACGATCGGCGGCCGCTCGGCGGTGAACGTGCCGAGTTCGGGTACGGTCACCGCTGCCTCCCCGAGGAACTCCAGCAGCAGCGCTTCGAATTCGTCGTCGGCGCGGTCGATTTCGTCGATCAGCAGGACGGGCGCCGCGGGCCCGCGGTAGCGGACACACTGCAGGATGGGCCGGTCGACGAGGTACTCCTCGGTGTAGAGATCCGCCTCGTCGATCCCGGCGTTGCGGGTTTCGGCCAGCCGGATGCTCAGCAACTGGCGCTGATAGTTCCAGTCGTACAGGGCTTCGGCCGCCGTCAGTCCCTCGTAGCACTGCAACCGGACGAGCTGAGTACCCAGAACCGCGGCAAGGGTTTTCGCGGCGGTCGTCTTGCCCACCCCTGGCTCGCCCTCCAGCAGCAGCGGGCGCCCGAGCGTGACGGCGAGGTAGACGGCCGATGCGGTGCCGAGATCGAGCAGGTAGTCGTGGGTGTCGAACCGCTGGATCACCTCGTCGACATCGGTGAACGTGGGCACCTGCTCCGTCACGTCAGCCCGTCGACCCGGATCGACTTGATCACCTCGGCGACGATGGACACCGCGATCTCGGCGGGGGTCCTGGCGCCGATCGGCAACCCGACCGGTGTATGCACCCGCGAACGCTCGGCCTCCGTCAGCCTGAGGCCTTGCACGACGGACTCGCCACGGACACGACTGGCCACCAGGCCGATGTATCCGACGCCCGCGTCGAGTGCGGCCCGGATCGTCTCCGCCTCCGGACCGCCGAGGCTGGCGATGACCACGGCCGTCGTGCCGGTGAGGTCCTCGGCGTCGCCGCTGCGGGCGTCGTAACCCATTGCCGCACACAGGTCTATCAGCGCCGTCGCGATCGGGGTCGCACCGAAGACCCGCACCAGCGGGGCGGGCACCTGCGGGTCGAGGAAGATCTCCAGTGCGCCACCCGACAGGCAAGGGTTCACCACAACGCACGCACCGGGCGCCTCAGGAAAGTGCGCATCGCCGTCGGGTAGCACCCGCAGAAGCACGCTCTCGTTGGTCTGCAGCGCCCCCATCGCGGCCTTGCGGACCGAGTTCTGCGCGCAGTGACCGCCGACGAATCCCTCGATTGTGCCGTCGGACAACAGGATTGCTTCGTCACCCGGATGCGCGGACGTCGGCGGCGCCGCGCGCACCACGGTCGCGTGGACGAACGGAGTCCTGCTGCGCCGCAACTGCTGCGCCCGCTCGTCCATCCTCGTCGCTGTTCGCATGACAACCCCTAGATCGGCGGCGTGGCCCGTCCCTGCATCGCCTCCCACACCCGCGACGGGGTGAGCGGCATGTCGACGTGCCGAACTCCGAACGGCGCCAACGCATCGACGACGCCGTTGACGACGGCGGGCGGCGAGCCGACGGTGGCCGACTCACCGATGCCCTTCGCGCCGATCGGATGGTGCGGCGACGGGGTCACGGTGAACCCGGTCTCGAAGTGCGGCACCTCCATCGCGGTGGGAATCAGGTAATCCATCAGCGACCCGCCGAGGCAGTTGCCGTCCTCGTCGAACGCGATCATCTCCATCAGCGCCATGCCGATCCCGTCGACGAGGCCGCCGTGCACCTGCCCCTCGATGATCATCGGGTTGATGCGGGTGCCGCAGTCGTCGACGGCCACGAAGCGGCGCACCTTCACCACCGCGGTGCCCGGATCGATGTCGACGACGCAGAAGTAGGCACCGTAGGGATAGGTGAGGTTTTCTGGGTTGTAACAGATCTGGGCGTCCAGACCGCCTTCCAGCCCGTCGGGAAGGTCGCCCGCCCCGTGCGCGCGCATCGCGATGTCGGCGATCGTCACCGATGCCGACGGGTCCCCCTTGACGCGGAACGACCCCTTGTCCCACTCCAGGTCGGCCACCGACGCCTCGAGCATGCCGGAGGCGATGATCTTGGCCTTGTCCCTGACCTTGCGCGCGACGAGGGCCGCCGCTGCGCCCGACACCGGCGTCGACCGACTGCCGTAGGTGCCGAGGCCGAACGGCGTCTGGTCGGTGTCGCCGTGCACGACCTCGATGTCGTCGGGCGGTATGCCCAACTCCTCGGCGACGATCTGGGCGAACGTCGTCTCGTGACCCTGGCCCTGGGTCTGCACCGACAGTCGCACAACGGCTTTGCCGGTCGGATGAACCCGTAGCTCGCAGCCGTCCGCCATGCCGAGGCCCAGGATGTCCATGTCTTTGCGCGGCCCGGCGCCGACCGCCTCGGTGAAGAACGACATGCCGATGCCCATCAGCTCACCGCGCTCGCGCCGCTGTTTCTGCTCGGCGCGCAGCTGCTCGTAGCCGACCATCTCCATGGCCTTGCGCATGGTGGTCTCGTAGTCGCCGGAGTCGTAGACCCAGCCGGTCTTCGACTTGTACGGGAACTGTTCTGGTTTCAGCAGGTTCTGCAGCCGCAGCTGCGCGGGGTCCATCTTCAGCTCGAACGCGAGGCAGTCGACCAGGCGCTCGACGAAGTACACGGCCTCGGTGATGCGGAACGAGCACGCGTATGCGACGCCGCCGGGCGCCTTGTTGGTGTATACCGCGGTCATGTGGCAGTACGCGGCCTCGATGTCGTAGCTGCCGGTGAACACCCCGAAGAAGCCGGCCGGATACTTCACCGGCGCCGCGGTGCCGTTGAAGGCGCCGTGGTCGGCGAGCACGTTGGAGCGGATCGCCAGGATCTTGCCGTCCTTGGTCGCCGCGATCTCGCCGACCATGATGTAGTCGCGCGCGAAGCCGGTGCTGGTGAGATTCTCGCTGCGGTCCTCCATCCATTTCACCGGCTTGCCGAGCAGCAGCGAGCCGACGATCGCGCAGACGTAGCCGGGGTAGATCGGCACCTTGTTGCCGAAGCCGCCGCCGATGTCGGGGGAGATCACCCGGATCTTGTGTTCGGGCAGGCCGGCCACCAACGCATACAGCGTGCGATGGGCGTGCGGGGCCTGCGACGTCGACCACAGCGTGAGCTTTCCGGTCACCGGGTCGAGATCCGCTACGGCGCCGCAGGTTTCCATCGGCGCGGGATGCGCACGCGGGTAGACGATCTCCTGTTTGACGACGACGTCGGCCTTGGCGAACGCCGTCTCGGTGGCCGCGGCGTCGCCCGTTTCCCAGTCGAAGCAGTGGTTGTCGGTCTTGCCCTCGAGGTCGGTGCGGATCACCTCGGCGTCGCGATCGAGCGCCTTTCGTGCGTCGATGACCGGTGGCAGCGGGTCGTAGTCGACATCGATGAGTTCCAGGGCGTCCCTTGCCGAATAGCGGTCCTCGGCGACGACGAACGCCACCTCCTGACCCTGGAACCGCACCTTGTCGGTGGCCAGCACCGCCTGCACGTCGTTGGACAGGGTCGGCATCCACGCCAGCCCCTTGTCCGCCAGATCGGCGCCCGTTACGACCGCCTTCACCTTCGGATGTGCCTGTGCCGCAGTCACATCGATGCTGATGATCCGTGCGTGTGCGTACGGCGAGCGCAGAATCGCGAGGTGCAGCATGCCGGGCAGCGTCACATCGTCGACGTAGTTGCCGCGGCCGCGGATGAAGCGGGGGTCCTCCTTGCGCAGCATGCGTCCGTGGCCGCAGGGCTTCTGATCGTTGTCGGCCAGGTCGTCCGGTGACGGCGGCCGGTCGGAGACGGTGGTCATGCGTTGGCTCCCTCATCGGCATGCGCGGCCGCCCACTGCACCGACCGCACGATCGTCGTATAACCGGTGCACCGGCAGATCTGGCCCGAAATGGCCTCGCGGATCTCGTCTTCGGTCGGATTCGGATTGCGGTCCAACAGGGCCCGTGCGGTGATCATCATGCCCGGCGTGCAGAAGCCGCACTGCAGGCCGTGGCACTGCATGAAGCCTTCCTGCACGGGATCCAACCGGCCGTCGACCTCCAAGCCCTCGACCGTGCGCACCGTGTGGCCGGAGGCCATCACCGCGAGCATCGTGCAGGACTTCACCGGCTCGCCGTCCACCTCGACGACGCATGTCCCGCAGTTGCTGGTGTCACAGCCCCAGTGGGTTCCGGTGAGCTGCAGGACATCCCGCAGGAAGTGCACAAGCAGCATCCGCGGTTCCACCTCGGCGCTGACCTGTTCGCCGTTGACCGTCATCGTCACCTGCATCACGGGCGCTCCTTAGTTGCCTTGCGGTTCAGGGATTTCGCGCACGCGCTGGACGGCGGTGCGTAGGGTTCTCACGGTCAGCTCGTTGGCGAGGTGACGCTTGTAGTCGGCGCTGCCGCGCATATCGCTGACGGGTTCGCACGCTTGCGATGCCGCCCGGCCCGCTTCGGCGAACGTCTGCTCGGTGGCGGGCCTGCCGACCAGCGCTGCCGATGCCGCGCCGAGGGCCTCGGCGTCGGCGTTGACCGCGGTGAGGCCGATGCGCGCGGCGGCGATCGATCCGTTGTCGAGTGTCACCGCCGCGCCTGCGGCGGTCACCGCCCAGTCGCCGACCCGCCGCTCCACCTTTGCGTAGGCGCTCGAGGACCGGTGCCGCAGCGGGATGCGCACTTCGACGAGCATCTCGTTGAACGCCAGCGACGTCTCGTAGGGTCCGGCGAGAAAGTCGTCGATGGGCACCTCCCGCTCACCCGACGGTCCGCGCACCAGGCACATGGCGTTGAGCACGGTGCTCACCGTCGTGAGGTCCTCGGCCGGGTCGGCCTGGCACAGCGAGCCGCCGATGGTGCCGCGGTTGCGGACGACCGGATCGGCGATCACCCGTTCGGCGTCCCGGAAGATCGGACAGACCGCCGCCAGATCGTCGCTCTCGAGCACTTCGCGGTGCCGCGCCATCGCCCCGATCCGAACCAGCGTCGGCTCGACGATGATGTAGCCCAGCTCGGCGGCGAGGTCGTTGATGTCGACCAGATACTCCGGGTTGGCGATGCGCAGTTTCATCATCGGCAGCAGGCTGTGCCCGCCCGCGACGATCAGCGCGCCCTCCCCCAACCGGTCCAGTAGTCCAACGGCGTGATCGACGCTCGTCGCCCGCTCGTATTCAAAAGGCCCAGGTACCTGCATGTGACCGACCTCACATCGATGGGTAGTGGCCCCAGTGTCGGCCGATCGGGCAGGCGCGTCAATATTGAGTTAAGTGATCGCTTAACTCGCTGCTTTCGTGGTGGATGCGGCCCTCGGTGTCGGTCAGCGGCCTGCCGCCGCCGCCCCAGCGACGGGCGATGATCTCGGCGGCGATCGACACCGCCGTCTCCTCGGGAGTGCGCGCTCCCAGGTCCAGCCCGATGGGGCTGTGCAGCCTGGCCAGCTCGGCTTCGGTCAGTCCGGCTTCGCGCAGCCGGCTCAGCCGGTCCTCGTGGGTGCGCCGCGACCCCATCGCGCCGATGTAGCCGATCTCGGGCAGCCGCAGCGCCACCTCGAGCAGCGGAACGTCGAACTTCGGGTCGTGGGTCAGCACGCAGATGACGGTGCGCGCGTCGATCTCGCCGGCCTCGTGCTGGGCGGCCAGATATCGATTGGGCCATTCGACGACGACCTCGTCGGCGGTCGGGAACCTCGCCCGTGTGGCGAACACGGGCCTGGCGTCGCACACGGTGACGCGATAGCCGAGCAGCGAACCCTGCCTCGCGAGGGCGGCCGCGAAGTCGATGGCGCCGAACACCAGCATCCGCGGCCTCGGCGCATAGCCGGCCACGAAAACCTCCATGCCCGCTCCGCGGCGCTGACCGTCGGGTCCGTAGGTGAGCACCTCGCTGCGGCCAGCGGCAAGAAGACCGGCGGCGTCGTCGGCGACCGCGGCGTCGGCACGCGGCGAACCGAGCGACCCGTGCGTGGTGTCCGCACCGACGACCAGCCGCCGTCCCACCCATGAGGGATCGACGTGGGATATCACCGTGGCAACCGCTACCGGCCGGTGCTCGGCGATGTCGTCGGCGACGGTCTTCAACTCGGGAAACGTGGTCCGGGATACGGGTTCGACGAAGACGTCGAGGATCCCGCCGCATGTCAGCCCGACGGAGAACGCGTCGTCGTCGCTGATGCCGTAACGCTCGAGCCGAGGCTGTCCGTCGCGCACAACGTCATTGGCGAGCTCATATACCGCACCCTCGACGCACCCGCCCGAAACCGAGCCGCTCACCTGGCCGTCGGGTGCCACCACCATCGACGCACCCGGGGGTCTCGGGGCCGACCGGAACGTGCGGACGACGGTGCCCACACCGGCGGTCTGCCCCGCCTCCCAGACAGCCAACAGCTCGGTCAACACCTCACGCACACAACCCAACGTAGGCTCAATCCGTGACACCGGCTCAGCTTCGGGCCTTTTCGGCCGTCGTGCGGCTCGGCTCCGTGCACGCCGCTGCCGCAGAGCTCGGCATGTCGGACGCCGGAATCTCGATGCACGTAGCGCAATTGCGCAAGGAGCTCGACGACCCGTTGTTCACCAAGACGGGCGGCGGGCTGGCGTTCACGCCGGGCGGGTTGCGGCTGGCGAGCAGGGCGGTCGAAATCCTCGGCCTGCAGCAGCAGACGGCCATCGAGGTGACCGAGGCCGCACACGGCAGGCGACTGCTGCGGATCGCGGCGTCCAGCGCGTTCGCCGAGCATGCCGCGCCGGGTCTCATCGAGCTTTTCTCGTCGCGGGCCAACGACCTGTCGGTCGAACTGTCCGTCCATCCGACGAGCCGGTTCCGGGAGCTGATCACCTCGCGTGCGATCGACATCGCGCTCGGCCCGAGCGTCGATGACAATGGGTCCGACGGGTCGATCGTGGTGCGGCCCTTTCTCAAGTACCAGACCCTGACAATCGCCGCCCCAGGCAGCCCGCTGGCCAGCCGTCCGCCGACGAAGGCGCTGCTGAGCGAGCAGCAATGGATGCTCGGTCCGTCGGCGGGCAGCACCGATGGCGAAATCGCAACTCTGCTACGGGATCTGGCGATCCCCGAGTCCCAACAACGGATATTCCAGAGCGATGCAGCCGCACTCGAGGAGGTGGTCCGCGTCGGCGGTGTCACGCTGGCAATCGGCTTCTCGGTCGGTAAGGACCTGGCTTCCGGTCGCGTGATCCACGTCAAGGGCCAAGGCCTGCAATCGCCCGGCGAGTGGTCGGCGATGACCTTGCCGCCGGCGGCCCGCCAGCCTGCCGTCTCGGAACTGGTCCGCTTCATCACCACGCCCAGGTGTACTCAGGCGATGCTGCGGGGAACCGGCGTCGGAGTCACCCGTTTCCGGCCCAAGGTTCATGTGACGCTGTGGAGTTAGCCCTGTGTGCATTCCTCAGGACACGACGGAATCAGTTGCCGTTGGGCGCGTCGCTTCGAGCGCGCGGATCAGGCTGGCGGCATCCCACGGCCCCTTGTGCCGCTTGCCGTTGACGAAGAAGGTCGGCGTCGAGTTGAGGTCCATCACCTCGGCGTCCTGTACGTCGTCCTGCACGCGGTGTAGCACCTTCGACGGATGCACGCGAACATCTCTGTCGAACTGCTCGATATCGCAGCCCACGGCGGCGGCATAGCGGTACAGGTCCGGCCATTCGAGATCATCTGGATGGGCGAACAGCTCGCGTGCCATCTCCCAGAACTTGCCCTGCAACGCCGCGGCCTCGCTGGCGCGCGCCGCGTCGAATGCGCGCGGGTGCACCCGCTCGAGCGGCAGGTGCCGCCACACGTAGCGCAGTTCGTCGCCGAAGTATTCGCGTACCTGGTCGATCGATCCTGTTGCGCGACTGCAGAACGGGCATTGGAAGTCGCCGTACTCCACGAGGGTGAGCGGGGCGTCGACGGGGCCGAGAATGTGGTCCCTTTCGGGGTCGACGGGCCGAATGAGCGTCAGCCCGACGGGTTCGGGCGGCGAGATCCAGTCGCTGATCCGGAAGATGGCACAGCCGAGCAGGAAGGCCAGCAGCGACGCGAGCAGCACACCCACCCGCGCCTCGTCCTGGCGCAGCGGGTCGTCAATCGCAAGGTCGATGATGAAAAGTGAGATGGTGAAACCGATTCCGGAGAGCGCCGCGCCGCCCGCGATCCGGCGCAGCGTCAACCCGGGAGCCAACTTGCCCCAGCCGAGCCGCTCCACCAGCCAGGTCGCACCGGTGATGCCGATGAACTTGCCGAGCACGAGCCCGCCCACGATGCCCCACGTCAGCGGTGACCGCATAGCCGCTGACATCGTCTCGACCGTCAATCGGACCCCGGCATTCACCAGTGCGAACAGCGGCAGCACCAGAAATGAGATGTAGGGCCCGAATTGCGTCTGCAACCGCTCGTTGGTCGATATCGAGTCGCGCAGAACGCGGCTCACGGCGCGCGCGTACTCGGAGTTCGGTGACTGGCGGAACGCGCGGACGAGTTCGACGGTCTGCTCCACCTGCCTGCGCTCCGGCGTGTAGACCGGGATGAGCAACGCGATGCCGACGCCTGCGAGAATGGGGTGCACACCGCTCATGTACAGCGCGACCCAGAGCGCAAACCCGATCGCGGCGTACGCGGGGCCGCGTCCAGCGGGTAGATAGCGCACCGCCGCGGCCGCGACCATCAGGATTGCGGCCACCAACAGCGGCCGGAGGCGGATGTCCTCGGTGTAGAAAAGCGCGATGACGGCCAATGCGCCGATGTCGTCGACCACCGCGAGGGTAAGTAGGAAAATCCGCAGGCGCGCAGGGAATTTCGGTTTGACGATGGCCAGCGCGCCGATCAGGAACGCGGTGTCCGTGGAGATCACCACCCCCCATGCGCTGGCGTTCTCGCCGGTCGAGTTGACCGCCAGGAAGATCAGCGCGGGCACCACGAGCCCGGCGATCGCCGCCAGCACCGGCACGGCTGCCCTCGCCCGATCGGTCAACTCACCGATGGTGAACTCGGCCATCACCTCGAGACCGACGACGAAGAAGAAGAACGTCATCAGACCGTCGTTGATGAGGTGTTTGACGCTCAGTTCGAAGTGGTGTTCACCGAAGCTGAACCCGACGGGTGTGTCCAGCAGCGTCCAATAGCTCTCCGCCCATTGTGAGTTCGCCCACAGGATCGCCACTATTGTGGAAAGCAACAGCAGCGCGGCGGCGCTGTTCTCCCCCAACAGCTTCGCCTTTGGATCCCTGCTGAATCGGGTCGGCAGGATCCGAGTGATGCGCGGGAACCCGCTGCTGCCCGAGTCCCCCCCGTCCTCGCTCATGTTCGGGCGTGCTCTGCGAATACGGCGAGCAGATCGGGCTTGTCCACGGCGCTGGCCGACACCACGTCGTCGGGTTTGGCGCCGAGCAGGATTCGCTTGATCGGGATCTCCAGCCGCTTGCCGGTCATGGTGCGCGGAATGCCAGGAACACCGAGGATGTCGTCGGGAACGTGCCGCGGCGACGCGCCCTTGCGAATGGCTGCGGTGATCTTCTCACGCAGTTCGTCGTCCAGTTCGGCGTCCCCCACAAGATGTACGAACAACGGCATCCAGTAGCCACCGTCCTCCTGCTCGACGCCGACGACGAGACAGTCCTGCACCTCAGGAAGCGATTCGACTGCGTTGTAGATCTCGGCGCTGCCCATGCGGACGCCCATCCGATTCAGTGTGGCGTCTGAACGACCGTGCACCACAACGGAATTACGATCGGTGATGGTGATCCAGTCGCCGTGACACCAGATGCCGGGATACTTGTCGAAGTACGCCTTGCGGTAGCGGCTGCCGTCGGCGTCGTTCCAGAAGAACACCGGCATCGACGGCATCGGCTGAGTGAGCACGAGCTCGCCCGCCTGCCCGATGACGGGCGTGTTCGCATCGGTCCACGCCTGCACGTCGGCGCCGAGACAGATCGCGTTCAGCTCGCCCGCGCGGATCGGCACCAGCGGGCAGCCTCCGATGAACGCGGTCACCACGTCGGTGCCGCCGCTCATCGACATGACCGGCACGGGTCGGCCGACGCCCTCCTGGATCCAGCGGAAGCCCGATGCGGGAAGCGGCGAGCCCGTCGACCCGACTCCGCGCAGCGCGTCGAGGGAGTACTCCTTGCCCGGCCGCAGATCATCTTTCGCGCATCCGAGGAAATAGCCTGCGCCTGCGCCGAACAGCGCCACGTCGTGGTCGGCGACGATTTTCCACATGCCGTCGGTCTGCGGATAGGTCGGGCTGCCGTCGTAGAGCACCACGGTCGCGCCGACGAGCAGACCGGAGACCAGCAGATTCCACATCATCCAGCTGGTCGTGGAGTACCAGCAGAAGCGCTCGCCCGGTTTGAGGTCGGCGTGCAGGCTGAGGTACTTGACGTGTTCGAGGACGACGCCGCCGTGGCCGTGCACGATGCCCTTGGGAGTGCCGGTGGTGCCGGAGGAGAACAGCACCCACAGCGGATGCGCGAACGGCACGGGGGTGATCTCGAGCGGTGCGTCGAGTTCGAGCACCTTCGACCACGGCGTGACATCCGGCGGGGGTTCATTGCCCAGCCGGGGCACCAGCACAGTGGCCTTCAACGTTTTTAGCTTGGAACGGATCTCGGCGAGTTCCGTGGTTCTGTCGTGGCGCTTGCCCCCGTATACCGAGCCGTCGCTGGCCACCAGCACCGTCGGCTCGAGCTGGCCGAGCCGCGCGACGACGCCGTCGACGGCCAGGTCCTGGTTGCACACCGCCCACGTCGCACCGACGCTGGCCGCACCGAGGAACGCGGCGACGGCCTCGCCGATGTTGCCGATGTAGCCGACGACCCGGTCCCCCGGTTTGACGCCAAGCCTGCGCAGATAATTCGCGAACGCCGCGGTCTCCTCGCGAAGACGCGCCCACGACCACTCGGTCGCACCGTCCTCGCCTGCCGCCACCAGTGCCGGATACGCGTCGGTCTCGTGCCGGAACGCCTCGACGGCGTAGTTCAGCGTCGCACCGGGAAACCATTGCGCCCCAGGCATTTCCCTGCTCGCGAGCACGGTCTCGGGTGGGGTGGTCGCGCGGATGTCGAAGAAGTGCCACACCGCGTCCCAGAACCAGGCGATGTCCTCGAGCGATTTCGCAAGGAGCCGGTCGTAGTCACCGCCGAAGTCGCCGCGGCCGGTCTCGGCGAGCCAGCCCATGAAGCGGGTGAGGTTGGCGTTCTTGACGGTGTCGTCATCCGGTGTCCAGCCCCCGGGTTCGGTCATACGGGTGATTCCTCCTGAGAAATCGCATGTGCCGCTTCCATCAGCATCCAACCCGACAGCTGCACCGACAGGTCGCGTTCGGGCACCGACGAGGGATTGACGGCGCCCTCGACGAACTGAGCCACCTGCCCGCCCGCGACCGGCATGTCTGCGTTGCGGTCCCAGAACGGACCGAACAGCGGCAGGCCGTCCACCGTCTGCCGGTAGTCCCACGCCGACTGCGCCGACTTCAAGACGATATTCTGCGCGGTCGCGATGGCCGCTGTGTCTTCCGGTGATTTGTTGGGCAGCGTGGTGACGACCAACGCCAGATAACGCGCCAGGATGCCGTTGAACAGCCCGCCGTCGCCGCCGCCCGCACCTTTGATGACGCCGTCGGGAGCCATCTCCTTGTCGACGGCAGCCACCAGCCGGTGCACCCGCTGGGCGTGGTCGGGGTCCTCGGTGCGCGCGGCGAGTTCGGTCTCCAGCCCGATCACCACGCCTTGGCAATAGGTGTATTGCGCGCGCACCAGCGAACCGCCCTTGATGCCGTCGAACACCAGATGGGTTTCCGGGTCGATCAGGGTCTCGTCGATCCAGTCGGCCATCTGCTGCGCGCGGCGCAGCCGGTCGTCGTATCTGGCCAGGAAGATCGCCGCCGGACCATTGGCCGGGGCGTTGAAGAACTGGTCCTGCTTGCGCCACGGGATGCCGCCGCCGTCCTCGGGCACCCACGCGTTGACGAACTGGTTGCAGAGCTTCTTCAGTGCGCCGTGCTTATCGATGCCGAGCAACCTGCTTGCGCGCTCGAGCGCCAGCGCCAGCCACGCCATGTCGTCGTAGTAGTTGTTGACCCAGGACATGTTGTTGCGCAGGCGATGTGACCGGATCTGCCGCCTTATCCTGCGCTCCCGGTCGGGCTGCGGGTCACGCAGTTGCGCGTCGATCAGGTTGTCCAGCAGATGCGCCTGCCACCAGTAGTGCCACGTGCCGAACAGCAGATCCTTGCGGGTCGGCGGCCAGCCGACCACGCCGAGCTGGGTGCCGGGGAGCTGCCATAGCCGTCTGAGATGGCGCTTGGTGACGGCGGCCTCTGCGCTGGCCGCCCGGTTGGCCCAAAGCTGATCCATGGTGTTGATCCTGCCCTAAGCGGCCGCGCGCGGGGACCCTGCCCGGGCAAACCGAATGAGACACTTTTGTCTCACATGAGCTATAGTCGTCTCATGGCTCTCGATCGCGACGGTTTGCTTCGCGCTGCCGCCAACTTCCTGGGCCGCAGACCCAATGCGACCCAGGATGAGATCGCGGCCGCGGTCGGCGTCAGCCGCGCCACGCTGCACCGCCACTTCTCGGGCAAGCCCGCGCTGATGGAGGCGCTCGATGAGCTGGCGATCGCCGAGATGCGAAAGGCGCTGAAAACCGCCCGGCTGGATCAGGATTCGGCGACCGAGGCGCTGCGCAGGCTGATCGCCGCCTTCGAGCCGGTCTCACCCTACCTGTCCCTGCTGTACAGCCAGAGCCAGGAGATCGACGCCGACCAGTCGATGGACGGCTGGGCCGCCATCGATGCGGAGATCAACGCCCTGTTCGCGCGTGGTCAGCGCGCGGGCGAGTTCCGGCCCGATCTCACCGCGACCTGGCTCACCGAGGCGCTCTACAGCCTGGTCGCCGGCGCAGGCTGGTCGATTCAGGTCGGCCGGGTCGCGAGCAGGGACTTCGAGCGCGTCATCACCGAACTACTACTTCATGGAGTGGGTACCTCATGACCCGCCGCTGGCTCGCCCTCGGCGTTCTCACCCTCGCCGTCCTGATCATCGGGGTCGACGGCACCGTGCTGGCTCTGGCGACGCCGTTCATCGGCGCGGACCTCGGCGCCACCTTCACCCAGATCCTGTGGATCGGCGACATCTACTCGTTCGTGCTGGCCGCGCTGCTGATCAGCATGGGCAGCCTCGGCGACCGGATCGGCCACAAGAAGCTGTTGCTCAGCGGTGCAGCGGTTTTCGCGTTGATGTCGGTCGTCACCGCGTATTCCGCCAGCCCGGAGATGCTCATCGTGTCGCGCGCCCTGCTCGGCGTCGCGGGCGCAACGCTGACGCCCGCCACACTCGCGCTGATCCGCGGGATCTTCCCGGATGCGCGGGAACGCAGTGTCGCCGTCGGCATCTGGGCCTCGGCGTTCTCCGCGGGTGCCGCCTTCGGGCCCGTCCTCGGCGGAATCCTGCTCGAGCACTTCTGGTGGGGCTCGGTGTTCCTGATCAACGTCCCGGTGATGGTGGTGCTGTTGATCGGCGGCGTCATCCTGCTGCCCGAGCACCGCAACCCCAAGCCGGGGCCGTGGGACCTGCCGAGCGTCGGCCTGTCGATGGTCGGCATGCTGGGCATCGTCTATGCCATCAAGGAAAGCACAGCGGGGGCGTCCTCAGGCACTCTCCGGTTCGACGTGCTGACAGCGGGCGCGGTCGGTGCGGCGGCGCTGATCCTGTTCGTCCGGCGCCAGCTGCGGCTGCCCGAGCCGCTGATCGACGTGCGATTGTTCGGCAACCGCGCGTTCTCCGGTGTGGTGGCGGCGAACCTGCTGTCGGTGCTCGGGCTGTCGGGTCTGGTGTTCTTCCTGTCCCAGTTCTTCCAGCTCGTGCACGGATACGGTCCGCTGAAGGCCGGGCTCGCCGAACTCCCCGCCGCCGTGACCGCGACGGTGTTCGGTGTGCTCGCAGGCGTCGCGGTGCGGTACTGGTCGTCGCGGGCGGTGCTCACCGCCGGGCTGGCGCTCGTCGGGGTGGCGATGGCGTCGCTGGCGTTCCTCACGCCGTCGACGCCGTACCTCCCGCTCGGCATCGCCCTGTTTCTGGTCGGCGTCGGCCTCGGCCTTGCGTTCACGGTGGCCAGCGACGTCATCCTGGCCAGCGTTGAAAAGGAGCGCGCAGGCGCGGCGGCCGCGGTGTCGGAGACCGCCTACGAACTGGGGATGGCGCTGGGCATCGCGACGCTCGGCTCGATCGTCACCGGCGTCTACCGCGGGTTCGTCGTGCCCGCCGGCATCCCGCCCGCGGTCGAGGCGCACGCCCGTGACTCGCTGTCGGCCGCGATATACGCGGCAGACACACTGCCCGCCGCCCAGAGTGAGGCGCTGCTGACCGCTGCCAAGGAGGCGTTCACCAACGGCCTGGCCATCGCTTCCGGTGTCGGCTCGGCGCTGATGCTGATCTCCGCGGCCGCGGTGTGGATCCTGTTGCGCGCCAAGCTACCACGCGAGGTCGAGGTCGGCGTGCTGGGTGACCCAGGTGTGCATCGCGATACCGGCGGCGACGCCCGCATTGATGCTGCGTGTGGACCCGAACTGGGCGATCGACACCGTTAAGTCCGCGCCGGCCTTGGTGTCGTCGGTGATACCGGGGCCCTCCTGCCCGAACACCAGAAGGCAGCGCCGCGGCAGGCTGGTCTCCTCCAGACGCCGTGCCCCGGGCACGTTGTCCACCGCGATCACCGCCAGCCCTTCCGCGGATGCGAACGCGAGCAGGTCGGCCGTGGTGTCGTGGTGGCACAGCCGCTGATAGCGGTCGGTCACCATGGCGCCGCGGCGGTTCCAGCGTCTGCGTCCGACGATGTGCACGGTGTCGACAGCGAACGCGTTGGCGGTTCGAACCACCGCGCCGATGTTGGCGTCGTTGCCGAAGTTCTCGATCGCGACGTGCAGCGGATGACGGCGCTCGTCGATGTCGGCGATGATCGCCTCGCGCGTCCAGTAGCGGTAGGCGTCGACGACGTTGCGGCGGTCGCCGTCTCGCAGCAGCGTCGGGTCGTAGCGCGGGTCGTCGGGCGGATCGCCGACCCATGGGCCGACGCCCGCGGGCTCACCCCATTCGGTGGGACCCGGCGGTTCAGTCATCCTTCGTCCACAGCCCGGCGTGGGTGCCGACGAGCGACACCGACGCGTACAGCAGCGCCTGGGTCATATCGCCCTGCGTGCACAGCGATGCGCGGACCTGGACAGCGTCCAGCGAGGCGTCGGGAAGCACGAGCAGCGACGACCCGTAGATGTCGCAGGCGTGTGACAGCCCGGGCGCGGGCAGCGTCGGCGCGGCCAACACCATCAGCGGTCCGCCACGCGCCCCCGACTCGTCGCGGTAGCGCTGCGCCAGGCCACGGACCTCGAGGCCGAGCAGCATGTAGCCCTTGCCGTTGAACGCGTTCGGGTCGCCGAGCGCACTGGGGTCGAGTTGGGAGCCGTCGGCACGGAACGCGTCGACGCTCGTCGTGCTGATCGACAGGCCCGCGTCGTTCTCGTTGGTCTGCGGCACGCCGACCGGATACGCGGCGCCGTAGGAGACGGTGGTGCCCGCCATCCGGTCCTTGGGCGAGTACACGTACACGCCGCGCACCTGCGACTGGTCACGCATCGGACCGATGCACACCGTGCCGGTCAGTTGGTTGGGTGACGGCGCGGCAGCGGGTTTGATCGCGAGGCTCGTCACATCGCGGCAGCCGCCGATTGCGTTGGCCTCCAACGGATGTGCGAGTGCGCCGTAGAGCCCGAACCTGATGTCCTCGGGTTGGGCGTGCGGGGCGTTGGGATCTGTCGGCGATGCGTCGACGTCGATGAGCACGTAGTCGCCGTCGAAGCGGAGGTTGGCCACCGACATGTTCCAGCCGAGCACCGCGAGCGACGCACCGATCGCGGCGGTCTGCACGGCGTACGGATGGGCGTCCTTGTCGTCACGTGAGCATGCCGACGTCGCCACCAGTGCGAGCGCCGACAGCAGGGCGATTAGCGTACGCACCGATACTCAGGTGCGGCCACGGCCCTTGGCCACCGTTTTGTTGATGCGCCGCACCAGGTTTCGCGGAACCAGCCGTCCCGCGGTGGTGAGCGCCTTGTACTGCACGCCGGGCACGATCACCACGTTGCCCTTCGCGGCGTCGGCGAGACAGTCGCGCACCACGTCCTCGACTTCGAGCCACAGGAACGACGGGGTGCCGTCCATCTCGATGCCGGCGCGCTCGTGGAATTCGGTGTGCACGAAGCCGGGACACAGCGCGTGCACGCCCACCCCCGTGCCTGCGAGCCCGTTGGCAAGGCCTTCGGTGAATGACACCACCCACGCCTTCGACGCCGAATACGTCGATCCGCGGCCGGGCAGCAGGCCCGCGACGCTCGCGACGTTGATCACGGTGCCTTCGCCGGCGTCGAGCATCGGCGGCAGCGCGGCGTGCGTGAGTTGCATGACCGCGGTGACGTTGACGTGGAGTTGGCGCTGCAGTGTCGCGAGATCGGCGGTCCAGAACTCACCGGAGGTGCCGAACCCGGCGTTGTTGACCAGCACCCGGACCCCGGCGGACAGCCGGTCGGCGACCTTCGCGCGGTCGGTGGCTTCGGCGAGGTCGGCGGGAAGCACCTCGACCGTCGCGCCCGCCTCGTCGTGCAGTTCGGCGGCGAGCGCTTCCAGCCGCGCGACGTCGCGTGCGACGAGGACGAGGTCGTAGCCGTCGATGGCGTAGCGCCGCGCGAAGCCGGCACCCAATCCGGATGTGGGTCCGGTGATCAGTGCGACAGGGCGAGCCATGCAATGAGGTTACTTACCACGTCGGCGAGCCGACAAAATCACCGCTGATAGTGCGGTGACTGGCGGCCGTTTCGCGGCGGCGGTGGCCTGCGGATCGCCGGGTCGGAGCGGTTGGCGTCGACGCGTGGTTGCGCGTAACGCGGCTCCGCCTGCGGGGCGGGCTGCGCGGGCTTGATCGGACGACCCGGGGCGGCGGCCCGACGAGGGGGCTGGCCGGCGCCGGGGCCGCTCTGCGCAATCGGCGGAAGCACCCGAAGCAGGTCGTTGAACTGGCGCACAGTGCGCAGCCCTTCATCCCACTGCGCGCGGGTGCTGGTGACCGGCATGCTGACCAGCGTCCAGTTCTGCTCGTTCCACATGATCTCGCAGCAGTCGGGCGCGGTGTGGGCGAAGGTGACCATGCGCCGGTCGCAGGCGCGCCGCGCGGCGTCGAGGTTGGTGGAGTACACCATCCGCGGGCCGATGGCGCCGAGCAGCCAGATGTCGTTCTCCCTCGGCTCCTTGATGCCCTTGAGCCGGAGGTCGACCACTACGTTCGTGCCGACCTTGCGGTGCAGCGCGATGACGGTGGCGACGTCCTCGAGATCGAAGATGAACACGGCCTCGCCGCGGATCTGGCCGAGCACCACGTTCTTGGCGGGGACGTCGCCGACGGTCGACATGACGCCGCGCTTCCAGCGCGAGATCAGGTCGGCGGACTCGCTCTCGTAGTCGAAGCCGTGCGATTTGGCCCACGACTTGCGGCGTCGCCCCAGCCCGCGTCGACGGTCGATGTCGACGTACAGCAGCACGGCCGCACCCACGAAACAGAGTGCGGACAGCGTGAACCAGAGGGGAACCATTACCCATAGCCTACTTGCAGGTAGCCCATATACCAGAACTCGAGCAGGTCACAACCCCGTTACGCATGGTGTCGACGGCCTCGTCAGTCCGGTGATCAGACCGCGAGGAGCCGCTCGAAGAAGTCGCGATAACGCTGCAGCGCGATCCGCAGATCCTCGGTCGAGACCTGCTCACCCCGACTCCACTGCTCCTCCAGGCCCGCGCGCGCCTGCGCGAACCCCGCAATGAGGCGGTCGACCACGTCGGATACCAGACCGTCGGCTTTCTGCACGCAGCCGCGCGGATCGTCGACGAAAGCCGCCTGCACCTGCGTCCAGCGCGACTGGAGGTCGGTCCGCTCGACGTCACCGAACAAGGTCTCGGGCTGCGTGTCATGCGTGGTCATGTGCCTGCCTCCTGTTGGTTTCCTGCTCGGACCCGAGCAGCCGGTCGAACAGCCCGCGGTAGTGCACGAAGGCCTGTCGGGCGGCTTCGGTTTCGATCTCGCCGTTGCGGTGCGACTGGTAGATCGCATGCGCCTTGCGGTAGTTGTCGACGATGTCGGGATGGTCGACGGAGATGTCGGCGGCGCGGTGCTCGAAGTCGTCGATCGGATAACCGCGTTCCCGCATCACCCGTGTCACCAGGCGTTCGGCCTTGCCGACGGCATCCGACGGTGAGTCGACGAATTCGGCCTGCACCTGCTGCCATGTCGCCTGATGCTCCCGACGCGCTTGCGGGTTCAACTCGACGATGTCGAGCTTCTTGCGCTTCTTCTCGCGCTGCAGCAGTTCGGCTTCGGCGGCACGCGGTTCGCCGAGTTCGTCGACGGTTCGTTCGTACTCCGGACCGAAGTGCTCTTTCAGCCGCGCCGACCGCCTGCTGCGGATCACCGACCACACGACGACCGCAACCACGGCGACTACGAGTACCGCGACGACAATCCACAACCACTCGGGCATTTCGTTGACCTCCTCGTCAAAGCCAGGGGTGCCCGGCGGAGATCGAACGGAAACGTCAATTTGTGACCCGCGTCGCTGGGCCCGCCGACGTTGACTCTGCGCTCACGGCGCAAAAGCGATGGCAGGCAACGCCGTACGCGCAGAGTCAAACGCGAAAATACGTCAGCCCAGGACGAGGCCGTCGCCGGTCGGGTTGACGTTGACCGGCACGACGTCGCCGTCGTGCACCTCGCCCGACAGCAGCATCTTGGCCAACTGGTCGCCGATGGCCTGCTGGATCAGCCGCCGCAGCGGGCGCGCGCCGTAGAGCGGGTCGAACCCGTGCTGCGCCAGCCACTGCTTGGCAGGCAGCGACACCTCGAGGGTGAGCCGTCGCTGAGCCAACCGCTTGGACAGCTGCTCCAGCTGGATGTCGACGATGGCCACCAAGTCGCCGGGCTCCAGCCCGTCGAAGATGATGACGTCGTCGAGGCGGTTGATGAACTCGGGCTTGAACGCCGAGCGCACCGCGGCCATCACCTGCTCGTCGGAGCCGCCTGCGCCCAGGTTGCTCGTCAGGATCAGGATGGTGTTGCGGAAGTCGACGGTGCGGCCCTGGCCGTCGGTCAGCCTGCCCTCGTCGAGCACCTGCAGCAGCACGTCGAAGACGTCCGGGTGGGCCTTCTCGATCTCGTCGAACAGGATCACCGAGTACGGACGGCGACGCACGGCCTCGGTCAGCTGACCGCCCTGGTCGTAACCGACGTAGCCGGGCGGCGCACCGACAAGGCGGGCCACCGAGTGCTTCTCGCCGTACTCGCTCATGTCGATGCGGATCATTGCGCGCTCGTCGTCGAACAGGAACTCCGCCAACGCTTTTGCCAGCTCGGTCTTACCGACACCGGTCGGGCCGAGGAACATGAACGAGCCCGTCGGCCGGTTCGGGTCGGCGACGCCTGCCCTGCTGCGGCGGACCGCGTCGGAGACCGCCTGCACGGCCTTCTTCTGGCCGACGACACGCTTGGCGAGCTCGTCCTCCATGCGCAGCAGCTTCGCGCTCTCGCCTTCGAGCATGCGGCCGGCGGGGATACCGGTCCACGCAGACACCACCTCGGCGATGTCGTCGGGCCCGACCTCCTCCTTGAGCATGACGCCCTCGCGCGCCTCGGCCTGCGGGATCGCCGCCTCGAGCTTCTTCTCGACCTCGGGGATGCGGCCGTAGCGCAGTTCGGCGGCCTTCTCCAGGTTGCCGTCGCGCTCGGCGCGGTCTGCCTCGCCGCGCAACTCCTCGAGCTGCTCCTTGAGCTCGCGGACCACGTCGATGGCGTTCTTCTCGTTCTGCCAGCGGGTGGTCAGCTCAGCCAACTGCTCCTTCTTGTCGGCCAGTTCGGCGCGCAGCTTCTCCAGCCGCTCCTTGGACGCGTCGTCCTCCTCTTTGGCCAGCGCCATCTCCTCGATCTCGAGGCGACGCACCAAGCGCTCGACCTCGTCGATCTCGACGGGCCGCGAGTCGATCTCCATGCGCAGCCGGGACGCGGCCTCGTCCACCAGGTCGATGGCCTTGTCCGGCAGGAACCGCGCGGTGATGTAGCGGTCGGACAGCGTGGCCGCCGCCACCAGAGCGGAGTCGGTGATGCGCACACCGTGGTGCACCTCGTAGCGGTCCTTCAGACCGCGCAGGATGCCGACGGTGTCCTCGACCGAGGGTTCGCCGACGTACACCTGCTGGAAGCGCCGCTCGAGCGCGGCGTCCTTCTCGATGTACTTGCGGTACTCGTCGAGCGTGGTGGCGCCGACGAGGCGCAGCTCGCCGCGGGCCAGCATCGGCTTGATCATGTTGCCTGCGTCCATCGATCCCTCGCCCGTCGCGCCCGCACCCACGATGGTGTGCAGCTCGTCGATGAACGTGATGATCTGGCCCGCCGAATTCTTGATGTCGTCGAGGACGGCCTTCAGCCGTTCCTCGAACTCACCGCGGTACTTCGAGCCCGCGACCATCGAGCCCAGATCCAGGCTGATGACGGTCTTGTCGCGCAGGCTCTCCGGCACATCGCCCGCCACGATGCGCTGGGCCAGGCCCTCGACGATCGCGGTCTTTCCGACGCCGGGCTCGCCGATCAGCACCGGGTTGTTCTTGGTGCGACGGCTCAGCACCTGCACGACACGGCGAATCTCGTTGTCGCGGCCGATGACCGGGTCGAGCTTGCCCTCGCGGGCCCGCTCGGTCAGGTTCGTGGAGTACTTCTCCAGCGCCTGGTAGCTGCCCTCAGGGTCCGGGCTGGTGACACGGGCACTGCCGCGCACCTTCACGAACGCCTCGCGCAGCGCCTGAGGCGATGCGCCGTGGCCGGTGAGCAGTTTGGCGACGTCGGAGTCGCCGGTGGCCAGGCCGACCATCAGGTGTTCGGTCGAGACGTACTCGTCGTCCATCTCGGTGGCCAGGTTCTGCGCCGTGGTGATCGCGGCGATCGATTCACGGGACAGTTGCGGCTGCGAGCTCGCGCCGCTGGCGCTGGGCAGCCGGTCGAGGAATCGTTGCGTCTCGGTGCGAACTGTCGCGGGTTCGACGCCGACGGCCTCCAGTAAGGGTGCGGCAATGCCATCGTTCTGCGTGAGCAGTGCCATCAACAGGTGGGCCGGCGTGATCTGGGGATTACCTGCGGTGGTCGCCGCCTGCAACGCCGCGGTCAGCGCAGCCTGGGTCTTGGTCGTCGGGTTGAAAGAGTCCACGACGGTCCTCCGATCATTCGAAAAGGGCCACGTAAATGCTGGTCGCATTACTCAACGTCGTCAAGGTTGAGTCTGTTCCACTCAACTTTAGCGATTGATGGTCATTTGGACAATGGACTGCGATGCATATCGCCGTCGTCGCCGCATCCGCCCCCAGCCATATGCACCCCCACCTCGCGGCGGTGCGCGAGCTGGTGGAGCGGGGTCACCGGGTCAGCTATGTGGTTTCCGGACACCTGGCCGAGCTGGCCGCCTCGACCGGGGCGGACGTCGTCAGCTGCACTTCGGTGCTGCCCGGGGCGCCTGGTGCGCCCCCGAACTGGCCGGCCGACGATGTCGCGGGCATGCGCCTGTTCCTCGATGAGGCGATCCACGTGCTGCCGCAGTTGCACGCGGCGCTGGATCGCGACCGACCCGACGTCGTGGTCTACGACATCGGCGGGATGGCAGGCCCTGTCGCGGCCGCGCGGTGGGCCGTGCCGGCCGTGCAGGTCTCCCCGAGCATGGTGGCCTGGGAGACCTACCACGAGGACATGGCCGACGTGCTCGCGCCGATGCTCGCCAGCGATGGCTACCGGGACTACCGGGCGGCGTTCGACGACTGGCTGGCGCAGGTGGGTTCGACGCTGACGTTCGAGGAAGTGACCGGCGAACCGCGGCGGAGCCTGGTGATGATCCCGCGGGTCATGCAACCGCACGCGGACAGGGTCGGCGATCGCTACCGCTTCGTCGGCCCGTGCATCGACCCTCGGCGCGAGGATCCGGGTGACTGGGTGCCGCCACGCGGCGACGGCCCGCTGGCGCTGCTCGCCTTCGGCACGTCCTACACCGACCGAATCGATGTGTACCGCAACGTGATCGAGGGTCTGGACGGCGCCGGCTGGCGGTTGGTGATCGCGACCGGCAAGGTGTCCGCCGACGAGTTCGGGGTCGTGCCCGACTGGGTTCAGCTGCGCGCCACCGTTCCGCAGCCCGCTGTGCTGCGGGTCGCGGACGCGTTCATCACCCATGCCGGGATGGGGTCGTGCACGGAGGCGCTCTGGTACGCGGTGCCGACGGTGGCCGTACCGCAGGCCGTTGACCAACCGCTCAACGCCGCCCTGCTCGAGACACTGGGGGTCGGCAGGCACCTCACCGACGACCCGCCGGCACCGGACGACCTTCGCGACGCAACGGTCTTCGTCGCAACGGATCCCGATGTGCGCGTGCGTATCAACGCCATCCGCGACGAACTGCACGCGGTCGGCGGGCCGGCGCATGCGGCCGACGCGGTCGAGGACGTGGCCGCCGGACGATGGTGAGCGCCCGGCTGGCAAATTCCTGAATAACCCGTCAATTGGCTTCGCCCGACGGCCTGGCTGGCTAGAGTCAGCTACGTCGGCGTCGCCAGCCCCGGCCTCTGCCTGTCAATCCCCGAAGGGTCTTCGACGTGGACATCAACACCATCACCGAGGTCGTCCAACGCCCGTCTGCACAGCCGGGCAGCGACTGGCGCGAAGGCGACGCATGGTTAGCGGGCGGAACCTGGCTGTTCTCCGATCAGCAACCCGATCTGCGGCGGCTCATCGACCTGGTCCCGCTCGGCTGGGACGAGCTGGCAGCCGGCGACGACGGCCTCGAGATCGGCGCGATGTGCACGGTCCGCAGGCTCTACGAGTTCGCCGCACCAAACGACTGGCAGGCCGCCCCGCTGTTGCGCACGAGCTGCGAGGCCTTCCTCGCGTCGTTCAAGGTCTGGAACACCGCGACGGTCGGCGGCAACATCTGTATGTCGTTGCCCGCCGGGCCGATGATCACGATGACGGTCGCGCTCGAGGCCACCTACACATTGCAGGAGACCGACGGGTCCGAACGCCGGGTCGACGCCGTGGATTTCGTCACCGGCAACCACGAGAACATCCTCGCGCCGGGCGAACTGCTGCGAAGGATCGAGATTCCCGTCGGCGCGCTGCGAAAACGGTTTGCGCACAGGCGATTCACCCTGACCCACCTAGGCCGGTCGACGATCTTCATGGTCGCAACGCAGGGTGCGGGCGATCTGCTGCTCACCATCACCGCGGCTACCACGCGGCCGGTGCGGCTGGCCTTCGACTTCGTACCCGACGCCGACACACTGGCAGAAAGCATCGAGTCGATACCCGAGGACCTGTGGTTTGACGATCCCAACGGCACACCCGACCACCGGCGACATCTGGCCGGACACTTCGCAGAAGAGATCCGGCAGGAGCTGTCATGACCTACACAGTCAACGGCGAGGCCTTCGACCGTGAGCCGCGGCCAGGGCAGTGCCTTCGCACCTTCGTGCGCGAGCTGGGCTGGCACGGCGTCAAAAAGGGTTGCGACGCAGGCGATTGCGGGGCATGCACGGTGTGGCTCGACGGCGACCCGGTGCACAGCTGCATCACCCCGGCCTTTCGCGCCGACGGCCGCGAGGTCACCACCATCGAGGGCCTCGGCACACCCGATGACCTCCATCCGCTGCAGCGGCAGTTCCGCGATGCGCCCGGCTTCCAGTGCGGCTTCTGCACCGCGGGCATGATCATGACATCGGCGACCTTCACCGAGGAGCAGAAGCGCGACCTCCCGCGCGCGCTGAAGGGAAACCTGTGCCGCTGCACGGGATACCGCGCCATCGAAGACGCGATCAACGGCGTCGCCGAGATCGAGGAGGCCGCCCCCGGCGACGCGGTGGGCACCAGCGTCGCGGCGCCCGCAGGCGGCGACGTCGTCACCGGCCGCGCCGAGTACACGATGGACACCGAGATGCCGGGCATGCTGCATCTGAAGGTCCTGCACTCACCGCACGCGCACGCCCGCATCGTGTCGATCGACAAGACCGAGGCGCTCGCAGTGCCGGGCATGCACCGGGTCTACACGTGGGAAGACGTGCCGCAGAAGCGGTTCAACACGGCGATCCACACCGACCACCTCGTCGACCCGGACGACACCTTGATCCTCGACAACGTCATGCGCTTCGTCGGGCAGCGGGTGGTGGCCGTGGTCGCCGATTCGGTCGGCGCTGCCGAGGAGGGCTGCCGCCGGGTCCGTGTCACCTACGAGGTGCTGCCCGCGGTGTTCGACCCGGAAGAGGCGATGGCCGACGGCGCACCGCAGCTGCACGGATCGCATGACCCGTTCATCCAGGATCCCGAGCACAACATCCTCATCGAGCTGCACGGCGAGATCGGCGATGTCGCAGCCGGTTTCGCCGAGGCCGACGTCGTCCACGAGGCTACTTACCACACACCGCGCGTCCAGCACGCGCACCTCGAGACCCACGGTTCGATCGCCTGGATGTCCGACGGCAGGCTCAACGTGCGGACCAGCTCGCAGTCGCCGTCGATCTGCAAGCTCAAGCTGTCGCACCTGTTCGACCTGCGACCGGACCAACTTCGGGTGTTCTGCAAGCGGGTCGGCGGCGGGTTCGGCGGTAAGCAGGAGGTGATCGCCGAGGATCTGGTCGCGATGGCGACGATGGACATCGGCCGGCCGGTCTGCTGGGAGTACACCCGCGAAGAGGAGTTCACCACCGCGTCGCCGCGCCATCCGATGAAGATCACGGTCAAGCTCGGCGCCAAGGCCGACGGCACATTGACCGCGCTCGCATTCCGCAACGTGTCCAACACGGGGGCCTACGGGAACCACGGCGGCGAGACGCTGTTCGCCGGCGGCGCTGCGCTGATGCAATACCGAGTACCCAACAAGAGCTTCGACGGCTACTCCGTCTACACCAACACCGTGCCGAGCGGCGCGCTGCGCGGATACGGCATGACCCAGCCGACCTTCGCCGTCGAGTCCGCCATGACCGAACTCGCGCTCGCGTTGAACCTCGACCCGATGGAACTGCGGCGACGCAACGTGATCCGCCCCGGCGACGCGTTGCTCGCCATCGGCGAGCATCCCGACGACGTGACGTTCACCGAGGACGGGCTTGCGGCATGCATCGACATGGTCGACGCCGCGATGGGCCGCAGCGCCAACGGCCACGCCCTCGGCGACGACTGGCTGATCGGTGTGGGCACCGCGAGCTCCATCCACGAGACGGCACCGCCCACCGAGCACATCTCCGATGCATGGGCCACGCTGCGTGACGACGGTGTCTACGAAATCGCGGTCGGCACGGTCGAATTCGGCGAGGGCACCTCGACCGCCCATGTGCAGATCGCTGCCAGCGTGCTCGGTACGACGCCGTCGCGGGTGCATCTGGTGCAGTCCGACACCGACAGGACCGGTTTCGACACCGGTGCGTTCGCCAGCGCGGGGCTGTTCGTCTCCGGCAACGCCGTGCAGAAGGCGGCCACGGCGCTGCGGGACAGCATCCTGCGCTTCGCGGCCGGCCACGTCGGGATCGACGTCGGCGCATGCGCGCTTCAGCACGACGAGGTCAGATGCGGGTTGACGATCCTGCCGCTGACCGAGTTGTTGGCGGCCGCGCGCGAGCGGCGCGTCAAGTTCATGGTGTCCCGCAAGGCATATGGGTCACCCCGCAGCGTGACATCGAACGCGCACGGCTTCCGCATCGCCGTGCACAAGGTCACCGGCGAGATCCGAATCCTCTACAGCGTGCACGCCGCCGACGCGGGTGTGGTGATAAACCCGGCCCAGGTGCGCGGGCAGATCGAGGGCGGGGTGGCCCAGGCGATCGGCTTCGCGCTGACCGAGAACTACCGCGTCGACGAGAACGGCGCGATGGTCAACCCGAACCTGCGCAACTACCGCATCCCCACCTACGCCGACATCCCCCGCACCGAGGTCATCATCGTCGAGACGTCCGATTCGGTGGGCCCGATGGGCGCAAAGGGTATCGCCGAGTCGAACGTCAACCCGGTCGCGCCCGCCCTGGCCAACGCCCTGCAGGACGCCACCGGCGTGCGGTTCCGCGAACTGCCGTTCACACCGGAACGCATCTACCGCAGGCTCGTCGACGCCGAACTGATCGCCGCGAAACAATGACCGTCGAGAACGCCACCGATACCGCGGCCACCATCATCATCGGGCAGAAGGTCCGTGCCGGGTCGGAGCAGCCGTACCAGGAGTGGCAGAAGGACCTGAACCGCGAGGCGTCGAAGTACCCGGGCTTCCTTGGTGCAGAGATCAATCCGCCGACGGCGGTGCAGCCCGAATGGGTCGTGGTCTACCGGTTCGACTCGATCCCCCACGTGATGACATGGCTCAACAGCGCGACCCGCCAGGAGCGGCTGGCCGCAGGGGCGCAGTTCTTCGACGGGCCCGGCACTCAGCAGGTGCTCGGCGGCCGCTCCCAGAACCCCGACCCGCTGGTCACCGTCGCGGTCAGCCACCGCGTCGACGACGCCGACGTCGACGAGTTCATCGCCTGGCAGGAACGGCTTCGGCTGGCCGAGAGCAACTTTCCCGGCTTCCGGGGCACCGAACTGTTCCGTCCCGTGCCCGGCGTACAGGAGGAGTGGACGGCCCTCTACCGCTACGACAGCGCCGCCGACCTCGACCGGTGGCTCGTTTCCGACGAACGCAAGCGGCTGCTGGCCGAAGGCGAGAAGTTCGCCGATTTCCATTCCCGCACGATCGACAACTCGTTCGGCAGCTGGTTCGCTTTCGACGACGGCCATGACGCGCCCGCACCGTCGGAGGTCAAGACCTCGATCGCGGTGTGGGTCGGCCTCTATCCGACCGTCGTGCTGCTGTCACTGCTGTTGTCGCCGTTCAAGATGCCGCTGTGGCTGAACCTGCTCGTCGGGAACCTGCTCTCCAGCTTCGCCATGTCATTCCTGACGATGCCGTACTACGTCAACCCGCTGCTGAAGCGTTGGCTGCGGCCACCGCCGAATGTGCCAGCGGGCAAGAACAATTGGCGAGGCATCGGCATCGCGGCCGTCGCGCTCGTATTCTGGACCGTGGTGTTCTACCTCGTCACCCGAGTGTTCTGGCACCTGCCGTAGATGCTCAGCGGGCGGCCAGCGGTGCGGCCGCAATAACCCCCGGGATCACCGGCAGGTTCGCGATCTGCTTCGGTGCAACCGTTTTCGCATCGGGCGACGGCCGTTCGAGGGCGTACTTGCGCACCTCCTGACCGCCCGGCGTCATGCCTGCCACCAGGAGGTCGGCGCCGTAATCGGTGCTGCTCGCCGCGACTGTCACACCCGGCCTCGCCCCCGCGAACGGGGCGAATGAGGAGATCTCGGCGTAGCGGACGTCGCCTTCGTGATGGTTGGGGCTGTCCAGGTAGATCTCGGGCTGGCCGTCGAGAAGTGACCCGCTCGACCACACCTTGACCGTGCCCTCGCCCGCCAGCTGGCTGGTGACGATGCTCTTCGCGCCGCCTTCCGCACCGGCGACCCAGCCTGCCGACAACGCCACACCGCCGGTGTACTTCTCGTCGTAGGCGAGGAACTGCGAGGTCGTCTTCGGGTCGGTCGGCTTGCCTGAATGCTCCTGTGTCGCCGTGCCGTTGGCCTGTGCACGGGCCGTCGGGGTGTACAGGTCCCACCGGAACGTCTTGATCAGCGGCGCATCACCGGGTCCCGGCGCGGTGACGATGCTCTCCCGGCCCGAGCCCATCTCGACCATGCCGGTGGCCAGCACGACCCCGGACTGCGATCCGGGATACGGCGTGAACGTGGAGAACACGTCGGGCGCCTTGCCGGATTCGGTGGGCAGCGTCGAGGAGAATACCTTGATCTGCGACTCCGTGCCCGGGCCGGTGCCGACGATGATGTTGTCGGCCATGGCATTCCCGTCGATGTCGGTTCCCGCGACGGTCACGCCACCGGTGAACCCGGCGTCGAATGGGGCGAACCGGGTGATCTCGGCCCTGAACAGCCCGTCGGTGGTGTCGTTGCCGTCGTAGGCGACGACCTCGGGCGCCACGCCCTTACCGGAGCCGACGATCAGATCGAGGATCATGTCGCCGTTCACGTCGGCCATCGCGACGCTCGGGCTGCCCTCGAAGTCCGGGAACGGGGTGACGGTCTGAAGTACCTTGTCGCCGTTGTTGTCTCGAACCTGCACGGTCGCCGGTTTGCCCTTGCCGCCGGGAACGGCTACGGCATACGTTGACACCTCGGGGATGACGTTGATGGTCGCCATCAGCCCGTTGTCCTCGTGGTTGAGCCGATGACAGTGGATCACATAGGTGCCGACGAACTCGAGGAACTCCTGACGAAGCGTCAGCGATGCGGGCGTGGTGACGACGTGCTGGTCGTTGAAGACGGGAGCGGGAACATTGACGTTGTCGAGTCCCCACGGCTGCACACCTGTCTTACCGCGGTGCGGGTCATCGATAGCCGTCACCTGAAAGTCGTTGACATGGATGTGCATCGGGTGCGCGTCGTTGTTGAAGTTGGTCACCGTCCATTCCTCGACCGAGTTCAGCCTCGGCTGGATCAGGGCGACGTTCGGGAAGCCCGCGGGGTCGAACATGTAGATGACGGCCTTGGGATCGTTGTTGCTGGCCTTGTCGCCGCCGATGGTGTCGGTGATCTTCAGCGCTCGCTTGACGGCAGGCGTCATCACCGACGTGTCCACGAATGACGTGTATGCGTCGAGGTTCTGGCCGTGTTCGAACGGCGTGGTGCGTCCCTCACCGCTGGTGTCCGGGGTGGCGCGGATCAGGGTCTGCGTCGGGAACACGAAGAACCCGTCGGCGTAGCTGATGTACTTCGGGTCGACGCTGAGGTTGCCGAGCACCGCGGGTGGGTTCTTGGTGCCGTTGTTGGTGTAAACCACACCGGGATCGGTGATCTCCTTGGCCTTCGGATCAGGCGGGAACTCGAGGACGAGGTCGCCTTCCTTCGGCATGGTGACCGCTATGGCATACCGCGAGCCGGGCGGGATGTCGAGCGTCGTGCCGTCGCCGTAGACCGGCGCGCCGACTTGCGTGTACGGGTTTCCGTCCTGGCCGACGATGTTGAACTTCGGGTGCTTGCCGGTCGCGGTTTCGGTCAATCGCAGTGTCATGTAGGCGATGTCGCTGATGTTGGCGATCGTCCATATCTCCGTTTGGCCCGGCTTGATCTTCAGGTCGGGCTGGAACTGGCCGTTGACGGTGAACTGCACATCGCGCTGGTTCTCGGGCAGGTCGGGCTTCTCGGCGATCTTCTTGGTCGGGCTGTCGAATCCGATCAGGTTCGACGGCATGAACTGGGTCTGGCCCCGGTTGTTCTTCGGTGACAGCGGTCCGGACCACCACGGCGTGATGTATTCGGCGCCGTCCGTGGTGTCGGCGAAGTTCACGGGCGCGAGGCTCGGTTGGTATGCCCCGTCGGCCAGCGCAGAGCCCTCGGGCGGAGTGAACGTAGAGACGAACTGCGGCCAGCTGTAGTTGTTCAGCTGATGGCCCCTGCCCTTGCGGTCGAACACGAAGTTGTACTGAATCGCCATGGTGCGCACGGGAATATCGTTCTCCGTTACCAGCGGCAGGTTGCCGTCCGGACGCCCGATCTCGAGCAGCCCGGCGAGGCCGGCGTATGTCTGCTGCGCCGTCATGGTGTGACGGTGGCTGTGGTACCAGTACAGCCCGTTGGGCATGGTCTTCGGCACGTCGTATGAGTAGGTGTTGCCCATCCCCGCCGGTATCGACAGCAGCACGTTGTCGGCATTGCCCGAGGGACTGACGTGCAGGCCATGGGTGTGCAGGTTCAGCGGCGCTTCTTTCAGCGTCGGCGGATAGACGGGAACGTCTCCACCCTTGGGGGTCATCGCCGGATCGAAGAAGTCCTTGATCTCGAGATTCTGCAGATCGTTGTCGTAGTGGACGACCAGTTTCTCGCCGGGTTCGACGTGCAGCGTGGGCCCGGGATAGAGATGATCGCCCTTGGTGGAGCCGTCGGAGCTGGTGCCTTTGATCAGGTCGAATCCGTAGGTCAGGAAGTTCGTGACGGGTTCTTTGACGGTGTCGAGGTTGACGGTGGACTGATGCGCTGAGAGCCGCACCTCGAGAACGCCGTCCTTGCTCGACAGCCGAACCGGTTCCCTGAACGGCGCCGGTTTACCGTCCGGGCCCGCATTGACACCCGCCTGCGGTGCCGGCGCGGTGTTCTGCTTGCTGCAGGCGGTCATCATCGCGGTCATCGATACGACGACCGTGAGCGCGACGACGAGAACTGGAACCGTTCGTAGGCGCCGCATAGCGCTCCTCATTTGGGATGCAGGAAAGAAGTCAGCAAAGACACTACATAGCTGTACTTACGCTCGCGGCAAATTCCCTGTACCGGCTATTGCAGGGTCGTCTCCTGCGCCGACACCGCCATCCAGACGCCGCCCTGCAGGACGAACACATCGGTGAAGCGTTCGCGGGCAACCACCTGTCCACCGTCGATCACGGTGTTGATGCCGTGGACGACCGCGGTGTCGCCGGAGATGTCGACCAGTTGGTCCGACGGGTTCATGGTGAACGAGACCTTCTCGATGCCCGCGATCTCCTGCGCGCGGTCGAGCAGCTTCCCGTCGGAGTTCGTATGTTTGAAGCTGGGCGCAAGAATCGATTCCACGGTGCCGCGGTCGCCCTCGGTGATCGCTGTCAGCCACCGCCTCTCCTGCGCGAGCACGTCGGCGCACGGCGCGGAGTCGAACGGCAGCGGGCTGTTCGATGTCGCCCCGGTGCAGCTGTCGGCGTGGGCGCGCGTCTGCGGGTAAGCGGTGAAGACGGCGGCGAGCGCCACGGCCGTCGCGCACGTGGCGATCGCGGTTCGTGTCATGGGTGGCGAGTATGTCAGCCCGGTGGCATCCAGAACAGGCAAATCAGCGGACGCGTCAGCCTGGATCAGACCTCGACAGCGGCAAACGATAATGCGGACCCGCCGCGGGCCTGCTTGCTACGTTCTTCCCTACCAATACGACGAAAGGGCCGTCGATGTCGGGCCATTGGGGGTCGGTGCTCACCGATCTCGTTCCGCTTGCGCTGGTGATCGCGCTGTCGCCGTTGTCCATCATCCCCGCCGTGCTGGTGTTGGACACGGCACGACCGCGCCCGACGAGCCTGGCGTTCCTGGCGGGTTGGCTGTTCGGCCTGACCGCGCTGACGGCCATCTTCCTCGAGGTGTCCAGCCTGGCGGGCGGCATGCGCGAGCGTCCGCCGGACTGGGCGTCATGGCTGCGCGTCGTCGTCGGCGCGGCGCTGATCGTATTCGGTCTCTACCGCTGGTTTCGACGCCATCAGTCCGCGCACACGCCCGCCTGGATGAACAGCATGAAGAAGTTCACCCCCGCCCGGGCGGTCGTCACATCCGCGGCACTGACCGTCATCAACCCCAAAGTCCTATTCATCTGTGCCGCAGCGGGTTTGGCGATCGGATCGGCCGGATTACGCGAGCCGGCCAGGTGGAGCGCGGTCGTCTGGTTCGTCCTGGTCGCTGGATCGACCGTGGCGGCTCCGATCCTGGCCTACGCGGTGGCGGGCAACCGCCTCGACGAACCGTTGGCCAGGCTCAAGGACTGGATGGAACGCCAGCATGCCGTGCTGATGGCCGGAATCCTTGTCGTGATCGGTCTCATGGTGCTGTACAAGGGAATTCACGGGCTAACCGGTTTGTAGGCGCGTCAAGCCCAGTTCGTCCGCGGGCGCGGTGAGGTAGCGGGTCACCGATGGCGCGATCAGCGTGACGACGTCCTCGGCGGACAGGGTGGCCAGGGGCGGCACCCGCATCACATAGCGCAGGACGGCCGTCCCGACCAGATTGGTCGCCGCGAGCATCGCCCGCAGACGTGCGTCGTCACCACCGCCGAGCGCATCGGACACCGCGGTCAGCACGTAGTTCTGCATGAACCCGCGGAACGCCTCATGCGCATCCGGGTTCGACGTCGCCGACTGCAGCATCGCGACCATGCTGGCGCCGGTCTCGGGGTGTTCCCAGATGCCCAGGTAGGCGCGGACCATCCTGGTGCCGATATCGCCTTCGCCCTCGGCGAGCGTGGCGACCAGCACGTCGGGATCGATGATCAGCCGCAGCGACTCCCTGAACAGTTCGGCCTTCGATCCGAAGAGGTAGATCACCATCGACGGATCGACGTGTGCGTCGTTGGCGATCGCGCGCAGCGTCGTCTTCTCGTAGCCCTCCACCGCGAACCGCTGTTTCGCGGCGCTCAGTACCGCCTCGCGGGAGACCGGCTCACCCTGCCGTCTGCCGCGCCGGCTGGACGTCTTCGCTGGTCGGACCATTCTTCGACACTATCATTTCAATCATTGTTGAAATTCCTTTCGGACCGCGTTACGCTCGCCGCGGCATTAATTCACCCATGGATGAAAAGTGAGAGAGCTATGACAACGGAGTCGCTCCCTAGGCACACCCACCATGCCGCCCCGGCGCACGAACCCCCGCCGGCGCTGCGCGCGGCAGGCATCGTCGCGGTGCTGGTGGTGGCCATCGCGATCGTCGCCATCGCCTTCGCCGTACCTGCCGCGAAGTCCAAGCCACACGACGTGCCCATCGGCGCGGCGGGGCCACAGGTGGCCGGCGGGCAGGTTGCCGACATGCTCGACCAGCACGCGTCGGGCGCCTTCGACGTCACCTACTACCCCAGCGAGGACGCGCTGCGCGACGCGATCCGCAACCGCGACGTCTACGGCGGGTTCGCGGTCGGGCCCGAGGGCCGCAAGCTGCTCACCGCCACCGGGGCCAGCCCGGCGGTGGCCCAGCTGCTGACCCAGGTCGGCAACGGTATCGCGCAGCATGCGGGAGTGCAGCTGACGACCGAGGACGTCGTCCCGCCCACCAAAGACGATCCGCGCGGCGCCGGGCTCGCGGCCGCCGCACTGCCCGTCACCCTCGCCGGTCTGCTGCCTGCCATCGCGCTCGTCCTAGTGCTGCGCCGCGAGGTGTGGACGAGGTTGACGGCTGCAGTGGTGTTCGCTGGCCTGGCGGGTGTGACGATCGCCGCACTGCTTCGGTACGTGCTCGGATCGATTGACGCGAACTTTTGGGGCGTTGCCGGCGGACTCACACTCGGCCTGCTCGCCGCGGGGCTGGCGATGTTGGGCCTCGGATCGCTGTTCGGTCGCGCGGGCCTGGCGGTGGGCAGCCTGCTGGCGGTGTTGCTGGGCAACCCGATGTCGGGATTGACCAGTGCGCCGGAGCTTTTGCCCAGCGGATGGGGTGCGCTCGGGCAATGGTTGCCGCAGGGCGCCAACGCCACGCTGCTGCGCTCGACGGCCTTCTTCGGTGGTGCCGGCGCCACCATGGCGATCGTGGTGCTGAGCCTGTGGGCGCTCGCAGGCCTGACGCTGATCGTCATTGCCGCGGTGCGCAACGGCAAGGATGCGAAAGTACCCGGCTGATACCTACACTCGGGCGGCGTGGGACTCGACGACCGCGACGGGCTGCGGATGCTGCGCGACGCGGTCGACCCACGCCTCGGCGGCGTGGAGACGATGCGCGAGTTCTACACCAAATGGTTCGCGATCGACATGGCGGTGCGCGACCTGTTCCCGCCAGAGCTCACCAACCAGTTCACGGTCTTCAGCCAGGCGCTGACCTTCTTGTTCAACGAACTGGTCGAGCAGCGGGCCGAGGAGCCGGTCGCATTCCTGGCCCAGCTCGGCCGCGACCACCGCAAGTACGGAGTGGAGCGAAGCCAGTACTTCAGCATGCACGAGGCGCTCTACACGACGCTGCGCAGCCGGCTCAGCGACAACTGGGACGACAAGCTCGACGACACCGCCCGCGCCGCGCTCGAACTGTTCATCGGTGTGATGTACGGCGCGGCCGACGCCGAAGGGGGGCCGCCGTTCTGTGACGGCACCGTCGTCGAGATCAACCGTGTCTCCCGCGACATCTCGGTGATCCGACTGCAATTGGACCAGCCGCTGCCCTACTTCCCCGGCCAGTACGTGACCGTGCAGGTGCCGCAGTGGCCGCGTCGCTGGCGCTATCTCAGCCCGGCGATACCGCCAGATCCCGGCGGCGCCATAGAGTTTCACGTTCGCTCGGTCACCGGCGGCATGATCAGCCCGACCGTGGTGGTCGAGACCCAGCCGGGTGACCGGTGGCGGGTGTCGAATCCGCACGGCGGCATGCAGATCGACCGCAACGGCGGCGACGTGCTGATGGTCGCGGGCAGCACCGGCCTCGCCCCGCTGCGCGCACTCATCATGGACCTGGCCAGGTTCGGCGAGAACCCGCGCGTACACCTGTTTTTCGGCGCACGGTATCCGTGCGAACTGTATGACCTGCGCACGCTATGGCAGATAGCCGCCCACAATCCTTGGCTGTCGGTCTCCCCGGTCTCCGAGTTCGCGCAGGACCCGCCGTGGGCCGCCGACTACCCCGACGTGCAGCCACCTCGCGGACTTCATGTGCGACAGACCGGCAGGCTGCCCGAGGTGGTCACCAAGTACGGCAACTGGAGCGATCGGCAGATCCTGATCTGCGGAGGACCCGACATGGTGACCGCAACCGTGGAAGCATTGACCGGCAAGGGTGCTCCGCCGGAGCAGATCCAGCACGACCCTCTCTCGGGCTGAGACAAGGAGACAGCTTTGGCGACGATGCGCGCGGCGCGAATGTACGGGTACAAGCAGCCGCTGAAGTTGGAAGAGATCCCCATCCCGGACATCGGCCCCGGCCAGGTGCTCGTCAGAGTCGGGGCAGCGGGCATGTGCCGCACCGACTTTCAACTGATCGACGGCTATTTCGGCCAGGACATGCCGCTGCCCGCGACGCCAGGGCACGAGATCGCAGGCACGATCGACCGCATCGGGCCAGACGTACCGGCCGCGGCTGGGTTGTCGGAGGGCGATCCCGTCGTGGTGTTCGGTCCGCGCGGTGACGGCTCGTGTCGGCAGTGCCACCGGGGCAACGAGCACATCTGCAACCAGGGGCACTGGATCGGCTTCGGTCCGCACGGCGGATACCAGGAGTACGTTCCCGTCGACTATCAACAGCTGATCAAGGTGAGCGGAAACCTCTCGCCGCTGTCGCTGGCACCGCTGACCGATGCCGGGCTGACGCCCTACCGCGGACTCAAGAAGCTGCGTGCGGCAGGCGTGCTCGGACCGGGAACGACGCTCGCGGTGATGGGCATCGGCGGACTCGGCGCGTACGGGGTTCAGTACGCCAAGCTACTCGGTGCGGGATCAACGGTCGTCGCGTTGGGCCGCAACGAGGAAAAGCTGGCACTCGCTCAGTCCAATGGTGCCGACCACACGATCAACATCGGCGGCAAGTCCGACGACGAGGTTCGCGATGCGCTCGAGGAAGCGACGGGGGCACGGGAATTCGACGCGGTTGTCGAGTGCGCCGGTGCCGAGGACAGCATCCGGTTGGCGTTCTCGCTGCTGGCCACCGAGGGCGCGGTCGCCTGCGTCGGGCTGGTCGGCAATCGGGTCGACATCCCGCTGTTCCCCGTCGTCAGCCGCGAGTACACCCTCTTCGGATCATTCTGGGGCAACTACAACGACCTGACGGAGGTCGTCGCGCTCGCCGAAGCGGGCAAGATCAAGGACTCGGTGACCCAGGTGAACTTCGCCGACGTGAACGACCACATCGACGCGTTGGCTCGCGGCGACTTCGTCGGGCGGGCGGTCATTGTCTACGACTGAGCATGTGACGCTTCGCGATCCGTCATCGGCGTTGACCGCGACCTTCGTCCCTGCGGCCGGGATGATCGGCACGTCGCTGGCAGACGACGGCGTCGAGTTGCTGGGTCAGCGACGCGGACTGGACGCCTACGTGACGAACGGCAAAACCATGGGCATACCGCTGCTCTACCCATGGGCAAATCGGTTGAGCAGCACCACCTATGAGGTCGACGGCACGGTCGTCTCGCTGACCGTCGGCAGTGACGGCGTGCGCGCCGACGAGCACGGGGCACCCATCCACGGCGTGCTGGCCGCCTACCCCAACTGGGTGGTGACCGCCCATACGGAGAACTCGCTGAGCGCCGACGTCGACTTCGGCGCCGACGCGCGACTACTGAGGTCGTTTCCGTTCCCGCACGTGTTGACCCAGCGGGTGACACTCGCCGATCGAGCGCTCACCGTCGAGACGACAGTCAGGCCGACGACGTCGGCGGCGGTACCGCTGTGCTTCGGCTACCACCCGTATCTGACGATTCCCGGTGTGCCGCGCGAGGAGTGGACGCTCACGACGCCGGACATGAGGCGCCTGCCCGTCGACGACAGGGGCATCCAGACCGGTGATACCGCCAGTTGGGAAGGCACGACGGTATCGCTGGGGGAGACCACCTACGACGACGGCTTCGACGAAGTGCCCGAGGGCGCGGTCTTCGCACTTGCAGGCGGTGATCGCCGCATCGAGGTTGCGTCCGAAAAGGGTTACCCCGCAGCGCAACTGTTCGCCCCGCCGGGCGAGGCCCTGGTCGCCATCGAACCGATGGCTGCGCCGACGGACGCACTCGTGCGCGGCAACTACCGGCGCGCCACCGCGGATGATCCCGCAACAGCGCGCTTCTCGATCCGGGTGAGTTAGTCGCGCGAGCAGACGCAAAGTCACGCGACACGCCGATGCGACACGCGCTTTTGCGTCTGCTCGCGGGGAGAAATTCTGCGAGGCCCGGATTTGTCGTACCGCGCTGCTTTGATGGGGTTATGTCCTCGTCGGCTCCGTCGTTCGTTGCTTCGCCGCCTCGTGAGGCGCGGTTGGAGGTGTTGTTCGAGGAGTTGGCGGAGTTGACCGGTCAGCGCAACGCCATCGATGCCCGCATCGTCGACACCATCGCCGAGATCGACCGTGACAATCTGTGGGGTAACACCGGGTGCCGCTCGGTCGCGGCGTTGGTGGCCTGGAAAACCGGTGCCTCCCCGGCCAATGCCGCCACCATCGCCGCGGTGGCCGAGCGGGTCGGCGAGTTCCCGCTGTGCGCGCAAGGTATGCGGGAGGGTCGGCTGTCGCTGGATCAGGTCGGCGTCATCGCCACCCGCGCCGCCGACGGCTCCGATGCTCACTATGCGCAGTTGGCGCGTGCCGCCTCGGTGTCCCAGTTGCGCACCGCGGTCAAACTCGAGCCGCGCCCCGACCCCAAGCCCGGGCCGCCGCGCGAGCAGTCGATCAGCAAGACCAGCGACGGCGAGTTCACCTGCTGGCGGATCAAGCTGGCCGGCCACGACGCCGCCAAGTTCGAGGCGGCGCTGAACTCGCACCGCGATGCGTTGATCGCCGAGTGGAAACGCGACCAGGGCATCCACGAGGCCACCGACGAGAGCGGTGACAACAGCGCCGCGGTGCGCCGCGGGCAGCGCCCACCCATGCCGAAAACCCTGGATGCGTTCATGCGGCTGGTCGAGGCCGGGTGGGACGCCGACGTGGCCGCGCGCCCGCACGGCCAACACACCACCGTGGTGATGCATCTGGACCTCAAAGACCGCATCGCCGCCCTGCATCTGGGGCCGCTGCTGCCTGATGGTGACCGCCAATACCTGACCTGTGATGCCACCTGCGAGGTGTGGTTCGAACGCGACGGCCAACCCATCGGCGCCGGGCGCACGACGCGGTTGATCAACCGTCGTCTGCGCCGCGCGCTGGAGCATCGCCATCCCACGTGTGCGGTGCCCGGCTGCGGGGCCACCCGCGGCCTGCACGCCCACCACATCCGGCACTGGGAAGACGGCGGGGCAACCGAACTGGACAACCTGGTGCTGGTCTGCCCGTATCACCACCGGATGCACCACCGCGGCGAGATCACCATCACCGGCCCCGCCGACAAACTGATCGTCACCGACCGCAACGGCAAAATACTGACCAACGCCTCCCTGGCCCGCCCACCCACCAAACCCCCACCAGCCGTGGCGCCCTGGCACGGCACCAGCGGCGAACGCGCCCAATGGTGGTGGTACACCCCGTATGAACCCAAAGCACCACCAAACACCAACTAGCCTGCGCTAGCAGGGTATTCGCGGGAAGCTCAGCGCTGGTTTCGCGGCTTCCAGACCACGACCGCGGTGCTCTTCGGCAGGACTGCGACATCGCGGCTGGGTCGTGCGCGCAGCCGTTCGACCTCGGCGGACAACTCCGCCAGCCGCGCCTGCAGCGCCTCGACCTGGTTGGTCAGCTCGATGATGCGTTTGATGCCGGCGAGATTGACGCCCTCGTCCTGGGAGAGCCGCTGCACCTCACGGAGCAGATCGACGTCGCGCTGCGAATACCGCCGCCCGCCACCGGAACTGCGCTGCGGACTCACCAGACCGAGGCGGTCATAGGTACGCAGTGTCTGCGCGTGCATACCGGCCAACTCGGCGGCGACGGAGATCATGAACGTCCTCGCCGATTCCCGGTTCTCGGAACGCTTGCCGGCCATCATGCACCAGCCCATCCGGCCCGCGGATCGAATCCGCTTGCCCGCTCTGCCTTTTGGTACGCCTCAAGTGCTTCGAGGGCTTCGCCCTCGAGATTCGGCGGCACCGCGACCTTCACCTTGACCAACAGGTCGCCGTGGCCGCCGTGGCGCTTGGGCACGCCTCGGCCCCGCACCCGCAGGATGCGTCCGTCCGACGTCCCCTTCGGCACCCGTACGCCGACCTTGCCCTCGAGTGTCGGCACGGACAGCGTTGTACCGAGTGCAAGCTCGCTGAAGCTGACCGGAACCGTCACGGTGAGGTCGTCACCTTCGCGGCCGAATACCTTGTCCGGCTTGACATGCACAGTGACGTACAGGTCACCGGACGGCGCGCCGCGCAGGCCCGCCTCACCCTGGCCGGGCAGCCGGATGCGCTGGCCGTCCTCGACGCCCGGCGGGATCCGCACGTTGATGGTGCGGGTCCGTGTCGTGACGCCGGTGCCTTTGCACTCCTCGCACGGCTTCTCGATGATCGAGCCGCTGCCCCGGCACTCGGTGCAGGGTTCGGAGAACCCGAACGCACCCTGGTTGCGGTTGATGACACCGGCGCCGTTGCAGCTCGGGCACACCTTCGGGCTGGTACCCGGACGTGCGCCGCTGCCATGGCAATTCGTGCACGGAGCCGGGCTGGTCAGCCGCAGCGGCATGGCCACGCCCTTGGTGGCCTCCATGAACGACAGCTCGGTCTCGGTCTCCAGGTCGTTGCCGCGCCGCGGCCTTGTGGGTCGCGGCTGCTGTGCGCCGCGGCCGAACAACCCGCCGAACAGGTCGCCGATATTGGCGCCGCCGGTCTGGCCTGCCGCGTCGAACAGGTCGTTCAGGTTGAATTCGACACCGTCGGAGCCGAATCCGCCGAAGTTACCCCCACCGCTGAACCGGCCACGACCGAACCCGCCACTGGCGAACAGCCGTCGGGTCTCGTCGTACTCCTTGCGCTTGACCGGATCGCTCAGAACCTCTTTGGCCTCCGAGGCGGCTTTGTAGCGTTCCTCCGCGGCCGAATCACCCGGATTCCGGTCAGGGTGGTTGTCGGCGAGTATTTTTCGCGCGGCTCGCTTGATTTCCCTCTCGTCGGCGTCAGAGGAGACGCCAAGGATCTTGTAGAAGTCCTTTTCGACCCACTCTCGTTGGGCCATTCCGCGTCACCTCCTTACCTCAAGTGAAAGCGTCGTAATGGTCGTTCTTATTCTGCGGCCTCACCGGACGGCGCGCCGCCGTTCTCCCCTGCCTGGGCGTCCTCGGCCGTTTCGGCATCCTTCGCCGCATCGGCGTCCTCGCCCTCCGGCACGGTGTCCACCACGCCGACCATCGCGTGGCGCACCACCTGGTCGCCAACCTTGTAACCGCGTCGCATCACGGTGCCGACGACGGGATTGGATCCGTCGCCCTCGTGCTGGACCGCCTCGTGCAGCACCGGGTCGAACTCCTCGCCCTCGGCGCCGAACGCTGAAAGACCCAGTCCCTCAAGCGTGCTCACCAACTTGTCGGCAACTGCCTTGAACGGTCCGGATTCCAGATCCCCGTGGCTGCGGGCCCGCTCGATGTCGTCGAGCACCCCGAGCAGCTGGGCGATGACGGCGGCCTTGGCGCGGTCGGCAGTCAGCTGCTGGTCGCGCAGCGCCCTCTTGCGGTAGTTGGCGAAGTCGGCCTGCACCCGCTGCAGGTCTGCGAGCAGCTCGGCCGCATTGCCTGCCTCTTCTGGTGTCTCTCCCGGCGCGGCCCCCGGCGCCGGCCCACTGGAGGCCGGCCCGGAGGCCTGCTGGCGAACTTCACCGGTCTCGGGATCGACACGCCGTTTGTCGGTGACGGTCACCGGCTCGTACGGATCGTTTGAACTCACTTGTTCTCCTGGTCATCCTCGACAACCTCGGCGTCGACGACATCGTCGTCAGACGAACCATTACCACCCGGTGCGCCCGCGCCGCCGCCTGCGGCCTGCTCGGCCTGCGTGGCCTCGTAGATCGCCTGGCCCAGACCCTGGGACTCCTGCCCCAGCTTCTCCATCGCGGACTTGATCGCGGAGATGTCGGTTCCCTCGAGGGCCGTCTTCGCTTCCGCGATGGCGGCGTCGACCTTGCTCAGCGTGTCCTCGGGGACCTTGCTGCCGCCCTCGGCTTCGCGCTGCTCGGAGACGAACTTCTCCGTCTGGTAGACCAGCGACTCGGCCTGGTTGCGGACGTCGGCCTCCTCGCGACGCTTGCGGTCCTCCTCGGCGTGCGCCTCGGCGTCCTTGATCATCCGGTCGATCTCTTCCTTGGACAGGCCGGAGCCCTCCTGGATCTTGATCGTGTTCTCCTTGCCGGTGCCCTTGTCCTTTGCAGTGACGTGGACGATGCCGTTGGCGTCGATGTCGAAGGTGACCTCGATCTGCGGCACGCCACGCGGGGCGGGCGGGATACCGGTCAGCTCGAAGCTGCCGAGCAGCTTGTTGTGCGCGGCGATCTCGCGCTCACCCTGATACACCTGGATCTGCACCGACGGCTGGTTGTCGTCGGCGGTGGTGAAGGTCTCCGACCGCTTGGTCGGGATCGTGGTGTTGCGCTCGATCAGCTTGGTCATCACGCCGCCCTTGGTCTCGATACCGAGGCTCAGCGGGGTGACGTCAAGCAGCAGAACGTCTTTCACCTCACCCTTGAGCACGCCGGCCTGCAGCGCCGCACCGACCGCGACGACCTCGTCAGGGTTGACGCCCTTGTTCGGCTCCTTGCCACCGGTCAATTCCTTGACCAGATCGGCCACCGCGGGCATACGGGTGGAGCCACCCACCAGCACCACGTGGTCGATGTCGGAGACCGAGATGCCCGCGTCGGCGATGACCGACTTGAACGGGGCGCGGGTGCGATCCAGCAGGTCCTGGGTGATCCGCTGGAACTCGGCGCGGGTCAGCTGCTCATCGAGGAACAGCGGGTTCTTGTCGGCGTCGACGGTGATGTAGGGCAGGTTGATCGAAGTGCTCTGCGAGCTGGACAGCTCGATCTTGGCCTTCTCTGCGGCTTCGCGGAGCCGCTGCATCGCCATCTTGTCCTTGGTCAGGTCGATGCCGCTGGTGCCCTTGAACTTGTCGACGAGCCACTCGACGATCCGGTCGTCCCAGTCGTCGCCACCGAGGTGGTTGTCACCCGAGGTGGCGCGGACCTCGACGACGCCCTCGCCGATCTCCAGCAGCGAGACGTCGAACGTGCCGCCACCGAGGTCGAAGACCAGGATGGTCTGTTCCTTTTGGCCCTTGTCCAGGCCGTAGGCCAGCGCGGCCGCGGTCGGCTCGTTGACGATGCGCAGTACGTTGAGCCCGGCGATCTGGCCGGCCTCCTTCGTGGCCTGCCGCTGGGCGTCGTTGAAGTAGGCGGGGACGGTGATCACCGCATCGGTGATGTCCTCACCGAGGTAGCTCTCGGCGTCCCGCTTCAGCTTCATCAACACGCGCGCGCTGATTTCCTGCGCGGTGTACTTCTTACCGTCGATCTCGATGGACCAGTCGCTGCCCATGTGGCGCTTGACCGAACGGATGGTCCGGTCGACGTTGGTCACCGCCTGGTTCTTGGCGGGCTGGCCGACGAGCACCTCGCCATTGCGCGCGAACGCGACCACCGACGGGGTGGTGCGAGAGCCCTCGGAGTTGGCAACGACGACGGGGTCGCCACCTTCAAGCACTGCGACGACGGAGTTGGTGGTCCCGAGGTCGATTCCGACCGCACGAGCCATGTTGATCCTCCTGATATAGCTTGGATGGGGTCTGAGTGGACCGCGCTCAAGCCTGCCCTTACCGACGCTTCCGTGTCAAGCCAGACTTGAGCCTGATCGACTCAACTTGTCGAACCGGTCAACGGCAGGTCTCCGCGATTTGTTCCCCTGCAGCCCGCCCTAGGTCACCGAGCTGATCAACGCGCTGCACATCGGCATCCCGACCTCCAGATGGCGCTCCTGGAAGGTGTTGGGCGCGATGACGGTCACCGCACCCCAGCGCGGGCACGGCCCATCTGTCTGCGGATGCACGTCACGCGACTGCAGGTCAGCCGTCGCGACGTCGCCGGGCGCCAAGGTCAGCACAGGCGCCGCGATCTGCTGCCTGCGTTCGACGTGCACGACCGGGCCGGTCTCGTTGACGATGTCGGCGCCCGGGTAGCCGTTGAGCCTGCACCGCGTCGACGAAATGTTCTCGAACAGCAGCACCAGCCGGTACTCGGTGCCGACCGACTCCAGCGGCTTGTTGGACACCGTCAGGTCGGCATCGGTGCACGGGCCGGGCATTTCGTCCACGGCGTTCTCGACCGGTTCGATGACCGGCGCCTGCGGCGGGACGACCACCGTGGTGGTCACAACCGGGGCCGGAGCCGCCGATACCGTGACGGTCTCCGTCGTGACGGCCGGGGTGGCGGGATCGTTCGCGCAGCCCGCGAGGAGCAACACCGCGGTCACTCCGGCCGCCGGCGGCAGCGCCTTCCACATGTTCATGTGACAAGAGCACGCCATCGCGTCGGCTACCGATCTCAAGAAGCCGTCACTACGCTCGACACTCATGACCGGGCGGACCACGTTTCCCGACATCAGTTCGCGGGCGTGGGAGCACCCGGCCGACCGCGTCGCCCTTGCCACACTGCGTCGGCTGAAGGGCTTCGACCAGGTCCTGAAGGTGCTCGCCGCCATGCTGCGGGAACGCCAGCACCGGCTGCTGTACCTGGCCACCGCGGCGCGGGTCGGGCCGCGCCAGTTCGCCGATCTCGACGGGCTGCTCGACGAATGCGTCGAAGTGCTCGACGCGAAGGACAAGCCTGAACTCTTCGTGCTGCAGTCACCGCTGGCCAATGCGTACTGCATCGGCATGGACACCCCGTTCATCGTCATCACGTCAGCGATGTATGACCTGATGACTCACGACGAGTTGCGGTTCGTGGTCGGCCACGAACTCGGCCACGCGCTCTCGGGGCATGCCGTCTACCGCACCATGCTGATGCACCTTCTGCGGTTGGCGGACTCGTTCGGCTTCATCCCACTCGGTGGCTGGGCGCTGCGAGCGATCGTCGCCGCCTTGTTCGAATGGCAACGCAAATCAGAACTTTCGGGAGACCGGGCCGGCCTGCTGTGCGCTCAGGATCTCGACACCGCCATCCGCGTCGAGATGAAACTCGCCGGTGGGGATCGGCTCGACAAACTCGACTCCGAGGCGTTTCTGGCTCAGGCCCGCGAATACGAGCGCACCGGTGACATGCGCGACGGCGTGCTGAAGCTGCTGAACTTGGAGTTGGAGTCCCATCCCTTCTCGGTGTTGCGGGCCGCCGCGTTGACACAGTGGGTCGACTCGGGCGGCTACGGGGCGGTGATGGCCGGCGACTACCCCAGGCGCGACGACGACGGCAAGGCCGGTCTCGGGGACGACTTCAGTTCCGCGGCCAAGCATTACAAGGACGGTTTCGACCAGTCGCAGGATCCGCTCATCCGGGGCCTCCGCGACGGGCTGACCGGCATCGTCGGCGGTGTCGGCCAGGCGGCGTCCACCGTGGTGGATTCGGTGGGCCGCAGGGTCTCCGAGTGGCGCCGAAACGCCGAAGCCGACGAGTAGAGGCTATTCATGCGCTCGGCTGCGTAGCGTTGGCGACGATGGACGGCCGCCTGGTTCTCGCGAGTGCGCTCGCGGCATGCGCATTGGTCGCCGGCTGCCAGTCGGGCACCGACGGCACGCCGGTGACGGGTCCCAGCGGGCCCACCGAACCGAGCTTCCCGACGGCGCGGCCGACCACCAGCAGGCCCACAACGCCGACGACCACGCCGTCGACCCCGAAAGCGCCGCCCGCGGCGCAGGTGCTGCCGCCGGGCGACTCCGGCTACGTGTTCATCCAGACGAAGTCCGGCCAGACCCGCTGCCAGCTCAACGAGGAGGCGGTCGGTTGCGAAGCGCCGTTCACCAACTCGCCTATGCAGGACGGTGTTCGCGCCAACGGTGTGAACGTGTCCGCCGACGGCAGCGTGCGGTGGATCGTCGGCAACCTCGGTGACATCCCGGCGGTGACCCTCGACTACCGCACCTACAGCGCGGTCGGCTGGACCATCGACGCGAGCAGCGACGGCACGCGATTCACCAACCAACGCACCAAGCACGGGATGTTCGTCAGTATCGAAAAGGTCGAAACGTTCTGACTCAGAACGTCTTCGCCATCTCGATCGCACTACTTCCCGCGGAGCGCGGACAACTCACTGAGCAGCAGCCGAACCAGTTCGGCCTGACGGTGAGTGTCTGTCTTGTGGAACACGTGCTTGAGGTGAGTGCGCACAGTGGAGACCGAGATCGACAGTTGCTCGGCGATCGGGATCACGCCCGTCCCGTCCAGTATGCGCAGCGCCACTTCAGCTTCGGCCTTGGTCAATCCGTAGAGGCGCCGAAGCGCGTCGGAATCCGCTACGGGTTCCTGTTCGGGATCGGCGATGACGACAAGAGCGGTTGGCGTTGACTCCGCTCTACTCGTCGGAACGACACGGACGACGTACGGACGCTGCCCGAAGGATCGCGGGACCGCGACACAGCCGGCCGCAGGAACATCCGACACCGCCTGCTGCACAGCCTTGTTTAGTAGGCGATCGACGTGCGCAACGGAGGCTCTCAGGTATCCGGAGCGAACACACAACCCGTCGCGGGCAGCGACCATCGATTCGGCTGCCGGGTTGAGGTGAAGGACCCGGCCATCGCGACCGACGATGGCGATACCGTCCGACACCACGTCGAGCGCCGCCACCAGACCGCGATGCCGACGGTCGGCATCGGTGAGCCGCGCCTGAACCTTGATCGCATGGCAGATGTGCGGCACCAGCGCGCGCACCAGCGAGACCCTCTCCGGGGTGCCGAAGGGGTCCGGTCTGACCTTCGCCGCCACACACAGCCACGATGTGCCGACCTCGTCGCGGTCCAAAGCCACGTACATGCCGTCGCCGTAGTCGTTCGGATTTGCCCAGTCGTTCCAGAACTCACCCTTGGTCAAGAGGTCGCGATCGTGGAGCAGCTCGCTGGGGATGACCCCTCCCGTCGGCATCTTCTCGAGGGCTGACGGTGATGGATCCAAAGCGCCGTAGTAGTCGTTGTAGTCAGCCATGCTCGCCGGATCCGCACCGACCGACTTCATCGTGATTTCGCTGTAGGCCCTGCCACTGATCAGCAGCGCGCAGCCCGTCGCCCCTACTGACGACGAGAGGTCTTCGAGCGCGACAGTCCAATTGTTGGATTCAACTGCGGCGTCGTAGATCTCGTGCACCAACCGCGAGAACTGTTCTGTTGTGACCATCGCGGCACTTTCGCCTCATCCCCGCAGGTCATGCTACTCGCGGGCGACATGACTAGGCTGGCGATCGTGGATTTCCGCGTATTCGTCGAACCCCAGCAAGGCGCCACCTACGCCGACCAACTCGCCGTCGCCAAAGCCGCGGAGGCACTGGACTACTCGGCGTTTTTCCGATCCGATCACTACCTGGCGATGAGCGGCGACGGCCTACCCGGGCCTACGGACTCCTGGGTGACGCTGGCAGCCATCGCCCGTGAGACGTCCTCGATACGGCTGGGCACGATGGTCACCTCCGCCACCTTCCGCTACCCAGGCCCGTTGGCGATCTCGGTGGCCCAGGTCGACGAAATGAGCGGCGGCCGAATCGAATTGGGCCTCGGCGCGGGCTGGTTCGAGGCTGAACACAAGGCCTACGCCATACCGTTCCCGCCGCTGGGCGAACGATTCGAGCGGCTGCGGGAGCAACTGGACATCATCACCGGATTGTGGACGACGCCGATCGGCGAGACGTTCGACTACACCGGCAAGCACCATTCGGTCGTCGACTCACCCGCGCTGCCCAAGCCCGTGCAGAGGCCCCATCCGCCGATCATCATCGGCGGCGGCGGCCCGAAACGGACCCCGGCACTCGCCGCCAAGTTCGCCGCCGAGTTCAACGCCCCCTTCATGTCGGTCGACGACCTCAAGACCACCTACGACCGGGTTCGCGCCGCGGTCGCCGACGCGGGCAGGGAAGCGGACTCGCTGACCTATTCGGCGGCGTTCGTGGTGTGTGCGGGCCGCGACGACGCCGAGGTGGCCAAGCGCGCGGCGGCGATCGGCCGCGAGGTCGACGAACTTCACAGCAATTCGCCGCTGGTGGGCACCCCGAACGAGATCGTCGACAAGCTCGCCCCGTTCGCCGAGATCGGCGTGCAGCGGGTCTACCTGCAGCTTCTGGACATGGCCGACCTCGACCACCTCGACCTGTTCGCCACCGACGTCGTGCGCCAGTTCACCTGAGCGAGCGTTACCGCAGGTCGGGCGGCTAATATCGGTGCCCGTGACAGGGCCTGACCTCGACGACGACTTCGGCGAAGCCGATTTCGTCGGTGAGTACGGCGGTGACGAGTCGGTCGAGCCGTGGCACAACTCGACGCGCGCGGTCGTCGGCGCCAGCGCGGCGGGTCTCGCCCTCATCGGCATCCTCGTCGCCGCGGTCATGTTCGTCACCGGGAGCGACGAACCACAGGCGCCCATCAACTTCGTCGACCCGACCTTCTCGACCACCGCCTCGGTGGCGGCCGCAACGACGACAACCCCCACCATCACCAGCACCCCCAAGGTCTCGACGACCGAGATCAACGCCCCAACGGGACCGTCGACCACCACCTCGGGCTCGGAGACCACCAGCAGCGGCACCCAGAGCAGCAGCGGCAGCGCGCCGGTCGTTCGGCCACCGCGTCAGCGCGAGGACGACGACGACGGCGGGCCCACCTCCCGGCGACCGCGCTTCAACATCACCAGGACGCTGGGTCCCGGACCGATCGGCTGAGCGCCTACTATCGGTTTCCGTGGCGAGATACGGACCTCCCGACGACCCCAACAACTACTCGGACGACGAGCCCACCGCCTACGCGTCCAGCTATGGCGACTACGGCGGTTACGAACAGCAGCCGGGGCAGCCGCCCGAAGAGCCGACGCCCTGGTACCGCAAACCGCCTGCGCTGATCGCCTTCGGCGCGCTGATCGCACTGCTCATCGCCCTGATCGTGTGGCTGGCGGTGAGCCTGATGTCGGACGATTCGTCGACCACCGACGAAACGACCACGACCACCACCACCACCACGACCACGACGACGTCGGAGTCGCCTCCGCCTGCGGTCGTCCCGCCTCAGACGGTCACCGAGACCACCACTCCGCCGCCGACGACCACGGAGACCACCCCGCCGACAAGCGAGACCACGGTGGAGACGAGCACGTCGGTCGAGACGAGCACCAGCACGGTGACCGAGACGGTGACACCTCCGCAGGTTCCGCAGATCCCGCAAATTCCCCAGATCCCGATCCCCGGGGGCTGACCGCGCGGATCAGCGGCCGCGGGCGGCGAACTCGGCGACCATCGCCTCGGCGCTGCGCACCGCAGCCCGGCATGCGCGGGTGGTGAACGGGTCGTTGAGCGGATGCTCCGCTCGTCGACGCCACCTCTGCGCGGCGGCGAACGCGGCGCGCGGGCCGTCGTGCGCGTCCTCGGGTCGCAGGCCGAGCCTGCTGGCGACGTCGGTGCCTGAGCCGCCGATGATGCGGCGCAGCGACGCCATCTCGTCTTCGTTCAAAGTCGTTGGGCGCGAACGCAGTTGGCTCAGCAGCCGCAGCTCTTCGAAGGCGTGGGTGTCTGCGAGCAGCGGATCGATGTCGGCGAGGATGTAGGGCGTCGCGTAGATCGGGTGGGCCTGCACGAACTGACGCAGAGACAGCAGCGCCGTATGCGCCTTCAGCAGATCCGAGCGCTGCGCGAAATGCTGGTCGATCACTTCGCGCAGGGCGACAAGGCCGCTGCGCTCGAGTAGTTCCTCGGCCAGCCCGACGGAGTCGGTGACGCCGGCGCGCAGGACCGCGATCGAGATGCGCAAGCCGAACATGCCGAACCGGTCCAGCAGCGCCGCGCGGGTGGCGGCGTCGACCGGCAGTGCGCTGTCCTCCCGCACGAAGCGGTCCACCGAGAGCATCGCCCTGGCGAGGTCGGCGGGTTCCACCCCGGCGAGCTTCTCCAGCGCTACGTACTCGCTCTGCCGCAGCGTGCGCGCGGTCAGCGCCAGCAGCCCCGAAACGGGGACGACGGCCTGGCAGATGCCGGTCTTGTCCAGCTCCGCGGTGAACCGCTTGGCCACGTCTTTGGCCGACAGCATCGCGTCGATGCGGCCCGCCCCGACCTCGTCGGCGCGCGAGGCCACCCCGATCACCCCCAGCGCCCCGGCTGATCCGCCGACGAGTTCCCCGATCTGCTTGAGCAGCGCGATATCGGCGGCATTCAGCGTCCGCAGCAGGAACACCACCGCGTCGACGCGGGGCACGCCGTCCTCGGGGACCAGCAGTTCCAAGGTGCGCTGCGACACGTCGCGCGACAGCGACGAGGTGCCCGGGGTGTCGATGATCGTGGTGTCGATCAGCTCGGCGGCGGGCCACTCGACCTCGAGGTCGACGATGTCGTGGGGATCGAGGCTGGCGAAATCGAATGTCAGGCCGCCGTTGCGGGCGATCGGCACGTTGGAGCGTCGGCCGCCGCGGTGGTTCGCGGTCACCTTCGGCGTCGGCCCGTTGCGGAACCACGTCACGATTCGCGTCGCCTCGGTGGCGTCGGTCGGCGCAATGTCTTCGCCGACAAGCGCATTCACCAGCGTCGACTTACCGGCCTTCAGCGTGCCTGCGAGCGCGATGCGGATGGGCTGGTTGAGCCTGCGGCCGATGCGGTCCAACTCGTTGTGGACGTCGGGACGATGGCGGTACGCCGGATCGGCCCTGTACGCCTGAATGGTGCCGCCCAGGATGGCGCGCACCCGATCGCTGGTGCTCATGTCCAATGAGCAGCTTATTCACCGGGCCGCAGCGGCGCCGGTGGGGTTGATCGCGTCAGGTTCTCGCAGGTGCGGGTGTGCCGGCCGCGATCCTGTTCGCGTGGTCGATCACCTGGCCGAGGATGTTGAGCTGACGCTCCAGCTCGGCGACCCTGGCGTTGCGCTCGTTCTCCTCGAGCTTGGCCGCGGTGAGCGTCGCCTGCAGTGACTCGTTCAGCGAGCGGGTGGCCTGGTTGGCGATCCCGCGGTAGTGGTCGCGGATCTGGCGTTGGATCCCCTTGAGCCGGTCGCGCGATTCCTTGCCGACGATGAAGGAGACATCGTCGACGAACCGGCGCACGTTCATCTTCGCCTCGTTGCGGATCCGGGCCATCCGGTTCTCCATCTCCTCCTTGTAGGCCTTGCGGCCCATCAGCGCCCCGGCGCCGAGAGACAGCGGATTGAACATGCCCAGCCCGGCGAGCGAGGTCAGCATGCCGAACATCAGCACGCCGCCGAACGACCCGCGCATACCCGAAACCGCCCGATCGGCGGCCTTGATCGGCTTGGCCTCGAGCTTCGCCAACGACTTGAGCTCACCCAGGCCCGCACCCATCTCCCTGGCGTCGATCTGCGGCATCCTCACCGCCTCCAACCCGGCCTCGACGAACGTGCGCGCAACCTCCTGGGCCAGCGCCTCGGCGCGCTGATAGGCCCACACGAAGTTGTCGCCGACGGCGGTGGCCACCGCCTCCTCGAGTTCGGTGCCGATCTCCGCCCAGTGATTCGTCGGGTCGCAACTGTCGATGACCTGTTCGGTGTGCTGGGTGATCGCGCGGAAGCGGGCCTTCAAATCGTGGTCGATATCGGAGGTGAGGTCGGCGATGCCGTCGTTGAGAACCTGTTGCCACAGCGCGGTCTGCTGAAGCGCCTCCTGCGCATCCTCCTTGCGCCGCTCGAGTTCCTCCTTGAGCCGGTCCCCGGTCTCGGGGTCGTTGAGCGACGACAACTCGCTGCTGGACTTGAGCTTCAGATGTTCTGCGGCGGAACGAATCTCGGCGAGCACCTGGTCGCGGATGCGGTCGTCCTCGCGGGACAACACCCGGTCGCTGAGGAACTTGATGATGGCCGGGAAGTTCGATTCCTCGTTGAGTTCCTTGTCGCTGAGCTGGAGCGCGTGACTGCGCAGCAGCGACGAGGCGGGGATGATCGGAATCGGTAGCCCGGCCCGTTGCAGATGGGCCTGATTGGCCGCCACTATCTGGCGCCAGTGCGGGTAGAGGTCGGTCTTCGCCGCGACAATCGCTGCGACAGGGCAGATCTCGTATGCCTGCCGGATGAAGGTCATCTCCGGCTCGGTGAATTCCTGGCTGGTGTCGCTGACCATCAACATCGCGTCGGCGTCCGGGAGCAGGCCAAGCGTCGCCGAAAGGTGCGGCTGTCCGTGGCCGCCGACCCCGGGGGTGTCGACGAACGCGAGGCCCTTCTTGAGCAGCGGGCCGTTCGCGGTGACCTCGACGCGCAACACCTCGCGGCCACCGGCCTCGGGCGCGCGGCGCAGGTCGTTGCCGAGGTTCGCCGGCGGGATCGGGACGACAGAGGGCTCACCGCCATCGGGTGCCGCGACGACCAGCCGCGCCGACACCTGCTCCCCGTATGACACCACGGTCGCGAGCACGGTCGTCTCGTCGTCGCCGACGCGGGCCACCGGAACATTGAGCAGCGAGTTGAGCAGCTGGCTCTTGCCCTGTTTGAGCTGGCCCGCGATCACCACGCGGATCTGCGGATCGGAGATGCGCACCCTGGCTCGTTCGAGCCGCTCGGCGAGGTCGCCGCGCTCGTTGAGCTCCGCGACCTTCTTGGTGTGGTCGATCAGCTCGAGGATGACCTTCACCTTGCGCGGGTCATTGGGTTGCGTCATGGTGCCCCTACGGTAGACGCGCAGACTGGCGGGGACCGATGAACGATCCCCGCCAGCTGCGATATGCGGTTGTGGTGTCGATCAGAACAGGTCGACGTCGATACCCGACTGGCTGTGAGTCGAGTAGTCGTCGTGGCTGGCGTCGACCGGGCCGGTCACGTCCGCGACCTGGGTCACGTCGCCACCCGAGGAGACCGAGTGGTTGTCCTCGGTGCCGACCACCACCGGAGCAGCCGAACCCGACGCGTCGACGGTGTTGATGTCGTCGCCGGCCGCCTGGTTGTTGCTGTTGGTGTTGGTCGTCTGGGTCGGAGCGATGATCACGCCGCCGCCGGAACCGCCTGCAGCACCGCCACCGTCGCCGCCATCGTTGCCGATGCCGATCAGGCCGCCGCCGCCATGGCCACCGTCACCGCCTGCAGCACCGCCGCCGCTGGTGTCGATGTCACCAACCTGGGTGTTCTGCCCGCTGCCGGTGTTGGTGGCGACGTCGCCACCCGCCTGGGTGTTGACGTCGTTGCCGCTGTCATCGATGTCGTTGTCGATGCCGCCGGCGTTGACGTTGGAGCCCTGTCCGGCAATGACATCGCCGGTGTTGTTTCCGTCGTTGTCGTCGCCGACGACGTTGCCGTTGCCCTTGACGCTGGTGCTGTCGACGTCGCCGTTGATCGTGCCGGTGTTGACGGTGCTGCCATCGCCTGCGTTGATGTCACGGCTGAAGTCGAAGTCCAGGTCGACGTTGCCGACGCCCTGCTGGACGTCCTCGCCGGCCCGCGGGCTGCCGATGTCGTTACCGCTGGCGATCGGCACGTTGTTGTGGCTCGCGAAGTCCGTCTCGGGGGCGAACGTCCGCTGCGGCGCGAAGGTCAGGCCGTTGTTGTCGGCGACCGTGTGCTGCAGAGCCTGTACCGGGTTGCCGCCGCCGTACACCGCTGCGGGTGCGACGACCGCGGAGGCCGCCTGCGTCAGCTGGGCCTGGGTGACCGCGGTGCCCATCGCCTGCGAAGCCGCCTGCGTCGGGTTGGCGACGAAGGCCCGGACATCGGCCGGATCGGCGCCGGGACGGGTCAGGCTCAGGAGCCAGTCGAAGAGGAACGAAATGGGGTTCGTCATTGGAGTGCCTTTCGAGGGTGGGTGTTCGGTTGTCGGGTCACCGGGGTGTCCGGCGATCTGGGACCTACGTTATGGATCCGGCAAGACCCCGGAAACGGGGTCCACTCCCATCCCTAAGGGGCCGCATGCCGGGATTGTTGGGGGTACCCCATTAGGGGATTAGGGGGTCGGTCGGGGACATCGCCTTTGCGCAGGTCAACAAGGCCCTGAAACGCGAAAACGGCGCGACCGCCGAGGGTCGCGCCGTTGTCTGGGCTGGTGAATTTCGTCAAAGGATGTCGAAACCGGGGTCGCCGGGGTCCACCTGGTCGACCGCGTCGTCGACCATGGACTGCCAGTCGGTGTCGGGGGCATCTCCGACCAGGGGCACGTCGTCGATGACCCCGCCGGTGAGCTGCGTCGACGGATCGTCGAACTCGGCCACCGAAGGAACGCCCGCATCGTCGAGCTCGTCGAGTCCCGCGTGCAGGGTGTCGGCGGGCTGCTCGATGACGTTGGACGCGATGCTCTGCCCGTCGTCGATCGTCGGAACCGACGACAGATGGTCGTCGAAGGCGTCGAACGCGCTGGTCGCTGCGCCGCTGCTCCAGATGTTGCCTGCGGTCTCGCCGATGACGGAGTCGGCGCCGGCGCCCGGCATCGCGGTGGACAGCGATTCGGATACGACCGGGATCAACGCGTTGACGTCTGCACTGGTCACATCGGTCAGATTGGCGGCCTGGATTGCGCCCGCCGGATCGGCGGCATACTGGGCGGCGGCGTCAGGGTCCCGCACCAACGACATGACAAAGTCGAGTAGCGGGTTTGCCATGACTCACCTTCTCTCTGCGTTGCGATTGCCTCGGGCGAGAGCGCCCGTCGATAGCCACGATGCTATCCAGCACGGGCGGTTACGAGATCGGTGCCGAACCCTCCACCGCAGCTGGGGCATTAGGGGACCGTGCGTTAGGGGTTCGTCGGCATTAGGGGGATCTACCGATTCGATGGGCGTTGGGCCGCTATCGTTAGGGCGGCCACTACAGGGGAGTCTCCATGAGCGATCCGATCGGGTTGTCCGTCGGGGCGACCAATCTCGTCGCGGCCCGCATCGGCCGTCCGCCCGTCCTGCGGCGGGCCGTGCTGACACTGTTCGAGACCCGCGCGCCCGAGGTCGGGGTCGAAGGCGAGAACCCAGCCCTCAACCAACCGGGCGTCGTGCTGTCCGGCTTCGTCGAGCGGGTCGGTGACCCGGTTCCCCTCGTCGCCGAGGACGGCAGTTCCCACCGCGCCGAACGCGTCCTCGTCGAAGCGCTCGACGCCATGGCCTACACCGTGGGCGGCGGACAGCCCGTCGCGATCGCGGTGCCGGCGCACTGGGGTCCCGCGGTCATCGGAGCGCTGCGTGGCGCGCTGCGAGACAAGCCGAACCTGGCGCCGGGCGGGGTGCCCGCGACGCTGATACCGGATTCGGTTGCCGCGCTGACAGCGTTGGCGGCCGCGCCCGGACTGCCCGAGGGCGTGATCGCGCTCGTCGACCTCGGCGGCAGCGGCACCAGCATCACGCTGGCCGACGCCAGCGCCAACTTCGCGCCGATCGGTGAAACCGTCAGGTACACAGAGTTCTCCGGTGATCACATCGACCAGGCGGTGCTCAACCACGTGTTGGCCGGTGTCGCCGAGGCCGGCAACGCGGACCCGGCGGGAACCGCGGCGGTCGGCTCGTTGGCCCGACTCCGTGACGAGTCGAGGCAGGCCAAGGAGCGCCTGTCGGCCGACACCGCCACCGCCGTCCCCGTCGACCTGCCCGGCTTCGGTTCCGATGTCCGGCTGACGCGCACCGAACTCGACACTCTCATCGCCGCGCCGCTCGCGGGCCTGGTCGCCGCCGTCGGAGAAACACTCGAGCGCAACGGCATTGCGCCCGCGAGCCTCGCCGCGGTTGTCACCGTCGGCGGCGGCGCAGCCATACCCGCTGTCACGCAACGGCTTTCCGAGCAGTTCCGCGTTCCCGTCATCACCACGCCGCAGTCTCAGCTGAACGTCGCGGCGGGCGCGGCGCTGCTGGCCGACCAGGAAGTCGCCGCCGACGCGCCGACCGGCCTTGCGCCCGCGGCCGACGCCCCGACGGGGCTTTCACCGACCGCGTGGGCGGCCGGCGCGGCCGGGCTCGCGGCAGCCGAATCAGCGGCCGACGGCGCCCCCTCGGCCACCCACCGCGCGCTGGCATGGTCACAGGACGACGCGCCGGGCGGTGATCCCGTGCCCTACACCGGATCCGACTACAACGCCGACGTCTACTCCGGACCGACCGACGTGCGCCCGCCGATGGAGTTCGCGCCCGGTGAGGAGCCGCCGTACGACGCCGAACCGGCCCCGCTGCCCTGGTACAAGCGGCCACCGATTCTGTTCGCCGCCGCTGCGATTGCCGCCATCGCCGCGATCGGCGGGCTTGCGGTGACGTTGACGGGCAACAGCGGTGTGCTCGACCCGGTCACCGAGACCAGCACCACGTTCTCGATCGAACCGTCCGCCGAGCCACCGCCGACATCCGCTGCCCCGACGACTGTCACGGTGACCGGTTCCGACGGTGAGCCGACGACGACGGTCATCCCACCGCCGCCGCCCACGACGACGAGCACGACGACAACGACATCGCCGACGACGACGTCGTCCACCACAACCACGACCACCACAACCACGACCACCACGACGACGACCACCACCCGGACCACGACGACGACCACCACGACGTCGCCACCCGCACCGGAACCCGAACCGGAGCCGGAGCCGGAACCGGCCCCCGACAACGGTTGATGAAGCGGAGCGTCGATGATGGCCGGACCAGCACCCGTCAGCCTGACCGACATCCCGCCTGCGGCGCGCGAGGCCGTGTCGGCGCTGATCGCATCGCCCACCGAGAAGGTGCGGATCCTGGTGTCCGGCGGCATCGGCACCGGAAAGAGTTCGGTACTCGCGACTGCACGTAATGCGTTGCGGGCGGCCAACATCCCGGTGATCACCCGCGCCCCGCGGCCCGGCGACGATCCGGACGCCGCCATCGTGATCGACGATGCCCACCTGCTCACCGACGTGGAACTCGCGGCGGTTGCGGAGTGGGTCTCCGATCCCGGTGCGACCGTCATCGTCGCAGCGGAACCGCTCAGCCAACGGCGCGCGTTGCGGGCACTGGTCACCGCACTCGAGCGGGAGAACCCGGTGATCTCGCTCGGCTCGCTGACCCCGTCCGACGTCACCGAAGCCGCGGCGACGACGACAGGCGCCCCTCCGTCGACGGAAGTCGTTCGGGCGCTGTCGGTTTCGACGGCGGGTCTGCCGTTCCTGCTCCGTCCGGCGCTGACCGCGGCGGCTGCCCCCAACGGCGAGCCCGCCGCCAGCGCGATCGGCAAGGCGGCCAGGTTCGCGTTGATCGAGCGCCTGCGCAGGGTCGAGGAGCCGGTGCTCGACACCCTGCTGGTGTCATCGCTGAGCCCCGAACTCGGCGCTGACGACGTCGCGGCCGCGCTCGGACTCGAATCGGAGGAGGCGGCGCGACTGGTGGACCGCGCCCGCGCCAGCGGGTTGATCGAGCCATCCCACAGCCAGGCGTTCCTGCGCTCGGTGCACCTCTGCGTCGCGGCGATCATCGGGGCCGCACGCCATCACGAGGTCGAACTCGCGCTGCTGCGCTCGCAGATCGAGTTGACCACGCTGACAGCGGATCTCGCGCTGCGAATGGCCGACCACGGGCTCCGCGACGACCGGCTGGCGAACGCACTGGCCGATCTCGCCGCCGTCCACCGACACCAGCCGGCCAAGGCCGCGCAGCTCTACCGAGCGGCCGCCGAAGCCGGTGCGACCGCGGTCAGCGCACGGCTCGCCGATGCGTTGGCGCTCACGGGCGACTGTGCGACCGCCGGCCGGTTGACCGACGAACTGTTGGCGTCCGATGACAGGACCGAGCAGGCGGCGGCCGTGCGCATCGCGGCGAGCATCGCCATGCATGACGGCAGCGCAGCCCAGGCGGCCGACCTGTTCCGCTGGCTCGGCCCGTACCCGGATGCGTACATCAGCGCGGCGAACGCCGTCGTCTCGATCGCGACCGGCGACGCGCAGGCCGCTCGCGCCGCGCTGAACACCGAAAGTGCCGATCCGCCAACGTCGACCGCGCGCGCCGCGCACAACCTCGCCGAGGGCCTGCTGTTGTCGCTCGAGCAGCCGTTCCCGGTCGTCATCGCCAAGCTCGGGCAGGCCATCACGACCGAGCACCACCAACCCGGCGTTGCGCCGGACAGCCCCGCCGCTCTTGTGACGCTGGCCGCGCTGCACGGCGGCGACCCGGTTCGCGCGCGCAGCGTCATCGGGCGCGCCGTGCGGGCGTCCGGCGAGGACGACGCGTTCTCGGCGTATCGCCACCGCCTTCTCCTCGGCTGGGTGCGCATGCAGGACGGCCAGCTTTCCGCCGCCACGGCCGATGTCGCCGCCGTCGCCGAGGCATCGCTGCACCGCCGCGACGCCCTATGGGCGGCGGCGCTGAACACGGCGATCGCGCGCCGCAGCGGGGACGGCGGTGCGGTGCACAAGTATTGGTACGCCGCGATGGAAGTGCTCGCCGAGTACTCCGTTGACCTGTTCTCCCTGTTGCCACTAGGCGAACTGTGGGTGGCCGCCGCGCGGCTGCGCCAGGTCGACCGGCTCCAGCACACGATCGACGAAGCGATGGCACTGCTCGAGTCGCTCGGCAACCCGCCGCTGTGGTCGGTGCCCCTGCACTGGGCAGGGGTGCACGCCGGGATCCTCGCCAACTCGCCCGAAGCGGTCGCCCCGCACGGGCACGCGCTGACATCGGCGGCGGGCAGCAGCGCGTTCGCCAAGGCGCTGTCCGGCGCGGGGCGGACCTGGCTTCGGGTGCTGGCCAACCACGTCGACGCCGACGAGGTCACCGCGGCCGCCAGGGTGCTGTCCCAGTTCGGGCTGACATCGGACGCCACCCGCCTGGCCGGCCAGGCCGCGCTGCAGACCCCGGACGCGCGGGTGTCCGGGGCGATGCTGCAGTTGGCCCGCGACCTCAAGCTGACGACCGCGGTCGACGACCGTGACGAATCCGCGCCCACGACCACCACGCCGACCAGCGCGTCGACGCGCCAGCAGTCGTCGCGGCTGTCGGACCGCGAGCGGGAGGTCGCCGAACTGCTCCTGCTCGGCATGCCGTACCGCGACATCGGCAGCCAGCTGTTCATCTCGGCGAAGACCGTGGAACACCACGTCGCCCGCATCCGCAGGCGGCTGGGCGCCGAATCGCGGTCCGAAATGCTGTCCATGCTGCGGGCGATCCTGGCCGCGCCCAACTGATCGGCGGCGGGCGAATCCCCTAACGCACCCCGATCCCCTACTCGATTTCCCCTAAGGGTGTCCGCCGGGCGCCGGGGTGAGCACCGATCCGGTGCGTCTGCCTGCGCCATAGTGTCGATCCAATCGCTTACGCCACCAACCTGACGCAGAGGTGTGACATGTCCAACCCTCGAGACGGCAGGGGCCATTCGCTCGGCCTCGCCGTTGGAGCCACGAACCTGGCCGGTACCGGGGAAGGTCAGCGCTCTGTCGTCCGTCCCGCGACGGTGACCCTCGACGGCGGGCTGACGCTCAGCGGCTTCGTCGATCGCGTCGGCGATCCGGTGCCGATGGTCGCCCAGGACGGCGCCCGGCACCGGCCGGAGATGCTGTTGGTCGAGGCGCTCGACGGGGTCGCCCGCGCCGCGGCGATGTCCCCGGTGTCCGAGGTGGCGGTGGCAGTCCCCGCGCATTGGCGCCCCGCCATGACCGACGCGCTGCGCGACGCCATGCAGAGCAAGCCGGGATTGGCCCGCTCACCCCTGGTGTCCGATGCGACCGCCGCGTTGACGGCGCTGCGATCGAATCCCGGCCTGCCGACGTCAGGCGTGATAGTCCTGTGCGACTTCGGCGGCAGCGGCACCAGCATTACGCTCGCCGATGCAGCGGCCAAGGACGCCCCGATCGGTGAAACGGTTCGCGTGCACGACTTCTCGGGCGACCAGATCGACCAGGCCATCCTGACCGAGGTCGTGGCGAACCTTTTCGACTCACCCGACGCCGACCCGGCGGGCACGTCGATGGTCAACTCGCTGACCACGTTGCGCGAGGAGTGCCGACGCGGGAAGGAACGGCTGTCCGACGAGACGGCGACCGCAATCGCCGTCGACGTCCCCGGGATGGCGACCACCGTGCGGCTGACCCGGATGGAACTCGAGGCCATGATCGACGAGCCGCTGAACGGCTTCCTCGCCGCACTCGCGGATACGTTGGACCGCAATCGGATTCCGCTCGCGAGCATTTCCGCGGTCGCCACCGTCGGTGGCGGCGCGCGCATCCCCCTGATCACGCAGCGGCTGTCCGCTGCGCTGCGGACATCGGTGATCACCACGCCGCAGCCGCAGCTGACCGCCGCAGAAGGCGTGGCGCTGATCGCGCATCGGAGCCAGTTCGTCGAGACGGCGACGACCTTGGCTCCCGCCGCTCCGGCGACCGCCACCGTCGCAGCGGCGTCGGTCGCCGCGGCCGCCCCGGCCGCCGTCGGCGGCGCGCTGGCATGGTCGGAGGTCGCCGACGATCCGTACGACGTCATGCACACCGAGCCCTACTTCGACGAGCAGCAGGCCGTTTCGGTCCCTGCTGACGGCAGGCCGGAGGTTCAGTTCCGTCATGACGAAGATGACGCGTGGGACGAGCCGAGCCCGGCGCGTCGCCGCGGCCCGGTGCTGCTGGCCGGACTTGCCGGGGCGGCCGTCCTCGTCGCGGCCACGGTGTTCGGCCTGACCGCGATCAACCGGGACACCACGACCGTCCCCGCAGGCACCGAGTCGAGCATCGCGCCCGCGGCACCGGCACCCGCTGCCGAACCGAAGGCACCTGCAGCAGCGGTCGCCCCCGCGCCTGCCCCCACGGTCACGACGGTCGTCGCCAGACCGCAGCCACGCAGCGTGCCGCAACAGCAGGCCCCTGCCGCGCACCCGGCGCCGCAGCACCAGGCCCCTGCGCCCGAAGCGCCCGCGCCTGCCCCTGCCCCTGCGCCTGCCCCGGAACCTGAGCCCGCGCCCCAACCCGCGCCGCCCGCGCCGCAGAATCCGGCCCCGCCGACCGACCCGGGCACCGGCACACCGCCCATCGACCCGGGCCCCGGCGGCGGCGGAACGGGCGGCACGGGCACCCCGCCGATCGACCCTGGGACGGGCGGGTCCGGTGGAACCGGCACGCCGCCGATCGACCCCGGAACCGGCGGGAGCGGTGGGACGGGCACTGGAACCGGCACCGGCGGCACGGGCACCGGCGGCGAGCTCAACGCTCCGGCAAAGCCGGGACTGATCGGACCGATCCTCGAGCCGATCCTGACGCCCCAGTCTTAGGTTAGGTGAGCCTGTGTAGCGGGCATTCCCGGCGAGATGCAACTATGAGCAGGCATCGCGCATAAGTTACCGACGGGTAACTTCCGATAAGTTACCGTTGAGTAACTTACATACCGGGAGGCTCACGGGTGGACACCCAAATGTGGATCAGGATCGTCGTCGTCGTCCTGATGCTGGCCGTCGTCGGCGTTTTCGCACTGAAGCGGGTCGTGTTCCTGACCAATCTGATTCGGTCGGGCGCCAAGACGAGCGTCGAGAACAACCGCAAGGACAACCTGGGTAAGCGCATCACGACGCAGATCGAAGAGGTCTTCGGGCAAACCCGCCTACTGCGCTGGACGATCCCGGGTCTCGCGCACTTCTTCACGATGTGGGGCTTCTTCATCCTCGCGACCGTCTACGTGGAGGCCTTCGGCCAGGTCGTCGATCACGACTTCCACATCCCGATCGTCGGCCGCTGGGCCATCCTCGGATTCCTGCAGGACTTCTTCGCCGTCGCCGTGCTCGCCGGCATCACCACGTTCGCGATCATCCGCATCCTCCGCGAACCCAAGAAACTCGGCCGCGAATCCCGGTTCTACGGTTCGCACACCGGCGGGGCGTGGCTGATCCTCTTCATGATCTTCAACGTCATCTGGACCTACGCGCTGGTCCGCGGCGCTGGCGCCAACACCGGTGCCCTGCCCTACGGCAAGGCCGCGTTCTTCTCCCACTTCATGGGTTGGGTCCTGCACCCGCTCGGCGAACCCGCCAACGAGTGGATCGAGACGCTTGCGCTCATCGGCCACATCGCCGTCATGCTGATCTTCCTGCTGATCGTGCTGCACTCCAAGCACCTGCACATCGGCCTGGCGCCGGTGAACGTCACGTTCAAGCGGCTGCCCGACGGGCTGGGCCCGCTGCTGCCCGTCGAGTACAACGGCGAGCGGGTCGACTTCGAAGATCCCGCCGAGGACGCCACCCTTGGCCGCGGCAAGATCGAGGACTTCACGTGGAAGGGCTATCTCGACTTCACCACGTGCACGGAGTGTGGCCGCTGCCAGTCCCAGTGCCCGGCGTGGAACACCGGTAAGCCGCTGTCTCCCAAGCTCGTCATCATGAACCTTCGCGACCACCTGTTCGCTAAGGCGCCGTACATCTTCGGCGAGAAGGAGACCCCGCTGGAGAACACCCCCGAAGGTGGCCTCGGTGAGGAACTGCGCGGGGAGAAGCTGTCCGAGAAGCACAGCCACGATCACGTCCCGGAGTCGGGCTTCGAACGCATTCCGGCCGACTCGCCGCTGCAGGCGACCCGTCCGCTGGTCGGCACCGAGGAGCAGGGCGGCGTGATCGACCCCGACGTGCTGTGGTCCTGCACCACCTGCGGCGCGTGCGTCGAACAGTGCCCGGTGGACATCGAGCACATCGACCACATCGTCGACATGCGCCGCTACCAGGTGATGATGGAGTCGGAGTTCCCCGGCGAACTCGGCGTACTGTTCAAAAACCTCGAGACCAAGGGCAATCCGTGGGGCCAGAATGCCAAGGATCGCACCAACTGGATCGACGAGGTGGACTTCGACGTGCCGGTCTTCGGCAAGGACGTCGACTCGTTCGAGGGCTACGAGTATCTGTTCTGGGTCGGCTGCGCGGGCGCCTACGAGGACCGGGCGAAGAAGACCACCAAGGCCGTCGCGGAACTGCTCGCCGTCGCCGGGGTGAAGTACCTGGTGCTCGGCGAGGGTGAGACCTGCAACGGCGACTCGGCGCGTCGCTCCGGCAACGAGTTCCTGTTCCAGCAGTTGGCCTCGCAGAACGTCGAAACCCTCAACGATCTGTTCGAAGGCGTCGAGCGGGTCGACCGCAAGGTTGTTGTCACCTGTCCGCACTGCTTCAACACACTCGGCCGTGAATACCCGCAACTGGGCGGCAGTTACACGGTTCTGCACCACACGCAACTGCTGAACCGGCTGATCCGGGACAAGAAGCTGGTGCCGGTGAAGTCGGTGAACGGCGATGGCGCCGAAATCACCTACCACGACCCGTGTTACCTCGGTCGGCACAACAAGGTGTATGACGCGCCGCGCGAGTTGATCGGCGCTTCCGGTGCGAAGCTGACCGAGATGCCTCGGCACGCCGACCGCGGATTGTGCTGCGGCGCAGGCGGTGCGCGGATGTGGATGGAAGAACACATCGGCAAGCGGGTGAACACCGAACGCACCGAGGAGGCGCTCGATACGGGTGCGTCGAAGATCGCGACCGGCTGCCCCTTCTGCCGCGTGATGATGACCGACGGTGTCGACGAGGTCGCCGCCGCCAGGGACGTCGAGAAGGCCGAAGTGCTCGACGTCGCGCAGCTGCTGCTCGGCTCGCTCGACACCAGCACCATCACGCTGCCCGAAAAGGGCACCGCGGCAAAGGAAGCCGAGGAGCGCGCCGCGAAGAGGGCCGCAGAAGCGCCTGCGAAGGCCGAAACCACCACGGTCGAGGCGGAACCGGAGGCCGCTGAAGAACCGAAGGCCGACGCGGGCACCGCGACGGAGACCAAGCCGGTCACCGGACTCGGCATCGCTGGCGGTGCCAAGCGACCCGGCGCCAAGAAGGCCGCTGCACCGGCAGAGGCCAAGACCGAAGCGGCGGCACCCGCCAAGGGCCTCGGCATCGCCGCGGGCGCCAAGCGACCGGGCGCCAAGAAGACGGCCGCCGCGCCCGCGGAGGCGAAGGCCGAGGCGCCGGCAGAGGCGCCCGCGAAACCCGAGCCCGAAGTGAAGGGTCTCGGCATCGCGGCAGGCGCACGCCGACCCGGCGCCAAGAAGGCGGCCGCCCCCGCGGCCCAGGCGCCTGCGCCCACCGAACCCGCTGCCGAGGAGGCACCGGCCAAGCCCGCGACGCCCGAGCCTGAAGTCAAGGGCCTCGGCATCGCGCCGGGAGCACGTCGGCCCGGTGCCAAGAAGGCGCCGGCCGCCAAGCCCACGGAGTCCAACCCGGAACCGGAGAGCACCAGCGAACCCGCGCCGGCGCCTGAGCCGTCCAGCGAGGGCAACGGGGAGACGCAGGCGCCGCCGGTGAAAGGCCTCGGCATCGCCAAGGGGGCGCGTCCGCCGGGTAAGCGCTGAGATCGGCGAAGATCACGGGCAGGTATCGATCGGCAAATTCGATTTGCCATCGGTGAGAACATGGACGACGTGACTACCCACCAGGTGCCGTGGCAAGCGACGGGCCACCATCCGCGGCAGCGGACGTTCGCGCAGTCGACGAAGCTGCAGGACGTCCTGTACGAGATTCGTGGTCCGGTACACGAGCACGCGGCGCGACTGGAGGCCGAAGGTCACCGGATTCTGAAGCTGAACATCGGCAACCCGGCGCCGTTCGGCTTCGAGGCGCCCGACGTCATCATGCGCGACATGATCGCCGCGCTGCCGTACGCGCAGGGGTACTCCGATTCCAAGGGCATTCAGGCGGCCCGCCGCGCGGTCTTCACCCGCTACGAGTTGGTGGAGGGCTTCCCGCGGTTCGACGTCGACGACGTGTTCCTCGGCAACGGGGTGTCGGAGTTGATCACGATGACCCTGCAGGCGCTGTTGGACAACGGCGACCAGGTGCTGATCCCGGCGCCGGACTACCCGCTGTGGACGGCGTCGACGTCGTTGGCGGGCGGCACCCCGGTGCACTACCTGTGCGACGAGACCCAGGGCTGGCAGCCCGACATCGCCGATCTGGAGTCGAAGATCACCGACCGCACCAAGGCGCTGGTGGTGATCAACCCGAACAACCCGACCGGCGCGGTGTACTCACGCGAAATCCTCGAGCAGATGGTCGAATTGGCGCGCGAGCATCAGCTGCTGCTGCTCGCCGACGAGATCTACGACAAGATCCTCTACGACGACGCCAAGCACATCAGCCTGGCCACCGTCGCGCCCGACCTGCTGACGTTGACGTTCAACGGGTTGTCGAAGGCATACCGGGTGGCCGGATACCGGTCGGGCTGGCTGGTGATCACCGGGCCCAAGGATCACGCTGCGAGTTTCCTGGAAGGCATCAGCCTGCTGGCGAACATGCGGCTGTGCCCCAATGTGCCTGCCCAGCATGCCATCCAGGTCGCCCTGGGCGGACATCAGAGCATCGAGGATCTCGTCCTGCCCGGCGGCCGACTGCTCGAGCAGCGCGACGCCGCGGTGTCGGCGTTGAACCAGATCCCCGGGGTGTCGTGCGTGAAACCCCAAGGCGCGCTGTATGTCTTCCCGCGGCTTGATCCCGAGGTGTACGACATCACCGACGACGAACAACTCGTGCTGGATCTGCTGCTGCAGGAGAAGATCCTGGTCACCCAGGGCACCGGCTTCAACTGGCCGACCCCGGACCATCTGCGCATCGTCACGCTGCCGTGGGCCCGTGACCTGACCAACGCCATCGAACGGCTCGGCAACTTCCTGGCCGGCTACCGGCAGTAGGGTCTCCCGCAGGTCCTACCTCTACCCTCGTGCGGGTGACGCATTCGCATGGCCACTCGCACTCTCTGAACGGCCCATCGCCGCTGGGGCCGTTGGCCGCCAGGATCGTCGTCGGCCTGCTGATCGTCATCGGCGTCGTGGTGCTCGCAGGCACCGCGTGGTTGTGGCCGAGCAAGCAGAAGGTCGACATCCCGCTGCCGTATCAGAACGCCACCGGCGGTGCCGTCACCACCGAGGCGGGCCATGTGGTGTCCACCAGCGCGGCACAGTGCGGCGACCAGTCGGTGGGAACGGTGCTGACGACCGCGCCGAAACCCGCCCCGAGCGAGGACACCCCGTGCACCCAGGCGCTCATCGCCATCGACTCGGGCCCGAACAGCGGCGCCTACACGCTGCTGGAGTTCAGCTTCGGCGCCGGGCAGCCGCACCTCGCGGTCGGCGAGCACATTCGCATCACCCGCCAGGTCGACCCGACCGGGCAGACCACCTACTCCTTCTACGACTACGAGCGGACATGGCCGTTGATCGCGATGGCCGTGCTGTTCGCGGTGGTCATCACGGCGGTCGCGGGGTGGCGCGGATTCCGCGCGCTGATCGGCATCCTGGTCGCCTTCATCGTGCTGGTGGTGTTCATGTTGCCTGCGCTGCGCGACGGCGCCGCCGCGATCCCGGTGGCCCTGGTGGCGTCGGCGGCGATTCTCTATGTCGTGATCTATCTGGCGCACGGGGTGAGCCTTCGCACCAGCGCAGCACTGCTCGGCACGTTGACGTCACTCCTGCTCGCCGCCGGATTGTCCTGGGCGGCAATCGAACTGGCGCATATCACCGGGTTGTCCGAAGAAGAGACGAACGCAGTCGCGACCTATCTGGGCAATGTGTCGATCACCGGCCTGCTGCTCGCGGGCTTCATCGTCGGCTCGCTCGGTGTGCTCAACGACGTCACGATCACCCAGGCCTCGACGGTGTTCGAGTTGGCGCTGGCCGGCGACACCACGCGGCGCACGGTCTTCCTCGGCGCAATGCGGGTGGGCCGCGACCACATCGCCAGCACGGTGTACACGCTCGTGCTCGCCTATGCGGGCAGTGCGCTACCGCTGCTGCTGTTGTTCAGCGTGGCCAACCGATCGCTCGGCGACGTGCTGACCAGTGAGACGGTCGCCATCGAGATCGCCCGCTCTGCCGTCGGCGGCATCGCGCTTGCCCTGTCGGTGCCGCTGACCACCGCGATCGCCGCCGTCCTCGCCACGCCCGGCGCAGCCAGGCACGCGCACGTCAGCTCGTGAGGTCGTCTTCGGTCAATTCCGTGGCCGCCAGCGCCGACGCCAGGTCGGCGTGCCGGAACACCGAGGTGACGTGGTCGCGGACCACCCGGAAGGCCACCGCCGCGCCGTCCTGCTCCTCGGCGACGACGACGCCGTCGCGGACATAGAGCCGTCCCGGATCGGCGGCGGTCACCCCCAACGAGGCCGCCCATTCGCGCAGGGCCGCCTGTCCCTGGCCCGCGCCGTTGGCATCGCCGAACTCGATGTCGTCGCTGGACACCTGCTCGAGCGTGTCGAAGTCCTTGGCGGTCAACGCGTCATGCCAGGCGAGGACGGTCGCGATCTCCGAAGTCGTCATGCCTCGCAAACTACGCCACTCAGAACGGAGTGCGGTCCAACCAGCCGCCCCACACCGCGGTGTCCCCGAAAATTTCGAGTCCGCCCTCGGCCGCGGTCTGGCGGCGGACCACGGCCAGCAGTAGGTCCTGCGCGGTCCCCCGCACCGCGGCGTCGCCCTTGCCGTGCTCGTGTGACCACGCGATGCCGGTGTCGGTGCCGGTGAGCGTCCACTCCCCCGCGGCCCCGAGGCCGTCGTCGGTGGCGTGAAGATGCAGCGTCTTACCGGGGCTCAGCGGTGATGCCTCGGCCTGGGCCTCGACCGCGACGCGCTCGAACCACTCGTCGATCCCGTCGGCGGCCACCTCGGGAGCCAGCCGGAAGTCGGCGCCGAGCGCAATCGCCGCGTCGGCCCTGTGCACGGTCGCTTCGTGCAGTCGGCGCCGGATCCACCACTGTGCGGGCCTCGGCCCGAGGAACGTCCACACCTCGGTGTCGGCGCCGACAGCGCCGACGGAGTCGAGGATGAGTTGCGCGCCCGAGTTCAGCCAGTCGATGGCGGCGTCGGCCTCGTCCGGCGGCTTGCCGTCGCGCACCTCGCGCGGATCAAGTGCGGTGTCCAGCCGGTCGGCGACAATCTGTGCCGCCCAACGGTTTCCGCGGCCGACGTGGCGAAACAGCTGCCGCAGCGTCCAGCCGGGACAGGTCGGCACCGGGGTCTCCTGGTCGGCACCGCGGATCAGTTCGCCGAACGCCGCGGTTTCCTCGATAAGTGCAGCCCGGACATCCATGCCTTGAACCTAGCTCAGTGCCGCAGCCCGGCCGGCTTGGCCTTGCTGGCATCGGCCGCGGGCGCCAGTGCGACGGGAAGCGACGACCAGCCGCGCAGCACCCTGGTGTCGCGGCGGACGCCGCTGCCTGCGAGTCGCGCGTCGGGGAACCGTTCGAAGAACGTGCGCAGGCCCACTTCGCCTTCGGCACGAGCGAGCGCTGCGCCGAGACAGAAATGCCTGCCGCCGGAGAACGACAGGTGCCGTCCAGCGTTGTCGCGTTCGATGTCGAAGCGGTGCGGATCGGTGAAGACCTTCGGGTCGCGGTTGGCGCCTGCGACGTGGATGACGACGGTTTCGTCCTTGTGCACCCGGGTGCCCGCGAGGTCGACGTCCTTGCATGCGACGCGCGCGGTCATCTGCACCGGCGAGTCCAGCCGCAGGATCTCCTCGACGGCATTCGGCCACAGCTCCGGTCGTGCGGCAAGCGTTTCGAGGTGCTCCGGGGTGTCGAGGAGCATGCGAATTCCGTTGCCCAGCAGGTTGACTGTGGTTTCGAAGCCGGCGGCCAACACCAGGCCGGCGAGCGCCTGCAGCTCGTCGGAGTTCAGCCGCGGGCCTTCGTCGGAGGCCTTGATGATCTGGCTCATCAGGTCGTCGCCGGGATTGCGCCGCAGCTCCTGCAGATGACCCGCGAGCCAATTGTTGAACCCGACGATGCCCTCGTGCACCTGCTGAAACTGCCGCCAGGTCACCCCGATGTCGAGGCTGGGCGCGCCCATCTCACCGAAATGCAGTATGCGCGACCGGTCTTCGTCGGGCACGCCGAGAATGTCGCCGATGACGGTGACCGGCAGCTGGGAGCAGTAGCGTTCGACGATGTCGACGACGCCGCCGTCGTCTTCGAGCTCGTCGAGCAGCGCGGTCGCGGTCTCCTCGACCCGCTTGCGCAGTGTCGCAACGGCTCTCGGCGTGAACACCGATGAAACAAGCTTGCGGTACTTGGTGTGGTCCGGCGGCTCGACGCTCAGCAGCGACGGCGGCCGCAGCGGGTGCAGCAGCCCCGGATCGGTTTTCTCGACGACCCAGCGCAGCGGCCTGGGCAGGTTTCCACCCTGTTCGGTGACGCTGAAGTCGTCGGAGCGGAGCAGCTCGTGCGCGACACCGTGGTCGAACGTCATCAGCACGGCACGGCAGCGGGTGACCGGCCCGCGCCCGCGCACTTCGTCGGCGAAGGCCGCCGGGTTCTCCCGCACCGCGGGGTCGGCGATGAGTCGGGCCTGCGGGTCGCCCTTGCGCACACCGAGCTTCGAGAGGCCACGGACGACGCCGTGCAACGCGACCCACCGGATTCGTTGCCTCATGACGCCGAGCTTACGACCGTCGGTCTTATTGCACAAGCGTCAAACAGTGCCGTTCCTGCCGAGCGCGTACACCCGCCAGCCGGCATCCATCCACTTCGCGGCGTCCAGGCAATTGCGGCCGTCCACAACGACTTTGGCGCGTACGGTGGCGGCCAGCTGATCGGGGTCCAGGTCGACGAATTCGCGCCACTCGGTGAGCACCAGCACGGCGTCGGCGCGCTCGCAGGCCTCCACCGCCGTCGTCGCGTAGTTCAGGGTCGGGAACAGCCGCCTGCTGTTGTCCATCGCCTTGGGGTCATAGACGTTGACGGTCGCGCCGTTGAGCTGCAGCAGGCCCGCGACGTTCAGCGCCGGTGAATCCCGCACATCGTCGGACTCGGGTTTGAAGGCGGCGCCAAGCACCGCGACGTTGGCGCCGAGCAGCGATCCGCACGCCTTGGTCGCCAGCTCGACCATCTTGGCGCGACGCCGCATGTTGATGCTGTCGACCTCACGCAGGAACGTCAGCGCGTGGTTGGCGCCGAGTTCACCCGCGCGCGCCATGAACGCGCGGATGTCCTTCGGCAGACAGCCGCCGCCGAAGCCGAGGCCCGCGTTGAGGAAGCGGCGGCCGATGCGCGGATCGTAACCGAGCGCGTCGGCGAGCAGCGTGACGTCGGCGTCGACCGCCTCGCACACCTCCGATATCGCGTTGATGAACGAGATCTTCGTCGCGAGAAAGGCATTGGCGGAGACCTTCACCAATTCGGCTGTCTGCAGATCGGTCAGCAGGAAGGGCACGCCCTCTTCCAGCAGCGGCGCATACAGTTCGCGTATCGCCGCCTCGGCGTGAGCCGAATCCCGCTGCACCCCGAGCACGATCCGATCGGGATGCAGGGTGTCGTGAACGGCGAAACCCTCGCGCAGAAACTCCGGGTTCCAGGCGATTTCGACGTCGATGCCGTCGGGGGCCAGACCTCGCGCGCGTGCGCCGAGTTCGACGGCGGTGCCCACCGGCACGGTGGACTTACCGACGATGACCGCGGAACGTCGCAGCCGCGGCACCAGGGTGTCGATGACGGCGTGCACGTGCCGGAGGTCGGCGCCGTACTCGCCCTTCTTCTGCGGGGTGCCGACGCCGAGGAAGTGCACGTCGGCGAATTCGGCGGCGGCGTCGTAGTCCGTCGTGAAGTTCAGTCGGCCTGCGGCGAGGTTGTCGCGCAACATCTTTCGCAACCCCGGCTCGTAGAAGGGGATGTCACCGCCGGCGAGTTTGGCCACCTTGCCCGGATCGATGTCGACACCGAGGACGTCGTGGCCGAGTTCGGCCATGCCTGCGGCGTGTGTCGCTCCCAGATAGCCAGTGCCGAACACGGTGCATCGCATACTGCCCGGTATAGGACGCTGCGATGAGCTAACCGCTACGCGACACCAAGCGGCAGGCCAACGGCAGGTAAAGGACTAGTTGCCGCCGCTGCAGATTCCGAACAGACAGATCGTCGGGCCGCCACCGCTGCGCGAGGAGCCGCCGTCACCGTAGCCACCGCGACCCGATCCCGAGCCCGGATATCCGCTGGACCCTGAGCTCGAGCCGGGGTAGCCCGATCCTCCGGATCCGGGGTAGCCACCCGATCCGGGGTAGCCGCCAGAACCGGGGTAGCCACCCCAACCGGGTGACTGCTGCGGCGGGTCCCACGGCGACTGCCGCGGCGGGTCACGCCACGGCGGAACCCAGACCGGCGGCTTCGGCGGAATGTAGACCGGCGGCCGCGGCGGGTAATAGGCCGGCGGGTTGTAGATCGGCGGCGACAACACCGGAGGCACCACCGGCGCAGGAGCGGGCGCTGCGGGCGGCGGGGCCGGCGGCGGGGCCGCGGGCGGCGGTGCGGGGGCAGGCGCGGCCGGTGCGGGCGCGGGCTGCTGCACGAAAACCGTCCTCGGCGCCTGCGCGGGAGCCTCCTGCACGACCGGCACCGGCGCCTTGATGGTTTCGGGCGGCGGCGCGGCGGGTGCGGGCGCGGGAGCAGGCTTGGCGGGGGCCAATTGGGGCGCGGGCGCCGGCGCGGCCTGGCTGGGGATGACCGGCGTCTCGCCCGGGCTGGGGCGCTGGTCGACGGTTGGCCGGATGCTGACGGCCAGCGAAATGACCAGTGCGACAACGCCGACCACGAAGATCGACGTCAGTGCGCTGCCGACGAGCAGGAACGGCTTGCGGCTCTCGTCCGCGTAGAACGACTCGGGTTCGGGCTCGGGCAGCTCGTCGGAGTAGGCGAGCGCGTCGGAGTACGCCTCGGATGCGCCGACGGGCGCCAGCTGCGTGGCCACGCCCGCCATCTGAGTGACGGCGCCCGCGGGGTACGCGTCGGCCGCGGTGGTGCCGTCCTGGTCCTGCGAGTAGGCGAGCCCCGCGGTGGACGCCTCCATCTCCGGCGCATGCGCCGAGGCGAGCGCGGCGCCGCGGGCGAGCGCAAGTTCGGGTTCGTCGGGAGCGCTGACGGGCAGCGACACCAGGTTTTCGACGTGCGCCTTGACCGCTGCGGCGTCGACGCCTGAACCGACGATGAACAGACCCTGCGGCGGGGACTCACCCGACTCGACCGACTGCGCCATCTCGGTGAAGACGGCCATCGCGTCGGAGTCGTGCAGATCGCGGGTGAAGACCTTGACCACCGAGCCGTCGTCGGTCTTGACGACCGACATCGTGGCGATGTCCTTCTCGATGAACAGAACCGCGGTGGTGTCGTAGCCGATGGCGCGGCCGACCGCTTGGGCCAGCGATGCGGCGGCGTGCGTCGCCGAGACGAGCATGACGTCTTCGATGCCGCGTCCGGTCAAAATGTCGCGCAGGGCGGCCGCATCCGCGTGGTGCGTCCATGCGACTCCGATCGAGCGCAGATGATGCCCGCTCGCGGTGGCGCTCTCCTGCGTTCCGAGCACTGCCGAGGCGACCTGTTCGGCCGCGCTCGAGGTTGCTGCGCCGTCAGTCGAGTTGATATCGAAAACGTCGTGGTCGACGGTGACACCGTCCGCCTTTTCGCCCTCGACCAGCACCATGCGGACCGTCGTAGGTGTCATCGACACACCTAATACGATGTCCACTGAGCCCTCCAAAAGTTAGCTACGCTGTCTAGGCCATCAACGCGCAGTCGTACCCCGCGAGTCGACAACTAGTTACTTCATCGCCACTGCCAGGGCGGGCGTTACAACCGACCGCGTTTGCTGGTGGCGGTGAAATCGTGGCCGATCGCGACGGCACGGCTCCTCGCCGACGCCGGTAGGTAAAACCCTACTCGCGTAGTGCCAACGCGAACCTGTCGTTTCGGCTTCCCGCTGCTCTCGGCTAGGTCGACTTGATGAAGTTCTGATAGGACCGCGACGGTGTCGGCCCCCGCTGGCCCTGGTATTTGGACCCGGCTTTCGCGCTGCCGTAGGGGTTCTCCGCCGGGCTCGTCAGCCGCAGCAGGCAGAGTTGGCCGATCTTCATTCCCGGCCACAGAGTGATCGGCAGGTTCGCGACGTTGGACAGCTCGAGGGTGATGTGGCCGCTGAAACCCGGGTCGATGAAGCCGGCCGTCGAATGCGTCAGCAGGCCGAGCCGCCCGAGCGACGACTTGCCTTCCAGGCGGCCCGCGAGGTCGACGGGCAGCGTGCACCGCTCCAGCGTCGACCCCAGCACGAACTCGCCGGGGTGAAGCACGAACGGCTCACCCTCCTTGGGCTCGACGAGTGAGGTCAGATCGTCCTGCCGCAGGGCGGGGTCGATGTGGGTGTAGCGGGTGTTGTTGAACACCCGGAACAGGTTGTCGAGCCGGACATCGACGCTCGACGGCTGCACCAGGGTCTCGTCGAAGGGGTCGATGGCAAGCCGTCCGGCGGCAATCTCGCCACGGATATCGCGATCTGACAGCAGCACCTGACGAGCGTAGCGGCTGAGGTGTTAGCCTTCGTGATCACCGGATCAGCCGGGCGTGCCGATGTAGTTCAATGGCAGAACATCAGCTTCCCAAGCTGAATACGCGGGTTCGATTCCCGTCATCGGCTCCATTGATTTCGCTGGACATCGTCACCAGACGAGAACTTCAGACCTTCCTTTGACCATCCCTGGGTACACCCCACCCCGAAACCGGTTTCCACGCGCCGGGGGCGGGGTGCTTTCAGGCTTGACCGCTACCCTCGCGCACCGACACCGATGGAAAGGAGTCGCGTGATCGTGCAGGAGCGTCGCCTCGTGCGCGCCGTCCCCCGATCGGTCCGCGTGTGGGGGCCCACGCTGCTGATCGTTGCAGTGGCGCTGTACGTCGCCGCATATCTGCGGTGGCCGAGCCTGGGCAGCCAAGTCGATCTCCTGGTGTACCGGTTCGGCGCTACACGTGTCTCGGACGGTCAAGACCTCTACTCCGTGGGGATGACCGGAAACGCCCAGACAATGCTTTTCGATTACACCCCGTTCGCCGCGCTGTGCTTCCTCCCCCTCATCGGGTTGAGCAAACCGGTCGTGCTCGCCCTCGGGCTTGTGGTAAACCTCGCCTGCGTGTGTTACCTCGTCCGACGCATGCTCAGTTCCGCAGGCATCACCTCCGCAACCGGACTGTAGGGCCTGACGGCATTACTGCTGGCCGCCATCATCTGGCTGGAGCCCGTCCGGCTCACGCTGCAACTCGGCCAGATCAACCTGGTCATCATGGCGCTCGTCCTCACCGACCTGCTGGCACAGCCGTCCCGCAAGTGGACAGGCACGGGGATCGGGATCGCCGCCGGGATCAAACTGACTCCCGCGCTCTTCGTGATCTTTCTCATCGCAACGGGCCAGCGTCGCGAGGCGGTCGTCGCCGGTTTGACCTTCCTCGCGACCGTAGCCCTCGGTTTCGTTCTGCTGCCTGCTGATTCGACCGAGTTCTGGCTGCGCGGCGGCTTTCACGATGTCCGCCGGATCTCCGGCGATCCACTAGCGAACACGAGCCTGACCGGCCTCCTCGCGCGGCTCGACTGGGCCTCGGGGTGGCAGACGGTGGCTGCGGCCGTGTTCGCGGTTTTCGCCATCGCCGTCGCCGCGCTGGTGTGGCGCCGCGGTCATCTACTCCTCGGCATCGCCATCGCCGGACTGACCTCGGCCGCGGCATCACCCTTCAGTTGGAGCCACCACTGGGTCTGGTTCGTGCCCCTTCTCGTCCACCTCGGGCTACTCGGGTACGTCCACCACAAGCGGATCGCGGCGCTGGCTTTTTGGGCGGCGGCGGTTGTCTTCGGGGGCTGGTTCGTCGCGTCGCGAAGCTCGCCTCCAGAAGCGGGCTTGATGTCGTTGCGCCACCCGGGGACCTGGGATCAGCTTCTTCCGGCGGCCTACCTCTTCGCGCTGGTCATCGTCCTGACCTGCAGCGTGTACGCCTTGTGGCGGCCCCGACAGCCCACAGCGGCCGCACACTTGCGGACCCGCACCGGGATTGAGGACCCGGTACCGCGGGTACTGCAGCCCTGATGCGGTGTCGACGCGCGCCGTCAACACCGACGCCGAGGGGGCAGCAACACCGATGGATACCTATTCCGCCACGACAACGAAAATCGCGGGCCCGCCGCACGACCAGCTGCGCCGCGGCGAAACTCCTATCTCACCCGACGACGACCCGTTCTACCGAGCGCCACAGGGCTACGAGCACGCGGAACCAGGCACGGTGTTGCGATCACGCGACGTGGAGATCGGATTTCTCGGCCTCATCGGCCAACGAGTGCAGGCCACGCAGCTGCTGTACCGCACGACGAATCTGCACGAAGAACCGGAAGTCGCCGTGACGACCGTGCTCGTCCCGGCGCAGCGCGAGTCGGACGTCGCGTGTCCGGTTCTGTCGTATCAGTGCGCCATCGACGCGGTGTCGTCGCGCTGTTTTCCCTCGTACGCCATGCGCCGCGGCGCGCGACCGATCGGTGCATTCGTCCAGGCCGAATATCTGTTGGTGGCAGCCGCGCTGGCCGAGGGTTGGGCGGTGTGCGTACCGGACCACGAAGGCTGCCATGGCATGTGGGGTGCGCCCGTCGAGCCCGGCTACCGGATTTTGGACGGGCTGCGGGCCGCGATGCAGTGTGAGCGTCTGAGATTGTCGCCCGCTGCGCCGGTGGGCATGTGGGGATATTCAGGGGGAGGTCTGGCGTCGGCATGGGCGGCCGAAGTGTGTCACGAGTACGCACCCGAGCTCAATATCGTTGGCGCCGTGCTGGGTTCACCAGTCGGCGACCCGGGTAGCGTGGCGCGCCGCCTCAATCGCAGCTTTTTCGCCGGTCTTGCCGCGCTGATGATCTCGGCTCTGACGCAGGTCTTCCCCGGTGCCCAGAAGGTCGTCGACGAGCACGCCACCGACGAGGGCAAGGCGTTGCTCGACGAGTTGCAAACCATGACGACGGCCCAGGCGGTATGGCAGTTCCGCAACGTCGACATCGGGACCTACGTCGACATGACTGCCGACGAGCTGTGGGACCTACCCGAAGTGCGTCACATCTTCGACGAGACCAAGCTCGGCAAGTCCAGACCCAAACCCGCTGTGCTGGTCATACAGGCTGTGCACGACGGAATCATCAGCGTCGACGACATCGATGCTCTTGTCGCCGAGTACCACCGCCTCGGTGCAGCGGTCACTTATCACCGCGACCGGTTCTGTGGTCATCTACTGCTGCATCCGCTGGCAGCGCCCATGACTCTGAGGTGGCTGCGCGATCGATTCACCGATCGGCCGGTCACCGAACACAGAATCCGCACCACGTGGCCGACGCTGTTCAACCCGTCCACATACTTGGGAATGGCCAAGTTGGGCATCATTACGGCCAAGGTCGTACTCGGACGCGCCGTCGACCGGCAACCGCTGTCGACGACGGACGCCTGGTGACTTCCCGCCTACGGGCCGAAGTGCCGACCGCTGACCGACGCCTCCGCCTGGAGCATCAACTCCTCGGCGTTGCGGCCGACGGCGACCTTGTACGTGCCTTCTGCGATGCGCCACTGCGCGGCATTGCCGTCGAAGCGGGCCAGCAGCCGCGGATCGGCGGTCAGCGAAAGTCGTTGTGACTCACCGGGTTGCAGCTCGACTCGCTGAAAGCCGAGCAACCGCTGCCGCTTGTTGCCCGCGGCTTCGGTCAGGTACAGCTGGGGCACGTCGACGCCGGCCCTGTCGCCGGTGTTGGTGACGGTGAACGTCGCCGTGACGGTGTCTCCGCCTTCGACCTCGAGATCGCCGTATCCGAACGTCGTGTACGTCAGGCCGTGACCGAACGGGTACATCGGTTCGGCACCGGTCTTGGCGTGCCAGCGGTAGCCGATCTCGGCGCCCTCGTTGTACTCGATCGTGACCGCCGTGCCCCACGGCGTGCCCAAACCGGGCACCTGCGGCCGAGGCGTCTGCTCGAGCGACATAGGAAACGTGATCGGCAGCCGGCCCGACGGATTCACCGCGCCGGTGAGCACTTCGGCGATCGCCTGCGCACCGGCCTGTCCCGGATACCACGCCTGCACGATCGCCTTCACCTCGTCGCGCCACGGCATCGACGCCGGGTTGCCGGTCTCCAACACGACGATCGTGTTCGGGTTGGCGGCCGCCACCGCCTCGATGACGGCGTCCTGCCCCCACGGCAGCGACAGGTCGGCGCTGTCGAAACCCTCACCCTCAACACGGATCCCGAAGGCGATCACCACGTCGGAGCGCTTCGCCGTCAGCGCAGCCTCAGCAGGCGTGTACCCGGGGTCGAACTCGAACTGCGCCTTCGGAAGTGCCTTCGTCAGCTGCTCGAGCGGAGACGGCGGCAAGAGGAACAGGTTGCGGAGGTTTCCCATGATGCCCGCGCCGCCGATTCTGATGACGTCGGCGAAACCGCCCACCGGCGCAACGGCGCCGGAGCCGGTGCCACTGATGACACCTTGCTGCGCATAGCCGCCGATCACCGCGATCTTGAGCGGCTCGTCGGTCGGCAATGGCAGCGCGTCGTCGTTCTTCAGCAGCACGATCGCCTGGCGGGCGCCCTCCAGTGCGATCTCGTTGTGTTTGGCCATGTCGACCTCGGGTGCCTGCCCCCATGTGTCGGCACCCACAGCGAACAGCGAACGCAGGATGCGTCGCACCATGTCGGAAAGGCGCTCGCTGGGCAGATCACCCTTGGCGTAGGCATCTCTGAGCTCGTCGGTGAAAGGCTCCTTGCCCCAAAAGATCTTGTCCACCTGGACACCCGACTCCTGATCGAGGCCCTTGAGCGCGAAGCCCCACTCCGGCGTCGCGCCCCAATCCGACATCACGTAACCCCGGTAGCCCCAAGCACCTTTCAGGACATCGTTCAGCAGATGATGGTTCCCGCCCGCGTAGTGCCCGTTGATCTTGTTGTAGCCCGTCATGATCGAGCCGGGCTGCGAGCGCTCGATCGCGATCTGGAAGGTCAGCAGATCCGACTCGCGATGCGCATCGGGGTCGATGATCGCGTCGAGCCAGTGACGGTTCGTCTCGTTGCAGTTGAGCGTGTAGTGCTTGAGCGTCGAGACGACACCCTGGCTCTGGATGCCGTTGACCTGCTCGGCGGCCAGCACTGCGCTCAGGTACGGGTCCTCGGAGTAGTACTCGAAGTTCCGGCCGTTGCGCGGGTCGCGCGCCAGATTGCACCCGCCTGCGAGCTGCACGTTGAACCCGCGCACCCGCGCCTCGCGGCCGATCGCCTCGCCGACCTGTCGCACCAACGCAGGGTTGAAGGTCGACCCCATGGCGATCACCGCCGGAAAGGCCGTGGCGCCTTCGTCTTCCGGCCGATAGCCCGGATTGGTGACGCCCATGCTGGCATCACTGCTCTGGATCGCCGGGATGCCGAGCCGCGGGACACCGGGCGTGTAGCCCGCGCTCATGTTGGTGACGTCCTCGGGGATACGCGGGTCGCGCGGACCCATGGCACCCCCTGGCACGTAGCCGAGAATGCTGATGACGAGAGACAACCGCTCGTCATCGGTCAACTGCTCTTCGACCTCACGTGCTCGCTCATCGGCGTCGGCCGGCCTCCTTCGCACATTCGCGACTGTAGAGCCGAGGTGGGTGTGCGCGGGGGCTGCCGAGCAGATTCAACGAACCGCGTCAGCGAGGCAATTGCAGGCGGCAACTCTCGACCCGGAGCGCCCCACCGGTACGGACGTCACGCATGCGGATGTCGACGAAGTACTCGTTGCGGTCGTCCTTGAAGTACTCGGCGTCGGCCCGGGGCGGAAATCCGTTGAAACCATCCTCGTTCAGCGTGGAGTTCGGCACGGTGATCGCACCGCGCATGCTCAGACCCGAAGGCGAGACCCATGTCCGCTCGGGCTTGAACTGGGTGAGCAGGTCGTTGGTCCCGCCGTCCTCGCCGAAGAGCATGAAGTCGGGTTTGGGACCTGGGTCGTCGAGGAACTTCTGGGCTTCCTCCTGCGACACCGCGACGTCCGCCGCAACGGTGGCCAACGACGATCCGTCTCCGACGTCCTGCAAGGAGAACTCGCGAACCTGCAGGACGTTGCCTGCGCCGACCGGACCGACACACGATCCGGCATACGCGCCTGCAGGTCCGGCGGGGCCGGCGATGACGGCACCGCTCATGGCGGCGGCCACGGTCACGGCCTTCAAAGCTGCACTACTACGTGTCTTCATGGTTGACTCCTCTTCGTTCCAATCTGGTTGTGGTGAAAATTGATTCGCCGATGCGCGGTCATCGGGTCCCTGACCCGATCAGCAATTCGCACGGGCCGACGAACCCGTCATCGGCCTGGTACTGACGCAACACCTGGTGCACCTCATCCCAGACGTCCTCGCGCTCTTCTACACCGACCCCGGCCAGCATCTGGTGCAGTGCCCCGAAGGATTCGCGCTCGAATCGCAGGCAATCAGCCGCCGACGACAAGCGAAGGGGCGCGTCCAAAGCCTCGACTGTGACGTCGCGGAACCCGGCCTCGGTCAGGAGGTCTTCCAGCACACCGGGTGAGCCGACGCTGAAGGGCCCCGGCAGGCCCGGCGCCGGTGCGGGTAGACCTGCGCGGGCGCGGATGACCGACACGGGTCCGGCGAAAAATCCGTTGCGAGCCGGTGTGGAGTACACGACCACGCTGACCCGGCCCCCGTCGGCGAGAACCTCGTGGAAGCCGTCGACGGCAGATCGCTGGTCCGGGAAGTAGATCAGGCCGAGGCGCGATATCACCGCGTCGTAGCCATTGCCGACGCGCTGTTCGAGTCGCTCGCCGTCTGCCTCGACCGTCTCCAGCGCGAGCCCCTGCTCGGCGGCCCGGCTCTCGGCGAACTTCAGGATCGTCGGCGAGATGTCGGTGGCCACGACGTGGGCCCCGCGCCGGGCGGCAGCAACGCTCTGTCCGCCCGCACCCGCCGCGACGTCGAGCACCCGGGTGCCCCTGCCGACCCCGGCCGCATCGAGCATGCGTGACGTTGCCGCGCCCAACCAGTCCTCGAGAACCGGCCCCCAGCGGTGCCACGCCTCGGCCGCGTCTTCCCACTGCTGACGCGTCGTGGACTTGTACTGAATCGGGTCGAATCTCATGTCACCCCTCCTCGAACGGTTTGCTCTCAACCTGAAGGCGCCAGATCCCTCGAGAAAGGCGGAAGAAGCGTTCTGGCAAATTGCCAGGCGAGGTTGGCAACAATGGGTGGGTGACTGACGCCGCGCACATCCTGTTCGGTCGCGAGGTCGCGCTCGACGCAGTGAGCCGTGTCGTCACAGGGTCCCGCCTCGGCGAGGCCCGCGTGGTGTTGGTGAGCGGCGCCGCCGGAATGGGCAAGACTTCGTTGCTGCGAGCTGCCGTGCGCACCGCCGCCGAATCCGTCGTCGGTTGGGGTACCTGCCTGTTCGGCGGTGCTGCGCCGGGCTTCTGGCCGTGGACGCAGGCGCTCAACGGGATGGTGCGCGCGGTCGGCCTCGACGCGGCCCGCGCCGCAGCCGGAGCGGACCTGGGCCTGGTCGCCGCCGTGGTCCCCGCGCTGGGCGAGCAGGCAGGCGTCGAATCCTCCAGCCGCGGAAGGATGCTGATGCTCGACGCCACACTCACGTGGCTTCAGACTCTGTCCGCCGACCGCGGCGTCGTCGTCGTGCTCGACGACCTTCAGTGGGTCGACGACTCGTCCCTGGAGTTGTTGGAACTCGCAGCCGCCTCCGCATGGCCCTCGTCGGTGAGCGTGATCGGCGCCTACCGGCACGACGAACTCTCAGACCGGTTGTCGGAACGGCTGACTGCCGTGCGGGCCCGGGCGGAGCACGTGAGACTCCAGCCGCTGCACCACGAGGCGGCCGCCCAGCTGGCGGCACTGCTGACCGGAACCGCACAGGACGACCCGACGCTTGCACGCCTGGTCCGACGGGCGGGCGGCCATCCACTGTTCGTGCGGGAGCTTGCGCTGGCCGCCGCCAACGACCCAGCCGCCGACGAGGTTCCGTCGGCGATCCGCGAGGCCATCGACCGCCGCGCCCGTCGCCTCGATCCGTTGACCTCACAAGTGCTCGGGGCGGCCGCGATCGCCGGGCCGGTGCTGTTGCCTGACGTCGTCTCGGCGGCCCTGAGTTGCACCCGCGCCGAGGTCGAGCAGGCGGTCGCCGAGGCCACGGCCGCCGGAGTGCTCATCAGCGACAGCGAGCAGACACGCTTCGCGCACGATCTCTACCGCGAAGTCCTCGCGGCGGGAGTCGCGCCTGCGGAGCGCCAAGGCTTACACCTCGCGGTGGGCCGCGCACTTGCGGCGCGCGCCGAACGCGTTGGCGGGGTTGCGCCATCGGAAATCGCCCGGCACTTCCGCTTCACCGTGGGCAGCGGCGGCTTCGACGAGGCCGTGACGTGGGCCCTTCGTGCCGCACGCGCGGACCGTAGTTCCTCCGCGCTGGCGGAGGCCGCCGAGCACCTGCGACTGCTTCGCGTCGCAATCGCCGACGCCGCGGTGGTTCCGCGCGCCGGACTGCTGGTCGACGTGCTCCTCGCCGAAACCGACCTGTTGGCGAGGGACGGTCGCATCGCCGAGGCCCGCGACTTGCTCGCGCAGGCCCGGACGACAGCACGCCACGCACAGGATGTGCACGCGAGTGCATCGGTCGCGTTGGCCGCGGTCGGACTCGGCTCGCAGTTCGCGGCGCGCCGCGATGAGGTCACCGCCGAACTGGAGGCGGCTTTCAACGCTCTGCCCGACACCGAAACGGCGTTGCGGGCCAAACTGGCCTCGGCGCTGGCCCGCGAGCTCACCCACTCGGTCGCCGAGGAACGAACGCGCGCAGGCGATCTCGCCGAGCAGGCACTCGCCCTCGGACGCACCACCGGCGACCCCGATGTCCTCGCCGCCTGCCTTCTCGCCCGCCACGACGTGCTGTGGACGCCTGGCACCGCCGCGCAACGCGCCGAGGTGAGCGTCGAGCTCGTCGGCCTCGCCCGGCGTAGTGGGGACCCCGAACATTTGGCGGAGATGCTGTTGCTTCACGCCAACGCGCTCCTGGAGAACGGGCGTGTCTCCTTCGACGCCACCCTCGATGAGTGCCTGGCGCTGTTGGAACAGCTGGGACAGTTGCGCCACCGCTACACGCTGGCCACGCGGCGAGCCTTCCGCGCGCTGTTGCACGGAGCGCTCGAGGAAGCCGACGCATTGATCGACACCGCCGTCGCGCTCGGAGAGCGACTGGGTGAGCCGGACACGCACAACGTGCGAATGTCCCAGCGCTTGGAGCTGGTTCGCGCCCGCGGCGAGCCCGCCGAACTGGTCGCGTTCGCCGACGAAGCGGTCAGGCACTGGACCGGCGCGCCGGTGCACGCGCACGCCGTCGCCGCAGGCTTCAACGCCAGGGCGGGCGACCTGGACGCTGCAAGCCGCCATGTCGGCGCCGTTTTCGACCTGGGCACGTGGCGAGCGGACCGGTCCTACCTCTGGTCGGTGTTCGTCCGCGAACTCGCTGTCGCCGCTGTGGCCGTTGACGACCGGGTTCTGTGTGACGAGCTGTTGGCGGAGCTGGAGCCGCTGGCCGACTCCTGCGGTGTCAACGGCGCGCTTGTCGCCTTCGCGGGCAGCCATGCGCACACCGCCGGGAAGCTCGCCGTCGGCCTCGGGCAGCACGACCGGGCGAAATCCCTTCTCTCGCAGGCATGCCGGGTGTACGAACGCCTCGGCGCCTGGATGCTGACCGAGGCGCGCGCCGAGCTCGATGCGGCAGAACGGGGCGGTGCTGCGCAGACCGGACGCGCGCTGCGCAGACGTGGTCAACACTGGGAGGTGACCTACGACGGGCAGACCGCCGCCGTACGCGACTGCAAGGGCATGCACGACATCGCTGCACTGGTTCGGCGGCCCGGCGTGGAGGTACACGTCCTGGATCTCACTGCGGCTGGGGTGGTTTCAGAAGACGCAGGCGAACTGCACGATCGCCGCGCGGCTGTCGAGTACCGTCGCAGGCTTGCCGCACTCTCCGATCTACGCGAAGAGGCAACACGGATCGGCGACGCGAGCCGAACAGCCGAAATCGACCTGGAGCACGACGCGCTGGTCGCCGAGCTGCGGAGGGGGTCCGGTTTCGGCGGACGGCAGCGCGCCTTCGCCAACAACCCCACAGAGCGTGCGCGCAAGGCCGTCGCAGGCCGAATCCGCGACGCTCTGCGGCGTCTCGAACTGGTGCTGCCGAACGCCGCTGAGCACCTCGACCAGAACCTGGTCACCGGAACCCGGTGCCGCTACCGCGGCGACGCACGCTGGCAGGTCGAAGGTTGACCGTCAGCCCACTTCGGCCAACCAGCCGTCGGGCAGGCCCGTCACCTTCGCCGACTCGCCTTCGGCGTCGATACACACCGTGGTGTCCCCGAACGTCAAGTCGGTCAACGTGACCCGACCCCAGCTGGCGGGCAGCCGCGGCGACACCGTGAGCCGCCGGTTGGGCACGTCGAGCTGCAGGCCAAGGAAGCTGCGCACCAGCAGCAGGGGTGCCGCGCTGGCCCACGCCTGCGGCGAGCACGACGTCGGGTACGGCAGCGGGGTGGCGAACTGCGAACGCGGGAAGCCGCAGTACAGCTCGGGTAACCGACCGCCGAAAGCCGCTGCCGCGTCGATGATCCCGTTGGCCAGGTGTTCCGCGAGTTCCACCGCGCCGGGCAGATGCCGGTACCGCAGCAGGCCGGCGACGGTGATCGCGGTGTCGTGCGGCCACACCGAACCGTTGTGGTAGCTCATCGGGTTGTAAGCACCCATGTCGCTGGCCAGGGTGCGCAGCCCGAAGCCGGTGTCCATCGTCGGGTCGGCCAACCGCTCGATGATCTTCGCGGCATGCTCGTCGGTGGCGATGCCCGCCCACAGGCAGTGCCCGACGTTGCTCGTGAGCGCGTCGACAGCCCGCTTGTCGCCGTCCAGGGCGATCGCGTAGTAACCGCGGTCGGGCAGCCAGAACCGCTCAGCGAACCGCTCGCGGAACCGCGCGGCCTCCTCGCGGAGTTGCGCGGCGGTGCCTGCGTTGCCCGTGCCTTCGGCGAGATCGGCCCGCGCCAGCAGAGCGGCGTACTGGTAGGCCTGCACCTCGCACAGCGCGATGGGCGGACGGGCCAACCGGCCTGCGGCGTCGTTGATGCCGTCGAAGCTGTCCTTCCAGCCCTGGTTCACCAACCCGCGGTCGGTCGCCCGCTGGTATTCGATGAAGCCGTCGCCGTCGCGGTCGCCGTACTCGCGCGCCCAGCGCAGCGCGGCGTCGGCCGCCGGCAGCAGAGCAAGGATCTTGTCGTTGTCGACGCCCCACCGCCAGCTTTCGGCGAGCAGCATCACGAACAGCGGCGTCGCGTCGACCGAGCCGTAATAGATGTTGCCGCCCAGCACATCTCCGCTGTCGGGGCCGCGGCGGATTTCGTGCATGATGCGGCCCGGCTCTTCTTCGGTGATCGGATCGACACGCCTGCCCTGCGTCTCGGCCAGCTGCTCAAGCGTGCCCAGCGACAGGGCGGTCTCCAGCGGCAACGCCATCCATGCGGTGAGGAGGCTGTCGCGGCCGAACAACGTCATGAACCACGGCGCACCGGCGGCCACGAACGAACGCCCCGGCCGACGCTCGTCCTGCATCAGCAGTGCGCCCAGGTCGCTTTCGGTCTGCTGCAGCACCGCGGTGAGCGCCGGTGAGTCGGTGTCGATCTTCGTGGAGCTCTTGCGCCACCGTTCGATCTTGCGGCCCGGCCCGCTGCGCTCGGGTCGCTGCCCACGCTGAAAGCGGGTGGACAGCTTCTGGTTCCCCCATGTCGGCTGCGCGACGATCTCGGTCTGCCACTGTTGACGCGGTTCGATCACCACCCGCCACGTCAGAGCCCCCGCCGAGATGATCGGATCGCCGGAGGCGGTGATCGTCACGCCGCGGACCGATTCGCCGCGTTCCCGAAGCACCAATTCCCCGCCGACCACCGCGATTTCGGCACTGCCGAGGACGGACCTGCCCTCCTTGACGGCGAACAGGTCGGCGAAGTCACCGTCGACGTGGAGCACCAACGTGACGACGGTCGACTCGCGGTCCAGGTTGTGCAGCGTGACGATCTCGCGCATGCCGTCGGCGACCAGCCGTTCCCGCGTCAGCAGCAGCGTGCTGTCGGCCCGGCCCGTTCCCGGCGCGCGTCGCGAAACGAACTGTCCGGTAAAGGATTCCGGCGTCTGCGCGGAAAGCGGTTCCGGTTTGACCCCGTCGACGGTCAGCTCCCATCGAGACAGTATCCGTGCATCCCGGAAGAACAGGCCGTGGGGCCGTCCGGGGGTGATGTCACCCTGCCGGTCCGACAGACAGAACGTGCCACCCTCGACCAGGGTGACGGTATCGCACGCCGGGACATGCGCCGGTTCACCGGCGTTGAGCACACCCGAGCCAGACATCACGCCGAAGCCGTGAAGCGCGTTGCGGGCTGGGCAATGGGCCTCGACGGCGGCAGCGCCGTGCGAAGCCGCACCCACGACGCCGCCCGACGGACCGGACGGCCACCGGCCACCTCGTAGTAGATCTGCTCGTATCCCGAGCCTAACTGCGCCACAGTGAAATTCGAGGCCACACGGTGCCGGCACGCCGCCGGGTCGATGCCGCTGGACGCCTCGATCGCGGCCGGCAGTTCGTCGGGATGATCGCAGATGATCCCGGTGACGCCGTCATCGATCACCTCCGGCACGGCGCCGCCGCGCAGCGCCACCACCGGGGTGCCGCAGGCCATGGCTTCGATCATCACCATCCCGAACGGCTCCTCCCATTGCACCGGGAACAGCACGCAGCGGGCATTGGCCAGCAGGCGGCGCTTGCTGGTCGCGTCGGCTTCACCGAAGACGGTGTCGGTATCGGTCAACAGCGGCGCGACCTGCTCCTCGAAGTAGGCCTTCTCGGACGGTTCCTCGCATTTGGCCGCCAGCACCAGCGGCACGCCGGCACGATGGGCGGCCTCCAGCGCCAGGTGCGCGCCCTTGTACGGCGCGTAGCGGCCGAGGAACAGCGCATAGTCCTGCTTCTCGGGCTGGAACGGCCAGTCCTCGAGGCGTAAGGCGTTGTGCACCCGGCCAACCCAGTTGAGATCGGGGGCCAGTTCGCGTTGCCGGTCACTGATCGCGATCAGTCCGGCGTCGCCACCGAGGGTCTGATAGAAGGGCAGCAGGTCGTCGTCGAGGGGGCCGTGCACCGTGACGACCGTGGGCAGACCGAGTTGTGCATAGACCGCGGCGTTCAGGGGTCCGGCCATGGTGTGCTCGTGCACGATGTCGAGGCCGTGACTTTTCGCGAGCTCCTCGACCGCCCTTCGCGTCTTGAGGGTGTGCATGACCTCGGGGTACGGCTCACCGAGGCGATCGCTCTGGATGTCGTCCCACACCGGTATGAAGTCGGCGGCGGTGCCGGGTTTGCCCGCGCCGATCAGGGTCACCCGGTGGCCGCGGGCCACGAGCGCGTCCGCGAGATCGGCGACGACGGCTTCGGTGCCTCCGTAGGCCTGGGGCGGCACATCGAAGTACGGGGGCGCAACAAGGGCGATTCGCAGGGGCTCCATGTCTGCGTTGTTGATGTAACCGGTGCCGCTCACAGTCTCTCCTTTCAAACCAAGCAAGCAGCGTTAGCACTCTCACCATCCAAGTGCTAATTATGGCCAGCTGGCAGAAAGCTGCAACCGGTTGCCGAGCCTTCCGGGCAGCCCATGATGTGATTTACGTCCCGATCGCGGAGCGGAACCTGTCGCGATAGGCCTTCGGGGAGACACCGAGGTGCGCGACGAACGCCCGGCGCAGGGTTTCGGTGCTGCCGAAGCCCGCGAGGTGGGCGGTGTCGGTCACGGTGCGGCCGGCATCGAGTGCGGCACGGGCGAGGTCGATCCGGACCCGCTCGACGTAGTCGGCCGGGGTCGTATCGAGTTCGGATCGGAACAGTCGGGCAAGCTGGCGCGTGCTCAGAGAGGCCCGCGCGGCGAGGCTTTTCACGCTGTGGTCGGCACCAGGGTCTGCGGCGATCGCATCGGTGACCACCCGCAGGGCGGACTGCGGTGGCGGGTTGGCCTCGATCAGCGACGAGAACTGTGACTGGCCACCGGCGCGCTTGAGATACACCACCAGCCAGCGAGCCACATCGCGGACGAGATCGGGTCCGTGGTCCTGTTCGACCAGTGCGAGCGCCAGGTCGATGCCCGCCGAGATCCCCGCCGAGGTGAAGATGTCGCCGTCCCGCACGAAGATCGCGTCCGGTTCGACGGTGATGTCGGGGAAGGCCCTGGCAAGGGAGCGCACATTCCGCCAATGGGTGGTGGCCCGACGACCGCTGAGCAGACCTGCCTGAGCCAGGATGAACGACCCGGTACAGATCGACCCCAGGCGCTTGGTCCGACCGGCCACTGACTTGACCGCCTCGACGAGCGCGGGGTCGACCGGCCGCGCAGGCAGGTTGTCACTGCCTGCGACCAGGACGGTGTCGGCGGATTCGATGGATGCGACGCTGGCGGTGACGCCCAGGCGGACTCCGATCGAGGTCGTCACGTCGCGCCCGTCCACCGACACGATCTTGATCTGGTAGTCGCCGCCGAACCGGTTTGCTTCGGCGAAGACCTCGCCCGCGCCTGCGACATCCAACATCGTCACGTCGTCGTAGACGACTATCGCCACCACCCGGGAGCGACCACCGGCAGCCACCACAGCGCCATTGTGTCGCAATCTGTGGGCCGGACGGCTGATTAGCCGTATGTGAACGACCCGCCACCTGCGTTGACTCAACCGTATTGGTCCAACTTCAGGAGGGCAGGCATGAGTACCCAGTCGTTGCAAGCAATCGCAGGCATCACCATCCCCGACACCGCACTGGTGCGCGAGACGACCGACTTCATCCGCGAGGCCGAGAGTGATCTGCTGTTCGACCACTCGCGCAGAGTGTTCCTGTTCGGCGCGCTGCAGGGTCGTCGCCTCGGGCTGCAACCCGATCTCGAACTCCTGTATGTCGGGGCGATGTTTCACGACCTCGGCCTCACCGAGCGCTACCGCACGTCGAATCTGCGGTTCGAAGTCGACGGCGCCAACGCGGCCCGGGACTTTCTGTTGCAGCGCGGCGTCGATGCCGCCGACGCCCGAAAGGTGTGGCTGGCCATCGCATTACACACCACGCCAGGGGTACCGGAGTTCCTCGAGCCCGAAATCGCCTTGGTGACAGCCGGAGTCGAGACCGACGTGCTGGGCATCGGCCGGGACAAGGTTGCGCAGGAAGCCCGCGATGCGGTGACTGCCGCACACCCGCGCCCCGACTTCAAGCGGCGCATAATCGCGGCGTTCAACGAAGGCATGAAGCACCGGCCGGACAGCACCTTCGGCACGATAAACGACGACGTGCTGGCGCATTTCGACCCGACGTTCAAGCGGCAGGACTTCGTCGACGTGATTTTGACGAACTCCTGGCCGGAATAGCGGAAGGGGAGCGGACATGTCGGCAACGATGGGCGCGCAGTTGACAGTGGTGCAGCCCGGCGAGGGCGACGTCGCCCCGATCCCGAACTTCGGGGCGGTTTTCAAGCTGACCAGCGCCACCACCGGGGGCTTGGTGGCGATCGTCGAGCATCCGTTCCCCGTCGGCTCGATCACCGCGGCGCATCGCCACACCCACGAGGACGAGCACTCATACGTGCTCGCGGGCGAGATCGGCTTCCGGTCCGATGACAACGAGGTGGTGCTTGGCCCGGGCGGCTACATCACCAAGCCCCGCGGCCAGATGCACGCGATGTGGAACGCGGGCACCGAGCCGGGCCGGATCATCGAGGTCATCACCCCCGGCGGCGGATTCGAGAACTACTTCCGCGAGCTCGGCGAACTGCTGATGTCCGGGGCGGCAACAGCGACACCTGGTGCGCCCCTGCATGATTCAGCCGAGCTCACCGAGCTGGCGAACAGGTACGGCCTGACGTACGGGACGCCCGACTGGCTCGACGATGTGGTCCGCCGATACGGGTTGTCACCCGCGACGCATTGACGGCGACGCTCACTCAGGCTTGCGGAACGTGTACACCTTGTACTGAACGAAGCCGAGCTTGGCCAGCCACTTCATCCACCGAGTGCCGCCGATCATCGTCTTCTGGGCCTCGGGTGAACCCTGCTCGCGGAAGAACTTGATGATGAACGGATAGGTCGGCAGCGTGTTCTTCCGGATGTTGCGGTGGGCCTCGAGCGCAAGGCCTGCCCGCTTGCCCATGCCCTTATAGGAGCGAAGGGGGATGTTCCCGAGCGTTCCGTATGTCTTGGCGATCCGGGTGCGGATGGCCATCCAGAACGGGGTCTTGCCGAAGAACGACAGGGTCGGCACGAAGTCGGACACCGCGAGATATCCGCCCGGCTTCAGCACCCGCGCGGCTTCTGCGAGGAAGCGTTCACGGGACGGAAAGTGGAATATGCACTCGACGGCCAGCACGCGGTCGAAGGAGTTGTCCTCGAACGGCAGCTGGCAGGCGTCGCCCTCCACCCAGGCGATGTGGTTGCCGTTCGCGGCCTGCGTCTGGGCCTCGGCCGCGGCAAGCTGGCGGGGATCGATGTTCAGGCCGGTGAGGTACATGTCGGAATGCTTGGCGTTGATCTGTTGGATGGTGCCGCCGAAGCCGCAGCCGACATCCAGCAGGCGCTGCCCGTCGCCGACCGTTCCGGCCTCGAACAGCACGTTGTTCATATTCGCCATGGCAGCGACGTAGTCGGCCTTGGTCCCGTCGGCGGACCTGGGGTTCTCCCAGTAACCCCAGTGCACCTGGTTCTCCCACAGCGCGCCGGCCGCACCACCGTCCTGTCGTTCGCTGATCAGCAGGTCGAAGTACGGAAGCTCAGCCATTGGCGGAACGTACCACCCGGGCATCAGAGCGTGGGCATGAAGTCGGCGAGGGCAAGGATCATCAACACCACCAACGCGAGTCCGATCAGTCCCCCGACCGGAACCATCATCACGCAGACCGCTACCCAGACGATGAACCGCGGCCATTCGAACGGCTGGTTGGCCACCACGCCGCCACGGCGCTCACGGAGGACGTGGTAGATCGCCCACACGGCGGCCCCGGCGGCAGCGAACAAGGTGATCCGCGGCCCCACCGGTGTCGCCACGAACGCGACGGTTGTCATGATCGCCGCGGCCGCGACGCGCCCCCACGTGGCCGTGCGGATCTCGGCGAGCCATCCGTCAGTCGAGCGTTCGTCCACGCGATTCGGCTCGCCACGGAAGCGCGGCACGCGGCCGTCGATGCCCAGGACCCGCCAGATCCATCGTGTCCAGACGGTCCGTATACCGAGATTTTCTGCCACCCGTCTGGCGTCGGCGGCCGATTCCGCCATCATCCGGCGCGAATGTGCACTTCGCCAGTAGGCGGCCTTGAAGGCCCGGCGCGGCATGCCGAACTCGCGGGCAAAGGTTCGGGGCGGGGTGAATATCTCTCCCATCAGCCAGCGGAGAAATAGCGGGAACAGGATTGCGTAGGTCGCCCGCTTGATGCGCCCGGACTGCTCGATGCGCTGTTCGAGGTGATCGTCAGCAAATGTGATGTGGCGGGCCTCTTCGGCCAAATGGATAAAGGTGATCTTGTTCAGCAAGGGAGGTATTTGTGACGCTCTCCGCTGGAGCAGCGTCTGCTGGAAATGCACGGGCTGTTCGCCACAAAGGACTCCGAGAAAAAGCATGACGCGCAGGTATCCGCTGATGAAGGCGAAGATGGGGCCTACCACTCGCGATATTCGCCGCATACCGGGAACATCCTGACCGTTCCGATTGATGAACTCCTGGAACATCTGGATGTGATTGGTTTCATCGGTGATCTCATGCATGAGATAGCGAAACACCGGATCTGAATTGGATAGCTTTGCCGCGTAATGTCCGACGCCGCGAATCAGAAGCATCTCGAACTGGATTCCGACCTTGAACGTATTCGCAGTGATCCAGCGCCCCATGTCGATTCGTCGCTGCAGCGGCTGTTCGGCGTACCACTTCGTGGCGGCGAGTGGAGCGATTTCCGGATCCAGCAACCAACGCGGGTCGCGTTTGTCCAACGCGTTCTCGGGTGCGTCCCAGTCGATGTCGACGAAGGGATCGAAACGGAGTCGTGTCGTTGCGCGGGAAAGGGCCTCGACCCTGGTGGAATGTGTGTCCGGCAGCGTGTCGTCCGCGTTCTCGGTAGCTGTCATTTACCCATCCGTTGAGCGAAGTTGAGACTGACGCTAACGCTAATTTCCCGCCCGCTGGCTTCGTTCGGGGACATGATTTTAAGTTGGTCTCCGAAAATATAGCGGTTAAGGGCTTACTGCTCGTGGAACTTCGAGGCTGTTCTCCCTCACAATCACGGGATCCCCCACGTTGACGGTGTTGAAATACCACTCCGCATCCGTCGGGCTCAGGTTGATGCAGCCGTGGCTGATGTTCTCATGCCCGAGTGCGTTCTCCGCCCACGGGGCCGAATGCACGAACAGGCCGCGGTCGGTGATCCGCACAGCGTAGTCCACTTCCAACTGGTATCCGTCGGGGTCGTCGACGGGGATGCCGACGCTGCTCGAGTCCATCAGCACCGAGCGTTCCTTCGCCAACACGGTGTACATGCCGACGGGGGTCGAGTATTCGGGCCTGCCCATCGAGGCGGGGAACACCCCAGGCTGCCCCCAGAAGGGCCGATGGTGTGGCGACGGCAGCAACGACGGTGGTCCCGCCCCGACGCCGTCGACTGTCACCGAGAACGTGCGATCCGAAATATTCGCCGTCCCGATGACTTTCGGTCCCGTCCGGAAGTTGGTCTTGAACCCGCCCACCGACAACGCCACCGTGCTGTGCGCAGGCCAGAACTCGTCCGGGACCCACTTCACGACGTTCGCCTCGAGCCACTCGTACCTGCCGGACACAGGTGGCTCCGAGCGGATGGGGATCGCCCGCTCGGCGGCATGCCGGTCGGCGACGGATCCGGTGAACGTGACCACCACCGGGTGCGCGACGCCCACCTTCGCATCCCGTGCCGGTGAAACCGAGGCGATGGCCAGCCCGCTCGATTGGCTTGCCGCTACGAGCCTGATGCCTGCCGGGACGTTGACCACACCCACGACGAGCACGACCATCGCAAGCACACACCTAAAGCCTGCCCGCACGGCTCCTGCTCCCACGTCAGCGAGTCGACGACGGGCCGGGCGAAATGGGCTGACCGGGCACAGGCGCCCCGGCGGGAGCGGACACGATCGGGTCCCCCTTGCCCGCGAGGCCGCCGGAGACGGTCAGGGGCGCTCCGCCCGCTGCAGGCGCACCGCCTGCGACCGGCGCACCCGCCAGGGGTGCGCCCGCTGGAACGACGGGCACCGGAGCGGCCGGAACGACCGGGAGCGGCGGGGCAGCGGGCACCACAGGCGCTGCCGGGGCAGCGGGCGCAGGCACCGGTCCGGGGAGGGCCAGCGGAACGCCGGCCATGTTGTTAAACGCAGCACTCGGCGCGCCACATTCTTTTCCGGGCAGCGTCCCCCCGGGGCAGCCGGTTGCCATTGGAGCGGCCCCGCCATGTGGGCTCGACGCAATGGCGGCCGCACACAACCCCGCTGCGATCGCGAGGGTTTTCATGTTCAACCGATCGATGAACGCCATCGGCGCCGACTCCTTCAACTACTAGTTTGACTTACACGCTTGATATTTAAGCGACGGCGTCAATTGTTAGCGGGCACCTGCGGGCGGCGCGAGTGGGCGCGCCACACCGTTTCTCAAAGGTGACCTCGAACAGACATGGCCGATATCTAAGGGGCTGGACGCGCTCACGTTCAGCCGCCGGCGAGCCTCTTGACCTGGGCAAACGCGGATCGCTGAAGAATCCTCGAGAAATTTCACAAAAAGTGTGCGACTTCCCGGAGCCCATCGCTCCTACCCGTGAAAGCAGCCACACCGGCGGCTTCAGACCACGGAGGGAACCATGAACACCAACGCGACCACCAACTTCATCCGCTACGCCGAGCCGACCGTGCGCTCCAGCGCTTCGCAGGCCTACTCGCTTTGCCTGCCCGAGCCCGACTACGGTTACTCGCCGCAGCCGGATTACGGATACGGCGCGTACTACAGAGAGCACGCGCCGCAACAGGCACCGGTCGTGCAGTCGTCGTCGTCATCGGTGGCCAAGGGCCTGCTGTTCGTCGCCGGCCTGGCAGTCGTCGGCGCCGCCGCGTTCGGTGGGGTCTACCTGATGAACTCCACCACCCCGGAGAACACCGCGGCCGCGAGCGCCGCTGCCGCCGAGGCTCCGGCCCCGCAGGCCGCGGAGGTCAATCTTCCTGCCGTGGTTGACATCCCAGCGCTGAAGCCGGACCGGAACGCTCCTGCCCCGGTCATCGTCAACAACCCGGCGCCCGTCCGCGTCAGCGGCCCCGTCTCGGCGCCGAAGTCGATCACGTCCCCGAAGCCCGTCACAACGCCGAAGCCTGTCACCGCCCCGGCCCCGGCCGTCGCCCCGGCGCCCGCACCCGCTGCGGCCCCGGCGCCTGCTCCCGCTCCGAAGGCGCCAGGCGTCGCGGTGAAGACGCCTTTCGCCGAGGTCGGCGTCCCCGGCACCGGTGGCGTGTCCGTCAAGACCGGTGGTGTCGAGGTCGGCGTTCCGGGTCAGAACGGCGGCGACGTCGTGGTCGCGATCCCGGGCCAGGCGCCCAGCAACGGCAACACCACCCCGCCCGCAGGCACCGGCAACGCGGGTAACGCCGGCAACACCAACCCCTGATCGCGAATGTCTCGCCCCGGCGAAGCCCAGCAATTAGTCTGACAGCTACGCCACTAACTCACTCTGGAGTTACTTCCCATGACCGCCGCGCTATCAAACTGGAGTGGCATCGGCCCGGGCAGCAGCGACGCGGAACTCGCCGTCGCCTCGGCCGCCGGCGACCGCAGCGCATTCGCCGAAATCTACGACCGCTACGCCGACAAGCTTCACGACTTCTGTATCGGCATGCTCCGCGACCGCGACTCAGCCGCCGACTGCGTCCAGGACGCGTTCTGCATCGTGTCCACCAGCCTCGGCGGCCTCCGCGAGCCCGAGAAGCTGCGCCCGTGGCTCTACTCGATCGTCCGCAACGAGGCCCACAAGAGACTGCGAGAACTCAAGCGCGAGCGGCCGTCTGACGAGATGCCCGACGTGATGTCCCACGACGCGGGCCCCGACACGATGGCGCACCGCTTCGAGTTGGCGAACCTCATCTCCGAGGCCGCAGGCGGGCTGTCGGAGCGCGACCAGACGGTGCTCGAGTTGGCCTACCGGCAGGGTCTCGACGGCCCCGAGCTCGCCATGGCTCTCGGTGTCACGCAGACGAACGCCAACACGATGGTCGGCCGGCTGCGCGACACGATCGCGCGATCGCTCGGCGCCCTGCTGGTCGCGCGCCGCATCCAGGCCAACCCCGCCAGTTGCCCGGAGTTGGCGTCGGTCCTGCACGGTTGGGACGGCAAGTTCAACATCCTGATGCGCAAACGCATTGCGCGCCATATCGAATCGTGTGCAGCGTGCGAGGAACTGCGTAGCCGGTCGGTGAATCCGGCGGCCCTGCTCGGCGCGCCGGTCTTCATCCCCGCGCCTGCGTGGCTGAAGAACAGCGTCATGCGGGATTTCGAGCTGACGTCCGCTTCGCACGGGATGGGCAACCCGTCGAACGCCGCGGCGACGCACATGGCGCCGCAGGCCGATGCGGGCTTCCACTCCGCTGCGACGGCGGCCCGGCCCGCCATCCAGCCGCCGCCGTATGAGCCGCCGCCACAGCCTCAACACCACGACGAGCCCGCGGCACTTGTCGGCGCTCCCGCCGATGACGATTCGAAGCGTCGCGTCGTGCCGTTCATGGCGCTGTTGATCGGTGTTCCGCTCGTCATCCTCGGCGGCACGGTGGCCTGGCTCTATCTGCCGAGCATCTCGCTATCGCCGAGCGGCATCGTGGAACCCGCACCCCAGCCCGTACAGAGGCCGTCGGCGCCTGCGCCCGCCGCCGTCCTGCCGTCGCTGCAGAAGCCCGCAGTGGTCCCGGCGCCCCAGCCAGAACAGAAGCCGGCGCAGGTGCCGGCACGCCCCGCTGCTCCGGTTGCGCCACCGCAGGCGAAGATCCCCGCACCGCAGCCACCTGCCGCCGTGCCGCCCGCCCAGGCCCCCGTCCCGGTGCCGCCGCCGGTCGTGCAGGCCCCGGCACCCGTTCCACCGATCGCGCAGCTTCCCCAGTTGCCGCTGCCGAAGCTTCCCTACCCGCAGATTCCTGCGAACCAATACCCCGCTCCGGTGCCGGCGCCGGCGGAGAAGAAAGCGCCGCCGGCCGAGGTGCCCGCGCCGGCATCCGCGAACCAACCCGCACCCGCACCCGCACCCGCACCCGCGCCCGCGAACCAGCCTGCACCCGAACCTGAGCCTGATCCCGTGGGCCCCGCGCCCAAGAAGGTGGACCCACCGCCGCCGGTGAACAAATGCGACATCGACGTCTGCGTGAAATAGCCGCTGTGCCTAGGGGTTTGGCCCGTACACCTTCGCGATATCGGGTGAGTCGAGCCACTTCGAGTAGGTCGGCGTCTGCGGCCAGCCCTCGGGCGAATCCTGCCACTCCTCCTGGCGTCCGTACGGCAGGATGTCGATCAGCGCGAACGAGTGGCTGAGCTGTTCGGTGCCACGGCCGTTGGTGTGCCACGTCCGGTAGACCTTGTCGCCGTCACGAAGGAACACGGTGACGCCGAAGCCGCCTCCCGGGGGTGCGTCCACATCGGCACCGAACGAGCTCTCCGACGAGGAGTACCAGTCCATCTTGTTGCCGACCTTGTCGCGGTATGCGAGTGCCTCCTCGATCGGCCCGTTGGTGGCGATCACGAACCGGGCGTCGTAGGCGTCGAGAAACTCCAGCCGGGTGAACTGCGACGTGAATCCGGTGCACCCGCCGCACTGCCACTCGGCGCCGTCCTCCCACATGTGGTTGTAGACGATCAGCTGCGAGTGTCCTCTGAAGATGTCGGCGAGCCGGACCGGTCCCTCCTCGCCGATCAGCGTGTAGTCGGCCATCTCGACCATCGGGAGCCTGCGGCGCTGCGCGGCGATCGCATCCAACTCGCGCGTCGCGGCCTTCTCGCGGCGCCGTAGCTCGTCAAGCGCGGCCCGCCAGGTCTGTTCGTCGACAACCGGGGGTTTCGCCATTGCGGCCATGCGGATTCTCCTCTCGATGCCCTTCCCCTTTATAGACACCGTCCGCGCCGGAAAGTCATCGCTTGCGGCATCATCTGAAGCCGTGACGGGACTGCTGGACGGCAAGGTCGTGATCGTTGCGGGGTTGGGCGGCATCGGCAACGGCCTGGCCCGGCGCTACGCCGACGAGGGCGCGCTGCTGGTGATCGGCGATCTCGACGCGGAGTTGGCCACGCGCGTGGCCACCGAACTGGACCCGTCGGGCGATCGCGTCCGCGGTGTTGCCCTCGACGGCGCCGACGAGGCCTCGGTCGCGGGCATCGTCGAACTGGCGGTCGGCGGTTTCGGTCGGCTCGACGGGATGCATCTCAACTTCACCAACGCCTCCGATGCATATCTGCCGGGCGGCGTGGTCGACCTTCCGCTGGAGGCATTCGACGAGGTGATGCGCGTCAACACCCGCGGGTTCGTCATCTGCGCCAAGCAAGCGATCCCGCCGATGGTCGACGCCGGCGGCGGATCGATTGTGTTCACGGCGTCGATCGACGCGTACAACGGCGCCAGCACCCGGGTGTCGTATCAGATGAGCAAGGCGGCCGAGCTCGCGCTGATGCGCCACATCGCCCGCAAGTACGGCCCAAAAGGCATCCGCTGCAATGCGATTGCGCCGGGGCTCATCTGGCACTACAAGTTCGACCAGAACCCGATGCCCGACGGCGTCGTCGAACAGACGCGGGCCCGTCAGATGATCAAGTCGCGGTTCGGAAAGCCGGAGGACGTCGCCGCGCTCGGCGCGCTGCTGCTCTCCGACGACGGCAGCTTCATCACCGCCCAGACGATCAGCGTCGACGGTGGGGTGACCTTCCGGCCCTGACGCGGCTGCAGCCCTGGCAGTATCGTCCGATCATGCCTACCACGCCTTTGACCATCATGTTCTGGCCGGAGTCGGCCTACGGCCCGACGAACCAGTGCATCGGGTTGGCCGCCATCCTGCGCGACCGCGGCCACACGATCGTGTTCGCCGCCGAAAGCTCGTGGGCGGGCAAGCTGACCCCACTCGGCTTCATCGAGGAACTCGTCGACCTCGCCGAGCCCGCCGAGGACGCGGCCGAGGAGGATGCGGGCGCGTTCTGGACCCAGTTCATCGCCGAGACCGCTCCCGAGTTCCGCAAGCCGACCATCGAACAACTCGAGTCGTTCATCCAGCCGACGTATCAGGCCCTGATCGACGGTGCGAAGCACTGCGAACCCCGACTGCGGGAGATCATCGCCAAACACCGGCCGGACGTCATCGTCGAGGACAACGTCGTGCTGTTTCCCGCGTTGGTGACCAGCGGTGCGCCGTTCGTGCGGATCGTGTCGTGCAGCCCGCTGGAGATGGCCGGGCCGGACGTGCCGCCGCCGTTCTCCGGCCTGCCGAGCGCCGACCGCAGCCAATGGGACGCCTACCGAACGGAATTCGATCGCACCCACCGCGCGATGTGGTCCGACTTCAACGACTGGGTGCAGGCCCAGGGCGCCGAGCCGCTCCGCGACCTGGAGTTCATGCCGCACCGAACGGCGGCCAACCTCTACGTCTATCCGAAGGAGGCCGACTACACCGACGTCCGTCCTCTCGACGACACCTGGACCCGGATGGACTCCAGCGTCCGGGAGACCGACCAGGAGTATGTGGTGCCTGCCGAGGTCGCCAACCGGCCGGAAGACAGTGCGCTGATTTATCTTTCGCTGGGCTCCCTCGGCGGTGCCGATGTCGAGCTGATGCAGCGGCTCATCGACGTACTGGGCACCACCAGGCACCACTTCATCGTCAGCAAGGGTCCGCAAGCCGACCGAATCAACCTGGCGCACAACATGGTCGGCGAACAGATGCTGCCGCAGACCAAGGTGATCCCGCAGGTCGACCTCGTCATCTCCCATGGCGGGAACAACACGGTCACCGAGACACTGCACTTCGGCAAGCCGCTGATCGTGCTACCGCTGTTCTGGGATCAGTACGAAAACGCCCAGCGCATCGACGAACTCGGCTTCGGAATCCGGCTCGGCACCTACACGTTCACCGATGACGAGCTGACCGGTGCGGTGGATCGACTGCTCGCCGACACGGAGTTGCGTCAGCGGCTCGACGCCATCGGAAAGACCATCCGCGAGCGCGACGGGCTTCGGGTCGGCGCCGACGTCATCGAGGAAGTCGGTGTGAAGCATCGAGCCTCGGTTGCTTGACCCGCTCGACGCGCTCGACCTCGCCGACGACAAACGTCTGGTGATCATCGCCGAGGGTGACGGGCTTGCCGCCGTTCCGGCGGTGCGCGATCCGTCGGGCCGGTGGCGCCGCGCTTCGGCGGGCGACGGGGCGGCCGAGGCGCTGCTCCGTGTGCTGGCGGAGCGGCCGGGGTCGCTGACCCGTGGCGGGTTCACCATCCAGTCGTGGTCGCGGCGAACCGCGTTGGGCGAAAGGGCCGTCGGCGTCGACCAGACCAACGAGTCGGTGATCGTCGGCGATACCGCGGTGGTCAAGTGGGCCGCACATCTCCAGGAGGGACCGCATCCCGCGCCGCGCCGGATCGCGGTGCTTCGCGACGCGGCCTTCACCGGTATGCCCGCGCCGTGGGGTCTGGTCACGTGGCGGCCGGCGGACGGTGAGGAAACGCTGGCGGCCAGCGTCGACGAGTACCTGCCCGGCGCGGTCGACGGCTGGACCTGGGCTGTCGACATGATCACCGACGCGGCGACGGGCGATCGTCGCGAGCGCGCGGTCCCCGCGACAGGGAAGGTCGGCCGGCTGGTGGCGGAACTGCACGCCGCATTGGCCGCCACGGTGACGGTCGCGTCGCCGGAGGATGCGACGCGGTGGCGAGATGGCGCGCTGGCGGCTCTGGAAGTTGTTTGTACGCTGCCGGATTCGGTGAGCGTGGCGATGGCGCGGGACCGCCGCGGCGAGATCGAGTCGATCCTGAAACGTCTCGGCACGCTGGCAGGAACGCCGGTGATCGAAGGGCACGGCGACCTGCACGTCGGCCAGGTGCTGCGTAGCGACGGTCGGTTCGTGGTGACCGATTTCGACGGCAACCCGGTGCTCGAAGCGCACGAGCGCATGCGACCGATTCCGGCGGCGCTGGACGTCGCCGGGATGGCGCAGTCGCTGACGCACGCCGCGATCGTGGCGGCCAAGTACACCGTGTTGGATCCGGACGTTCTCGCCGAGGTCGATGCGCTGTTACGGAGGACGTTCTTAGACGCCTATGCGGCCGGACTCACCGAACTCGGCCACGCCGACCTGTATCGACCGCAGGCGCTGTACCCGTTCCGGATGCAGCAGGTGCTGCGCGAGATCATCTATGCGGCACGGCATCTGCCGCGGTGGATGTATGTGCCGGACGCCGCGCTGCCCGCACTTCTGCAGGAGGGGGACCCGTCGTGAAGCCAGATGGTTTCGCCGCCGATCTGTACCGCAAGCCGGAGGTGCTGCAACGGCTCGCGGCGGCGCTGCATGAGCGCAATCCCTGGGATGGGCTGGTCCCGCCGAACGTCGAGCGCGTGGTGCTGCTCGGGATGGGCTCGTCGGCGTATGCGGGCGGAGTCGCTGCCGCCCGCATGCGCGCGAAGGGGTTGGTGGCCGCATCGGAACTGGCGTCGTCGCGGCTGATTCCGGACTGGGGTGAGCGCACGCTGGTGGTGGCGACGTCGGCCAGCGGCGGTTCGGCGGAGACGTTGGATGCGTTGGGCCGGCTGCCGAGTTCGGCCCACACCGTGGCGTTGACGAACACCGCGGGCTCGGCGATCACGCAGCGGTGCGACGCCGTGGTCGATCTGGCCGCCGAGCCGGAGGTCGGTGGTGTCGCCTGCCGCAGCTATCAGCACACGCTGGCGATGCTGCTGGCGCTGGAGTGTCACCTGACGGGTGCCGGGACCGATGCGCTCGCGAATTCCGTTGCGCTGTCGGCGGATGCGAGCGCATACCTGCTCGACACGGAGAGCGATTGGCGGTTGGAGGTGTCGGAGCCGCTGCTGGGTCCGGCGGGGATGTACCTGGCGGCGCCGGCCGAGCGGTTCTGTTCGGCGCAGCAGGGCGCGCTGATGTTGCGGGAGGGACCGCGGATGCCCGCGGTGGCGTGCGAGACGGGCGACTGGAGCCACGTCGACGTGTACCTGACGAAGACCCTGGACTACCGGCTGCTGGTGTTCGCGGGTTCGGAATGGGAAGCGCAGCTGGCGAAGTGGACGACCGAGCGCGGCAGCACGGTCGTCGGCGTCGGTGGCGCGGTGCCGGGAACGCAGTACAACCTCCGCTACCCCGGCGATGGGGACGACACCGTGCGGCTGCTGACCGAAGTGCTGGTGCCCGAGCTGATCGCGGCGCGCGCATGGCAGGCGCAGCGCGGATAGTCAGCGAAGGTAGACCTCGTCGCCGGTGGGATACCCGCCACCGTGCGTGGTGATGTGGACATGGTCGTAGTGTCCGTACCCGCCTGCCTTCACCCCGTTCGGCGTGAAGTACTGCCCGCGCCAGATGCAGTCCTGCAGATCGAACCGGTCGGCGTTCTCCAGTGCGAATGCGACGATCCGGTTCCCGAGTGCGATACCGGCCGCCGACGTCGGGTTCGGGATCATCACATCGAGCGCCAGCCCGTTGGGATGCCACCGCAGGGAGTCCGGGCGCACGCCGCCGATGTTCTGGATCTCCGGGAACAACGCGCTGATGCTGCGCGCGACGAGGATGGTCTTGACCTGCAGACCCCTCTCGGGCGCGATCCCTGGCCGCAGAACCCGCTCAGCCTCGCGGTCGTAGACCCGGTACCTCGATGCCGTCGCGAACTGCACCTGGTCGGGTCCGCCCGCGGACTCCAGGCTGGCCGGCGCCGCCGCCAAGGCGGTGGGCGCCGAGGCGACGACCTCGACGCTGCGCCCGTCGTCGACGGGCTGATCGGCTGCACTGGCTTGGCTGACAGGCGCGGGTGCTGAGACGTCGCCGCCTGCGGCGAGGAGGAGAGCGTAGGGGGCGATCACTGCCGCCGCCGGGGCGACCGACGGTGCTATCCGTCGGCGCTGAGCGACACTGTGCCTACCCATCACGTAGCACCATACGAGCAAAGGAAGAAATGTTCATCTTCCCTCAATAAACCCTTAGAAAGCGGTTGCAGGGCTCCGACCAGCAATTATCACGAAAAGGTAACGTTTCCCCAGCTCAGCGCGGTGGGCGTGTGCTGCGGGTGTGGTCAAGAGCGTTGCGTGCATCACAGCGCCGAATCCGTCAGACTGACCGTCGTGGCTGAAGACGCCATCAGTATCGGCGGCGTCGACCTCGCCGATCCTGACACCTATCTATCCGGCATGCCGTTTGACGCGTTCCGCGAACTCCGGCAGCGCTGCCCCGTGGCATGGCATCCCTACAAGGACGGGCCGGGCTTCCTGGCGTTGACGGGATACGACGAGGTCCTCGCGGTGTCCCGGGACAGCGCGACATGGTCCTCGCAGACCGCGGGCGTGTTCTTCGACGTGCCCAGCCCTGCCGACGAATTTCAGCTGTCGCTGATGATGCTGACGATGGACCCGCCGCGGCACACCAAGCTCCGCGCCCTGGTCAGCAAGGGCTTCACGCCGCGACGGGTGGCACGGCTGGGTGACCACGTCGCGGACATGGCACGCGCGATCGTCGACGACGTGGCCGAGCGCGGCGAGTGCGACTTCGTCACCGATGTCGCGGGCGCGCTGCCGTCCTACGTGATCGCCGAACTCCTCGGCATCCCGCTCGAGGACGGCCGACGGCTCTACCAACTGACCGAGATCATGAACTCCGGCTCTGTCGGCGACGCGGTGCAGACGCAGGCGATCGACGCGCAGCTGCAGATGTTCGCCTACGGCACGGAGCTCGCGGCACGTAAGCGGTCCGATCCCGCCGACGACATCGCCACCGCGCTGCTGAACGCCGAGGTCGACGGCGAACGCCTCACCGACCTCGAGTTCAACATGTTCTTCCTCCTGCTCATCAACGCAGGCGGCGACACCACCCGCAATCTCGTCGCCGCGGGAATCCTCGCGCTGATGGATCACCCCGACCAGCAGGCTCGTCTCGTCGCCGACCCGTCGCTGCTGCCGACCGCGATCGAGGAGATGCTGCGCTGGACCTCGCCGGTCACGGTGTTCGTGCGCACCGCGACGACGGACACCGAACTGCGGGACATACCGGTCAAGGCCGGCGACCGGGCGGCGATGTTCTATCCCTCGGCCAATCGCGACGAGAACCACTTCGACGATCCCGACCGATTCGACGTCGGCCGCGCACCGAATGCACACCTCGCCTTCGGCGGTGGCGGGACTCATTTCTGCCTCGGCGCGAACCTCGCCCGCGTCGAAGCCTCCGCGATCATCCCCGAGGTGCTGGCCCGACTGAAGGACCTCGAACTCGCAGGACCCGTCGAGCGCGTGCGCTCCAACCTGATGAACGGCATCCACTCCATGCCGGTCAAGTTCACTGCCGTCGCGCCGACCTCAGCCCGTTAGATCCCCGCGCATATCGACGGTGCGAACGGCACCGGGATCGGCACGCACGCACCCACCGAGAAGTAGGGCGTGATGTCCCCGTTCCACGCCGGTGGCGGCGGGGGCGGTGGCGGCGGCGGTGGCGCCGCAACGCAGGAGTTGGACGGCGCGTCATAGACGGTCCCCCAGCCGCATTCGACTGCGTTGGCCACCCCCGGCGTCGCGATCAGTCCGGCGATCAGTGGCGCGATCGCGGCGATGCACAAGCGAAAAAGATTCATTTTCATCGAAGGCCTCCTTGGCTTAGACATGACCTTCTCGAGACAAAATCGTAGACCTGGCGCGGGACCGAGGAAACCCAATTGACGCCTGGGAAAAAGCTGGATGCGCATCGCCACGAGCGCGGTTACAGATGTCTGCCCCACCGGGGCGTTTTTCGAGCGAATTCACCGGCACCGCCACCGCCGATCGACGCCTCGAACCTCGAGTTGCGGGGTGACTACCCGTGGCGGAGTGTGCTGTACCGAGATTCCCCGAAGGCCCAACCAAGCACACCGATGTGGCGTTAGGTGTTGGGGGTGCCGGAGATCGCCTGCCATAGGAGCCCCATGAAAGCACTGCGCAAGATCGTGGTCATCGCCTGCGTCATCGCCCTCACGCTCTTCGGGGCCGCCGCGTGCGGCAAGAAGAGCGAAGGCGGCGGAGGCGGCGAGATCAACATCGCGTTGACCTCGTTCCCCGACTACGTCGACCCGCAGTTGTCCTACACCGTCGAGGGGTGGGAGATCCTGTGGAACGTCTACACGCCGCTGCTGACCTACAAGCACGCCAAGGGCAAGGAGGGAACGCAGATCGTTCCCGCGCTGGCCGAGAAGATGCCCGACATCTCGCCCGACGGTAAGACATACAAGCTCAAGCTGCGGCCGAACATGAAGTACTCCGATGGAACCCCCATCAAGGCATCCGATTTCACGTACGGCATCCAGCGCCTCTTCAAGACGGACTCCGGCGGTTCGGTGTTCTTCGACGTCATCGTCGGCGCCACCGACTACGCCGAAGGCAAGGCCCAGACGATCAGCGGAATCAAGACCGACGACAACACCGGCGACATCACGATCACGCTGACCGAACCGAACGGGACGTTCGAGAACATTCTCGGCCTGATGTTCGCCGCCCCGGTGCCGCCGACCACCCCGCTGGACAAGGATGCGACGAACAATCCGCCGCCGGCCAGCGGACCGTTCATGATCAGCAAGGTCGACGCGCCGAGAACCCTGACAATCGAACGTAATCCGAACTTCCAGACCGTCAAGGACGCAGGCGCCACCGAGGTGGCCGACGCGAACGTCGACAAGATCGTCGTCAACGAGAACAAGAACAACAGCGCGCAGGTGACCGACGTCGAGCAGAACAAGGTCGACTTCATGCTCGACCCGCCGGTGGCCGACCGCCTCGCCGAGGTGAAGTCGAAGTACGGCGATCGCTTCCGGATGGAGGATTCGATCAACACCTACTACTTCTTCATGAACATGCAGAAGCCGCCGTTCACCGACCTCAAGGTGCGCCAGGCGATCAACTATGCGATCGACCCCGAGGCGCTGAACCGCATCTTCGGCGGCCGGTTGCACCCCACCCAGCAGATCCTGCCGCCAGGGATGCCCGGCTACCAGGAGTTCAAGCTCTACCCCGGGCCGGACATGAACAAGGCCAAACAGCTCATCGCAGAGGCCAATCCGGCTGACAGGGACATCACCGTGTGGACCGACGACGAGCCCGACCGCAAGCGGATCGGCGAGTACTACCACGACCTGCTGACCCAGTTGGGCTTCAACGCCACGCTGAAAGTCATTGCGGGCGACGTGTACTGGACGACGATCGGAAACCAGTCGACCCCCGACGTCGACACCGGGTTCGCCGACTGGTTCCAGGACTTTCCGCATCCGGACGACTTCTTCCGCCCACTGCTGCACGGCGAGAGCATCCTGCCGACCAACGGAAACAACCTGTCGCGGGTCAACATTGCAGAGAACAACGCGAAGATGGACGAGTTGCTGACGAAGCAGATCGGCGACGGCGGGGTCGAGGACCAGTACGCAGCGCTGGACAAGGCGTACATGGAGCAGGCGGTCTGGGCGCCGTACGGCAACGAGCAGTTCACCACGTTCCTGTCGGAGCGCATGGACTTCGACAAGTCCTATCACCATCTTCTCTTCAACCAGGACTACACCTCCTTCGCCATCAAGTAGCAGGGGATGGTCTCACCCATCGACTCGCTGGAGGCACCCGGCGAGCCACCGCTTCCGACCGGAGTGCCGACGGCGCAGATCAGGGGCCGCAGTCCCTGGTACCTGGCGTGGCTGCGCCTGCGCCGCAACAAGGTTGCGCTGGCATGCGCTGTGCTGTTCGTGCTCATCGTGGTGTTCTGCCTGGCCGCACCGCTGTGGGCCGAACACGTCGCGCACACCGGGCCCAACGAGAACCACCTGACCGACAAGGTGATGATCGACGGGCAGGAGACCGACGTCGTCGCGCCCGACGGCACCCCGATCGGACCCGGTCTGCACGGCAGGTTTCTGCTCGGCGCCGATCAGAACGGCCGAGATGTCATGGTGCGGTTGATGTACGGCGGCCGCACCTCCATCTACGTCGGCCTCGCCGCCGCGGCGGTGACGACGATCCTCGCGGTGATCGTGGGTCTGTTGGCCGGCTACTACCGCGGCTGGATCGACTCGGTGTTGTCGCGTGCGATGGACATCATCTGGGCGTTCCCCGTGCTGCTGCTCGGCATCGCGCTGGGCACCACGCTGGCCATCGGCGGCCTCAAGGTCGGTCCGATCGAGATCGCCGGTGACTCGATCTGGATACCGATCCTGATCATCGGGCTCGTCTATGTGCCCTACGTGGCCAGGCCCATCCGCGGCGAGATCCTCGCGCTGCGGGAGAAGGAGTTCATCGAGGCCGCCGTCGCGCAGGGGAAGGGTCCACTGCGGATCATGTTCTCCGAACTGCTGCCCAACATCTTGTCCACCGTCGTGGTGTTCTTCACGCTGAACATCGCCAACAACATGCTGCTCGAATCGGCGCTGTCGTTCCTCGGGGCAGGCGTCCGGCCGCCGAACGCGTCGTGGGGCACGATGATCGCCGACGGCTATCAGGTGATCTTCACCGCGCCGCACCTGACAGTGGTGCCGGGTTTGATGATTGTCCTGACGGTGTTGTCGCTCAACGTCTTCGGTGACGGGCTGCGGGATGCGATGGACCCGCGGGCCAAGATCCGGCTGGAGCACTGACCGTGGCCCGCTTCATCGTTCGGCGTCTGATCGGGATGGTCGCGGTGCTGTTCGCGATCTCGGTCATCGTCTTCCTGATATTCAACGTCATCCCGAACTCCGATCCCGCAGCCAGGATCGCGGGTAAGAACGCCGACCCCGCGCTGATCGCCCGCGTCAGCGCCGATCTCGGCCTCGACAAGCCGCTGATTGTTCAGTACCTGACGATGATGAAGCAGATCTTCACCGGCCAGCTGACGTCGTATGCCAAGGACCGCAACGTCGTTCAGCAGATCTGGGAGGGTGTGCCCGCCACGTTCTCGCTGTGCATCGGCGCGGCGGTGATATGGATGTCGTTGGCGATTCTGTTCGGCTATCTCAGTGCCGTGCACGCAGGCAGGTTCACCGACCGCGCCCTGACGGTGCTCTCGCTGGTCGGCATCTCGATGCCGGTGTTCTGGCTGGCCGCGATGCTGCTGTACTTCCTGAGCTTCAAGGTGGAACTGTTCCCGACGGGCAGTTACGTGCCGCTCACCGAAAGCCCCGGCGAATGGGCCTATCACCTCGTCCTGCCGTGGTTCACGCTCGCGGTGCTGTTCGTCGGCATCTACAGCCGGGTGCTGCGCTCCAACATGCTCGATGCGATGAACGAGGACTATGTGCGCACCGCCCGCGCCAAGGGGTTGTCCGAACGTCAGGTCCGGATTCGCCACGTGCTGCGCAATTCGATGATCCCCGTGATCACGCTGTTCGGCCTCGACTTCGGCATGGTGGTCGGCGGAGGCGCGATCCTCACCGAGACCGTCTACAACCTCGACGGCGTGGGCCTGTATGCGGGAGAGGCGATCCGGTCGTTGGATCTGCCGCCGCTGATGGCCGTGGTGATGTTCGGCGCCTTCTTCATCGTGCTGTTCAACACGATCGTCGACATCCTCTACGCGGTGCTGGATCCGCGCATTCGGCTCGGAGAGGCAGCCCCGGCATGAGTGAGCCCATTCTCACCGTCGACGACCTTCGGGTCAGCTTCGCCACCGAAGACGGCGTGGTGAAGGCCGTCGACGGGGTCTCGTTCGAGCTGGCCGCCGGTGAAGTGCTGGCGATCGTCGGTGAGTCCGGCTGCGGCAAAAGCGTTACCGCGCAGACCCTTACCGGCCTCACCCGCGCCCCCAACGCCAAAATCACCGGCTCGGTCCGCTACCGCGGCCGGGAGATCAACGGGCTCGACGACAACCAGTTGCGCGATGTCCGCGGTGAGCAGATCGCGATGGTGTTCCAGGATCCGATGTGCGCGCTGAACCCCGTCTACCGCGTGGGCGATCAGATCACCGAGATGATCCGGGCCCACCGCGACGTCGGCAAGAAGGAGGCCAAGGCGAGGGCGGTCGAGCTGCTCCGCTCGGTGGGCATCCCCAACCCCGAGCGCCGCGTCCGGCACTATCCGCACGAGTTCTCCGGCGGTATGCGGCAGCGCGTCATGATCGCCATGGCGCTCGCGCTCGAACCCGACGTGCTGATCGCCGACGAGCCGACCACGGCGCTCGACGTGACGATCCAGGCTCAGATCCTTGCGCTGCTCGACCAACTCAACCGCGACCGCGGGCTTGCCGTCATCATCATCACCCACGACCTCGGCGTGGTCGCCGAGATCGCCGACCGGGTACTGGTGATGTACGCCGGCCAGGTGGTGGAGGACGCAACGCTCGACCAGATCTTCTACGAGCCGAAGCATCCCTACACCTGGGGCCTGCTGGGGTCGCTCGCCAGACTCGACCAGCCGCGCACCGCACGGCTGACGCAGATCCCCGGCGCGCCACCGTCGCTGCTCGATCCGCCGACGGGTTGCCGCTTCGCCCCACGCTGCTCGCACGTCTTCGACGAGTGCGTCGAGCTTCCGCCGCTCGAGGCGCGCACCGGTCATGCGCATCTGGACCGGTGCTGGCTCGACGCGAAGGTGAAGGCGCTTCATGGCTAAGGGCGATGTTCTGCTCGAGGTGACCGACCTGGTCAAGCACTTCCCGATCAGGTCGGGGATGATCATCGACCGCGAGGTCGCGAGGGTGCGCGCGGTCGACGGTGTCGGCTTCACGCTGCGGGAGGGCGAAACACTCGGCCTGGTGGGCGAATCCGGCTGCGGGAAGTCGACGCTGTGTCGGGCGTTGCTGCAACTGACCACCCCGACGTCGGGGTCGGTGCGGTTCGCCGGCGAGGAACTGGTCGGCCGGTCGCGGCGCGATCTGCGCGCGGCGCGCCGACAGATGCAGATGATCTTCCAGGACCCGTTCGCCTCGCTCAACCCGCGTAAGCGGGTCGGCCAGATCATCGGCGACCCAATGGAATTACACGGGCTGGCGCGCGGAGCCGAACTCAAGCGCCGGGTGCAGGACCTGCTCGATCGGGTCGGACTGAACGCCGAGCACTACAACCGGTTCCCGCACGAGTTCTCCGGCGGCCAACGTCAGCGCATCGGCATCGCCAGGGCACTCGCGCTGCGGCCCAAGCTGATCGTCGCCGACGAACCGGTGTCAGCGCTCGATGTCTCCGTGCAGGCGCAGATCATCAACCTGCTGGAGGACGTTCAGGACGAGTTCGGTCTGTCCTATCTCTTCGTCGCACACGATCTCGGCGTGGTGCGCCATGTCTCCGACCGCATCGCGGTCATGTATCTCGGCAAGATCGTCGAGGACTCCGGCGCAGATGAGCTGTACGACAAGCCGGTTCACCCCTACACCAACGCATTGCTGTCCGCGGTGCCGATCCCCGACCCGAAGCGAAATGCCGCGCGCGAGCGACTCGTGCTCGAAGGCGACGTCCCGAGCCCGATCGAGCCGCCCTCCGGCTGCCGCTTCCACACCCGGTGCCCGTGGGCGACCGAGGTCTGCACCACCGACGAGCCCGCCCTACTCGAGCATCGACTCAAGCACCTTGCGGCCTGCCATCACCCGCAGAACGTCTAGGGGCAGGCGGCGGGTGCGTCGTCGCGAACCGGGTCCGCCGCAGGCAGGGTGTAGGTGACCACGACCTCGGCAACCTCGGGTCCCGCGTTCTTGACGGTGTGCGGCACGCCGCCGGGAAAGAACACCATCTGCCCCGCCGGGTACGCGACCGGCACACAGTTGGCGGCGGTCTGCACCAACACGGTGCCCTTGGTGATCACCGACTGTTCGGGTCCCGGGTGGGCGTGCCAGCCGCTGCTGGCACCGGGTTGCAGCGTCAGGCTCTGAACGTAGAAGGCCGTCTCCTCGCCGTTGGTGACGATCGATATCGGCGTGTTCGTCGTGCCCTTGGCGAGATCGGTGCGCTGCACGTCGCCCTCGGCCGGGGTGGCCGCCGCTGACCCGGAGAGTGTGCATGCGGTGCCCACAGCCGCCGCGGCGGCCAGCATGAGCTGGCTGCTTCTGACCATTCACCGATCCTAGGAAGGCGATGGCCGAGCCGCCGACTATTCCGGCTGGTCGGTGTCGGTCGGGGTGTCGTCGACGTCCGGCGAGGTGTCCAGCACGCTGACCGCGATGCCGTAGGGCAGGAACCGCACCTTGCGCGCCGGGTCGGTGTTGTTCTTGTTGGCCCGCAGGGCGTCGAGTTCGGTGGCGTACACCTCCTCGACGTGGGCTTTCCCCTCGTCGTCGACGGTGTAGATCGACCACACCCCGTCACCGGTCTCGCCGGTGGTTTCCGGCTCGTGTCGCTGGCGGCGCGAGAACTCGTCGAACAGGACACTCCAGCCGGCCCGCTCGCCGGTCATGTCGAAGACTTTGCCGATCGCGTCGCGCAGGCCTTCGCCTGCCTCACGGATCACTCGATCGAAGTCGTCCGGGTCGAACCCGAACGGCCCATTGCTGCTCATCTAGCCAGTGTGCCACTACTTGGCACTAGCCCCACGGGCCTCGCGGATACACGGGTTGCTGATACGGCGGGGGCTGCTGGTACGTGGGCCCTGTGTTGGGCACCTGGATGGGCACCGGCACCGGCACGAACGGCACGTTGACCCACGACGTCGTCATCGACGGCGTCGTGCTCGTGGTGGTCGTTGCGGTCGTCGTGGTGGTGGTCGTGGGCGACGTCGTCGTCGTTGTCGGCGAGGTCGTGGTGGTTGTCCTCGTCGTGGTGGGCTCCGTGGTGGTCGGTGTCCACGTCGGCGTCTCCGGCACGGGCACCTCGTTGGTGATCGTCACGGTTTCGGCCGGCGGCGGTGGGGGCGGCGGCTCCGGCGGCGGAGGCTCGGGGTTCTCCGCCGGCGGCGGGGCTGGAGGCTCGGGCTCGGGCTCGGGCGGTTTCGGCTCGGGCGGCTTGGGTTCCGGTGGTTTGGGCTCGGGTGCCTCGGTGGCCTTGTTGCTCTCGGTGGCGCTCGTCAACCCGTAGGCCACCCCGCCGACGGTGATGATGGCGATGACGGCGGCCACCCCGATTCCCAACACGGCCATCCGGTGCCACGACCGGCGCGGCTCCTCGTACGGCACCCGCCCACTGGCAGGCGCGTAGTCGATCACTGGGCGGACATCGGAATCTGTTATCAGGTAAGGGTTCTCGCCGGTATACGGAACGGGCTCCTGGCCGCCCTCCTCCTGCGACCAGGCCAGTGCTCGGAACGTCGCCGAACCGGGGGCATCGGGTCCCGGTCCGTCGTAAACCGGTTCGGCCGCAGTGACATCGGTGGCGGCGGGTGCCGCCCCCGTCGGAGCCTCCGCCTCGAGAACGGTCGCCGCGTTGATCCCCGTCGGCGCGTCGGCGTCGGCGCCGAACGCGGCGAACAGCGCTGCGCCGACAGCGGAGTTGAGCGCCGGCTGCGGCGTGGTCACCACCGGCAGCCTGGTGTGCTCTGAAAACCGCTGCGCCACAAGCGGAATAGAAGCACCGCCGCCAACCAGTGCGACGGCGGCCAGGCTCGTCGACCTCATCCCGTTACGCTCTGCAAGCTCGTCGAGGGCCGACACGACGCCGTCGAGCGGACGGCGAACGAGGTCCTGTAATTCGTCGCGGGTCAACCGGATGTCGGCGCGGTAGCCGGGAAGTTCGAGGACCAACTGCGTCGCGGTCTCGGCGGACAGGCGCTCCTTGGCGCGTCGGCACTCGTCCCGCAGTTTGGTCAGCGACTCGACCGCCGTGGTTCCTGCGGGGTCGGCCTTGTCGGCGAGGTCATCCAGCACGTGAGACAGCAGGGCCTGATCGATCAGGTCACCGGAGAATTCCGGATAGCGCACCGTCTCCCCGATCGGGGCGAACGATGCGGACGCGTCGGCGAGCGTGATGCTGGTGCCGCTTCCGCCGAAGTCGAGCAGCGCCACCACACCGTCGGAGGCGATGCCCGGATTCGCCTGCAGCGCCGTCAACGCCGCGACAGCGTCGGAAACCACCCGCACCTGGTCGCTGATGTGCGAGAGCGACCTGCTATTGGCGAGCGCGCTGCGGAACGCCCAGATCATCGTCGGACTCCAGTGCGCCGGAACCGCGACGGCGACGTCGGGCGACGGCCCACCACCCACATCGACCATGGCGTCGAGCGCCTGGATGAGCAGTTCTTCGGCGCGATAGCTGGAGCCGTCGGGAGTGACGAGCGGCACCCGATCGCCGACCCGTTCGACGAAACCACTGATCGTGCCGCCGGATTGCGCAAGGGTCAGCATGGAGCGGCGCGTCACAGGTTTGTTGCCCACACGCGCCGCGACCAGGTTCGTTGTCCCGACCGACAACCCCAAAGGGTCGCTCATAACGGCCCACACCATAGCTCTGTCATGGGCTTATTCGGCTCAGACACTCCGTGCGCACCCCTTTTGAACAGCGTTCGGCCAGCGCGCTTTTGGGGGTTCGAGTTTTCGTCACCGTCACGCAGGGTACTGGCTTTTCCATGACTTCGTTGTGGCTGGCCGACCGAGCAAATCAACCGTCGCCGCCGAGCCCTTTGCTGGAATCGGAGCGGCACGCCGACGTCGTCGTGGTCGGCGCTGGGATAACCGGGCTCATCACCGCCGTGCTGCTGTCCCGGGCAGGCAAAAACGTCATCGTGCTCGAGGCACTCACGGCAGGCACGGGCGCGACCGGTAACACCACCGCGAAGATCAGCCTGCTTCAGGGCAGCAAGCTGTCCAAGATCGTCTCCAAACACGGCCCGAAAACGGCCAGGCAGTACGTCGAAGGCAATCGGGAGGGCCAGGATTGGCTGATCGGGCACTGCGAGTCGCACGGTATCTCGGTGCAGCGCGAGGCCGCCTACACGTATGCGCAGTCCGAGAAGGGCATTCCCGCCGCACGGGCCGAACTGGAGGCGTGTGAGGCCGTGGACCTGCCCGCACAGTGGGTAGACGAGGCCGACGTGCCGTTCCCCTTCCGCGGCGGCGTGCGGCTGGCCGACCAGGCTCAGTTCGACCCCATGCCGCTGCTGGACAGCCTCATCGTCGAGCTCGACGAGCGTGGCGGCCGGTTGGCGCAAGGCGTTCGCGTACAAAAGGTTTCAGGTGAGGGTGACAAGCTGGCGATGCACGTGCGCACGACGGACGGCGACGAGTTCACCGTCACCGGCGATCAGTGCGTGCTGGCCACCGGGATTCCGATTCTGGACCGCGGCGGCTTCTTCGCCCGGCTCAAGCCGCAGCGGTCGTATTGCATGGCCTACCGCGTGCCCGGCGACATCACCAGCGGCATGTACCTCTCGGTGGATTCCCCGACGCGGTCGGTGCGCTATGCCCCGACCGCCGATGGCCAGCGTCTGATCGTCGGTGGCGCAGGCCATCCGGTGGGTCACGAGAAGAGCCCGTCGTCGTCGGTGCAGGAACTGGACGCGTGGGCGAAGATGCACTACCCCGGCGCCATGCAGACGCATTACTGGTCGGCACAGGACTATTCGCCGATCGACGAGCTCCCCTACGTCGGCCCGATTCTCCCGGGCAACGACAAGATCTTCGTCGCAACGGGTTTCGACAAATGGGGGATGACGAACGGCACGGCGGCGGCGTTGGCGCTGTCCAGCCGGATCCTCGGCGGCCGGATGGACTGGGCGGAGGCGTTCGCGAGCTGGAGCCCGCACGAGCTGTCGGGCATCCCGAAGGCTGTGCAGACCAACCTCGAGGTCGGCCTGTACCTGGCGCGCGGCTGGATCACCCCGGTGACGCGCACGCTCAACCGCACGCCCGACGACGGCGGCGTGGTCAGCGGGCCGCCGTGGCAACTCGAGGGCCGCTGCGTGGTGGACGGCGTCGAGTATCGCGTCTCCCCGGTCTGCCCACACCTGGGCGGGATCGTGAACTGGAACGACGCCGACGAAACGTGGGAATGCCCGCTGCACGGATCCCGGTTCGCGCCGGACGGCAAGCTGCTCGAAGGTCCTGCGACCAGGGATCTCACCGCAGCTCAGTAGTATCCCGGCATGGCCGACATCGACGAGATCATGCGGGTGAAGTACCGGTATCTACGGGCGCTTGACACCAAGCACTGGGACGAGTTCGCAGACACCCTGACCGAGGACATCGTCGGTGATTACGGTAGCTCGCTCGGCGAGGAACACCACTTCACCGACCGCAAGACGCTGGTCGAGTTCATGCGCTCGTCGATGCCCGCCAACGTGTTGACCGAGCATCGGGTGACGCATCCCGAGATCGACGTCGACGGCGACGAAGCCACCGGAATCTGGTACCTGCAGGACCGCGTGATCGTGCCGGACTTCAACTTCATGCTCTACGGCGCCGCGTTCTACCACGACGGGTACCGGCGCACCCCCGACGGCTGGCGGATCAGCGCAACCGGATACCAGCGCACGTACGAGGTCAACATGTCGACGGAATCGATCACCAACTTCAAGGTGAAACCCGGTGCAGCGCTGAATATTTAAGTCTGCGTGACGGCGATCAACGCACCTGGCCGCAGCCACCGCATGATCTCGACGAGCGTTGAGTCGTCGATCGCGACGCAACCCGCCGTCGGTCCGCCGTCGGTGGCGTGCAGGAAGAACGCCCCGCCGTTGCCGGGCACGCGTTCCTTGTTGACGCCCATCACCACGGCGTGCACGTACTGCGGGATCTCGAGGTTCTCGGTACCGCTGGAGGGATCGGTGTTGAACGGGCACTGCGACTTCTCGCACACCTGCATGGTGTTGTAGGTCGGGCTCTTCATATCGCCGTCCCACCAGTGGTTCGGCCCGACCTGCACGTACTGCAGGCCACCGCCGGGGTTGGGCGCGGTGCCGAACGCGAAATCGAGGGTGAAGATCCCCATCGGGGTCTTCATCTGACCGTCGTGGGTCTGCGGGGCCATGCCGTTGGCGCCGACGAACGCGGGAATGCCGACCTTGAGCGGCTGCCAACCCGCGGCGGTGCGCTGGAAGACATCGACCTTCGCCTTCGAACCGCCGTCGCCCACAACGGAAATGACCTGGGTCGCATTGCCGACCTTCGGCGCGAACCACGGGATGTACTCGGCGCGGCTCACCGGCGCGAATGCGGCGACAGCACACGCCAGCGTGGCTATCAGGACGATCAGCCGGCGGCCCACGCGCCCATGGTGGCACACGGTCGGCCCGGTTGAGCGGAGCCTCGGCTGGGTAACTTCCCGTCATGCGATTCCGCGGAAAGTCAGAGGGGCTGCGCGGCCTGACCCAGATCGGCCAAGGCCTCGGCACCCTGGACCGGGAGGTCTTCGAGGCCGTCGCGGAGTCCCCGAGCCCGCTGCTGGACAGCGCGATGCCCCGGCTGAGCCGGGCCGCGGACCACTCGAAGCTGTGGTTCGTCATCGCGGCTGCGCTGATCGCGACGCGACACAGGTCGACGGCACGGGGTGCGATGCGCGGCGTCGCGTCCCTCGGCGTCACGAGCCTGGTCACCAACCAGTTCGCCAAGCGGGTGTGGAAGCGGCCCAGGCCCAACTATCGGGTGGTGCCTCTGGCCCGTCAGAGCAAGCGTTTCCCGACGTCGAACTCGCTACCGTCGGGGCATTCGGCCAGCGCGGCCGCGTTCGCCGTCGGAGTCGGCCTGGAGAACCCGGCTGTCGGGTTGGGGGTCGCGCTGCTGGCCGGGCTGGTCGGACTGTCCCGGGTCGCGGTCGGGGCGCACTATCCCGGCGACGTATTCGCCGGCTTCGGCATCGGCGCGGGGATCGCGGTGCTCGGCGGGCGTATCGTCCCGCCGATCACGCCTGCGCGGGTGCCGACGGCCGACCCGCTTCGTGTGGAGACGCCGCCGCGGCCCGACGGCAAGGGCGTCGTCCTGGTGATCAACCCGGCGTCGGGCAGCGGTACCGGCGCCCGGGTCGTCGACGAGGTACGCGCTGAACTACCCGCGGCCGAAGTCGTCGAACTCGGCGAGGACGATGACGTCGCGGCCGCGCTGGAGGAGGCCGCGTCGCGGGCGGAGGTGCTCGCCGTCGGCGGCGGGGACGGCACGGCCGCATGTGCGGCAGGCATCGCCGTCCAGAAGGGGCTCCCGCTCGCAGTCTTCCCGGGCGGCACGTTCAACCATTTCGCCAAGGACATCGGTTGCGACACCGTGGCCAAGACGGTCGATGCGATTCGCCGCGGCAGCGTCGCATGCGTTGATCTGGTGTGCCTCAACGAGAAGCAGATCGTCATCAACACCGTCAGCATCGGCGCCTATCCGAAGTTCGTGCGGATCCGGGAGAGGCTCGAGCACAAGATCGGTAAGCCGCTGGCGGGCCTGTACGCGATGATCCACACGCTGCGCCACGACGAGCCGGTGCGGATCTCCTACGACAACAAGACCCTGCAGACATCGCTGTTCTTCCTTGGCAATTCGACGTACCTTCCGTCGGGATTCGCGCCGTCACGGCGCACGCGCATGGACGACGGGCTGATGGATGTCCGGATCCTGGAGACGGGTCGGCGGTTCAGCACGCTTCGGATCGTCACGTCGCTGGTGCTGGGCCGACTCGAGCGAAGCCCCCTCTATCACGAGATGCGGGTGCCCGAGTTCTCGTTCAAGGCAGTCGACGGGCCGACCGTTCTCGCCCATGACGGGGAGGTCGGTATGTCGTGCACGGAGGCGAGTTTCAGTGTGAACTACCGGGCGCTGCCGGTGTTTCGTCCGCTTCCATGACCGCTGCGATGGGGGGCACCAGGAGCAGGCATACGACGAACCACACGTAGCCCAGGCACCATCCGGCGAGCACGTCGGAGGGATGGTGCACGTTGAGAACGACGCGGCCTGCGCCGATGGCCAAGACGACGATCGCGCCGACGACGATCAGCCAGATCCTCGATTGCAGGCGGGTGATGGGCATGAGCAGAGTCAAAAACGCCAGCACGCCGACCATCACGCCGAGTGCGTGGCCCGACGGGAACGCCGATCCCCAGGCGTATGCGAGCGCCCCTGACGGGCGCGGTCGGCCGGCGGCCGCCTTGGCAGCCTCGGTGAGCAGTCCGCTGAGTTCGACGCTGACGACGAGGAACAGCGCTGTGCGTACGTTTCGCCGCACCAGCGCGACCACGATGACGACGAGCGCGGCGAGTCGGAACGCCGCCGGCCCGAGCACTGTGCACAACACGTCCCAGAACGTCACCCAACCGGGGTGGCCCTCGCCGAAGCCGTGCAGCGGAGCGAGGGCCGCGGTGTCCATGGCGGCGACCCAATGCCACTGCTGCGCGAAGCCGATCCACATCACCGCATAGAGCGCGAGCGCCGATGCGGCGAGCCAGATCAGCCAGGCTTTCCGCTGTGTCACCCGTTTACGAGTACCACGCGGCCGCTACGGTGCACGCATGGCGGTATTCCTGCGCAAGCTCCTACGCATCGGCGGGCTGCCCGCCGAGTTGCGAGCCCAAGCCGACGCCGAGGGCATCCTCTACCTGGCCGAGTACCTGCCGGTCACGCGGCGGTTCAGCGGATCGGTGCCGGGCAAGAAGGCCCACACCAACATCTCGAGCTATGTCGGCTCGCTGGTGATCACGTCGCAACGGGTGATGGCCACGCTGTCGTCGGTGCCGAAGCTGGCCGGGCGCACGATCGACCAGCGGTGGGACGCGGAGCAGAGCGGACCGGTCAAGGCCGACCTGTCGAACAGCGGCCTGCACATCGAGGTCGACGTCGGCGAAGTCGACCCGAGGTTCACTGGACATCTGTCGCTGAACTACAAGACCGCCATTCCTGACGACGTCCTGGCGCGACTGCCGCGGCGGTCGGTGGCGTTCGAGGTTCCGCCCGAGTATGTGCTGCGCGCGGTCGGCGTGCCGGACAGGGGCTGAGGGTGGATGCGCGAACGATAGTCGAGACGTTCGTGGTCGCGTTCGGCGAAGGTCGGCTCGACGACGCGTTCGCCCTGTTGCACGACGACTTCGTCGTGCACGCTGCCGGAGACGTGCCGTACAGCGGGGATTACCGTGGCGCGGAGGGCTTTTCCGAGTTGCTCGGGAGAATGCTGCCGGTTCTCGATCTCACTCCGAGTCCGGACATGGAGTTTCTCGTCGACGGTGACAAGGTCGTGCTCTACTACCGACTGACCTTCACCGCGCGCGCATCCGGCGCGAGCGTCGAGATGGGGGTCACCGAGGTGCTCACGGTTCGTGACGGGCGCATCGCGGAACTCGACGTGTACTACAAGAACCCGTCTGCCGTGGCCGCCCTGTTCGGCTAGTAGGGCGGGGGTTTCTTGTGTTCGGCGACGAGGGCGTCGTTGAGTTTGCGTTCGGCGGCTTTGGCTTTGGCGGTGTTCTCGGCGCGGGTGCGTCGCCGCTTGGGCATCATCATTCCGCGGTTGCCGCTGTCCTGCACGACGGGTGGTTCACCGCTCCACAGGGTCGCGGTGGGTGCGCACAACTGTGGGAACAGGTGCAGGCTGCCCGGGCGGGTGACATAGGTGTGCCCGGTCGGGGAAGTCCAGATGACGGTGCCATCAGGTAGTTGGCGGTCCCGCCACCCGCTGGCCCCGTTCCAGAAGGTTTTCAGCAGATGATGAAAACCACTCAGGCACTTCAGGTTTGACGGATGCGTCGGCCCCACCGGATAGGGCACGGTGTGGTCGATTTCGCAGACCTGGGCGGGCTTGTCACAGCCGGGGAACCGACACGTCAGATCCCGACACCGCACGAACTCACACACCGCCCTGCTCGGGGTGTAACGCGGCTCCGGCGGTGAAGCATCACCGGGATGGCGGACCTCGCGGATGCGGGCGCGCTCCAACAGGGCGCCCAACAACGCCGTGGGCATGATGCCCGCGCCGAACACATACGCCGGCGGCGCCGCGCAGCGAGCAGGCTCTCGCGGCGCGCCAGCGGGCGCGGTGCTCGATTCGGCGCACTTGTCGGCTTGCTCGCCGCTATCGCAATCGGCGTCGGTGTTGGTGTCGCTTTCGGGCTCACCGGCGCCATCGGCATCGGGATCCCCGCCGGAGTCGCTGTCGGTACCGGTCTCGTCGTCGGCCTCGCCGACGCCGTCGTCCTCATCGGCGTCGCCGTCGGGCTCAGGCCCGGGGTCGTCAGGCTGCGCCCCCTGCTGGGCGGCCTCGACGGTGTTCTTGTCGGCGACGGCGTAGATGACGGCGCTTTTCGTGGGGGTGTCGCCGGGCGTGCCGGCGGGGCAGTCGGGATCATCGCAGCCGCAGTCGAACCCGGTGTGGTTGACCGCGGCCACCAACGCACGGGCGCGGCGCTGATCAGCCGAGCGCGGATCGGCCTCGCACACACTGTGGGCCATCTCGGTGACGGTGTGCTCTATCAACGCCCCATCGGCGGCGTTGACCCGGGCGAAGATCGTCATGGTGCCCGGCACATCGGTCGGCGCGCCGAACTCCACCTTCTCCTCGGCGTTGGCCTGCTGCGTGCGCCGCAACGCCCCCGGATCATGCTGTTCGACCAGCGCGTCGATGGCGATGATCGTCTTTTTCTCCGACAACGCCCCCCAGTGGGTGATCCGCTCGCCCAGATCGGCGTCCACGGCCGCCAACGCGTCGGGATCGTCGATCAGATAGGTGCGCGACACGATCGCACGCACCACCAAATCCGAAATCAGGCCCTGCTCATACAGCGCGCCCACCGCCGGCAGCCGATCGCGTAGGGCCAGGCCGCGGTTGGTTTGATGCAGCGCCAACCCCGAAGTCACGTTCAGCGCGAGGGCCAACTCGGCGGCGACCGCGGCGTCGGGGTCCAACCACCACAGCTCGCGCTCACTCTTGTCGGCCAGCCCGGTGCGGCGGGTGAAGACCTCACCCATCAACGACGCCAGATCGGCGATCTCGGGCAACGAACCATCAAACACAGTTCGAACACGTACGAAACCCGACAGAACCCCTCGAGAATGGGAAAACTCGCAACCCTGTGTATGAAGTCGCAACTGTGGATAACTCCTGATGAGCTAAACGGTTGCCGAACCTCAGCCCGCTGGGTTCGGTGTACCGACGACCCGAAAGGCGACCAATGACCGAACGACCGCAAGACAACGTGCTGATCGTGCACTGGCACGACCTCGGCCGTTATCTCGGCGTCTACGGCCACCACGACGTGTCCAGCCCGCGCCTCGACCAACTCGCAGCAGAAGGCATCCTGTTCACCCGCGCGCACGCGACCACGCCGCTCTGCTCGCCGTCGCGGGGTTCGCTGTTCACCGGCCGCTACCCGCAGAGCAACGGCCTGGTCGGGCTGGCCCACCACGGTTGGGAGTACCGCGCCGACGTCCGCACGCTACCCCACATCCTGTCCGAACAGGGTTGGTACACAGCGCTTTTCGGCATGCAGCACGAGACGTCGTACCCAGCCAGGCTCGGCTTCGACCAGTTCGACGTGTCCAACTCGTACTGCGAATACGTCGTCGAGCACGCCACGCGGTGGCTCACCGACGCGCCGCGGGAGCCCTTCCTGCTGACGGCCGGCTTCTTCGACACCCACCGCCCATACCCCCGCGACCGCTACGAGCCCGCCGACCGGACCCGTGTCGAGTTGCCCGACTACCTGCCGGAGACCGACGCGGTTCGTCAGGACCTCGCCGAGTTCTACGGCGCCATCGCCGTCGCGGACGCGGCCGTTGGCCAACTCCTCGACACGCTTGCCACGACGGGGCTGGACCGCACCACCTGGGTGGTGTTCATGACCGACCACGGTCCGGCACTCCCCCGCGCGAAGTCGACGCTGTACGACGCGGGCACCGGTATCGCGCTGATCGTGCGGCCCCCGGTCGGCCGTGACATCGCACCAGGCGTCTACGACGAACTGTTCAGCGGTGTCGACCTGCTTCCCACCCTGTTGGACCTGCTCGACGTCGACGTACCCGATGACGTCGAGGGCATATCGCATGCCGCCCAACTCGCGGGGGCGCCGAACCACATCGACCCCGCTCGCACCGAGGTCTACACCACGAAGACCTACCACGACTCGTTCGATCCGATCCGGGCCGTGCGGACCAAGGAGTACAGCTACATCGAGAACTACGCGGCGCGGCCGCTTCTCGACCTTCCCTGGGACATCGCCGACAGCGCGCCCGGGATCGCAGTCGCCGCTGGTCCGTGATCCCCGCCCGGAACGCGAGCTGTACGACCTGGTCGACGACCCCGCTGAGTCGCGCAACCTGCTCGGACCCGAGGCGACGGACAAGGCGGAGGCCATCGCCAACGACCTCTCACTACTGCTGCACGAATGGCGGCAGAAGACCAACGACGTCATCCCCTCCGAGTTCGCGGGAACCCGCATCTCCGAGCGCTACACCGAGACCTATCTCCGCATCCACGGCCCCGCCGTGACCAGCCGGTCCGGCATCGCCGCCGACCGCGGTATCGAAGACGAACACAGTTAGGGAAACGATGGCCGCTTCTGCGTATCTCGTTCTTGCGTCGCAACGAAGCGGCAGCACACTTCTCGTCGAATCCCTCAGGGCCACAGGCGTTGCCGGTGAACCGGGGGAGTTCTTCCAGTACCTGCCGACCACCAGTCAGTCGCCGCAGCCGCGGCAGTGGTTCGAGGGCGTGGAAGACGAGTCGATCCTGCGACTGCTCGATCCGCTCGACGAAGGCAAACCGGATCTGGCCCCGCCGGAGATCTGGCGCGACTACATCCGCACGGTGGGCCGCACCCCGAACGGGATCTGGGGCGGCAAGCTGATGTGGAACCAGACGCCGCTGCTGCTGCAGCGCGCGGCGGGCCTGCCCGACCGCTCCGGCGACGGACTGCTCTCAGCGATACGCGACGTCATCGGCAGTGACCCACTTCTGATCCACGTCTATCGTCCTGACGTTGTCTCACAAGCGGTTTCGTTTTGGCGCGCCGTGCAGACCCGGGTATGGCGGGGCAGGCCGGACCCGCGCCGCGATTCGGCCGCGGAATACCACGCGGGCGCGATAGCCCACGTCGTCACGATGCTCCGGAACCAGGAGAAGGGCTGGCGCGCCTGGTTCGACGAGGAGGGCATCTCCCCGATGGAGGTCTCCTACCCGGTGCTGTGGCGCAACCTGACGTCGATCGTGGGCACCGTTCTCGAGCAGCTGGGCCAAGACCCGGCGCTGGCGCCCGCCCCGGTACTCGAACGGCAGGCGGATCAACGATCGGACGAATGGGTAGACCGCTGCCGACGCCGAGAAAGAGGGGCTGCCAACATGACATCGACAGCCGCCGACTACGACACCTTCCACGTCGACGAGCTACGCCTGCTCGAAGCCGAGGCGGTGCACATCATCCGCGAGGTGGTCGCCGAGCTCGAGCGACCGGTCCTGCTCTTCTCGGCGGGCAAGGACTCCATCGTGCTTTTGCGGTTGGCGGAGAAGGCGTTTCGGCCTTCACCGCTGCCCTTCCCGGTCATGCACGTCGACACGGGACACAACTTCGATGAGGTCATCGAGTTCCGCGACCGCAGGGTGGAGGGCGAAGGCCACAGGCTGATCGTCGCGTCGGTCCAGGAGTCCATCGACAAGGGCCGCGTCCCCGATCCGGGTCCGGGTGCCTCCCGCAACCGGCAGCAGACCCGCACGCTGCTCGACGCGCTCGAGGAGGGCGGCTTCGACGCCGCCTTCGGCGGGGCGCGCCGCGATGAGGAGCGGGCGAGGGCCAAGGAGCGCATTCTGAGCTTCCGCGACGAGTTCGGCCAGTGGGATCCTCGTGCGCAGCGCCCGGAGCCCTGGTCCCTGTACAACGGCCGCATCAAGACGGGCGAACAGGTGCGGGTGTTTCCGCTCAGCAACTGGACCGAGCTCGACGTGTGGCGCTACATCCAGCTCGAAAACCTCGAGCTGCCGCCGATCTACTTCGCCCACGAGCGCGAGGTGTTCGAACGGGACGGCATCCTGCTCGCCGTATCGGACTACGCCGGTCCCGAGGACGGGGAGGGGGCGGCGGTGGAGTGGGTCCGCTACCGCACGGTCGGCGACCTCACGATCACCGGCGCGGTGCGATCGAGAGCCACCGACATCGAGCGGGTGATCGAGGAGATCTCCGCGGCCACCGTGTCGGAACGCGGCGAGACCCGCGCCGACGACAGAACCTCGGCCGCGGCAATGGAAGACCGTAAGCGCGAGGGGTATTTCTGATGACGCGCCAGCTCCTGCGCATCACCACCGCGGGTTCCGTCGACGACGGCAAGAGCACACTCATCGGCAGGCTGCTGCACGACACCGACAGCCTGCCGACCGACCATCTGGAGGCCGTCACCGACGACGAGGGCGTCGCCGATCTGGCCGCACTGTCCGACGGCCTGCGCGCCGAGCGCTAGTGTCGTGAGTCATTAATTCTGGTGCAGTAGTTTCCGATGCTGGCCAGGATTTGGTCGGCGGTTTTGGTCCAGACGTAGGGTTTGGGGT